>NZ_OZ247583.1:0-437500 GCF_965233825.1 Roseibium album
GGACCTCGAAGTCTATCTCGGATCCTTTTATGTCTAACCTGCCAAAAACCATCCGGGAAAATCTCCATTTTCTGTGCGCGGAGATCGACGGTCAGCTGCTACAGCTTGAGGCTTTCTTCAAGGAGCCGACAATTGCGCGTGCCAGACGGATCCTGGAGCGCGCAGGCTATGCCCATAATCTGAAGGCCCGCATTCATGCCGCCTGCGTCCGTCAGCTGGCAAACACCAGAAAAGACAATCGAAAACACCTCACTCTGCGCAGCCTGGAACTCGTCGCAACCGATCTGCAGCGGATCGCCAACCTCGCGCGTCAGTCGCTGCGGCATGTCGAGCGCATCGATGCATTTGCAACGCTTTTACCTGAAAGGTATCCGGCGGTCGTCAGGTCCGTGCGCAAGGGCGTCGGCAAGATCGAAAACGCGTTTTTCGACAATGACAGCAAGCAGGCGATCGAGATCGGCGAGCTTCAGAAAAAGATCGAGACCGACTATCGGAAGCTGTTCAAGGCTTACACCAGGGACATGGGAAATCCGAAGCTCAGGCCCGCGGACATTGCCAACAGTCTTCTGGTGGCAAACGAATTCCAGAGAATGGGAGATTCACTAAACACGATAAGCGAAGCGCTGATTTCGGCCAATATCGGCCAGGCGGTCAATCTTGAACGCTATTTCTCCCTGCAGAGCTTGAAGTCGGATCTAGAGGGTGCAGGTGGTGGCCTCAAGATCGAAACAATCGCCGAAACGCGTTCGGGAAGTTCCGTCTCTGCCCTCAAGAACAAGAAGACCGAAGAAGTCGCCGCCGTTTTCAAGGATGGTGAAAAAAGCAAGGTCAGGGAAGAACGGGCGGGCGTGAAGAGCTGGCACGAAATCTATCCCGGTCTGGCACCGAAGATCCTTTCCTACGAAAAACGCGACCAGTCCGCAGCGTTGCTGATCGAGCACCTGCCCGGCACGACGTTCGAGCACATCGTCCTCAACGGGTCCGAGGAAATCTGCAAAAAGGCGCTCGCGAGCCTTTCAACTACACTCAAGGACGTCTGGAAACAGACAAAGACGTCAAAACCGGCCGAGCTTGGCAGCATGCAGCAATTGGCGGAACGCCTGGACGAAGTGCGTCGGATTCATCCTGAATTCAAGGATCCTGCCACACGCTTTGCCGGCCAGAAGCTGCCTTGCCTGGATGAGCTTGTCGCTGAAGCAAATGCGCGCGAAATGAAAGTGTCGGCGCCGTTTTCCGTCTATATTCACGGCGACTTCAATGTCGACAACATCATTTACGATCCGGATGAAAACAGGATCCACTTCATCGACCTGCATCGCTCCCGCTACATGGACTATGTCCAGGACGTCTCGGTCTTCCTGGTATCGAATTATCGGCTTCAGGTGCGCGACCGGGACACGCGACATCGGATCATGCGGCTTTGCCTGGACTTTCATAAATCCGCCAAGGCCTTCGCCCGCAAGCATGGCGACGATACATTCGAGTTTCGCCTCGCGCTTGGACTTGCACGATCCTTTGCCAGCTCCACCCGGTTCATTTTCGACAAGCAACTCTCGAGGCGCATGTGGCTGAGGGCGCGCTATCTGATCGAACAGACGATCGCCTGCAAGGCCGGCGAGGAAGCAAGGCTCCGGCTCCCCATGAAGGAGATCTTTGTTGACTGATCTGAAAATCGGGGTTGTCGGTATTCCCGGCAGATGGTCCACCGAGACACTGGCAGATGCTCTGGAAGCGGAAACAGGTTACCGTTGCGTGGTCGACATGGCAGACGTTGCGCTTGACCTGCAAAACCGCGCCCTGATGGCCGGCGATACAAACTTGTGCGACCTGGACGGCCTGGTGATCAAGAAGATCAGTCAGGACTACAACCCGGCTATGCTGGACCGGCTCGAGATGCTGCGGGTAGCCGAAAGCGCCGGTGTACGTATCTTTTCCAGAACGTCCTCGATCCTGGGTCTGGTCAACCGGTTGAGCTGCACGGTAACTCTTTCGAATGCGGGCATACCGATGCCGGCAACCTGCGTGACGGAAAGTACAAGCGAAGCGCTTGCCGCCGTGCAGCGTTTCGGTAGCGCCGTCTTCAAGCCGCTGTTCTCCACAAAGGCACGTGGCATGACGCTGATGGACGCCGGCATGGGTGTGGCCGCTCTCAGGGATGGGATTTCCGCCTTCAAGGCCGAAAATCCGGTGATGTATCTTCAGAAGAAAGTCAATCTGTCCGGCCGGGATCTCGGCATGGTGTTCCTTGGCGGAAAGTACCTGGGAACCTACGCAAGAGTTTCGCAGACCGACAGCTGGAACACCACGATCCTCCATGGTGGCAAATATGAGCCCTTCGAGCCGGATCAGGACGTGATCGACCTGGCTGAAAGGGCGCAGGCTCCCTTCGAACTTGATTTCACGACGGTCGATGTCGGACTGACGGCTGACGAGCCGATCGTTTTCGAAGTCTCCGCCTTCGGTGGTTTCAAGGGGGCTCTGGAAGGTGCATCCATCGACGCCGCCAAGCTCTATGCAGGTCACATGGTTTCAAGGCTCCGAAAATGACCGGTATCAGCGTAAGGGATCTGGTCGACACACTGGCACCGGTCCGGGCGACAATGGCCTCCGACCCGTTTTGCCTGTCGGTCGGCGGCTACGTCCTCGAGATCCGTTGTACATCCGGTGCGCTCCTTGCCGAACTTCTGAGATATTTTCAGCATGTCATCACCGCGCCATCCGAACCGGACATGACGGTGTATGCTCTTGGTCCGGCAGAATTCCCGTTTGATTTCAAATACAAAGATTGGGTTCGCGAGCCCGGCAAGACCAACCGGAAGGATATGATCTGCGATCTGGAAAACGGTAGGTTGGTCCACAAGGTGCGCACCGGCGTGCAATTTCTGCAATCGCCGGACTGGGCAATTGCCTTTGGCCCGACAGACACAAACTCCAACCAGGTCATCAACTTCATCAACACCCAGATCCTCAACCATTTTCAAAGAAACGGCTGGGTTGCCTGTCATGCGGCGGCAGTGAAGACCGCAGACAAAGGTCTCGCGATCGCCGGCCTTTCCGGCGGCGGCAAATCAACCACGATGCTACGCCTGATGGAAGTGGCCGACACTCAATATGTCACCAACGACAGGCTGCTTGTGCGCGGGAATCAGGATGGGGCGAACGCACTCGGTGTTCCGAAGCTCCCGCGCATCAATCCCGGTACCATCGTTACCAACACGCGCCTGTTCGGCCTCATCGACGAAGAGCGCGAAGAAGAACTCAGGAACATGGAACCCGACGAGCTTTGGCATCTTGAGGAAAAGTACGATCTTTTCATCGATGACATTTACGGGCCCGGACGCATTTCCCACGATGCTCGCCTGACTGACTTCTGGGTCCTGAACTGGTCGAGAGACAGCAGGGCACCGACCAACGTGTCCAGGGTGAAGCTCGGCGACCGGTCGGATCTCCTGTCCGCTATCATGAAAAACCCCGGACCTTTCTACCAGACCAAGGCCGGGCCGTTCTGGACGGACCGGTCTTCCGTGGAACGCAACGCGTATCTTGCAGCCCTGGAAGGCATCCAGGTCTGGGAAGTCACGGGACATATCGATTTCGATGCACTCTTCGATGCAGGCACCGAACTCCTGGGGCAACGCGGATGACTGATCGTTTTGCCATCCTTGTGCGCCACGCCGCTTATCATCAAAAAACGGGAACGCCGAGTGCACTTCAACCATTTGGGCTTACAGATGCCGGCAAGGAACAGGCAATGGCTGCAGGCCGGGAAGTTGCAGCTCTCGCGCAAAGCCAAAAGTGGCGGCTGGCAGGGGAAATCTTCTGCTCCAGGCAGCTGCGGGCCTGGCAAACTGCGACACTTTTGAGCCATTCACTGTCCGATGCGACCGGTGTTGATCTTCGGATCACGGAAGACGAAGCGCTTGCCGAACGCAGCGTCGGCGCTCTTGCCAATTTGACTATCCCCGAAATCGAACGAACCCTGCAAGAAGACCCCCGCTACCCGATACCACCGGAAAACTGGAAAGCCGACAGTCACTACCGACTGCCTGCCCAAGGGGCTGAAAGCCTGCTGGAGGCCGGCACACGTGTCGCTGATTTTCTGAAGAACCGGCTAAGCGTATTGAATAATCTAGCTGACGCAAACGCACAGATTTTTGTTGGCCATGGCGCTGCCTTGCGCCATGCGGCCCATCATCTTGGTGTGCTCGGATTTGAGGATATTCGCCGCCTCAGCATGCATCACGCCAGACCCGTGGTGCTGAAGCGCGCACAGGACAAAACCTGGCATCACCACACAGGTGCCTGGAAGGAGCGAAGTTTGCTGGAAAACACGACGGACTGAGATTCACGGCAAAGAACAAAGATGACAAACAGAACCCTGACCCCGTTTCTCCCGCCGATCGCTGCCGGTGCTTCCGACAGCTTCGGTATACCGGAGAGTTTCGTGCCCTGGCCGCTCGGTACGGATCACGACTTCATGCCCTCTGCGGACGCGGAACCGGATCTTGCCGCGAGCCTGGTCAGGGCAAACGCGCTCGGGCCATGGGACTGGCCGGAAAAGCCGGTCGTTTTCATTTCAGATCCGCACGCCGATGCGGAAAGTCTCCTCAGATCCCTTGTTGCAGCCCGTGTCGTCGACCGCATCGGAACCGGATTGACGGAGTTCGGTCTCACCGGGTTCGGCAGAAGCTGCCAGATCATCATAGGTGGCGACTGTCTCGACAAGGGGCCAAGCAATCTGGACCTGCTGGATTGTCTCGCCGCATTGATGAAGTCCGGTGCAGACGTGGTGCTTCTGGCAGGCAATCACGACTTGCGCCTCTTCCTCGGACTGGAATCCCTTGCGGGAAGCCGAAAGTCGATCAATGCGCACATGTTTGTCCGTATGGGGAAAAAGGTCCTGCCGCTCATGCGAGAGATCTTCGACCGTCATGTCGACGAGGAAACAGCTATGGCAGGCCTTCCGGACGAAAAAACCTGTCTGGCCTGCATGCTTCCGGGCAGGAAATGGAAAAAACACTTTCCCAGGGCCGCCGCGGGCTATCTCAATGAGGCCGCGATCCGCAAGGAAATGCGCCGGCTGAAAAAGAAAATGGAAAAGTTCACGGATCATGTGGAAGAAGCCGGCCTGTCGATCCGGCAACTCTATGCCGCTGCTCTGACATGCAGAGACCTGTTTATCAATCCCGCCGGGCGCTACGCCTGGTTTTTCCAGTCCATGAAGGCCGTTCACAAAAGCGGTTCGCTCCTTTTCGTTCATGCAGGCGTCGATGACAACATGGCAGACCAGATCGCCGCCAGGGGCATCGCTCACGTGAACCGGCGCTTCAGGAAGGAAAGCCGGAAGGACCCCTTTGTCTTCTATTCCGGCACCATCGCGAACCTGATGCGCACAAAGTACCGCGACATCGATCATCCACTGACAGAAAGGGGGGTCGAAGACCTTCACCAGGCAGGCGTCAGGATGCTTGTACACGGTCACATAAACCGTCACAGCGGCCAGGAACTGAAATCCAGGCACGGTCTGCTGCACCTGGAGGCGGACATAACCCTTGACCGGCATTCCAGAAGCAATGAAGGTCTGGAGGGCATTGGAACGGGGGCCACAATCATTCATCCGGACGGCAATATCATCGGGATCAGCTGCGACTATCCGCATGCCAAGTTATTCAACCCGGTCCAGATACTTCATCAGCACGGGATGGCGCGATGATGGAACGCAAGGGCCGTTTCCGGCATCAGTCGCTTCAGGACAGGAAATCCATCCAGAAACTGCTCGACGCGGTCAAACGCGGGATCTCGAAGGGAGAACTCCAGTTCGGTGACGACACTGGCGATATCACGCTCGAACCGAATGGCCTGATGAACCTGCGGGTTACCGCAACCAATGAAGACGGCCAGTCGAAGCTGGATCTGCGCATCACCTGGACAAACGACACCCAGGAAAAGAAAGACAGCGGCAAACTAAAGGTCAAGGGCGGGTGATCCCGCCCTTGTGGCCCGTTATCGCAGCGGGCGTTGTCCGAACGTGTTGATCGTCTCGAGGCGCTCCAGATTGATGATTGTGGAGAGCATGAGCCGGTCCTGGGTCCAGTCGGCAGGTTTCTGGATCGACAGTGCCGACAGAAACACGACAGCAATCATCGGCAGGACTGCAAGGCAGACGAAACCCCAGTGAGGCCGCAGACGGTCCCGTTCCAGAAGAGCCTCGACCCGACGCCGCAGTTTTTGGGCCGGAGACCTGCGCAGCAACCGGTTCTGCACCTCGATGAGAGCAACAGCGGCAACATTGCCGACACGGTCTTTCGCGCTCAGGTTCTGTCTCTTCCTGAGACCGGCCTGAGCCGCGCGAAGCAGGCACATGCAGTAGGACCTCAGATCGACATTGGCGTCGTCGGTTACTTTCTGATCGCATGCCAGTTCCCGAAGCCGTTCGACCTCGGACTTCCAGAGATAGAAAAACGGATTCCAGAAGAAGAACGGACGCAGCAACTCCAATCCGATTTCCCAGGTCACGTCGCCCTGACGCACATGCTGCAACTCGTGTTTGAGCACCAGTTTCAGATCCTCCGATCTTGCCAGAAGATCGGACGGGATCACAACATAGTGGCGACGCAGACCGCGTGCCGAAAACGGAACCAGAGCCCGGTCCGACAGCAGAAGATGCAACCGCCCTGCACAACGCCATGTGTGACACGCCGCCAGCATGCGGTTAAGCCGCACGACACTGACAGCCAGCTTCGCGCCGAAATAGGTAAAGCCTGCGAGCAAAAACAGGACCACTGCCATGCCCGCACCTGGTGCAAACGTGAGCACGCTTTCCGTCAGACGACTTCGAAGCCCAAGGATAGACTGAAAATCTTCCGCCGGGATGGCTATGCCACCCCGAAGATATTGTGAAACCGCATAGTCGGTCAGATTTACGGTACCTGCGACAGGGACAACCTGCGCCATTTGCATCTGCTGGTAAGCAGCAACCGCGACAGGCGACAGGACCATGACGGCGAACAGGCCGTTCAGGATGGCCAGCTGGTAGTTGAAGGCAAGTCTTTTCCCCAGACGAGCCAGAACCAGCTTTGCCGACAACCAGATAATTGCCGTCAAGGCCAGGGTGATATTGAGATCGACATAAATGTCGAAGATCTGGTTAAGTAGCGTCATCTGTCCTCCTCCTGTCCAGTAACGCTCTCATTTCCTCCAGGTCGTCATCTGAGAATTCATATTCGTCGACAAGACGGGCCACGAGCGATGCGGGCGTGCCGTCGAAGAGTTTTTCAGAAAGGTTTCTCAGGGAACGGGACTGGTAGGTGTCCTTGGTCAGCCGAGGGGTATAGATGAATGTTTTGCCTTCTTTCCGGCTGTCCACGAAGCCTTTTTCATCCAGGATCCGCATGATGGTTGCGCAGGACGTATAGGCAAGTTTTCTTTCCGAGGGCAAAGATGCGAGTATATCCCGCACGGAGCCTTCGCCGAGTTTCCAGAGTTCTGTCATGAACTCCAGTTCGACTTCGGTCAGAAACTCGTTGCTTTTACGCTTTCTCATTATAGTCCTGCGCCATTGCGGTCTGGATGTGGCTCAGGTCGTGCCTCGAACTTCTATGAATTCTTGTGAATGCACGCCCCCGAACCTTATTCATGCACGATTGGTCCGGAAAATACTATAGGCTTGGTGGTATTCTCGATGTGCCTAAATTTTCCAGAAGCTGAATGACCCCCAGGCGATGCTGAGAGCCAGCGGCCACCACAACGGAGTGCCCACCAATCCGAGCCATGCCAGGAAAATGTAGGCCGTGCCGAGAAGCGTAATGAAAAGACGGTCTCCGCGGGTCGTTGTCAGCCCGAGAATGCCACGCCGTTCATGGCCGCCCGGAAACTTGATCTCCACTATGGTCAACAGTCCGATTGCCGAAAAGATGCCGACAAACAACAGCGCTGTCGGCAGGGTCCACGCCATCCATCCCAGCATCATACCCTCCCCAGGGCGAAGCCCTTGGCAATGTAGTTCCGCACGAAATAGATCACGATTGCGCCCGGGATGATGGTCAGGGTCCCGGCGGCTGCCAGGAGGCCGAGTTCATATCCGGCGGAGGAAGCCGTTCGGGTCATCACGGCAGCAATTGGCTTGGCCTCAACGGCAGTCAGTGTCTTGGATAGAAGCATTTCCACCCAGGAGAACATGAAACAGAAGAACGCAGCCACCCCGACACCCGACTTGATGGCGGGCAGAAAGATCGTCGCGAAGAAACGCGGAAACGAGTAACCGTCGACATAGGCTGTTTCATCCAGCTCCTTCGGCACGCCCGACATGAAACCTTCCAGGATCCAGACAGCCAGCGGAATGTTGAACAGGCAATGCGCGAGTGCAACCGCCAGATGGGTGTCGAACAGGCCAACCGCCGAATAAAGCTGAAAGAACGGAAGGGCGAAGACGGCTGCGGGAGCCATCCGGTTCGTCAGCAGCCAGAAGAAGAGGTGCTTGTCGCCCACGAAGGAATACCGGGAAAACGCATAGGCAGCAGGCAGGGCCACCAGGACCGAAATCACGGTGTTCATGGTCACGTAGATGATGGAGTTTATGTAGCCCCAGTACCAGGTCGGATCGGTGAAGATCTCGATATAGTTTGCCAGTGTCCAAGTCTGCGGGAACAGCGAGAACCCGGCAAGGATTTCATTGGTTGTCTTGAAACTCATCGCGACGAGCCAGTAGATCGGCAGCATCAGGAAGAGGATGTAAATCACGGGAACCAGGCTTTTCAAACGCATGATGGTTCTCCTCAGGACTTGTTGTCGTTCATCGTCATCAGCGTATAGAACAGCCAGGAGGCGAGCAGCGTGATGGCGAAGTAGATGAGAGACATGGCGGCAGCCGGACCGAGGTCGAACTGGCCGAGAGCAATCTTCACGAGATCAATGGAGAGCAGCGTGGTCGAATTGCCCGGTCCACCACCGGTCAGAACGAACGGCTCTGTGTAGATATTGAAGCTGTCCATGAACCGCAGCAGGATTGCGATTGTCAGAACCGTTTTCATCTTCGGCAGCTGAATGAACCGGAATACGGCCCAGTTGGAAGCCCCGTCGATTTCCGCGGCCTGGTAATAGGCGTTGGGGATGGAAACAAGACCGGCATAGGCAAGAAGCACGACCAGCGATGTCCAGTGCCAGACATCCATGACAATGATGGTCACCCAGGCCGCAAGCGGGTTCTGGGTCATGTCGTAGGAAATGCCCAGCGTGTGGTTCATGAAGTAGCCAAGCAGGCCGATATCGGGCAGCGTGAAGATGTTCCACATCGCCCCGACCACATTCCAGGGGATCAACATCGGCAAGGCCATCGTTACCAGACAGAATGGCACCCAGGGACCTTGTTTGGGCATCGACAACGCTATGGCGATACCAAGTGGCACTTCGATGATCAGGATCAGGAAGGTAAACAGGAACTGGCGTCCGAGCGCGTTGTGAAAACGCTCCGATCTGAGAACCTGTTCGAACCAGTCGAGCCCCTGCCAGAAGAACAGGTTGTCGCCGAAGGTTTCCTGGACCGAATAATTCACCACGGTCATCATCGGAATGAGCGCGTTGAACGCGACCAGCAGCAGCACTGGCGTCACGAACAGCCAGGCACGTTGATTCTGGGTTTTCACTGGACACCCTCCCCTGGCGTGCTGGCCAGCCAGCCGTCTTTGTAAAGCCGTGTCTGCGACTGCTTGAATTCCAGGTTCACCTGGTCACCGGCGTTTGGTGCATCACCTTCCAGGATCGCATGAATACGGCTGTTGTTGGCAATCGCCTCCACCACCTTGTGACGGCCGATATCGGCAACCTTGCGCACATGCGCGGCAAGGCCTGTCCCATACCCCGACACGGAGACGAATTCCGGACGGATACCGATTTCCGCGGCACCGTTGGTGACATCTTCCAGCGGCCCTTCAAGACCGACCCGCTCGCCTGCGAAAAACGCTCCACCGTCTTTTACATCGCAAGGCAGAACATTCATGCCCGGCGAGCCGATGAAATGGCCGACAAACGTATGCGCGGGTCGCTCGAAGAGTTCGACTGGCGTGCCGATCTGAACGATTTCACCGTCCTGCATCACCACGACCTGATCGGCAAACGTGAGTGCCTCGGTCTGGTCGTGTGTCACGTAGATCATTGTTGCCTTGACCCGTTGATGCAGCTCTTTCAGCTTGGAACGCAGTTTCCACTTCAGATGCGGATCAATCACGGTCAGGGGTTCGTCGAACATGACGACATTCACATCCTGGCGCACCAGTCCCCGGCCCATTGAAATCTTCTGCTTGTTATCCGGGGAAAGATTGGAAGCCCGGGTGGTCAGCATGTCGGTGACCTCGAGCATTTCGGCAATAGCCGTCACCCGTTCCTTGACAGTCTCCTCGTCCCGCCCCCGGTTTCGAAGCGGGAACGCAAGATTGTCGTAAACCGTCATCGTGTCGTAGATGACCGGGAACTGGAACACCTGTGCGATATTCCGTTTTGCCGGCGGCAATGCGGTCACGTCCTGATCATCGAACAGGATCTTGCCTTCGGAAGGAACCAGCAGTCCGGAAATGATGTTCAGCAGGGTGGACTTGCCGCAACCCGATGGTCCCAGGAGAGCATAGGCGCCTCCGTCTTCCCAGGTCAGGTCGATCTTCTTCAGCGCATAGTCCTCATCGCTCTCCGGTTTGGAGAGGTAGCTGTGACGCAGATTGGAGAGTTTGATTTGTGCCATGATGTTCTCCCCTCAGGCCACCAGCTCGCCGTCAGGCGCGAAGAAGAAACAATGGCTCGGATCCAGATAGAACGTATGGACTTCGCCCACGAAATAGGGATGGACACCCGGTGACAGGGACACCCATGAATGTCCGTGCAGGTCAAAATGGGCGCTGCTTTCAGATCCGCTCAGTTCCGTCACCAGAACATGGCCTTCCAGCCGGACGGTGTGAGAGAGAGACTCCACCGGCAACACGTGGTTTGGCCGGATCGCAAGCGTGTAGGGACCATCCTTGAGCCGTGCCACGCTGTCCGCGGCCTTCCAACGGATCTCGTCCGTCAGGACGACCGTGTCGCCCTGCTTGTTCACGGGTGCAATGTTTATGGGCGGATTGGAAAAAACCTTGGCGGCATCCAGGTCTTTCGGTTTGCGATAGATGTCCGCAGTCGGACCGAACTGAACCACGTTGCCGTCGGTCATCAGGGCCGTGTGTCCACCGAGCAACAGGGCTTCCTCAGGCTCTGAAGTCGCGTAGACGACTACGGCGCCACGTCCCGCAAACAGGTCCGGCAGCTGATCACGCAGTTCTTCACGAAGCTTGTAGTCGAGGTTCGCGAGCGGCTCGTCGAGAAACACTGCATCGCTTTCCTTGACGATCGCGCGCGCCAGAGCGGTTCGCTGCTGCTGTCCCCCGGAAAGCTCGTGCGGCCTGCGGCCCAGAAAGGGCTTCAGTTTCATGAGATCCGCCGCCTCTTCAACCCTGCCCTCGATCTCGGACTTGGCGACACCGCCGATCTTCAGGGGAGAAGCGATGTTGTCGAACACCGACATGTGCGGATAGTTGACGAAAAACTGGTGCACCAGGCTGATATTGCGCTTTTGCGCCGTCAGCTTGGAGACGTCCTTGCCATTCAGGATGATCTGCCCGGACGCAAGGTTGTCGAGACCTGCCATGAGCTTGATCAGCGAGGTTTTTCCGGCACCCGTTTCTCCAAGGAGAACGTTGAAGTGGCCGGGATGAAGCGTCAGGCTCGTGTCCTTGACATGAGTGATGCCCTGCACGCGCTTGCTGACGTTTTTAAGTTCTAGAGACATTTTTTCTGCCCGAGTCCGGACCGGGCCCCTTATGCGAAACACCGGTTTCGCCGCCCGTCACCTGCCGTGCGGTGATGGACCGGGAACATGCCCCGGTCCATACGAGTTAAACCCTACGCTTTTGCTTATTGACCCCAGCGGGCGACAAGCTCGTCGTAGTTCACGGTTTTGCCCTCTGGCTTCTCGTTGTCGAGTTTGGCCTTGGGAGCACCCGGCTTGGAAAGCCAGACCTGCGGATCCTGCGGCTCGTTGAGACGCGGGCCGCAACCACCGTAGACATTGGCACGCTCGTCAGCCTGCTGCATGCGGCCCATGACGATGTCCATTTCTTCGGCGAGACGGTCCATGGCCTCCTGCGGCGTGAATGCTCCGGAGTTCACGTCACCGATCTGCTGCCACCAGATTTGTGCCAGCTTGGGATAATCGGGAACGTTAATTCCGGTCGGAGACCA
The DNA here is from genome assembly GCF_965233825.1 of Roseibium album. Classification (NCBI taxonomy): domain Bacteria; kingdom Pseudomonadati; phylum Pseudomonadota; class Alphaproteobacteria; order Hyphomicrobiales; family Stappiaceae; genus Roseibium; species Roseibium album. The sequence goes on from NZ_OZ247583.1 coordinate 12,259, forward strand.
TGCCACACGGTCAGGAGACCGGTAGAACTCGACCAGGCCACCCAGCTTCGGCGCACGTTCCGTGAAGGACTCGTGGTTGACGGTGCTGTCGCGGATGAAGGTCAGACCGACGTGGCTCTTCTTCGTGTCGACGGTTTTGGAAACGACGAACTGAGCATAGAGCCAGGCTGCTTTTGCACGGTCTTCCGGCGTTGACTTCAAGATGGTCCAGGAACCCACGTCCTGGTAGCCGACCTTCTGGCCTTCTTCCCAATAGGGACCATGCGGGCTCGGAGCCATACGCCACAGCGGCGTACCTTCGTCATCCACCGTGTTGTTGCCTTCCGACTTCGGCTTCACCATGTCCGCGGTGAAGGCTGTGTACCAGAAGATCTGCTGGGCGACGTTACCCTGGCTGAGAGCCGGCAGAGACTGATAGAAGTCGAAGCTTGCAGCACCCGGAGGCGCGTAGTTGCGCAGCCATTCGTCCCACTTGCGGATCGCATAGACCGCAGCCGGACCGTTCGCCGCACCACCGCGGGAAACGGAGGCACCGACCGGATTGCAGGTACCCGCTTCCATGCGGATGCCCCACTCGTCGACCGGAATACCGTTCGGCTCACCCTTGTCGCCGGCACCTGCCATGGAGAGCCATGCGTCGGTCATGCGCCAGCCGAGATCCGGTGCACGCTTGCCGTAGTCCATGTGGCCGTAAATGGTGACGCCGTCGACTTCTTTCACGTCTTTGGAGAAGAACTCGGCAATGTCTTCATAGGCCGACCAGTTGACCGGCACACCCAGATCATAACCGTACTTGTCCTTGAACGCGGTCTTCAGGTCTTCACGGTCGAACCAGTCCTTGCGGAACCAGTAAAGGTTTGCGAACTGCTGGTCGGGAAGCTGGTAGAGATCGCCATCCGGACCCGTGGTGAACTGGGTCCCCATGAAATCTTCCAGATCGAGACCCGGGTTTGTCACACCCTTGCCGTCGCCACCCATCCAGTCGGTCAGGTTGTAAGCCAGCTGAAGACGGGAATGAGTACCGATCAGGTCGGAATCATTGACATAGGCGTCATAGAGGTTCCGGCCGGTCTGCATCTGGGTCTGAACGGCCTGAACAACCTCGCCTTCACCGAGGATCTGGTGATTGACCTTGATGCCTGTGATTTCCTCGAACGCTTTCGCCAGGACTTCCGACTCGTAAGAGTGGGTCGGAATACCTTCGGAAAGAACGTTGATTTCCATTCCATCGAACGGTTCGGACGCCTGAATGAACCACTGCATTTCTGCAAGCTGCTCGTCCTTGGTCAGAACGGATGGCTGGAATTCCTGGTCGATCCATTTCTTCGCCGCTGCTTCGTCGGCAAAAGCGGACCCTGCTCCCGCAAGTACAGCACCAGCTGCAACTGCGGAGAGTAGATACTTACGCATCTGCATCTCCTCCCATGTGAGAATAAGAGCCGTGTTTATCCGGCTTCGCATACATGGCCACACCGTTGCCATGATGTCAAACTAATTTTTTAGTAGGTTTTTCAGTTGCTGCCAAAGAAAGTCAAGATATTGAAATCAATGTCTTTTTCGGCCGGCCAATCGACGCTCGCAAGCATCGAATTTCATCAAACATTGATGCTCGGACAGCTGAGTGTGGCACAATCTTGGCATTTCACATAGTGGAAAATTCAGTTTCGTGTCTTTCGGATTGCTAGCAAAATAGCTTCACTTGGTATTCGTTTTGCACTGCAAACGAAAAAACAAGTCATATTTTGCAGTGCAAAATCGCCTCGCCGGCAATAGCGGTGACTGCGCCCCCTCCTTGGAGAACCCGCACCGCGTCGCCGCGCTGGTCATGAATTCAAACTCACGGAAAACCACCTGCGGGGCACAAGTGGAACTTCACCCGATCAACTCCGGCAAGACGCACGTTGTCCGGCGCGGCCAGGTTTCGCCGCCATTGCCAATCGGTCGTTCCTTTGGAAAACTTCAGAGCACGGTTCTGACCCGCCAAAGTTCGGGAAACAGCTCCACTTCAAGCATACGTTTCAGATAGGACACCCCGCCCGTGCCTCCTGTGCCCCGCTTGAAGCCGATCACACGCTCAACCGTCGTGACGTGATTGAACCGCCAGCGCCGGAAATAGTCTTCCAGGTCAACCAGCTTTTCTCCAACCTCGTAGAGTGCCCAGTATCGGGTCGGATCCTGATAGACCGCTTGCCAGAGGTCCCTGATCTCCTCGATTTCCCGGTGTGGCTCTTTTGCCGGTATGCCCGTGATGTCGTCCGACACATTGAAGCCTTGGCGGCGGGCAAAGGCCAGCACCACCTGATATAGACTGGGTTTTTCCAGCTCGGCTTCCAGCAAAGCGGAACTGTCGGGATCATGCTCGTGTGGCCTTGCCATTGAGAGATTGCGATTGCCGAGGACATACTCGATCAGCCGGTATTGAAGAGACTGAAAGCCGGAAGACTGCCCCAGAGCATCCCGAAATCGGGTATAATCGCTGGGTGTCATTGTCCGCAGCACATCCCATGCAGAGTTGAGTTGCTCCATGATGCGGCTGACACGGGCGAGCAGTTTCATTGCTTCCGGCAAGCGGTCATTGGCAATCGCATCCCGAGCGGCATGGACTTCGTGAAGCATGAGCTTCATCCAGAGTTCGGATGTCTGATGCTGAATGATGAACAGCAATTCGTCCGGCGCATCCGACAGGGCCTTTTGGGCAGACAGAATTTTGGGAAGGCCAAGATAATCCCCATAGGACATCTTGTCCGAGAAGGTCATTTGAGCACCTTCCGATGCCGGATCATAAGCGTCACTCTTTCCGGTCTCTTTCGTCACTTCCTGCTCCCACCTTGCATGCGCCTTGCTTGGACCAGCCATCTATACTGCGACAAGCAGGGCTTTGAACAGTTTCAATTTCAATAGCTTAAAGATGCAATCAGGTTCGAAAATACCACCATGCATGCCTGGATGATTGGGCTGCAGGCAACTTGCTAGACTATTGTGTCGAAGCCGCCGCTTCCAATATTGCCGTTGCGGAGAAGTCGTAGTTGCTGCGACCGTTTCGGGTTTTGCAAAAGCGGCTGAAGTCAATCTTGTCCCAGTTGCCGTCTCCAAGGTTTTCCAGGTACAGCGCCACATTGTCTGCGGTGATCGGCGACATCTTGAAACGGACGTCGACGTAAACTTCACCCGCCGAAATCCTGTAGAAGTGATCCCTGAGCATGACGATCGCCCAGGCACCGGCAAAAAAATGACCGCCATGGGACATGGTCATTTCCCGGCGCTGAATGGCGTCCATGGCGCGCTTGGACCAGTTGAGGCCCGCAAAGAGGACGTCCGCCCCTGCTTTCAATCCCGTTTCTTCCACCGCCTTGCGAGCACCGAACGCGATCGCGTCATTTGCACTCCAGACGATATCCACCGGCGTACGGGCGAGAACGTCCCTGGCGCGCGCATACGCGGTTTCCTCGTTCCAGTTCACCGGGATGGCGTGTATGAGATCAACGTCGGAATTGTCCGCGACGGCGCGCTGCATACCCGTTTCACGTAGCAGTCCTGCCGGTGTCGACGTGTCTCCGGTCAGGGCAAGCAACCGGATCTTTTTTCGGTCAGGATGCAGCAGGCGTTCGTTTTCAAAAAGCGAAAAGGCCATTTCATAGCCGGCAGTCTCATTGTCCGGCACCACGGAAGCGATGATCTTGCGCAGATCGATATTGCGCAATTCGAGTATCGCTTTTTGTTTCCGGGTAAGATTGTTCAGGAGAAAGAGAACTTTGCTCGGCTTGCCATCCAGCAATTGAACCAGACGGGCAGCAGCCTGATATTCGTTCACGAGAATAAAATAGTCGGGCAGATTTCCTTGCTCCAGCCGCAACTGCAACCGCTCCTCCATACCATAAGGCTGTCGATCGGCGTTCAGGATTTCAAGGTCGATATTCAGGTCCGCTGCCGCGGCAGACATTGTCTTGGAGACTTCGCCCCAGAACCCGCTGGAGCCGCCCGGATTGATAAACGTCACTCTGAAATCCGCAGCATACGCGACGCTGGTTAAGATCCAGAAGACCATGAATAACAGGAAACGAACGACCATTTTTTTCCTTTTTTGTCAGGCCGGGACTTCGTTGAAAAACAAGTCACCCTGACCGTTCACAATATCTGCACCGGCGTCTTATTCCTAATAAGGGAAACAACTTACTTACCGTTTTTTTCACCCAGCCGGCATTCCACAACGGACACCGCGAACCTGCGTCGCCCGATTGCCTGCAAATTGACGTGGTGCCTGCGTTCATTTTGTGAAAACGTAAGATGACACAGTGTTTTCAGAATTCAACGGGATCTTCAGATGTCGATCAAAGCAAGCATTTATCATCTGACCCACTATCGATATGACAGGCCAGTCACTCTCGGACCGCAGATAATCAGGCTTCGCCCTGCGCCGCACAGCCGGACCCGCGTCCTGTCCCACTCACTGAAGGTTTCGCCTGCAGGGCATTTCGTCAACCATCAACAGGATCCTTACGGCAACTGGCTCGCTCGCTTCGTCTTTCCCGAACCGGTGCGCGAATTCAAGATCGAAGTCGACCTCGTCGCTGACATGACGGTCTACAATCCGTTCGACTTTTTCGTGGAGGAAAGTGCCGAAGAATGGCCATTCGAATACCCGGAAGATTTGCGTGACGACCTTCAGATCTACAGGAAGACGGAACAGCCGGGTCCTCGTCTGGAACAGTTCCTGGCATCGGTTCCAAGAGATCGTCTGCGAACAATCGATTTCATCGTCGCCTTGAATGCCCGCGTCTCGAACGAAATCGGTTACGTCATCCGCATGGAACCGGGTGTCCAGACGCCGGAGGAGACCTTTGAAAGGGGAACAGGCTCTTGCCGGGATTCCAGCTGGCTTCTGGTTCAGGCCATGCGTCATCTGGGCTTCGCCGCCCGTTTTGTTTCAGGTTATCTCATTCAGCTGAAACCGGACCTGGAAGCCCTGGACGGTCCGTCCGGCACCGATCATGACTTTACGGATCTTCATGCCTGGGTCGAGGTTTACCTTCCCGGTGCAGGATGGATCGGCCTGGATCCGACGTCCGGTCTTCTCACCGGTGAAAGCCACATTCCCCTGGCGGCTACACCGCACTATTCGAATGCAGCGCCGATCGTCGGCGTTGCCAGTGCGGCCGAAGTCGACTTTTCCTTCGACATGCAGGTTTCCCGTATCGCGGAGCACCCGCGTATTACAAAACCCTTTTCCGAAGAATCCTGGTCAGCCCTAAATCGGCTCGGAACCGATGTCGACCGTGTTCTGGAACAGGAAGACGTGCGTCTGACGATGGGCGGTGAACCCACCTTTGTGTCGATTGACGATTTTGAAGCCGACGAATGGAATACGGACGCGGTCGGTCCCACGAAACGGGGACTTGCGGATATTCTCATCCGCCGCTTGCGTGACCGGTTCGCGCCTGGCGGATTTCTTCACTACGGCCAGGGAAAGTGGTACCCGGGCGAAACCCTGCCACGCTGGACATTTTCGCTCTACTGGCGGCGCGACGAAAAACCGATCTGGCGCGATCCCGGCCTCATCGCCGAAGAAGGCGAGGACACCGGAATAGATGCGGACAAGGCTCAGACCTTCATGCAACGGGTTGCCAGTCGCCTCGACCTGGAAACCGATTGTGTGGTCCCGGCGTACGAGGATCCCGCGGTCTGGCTGGTGAAGGAAGCCAATCTTCCGGCAAACGTCACGCCTGACAACTCGGAACTGGAGGATGCGGAGGCGCGTCACCGGATCGCCCGCGTTTTCGACAGGGGACTTGCGACGCCTGCCGGATACGTTCTGCCGATCCAGCGCTGGCAGTCCAAGGCAGATGGCGGTCGTTGGCGATCCGAAAACTGGAAGCTGCGCCGCAAGGCATTGTTCCTGATACCCGGTGACAGCCCCGTCGGATACAGATTGCCTCTGGAATCCCTGCCCCATGTACCTCCGGCCAGCTATCCCTATACAAATATACTCGATCCGACCGTGCCGAGGCCGCCACTGCCCGAATTCCCCGCAGACCCCCGTCCGGAGCGGCCCCAGGGCATTGCCCGGTTCACGGCGAACGATCCTAATCAGGTCAGGCAGGAACAGGAACTTCCTGAAGACGATCTTGACGACGACGCGGTTCGCACGGCCTTGTCGGTCGAACCCAGAGACGGCAGGCTCTGCGTGTTCATGCCGCCTGTCGAACAGCTTGAGGACTACCTGGAGCTGATCTCGGTCGCCGAAGCGGCAGCGGAGGAACTCGGCCTTCCCGTCCATATCGAAGGCTACCCGCCGCCAACCGATCCACGCATGAACGTTATCCGGGTTGCTCCTGATCCCGGTGTGATCGAAGTCAATATCCATCCGGCGACAAGCTGGCAGGAATGCGTCTCGATCACCGAAGGTGTCTATGAGGAAGCGCGGCAATGCCGGTTGGGCGCCGACAAGTTCATGATAGACGGCAAGCACACCGGCACAGGGGGTGGCAACCACGTTGTTGTTGGCGGGGCGACACCTCTCGACAGTCCGTTCCTCAGGCGTCCGGATCTGTTGCGCAGCCTGATCCTGCACTGGCAGCGCCATCCCAGTCTGTCCTACCTTTTTTCCGGGCTTTTCATAGGTCCGACATCACAGGCCCCACGTGTGGATGAAGCGCGCCACGACGGTCTCTACGAACTTGAGGTCGCGCTTTCCCAGGTCCATCGCCCCGACGAGGGTCCTGCACCCTTCCCGTGGCTGTTGGACCGGCTCCTGAGAAACATTCTCGTTGATGTCACCGGCAACACGCACCGGGCGGAGATCTGCATCGACAAGCTGTATTCCCCCGACGGTCCGACCGGGCGATTGGGTCTTGTTGAATTCCGCGGTTTCGAAATGCCACCGGATCCGCGCATGAGCCTGGCGCAGCAACTTCTGCTCAGGGCCCTGATTGCGCGACTCTGGCGGCAACCGCTTTCCGGCAATCTCGCGCGCTGGGGTACAACACTCCATGACCGGTTCATGCTCCCGCACCATGTCTGGTCCGATTTTCAGGACGTCCTTGAGGACCTCAAACATCACGGTTTTGCCATGCGGCCGGAATGGTTTGAGGCACAGGCCGAATTCAGGTTCCCGTTCTGTGGCGAGATTGAGGTCGAGGATGTCCACCTGGAACTCCGTCAGGCACTCGAACCGTGGCATGTGCTTGGCGAAACCGGTGCGATCGGCGGAACTGTGAGATATACGGATAGTTCAACCGAACGCCTTCAGGTCAAACTCACCACTAGCGATCCCGAGCGGTATACGGTGACATGCAATCGGCGAATGATGCCCTTGCGAAAAACGGAAACCAACGGTGTCGCCGTTGCAGGTGTTCGGTACAAGGCCTGGCAGCCGTCCATGGCCCTTCATCCCGTCCATCCGGTCGATGCCCCCCTGACATTTGATATTTTCGATCGCTGGAGCGGGCGGGCAATAGGCGGATGTGTCTACCATGTCGCCCATCCGGGCGGACGCAGTTATGACACGTTTCCCGTCAACGGAAACGAAGCGGAAGCACGCCGTCTGTCCCGCTTCGAGCCGCACGGGCACACACCCGGGCTTTACGTCCCGGAAACCGAAAGACCGCATCCGGAATTTCCCATGACCTTGGACCTCAGGCGCCCAGTGGGTGTATAACGCGTTCCTGACATCGGGCAGACCGGATAGGGTTCGTGTGAATGCGTTTGGATGAAACAGAAAATGTGGGCGATCACGGCTACGGATTGTTGAAATCCTATCAGCCATTTCCGGGTGTTTCCGATGAACTTCTGGATCCGTCCGGCAAGGTGCGGCCCGTTTGGCGTCCTTTTCTGGATCATCTGTCATCCATGAGCCCGGAAGACATCAGCGACCGGTTCGCGCGGGGGAACCAGTATCTGAATGACGCTGGTGTTTATTTTCGGCAATACGGTCAGAACGAAGCACTGGAGCGGGAATGGCCACTCAGCCATATCCCCGTGATCATAAGCGAAAGCGACTGGCAGATTATTGCAGAAGGCCTTGTTCAGCGGGCAGAGTTGCTGGAAAAGGTCGTCGGTGATCTCTATGGCGACAACAGGCTTGTGTCGGAAGGGTATCTTCCGGCAAGCCTGATTGCCGAAAGCACGGAATGGCAACGCCCCCTGGTTGGCATTACCCCGCCGTCAGACAACTTCCTTCACTTTCTTGCATTTGAAATCGGCCGCGGCCCTGACGGAACCTGGTGGGTTCTTTCCGACCGGGCACAGGCGCCTTCGGGCGCAGGGTTTGCGTTGGAAAACAGGGTTGCCACCGGACGCGTGTTCAATGAATTCTTCGCCAGGGCGAATGTCCACAGGCTTGCCGGTTTCTTCCGCCGGTTCCGCGATCATTTGCTGGATCTGCGCGGGGAACAGGACAGCCGGGTCTCGATCCTGACACCCGGCCCGCTCAACGATACCTATTTTGAACATGCCTATATTGCCCGCTATCTCGGATTCATGTTGTTGGAAGGCGAGGATCTGACCGTCGAAAACGGGCACTTGATGGTCCGCACGGTTGCAGGACTGAAGCCGGTCAGTGTCTTGTGGCGGCGGCTCGACTCGGCATGGACCGATCCGGTTGAACTCAACGAGGAATCGCATCTCGGCACGCCCGGCATGGTGCAGGCCGTCCGAGAGGGCAACGTGACGATGATCAATGCCCTGGGGACCGGCATTCTGGAAACCCGCGCCCTGCTCGCGTTCCTGCCGCGGATCTGCCAGCACCTTCAGGGAGAGGGACTGAAACTGCCGAATGTCGCCACGTGGTGGTGCGGTGAAGAGACGACACGTTCCTATGTGAAAGAGCACGCTGAAACCATGATGTTCAGCCCGGCTCGCTCAACTGCCCTGCCTTTCACTTCTTCGCAGACGGATTTCATCGGAAAGGACTCCGACAAATTCCGCAAAGGCATCCTAGAAAACTGGATAGACACCGAAAAAGGCAATCTTGTTGCACAAGAGGCCGTCACTCTGTCGACAACCCCGGCCTATGACGAAGGCCTGCTTGTCCCGCGACCGATGAGCCTGCGCGTCTTTCTGGCGCGCACCCAAAAGGGGTGGGAAGTCATGTCTGGAGGATTTGCACGGATCGGCAAGGGGGAAAGTGCCAGCGCGATCGCAATGCAGACGGGGGGATCGGCAGCCGATGTCTGGATTGTCGGTGAGCGTAAACCCTACAGGGAAACCCTGCTGCATCAGACCGAGTCTCCTTTCTTCAAATCACAACCCGGTTCGCTGCCGTCGCGGGCGGCGGATAATCTGTTCTGGCTCGGCCGCTATGTGGAGCGCGCGGAAGGCGCAGTGCGACTGCTGCGTGCTTATCATGCACGCCTGATGGAAACAGCGGACCCGGATGCACCTCTTGTGGCAAAGACAGCTGACTATCTGGACAAGATCGGTGTTCCACCGGAAAATCCTGTACCTGAGGGTCTGTGTGAGATGCTGCAATCGGCGGTGAACAGTGCCGGCAAGGTCCGGGATCGTTTTTCAGTGGATGGATGGCTGGCTCTCAACGATCTCGCGCAAACCGCCAATGGCGCAAGACGTGTCATGAACGAAAACGCCGATATTCCCCGAGCAATGAGCCTGTTGCTGCGAAAGATCACGGGTTTTTCCGGGTTGGTACACGAAAACATGTACCGGTTCACCGGCTGGCGATTCCTGAGCATAGGACGCGCGCTTGAGCGCGCAAATCGCATGACGGATCTTCTTTCGGTCTTCACTGGTCCGAACGCTCCGGAAGGGGCTCTGGAAATGCTGCTTGAAGTCGGTGACAGTGCCATGTCGATGAGCCGCCGCTACGCCGTTTCGCTAAGTCATGCAACTGTTCTGGACCTGCTTGCCATGGATCCCAAGAATCCTCGTTCGGTCATGTACCAGCTGACGGACATGAAGGAGCACATCAGCGTGCTGCCGGGCGCGACGGACCGTGGTTACCTGTCAGATCTCGCGCGCGCGATTCTCCAGGTTCACACCAACCTCGCCGTCGCAACACCGGAGACTTTGACGCCCGAAGCCCTGGAGGAAATCAAGGACCAGATCGCTTTCCTTTCGGTGGAGGTTACCGATGCCTACATCCGGTAGTCTGAAAATCCACGGGTCAAACCTCAACATCAAGGGTGTACCTTGCTTTACGACGTGAACCTGGAAATCACATACGACTACGCCAGTCCGGCCAACTCGGGGCGCCATGCACTTCGGCTGGTCCCCGCGACGATACCGGGCGAACAGCATCTTGAGTCTTCCAGCATCAGGCTTTCACCGGGCCCGTCTGAGCGCCGGGACAGAATTGACTTTTTCGGCAATGCAGTCACCGATGTCGCCTACCGAAGACCGCATAGCGAACTGGTTTTCAGTCTGGCCGCCAGGATCAACCGGACGGCAACACCCGAAGAGTTCGATATCTCGCCACCCCTGAAAAGCCTGGGAAGGGAGCTGCGTGCAATACAATCGCTCAAGCCGGATGAACCCGTTCATTTTCTGACTGCCTCGCCGCGCCTGCCGCTTGCACCGGCGTTTGCCGTTTATGCCCGGCAACATGCGGCCCCGGACATGAGCGCAATTTCCGCCGTCGAGACAATCGGCAGGGCCTTGCATGCCGATATGGACTTTGACGCGGATGCAACCACCGTCGACACACCTGCGCTTGAAGCCTTCGAACGCCGTCACGGCGTTTGCCAGGACTTTTCCCACATCATGATCGCCTGCCTCAGAAGTATCGGCATTCCGGCGGGCTATGTGAGCGGCTTCCTCAGGACTATTCCACCTGAAGGCAAACCGCGCCTGGAAGGCGCCGACGCGATGCATGCCTGGATACGCGCCTGGTGCGGCATCGATGTTGGCTGGATCGAGTACGACCCGACCAATGCCCTTCGGGTCGGACAAGACCATATCGTTGTTGCCCGAGGCCGGGACTACGGCGATACGGCTCCGGTGAAGGGTGTCCTGAGAACCTCAGGCACCCAGACCACCGACCACAAGGTAGATGTGATCCCGCGCTGACAAGGATTGTTGCTGGCATCCAGGCGCATGTACCTGACCTGAAATCGACACTTACCGAATGGCGCGATCTTCGGCATCGAAGAAATGCATGCGCGTTTCATCGAACACGAGCCCGATCCGCGCGCCTTCCTCGATTGTGTCGGCGCCGCTGATGCGCACGAGAATGGTCTCCAGACCATCAAGTGCGACATAGAGAAAGGTGTCCGCGCCGAGATATTCGGCAACTTCCACCGTTCCGCTGCAATGCCCTTCGCCGTCTCCGACAATGGACATGTGCTCCGGGCGAGCGCCCAGCCGGACAGGCCGCTGCGGAAGTCCCGCATGCGGGTAGTGGCCTCCGCCGTGACCCTGCAATGAAAACTGATCTCCCTCGACCGAACAAGGCAGCACGTTCATTTTCGGTGACCCGATAAATTGCGCGACGAACAGATTGTCTGGCCGTTCATAAAGCTCGCGCGGCGAACCGACCTGCTCGATCCGTCCGGCCTGCAGCACCACGATCTTGTCGGCCAGCGTCATCGCCTCGACCTGGTCATGGGTGACGTAGATCATCGTCGTGCCGAGACTTTTGTGCAGACGCGCAATTTCGAAGCGCATTTCCACGCGCAACGCCGCGTCAAGGTTCGACAGGGGTTCATCGAACAGAAACGCACTCGGTTCGCGCACGATCGCGCGTCCGATGGCCACGCGCTGCCGCTGTCCGCCCGAAAGCGCTTTTGGACGCCGGTCAAGATAGTCATCGAGCTTGAGAACTTCTGCTGCCGCGTTGACCTTGCTGTCGATCTCGGCTTTCGGAATTCCGGCCGTTTTCAGGCCGAAGCCAACATTCTCGCGAACGGACATGTGCGGGTAAAGTGCATAGGACTGAAAGACCATCGACAGTCCACGCCCTGACGGTGGCAGCGCCGTGACATCTTTGCTGTCGATCTCGATCGTGCCACGGCTCGCTTCCTCCAGGCCGGAAATCAGACGAAGCAACGTCGATTTCCCGCAGCCGGACGGTCCGACGAATATGACAAATTCGCCCTCCTGGATATCAAGGTCAATGCCCTTGATGACCTGTAGTTCGCCGAACCATTTCTCGACCTTGTTGAGCTGTATCGCGCCCATCTCTTGAGTCCTCCGGCTTCCTAAGCTGCTTGTTTCACACGTGTCGGCGATGCCCAGGTCAACCATATGGCTGCCGTCCAGGAGAAAGTGCCGCCTCCGGCGCCTGCTCCCGTTTCAGGGCTGAAATACTCAGCGAAGCCATTGGTTTCGATAAGACTTGCCGTATCGCGGCGGAGTTTGTCCGCACGCGCGCCATCGCCAATCTCGGCAAATCCGCGGGCAATCATGTAGTTGATCATCGCCCATACGGGGCCCCGCCAGTACCTGAGCGGCTCGTAGCTCTCGTGATCTGGATCATAGGAGGGCATGAGGTAGCGGACCTTGTCCGAGATCCTGTCGAAATGACCGCACAGCGCCGTAAGCGTTTGCTGATCGGCAAGACCTGCATAAAGTGCCAGGAAAGACGCGCTGGAAATGCCATTCGTGTGTTTTCCGGATCGCCGATCCAGCGCGACATGTGCTTGCAAGTTGTCCTGCCAGAGAATTTTGGCACCTCTTTCCAGGCGCGTGATCCAGCCACGGATCTCGTCTGCATCAGTATCCTTGCCGAGCCGTTCGGCCAGCACGAGCAGGTCGCGGCAGGCACGGAGGAAAATAAAGGTCACACCGGGATCGGCCACGAAGAACGGACAGGTTCTGGCGACTTCCGCCGGGTCCCAGCCGACCTTACGGCAAGCAGCCATGATGCTCAGATAACGGTCATAGTCTTCCTTGTGGGGCCTCATGGCCGGATCGACATGAGATGTATCCTTGCGTTCGTAGGGTCCGATGTCCTTGACTTCTACTGCCCGAAGCGCGTCGTCCCAGTCCGGCAGGTTGTCCCTCCCCGACTCCCAGGGATGGATGACGGCAAGCAGGCCTTCGCCTTCCGGATCCCTGTAGGCAAGGAACCATCGGTGCCACGCCATGAGGTTCGGGAAGAGGGCTGCGGCACGGTCTTCCGATTTGCCGGATGTGTCGGCTTCGACGAGGTCCCGTATGACAGTTGCCGCGACAGGCGGCTGCGAATGACCGGAGCTCGGGATCTGTCCACCACTCGTTCCCCAGACCGAAGGGCCCGGAAAATAGCTCGGGTCGTCTTTTCTGAACAGGATGTGGGGCACCATGCCGTCGTGCCACTGTCCTTCGAACAGCATCTCGATCTCCCGCCAGGCCCGGTCCTGATCGAAGGTTGCAAAGCCCAGCGCAACAAAGACCGAATCCCAGTTCCACTGGTAGGGATAAAGCCCCTTTGTCGGCACCGTGTATCCGCCCTGGTCGTTCTCGATCAGAATGGATCTGGCGGTTTGATCTAACTCTGCGATTGACACAGAAATCTCCTTGGCCTTTCCGGCCGTTTCATTGTTTGCCTTAACCCTTCACACTGCCGGCCGTCAGGCCCTGCACAAGGAAGCGTTCGAACCAGAGGAAAATGACGAGGACAGGCACGGTCGCGATAACCGCACCCGCCATCAGGTGTTGACGAGGCACCTCGGAGGAATTCAGGGATACGACGCCCCGTGACAAGGTGAAGATGTCCGGATTGTCCAGGAACATGAAAGCGAACAGGAACTCGTTCCAGGCAATCATGAAGACGTATAGCGACACGGAGGCGAGCGCCGGCAACGACAGCGGCAACGTAATCTTGAGGATCACACCGACCCGCGACAGGCCGTCCATCAGTCCCGCCTCTTCCAGTTCGGACGGCAGCCCGCGGAAATAGCCCTGCAGCATGTAGAGCGCGACGGGTATGGTTGTCGCCGGATAGACGACCAACAGGCCGGTCAGCGTGTTGCGCAGACCGAGCTGCGAGAAGACCGCATAGAGCGGGATTACAAGCACGATTGCCGGGACCATGTAGATCAGGAGTACCGAGCGCGCCAGAAACGCCTGCCCGGGAAAGCGCAAGCGTGAAACCGCATAGGCCCCGGGCACAGAAAAGAGCAGCGTCAGAACCACGGTCGCGACCGAAACATAGGCGGACACCAGCAGGTAACGGCCGAAATTGAATTGTGTGAACAATTCGACATAGGACCGCAGCAGGCCATCCAGTCCCTGCGAAAAATCAATCGAAAGGTCCAGCGGATTGGCCAGAAGCGTCTGCTGGCTTTTCAGGGACGTCATCACCATGACGTAGAACGGCAAGGCCACGATGATGGTGAAGACAACAAAGCCGATGCCCTTGGCAACACGGATATAGACCACTTCGCGTTCGTAGCGGCTCATCGGTCCGAGCCTGGCACCGGACAGGCAAACACTGGTTGCCCAGGTGGCACCTAGGACGAACAAGATCAGTGCCAGACCCTGCCAGACCGGCACGATACCAATTGGCAGACTGAACGGCGCGGCAAAGGACCCGATCATGAGGATCAGGAACAGCGTGATGGCAGACCATACCCAGGCGGGCATGCCGCTGCTTTTCTCCGAAGACTGCCGCCATACGAAGACAAGAGCGCTCGCCAGACCGGCAACCCCGGCTGCAGTTGCCTGTGGCAGTGCAACCTCGCCCGTGATCAGCGTCAACGTCACAGCGATGACGACGATTGCAGTAACACCCCAGACAAGGCCCGTAACGGCTGCAATCAGGATACTGCCCGGTCTCATAGCCCTTCCTCCTTCGGTGAAAAGCGGATGAACAGGGTTGCAAAGGTGACCAGGACGACAAAGACCACAACGGCCACCGCCGCGCCCGCCCCAAGATTGGAGAGCGCAAAACCCTGTTCATAAACATCGACAGTGAGTGTCCGTGTTCCGGCGTTGCCGCCGGTAAGCAGGAAGATGTCGTCGAACTTGTTGAAGGTCCAGATGAACCTGAGCAGAAACAGCACGGACAGGATGCCCATCAGCTGCGGCAGGGACAGGTACCAGAACTGCTGCAGCGGTGTTGCCCCGTCCATCTCGGCTGCCTCGTACATGTCGGTGTTGATCGACTGCATACGCGCCAGAATGAACAGGAAGGACAGCGGGAAATAACGCCAGGCCTCGAACGCGATCACGGTCGTCAGCGCCAGCGGAAACTCCATCGGGATTCCGAACAGCGAATATTCGATTGCGCGTTGGCCGAAGAAATTGATGGGGTCCGCGACAACGCCCATCTTGGTCAGAAGCGCATTCACAGTTCCGGAAAACGGATCAAACAGGACGACCCACGTGAAGGCCACCGCAATCACCGGCGAGACATAGGGAAACAGGAACAATCCACGCACGAACCCCCTGCCGACAAACGTCGTATGGAGCAGCTGCGCAGCGAACAGGCCCAGCACCAAAGCACCCCCGGTTCCGAAGATCGTGTAGTAGAACGTCACCCGCAGAACCGACCAGAATTCATCCGCGCTGAAAATCCTCCGGAAGTTTTCCAGGGAGAAATCGAAATTGGTGAGGATGTTGTCCGCATCCCCTTCTATGACGGGCTTGCTTGCCCGTTCGGGTCTGTTGGCGGCAAGGAAAGCATCCGTTACCGTGCCTTCCAGTTTCAGCCGTTCGCGCCACCCCGGGTCAACCGTACCGATTGTGCAGGTCAGATCCCGTCCGCTCATCGCACAATCCTCGGGAAGTGCCGTCACGTTGAACCCTTCCGGCACCTCATCGGTCAGAACGACGTTGCGAACTTCCGCGTCCTGGGACGAATTGCGCAGGCGATACTGGATTTCCGCGCTGTCCCCGGCCGCCGCGGGTTTGCCGCGCACGCGCTCGTTGACCAGCACTGTGGGAGGACGCAGATCGGCAAGTTGCACCGGCTTCACGCTGATCCAGAAATTGGCCAGCAGCGGACCGGCGACAATTATAAGAATAATCGCAAATGTCGGCGCGAGCATCAGATAGGCCAGCCACATCTCACGGCGCTGCATGGGACCGATGCCTTTTGGCGGTCCGGACGAGTCCTGTTGTTGGTTCTGTGCGCTCATGGCTCTAGAGCCCTTTTCTGGAATAAGATGTCACTCGAATTCGAGCAGCGCCGGAACAAATCGTCCCCGGCCTCCCGCAAAGACGATTGCGGGAAGAAGTTCGTGTCGGGATCGGGCGCGGGCAAACTCCATGCCCGATCCGAAAGATTTGAAGATGGGAGCGATCCGCCCGCTCGCGGGCGGATCAGCACGTTTCCAGGCGTTACTGGATCTTGGCCAGCTCTTCGTTGAGCTTGGCAACGGTTGCAGCCGCATCCCGCTCATCATCGATGTACTCGCGCACGAGCCGGTTGATCACTTGACTGTTGATGATCTTGGAGGCAAGCGAAAGCTGGCCTTCTGTGACACCCCATCGGCTGGCCGTGTCCAGACCGGCAACAATCGTCTTGATGGTCTCCGGATCATAGAGTTCGGTCAACGGTGCCTTGCGATCGACGCCGACCGGGAGCTTTGACCAGCCGTCGATAAATGCCGTTGCATTGTCCGCATTGCCGCGACGGATCGGGAACTTGCCTTCCGGCGCGATCGACAACGTCGACATGTAGCCGTCATCCATCGAGAATTCGATAAACTGCATCGCCGCTTCCGTATCCGCGTCATTGGTGATGCCGAAATAGCGGACGTCGCCCCAGGCTGCGCCATCGGGATTGGACGGTCCGCTCAGCGTGGTGACGACACCGGTCTTCGACGCCAGTTCCTTCGAAGTCGGATCGTCGGTGATGGTCGGTGGCGCGCTGTCACGCAGACCGGCGAGTTCATCCAGAATGAAAGGGGACCAGATGATCATTGCGGCTTTGCCGGCAAAGTAAAGTTCCCGCGACTGCTTCCAGAAAAGATCGCCCGGAGGAGAAGCCTTGGCAATTGCCTTGTAGAAATCCAGCGCTTCGATGGTTTTCTTTTCATCCAGCGCCTTGAAGCCGTTCCCGTCAACCGGTGTCACGCCGTTGGCGAGAAGAACATGCTCGAGCACCTGGCTCATGAAGTTCTCGTCGATCTTGGTCGCGGCAACGAAGGCGAACATTTCCGGTGGATTGTGCAGTTTCTCCACAGCGGCCAGAATGTTCTCGTAGCTGTCCGGAGCGGCCAGGCCGTTCTCTTCAAAAAGGTCTTTCCGATAGACCACCATCTGGGTCCAGCCGTCGACAGGAACCGAGGCGATCCCGCCTTCCACTGCCGCCATTGCTACGGCACCGGGAGCGAAAGTGTCGGTCCCGAGCGCTTCAACCACTTCGGTCGCCGCTTCCGTATCCAGGATACCGGCTTCCGCCCAGGGCAAAGCATATTGCAGGGTGTGATAGATCACATCCGGCAGGTCGCCGGCCGCGAAGGCAGCCGTGGCACGGGTGCCGAGATCGGATTCAGACACCGGAATGACGTCGACTTCAATGCCTGTCTTGTCCTTGAAGGCTGCCGCCAGTTCTTCCTGCTTGGCCAGACGCTCGGGTTGTTCCTCCGTCGTCCAGAAGCGCAGTGTGTCTGCTTCGGCCGTAGTCAACCCGAGCGCAAGCACGCCGGCGATGGTCGAGGCCAGGAATTTACTCCTCCCAAACATTTCATTCTCCCTTACTGCCAGAAAGTGGCTGTTGGTTCAGCCGGTTCCGGAGCGCAAGTGCCAGCGCTTCCGAGGTCATGGACGGTGCGCCGTCAGAGGCGCGCCGGATTAGTTTCGCCTTGGCAAGAGCCTGCAGACTTTGAGGTGACTTGCCGTCGAGCACGTCGATCAGCATGCGGGCAACCCGGCCGCCTGCTTCCTGTGCGCTCTGTGAAAACGTGGTCAGCGGCGGGTCGAGATACTCCCCCACGGGCAATCCGTCATATCCGATGACGGTTACGTCAGATCCTGCCTGAAGGCCGAGTTTTCGGCAGAACTGCACGGCACCTATGGCAAGCGCATCGGTCGCGCACAGGAGTGCCGTTGGCGGTGCATCCAGTGAAAGTAGCGTCTCCGCACCCTTGAAGCCGCCTTTTTCGCTGATCGCCTGGAGTGTTTCCAGATTCTGGTCGTGTGCCAGTCCGAGAGCTTCCAGTCCTTGCCTGTAGCCGTCGCGGCGTTGGCGGGCAAAATTCAGGTCAAGCGATCCACCCAAAAACCCTATTCGCTCATGGCCAAGACTGTAGAGATGCCGGACGCCATCAGCGAAGGTTGTCTCGTTGTCGATATCGAACCATGCGTAGCTGGACGGATCGCCGGTTCGTCCATGCGCGACAAACGGGAATTTCTGTTCCATGAGGTAGGCAATACGCGGGTCGTCGACTTCCGTTCTTGTGACGATAAATCCGTCCACTTTCCGCCGCGCGATAAGCCGTTTCAACGTCGTGATCAGGTGTTCGCGAGAATGTGCCGTTGTCACCAGCAGATCCAGGCCAAGTTCATCAAGAGCTCGCGCGATTCCATCAATGAATTCGGCCAGGAACGGATCCGCGCCATTACCATGCCCGACAGGGATCACGATGCCAAGCGTATCCTGCCGCCCACGCTTGAGGTTTCTTGCCGTCGCTGACGGCTGGTAACCCAGCTCTTGCACGGCCTTCAGGATTCGCTTGCGGGTATTTTCCGAAATGTCCGTATAGTTGTTGAGGACGCGCGAAACGGTTCCCTTGGCAACGCCGACATGGCGAGCCACATCGTCAATCGTGACGGAACCGCGAAGACGCGACATATTTCCTCCCTATGGGCATTTGGTGCCCGATTTCGACCGCATGCGGAATGAGATCCGAAACGGCATTTATTGAAAATAAGTGTCACAAAACCGGTTTTGTAAGTCAACAAAATCGGTTTTGTGACGAAAGAAAAGATTTTTCGCATTGCGGCAACGTGCTGGCGACAAAGCAAAACCTTGTTGAAACTTGTTTCGGAAAACAGGGGTTATGGATGGTTCTTTGAGGCAATCTGAAGCCAACCAGCGACGACACCGGTTCGGTCAGTCGTATTCAGGCTGACCATTCCTCATTGCGTCACACTGTTTGCGTGGCTGCACCAGGTTGGGACCTGTTTCCTGGTCTCAATCTTCACACAGTCATCCCAAGCGGCAATGAGAAAAGAAACCGACCTTGCCGTCTTCCGGTCCATACGAGGCTCAAAAGGGAACGGAAGAAACCAATATGATGTTGGCATAGGGTGTGACTTCGCCCGTGCGCACGACAGCCCGAGCCCGCTGGCTGCGTGCCTTGAAGTCATCATGCAATACACGGATCTGCTCAATCGGCTTGCCGGTTTCCGCCTCCCAGTGCGCCAACTTCACTTCGATCCTTGTAACCAGCTCCGGCCCCGCTTCTTCGGCAAAAATCGCCTTTTCAACGATCAGTTCCCTGGACAGCGCATCGAACACATCGAAAAAGCTTGGGATTCCGGGCGAGACTGCCAGGTCGATCACTCTGACATTGGGCGGCACAGGAAGCCCTGCATCCGCGATCACGATCTCGTCCATGTGCCCGAGCGAGGCCACGAGCTTGCTGAGGTGACGATTGAGGAGAGGCGTGCGTTTCATGGCATTCACTTCAAGCTTTTTCAGTCTTCCGGAGCGCGCCGGAAAAGTTTTTCATCGGCCAGCCTAACCCTTTCCTGAACAACCGCCAACCCGATCGTGTCGCCACGACAACCGCTCCGTATTCGCTCATCTTCGGCAGTCGGATCATCGACCGTTTCAAGGTCTTGGGTGTCGGCGAAAATATCGCCACAGAAAGCCTTTCCCAAGATTTCTACCGCATCGAATTGCCGGCTTGCCCACCTTCATTAAACAACCTAAAGTTTTGTTTGAATCTGGCATCAGGCGAATTGGCGAGAGGATTAAACTTCTGACCAGTTTTGTACAAAGAATCGTAATCCGGCTGCTTGAGAAAACTGCTGAAAGAACCGGACTGCGAAAGAGCGAGAAGAAATCCAGTTCACTTTTGCGAAGACGGAATCAGACGGACGCCGAGTGGGAAAATGAGGTCCAGGCGTTCATCAAGGAACACAGCAAACGGTTAAAGGACATGCCGCCCGGCCCTAGAAGAAGCTATCCCGCCACGTCCAAGAGCTGGGACATAAAACCATTCGGGCGGGCGATCGAGATACCGTACTCTGACAACTTTACCGCTGAAGAGTACGCAAGGTTGAAGCGCGGCCTGATCCCTGAGGCAATGGAAGAAAAGTGGTTCATTTATTTCGAAGATCACGAATTGCATTTCCATAGGGGCTGGACAGGCCAAGGCATTTTTCGCGTTGAATTACAGGAAGAGGAGTCCGGTGACGCGTCAGTCAAGAGAGCCTTATTTGCAACCGACGAGGCCGTGTCCGACATGGTGCACCTGGTGGAATTGCTCCGGTTTCTGGTTGGCAATTTACTGCTTGATCGTCGCCTTCCATTTCCCAGGTCAATGTCCTCGAGTGAGCCCGCTCCGGGCGTGATTCAGCATTCCTTTTCCGGCACGGGATATCCTGAAAAAACACTCGACAAAAAATAGTGGAACTGTACCGACTTCAGCTGCATTGACGAGTACCTGAAGCCACCTTGCATCGCACCTCTCAGGTCCTGGCCGCTACTCCTCCGGCAAGTCTCCTTCCGGTGGCTGCCAGAGTTCGATCGCATTGCCTTCCGGATCGAGAAAACGGAAAAACCTGCCGTATTCCTCATCGTCATAGCCGAGTTCGGTGACCCCGTCTGCCTTCAGGCTTGCCATCAACGCGTCGATATCCGTGACCCGCAGATTGATCATGAACCGGTTTTCGGCCGGTCCGAAATAGGACGTCTCGGATTTGAACGCCGCGACAACAGAAGGACCTGCATTCTGGTGCAGCCAGCTACCCAGACTGATGTCGAAGTGTTTCTTGTAAAACGCAGCTTGCTTGTCAGGGTCTGTGCTCTTGAAGAAAACCCCGCCGATGCCGTCGATTTTGCTGCCGTGAGCCATATCCGCATGCCTTCTGTCTTGCGCTGGTGCCCCGCATCGAAGGATCATAAGTCGGGCATGACTGGGTGCCAACGAATTTTCGCAAGTTACTGCAGCTTCCAAAACGAAGAACGGCCCCGAGAGGGGCCGTTTGACAATGTCAAAACTCGAGGCTTCAGTTCTGTCGCGTTCGCCGCCTGACTACGCCCATCAGCATGACGCCACCGGCGAGAAGCGGAAGCGATGCGGGCAATGGGACGGTCGATACCGGTACCGTGGATACCGTAATCTCGTCAACGACAAGCTTCATGTATCTGGGACTGTAGCCCGGATAATAATAATTGCTTTGCACAGCCGCCGTCACCTCGAACTCGGAGGCTTTAAAATTCAAAAACGCACCGGGCGTAGAGGCAGAAGTTATCTGATAGGTATAGACGCCAGAAGTCGTACCTTTCGCAATGCGTGCGAAATCGATAACCGCCGCAAAGCGAGGCTGGTGCGCATAAATATTGTCAGATCCAACAAATCTTGAATAGATACCGTTTGGGGCATTGTGAACCCCGATCAAGTCCTTTCCAACATACAAAGATGACAAACCGTCGAAACCGGACCTGGATATTGTGGCTCCCAGACTGAAACCGATTCCATTGTATGCAGAAGTCAACACCGGAACAGAAAACTTAACTGTTAGCAGGTTGTTGACATCCGCGGTCATAGTTATCGCGTTTGCACCCTGCGCAATCGGAAAAAAACTTGCCAGAACGACAACCATTCGCATCAAAAACTTCATCGCACACCCCCAAATTTCTTAAACCCTGGGTAGCATTGCTTTTATTGAGATTCAACATCAAAAAATCAAACATATACTAACACTTAGAAAGAAAGTTCAGCGAAAAACATGGATTGGCTACATTTAGAAAACACACCCTTGGCTGTGTCATAACTGTGAAATCAGCCGATGCACATCGCATTTTGCCATTGGTCGAAAGCGCGAGTTAAAAACGGGCAACTACGAGCGCCCTGCCGCGAAGTCTCATACCGGCAGCCGCTCCATTTCACGCCAACGACACCAGCGCCTCACATAAAGGAACCGCATCATAATACGGCGCGGACTTTATTGTGATCAGATCGAGCTTAAGCACTGTAATCCCGCATGCGCTGATTTCTGCGGTTTCAGCGTCCGGAACACTGCTATCGACAATCACGAAATTGAGCAGCCTGTGCGTGGGACAATCGGCACCCGCGTCCAGGCGAAGATAGGTCAAAAGCGTATGCACCCTGTCGGCGAGGTTGAGGTTCCTTGCTTCCGGGTCCTCGCCGAGACTTGGAACATAGACTTTCGGCACAGTGCGTGAGGCAACTGCCTTGCCGACACCCTTCGGCAGGAGATTGGCGACAAGGCTTGTGTAAAAACTTCCGGGTGCAAAACAGATCAGATCCGCCGTCTGAACAAGTGACCGGTTGCGATCAGGAAAGAGTGCGGTTGCCGGATCCTTGCTCTTGAGTCCGCTATTCAGGAAGAACTCCTTGATTGGCGATGTCAGCGCCGGATGCTCCTTGCCGGTCAGAAGATGCTGGCCAATGATGACCTCGCCCGACGCCAGTTCCGCCCCAAGATGCAGGTTGTCGTCGGTTATCGCGCGTACCGTTCCCTGCACACCCACCAGTTTGGAAACCAGGAATATGATCGGC
The DNA here is from genome assembly GCF_965233825.1 of Roseibium album. Lineage (NCBI taxonomy): Bacteria > Pseudomonadati > Pseudomonadota > Alphaproteobacteria > Hyphomicrobiales > Stappiaceae > Roseibium > Roseibium album. The sequence continues at coordinate 34,836 of NZ_OZ247583.1, forward strand.
TCGAGTTGCTGGTTCTGCCCGAGGTAACCACCTGCCAGGATAAGATTGCCGATGCTGGCTCCGCGCAAATCGAATGTCGCAGGACACGCGGTCTGGAAGACACCCAGCTGGTTCTGGATCAGCATGCGCATCGGCTCCTCGATTGCTTCGACAAGCTGATGCGTTCCGGCAATCATGCGGTCGAGTTGACCTCTCAGGTCGTCAGGTCTGGCGGACTTTGCGAACCTGTGGGTAAACAGGCGGAAGACTTCCGGATGACCAAGAACCGTTTCGTCTGCAAGGGCCATCAAGCGGCTTCTGAGATCACCGATAGCCGGCATGTCGAAGGCCAGGCGCAGGCCCTGAGAACTGCCGCCGGAATCAAATGGCGTAACCAGGTGGACCGAGTTGTGCGTGTAGCGCTTCAAGCCTTGCGCCACGCCGTTGAGCGCCGACCCCCCGCTGAAAAACAGAAGCTGCGGTCCCAGCTTTGGATTGGACAGAAACCGCTCGATACGGAACAGGTCCGGCATGCGCACTGCGCGGGTGATGGTGACTTCGGACATTCCAACCCCTGCTGATGAAATCATCCCTTGGCGGACTGCCGCTGCCGGTGGACCAGGTTGCTACCCGACCCATATGGCACGGAAATCGTTTACATTTGTCAATGTCGGTCCGGTGACGACTTGATCATTTATCTTTTCAAAAAATGTATGGGCGTCATTGTCTGCAAGAGCATCCGCCGCAGACACCCCGGCTGCCTCGGCCTTTGCCAATGTGTCCGGGCCGATGACAGCTCCTGCAACCTCGGCCGCACCGTCGACACCATCCGTGTCGCAAGCGATTGCATGAATGTCCTTGGTGCCCTGAAGCGCGAGCGCCAGGGCAAGAGCATATTCGGCGTTCGGACCACCGACCCCATTTCCGTTCCTCGTCACGGTCAGCTCCCCACCCGATAGCAGCAGCAGCGGACGATCTGAACCGCTGCGTCGACGCTTGCGCTCAAGGGCGAGGTCGGCATGGGTTCGGGCCACATCGCGTGCTTCGCCTTCCAGCGCGTCGCCGAGAATTTCAACATCACATCCGGTCGCCTCTGCCATCTCTTTCGCCGCTTCCAGCGATTGGGAAGGTGCTGCAAAGATCGTGTTCGTGACATCGGAAAGTGCTTCGCTTTGCGGTGACAGAACACCGGTGTTCCCATTCAACACGTCCTGAACCGAGACGGGAACTGCGATACCCCACTGCTCCAGGATCGCCTTGGCATCTTCAGATCGGCTGGCGTCGCCAACCGTCGGTCCCGACCCGATTTCCGCCGGGTCGTCGCCCGGCACATCCGACAGGAGCAGCGCCAGCATCCGTGCCGGACTGGCGGCGGCGGCTAGCTGACCGCCCTTTATCGCACTCAGATGCTTGCGGACTGTGTTCATCTGGCCGATGGGAGCTCCCGAGTTCAGGAGTTTCTGGTTCACGTCCTGCTTCTCAGACAATGATATTTCACCTGCAGGAGCGATGAGGAGCGCAGACGCCCCACCGGAAATCAGCGCCAGAACAAAGTCGTTGTCTTCAAGGCTGCCAACGAGATCAAGCATTCTGCGGGTTGCCACAAGACCGGCCTCATCCGGTACCGGATGGGCCGCTTCGACAATCTCGACCCCCTGGCAGGGTCGCCCATAGCCATAGCGCGTAATCACAAGCCCTTCGCAGGGACCCCAGACGTCCTCAACCGCTTCGGCCATCCGGGCAGATGCCTTGCCGGCACCGATAACAACCACACGACCGTCCGGCTTTTCAGGCAGGAAGGCTGCGAGACTTTTCATTGGATCGGCCACTTCCACAGCCCGCTGAAACAATTGACGCAGGACGGCAGCAGGCTGTTCGCTCATCAGGACTTCACCTCTTCAACTTTTGGACAGTTTGGGTTTCTTGAGCGCTGTTTTGCAAAAAAATTCAAGGGCCGATCAGGGCAAATCCGTCTTCAGGCCAAGCAAAACATTGATTCTGCGCATTTGCGCACGGTGCAATTTCGGGAATATCAATTGAGTTTTCCGGTCGGCAACATCACTTACCAATGCAACAAAGGACGGTAGCATGATGGATACGACGATCCCTGCCTTCAGCGAAGCGATTAGAAATCCGGACAACCCGGCACATATGATGGTGATCAAGGACGTGCCGCGGCGCATCCGTGTCTATGCCGGCGACGTGTTGCTTGCAGATAGCAGCAACGCGCTCCGGGTGATTGAGGTCGGCAAGTCGGTTTATGACCCTGTCGTCTATATTCCGGAGGACGACCTTGTTGGTTCGCTTGAGCCGATCGAAAAGTCGACATATTGCCCGATCAAGGGCGATGCCAGCTACATTGCTCTTGATGGGGAAGAGGTCGGTTGGGTCTATCGGAATCCCATCCCCATGACTCACCGCCTGAAGGCGCATTGCGCGTTCTGGCCGGCCAAGACCCGGCTGGTTGAAGGAGACTGAAATCTGTTCCTGCGCTGCTCCGGACCTGATCCGGAGCCCTTGAAAAGCATTTGACAAGGGAGGAGCGTCACCCTTGATTGTCACCCCTGCGCAAGCGGCAACCCCGTGGCAACAGTCCCAAAGGCGCCTCGCAACGACTGCAGCGTACCGGGTCCCGGATCTCCGCCGTTCAGCGTCCGGAATAACCATTGCCACGTCTTCGCTTCTTTCACTCCACACCTTACGTTGCCAACTATCCCTCCACGACCGGACCAAGGCATTCCACGATCCGCATCCAGCCGCCCTCGTGATTGCTCCGGCTTTCTTCCGACGGAAACTTCACATGCGTCAGCGTGAGTTCGGTCCCGCCGTCCACTTCGACGAAATCAAGTGTTACAACACTGTCCGGTTCGGAAAACGGGCTCTCCCAGGTGAAGGCAAGCCGGCTGTGACGAGTGATTTCCTTGTAGGTTCCGGCGTGCGGAATTTGCTGGTCACCCGCCTGCATGACGATTTCGAACCGGCCGCCCACAGTCGGGTCGGCCGTTGCCTTCGGCACCGTCATGCCCGGTCCGGGCGTCATGAATTTGGAGAGCGCTTCCGGGTTCAGCCAGGCTTCGAACACGCGTTCGGCCGGGGCCGCAAACTTGCGCGAGACCACAACACTTAGATCATTCATCATCCGGCTCCGTTTCAAGTATCTTGTCGAGCGCGTCGAGGCGTTGTGTCCAGATGGATCGCAGGTCCTGGAACCAGCGATCGATTTCACGAACCGGCCCCATGTCCGGTTCGATCAGATGCTCACGCCATTCGGTTCGCCGGCGCACCAGGCCGGCGGCTTCCAGAACCTTGATATGCTTCGACACGGCATTCAGGCTGACGTCGAAATGCCTGGCGAGATCCGTGACCCGTGTCGGTCCGTGCTGCACCAGAAGGGTCAGCAATTCGCGCCGGCGCGGATCACTCACCGCTTTCAGGATCGCGGTGAGCATCTGATCATCAGGCTTTCGTTCAACCATTTAGTTGAATTACCTCAAACAACAAAATTAGTCAACCGATTAGTTGAATGAATTTACCCACCGTCAAGGAATGGGCTCATTCGCTTATGCCCTGCCGACATCCTCGACATAGACCAGCGCCCTGCCCTGGCAGATCCGTGTTCCGTCCGACGTCCGGCAAACGGTTTCCAGGTCGACCAGGTGTTTTTCAGGTCGCAGACGCGTGACTGTCACGGTAGCGGTGAGTTCTCTGCCGACGGGCGCAGGTGCCAGAAATTCAAGACTTTGCTTCAGATAGTTCGTCCCGCGTCCCGGCAACCTGACACCAAGAAGATATGAAAACAATCCGCCGATCAGTGGGCCGGGCACAGTTTTCGGAGCCTGCGCTGTCGCCCCTGAAAGATTTGCGAATTCCAGCATGTCCTGGCCGGTATAGGTCCGCACGAGTTCCACTGTCTGTCCGATTTCCAGGGTCATGACATGTCTCCAAGGTCACAGGTGCCTGAAAGCGTGACCGCGCCGTCACCACTGCGCCTGATCTCGATCATGATCCGGCCAGGCTGATCCGGGCTTTCGGCAAACGAAAGCACCAGTTCTTCGTCGGCATAGGATGGATTTGGAAACATGAGGGTCTGCAGATCATGCTTCCGTCCGGGATAAAGCGCCTCAAGGTGCCCGAACACCCGTGCATAGAGAAGCATCCCGTGCGAAACGGTTCGCCCGAACCTGGTACGGGCCGAAAACGCGGGGTCGACATGGATTGGGTTGTCGTCACCCGAAATCCTGGCAAAGGCATCGAAATCGGCCTGTCGCGGGGTCCACGTGAACTCGTTGCGCGTCAGAACATCGGCAAGGCTCATGGGCAGGCATCCTCCGGCAGGGTTTGTGCTGAAATGCGATCTTTGAGCATGGTCTTTTGGACTTTGCCCGCGGCCGTGCGTGGCAGATCCTCGACAACGGCAAAACTTTTCGGGATCTTGTAGGGTGCCAGGCGGTTCCGGCACCATCCGGGCAGATTTCCGATCTCAATGCGTTCCCCCGGACGCAGGATCAGGAAGGCAGTCCCGACCTCCCCCCATTTTTCGTCCGGAACGCCGACAACGACTGCCTCGAGAATGGCGGGATGACCGACCAGAACCTTTTCCACCTCGGCTGGATAAACGTTCTCTCCACCCGAGATAAACATGTCCTTGATACGGTCGACGATGTAGTAGTACCCATCCTCGTCACGCCGGGCGACGTCTCCGGATTTGAGCCAGCCGTCACCCGTAAATGTTGCAGTTGTCGCCGCCTCGTTGTCCAGGTAGCCGGGCGTGATGTTCGGTCCACGAAACTGGACTTCCCCTTCGCCGGGTCCTTCGACGATCTCGCCGTCAGAACCGGCCAGCCGCACATCGGTCAGGATCTGTGGCTTTCCGACGGACCCTACCTTTTTCGCAGCATGTTCGGGATCCATCAGGAACACCGTTGGCCCGGTTTCAGTCATGCCCATGCCATTGCAGATGGTGACACCGCGTTTCTGAAAATCGGCGAGCAGGTGTTTGGGAACCGGCGCGCCACCACATCCCAGCGACCGAACCTTTGAAAAATCTGTCCCGTCGATTTTGGAAGACAGCGCCATGGCCTGATAGATGGCTGGAACACCGAAGAAACTTGAAACGCTGCCGGCATCGATCAGATCAAGTACGATGTCCGGCTCGAACTTGCGCAGGATGATTGAACACCCTCCGTTCAGAAAGATCGGCAATGTCGGCAGGTTGATGCCTGCCGTGTGGAACAGCGGCAGGAAATTGATGCCCTTTTCGCCAATGCTCAAGCCCGTTGCCTGGCAGTAGTTGATCATGTTGGCATAGGCCATGCCGGCGGTCTGGACGACAGCCTTGGGCACACCCGTCGTCCCCGAAGTGAAGAGCAGGTACCACGGCGCGTCCGATTGAATCTTGCCGCAACCGATCGCCGCGGCACTTGAGCCGGTCAGCAAGACGTCGAGTGCGCTTTCACCATTGCTTGCGGCGCCAATCGGCAGCAACGCGATACCGCATTTGTCGCTTAACTCCCGCGCATTCTCCGCGAAGTGCTCATCGGCAAACAGAAGCTTTATGCCGGCGGCGGAAAGGACTGGCTCAATCTCCGCGACTGGCTGGCGCCAGTTGAGAGGAACCAGCAGAATCCCGGTCTTTTGAGCGGCAAACAAAAGCACAAAAAAATCCGGATGATTGAGACAGAGCACACCAACACGGTCACCCTTTTGCAACCCCTTTGCCAGCAACAGATTGCCGAGCCGGCTGGCCCGACTGTTGATTTCGCAGAATGTGAAGGCACGCCCACTCTCATGATCCACGAAGGCAATGGCACCGGGCGTCAGCTCTGCCCGTTTTGCGGCCATGTCGGTCAAAAACTCCATGTGTGCTCCCAACACCGGTGTTCATTGATTTTCCGGGCGTTTCACCCGCGTTTCCCGGCAAATTTCTCCATCCCGGCTATTGTCTCCGGCCTGGCGATCAGATCGAGAAAGCTCGCCTTTTCCTGATCCAGCCGATCACGAACTTCATCAAGACGGGATACGTTCCAGACATGTCGTCGGGTTGCCTGATGGGTCTGCAGGTAACCACGCCCGATTGCGCCAACCCAACCTTTGATCGCTTGATCGAGTTGGGACGACGGACACACGCAGGATGTCAGACCCAGAGCCAATGCCTCATTGGCGAAAACCCGCTTGTTAAGATACTGGATCTCCAGGGCCTTCGACGCTCCGACAAGGTTCGGCAAGAGGGCGGTCCAGCCACCATCCGGTCCGAAGCCGACCTCCGAATAATAGGGTTGCAGGAACGCTGTTTCGGACATTGCGTTCATATCGGCCGCCAAAAGCAATCCGGTTGATCCGCCTGTCACAGGACCGTTCACCGCCGCCAGGACGGGCGCCGGGAAACTCAGAAGGTCAAGAATGACCGAATGCAGCGCACCTACCAGGAATTCAGAATAGTCAAGCAACTCCTGCTTCGAACCGGAATGCCGGAGGAATGCGGCAATATCGCCCCCGGTCGAAAAGCTCGCCCCGCGCCCTGAAATCACAAGGGGGACAGGTGCACACGACGTTGCCTCGGCAATTGCGTCCTGAAGATCGAACAACAAGTCGGGGACCAGCGCGTTGTGGCGCTCCGGCCTGTTCAGCCAGACCCAAAGAGCACCGGCTCTTTCTTCTGTCTCGACAAGTCGTGGCCTGTCATTCACGGCTTGATCCCGTTTTCAATCAGGTCGTAGGCGCTGGCAACCAGTTCGGAAATTGGTGTTTCGGAGTTAAAGACCACGAGCTGTTCACCAAGTGCTCTTGCGATCCCCATGAGCGCCCAGGCGCGTGTATCCGGGTCACCGATTGAAATCTGACCGGCGGCTTCGGCTTCCGTCAGGCCCGTTCGATACCCGTCGGCAAATGCACCGTAATACTCGCGGTAGGCATCGGGGTCTACGAACAAGGCTTCCTGAACGATCCGGTAGAGGTCGGGATGAGCCTTTACGAATTCCAGAAATGCTCGCAAACCGGCCTTTTCCGCTTCCAGCCTGTTCTCGATGCCCAGTGTTGCCTCGGAAATTGTGTGGCGGACAAGCCGGCCCATCTCCAGAACCAGTTCGGAAAAGACCTCTTCCTTGGTTTTGAAGTAGATGTAGAAAGTGCCTTGGGCGACCCCGGCCTCGCTGGTAATGTGACCGATGGAGGCATCGCTGTAACCCTTGGCGCCAATGACACGTTCGGCGGCACCGAGAATCGCCTTTCTGGTCGCCTCGCCCCGTGCGGTTTTCGGCTGGTTGACCGGAGTCTTTTGCGACGCGTCTGTTTTTCCGATCGGCCTGTTCACGTCTGCCCTCCAAATTCATGAAACATGAATCAGTATTCATGTTTGGTTTGCGAAAGCAATAGCCTTCTTCAAGTGATTGAAAACATTGATTTCAGGAAAGCTGGACATTCGACCGCAATTGCTGATCGAACCTGCAGCTCTCGATCAACGACTCTATGACGTTTGGACGCATCAACAGGAATTGACCTTGATCAAGGCAATTAGTCTGATTATGCAGTTTTGAATAGTTTAAAGGTACCTGCTAGTCTGACTTCAGAGGAAACGGGACCTGAAGCACGAAACCGCTGTGACGCGATCTCAGGCGGGTTACCAGGAGAGGCGCCGGCCACGAGAAGCCGGCGAATATGAGGACCGGTATCATGGATGTGAATGCGTATCTCGAAGAACGCCTGAGCAAACTTCATGACAATGGCAACTACCGGGTGTTTGCCGATCTCGAACGACACGCAGGTGACTTCCCGCGCGCATCCCGATACCGCGAAGACGGTTCCGTACAGGACGTGACTGTCTGGTGTTCCAACGATTACCTCGGCATGGGTCAGCACGACAAAGTCGTCGGTGCGATGCAGGATGTCATCACCAAATGCGGTGCAGGCGCCGGTGGTACGCGCAACATTTCAGGCACCAACCACTATCACGTGCTTCTTGAGCGTGAACTTGCAGACCTCCACGCCAAGGAAGCTGCACTGATCTTCACATCCGGCTACGTTTCAAACTGGGCTGCTCTTGGAACTCTCGCGTCCCAGGTTCCGGGCATGATCGTCTACTCGGACAGCCTGAACCACGCGTCCATGATCGAAGGCATCCGCCATTCCCGATGCGAAAAGCGGGTCTTCAAGCACAACGACTATGAAGATCTCGAGCGACTGATGGCAGCGGACGATCCGGCCGCTCCGAAGATGGTCGCTTTCGAAAGCGTCTATTCCATGGACGGCGATATCGCTCCGATCAGGGAAATCTGCGACGTCGCCGACAAGTTCGGTGCCCTGACCTATCTCGACGAGGTTCATGCAGTCGGCATGTACGGTCCGCGCGGTGGCGGTGTCGCCGAACGCGAAGGCCTGATGGACAGGTTGACCGTTATTGAAGGCACGCTTGGCAAGGCTTTCGGCGTCATGGGAGGCTACATCACCGGCAGCAAGACTGTTGTTGATTTCGTCCGCTCCTTCGCCTCCGGCTTCATCTTCACCACGGCGCTTCCGCCGGCTCTTGCAGCAGGTGCGACCGAATCCATCAAGCATCTGAAGAACAGCCCGTTCGAGCGCAAGGCACACAAGGACCGGGTCGCTCAGGTTCGCGCGGCACTCGACAAGCGCGGCATTCCGCATATGGAAAACCCGAGCCACATCGTCCCTGTGATGGTAGGCGACGCCAAGAAGTGCAAGTGGATCTCCGACATCCTGCTGGAGACCTACGGCATCTACGTTCAGCCGATCAACTACCCGACCGTCCCGGTCGGCACGGAACGGCTGCGCTTCACGCCGACACCGCTACACACGGCTGCGGATATCGAGCATCTTGCCGATTCGATCAATGATCTGTGGTCGCAGTGCGCACTGGCGCGCGCAGTGGCCTGACATTCTCCTTCTCCTCCCGGAAGGTTCAACCTCACCCCGCCCTTAACGGGCGGGTTTCTTTTTTCGGCACGGTCTGAAAGAGAGGTTGCGGCTATATCAGTGTCAATTCCTGCGCCCAGCCGACTCAATTCTTTTTCCTTTTCCTTCACCTGCCCTAGCTACCTCCAGGTGTCTGCACTGTGGGGAGCGGTATTATGAGAATCGCAATTGCCTTCGTCGCCTTGTTCCTGCTCTTGGTAAATCCGGCAATATCCGAAGAACTCGACCTCGAACTCGTTCTGCTTGCCGATGCCACCGGATCGATTGACGAGGCCGAAATCCGGTTTCAGCGCGCCGGATATGCCGAGGCGATCACGGATCCGTCAGTTCTCAACGCAATCGCCAGCAACGCTTACGGCAAAATTGTCGTCACCTATGTCGAATGGGCCGACCAGCTTTCGCAGGATGTCGTCGTCGACTGGACGGTGATCGATGGCCCGGTTTCCGCGCAGGCATTCGCCGCAAAGCTGATGGAGGCGCCACGCCAGGCCTACGGACGCAATGCCATTGGAGCAGCCCTGCTGAAGGGCAAGGAACTCATCGACACAAATTCCTATCAGGGCTTGCGGCGGGTTATCGATTTGTCTGCGGACAGCGCCAATAACTGGAATGGACCGCCGATCCGCGGAGCCAGGGACATTGTCGTTTCCGCCGGCATTGTTATCAACGGCCTCGCTGTCCTGTGCCGGCATTGTTCCGGCCGGCCTGTGTCCTACGATCTGGAACAGAGATTTTACGACGAGATAATCGGTGGACCTGCAGCATTCGTCGTGACGGCGGACAGCGCCGAAACCTTCGCCGACGCCGTGCGCAAGAAACTGATCCTCGAAATCGCGACCCGGCCACAAGATGCCGAGCGGATCCTGCTGCAACTGACCGGAGTGCAGCACAAAAGGGCATTGATCCGGTGACAACACCAATCGATCGCGGCGATCACATTTTCCTTCTCCGGTAAATTCACAATTGCCACACGGGAGTGTCATCTGCTTATGATTTGAAAGTGCGTGAGGTGGCCCGCACTTATGGTGCCGTGGGCTTCGGGAGAAAGAACGTAATGGCCACCGGTCTATTGATGCTGGCGATGTTTACGGTCTGCTACACGCTGCTGGCAAAAAAACTGAACAACGGAATTCTGACGGCACCAATCCTGTTCATAGGTTTTGGTTATCTGATGGCGATGACCGGAATGATGCCACTTGCGGAGGCAGAACATCTCCTCCATATCGTCGCTGAACTTGCCCTGATCATTCTGCTGTTCCTGGATGCCGCCCAGATCAACCTGAAAGCACTCAGGAAGCGTCATCAGTGGCCTTTCAGAATGCTGCTGATCGGCCTGCCACTGGCCGTCCTTCTCGGAACGGCCGCAGCAGCGCCCTTCATGACGACTTATCCACTGATTGTCGCGGCACTCGCGGCAGCGCTGCTCGCACCGACGGATGCGGCTCTGGGACAGGCGGTCGTCACCAACGAGGCCGTGCCGGAGCGGGTGCGGCGTGCGCTTACGCTCGAAAGCGGACTGAATGACGGCCTTGCGCTGCCGGTAATCCTGCTCTTCGCCAGCCTGACAGCGGAAGTGATGCATCAGGATGCAACAAACTGGCTGCTGTTCGGAGCCAAGCAACTTGTCTTCGGACCACTCGTCGGTGGGGTCATGGGGACAGTCGGCGGCATACTTTTCCTCGCTGCAAAACGCCGCAAGATGACATCTGCGACTATCGAAGGCATCGGCGCTATTGCGATGGCGGGCGCGGCCTATCTTTCTGCCGGAATGGTAGACGGCAACGGCTTCATTTCAGCCTTCATCGCCGGTCTGTGTTTCGGCAATGTCATCAAGGGTCAATGCGCCTTCATCTATGAATTCACCGAAAGCGAAGGGCAGATGCTGTCCTGGGGCGCATTTTTCCTGATCGGACTTGCAGTGTTGCCGGAAGCCCTCGCGCATCTCGACGCGTCCAGTCTGGCAATCATTCTGATCAGTCTTTTCGTGGTGCGCCCGCTTGCCGTCTGGATATCGTTGTCCGGAACCGATGCCGCACCGCTCACGAAACTCTTTTTCGGCTGGTTCGGGCCACGGGGCCTTGCGACTGCCCTCTTCGCACTCCTGATCGTCGACCAGATAGATCACGAGATCGGCGAATATTTATTGAACCTCGCCGTGAACGCTGTCTGGATCAGTGCCGTTCTGCACGGTGTCACGGCAGTTCCTTTCGCCAGATGGTACGGGGCCCGCATGTCGGATCAGGAGGGCGCAGCTGAAATGGCAGCAGTCCCGCCCATGCGACCGGAGGACCCTGCCGATCCAGCCTAGACCCATCGCACCTACAATAATTCAGCCAGGGTTTCAGGACATGTCCGAAGCCGATAGCCGGGGGAAGAAATGAAAAAACAAGTTGTTGCCACCTTGAGCGAATTGCCGGACCGGGATCCGCAATATGCACTGGTCGCCGATGTTGATCTCGTGATTGTCCGGTTCGACGACGAGATCTCCGTCTTCTACGGCCGGTGTCTGCACCGCGGCGCGCTGATGTCCGATGGCTATGTGCAGGGAGACAATCTGATCTGCGGCGTTCATTATTGGGACTACAAGGTCGACAGCGGGGTCTCGGAATACAACAATTCCGAAGCGCTTCCAAAGTTCCAGAGCTGGGTTGAAGGCGATGAAGTTCTTGTCGACGAAGACGAGATTGCCGCCTGGGCACAACAGAACCCGCAGCCGTTCCAGCGCGATCAGTACCTCGGCCTTTATGCCGATACCAGTCATGGCACGGAAGAAGAACCGTACAACGGCCTGATCCAGCAATACGCGCGCGACGGACTGACCAAGACCGGTCATCACGGCCGGGTTGACGCCATGGGTGTGCCACGCAACCAGTTGCCCGACTGGGACGACATTCAGATCCTGACGGCCCAGCTGCAACGTTTTCCCCTCCTGGACGAGGATCCGGTCGGCACCGATGTCGTGATCGGACCGAATGCGCAAAAGCCCCTTCGTCTGAAGATTCCTCTTTTTGTATCGGACATGAGCTACGGCGCCCTGTCCGAGCCTGCCAAGGTCGCGCTCGCCCGTGGAGCGGAACTTGCGGGGACCGGCATCTGTTCAGGTGAAGGCGGCATGCTGCCTGAAGAACAGGAAGCCAATTCCCGTTACTTCTACGAGCTGGCGTCCGCGCGCTTTGGCTTTGACTGGGCCAAGCTCGACAATGTTCAGGCATTCCACTTCAAGGGTGGTCAGGGCGCCAAGACGGGAACCGGCGGTCATCTGCCCGGCGCAAAGGTCAAGGGCAAGATCGCCGAGGTGCGTGGATTGAAGGAAGGTACAGACGCGATCTCGCCGCCACGCTTTCCGGACTGGACGGAAAATGCGCAGATCAGGGAATTCGCTGATGAAGTGCGCACCCGAACCGGAGGTATTCCAATCGGCTACAAGCTATCCGCCCAGCATATCGAAAAGGATATCGATGCGGCACTGGAGGTCGGCGTCGACTACATTATTCTGGATGGGCGCGGCGGCGGCACAGGCGCAGCACCGATCATCTTCAGGGACAACATCTCCGTCCCCACTATCCCGGCACTTGCCCGCGCCCGGCGTCACCTCGACAAACTCGGTCGAAATGACATCAGCCTGGTGATAACCGGAGGCCTGCGAAAGCCGGCTGACTTTGTAAAGGCTCTTGCACTGGGAGCAGACGCAGTTGCCATTTCCAATTCGGCCATGCAGGCCATCGGCTGCATCGCCATGCGTGCCTGTCACACCAACAACTGCCCGGTGGGTATCGCCACCCAGAAACCACATCTGGTCAGCCGTCTGCAGATCGAAAAATCGGCACGCCAGCTTACCAACTTCTTCGAAGCCTCGGTTGAATTGATGCAGGTGATGGCCAGGGCCTGCGGCTATTCGCATCTGAACGAGTTCTGTCCGGATGATCTGACAACCTGGAAGCGCGAAATGTCGGACTTGTCCGGCGTTGCCTATGGCGGCATTTCCTGACCTAGCCGGGACGTTTTGAGGGAGAAAATCATGACTGTTGAACCGCTTGACTGGATCAAGGTCGGACACATCGACGAATTGCCGGAAGGCCGTGTGAGAACCGTCACCGCACGCACTACCTCGATCTGCCTGTCTCATTTCGACGGGCAGTGGGCGGCCATGGACAATCATTGTCCACACCAGCGAGGTCCCCTCGGAGAAGGGTCGATAGAAAAGGGAAGCGACGGCAAGTGCTGGATCCGCTGTCCCTGGCACGGTTGGGATTTCGACCCGCTGACCGGTAAACCACCAGGCGGCCACGAAGACAGTGGCCAGGACCTCTATCCGCTCAAGATCGAGGACGGTGAAATCTTCGTCGGCCTCGAGGCCGAACCGGAGCACGAGCGCACGGTAACGGACGTCATGGCCGAGACAATGGTCAACTGGGGTGTAAAACGCGTCTTCGGCATGGTCGGTCACTCCAATCTCGGTCTGGCGGATGCGATCCGGTTGCAGGTCAACAAGGGCAATCTGGACTATGTCGGCATCCGTCACGAAGGTGCCGCTGCCTTTGCAGCGTCTGCCTACGGCAAGCTGACCGGCAAGCCTGCGGCCTGCCTGACCATCGCCGGCCCCGGGGCAACAAATCTCATGACGGGTCTTTGGGACGCAAAGGTCGACCGGGCGCCTGTTCTGGCGCTCACAGGTCAGGTTCAGACCCAGGTCTTCGGCCCCGGAGCATTTCAGGATATCGATCTGAAATCTGCCTTCGAAGCCGTCTCCCGCTTTTCCCAGCCGGTGCTGAGCACATCCAACCACGCGGAACTCATGTCGCTGGCGCTCAAGACGGCCATCGTTGAGCGCGATGTTGCCAACCTGATCTTTCCTGACGATGTCCAGACGAACCCGAGCCAAAAGGAAGCGGGGCATCCGGAAGGGCGCATGGGTGGAACTGAAGTTTCGCCTTCCGCAGGCGATCTCGCCAAGGCCGCCGAATTGATAAACGGCGCAAAGAGGCCAACGATCGTTCTCGGTTACGGCGCCAAGGATGTCCGTGAGAAAGTGATCGCACTGGCGGAAAAAATCGGCGCGCCGGTCATGACCACTTTCAAGGGCAAGGGTCTCATTCCGGACACTCATCCGCTTGCCGCCGGAGTGCTCGGGCGCTCCGGGACTCCCATCGCAAGCTGGTTCATGAACGAAGCTGATCTGATCATCTCGCTCGGATCGTCCTTTGCAAATCACACCGGGATCGCACCCTACAAGCCCATTATCCAGGTGGATTTCGAGCGCATGCAGCTCGGCAAGTTCCATCCGGTAACATTGCCGGTCTGGGGGGAAATCGGCACATTCTGCGATGAAATAGCAACCAGGGTGGACAAGGCTGGCGATGCCGTCGATCAGGTGACCGAACTCGTCGAGAGATGGGCGATCTGGCGGGAAGAAAAGGAAACGAGACTATCCGAAGACAGCGGACACGGCATACATTCCGCTGCCGTTTTCAAGGCCTTGACCGAGCTCTGCCCGGATGATGCCATCATCCCGGTCGACGTCGGCAACAACACCTATTCCTTCGGCAGGTATTTCGAACCGCGCGGCCAGCGCATCCTGATGTCCGGTTACCTGGGCTCGATCGGTTTCAGCTTGCCGGCCGCGCTCGGAGCCTGGTGCGCGACCCGGGATTTCGCGGAATACAAGGGTCGAAAGGTGATCTCGATCTCCGGCGACGGCGGGTTCGGTCAATATGCGATGGAGTTTACGACCGCAGTCAAATACGGCATGAACATAACGCATATTCTTCTCAACAATTCAGAGCTCGGGAAAATCTCCAAGGAACAAAGGTCGGGTGAATGGCCTGTCTGGGAAACCAACCTCACCAACCCCTCCTTTGCCGCCTTTGCACGTCTTTGCGGCGGTCACGGCCATCGGGTCACGGATTCAGCTGAGTTGAACGACGCAATCAGGACTGCAATTGCCCATGACGGCCCGTCCCTTGTGGAAATAGTAACAGACGCGGATTTAGTGTGAGGAAATAGGAGATAGTCTTGTCACCGCGGCACAGTCAGGCAGCAGTGACAAGACGACAACTGAGGGAGAACGCATATTGCAAACTGCAGAGTTTCTCATTGATCTGGGCCGCTACTACCTGATGGCCGGCGGTGTCGTTGCCGCGTTGTTCCTTGTTATCGGCATCGACCATGTGGAGCCTTCTGCGCATGGTTCCTACGCCTTCCGTCCACTGTTGATACCGGGCATCTGCCTGATATGGCCGCTGGTGCTGTATCGCTGGTTCGTTCTTGAAAAACATGGCGAGGACCGGCGATGAAACGCGTGCACCGCACAGCGCATGCCCGCATCTGGACCGTTCTCGTGGTGTTGCTTCCGCTGGCCTTTTTCACTGTTCTCGCCCTGCGTCAGTCTCCGCCTGCCGACAGGCCGGCTGTCCTGATTGAAGCGCCCACGGTTGGCACTAGCGGTACGGAGACCACTCAATGAGTGTGCAATACACACCGGTCATCTGGAACCGGAACAAGATCCTTTACGATGCCGTTCTGCTGATTGCGGTTGCACTTTATCTTTACATCTACATTCGTGTTGCGCCCGGATTTGAGGATGTGACCAAGCCTCTTGACGGCGCGATCCTGCGTATGCGCGCCTTCGGCAGCTGCGCCTTCCTGATGTTGACTGTCATCTTGTGCATCGGCCCGCTGGCACGCCTCGACAGACGGTTCCTGCCGCTGCTCTACAACCGTCGGCACTTCGGCGTGATGACGGCCGGCATCGCAGCGGTTCACGCCAACTACGTGCTTGGCTGGTACTATGCGTTCTCGCCGACCGACCAGTATGTGGCGTTGCTCTCTTCGAACACAAGTTACGGACAGATCCTCGGATTTCCGTTTGAAACGCTCGGTATCGCGGCCCTCCTGATCCTGTTCGTCCTGGCGGCAACAAGCCATGATTTCTGGCTGAGTTTCCTGGGCGCGCCGATCTGGAAGGCGCTGCATATGTTCATCTATGCCGCCTACACCTTTGTCGTGCTTCACGTAGCTCTCGGTGCGCTTCAGGGAACCGGCGACCCGATTTTCACCAGTGTCGTTGCCGCAAGCGTTGTACTGGTGTCCGCACTCCATTTCGCAAGCGGACGAATGGAGGCAAGGCGGGACCGCGGCGACGAGACCGCAAAAGCCTCTCTTCAGGAAAAAGGCTGGCTGGTTGCGGGAGAGATTGACGAAATCGACGTCGATTGCGCCAAGGTCGTGACCCTGGCGGACGATGAACGGGTTGCCATCTTCAAATATGACGGCAAGCTGTCGGCGATCACCAACGCCTGTGCCCACCAGAACGGCCCCCTGGGCGAAGGCAAGGTGTTGTGGGGCTGCATTACCTGTCCCTGGCACGGTTACCAGTACAATCTGACGGACGGCCGCGCTCCCGCGCCCTTTACCGAAAAGATTTCGACCTACCGGCTGAAACTGATCGGCTCGACCATCCTGCTCGATCCCAACGCGTTGCCACCCGGCACGCATGTCGACCCGGTTGTTATTGGAGAAGCGGCATGAGCTGGAAACAAACCAAGGACGCACCGTTTTTTGTCGGTTATCTGAACGCGGTTCCAAAGCAGCTCGTAACCTTTCTGCTGGTTTTTTCGGTCTGCTTTGCCGGTGGTCTCGGTATCGCCGCTCTGGCACTTTCCTCCACACAGAATGATCCTGGTGACGGCGGCTTCCAGTGGGGCAACCGGTTTGAAAATATCGGGATCATGGAGCTCCGCCCCTACCCCGTCCTGCGCGTTGCAGCAGATGCAGACAACCCCGCCCGAACCTACATGCTCTCCGGGCAAGGAAAACGCGGTGTCTTCAAACAGGCGGAACAGCACCACCACAACGCTGTGATCCTGCGTGGAATTCCGGTCAAGCGTGGTGATCTCACCATGATTCAGGTTAATGTCCGGCGTATCGAGGCTGCTGAAGGCGAAGGCGCGGATTTCACTCCCTCCGAACCGGTTCAACTCGGGCGCTGGAAACTGACAGGAGAGATCTGCGACGGCAAATGCTATGCCGGTGCCATGCGTCCAGGTCAGGGCCTTGCCCACAAGGCCTGTGCCGATCTCTGCCTGACTGGCGGCATTCCGCCGGTCTTTGTGTCGTCAGGGCCTGTCGAAAACCGCAATTTCTTCCTGATGGCGGACAAGGACGGCAATCTCCTCGGCGACGAAATCAAGCCGTTGCTCGCACTTTTTGTCGAGTTGGAAGGTGATGTCGAGCGGCTTGACGATCTGATGGTCTTCAAGGTCGATCTGGCAAAGGCGAGGATATTGAGATGAGTGAACCGACGCCTGCGCCGGCCTGGCAAACCATATTGATTTCCCTGGTCCTGACGGGAGCACTTGTTGCTGTTGCCTATTATGTCTGGATTTATGCCAATATCGGCGTCCGCCAGTCGGACTATACCAAAGGGACGCTTTTGACCGATTTGAGGTTCTTTGTCGGGTTACTCGCTGTATTTCTTGCCCTGACGGTTCTCGATCGGATCATCAATTTCGTGAAATCGAAAATCAGCGGCGAACACTAGGCCCCTCGCGGGACAAGTTCGTCGCCGCACCGCTTGGCACGCGCTCGCGGTTGCCGAGGTTTGACTGGAGGTCCGGGCAAGCTACAGGACAAAATAGCAAGTTCCATCGGATGGTACAGGCCTTTGTTGCCTCGCAGCACTAGTCTGAAATCAGCTTCAGCAACATCTCGTTGAACCTGTCTGGCTCTTCCATATGAGGTGCATGGCCCGATCGCTCGAAAAGATGAAGGTGAAAGTCAGGCACATTCTCTTCATGCCATTGATGAACACCGGGTCCGTAGAGCTGGCTTCTGCACCCGGCAGCAAGGTGAAAAGGCACCGGAAATTCTCCGAGCAGCTGCCTGAAATCCTGCGCGGTCAGCGACGCCCACATCGGACGAAGCAGAACCGGGTCGGCCTTCGCAATTTCCTTACGCGCCAATTCCCTTGAACCCGGTTTCGACGTGAGCCCGTCAGCAAATAATCGACCAGCTATCCGTCCGGGCAGCTTGGGCCAGTCCGCGACGATTGCATTGAGGAAGACCTGGTTGAGATCGGCCGTCAGACCGTTGAGCGTCCCGTTCTGCCAGTCCGCTGTGTTCAGGACTTTCGGCGTCATGTCGATCGCGACGAGAGAAGACAGGCGATCTGCTCCGAAACGCTCGATCATTGCATATGCGACGAGCGCTCCCATCGACCAGCCACAAACCACGGCATCGAAGATCTCCCGTGTCACCAGTTCCGCGTGGAGAGCCTCGGCTGCCGCTTCAATCGTCAATGGAAGGCGGTTGCCTGTTTTTCCGTGCCCCGGTAAATCGGGTACGAGGCAGCGCGCTTCTGAGTGAAGACAATCGATCTGGCCTTGAAAAAACTGACCGGGACAGGACCAGCCATGAATGAGGACCAGCGGCCGGCCGTTCCCCTTGTCCCGAATATGAAGTCCGACTTCGCTCACGCACGCCCCGCACGCAATCTTCCGACGATCCCGCTCGGAAAGAAATACACAGAGAGAATAAAAAGGACACCCAGCCAGAGCAGCCACCGCTCCGGTGCGACCAGCGTGGATACCAGCGGGACCGCGCTTGTCGCCTCAGCGGCAACCCCCATCAGGTTCTGCAAATAGGTCTGCGCCAGGATGAACAGTGTTGCTCCGAGGACGGCTCCGTAAAGCGTGCCCATACCGCCAATCACGACCATCAGCAATATGTCGATCATGATTTCCATCGATAGCGTCGTCGCCGGGCCAGTATAGCGCAGCCAGATGGCAAGCAGTGACCCTGCCAGTGCTGCCATCACGGCGGAAAGCACTGTTGCGGTCGTCCGGTACCAGACAACACGATAGCCGATAGCTTCCGCCCTGAAGGCATTATCGCGAACCGCCTTCAGCGTGCGCCCGAAAGGCGAATTGACGACCCTGAGCATAACCAGGAACAAGACCGCAGACGCGAAAAAAACGAGATAGTAAGCCACGAGCTTGCCGTTGATCCTGACGCCGAGAACCTTTTCCTTTACGAGCTTGAAGGCTGGTGTCAGTTCGCGCGGGATCTTGTAGTTGAGGCCGTCCTCGCCGCCCGTCAGCCAGGACATCTGCGAGACGAAAACTGCAAATGCGCTCGCGACCGCCAGTGTGACCATCGCAAAGAAAATCGCCTTGACGCGCAGCGAGAACAACCCGATGGCAAGCGCGAAAAGAGCCGCGACCAGGGCACCTGCAAGTGTCCCCCAGATGAGGGAGCCGTAGCTCGGACCGGACGTGTTGAGCGCAAGCGCGGTGCCATATGCACCGATACCGAAGAACATTGTGTGAGCGAATGAGACGATGCCTGAATAGCCGAGCAGTAGATCGTAGCTTGCCACCAGCACGATGAAGATGCAGATCCGGGCGGCAGTCTCAAGCGACTTGGTTCCCGGAAAGAGGAAGGGTGCGAAGGCAAGGGAGATCAGAACGATCAGCAGGAGAACGGTCAGAAGGCCACTGCGTGGCGTGTCCCCGGAAAGAAGTCTGGTGAGCATGGCTTTTCCTCACTTCGCCTTGACGACCGGATAAATGCCTTGCGGCCGCCACATCAGGATCGCCACCATCAGCGCAATGGTTGATATCAGCGCGACCTTTGGAGCGAGAAAGGCGGTGTAATTGGCCAGCAGTCCGACCAGCAAGGCGCCAATGAAGCAGCCCTCGACGGATCCGAGCCCGCCAATGATCACCACGATGAAAACCAACACCATGATTTCGGAGCCCATATGCGCGGTGATCGTCTCCTGGTAAAGACCCCACATCACGCCACCGAGACCGGCAAGGGCCGAACCTGTCATGAAAACGATCAGGAAAAGGCGCCGGATTCGGTAGCCGAGGGCTTCGACCATCTCACCGTTTTCGACCCCTGCCCTGACAAGCAGTCCCACCTTCGTGTTTTTCAGGATGTGTCGCATGGCCAGGAAAAGAGCGAGCCCGATCGCCACCGCCACAAGCCTGTACTTCTCGATGGCGGCTTCGCCAAGGACGATGGAACCCTGGAACGCTTCGGGACGGGACAGATGCAACTCGTCCGACCCCCAGACGACATAAATCATCTGCTGGGCCACGATCAGACCGCCCATGGTGACGAGGATCTGCTTCAGATGCTCGCCATAGACCGGCATGACGATGACCCGTTCGAACGCGTATCCGAGCAGTCCGGTGACAACCATGGCTGCAAGGATTGCGATGAGGACGGCAGCAAGGTTCAACATGACGCTCGGTGATGCGGTCCAGCCGGCAAGCCATGCCAGAACCGTGAACCCGACGAATGCACCGACTGCGACAAAGGCGCCATGGCCGAAATTGATCACATCCATCAACCCGAATACGACCGTCAGGCCGGATGCCATGATGAAGATCATCATGCCCATCGCGAGACCAGCCACTGTCAGCGTAAGCCAGCTCGCCGGATTGCCGATCGCCATCAATCCGAGCAGGGCCAGCACAGGCACCAGCAGGACAGGCAGCTTCTGGAAGAATTGCTCCCGGAGGGGCACCTTTTCGATACGCGGTTTGATCGCCGTTTCACTCATTGGTGCGCCTCCAGGCTCAGCCCCATCAGTTTTTCCTGCATGGCGTCATCTTCCGCCAGCTCTCGCATGACGCCCGAATGAATAATGTGCCCGTCATCCATGACGGCGACGGTATCGCCGATGGTCGAGGCCATCGCAAAATTCTGTTCCACAAGCAAAATGGTCGTGTCGGTTTCCTTCAGCTCCCGCAACGCATCGGTCATGGCCTTGATGATCGCCGGCGCCAGTCCCTTGGTCGGTTCGTCGATCAGGATCAGGCGTCGCGGTTCGATGATGGCGCGGGCGACAGACAACATTTGCTTCTGTCCGCCCGAGAGTGTTCCGGCCGACGCATTCCAGAATGTGCCTATGGGTGGAAACAGCGCCTTGATCCAGTCGAGGCGCTTTTGATCGATCGGCGCGTTCGCCGCTGCCAGCGTCATGTTCTCGGCGACCGTCAGATCGGTGAAGACCCCCATGTCCTCCGGCACATAGGCAATGCCACGCCTGGAAATGTCGGGAGTGTCCAGGCCTGTGATCAGATGATCATCGAACCGGATTTCACCTTGCGATGCGTTCCACAGACCCATGATCGTTCTGAGTGTCGTCGTCTTGCCGGCGCCATTGCGCCCCAGGAGAACAGTCACACCTCCCTCGGGCACCACCAGATCCACGCCCTGCAGGATGTGATAAGGACCGATAAGCGTATGCACACCGGACAAGGTCAGAAGGCTATCCGCCATCACGCCGCCTCCGGAGCTTTGCCGAGATAAGCTTCCTGGACCACCGGCAGCGCGATCACTTCAGCAGGGTCCCCGTCCGCAACCAGTTGCCCGTTGTGCAACACGATGATCCGATCGGCGAGCGACCGGATCACATCCATCTTGTGTTCGACAAGCAGGATGGTCCGGTCCATGTCCGCCTTCAGTTTTCTGACCAGTTCGAGAATGACCGGAACCTCGTCGACACTCATGCCGGCCGTTGGTTCGTCGAACATCAGGACCTGCGGACCAAGCGCGATCAGAAGCGCGACTTCCAGTTTGCGCTGGTCTCCATGCGGCAACGCCGAGACTGCCTGGTCTGCTTGATCGATGAGCCGGACTTCGGCAAGAACGTGGTTCGCCCTTTCAAGCAGCTCGACGTGACTTTCGGCGATTGAAAAGAGATCAAATCCCTTGCGTGCCCTGGACTGAACGACAAGACGGACATTCTCGCGCACGCTCAAGGTGGGAAACAGATTGGTCAGCTGAAAGGCGCGCCCGATGCCGCGGTCTGTCCGCTCCGGCACAGAGAGCCTGGTAATGTTCTCGCCATTCAGGGTAACGGCACCGTCCGTTGCCTTCAGCTGACCCGATATCAGATTGAAATAGGTTGTTTTTCCTGCTCCGTTCGGTCCGACAATCGCAGTAAGCGTACCCCGGTCGAAGCTGCAGGACACATGGTCGACCGCAACGTGACCGCCGAAACGGATGGTCAGATCACTGGTTTCGAGAATTGGGCGTTCGTCAGCCAAAGCCGGGCGTCCTGTTGTCTTGAGGAAATCGGGCAAGCAGACCCTGCCGGCCGGCATATAGCCGGCCAGGCAATCGTACAACTATTGGGAAAAAGGTGCGCGCGCTCCGTCACAGCGTGCGCACCGGGCAGCTTACTGGTTGCGAACCGGTATGTTCATATCCTCGATCTTCAGCTCACGCACCAGTTCGGGAATACCCCACGCGACATCCGGATCAACCCTGATCTTGAAGTGGTACATGGGCTGCAGCGCCTGATGATCTTCGGCGCGGAACATCATCTTGCCTTTCGGCGTTTCGAATTCCATGCCTTCCATGGCAGAAATCAGGTCTTCCGTCTCGGTCGAACCGGCCTTGCGGATAGCGTCGACGATCGCAATCCCTGCGGACATACCCCCTGCAGTGAAGAAATCCGGCGGAGCGTCGAAACGTTTCTGGTGTTCCGAGACCAGCCAGTCATTCACCGGATTTTTCGGGATCTCGTAATAATAATACGTCGCCCCCTCCATGCCCGGCAATTCCTTGTAGGCCTTCATGGCCGCCAGAATATTGCCGCCCGTTGCGATTTCGACACCGAACCGGACCGGCTCCATCGCCTGGATCTTGCTGATCGGATTTCCGCCACCGGCCCAGATTACGAACAGGAACTTGCGGCCCGGCTCATCTTTCAAAGCGTCGAAGATGCGCTGCGCGTTCGCAGTAAAGTCCTTGGTGTCGGTCGGCGCGTATTCTTCAAAGACAAGCTTTGCGCCCGTCCCATCCAGAGCTTCCCTGAAAGCCGCAACACCGTCCCGCCCGAAGGCATAGTCCTGCGCGAGCGTTGCGATTGAAACGCCTTCCTGGCCCAGTGCCACAGCGTTGGCTATCGCATCCTGAGAGGAGTTGCGCGACGTGCGGAAGATATAGCGATTCCAGTCTCCACCGGTTATGGAGTCCGCAACGGCCGGCTCCACGATAAGCAGCTTTTCATACTCCTCGGCCACGGGCAGCATGGCGAGTGCCACCCCGGAAGAGACCGGTCCGACAGCGATATCGACTTCGTCGTCGCCATAGGCTTCGGCAAGCGCCGCCTTGCCGATATCGGGTTTCAGCTGTGTGTCCTTTTCGATAACCACGATCTTGCGACCGTCGATTTCCATCGTGCCGTCGGTCGCATATTCAAGCCCCATCATCAGTCCCGTATGGGATTGTTTGGCATAGGCCTCGAACGGCCCTGTCTTGCCATACACATGCGCGATCTTGATGTCTTCAGCCAAGGCACCTGCGGCTCCGGCAGCCACTAGGCCGACACTCGCCACAAGCGGCAGGGCCCAGCGGTAAACCCGTTTGGTCATCATATCTCCTCCCAGTATGCAATCAGGCCGATGAGAACTCTCAGGCTTCATTGACACCTGAAAACCACGTTTGCTCCACCTGATGCTGATCCGTATATGAAACCTGAATCAGTATTCATGTCAAGACTGAATACGGCGCAGGGAACCGAGCGTGTCTCGCAAAAGGCGTGAGCGAGCGGGCCTCCGTCCAGACGGCTGCCGAATTCGTTTTGGTTTCCGTGATGACATGAAAACGCCGGATCGGATCGTTCAAGAACCGGCACTTTCGCTTCACGTGCTGATGCAGCAAACAGTCGTGCGAACAACCGTCATGAGAAGGTTGCGTCAAGCGGCCATACCGGCTCATCGCTACCCTGACGACCCGCAATTATCATTGAATTACAACCCTGATTGGAAGAAAGTCATCGGATTGAATGGCAGAATCAAAATGATCAGGAAGTAAATTCTTCGGAGTCTCAGAAGAATCATATATTAATTATTATTGATATTTTTTGCGGTAGATTTCAGGAGACTGATGACTGGTCATGGAGCTTCCGATGAATATGCCATCCGGCGAAGAACCCGATGTTCTCTCGCGAATCCGCAAGTTCAATGCTTCTCTGGATGCCCTTATTCGAATTTATACTAGTGGCAAATCTTCCAGTACAGAGTTCGCTCGCATCGTTACAAAGGAAGCCTCCGCCCTGCTCAATGCGCAGAGATGCAGCGCATGGTCGTTGACCCCGGACAACAAGGCAATTGATTGCGTCGCCCTTTATCTTGCGAACGAAGATACGCATGTCTCTGGCCTCAAGCTTTCAGCCGATGACTTCCCCGGCTACTTCAAAGCGTTCCTGGCCGAGCGGGTCATTGCGGCAAACGATGCGGAAACGGACCCTCGCACGTCGGAATTTGCGGCAACATATCTGCGGGCCAACCACATCGTTTCGATGCTGGATGCCCAAATTCGGTCTGCAGCAGGGCCCCGGGGCGTGGTGTGTATTGAAACGGTGGATGTCCGGCGCGCATGGTCGCCGGATGAAATGGCATTTGCCGCCTCGATTGCCGAACTGCTTGGCATCTCAATGGATCGGGAAGATCGCGGACGGGTGTTTGGACAACTTGAGGATATCAATCAGCAGCTCTCGGACGCGGTCGAAAAGACGAGGGTGGCAAACGAGCGATATGATCTCGCAATTGATGCTGCCTATGACGGGGTCTGGGATCTCGATTATGTAACGGGTCAGGTGTATTTCTCGGACCAGAACTTCCAGCTGCTGGGCGAAAGCCACGAACATCCACCGACCGAGTTTGATTGGTGGCAGGATCGAGTACATCCCGAAGATATTGACGGCGTTCTGGAATACTATGAAAAGCTCGTTCAGGACGACAATCCGTACAACGTAACATACCGGATGCGGCACGAAGACGGGTCATGGCGATGGTGGCGCTCTCGTGGAAAAGTCGTTCGAAGCGACACATGCGAACCCATCCGGATTGTTGGAACAAATTCAGACGTAACGGACCTGATAGAAACAAAGACCGAGCTGGAACAGCGAAATCGGGAACTTCTGATAGCCAAGCAGAATGTTGAACATGCCGCTCTGCATGACAGTTTAACCGGCTTGCCAAACCGGAGGTACATGGAGCAGGTTTCGGCAGAAAATCTGCAGCAGAAATTGGGCAAAGATCGCGCTGCATCCTTCCTGCACATCGATCTCGATCACTTCAAAGACGTAAATGATATGCTCGGCCACGCTGCCGGAGACACGGTTTTGTGTCTGGTCGCGGATATGTTGCGGGAACTGTCTGGAGAAGGCGATTTCATAGCAAGAATTGGCGGTGACGAATTTGTTGCAATTCTGCAGGACTTGCCCACGGCGGAAAGATCTATTGCGTTCAGCGAGAAACTCATCACGCAGCTGTCAAAACCGGTTTTTGTCGAGCGCAGATCCGTCAACATTGGTGTCAGTATAGGCATCGCACTGTCGGAAGGACATGTGAACGACGCCTCGAACTTGCTGAGAAATGCTGACAACGCACTGTACCAGGCAAAGCGTTCGGGGAAGAACACCTTCGCCATCTACAACGAAAAGATGCGTATTCAGGCTGCCCGCTTGCGTGCAACGAAAGAAGAAATTCAAGGTGCACTTGAAGACGGTATTTCTTTCATTCCATATTTCCAGCCCCAATTTCTGGCTGGGAGCCTTGAACTTGCCGGGGCAGAGGCTCTGGTGCGATGGCAGCATCCCAGGAAAGGTATCTTGCCACCGGGTGAGTTCCTGCACATTGCCGAGGAAATGAATTGCGTCGCGGAAATCGACCGGCAGGTCCTTAGAAAATCACTTGCCATTGTGAGTGACTGGCGGGAGGCAGGTCTTGTGCTACCGAGGCTTTCGGTAAATGTCTCATCCCAACGTCTGGCCGATCCGGGACTTCTGTTTTCAGTCGAAGGTTTTGAAGACCAGGTTTCCAGATTGTCCTTCGAGCTGGTGGAATCGACCTATCTCGACAACACGAGCGAACAGGTCAAACAAACCTTGGCGCAGCTGCAGGATCTTGGCGTTGAAATGGAGATCGACGACTTCGGTAGCGGTTACGCCTCCATAGCAAGTCTGGTGAATATTCGACCCAAGCGCCTGAAGATTGATCGCACGCTTGTCTCGAACGTTGATCGTGACGACGCGATGACCAGCCTGGTACAATCGATCGTCGATATTGCACGCGCCTTGGAAGTCGAGGTCATCGCGGAAGGCGCGGAAACGGCCTCGCAAATTGAAACGCTCACATCGATCGGGTGTGACATCTTGCAGGGATACGGCTTGGCCCGGCCAATGTCGGCAGAGATGTTCCTTGAAACTTATGGCACGCAGGAGACCGCGTCCGTCGCGAGCCAGCGCTAGACGTCTTTCACTTACCGAAGGCCTGGGCCGTGTCTTTCATCTAAATGGACCGCTGGCAGGAGCCCAGAACCTGGACAAAACTTCCCGGGCAGGTTTGCGGCTGCAGGGGCAAATCAACTACAAGCCATCAGTCAAAAAGCATTCGCACGTCGCCCGCACACCCCGGCGGTCAACCACCGGGGTTGGGCGTCGGCAGGCAATCCATCACCGCAGACGCTGTTCCGATTCCGCATCGAAGAACATTGCCGCGGAGGGTTCAAATGTAATCTCGACCTTGCCATCTGAAACCGGCGCATCCTCGCCCTTGGTCTCGACGATGATCCGCTCGCCCGTCGGGCAGATCAGGTAGGAGTAGGCGACACCACCGAGCTGTTCGCACAGATCGACCGTTGCACCTTCCGTGCTTGCGGCAATCTTCAACTGCTGCGGGCGCAGCCCGACAAGCACCTTCTTGCCCTTGCCAGGCAGGGCAACCGGCGTCTCCACCGAAATGCCACCGAAGGCCGGTAATGTAACGGCACCGTCTTCGGCAATACCTTCGACAAAGTTCATGCTCGGCGAACCGATGAACCCCGCGACGAATTTGTTGTCCGGGTCGGAATAAAGCTTCATCGGCGAGCCGACCTGCTCGATCTTGCCGGCGCGCAGCACAACGATCTTGTCCGCCAGCGTCATCGCCTCGACCTGGTCGTGGGTGACGTAGATCATGGTGGCGCCGATATCCTTGTGAAGCCGCGCGATTTCAACGCGCATGTCGACACGAAGTTCCGCATCAAGGTTCGACAACGGCTCATCAAAGAGGAACACCTCCGGCCCGCGCACGATTGCCCGGCCGATGGCAACACGCTGGCGCTGGCCACCCGACAACGCTTTCGGTTTGCGTTTCAGGTAGGGATCGAGTTTCAGAATACGGCTGGCCTCTCCCACCTTCTCGGCGATTTCCGCCTTGGCGTGACCGTTCATCTTCAGCCCGAAACCCATATTCTCTTCCACGGACATATGCGGATAAAGCGCATATGTCTGGAACACCATTGCAACACCCCGTTCGGAAGGATCAAGCCTGGTGACATCCCGTCCGCCGATCTGAATGTTCCCGGTGGTCGTTTCCTCAAGGCCTGCAATCATGCGCAGAAGCGTGGACTTGCCACAGCCGGAAGGACCGACAAAGACACAGAATTCACCATGCTCGATCTGCAGATCCACCCCGTGAATCACCTGCAGATCGGCATATTTCTTGACAGCTTTGGTCAGCGTGACGCCAGACATCTATTTTCTTCTCCCTAGGACTTTCTAAGCGGGAAACTGCCAATCCTCGACAGCCGCTGCGATTTCAGAAGCCGTCTTCAGAAGGACGGGACGCACTTCGACAAGTTCCTTCATCCCCTTGCGGGTTGTCGAAGTAGTGACAGAGAGCGCGCCGATAGGCCGCCCTTTTGACGACAGGACAGGTGCAGCGATGCAGATGATCCCGGGTTCATGCTCCTCCCGGTCAAAGGCAACACCTTCCTTGCGTATTTTTTCAAGGTCTGCCCGCAGCGCCGTTTCTGTTGCCAGTGTTTCGGGCGTGTACCGATAGAAGGACTGTTTCTTGATCGCCTCATCGAGTTCTGCCGGTTCCAGGAACGCCAGCTGCGCTTTGCCGACACCGGTACAATAGCCCGGACCGATCTTTCCGGCCTGGGAATACATGTCGATGGGATTGATCGCGTTGCGCTTGTCGACATAGAGCACCTGCCCCCCGTCCAGTTGCGCCAGATGAACGGTCTCACCGACGACTTCGGACAGCGCCCGCACGAAAGGCCGCGCGATCGGTGCAATGGAACTCTGTCGCCAGGCGGCATGCGCAAGCCGGACCAGTCGGATCCCGAGCGAATAGGTCTGCTGGCTTTCGTCATAGGCCAGCATGCCCTGGCTCACCAGCGTCTGCAGCAGACGGTAAAGCGTCGCCTTGGGATGCACGCTGTCGGACAGGAGCTCGGTAAACCGGACAGGCCGACCCATCGCCGCAACCCTGTCGAGCACGTCGAGTGCTTTTCCGACAGTCCCGTCGCCGCTTGTCGGGCTCGCCTGTTTGTTCATGATTTCCTCCATCGGCCCGTTTCTTTTCGCCGGACCTGTTGACAACTTAACCCGATCGCCGCAAAGTATCAATATACAAAACTAAGTTTCAAATAATGGAACCAAAAGGGAGGACACCATGCGTTCCATGTTTAAAACGTCCGCTGCTGCTTTCGCCATTCTGGCAAGCACAATGGGCGCTGTATCTGCTGAAGGCCTGACAGGCGAACTCAAGATCTTTCTCGACACATCGAACCCGGCGCCGCGGGCAACGATGGAACGGATGATCGAGCAGTTCCAGGCAAAGAACCCGGACCTGACAGTCGAAACGACCGTGATCGATCGGGAAGCCTATAAAACCCAGATTCGCAACTTCCTGACTGCCAACGCGCCGGACGTTGCCACCTGGTATGCTGCCAACCGCATGCGCCCCTATGTGGAAGCAGGTCTCTTCGAAGACGTTTCCGACCTTTGGGCCGAACCGGCAATTGCCGACAACCTGGCGTCGACCAAAGGTGCGATGACCATTGACGGCAAGCAGTGGGGCGTTCCCTACACTTACTATCAATGGGGTGTTTACTACCGGAAGGACATCTTCGACGAACTGGGTCTGAGCGAACCGACGACCTGGGAAGAAGAAAAGGCAAACTGTCAGAAAATCATTGATGCCGGCAAGAAATGCTACACGATCGGCACCAAGTTTCTCTGGACCGCCGGCGGATGGTTCGACTACCTGAACATGCGCACGAACGGTTTCGACTTCCACATGGACCTGCTCACGGGCAATGCCTCCTGGCAGTCGGACGAAGTCCGCAAGACATTCGCCAACTGGCGCGAACTCATCGACATGGGCGCATTTATCGACAACCACCAGACCTACAGCTGGCAGGAAGCTCTGCCGTTCATGGTCAAAGGCGATGCAGCCGCGTATCTGATGGGCAACTTTGCAGTTGCGCCATTGCGCGATGCTGGCCTGAGTGACGATCAGCTCGATTTCTACCAGTTCGTTGAAATCACGCCAGGTGTCGAAAAAGCAGAAGATGCGCCGACAGATACATTCCACATTCCGTCCAATGCCCAGAACAAGGAAGCGGCACGGGAGTTCCTGAGGTTCGTCGCGTCACCGGACGTTCAGACCGAAATCAACAACGGGAAAAATCTTGGTCAGCTGCCGGTCAACGCCCAGTCGTCCGTGGATGACGACAAGTTCCTCGTGGAAGGCTTTGAAATGCTGTCGAGCAATTCCCCGGGTGGCGTCGCCCAGTTCTTTGACCGTGACGCGCCGGCGGAAATGGCAAAGGTTGCCATGGAAGGCCTGCAGGAATTCATGGTCAAGCCGGACAATCTCGACAAGATCCTGGCACGCCTGGATCGCGCCCGCGAGCGTATCTACAAGTAAGTCCGCTTACGACAGAACCGGACAGGGTGCGCCTGCATCCTGTCCTTTTCAATAGGTCCCAGTAGCCAATCCTGAAGAGGCAAACATGACCCAAGCGTCCGTTGCCGAAAATCGCCAGAGTTCCTGGTGGCACCAGAATCAGCAGCAAATCACACCGTGGCTGTTTCTGGCTCCAGGCATCCTGTTCTTCCTGTTTTACGTGATCTTCCCGATCTTCCAGTCCTTCAATCTGTCTCTTTACGAATGGGACGGCCTCGGCAAGGCGGAATATGTCGGGCTCTACAACTACGAAGAACTCTATTGGGACGAGGCTTTCTACACGTCCTTGAAAAACAACGTTGTCTGGCTTGTCCTGTATCTGCTGGCCATTCCTGCAGGTCTGTTCATCGCCCTTTTCCTGAACCAGACCGTTACAGGCATCAGACTGTATAAGTCGCTTTTCTTCTTTCCTTTCGTGATCTCCCAGGTCGTCGTCGGTCTGGTCTTCACCTGGTTCTATGATCCAACTTTCGGCATTATCAACGTGCTGCTTGGTTCGGTCGGTCTTCCGCCAATTAATGTTCTCGGTGACGAGAACTGGGTAACCGTCGGGATCATCGTGGCCGGTCTCTGGCCGCAAACCGCCTATTGCATGATCCTCTATCTCACTGGTCTGAATGCCGTCGATCCGGAGCAGATTGAAGCCGGGCGGCTCGATGGTGCCAAGAGCTGGAGGATGCTGTGGTACATCATCGTTCCACAACTGCGTCCTGCCACCTTCATTGCCTTCGTGGTTACCATTATCGGCGCCCTGCGGTCCTTTGACCTTATCTCTGTCATGACCAATGGCGGTCCGTTCGGCGCGAGCCGTGTCCTCAGCTTCTACATGTTCGAGGTTGCGCTCTCCGAATACGGCTTCCGCATGGGCTATGGCGCGGCAATCGCCGTGGTGCTGTTCCTGATCATGCTGGCTTTCATCGCCTACTTCCTGTGGTCGATGTACAAAGAAGAAAGGGCGCGCTGACATGTTTCCGACACCGATCGAACGTTCGCCCCGCTCCTGGCAAATCACCTATCAGGCCTTTTTGCCGCTTGCACTGATCCTTTGGCTGCTGCCTCTCATCGCCGTTGCGATATTCTCCATCAAGCCCGATACGGATTTTGCGAATGCCAATTACTGGGGCTGGCCATCTGAATTCAAGGGTTTTACCAACTACTGGCTGGTGTTTACGGCATCTGACATGCCGAAATATCTGCTGAATTCGTTCAAGATCACTATCCCGACCGTGATTGGCGCTGTCGCCCTTTCCTGCATGACCGGCTTCGCTCTCGGCATCTACAAGTTCAGAGCCAACATCTGGATCTTCTTCATGTTTGTCGCCGGCAACTTCGTGCCGTTTCAGATCCTGATGGTTCCGGTCCGCGACCTCACGCTTCAGTTGGGCCTGTACAACACAATCACGGGACTCGTGCTCTTCCACGTCGCTTTCCAGACCGGTTTCTGCACGCTGTTCATGCGCAATTTCATCCGCGCTCTTCCCTTTGAACTGATCGAGGCGGCCCGCGTCGAGGGTATTTCGGAATGGCGGATTTTCTGGTTCGTGGTCCTTCCGCTGATGAAACCCGCAATCGCGGCACTCGCCGTCCTGATGTTCACCTTCATCTGGAACGACTATTTCTGGGCAATTGTCCTGACGCAAGGCGTTGAAAGCCAACCGGTCACTGCGGGTATCACCTCATTCAACGCACAGTATCGCGCTGCCTATCATCTGATGAGCGCGGGCTCCATCGTTGCGGCCCTGCCACCGGTCGCGATGTTCTTTTTGATGCAGCGGCACTTTATCGCCGGCCTGACACTCGGGGCTGTCAAATGATCGGTCTGTCTCAGACCGGTCTAGATGCAAGTAAGAGTGTAGGGAGAAACGGGAATGCAGGCTAGGACCTGGCATCTTGGCGATGCTCATCAAAGCCTGGTGCTTGCCAGCTTCGGGGACAGCTTGCCGGAAGCGGTTTATTGGGGGCCACCGCTTCCGGAAAAGGAGTCGCTGCAATCGCTTGCAGCCGCTTCGGCCACCGATGTGACCGGAGGCATGGTGGACAGCAACGCCCCCATCAGCCTCAGCCCGGAAGCATCCCGCACCTTCCCCGGTCAGGCCGGGCTGGCCGGCCGCGACGCCGAAGGCAATCCCCTGACCCCTGATTTCCGGTTTGCCGGTGAAGCGTCGAACGATCATGGGCTGACACTTACCTATGAAGATACCGCACTCGATCTCAGTCTCGTATTCGATCTGAGGCTCACCCCCGAAAACTCGCTTCTGCAGATGCAGACCCAACTGGAAAGCCAGGGCAGGATCACGGTCGACTGGCTCGCGGCGCCTGTCATGCCGGTTCCGGCACACACTGGCGAAACGATCGAATTTTCAGGCCGCTGGTGCGCGGAGTTCCAAACCCGCCGCCTGCCTTTTGCCCCAGGCGCGCGCGTCAGGGACAATCGGACGGGCCGCTCCGATCACGCACACTTTCCGGGTCTCATCGTGTGCTCTGCTCAGACAAACAACACGTCGGGCGAAGCCTACGCATTTCATTACGCGTGGTCCGGCGGACATCGCATGGTCGCCGAAGAACTTGCCGATGGGCGGCGGCACGTTCAGTTCGGGCATGCATCCGCCAGCATGAAAGGGAACCACACCTTCTGCACGGCCCCGCTCCTTGCAACCTATGCGGCTTCAGGTTTCAACAGCGCCGCGGTCCGTTTTCAAAGGCACGCCAGAAACCGGCTCGTGTCCGGTGAAAAATCACCGCGGCCCGTTCACTACAATTGCTGGGAAGCCGTCTATTTCGATCACAAGATCGAGGAACTGAAATCAATCGCTTCCAGGGCGGCGGACCTGGGAGCCGAGCGCTTTGTGCTTGATGACGGCTGGTTCGGTCTTCGGGACAACGACACGTCCTCGCTTGGTGACTGGGGCATCGACCGCAGGAAATACCCGGACGGGCTGGCTCCACTTGTCGAACATGTCAAGGGCCTCGGCCTTGAATTCGGCATCTGGTTCGAGCCGGAAATGATCAACGAGGACAGTGATCTTTTCAGATCACGTCCGGAATGGGTCCTCGGCCCGTTGAACCAGGTCAGGGGCCGGCAGCAACTCTGTCTCGACATGTCTCGTGACGATGTCCGCACCTATCTCTACGATTGTATTGCCGAAGTGCTTTCTACAAACGATATCGGTTACATCAAGTGGGACCACAACAGGGTACTGCCAATCGTCGACGCCGCCCAGACCGAGGGCACATACGCACTCATCGATCGGCTGCGCGCGGACTTTCCACATGTCGAAATCGAAAGCTGTGCATCGGGCGGCGGACGGGTCGATTTTGGCATCCTGAAGCGAACGCAGAGGGTCTGGCTTTCAGACAGCAATGACGCTCTGGAGCGCCAGCGCATCCAGCACGACGCCGCGCTGTTTTTGCCGGCCTCGGTTACCGGCTCGCATGTCGGACCGCGAAAATGTCACACCTCCGGCCGAACGCTCAACATGAAGTTTCGCGCCTGGACCGCTGCCCAGCGGCACATGGGTTTCGAAATGGACCCGCGCGAGCTGACAGACGAGGAAGCCGCCGTCCTGAAACACGTGACCGGTTGGTGGAAGGCAAACAGGGACTGGATGGTGCACGCCGACATATTGCGGCTCGACAGTCCTGACCCGGCCCTGATTGCGGAGCAGCAACTCGCCGAGGACAAAAACCGGTTTGTTGTTTTTGCGGCCCTGACGCGTCCGTCGAACCAGATTCTGCAACCACCGCTTCGTCTGACTGGACTGGAGGCTGGCGCACAATACACGATCAAGCTGATCAATCGCGAAGACGCTGCAGACCTTTCCCGCGGCTCTCCGTTTCTGAAGGAAAACGATCTGGTTGCGAGCGGTCAGTACCTGATGTCCCACGGCCTCAATCTGCCCTGGTGTTTCCCGGAGACGATCTGGGTCCTGGAAGCACAACGGATCTGAACAGAAAGAATTTTCAAGGCACTGAACCGAATGTGCCGGAAAACAAAAAAGGGAGCGTCACATGCACGCGAATTATCCTGACCTCAAGGGCAGGTCGGTTTTCATCACCGGCGGTGGCTCGGGCATTGGCGCTGCCCTTAGCAGCGGTTTTCTGGCCCAGGGTGCAAGGGTGGCATTTGTACAGCGTTCGGACGCGACAGAATTCTGTGACGAAATGGAACGTCAGCACGGCAACCGGCCGCTTTATCTGCAATGCGACATAGCCAACATTGCCGAACTGAAGGGCGCTATGGACAAAGCCGCTGAAGCGCACGGTGCAATCACCGTTCTGGTCAACAACGCCGCCAACGACAAGCGTCACAAGACTGAAGAGGTGGACGAGGACTTCTGGGACTGGGCCCAGGCGATCAACCTCAAGGCTTACTTCTTTGCCTGCCAGCACGTCATTCAGGGGATGCGCGCTGCCGGTGGCGGGTCGATCGTCAACTTCACGTCGATTTCCTACATGATGGGCAATGCCGGCTATGCGGCCTACACAACAGCCAATTCCGGCATCAACGGCATGACCCGAAGCCTTGCACGCGAATTCGGACCCGACAACATCAGGGTCAACGCGATCGCACCCGGCTGGGTTCTCACACAACGGCAAAAGGACCTGTGGGTTACGCCGGAAGCCCTCGCAGCACATCTTGACCGCCAGTGTCTGAAGTTCGAGCTTTCACCGGAAGACATGGTAGATCCGGTCCTCTTCCTGGCGGCGAAAACCAGCAGGGGCATGACGGGGCAGTCCCTGGTAGTGGACGGCGGAGTAGTGGTGACGGGATGAGCCTTCAGGCAAAAGCGGACTGGATCGCGGTGGATTGGGGCACAACCAATCTGCGTGTCTGGGCGCTGGATTCAAGCGGATGCGAAATGATCCACCGTTCCTCCGACAAAGGCATGGGCAGGTTGGCCGCAAACGAATTTGAACCCGCGCTTCTCGAGCTTGTCGCAGACCTGCTCGCGCCGGAGATCAAAACGCCGGTGATCGTTTGCGGAATGGCCGGTTCGCGTCAGGGCTGGGCGGAAGCACCTTACAAGACAACGCCCTGTACACCGCCTTCCCTGGAAGACGCGACCGTTGTCCATGCAGCCGATTCCCGTCTTGACGTGCGCATCCTTCCGGGAATCAAGCAGCGCGACCCGACAGATGTCATGCGGGGCGAGGAGACCCAGATTTCCGGTTTTCTTGCGGACAATCCGGGATATAGCGGAACGCTGTGCCTACCCGGAACGCATACCAAATGGGTTGCAGTCAGGGACGGCGTTGTTGAACATTTCAGGACATTCATGACCGGCGAAATGTTCGCGCTCCTGTCCAGTCGATCTGTTCTTCGCCATAGTCTGTCCGCTCGTGAGATCGATCACGATACGTTCGAGCAAGCTGTTGCCGACGCTGCTGAAAATCCTCAGGAAATTGCGGCGAGCCTCTTTGGTATACGGGCCGCCGGTCTGATTGCGGGTCTGACAGGGGAAGCTGCAAGAGGGCGCTTGTCAGGCTACCTGATCGGTGCTGAGCTTGCCGCCGTCAGGGATGGTTTTGATCTTGCCGCGATCACGCTCCTTGGCAGTGACCAGATTTCCAAGGCGTACCATTCGGCGCTGGGCCGGCTCGGATACCGGGCAACACTCCTTAACGCGGAGACCATTACTCTGAACGGTCTCGTGCTTGCTTACTCTTCCTATTCCAAGGTTTCCTCATGAGCAGAAATCTGATCGCCATTCTACGAGGCCTGACACCCGCAGAAGCGCTCCCGGTCACCGGATGCCTTATCGAGGCAGGCATTACCTGGATCGAGGTGCCGCTCAACTCCCCGGACGCTCTCACCAGTATTGACGCCATGGTCAAGGCCCATTCCGCTGACGCACGGATTGGAGCTGGAACCGTGTTGTCGCCAGAGCAGGTGCTGCAGGTGAAAGCCGCAGGCGGCTCTCTGATCGTTTCGCCGGATTGCAATCCGGATGTAATCCTTGCGACCAAGGCCGAAGACATGTTTTCCTATCCGGGCGTCATGACTCCGAGCGAAGCATTCACCGCGCTCCGCAACGGTGCGGACGGGCTGAAGTTTTTCCCGGCCTCGCTCATCGGTCCCGACGGTCTCAAGGCAATGCTGGCTGTTCTGCCCAAAGGCACCGCCACCTATGCCGTCGGCGGCGCCGGACCGGACAATTTCGGTGACTGGATCAAGGTCGGTGCGACTGGCTTTGGAATTGGCACCGCTCTTTACAAGCCCGGGTTTTCGGTCGCGGAAGTCAAGGAACGGGCCGAGAAAATCGTCAGCGCCTATGATGCGGCAATGGAAGCACACGGATAGGGTTCATGAGCAACGTATTTGACGGGCGGCAATGCACGCTCGGTGAAGGACCTCTTTGGCATCCCGAACGCCGGCAGCTCTACTGGTTCGACATCATGAACAGGCAATTGCTGACCCGGCAAGACGAGACTGAAAGGTCGTGGCAATTCGACGAATATGTCTCGGCGGCCGGGTGGGTCAGTCGCACTGAAATGCTGATTGCAAGTGCCAGCAGGCTCTTTCTCTTTGATCTTGAAACCGAAGCCCGGACCAAGTTGTGCGACCTTGAGGCGGACAATCCGGTAACACGGTCCAATGATGGCCGCGCGGATCCGAAAGGCGGGTTCTGGATCGGCACGATGGGAATTGAAGCCGAACAGGGGGCAGGCGCAATTTACCGGTTTTTCAAGGGCGAATTGCGCAGGCTCTATAGCGGGATCACGATTTCCAACGCGATCTGCTTTTCTCCGGACGGGACGACGGCCTACTTCGCTGATACCGCAACTCAGACGATCCAGCAGGTTTCACTGGACGAAGAAGGGTGGCCTGCCGGAACCCCGACCTTGTTCGCAGATCTTTCCGGAGATGGTTACAATCCCGACGGTGCAGTGGTTGATGACGAAGGTCATCTGTGGAATGCGCAGTGGGGGGCAAACCGCATCGCAAGGTATGATCCGAACGGAAACTTTGTCGAAGACATCGCGGTCCAGGCTGCACAGGTCTCCTGCCCCGCCTTTGGCGGCACGGACCTTCAGACCCTGTTTGCAACGACAGCGGCCGAAGGCCTGGAAGGCATATGGGAAGGCAAGACATTCTTTGCCGAGACGAACGTCCGCGGACAGGCCGAACACCGCGTCATCCTCTAGGAAGTCACATGAAGCGCACGCTTGGAACCTGTTATTATCCGGAACACTGGCCGGAGGAAATGTGGGCCGCGGATGCGCGCCGCATGGCGGATGCCGGGCTGACCTGGGTTCGCATAGGTGAGTTTGCCTGGTCGCGCCTGGAACCCTCCCCCGGCGATCTGCAGTTTGAATGGCTTGACCGTGCGATCGACGTACTCGGCCAGGCAGGGCTCAAGATCGTGCTGGGCACGCCAACTGCAACACCGCCCAGGTGGCTGGTCGCAAGACACCCCGGCATGCTTGCCCTTGATGCCGAAGGCCGTCCTCGCGGCTTCGGCTCGCGCCGTCACTATTGCTTCTCCCATGAAGGCTACCGGGAAGAATGCGACCGGATCGTCCAGCTGTTTGCGAAGCGATATGGCGGTAACACACATGTTGCCGCCTGGCAGACTGACAATGAATACGGCTGCCATGATACGACGCTCTCCTATTCCGAGGCAGCCTGTGAGGCTTTCCGCGAGTGGCTCAGGGAAAGGTACGGGTCAATCGAAGCCCTCAACCGGGCATGGGGCAACGTCTTCTGGTCGATGGAGTATGGCTCGTTTGACGACATCGACTTGCCGAACCTGACGGTTACGGAACCGAACCCATCACACGCGCTCGCGTTTCGCCGGTTTTCCTCCGACCAGGTTGCAAGCTTCAACAGGCGTCAGACGGATATCATCCGAGCCTATTCGGATGCTCCGATCGGTCACAATTTCATGGGCCGGATTACCGAGTTCGATCATTTCAAGGTTGGCGACGACCTCGATATAGCGACCTGGGACAGCTACCCGCTCGGCTTCCTGGAAGACAGGGTTGGCGCAGATGAAGCGCATCAGCGGGCTTTTGCCCGCCAGGGAGACCCGGATTTCCAGGCCTTCCATCACGACCTCTACCGGTCTGTCGGCAAGGGTCGGTGGTGGGTCATGGAACAGCAGCCTGGCCCCGTTAACTGGGCTCCCTACAACCCGGCACCACTGCCCGGCATGATGCGCCTGTGGGCGTGGGAAGCCTTCGCTCACGGTGCGGAGGCAGTCTGCTATTTCCGCTGGAGGCAGGCTCCGTTCGCCCAGGAACAGATGCATGCCGGAATGCTGCGTCCCGACAACGCCGACGCGCCTGCCTTGCTTGAAGCCAGACAGGTCGCGGAAGAACTACAAGATACGCCTGACGTTTTCATCGCACGGTCCGAAATTGCCCTGATCTTCGATTTCGATGCAGATTTCGCCTGGGCGACCCAGCCGCACGGGGCCGGTCTCAACTATTTCCAGATCGTGTTCGACACCTACAAGGCGCTGCGAAAACTGGGACTTTCGGTCGATATCATCCGCGCTGAGACACGCGATTTCTCCAGCTACAAACTGGTTCTCGCCCCAGGCCTCATTTACATGCCGCAGGATCTGAAGAGCGCATTGTCGGAGGCAGATGCCCACGTTGTTCTTGGGCCGCGAACAGCCGCGCGCACCGCAGATATGGCGATACCCGTCCCATTGCCGCCGGACATGCCCGGTCTCGATGTGACCGTTTCACGCGTTGAAAGCGTTCGCCCGGACATGCCGATGCCGCTGAAAGGTGGCGGCAGTTTCGTCGGCTACCGGGAAGAACTCGAGGGATCAGCGGACATTGTTCTGGAGACGGAAGCAGGCCAGCCGGCAGCAATGCGGTCAGGCAACTTGACCTATGTTGGCGGCCTGTGTGACGAAAGCGCCTCGACACGCCTGTTCAAAAACCTCTGCGCTGAAGCGGGAATACCGACCATGCCCCTGACTGGCGGCGTGCGCTGCCGCGAGGCGGGCGATCTCAGGATCTGGACCAACTATGGTTCGGAACCTGCCGAGACGCCGGCAGGCCGGATCGAGGCGGCCGGTGTGCTCTTTGAGGAGCTTTGAGAAAGCCTCTCCATTTCAAGAGCACCGCTCCCGCGTGAACGGAGTTTCAAGCCGCTTCGCCATCCATGAGTTGCCGGATGATCGCGGTGTAATTGTCGACACCCTGCGCGC
Source organism: Roseibium album (assembly GCF_965233825.1). Taxonomy (NCBI): domain Bacteria; kingdom Pseudomonadati; phylum Pseudomonadota; class Alphaproteobacteria; order Hyphomicrobiales; family Stappiaceae; genus Roseibium; species Roseibium album. The sequence goes on from NZ_OZ247583.1 coordinate 73,678, forward strand.
CGGTAATAAGGTGGCGCCGTTCGAAAACAACCGCCGGAACACCCTGGATGCCGTTCTGCGTCCAGAAGGTTTCTTCCTGGCGAACTGCGTCCGCATACCGGTTGTCATCCAGAACATTGAGTGCTTCTGCCCGGTCAAGGCCGACACTTTCTGCAACATCCGCCAGCACCGTTTTATCGTTCAAGTTCAGTCGCTTGGCAAAATAGGCTTCGAAAAGTGCCATCTTCAACGGATGTTCCTTGCCTTCATGCGCCGCCCAGTGCAGCAACTGATGCGCCTCGAACGTATTCACCATGCGCATGTCGTCCGTGAAGTTGAAATCAAAGCCGAGTTCCCTGCCGATTTCGGTCAGCCTGTCGCGCGCACTTTGGGACTGCTCCTCCGTAGACCCGTATTTGCGCATGATATGTTCGCGCAGGTTCTCGCCTTCGGCAGGCATTTCCGGATTGAGTTCGAACGGATGCCATTTGACAGCTGCCGTCACACCTGTTTGCTCGATCGCCTTTTCCAGCTGTTTGAAGCCGACGATGCACCAGGGACAGACAACATCGGAGACGATATCGATCTGCAGGGCATCTTCCATGTCGAGGTCTGAAATTTCACTCATTCGGGATTCTTTCTTTCAGTGCACAATCAAAGTGTAGCATCACCTTTTGGCGGCGGGTTCCAACCACGTTCGGTCCGTTCATGGCGATCGTCGCCTTGTTCGGCACGCATGATTTCGTAAAGCGTTTCGGAATGGGCACGCATGGCATCAATATAGGACTTGTCGACACCGCCATCGTTATAGTTTTCGCGTAATCCCTCCAGCATTTCACGATCGTGATTGCGGAAATTCTTCGCCCGGGTCCGGGCACGAAACGGGTGCGATCCAAGCTCGATCAACGCGCGGCGGCCAAGGGCCAGCGCTCCTTCGAAGAGTTCACGCTCGGCACGGTGAGCCCCCGCCATTTCAAGTTCATAAACATGGTGGCGGTCTCTGGCCCGCGCAAGGATCCTGACCTTCGGATAGGTTTTCGCGACATGTTCGACCACCATGGTCTGCTTGTCCCGGTCATCGATCGCTGCAACGAAAAGATCTGCTTCGCCGAGTCCGGCACCATGCAGAAGATCGGGCCGCGTGGCATCGCCGTAAAAGGTCCTCATGCCGATCCGACCAAGGTTTTCTACCGTTTGCGGATCATGATCGAGAATGACAACATCGTAGCCACTCGTCAGCAGCAGCCGGGAGACGATCTGCCCGAAACGTCCCATTCCGGCCACAACCACCCGCCCCCTGCTATCGATCACATCCGGCTCACGCTCGGATTTCGAAACGGCTCTCGGAGCAACCACTTTCTCATAAAATATGAAAAGTGCCGGCGTGAGCAGCATGGTGATGGCGACAACCAGTGTCATCGTCTGCAGAAGGGTTTGCTCCAGGACACCGGCACCGGATGCAAATCCGAACAGCACGAATGCAAATTCGCCCGCCTGCGCCAGGCCAAGCGCAAACAGCCAGCGGTCCGCGCCCCTGAGCCTGAAAACCATTCCAAGCGCGAACAGCAGTCCGAACTTTACCGCTATCAGACCGATGGCAAGCCCGAAAATGGTTACGGGCGCGCCGAACAGCAGGTCGAAATCGATACCGGCGCCCACCGTCAGGAAGAACAGGCCCAGAAGCAATCCCTTGAAGGGTTCGATGTCGCTTTCCAGTTCGTGGCGATAGTCACTGTCGGACAGGACAACGCCGGCCAGGAACGTGCCGAGCGCCGGTGACAGGCCGACAAAATCCATCAGGAGGGCAATGCCGATCACAAGCAGCAGAGCCGTTGCGGTAAAGATTTCGCGCAGATGCGCCTCAGCGATGAACCGGAATACGGGCCTGAGCAAATGACGGCCGGCAAAGATGATCGCGGCAATCACTGCCAGAATGATCAATGCCTGGGCCCAGCCGGGCAGCGCCGCCAAGGCTTCCCCGCCATGTGCGGCTGCGTCGCCGTGCTCGCCGCCGGCATGAGCCTCGGATTCGCCGCTGCCTCCGTGAGCACCTGCCAGGAGTGGCAGTATGGCCAGCATCGGAATGACGGCAATGTCCTGCGTCAGAAGAACCGAAAACGAATTCTGGCCACCTTGTGTTTTCATCCAGCCTTTTTCATTCAGCGTCTGCAGCACGATTGCGGTGGAGGAAAGCGCCAGGATCATGCCGAGCGCAACGGCGCTTTGCCAGGTGAGTCCCGCAGCAAGACCGATACCGGCAAAGACTGCTGTTGTTCCCACAACCTGGAGACCGCCCAGACCGATCAGCTGCTGTCGCATTTTCCAGAGCATCGCCGGCTTCAGTTCAAGCCCGACGAGAAACAGCATCATGACCACACCGAACTCTGCAAAATGCTGCACTTCGGTGGTCTCGGACCCAACGACACCCAGAACCGGGCCGATGACGACGCCGGCAATCAGATATCCCAGGACGGAGCCGAGACCGAGCCGGTTTGCCAGCGGAACGGCGATGACGGCCGCGCAAAGATAGACGAATGCATCGCTGAGCAACCCCATCAGCCGGCCTCCCCTTTTAAGATGAAATCGTCCAGAACGTCGCTCAACAGCGCTGCTTTCGCCGCCTTTTGAAGATCGAACCGGTCTGCGACGAGAGCCTTGAGAAGGTCATCATAGGCGTTTCGATGCACATCAAGGCGATTGTCCTGAACAGCGCGCCCGGCACCGAAAATGACAAACGGCGCAAGATAACGCATGCCGCAGAGATCCGCTGTCTTTTCGAATGGTGCGAGCAAGCTTCTGAGATCCAGATGATTCATGCCGTCCGTTGAATAGGCATTCGGCTTTGCACCGGTGGAAATTGCATTCAGGAATGTCTTGCCGTCCAGTGAGTGGCCATGAAGACCGTAGGCAAAGCCGTGTTCGAGGACCAGGTCTTGCCACTCCTTCATGATCGCCGGCGCAGAATACCAGTAGAGGGGATGCTGAAAGATGATGACATCATGAGCGACCAGCCTGGCCTGCTCCCTGTCGACGTCGATATCGAAATCCGGATACTCCGCATAGAGGTCGACAGCCGTGACGCCCTGCACCGCCTGTGCCGTTTCAAACAGTGGAAAATTCACCTCTGACCTGTCCGGCCTTGGATGTGCGAAAAGAACCAGTACCTTGGCCAAGAAAACCCCCGTTTCTCCAGATGTCCAGGGCGGCTTTACCACCCGGTATTCATGACAACGAAACTACCGCCCATCGGAAAGCGGATCTCATGGCCCGCCCGCATCTCAAGGGGAGGATTGTGAACACTCAACCGACCCAGTCGGCCGCCTGAAATCCATTCCGGCATTTCCTGAAGTTATAGGAGCCGGTGGCGCTCCGACAATCGTTATGCATTCCTCAAGTCGCTGGCAAGCATGCGGCATGCGCGACCGGGATTCAAATGGATCCACACCGGGTTTGCCGCTTGAACGACCACTGGTTTTTAGATCACGTGTCGAGAACACGGGGCAGCCGACCGCAATTTGAGCGTCGAACCCCGGGACTGGAGCAGAACCCGCCCGAATCTCAGAGGGTGCTGATCTGAACGCGGCTCCCGGTCTCGCCGGATTTCGCGATCGCGTGGATAACGGCCTCAAAGTGGAGCGCATCCTTGAAGGACGGAATCGCCTGACGGTCTTCCACGATGGATCGAAGCAATTCGTACACTTCGATCACCTTGAGGTCGTTGAAGCCGAGCTGATGACCTGCCGCCGGCACGAACTGACCATAGGGAGGATGCGCCGGACCGCTCAGCAGGGTCTTGAAGCCCTGTTCCGCAAGCGGACCCCGGTTCTGGTAGAGACGCAACTCGTTCATCCGTTCCTGGTCGAAGGTGATCATGCCTTCCGTACCATGGACTTCAAACCCGATGTAACTCTTGCGTCCCCAGGCACTGCGAGACGTCGAAACGACGCCGTGTACACCGTTTTCAAATGTCAGCAGTGCGGAGGCGATATCCTCGTTTTCCACTTCACGGCGCTCGCTGGACCCCTCGCCCACCGGCCGTGTCGCATGAACGGTTTTCGTTTCCGCGACGAGGCTTTCAATCGGGCCGACGAGAGCGGCTGCCAGGGAAATCAGGTGGCATCCCAGATCGCCGAGCGTTCCAAGTCCCGCGTCAGCCTTGGTTGCCCGCCATGTCCATGCAAGTTCGGGATCAGCCTGATAGTCCTCGTCCACCATGCCCCGGAAATGAACCACCCGGCCGATCGCGCCATCGGCGATCAGTTTGCGCGCATGGCCAATTGCGGGATTGTGAAGGTAGTTATAGCCCACGATTGTCCTGGCCCCGGAGCCTTCGGCAACGTTCAGCAGTGCCTTTGCATCCTCCAGCGTGAGGGCCATGGGCTTTTCAAGGTGCACGTGCTTGCCCGCAGCCAGGGCCGCCAGGGCCATTTCCTTGTGCACCTTGTTGGGCGTTGTGATGCAGACGATATCGACATTGGGATCTGCGACAAGATCTCTCCAGTCGGCTGTTCCCCTGGCAAATCCGAACTGGTTCGCGAAACTGTCGGCCTTGTCGGACGGCACGTCGCACAAAACCTCGAGACGAATATCCGGCACGTCGCCGAAGACAGCCTTTACCGACCCATAGGCCAGCGCATGACACTTGCCCATGAATCCTGTGCCGACAAGTCCGACGCCAAGACTGTTCATCCCGTGGTTCTCCCGTTTCTGCGACCAGCCTGACCCGATCGCCGATCGCCGTCACCCGGAAGAGACGCACAGCGCTTTCTCGGGACGATGACAGCTTGTTCCGATTGTTCAGGCCATCCGCCGCGACCGACCTGAGTGTCCGCCTCGGGAGAATGCCCGTTTGCAGTTGGTCTAGACTTCATCCAACCCGACCGACCGCCGTTCTGCGACCGACTTCAGGGCCGCTTCTGCCAGTGTCAGAGCCTTGAGGCCATCTTCACCTGACGGATAAGGAGCAACCTTGTTTTCAATGGAATTGACAAAGGCGGCAATTTCCGCCGCATAGGCTTCGGTGTATCGCGTCATGAAGAAATCGTGCAATGGCGGCCTCGCGTAACCTTCTGCCGTAGCGACCTCGATGCCGACCGGACGCTGGTTTTCCGCGGCGACCGCTCCCTTTGATCCATGCACTTCGATGCGCTGGTCGTAGCCGTAGGTCGCCCGTCTGGAATTGGATATCGAACACTGCTTGCCGGAGGCCGTCATCAGTACCACTGTCGCGCTGTCATAATCACCCAGTTTTCCGATTTCCGGATCGACCAGGACGGATGCAGTCGCGTAGACCGTGGAGATCTCTTCGCCCAGCAGAAAACGGGCAATGTCGAAATCATGGATGGTCATATCGCGGAAGATGCCGCCGGAGGACTGGATATAGGTTGGCGGAGGCGCCCCCGGGTCGCGGGAAATGATCTGGACCATCTCGACATCTCCGATACGGCCCTCGTCAATTGCCTCGCGCACGGCCCGGAAGTGTGGATCGAACCGGCGGTTGAAGCCGAGCATCAGCACCGCGCCACACTCCTCGACCGTCTTGAGGCAGGACTTCGTGCGTTCCAGAGACAGGTCGATCGGCTTTTCACAGAAGATCGCCTTACCCGCACGCGCGAATTGCTCGATCAGGTCCGCATGCATGTTCGTCGGTGTGCAGATGATGACGGCATCAACGTCGTCTGCCGCCGCTATCGCGTCTATCGTGCTCACACGGGCGCCATGTTTTCCTGCAAGAGCAATGGCGGCATCTTCAAAAGCATCGGCAACTGCCACCAGGTTGGCGCCATCCGTCGCACCGACAGCCTTTGCATGAACCTTTCCGATACGTCCGGCCCCAAGCAGGGCGACATTCACGGTCATGATGTTTCCTTTCAAGACTAAAGGGCGCGGAATCGGCCCAAACGGCGGCTTGCCAATTTAGAATAAAAATTCCAAAATCACTTTCCACGGAATGTGTCAAGTCGGAAAAGAACCATACAATGAAAGATGCCAAGCAGGATACTGACGAATCTCGGAATGAGAACGGTTCAGCTCCCGACACAATAGATGCCTTTTTCAATCGCCTTGGCAATACGGCCGACGACCTTCCGAAAAGACTGAAACAGTTTGCGGATTTCATTGCAGCCAATCCCGATCGCGTTGCCGTTTCAACGGTCGCCGAACTGGCCGAAGGCGCCGATGTCCAGCCCTCTGCGGTCATGCGCTTTTGCCAGGAAATGGGGTTCACGGGCTTTTCCCAGATGCAAAAGCTTTTCCGATCCGGCTATTCCCGGAAATGGCCGGACTATGCAACGCGTCTCGACAAACTGCGCGAACACGGCGCTGAATCCCCGTCGGCCCTGCTTGCGGAATTCGTCGAGGTCGGGCGGGCATCTCTTGAAAACCTGATGACCACGGTCGAACCACGGTCTCTTCAACAGGCCGTTGATGTTTTGGCCCGCGCGGAAACGATCCATATGATCGGCTTTCGCCGCGCGTTCCCTGTCACATCCTATCTTGCATACGCCTTTGAGAAAATGGATGTCCCCGCGGTCCTTCACTCCGGGCTCGCAAATATCAACATGGAACATCTGATCAGACCCAATGACGCCGTGATCGCCGTCACGTTCGCCCCTTACACCCAGATGACACTCGATATTGTCGCAAGAGCCCGCGAAACTGGAGCGGATATCGTGGCGATCACCGATATGGTCACAAGTCCGCTTGCACGCTTCAAGGCTATCCAGCTGCTGGTTTCCGATCTCGACGTCGGTGCGTTCCGTGCTTTGTCCGCAAGTCTTTCTCTTGCAATCACTTTGGCCGTTTCCGTGGGTGCGCAGCGCAACAGAATAAACTGATTTTAGAAAAAATGTGTTGCAATCAATGAATTTTAGAATTTATATTCCATTTGTGGCCGGGACCTCCCGATGCCACCTTTGATTTCTGAAATCGCGGACGGGAGACTTGGTCCGCGAAATTGTTCTGGGAGGAACGGATGAAGAAGACATTGTTTGCGATGGCTGCAGCAGCTGTTGCATTTACGGGTTTGTCGACACCGGCTCTGGCTGAAGGGGAGCGTTTTGTTCTTGTCAGCCATGCGCCTGACAGCGACAGTTGGTGGAACACGATCAAGAACGGTCTGGCTCTTGCGGGTGAGCAGGTTGGTGCGGAGGTTGAGTATCGCAATCCGCCGACGGGTGACATTGCCGACATGGCGCGGATCATCGAGCAGACGGCGGCGTCCAACCCTGACGGCATCATCACCACGCTTGCCGATCCTGATGTTCTGAGCGGCCCGATCCAGAATGCGGTTGCCAAGGGCATTCCGGTGATCATCATCAACTCCGGCACGCCCGAGCAGGCCGCCGAGGTTGGCGCGCTGATGTATGTCGGCCAGCCGGAATATGATGCCGGTCTGGCGGCTGGACAGCGCGCCAAGCGGGATGGTGTTGGTTCGTTCCTGTGTGTGAACCACGTTGTATCGAACCCGGTTGTCGGCGAGCGCTGCCGCGGTTTTGCCGACGGTCTTGGTGTTGATCTTGGCGACAGCATGATCGACAGCGGCCAGGATCCGGCCGAGATCAAGAACAAGGTCAAGGCGTATCTGTCTGCCAATCCGGACGTGGACGCGATCCTGACCCTCGGCCCGACCTCTGCGGACCCGACCATCGGCGCTCTTCAGGACATCGGCAAGGCCGGCGAGATCTATTTCGGCACGTTCGATCTGGGCACCGAGATCGTCAAGGGCATCAAGGACGGCACCATTCAGTGGGGCATTGACCAGCAGCCTTTCCTGCAGGCCTACCTGCCGGTGATCGTTCTTGCGAACTACCAGCGTTTTGGGGTTCTGCCGGGCAACAACATCAACTCCGGCCCGGGCTTCATCACCAAGGATGCCCTTGCCAAGGTTGAAGAGTTTGCCGGCGAGTATCGCTAGGAGCGTCTTGTGACCGCCGCGTGGCGGTCACCTGGAGAGGCGGTACGCTGCCTCTCCCTTCAGGGCACGGACCCGAACCGGAACGACCGCGTTTGCAGGTCCGTTTCCTGGGACAGCACACAAGAGACCGGGCTGGCGCTGTCCCGCCTTGTCGACCAACCCAGGACATAAAGGTCTTGCGGCAGGGCCGCAGTGAAGCGGCCGGCCACACGGCACGCAGGAGGAAATCCATGGCTGAGTCCCAACCGACCGCCGCGCCTCAAAAGGATGAACGCGTCCGCGAGATGTCATCCTTGCGCAAGGCCCTGATCCGTCCCGAGCTGGGCGCGATCTGCGGCACAATACTCGTTTTCGTGTTCTTTCTCAGTATTGCCAGCGACAGCGGCATGTTCGCGCCTGAAGGCATTTTCAACTGGGGCACGGTTTCCGCCCAGTTCGCCATCATCGCCGTCGGCGCCTGTCTGTTGATGATCGCGGGCGAGTTCGACCTGTCCGTCGGATCGATGATCGGCTTTTCCGGCATCATCATTGCCCTGATGAGCGTCCAGTGGGGCTTTCCCACCTGGTTTGCCATTCTGGTCGCCTTTGCCCTGGCGCTGGCCATCGGCGCCCTCAACGGCTATCTGGTGGTCAAGACCGGCCTGCCCTCCTTCATCGTCACCCTGGCCTTTTTGTACATCCTGCGCGGTCTGACGATCTTCATTGCCATTGCCACCACCCGCAAGACCATCATCGGCGGCGTCAAGGATGCGGCCGAGGGCGATCCCATCGCCTGGCTCTTCGGCGGCAAGGTCTTCAACTGGCTGTTCGTCTGGCTGGCCGATCTGGGCGTGGTCGGCAAGTTCGTTGCCGGTCCCAAGGCCGGACAGCCGGTGGTCGAGGGCATTCCGATGCTGATGATCTGGGCCCTGATCCTGATCATCTTCGGTCATTTCCTGTTGACCCGCACCAAGTTCGGCAACTGGATCTTCGCCTCCGGCGGCGATGCCCAGGCGGCCCGCTATGTCGGTGTGCCGGTCAACCGGGTCAAGATCTCGATGTTCATGTTCACCGCCTTCTGCGCCACCATCTTCGCCACCTGCCAGGTGATGGAGTTCGGCTCCGCGGCCGCCGACCGCGGTCTGCTCAAGGAATTCGAGGCCATCATCTCCGTCGTCATCGGAGGGGCACTGCTGACCGGCGGCTACGGCTCGGTCATCGGCGCCGCGCTCGGCGCCCTCATCTTCGGTGTCGTCCAGCAGGGCCTGTTCTTTGCCGGCGTCGAGAGCTCGCTCTTCCGCGTCTTCCTCGGCGTGATCCTGCTGCTCGCGGTGATCCTCAACACCTATATCCGCCGCATGATCACGGGAGAACGTTGACATGAGCGATGCACTGATCGAACTCGTCGACATCCAGAAGCACTTCGGCCCGGTCATCGCCCTCAACGGGGTCACCGTGTCGGTCAAGGCCGGAGAATGCCACTGCCTTCTGGGCGACAACGGCGCGGGCAAGTCGACCTTCATCAAGACCATGTCCGGTGTCCACAAGCCGACCCATGGCAAGATCCTGATCGAAGGCAGGGAAGTAAACTTCGAAAGCCCCCGCGATGCCATGACCGCCGGCATCGCCACGGTCTACCAGGACCTGGCGATGATCCCGCTGATGTCGGTCACACGCAACTTCTGGATGGGACGCGAGCCGGAAAAGCGCATCGGCCCGCTCAAGTTCTTCGACTTCACCAGGGCCAACCAGGTCACCATGAGCGAGATGGCCAAGATGGGCATTCATCTGCGCTCGCCAGACCAGGCCGTCGGCACCCTGTCGGGCGGAGAACGCCAGACCGTCGCCATCTCAAGGGCGGTCTATTTCGGCGCAAAGGTCCTCATCCTCGACGAACCGACCTCCGCCCTCGGCGTCAGACAGACATCAAACGTGCTCGCCACAATCGACAAGGTCCGCAAAAAGGGCATCGGCGTTGTCTTCATCACACACAACGTGCGCCACGCAATGGCCGTCGGGGACCGGTTTACGGTCCTGAACCGGGGAAAAACCCTCGGCACAGCAGAACGCGGAAACATACAGGCCGAGGAACTGCAGGAACTCATGGCTGGCGGTCAGGAACTCGCTCAACTCGAAGGTTCTCTCGGCGGAACTGTCTGAGTGAAGAATAATTGACGGGATAAAGTCGTGAAAAAACTCGATGTCATCACCATCGGCCGCTCCTCGGTCGATCTCTATGGAGCACAGGCCGGCGGCCGCTTGGAGGATATGGCATCCTTCAACAAGTATATCGGCGGTTCGCCCACCAACATGGCGACCGGGACGGCGCGGCTCGGCCTGAAGTCCGGGCTGATTACCCGGGTTGGCGATGAACACATGGGGCGCTTTATCCGTGAAGAACTGGAGCGGCACGGCGTGGAAACACGCGGTGTCGTTACCGACAGGGAGCGCCTGACAGCCCTGGTTCTGCTCGGCATCCGGGACCAGGAACAGTTTCCGCTCATTTTCTATCGCGAGAACTGCGCCGACATGGCCCTGTGCAAAGATGATATCGATCCGCAGTTCATTGCCTCTGCAAAGGCCGTGGTGGCAACAGGAACCCATCTGAGCCATCCGCAAACCGAAGCGGCGGTGACGAAAGCCCTGACACTCGCCCGCGATAGTGGTGGCCGGACAGCACTCGACATCGACTACCGGCCCAATCTGTGGGGGCTTTCCGGGCATGGTGACGGTGAAAACCGCTTCATTGCGTCCGCCAAGGTCACCGAGAAACTGCAAGCAACATTGCATCTCTTCGACCTGATCGTCGGCACGGAAGAGGAATTCCACATTGCCGGCGGCACAACCGACACGGTTCAGGCCCTCCGGAACGTGCGCAATGTGTCCGGGGCAACACTTGTCTGCAAACGCGGACCCATGGGAGCCACCGCATTCGAGGGCGGCATCCCCGATAGCCTCGATGACGGTATTTCCGGGCCCGGTTTCCCCATTGAAGTCTTCAATGTTCTGGGCGCTGGCGACGGCTTCATGTCAGGCCTTTTGAGAGGCTGGATAAAGGGCGAGGACTGGGTCACCAGCCTGACCTACGCCAATGCCTGTGGCGCCTTCGCTGTCTCCCGTCACGGCTGCACGCCGGCCTATCCGAGTTGGGAGGAACTCCAGTTTTTCCTGAAACGCGGCGTAAAGACGAAAGCGCTGCGCAAGGACCCGGAACTGGATCAGATCCACTGGTCGACCAACCGGCAGTTTTCCCATGGGGGTGACTGGTCGACCATGCGCGTGTTTGCGTTCGATCACCGTATCCAGATCGAGCAGATGGCGGATGAAGCAGGCGTCACCCATGAGCATATCGGATTTTTCAAGAACCTGTGCCTCGACGCGGCGCTCAGCGTTGCACACGACCGGTCAGGCTACGGCATCCTTTGCGACAGCCGGCACGGCCGCGACGCGCTTTACCGGGCCGCCGGAACCGGGTTGTGGATCGGTCACCCTGTCGAATGGCCGGCCTCGCGTCCACTCACCCTGGAACCCGAAATCGGTCCTGATTTCGGTGGTCTGGCGGAATGGCCCACCGAACACGTGGTGAAAGTGCTGTGTTTCTATCACCCGGACGATTCCGAAGAGATGAGAACCGAACAGGAAGATATCCTGAAACGACTGTTCGCGTCCTGTCGGCGCAACCGCCTCGAGTTGTTGCTGGAAGTGATACCGTCAAAGGTCGGCGCAATCGACGACGACACGACCGCAACAATCATTCGGCGCATGTACGAGATCGGCATCTATCCGGACTGGTGGAAACTCGAACCCATGACCTCAAAAGAGGCGTGGTCGAAGGCCTGTGCAGCGATCACAGACAACGACCCCTACACACGGGGCATTGTCGTTCTTGGTCTCGATGCACCTGAAGATCAGTTGGCGGCAAGCTTTGCCCAGGCTGCTCAGTTTCAACTCGTGAAGGGATTCGCGGTTGGCCGCACGATCTTTGCCGATGCCGCCCGCAAATGGCTTGCGAACAGGATGACAAATGAAGAAGCTGTCGCGGATATGAGCAGTCGCTATGAACGGCTTTGCCACATCTGGGACGAAGCACGCAGCAAAGCGCGGCTGAACGAACCTCAAGGAATTCACGAATGAGCACGATCCGCCTCACCGCCGCACAGGCGATGGTCCGTTACATGGCGGCGCAGATGACTGAGGACGGCAACCGTTTCATTGACGGCGTCTGGGCTATTTTCGGCCACGGCAATGTCGCCGGCCTTGGAGAGGCACTTGAACAGGCGGGCAATGCGCTGCCCACCTGGCGCGGTCAGAACGAGCAGACAATGGCTCATACGGCAATCGCCTATGCCAAGGCCAACAAGCGGACCCGCGCAATGGCCGTCACGTCCTCCATCGGCCCGGGAGCGACCAACCTTGTCACCGCAGCAGCTCTCGCCCATGTCAATCGACTTCCCCTGCTCCTGATTCCCGGTGACGTCTTTGCAAACCGCGCTCCGGACCCGGTTCTGCAACAGGTGGAGGACTTTGACGACGGTACGGTGTCGGCGAATGACTGTTTCCGTCCCGTGTCGCGTTACTTCGACAGGATCAGCCGACCTGAACACCTGCTGACGGCCTTGCCACGCGCGTTTCAGGTCATGACCGATCCTGCCAATTGCGGACCGGTCACACTTGCATTCTGTCAGGACACCCAGGCCGAGGCTTTCGACTACCCGGAGAGCTTCTTCGAGCCGAAGGTCTGGCGCATTCGGCGCCCGGAGCCTGACAGCCGTGATATCGACGACGTCGCAGCGATGATCAAGGTTGCGGACAATCCGGTCCTGATATGCGGTGGCGGTGTTGTCTATTCGCAGGCAGAAGAGACGCTCGCGGATTTCGCAACCCGGCACGGCATTCCGGTCCTGGAGACACAGGCCGGCAAATCCGCCCTGGCCCAGTCCCATCCGATGAACTTCGGTGCCGCAGGTGTCGATGGCGCCGAGTGCGCCAACAAGCTGGCCGAAGTTGCCGATCTTGTCATCGGTGTCGGTACACGCTTTCAGGATTTCACCACCGGATCCTGGGCCTTGTTCAAGAACTCCGGCCGCAAACTCGTGTCCATCAACGTAAAGGGCTATGACGCATGCAAGCATGGTGCCACAGCCGTTGTCGGCGATGCCAAGGCCGCGCTTGAGAAGATCTCCAGTGCACTCGGAGATTACAACAGCGGCGCCTTCGACCCGCAATCCCGTCTTGACTGGCTCGCAAGGGTCGATGCCCATTGCACCGCCCGCACAAATATCCCGGAAGACTATCTTCCGCTCGATGCGGAAGTCATCGGTGCTGTTCAGCGCACCGCAACGCAAAAGACCATCGCCATGTGCGCCGCCGGCACCATGCCGGGAGCGCTCAAGCTGCTGTGGCAGGCACCGCAAGGCGGTTACCACATGGAGTATGGGTATTCCTGCATGGGATATGAAATTGCCGGAGCCCTGGGTGTCAAACTGGCGAAACCGGACCGGGATGTTGTCTGTTTTGTCGGAGACGGTTCCTACATGATGGCCAATTCCGAACTTGCCACTGCGGTCATGCGCCGGGTCCCTTTTACGGTCGTTCTAACCGACAACCGAGGTTATGGCTGCATAAACCGACTTCAAATGGGCACCGGTGGAGAGCAGTTCAACAATCTCTATCAAAACTGCAATGTCGAAGTTCAGCCGGATATCGACTTTGTCGCCCATGCTGCTTCCATGGGTGCGCACGCCGTCAAGGCACGGGACATTGCGGATCTGGAAGTCCAGATTCTGGCCTCCCGTGACCGGGCGGTCCCGACCGTCATCGTTATCGACACCGACCCGATGCACGGCCCGGGAGAGAACGGTGGTGGTCACTGGTGGGATGTTGCCATCCCAGAGGTTTCTTCCCGCGAGGCGGTCAGGACCGCGCGCGAGGGTTATGTGGCGGCGTTGAAGCATCAGCGCGCCGCGGATTAATTTTCTTCAGGACAAAACGCATGATCCAATACGGCACCAACCCGATCGCCTGGGCAAATGACGACGACCAGAGCCTCGGCGCACACATCCCGACCGAGCAGATCCTTGGCGAGGCTTCTGAAATCGGTTTCGATGGCATCGAAAACGGTCACCGCTGGCCCGATGACAAGGAAGAGCTGAAGCAGCTTCTCGGCAATCATGGCCTGAAATTCGTGTCCGGCTGGTATTCCCTTAACCTCCTTGCCCAGTCGGTCGAGGACGAAAAGAAAGCGATCCAGCCGCATCTGGACAAGTTGAAGCACAATGGCTGCAAGGTCTGCATTGCCTGCGAGACCTCCAACACCATTCAGGCTGCTGATGTCGATATCTCCACGAGCCCTGTGCTCAGCGAAACCGGGATGAAAGTCTTTGGCGCCAAGATGGAGGAACTGGCGGAATTTTGCGCAGGCCAGGGTATCGATCTCGTCTATCACCACCATATGGGCACCGTCGTCGAAACTCCCGACGAAATCGACGCCTTCATGGCGGCAACCGGCCCGGCAACGAAACTGCTGTTCGACGCCGGCCATTGTTACTTCGGCAGCAAGGGTGAAGACCCCGCTCTGATCCTGGAAAAATACATTGACAGGGTCAGGCATTTTCATGCCAAGAATGTTCGCCCGGGTGTCATGAAAGACATCAGAAATACAGGCAAATCCTTCATGGACGGCGTTCGTGCCGGTGTTTTCACGGTGCCGGGAGACGAAGAAGGCGGCATCGATTTCACGCCCCTCCTGAAAATCCTGAAGGACGCGGGATACGAGGGCTGGATCGTGATTGAAGCCGAACAGGATCCGGTTGCCCGCAATCCATTCCATTACCAGAGCCTCGGTCTGAAAACGCTCAAGACCGCAGCACAGGAGGTAGACCTGACATGAGCGAACTTCTGCGCAAGCCAGCCGGAAACGGCGGCAAGGTTCACGACATCACGATCGAAAACGCCAAAGGCCCCAAGTCGTCCGACTGGGGATATGTCGGTTTCGGTCTGTATCGGCTGAAGGCGGGGGAAACAGTGTCGGAACAGACTGGCGCTCTGGAAGTCATCCTGGTGATGGTGGAAGGCAAGGCGTCGATCTCCGCCGGCGGGAAAGACTTCGGCGAACAGGGCGAGCGCATGAACGTGTTCGAACAGCTGCCGCCACACAGTGTCTATGTGCCAAGTAGCGCCGACTGGTCGGCAACGGCAACGACCGACTGCACCATCGGCGTGTGCACGGCACCGGGAAAAGGCGGCCATGAGGCACGGGTTCTGCCGGTTCCCGAAAAAGTCACGCGCGGCAAGGGTGCCAACACCCGTTACATCTTCCCGATCGCAATGGAAGAGACGGATGTCGCCGACAGTCTCCTGGTCACCGAAGTCTTCACGCCGTCCGGCAACTGGTCGTCCTATCCACCGCACCGGCATGACGAGGACAACTTTCCGGACATGACCTATCTGGAGGAAACCTACTATCACCGTCTCAATCCGGATCAGGGCTATGGACACCAGCGCGTCTTTACCGAAGACGGTTCCCTGGATGAGACGATTTCAATGAACAGTCACGACGTCGTTCTCGTTCCCAGGGGACACCACCCCTGCGGCGCACCCTACGGATACGAGATGTACTATCTCAACGTCATGGCAGGACCGATGCGAAACTGGCGTTTCAAGAACCATCCGGATCACGACTGGATTGCGCAAAGAGACGCGGGCTGAAGGCCCGTTACTGAGATCTCAGGCGGTTCCGGACTTGATCCGGGACCACCTGAAAACAAAGCGATCGGCAGTCAGGATCAAGCCCGGGGCCGTGCATTCGACCGAAAGTCGTTTCAGGTGGCTGAAGCTAAGCCGCTTCGAAACAATCCACCAGCGCGCCGCGATGCTGGATGACTGTTCCTGCAAGCCTCGCCCCGGCGTCGACGCTTGCCCTGACATTGCCACTGGTCAGATATTCGGCAAGGAATGCCGCATTGAAACTGTCACCAGCCGCGGTGGTGTCGACAATGTCCAAAACGGGTTTCGGCTGAAAAGACTGCCTGTCTTCCCTTGAGGCGCAGATGACTTCCTCGGGACCATTCTTGACCACAACCATGCCGGCACCTGCCGCCAGATACCGGTCCGCACTCACGTCGGCAGTTGTATCCCCGAAATACGCAAGTTCATCTTCGAAAGACGGCATGACCAGGTCGCACAAGCCGGCGGCCTTCGTCACGCAGGCGCGCATGATGTCTGCACTCTCCCACAGACGCGGCCGGAGATTGGGATCAAAGGCCGTCTTCGCACCGGCCAGCCGCGCTTCCTTCAGGACCGCAAAGAAGGTTTCCCGGTCCCCCTGCGACATGATCGCCAGTGTGATCCCGCTGAAATAGATCAGGTCGACCCCGCCGATGGCAGAGCGAAGATGATTGCCGTCGGCAGCAAGGCAACGCGCAGCGGACTGGGAGCGCCAATAGGCAAAGCTGCGTTCCCCCTCTTTCAGCTGAATCATGTAGAGGCCGACCGTCCTGTCATCCAGTCTGCGAACCGGGTCGACATCGATGCCGGACTGCTTGAGAAAACCAAGCATCTGCTCGGACACCTGATCCTGGCCGACCGCGGTGAGGTAGCCAACATTCCAACTGTCCGGAAGGCACTTGCGCGCGTACCACGCCGTGTTCAAAGTATCTCCTGCAAACCCCATCGAAAATGTGCCGTTGCCGGTTGGAGCCATCTCAACCATGCACTCGCCGACGGCCAGAAACGTTTTAGACACAAGTTCCTCCCAAGGAATCATCATGGTGCCAGAGGCACACAAATCGCTGTTTTCTGCGATTTAAATCCATTTAAATTCGGCTTAAGTTAATATCACGAATGTTGAACGCGTCAATCGCCTTTCCCATCAGACTTTAGACAGGTCCGGAAACTGACGCCCTTTTGAAATCACTTTCAGGGACAAGGTGGCGGAAAACAGTCTCACGTCGGGGCGGGTGATATCACTTGATTCCGGCGCGCATGAAGCTTTGAACAAACTGGCGCTGGAACAACAGGAAGGCAATCAGCAACGGCCCCGATGTCATCAGGGTGGCTGCATTGATCACGGACCATTCGATGCCGCTGTCGATCGCCGAGAAAATACTGAGACCGACGGTAACAGGCCGCGTTTCGACTGAATTTGTCACGATCAGTGGCCATAGGAAATTGTTCCAATGGTGGCTGACGGACACCAGGCCATAGGCAAGATAAGTCGGTTTGGCGAGTGGAATATAGACTTTCCAGAGGACACCGAGGAAAGACGCTCCTTCTATACGTGCGGCCTCGTCCAGTTCCTTGGGAATTGTCATGAACGTCTGACGCAACAGGAAAATGCCGAAGCCGGAGGCGATATACGGCAAGGCGATCGCAGGGATCGTATCGACCAGATTGAGAAGCCTCATGGTCTTGTAGTTCTCGACCATCAGTATGTCGGGCATCACCAGAAGCTGAAGCAGCACAAGGGCAAACAGGATATTGCGACCGGGAAACTCGAACCGCGCAAACGCAAAGGCCGCCAATGTGCACAAAAAGAACTGTCCGGCGAGGATCATCGTCACCAGAATGAAGGTGTTCAGGAAATATCGGGCAAAGGGGGCCGCATCCCAGGCCTTGGAGAAGTTCTCCAGCGTAAGGGGGGCGAACAATTCAAACCGCGCCTCGTAGGCGGCGGGATGAAAGGCGGTCCAGACAGCATAGGCGAGCGGCAGCACCCAGATAAGCGCCAGCGCCCATGCGACACCGGTATTGAGAACACGGTCGAACGTCTCCGAGGTGCGGGTCATTTGTAGTGCACCTTCCTGTCGAAGAAGAAGAACTGGCCGATGGCGAGCAGCGACAGAAGTGCAAGCAGCGCAACTGTCAGCGTGGCTCCATATGCAGTCTCCCAGAAGCGGAATGCCACTTCGTAGATGTAAAACAACAGAAGCGCCGAGGCGTTGTCCGGGCCGCCGTCGGTCAGGATGAAGATGTGATCAACCAGTCGGAAGGAGTTGATTACAGCGTTTACGCAGACAAACAGGGTCGTTGGCATCAACAGCGGAAAGGTTATGCGCCAGAATATCGTCCAGCGCCCGGCCCCTTCGATCTGCGCCGCTTCCTTGAGCGAGACCGGGATCGCCTGAAGCGCCGCCAGGTAGAAGATCATGAAGAACCCGGCTTCTTTCCAGACCGTCACCACGATGATGGCATTGAGGGCCGTGTCGGGATTGCCGAGATAGTTGCTTGCGGGCCAGCCGAAAAGAAATCCGGTGATCTGGTCGAACAGTCCGAAGCCGGGCGTATAAAAGAACAGCCAGATATTGGCAACGGCAATCAACGGCAGGACCGTGGGCGTGAAATAGGCCATGCGCACAAAGCCGCGCCCCATCAGTTTCTCGTTGACCCACAAAGCCATCACGATGGCCAATCCGACGGAAGCCGGAATTGTACCGATCGCGAACCAGAGATTGTTCCAGAGCACTTTCCAGAAGACGGGATCGTTGACCATGCGATCGTAGTTTTCGAGGCCGATGAACTTCGCCGACCTGCGGCCGCGTGGCGTCGAAAAGAAGCTGTTGATCAACGTCGTGATTGCGGGAATGTGGGTGAAGGCGAACAGGAACACCAATGCCGGCATGAGCAACAGCCATCCATGGATCCAGTCCCGCTTCAATTTGAGTGCCCGCATCTTCATTACACTTCAAAAATTCTGGACTTTCGCCCGGGTCCGCCTTCTCGTGTCACCGACCCCGGCAAGTCCTGATTGAAAGAAGGAACAGGGCACCGGCAGGAGTACCGGTGCCCCGACCCATGACAATTCAGCGATATTCCGCGAGGATCTTGTCAGCCTGCTCCTGGGCTTCTTTCAAAGCGGTCGCAGGGTCTTTCTTACCGGTGATCGCGGAAGCCAGGGCATCGTTGAAGAGACCCGTCACGCGCTGGTTCTGGTAAGTGGACAGTTCTGCCTTGGCGAACTCGAGTTGGTCCCGGGCAACCAGAGCCGGTGCGAAATCGGCTGTATAGGCTTTCATCGTATCGGTATCCCAGGTTTCCGCACGCGGCGCGACATATCCGGTCGCAATGGTCCATTTCGCGGCCTGTTCCGGAGCGGTGATCCACTGGACGAATTCGACAGCAGCCTTCGACTGTTCGTCGGACGCACCCTTGAACAGGTAGAAATTGCCACCGCCCGTCGGTGCGCCACGGGTTTCCTTGGCCGGCAGCATGGCGACACCGAAGTCGAATGGCGCGTTGCTGCGCACATTTGTCAGGTTACCGGTGGAAGTCCACATCATGGCCGTCTGACCTTCAAAGAAGGCCTTGGGCGTTGCGCCCCATTCGATGATGCCCGGCGCCATTACTTCATGTTTCGTGCTCAGATCGACAAGGAACTGAAGAGCCTCGACAACTTTCGGGTCGTCGAAATTGGTCTTGTTGCCTTCCGCATTGGCAAGGATCGCCCCGTTTTCGATGGCAAGACCCTGGAACAGCCAGTAGGGGAAACCGGAAGACGGAATACGCACACCCCATTGCGTAACATTGCCGCTTGAATCCTTCTTGGTCAGTTTCTTGCCGAAATCAACCATCTCGTCCCAGGTTTCAGGTGCAACATCCGGATCAAGACCAGCGTCCTTGAAAGCTTCCTTGTTCCAGTAGAGCACCGGTGTCGAGCGCTGGAAGGGAATGCCATAGGTCTTGCCACCGGTCTGGCTGTTTTCCATGAAGGCAGGATAAAAACCCTCAACCCACTTCTTGTCTTCATCGGTGGTGAGATAATCATCGAAAGGAATGATCAGGTCTTCATCGATCAGGGTGAACATGTCGACGGACAGGATGACCGAAAGCTGCGGTGGATTGCCGCCGCGCGACGCGGTGATCGCCTTGGCCACGGTATCCTGGTAGGAACCGGCGTAGACAGCATCGATGTTCACACCCGGGTTCTGAGCGATATATTCGTTCGTCAGCTCCTGGATGGTTTCGGCGGCCTTACCGCCAACAGCGACCGGGAAATAAAATTGCAGATCAACAGCCTGAGCGGACGCCCAGGTGCTGAAGGAAAGAGCCGTTGCAGCAACGGCTTTCAGGAAAGTTGACTTCAACATCTGTTTACTTCCTAAGGTTTGAACATCCGCAACAAAGCGGCTGGTCTACGCGGGCGCGCGCAGTCGGTCAGGAACGCAACAGCGTTCCGAATTCTGAAACGAGATCATCCCTGCGTCGACCGGTGTCGGCGTCAAAGACATGAAGCGCGTCGGGTTCGAAACCCAATTCGATAGCCTCGCCCGGTGCAACCGGGCGCGTTGTCGGCAACCGCACCTGAAACGAGGTGTCAGCAACGACACAATCTGCGAGAATGTCGGCACCGAGATACTCGACGGCTCTGACGGAGGCTGATACGGGACCGCTGTCCTGAAGGTGCATGGCTTCCGGACGAACACCGAGCTGAAAATCCGGTGCGGTGCAGAGTTTTTTGAATGCGTTTGCCGGAAAAAGGTTCATCGGCGGGGTTCCGATAAACCGGGCCGCAAACGGGCTTGCCGGCTTTTCATAGAGCTCCCGGGGCGCCGCCGCCTGTTCCAGCCGGCCATTGTTCATGAGAACGACTTGATCTGCCATGGTGATCGCTTCCACCTGATCGTGAGTGACGTAGACCATGGTGAAGCCCAGCTGTTGCTGAAGGGACCTGATTTCGAGCCGCATTTCATGGCGGAGCTTGGCGTCGAGATTCGAAAGCGGTTCATCCATGAGGCAGATCGGTTTTTCGCCGATAATCGCCCGCCCGAGTGCAACACGCTGTTGCTGCCCGCCCGAGAGCTGGCCCGGCTTGCGCTCGAGCAGTTGCGACAGGCCGAGAAGGTCTGCAACCTTTTTCAGCCGGGAGTCACGCTCGGTGCGGTTCATGCGCCGGACCTTCAAGCCGAAAATAATGTTTTCCGCTACGCTCAGATGCGGAAACAACGCATAGGACTGGAAAACCATGGACAGGTCACGCTTGGAGGACGGCCTGCCGGTAACGTCATTTCCGCCGATCAGGATCTGCCCGCCGCTCACACTCTCAAGGCCGGCGATCATCCTCAGGGTGGTAGACTTTCCGCACCCGGAAGGACCGAGCAGCGCCGTGAATGATCCGGCGGGGATCTCGATTGACAGCGCATCGACTGCAATCGTTTCGCCCCAGACGCGGGAAACATTTTCTAGGCCGATCGGTTTGCCGGAAATTGATAGTTGACCGTTCACCATCACAAGCCACTCCCTTCACCCGCAACGATAAACTCGGTCGCTTCTCCTTCGAGGCTTGCCAAGAATTCCCCGGGCACGGGCCGGTCGGTAAAAATTGCGTCAACATCTTTCAGCTGTCCGCCGCGAACATGTGCACCACGTCCGAATTTGCTGTGATCCAGAACAAGGAACGACTTTCGGCAGTTGGCCAGGATCGACTGCCTGGCGGCGACTTCGTCCTCATGAAAGTCCAGCAGCGTTCCGTCTTCATCGACGCCCGCCACACCGAATATACCGACATCGACCTTGTAGTTGGAGAAAAACGTCTGCGCCGCAGACCCAAGGATATCCCTGTCTCCGTGGCGCAGACGGCCACCGGCGATGGTCACCTGAAAGGATGGGTTGCTCGACGCTGTAAAGGCGACATTCAGATTGTTCGTGAATATCGCAAGTTTTTCATGACCGGTCAGTGCCTGCATGACGATCTCCGGTGTCGTACCAATCGAAAATGCAAGCGACTGATTGTTCTCGATCCTTGTGGCAACCTGCTCTGCAATCAGTTGTTTTTCAGGGTGATTTAGAATCTGCCGCGTAGAGTAGTGAATATTGGAGGCCGGGGCCGGCGGCTCGACACCACCATGTGTCCGACGCAAAACGCCAAGTTCACACAGCCCGTTGACGTCCCTCCGGATGGTCTGGGTCGTCACCTCGAAACGCTCGGCAAGCTCTTCGACCGACGCAAAGCCCGCTTTCTGCACGAGGTCTGCGATTTCCGCCTGACGTTTTGAAATGTCAACTTGCCCAAGCATATGCCTTCGACCCGATATCTGCTGAGCCGCCACGACTGGAGTCGAGAGCGGATGAACTGCAAGCACTTCGCGTTGACTCGAAAACAATCAACCTCGAAGTGCGATAAATCATTTTCATATGAACATTATTCGACGTTCATATGAAAATGATATGACATTTTTGACGTCTCGCGAACCGTCAGTCTGAAATTTTAATGAAAACGGAACCGTTGCAGGGACTTAAAACGGAGTCTGCAAGGGCGGTTGAAGGAGTTTACGGGAGAAGATTGGTCGGCAAATGTTGAAACGATGAAATTCAGCGTCTTTTGCCGTCATCTGCCAAAAGATGAATTCCGGCATTTCGACGTCACGATCGAAAACATTCACCATTGCCAGGAATTGTCCCGAAAGCGAAGATTGGAGCCATGCTTGCACGGGTAATCACAGGCTCCGCAGCCTGCACGAAGGCTGCCTTGTTCCCGCCCTTGAGGTCCTCGACCAAAAGGTGCCCCTCGTCACTCACAGGGGAACGGCTGTCAGGCCATGGTTCAAGCCGGCCACCGGCTGTTTGCAACGACCGGAGACACGAAGACATCCATCCCCCGGAAGAGGGGGATAAATGCGCAGGTTCTCCGATGCTTTCAGCCGGTTCGCTCTTGCGTGTCGGCTTGCCTTCACCGATACAACAAGGATCGCCCGTCCCCGTCGAAAAGATGCAGTTTCTCCGGCACCGAGTTCAGCCGGATATTCGTGCCTTTGGCGATGCGGTGAATTCCCGGAAGTTTGGCAACCAGACCCGGTTCGCCGTTTTGTGACCTGAAGTAGAGAACCGTGGTCTCGCCCAGCGCTTCCACCATGTCAACGTGTGCGGAAACGAGGTAGTCGTCGCTCTCCGTAACTGTGAGGTCTTCGGGTCGAACGCCGAGCTTGAATGTGCCGCCCACATCACCGTCGACCGATGCAATGGGGACATCCGCATGCCCACCGTCGGCCATTTTCACAGATGTGGTGTCACCGGTTGCCGTCACCTTCGCTTCGATCAGGTTCATCGCCGGTGACCCGATGAACTGGGCGACGAAGGTGTTTGCCGGCCGTTCATAAAGATCCAGTGGCGCACCGAATTGCTCGACATTGCCTCCATGCAGCACCACGATCCGGCTTGCGAGTGTCATCGCTTCCACCTGGTCATGAGTGACGTAGACCATCGTGCTTTCCGGCATGCTCTCCTTGAGTTGCGCGATTTCGATCCGGGTTGCGACCCGCAGGGCGGCATCCAGGTTGGAAAGCGGTTCGTCAAACAGAAACACCTTCGGATCCCGCACGATGGATCGACCGATGGCAACCCGCTGTCGCTGCCCACCGGAGAGAGCCTTCGGCAGGCGGTCGAGATATTCGGTCAACTGAAGCGTTTCTGCCGCATTCTTGACCGCCTCGTCGATCTCTTCCTTGGACTTGCGCGCGAGTTTCAGCGCAAAGGCCATGTTGTCGTAGACGGTCATATGCGGATAGAGCGCATAGGACTGGAACACCATGGCGATGCCGCGTTGCGCCGGTGGTACGTCGTTGACCACGACATCATCGATCTCAAGCGTACCACCGGTGATCTTTTCAAGTCCGGCAATCATGCGGAGCAACGTCGACTTGCCGCAGCCCGACGGGCCGACAAATACAATCAGTTCGCCCTGTTCGATTTCCAGGTTGATGTCACGCAGAACTTCGATTTCACCGTAGGACTTGCAGACGTCTTTCAAGGACAAGGAGGTCATGTCGGCTGCTCTCCAAAAGGTTTCGTGTTCATGTTACTTCACCGATCCGGCTAGCAGGCCGCGGACCAGATACCGCTGCATCGCAAAAAAGACGGCAAGCGGAACGGCAATCGAAACGAAGGCGGCCGTTGCCAGGATTTCCCAATTGCCGCCACGCGTGCCGAGCAGTTCGACGATCTGGTTGGTCATGACGGTTGTTGACCCCGTCGCGTCGATCAGGAACACCTTGGCCACCAGAAGATCGTTCCAGGTCCACAGGAACTGGAAGATTGCGAACGACGCCAGGGCCGGGAAACTGAGTGGCAGAATGATACGGGTGAAGATCTGGAAATCGGTCGCGCCGTCCACCTTGGCATTTTCGATGATATCCCGGGGCAGTCCAACCATGTAATTCCTGAGGAGATAGACCGCGAGTGGCATGCCGAAGGCCGTATGGGCAAGCCAGACCCCCAGATACCCTTTCCCGATGCCTATTCCCAAATGCAGCCTCAGGAGAGGTATTAGCGCAAGCTGGAGCGGCACGACCAGAAACCCGACCACGGCCGCAATCAGCAGCGCCCGTCCGGGAAATTCCATCCAGGCAAGCGCGTAGGCAGCAAACGCTGCAACAACGATCGGAATGATGGTCGCAGGGATCGTCACCGTCAGCGTGTTGAAGAATGCCTTGGCCATGTTGTCCTGGCCGGATCCGGAAAACAGGATCGTGGTATAGTTGCCGAGCGTGAATTCAGGCGGCACGGTTGCGGTGATGAAGATCCGTTGCCCCCGCCCGGAAAGTTGTTTGTCATTGCCGCGCCAGACATAACTGCCGTCAGCCTGAAGGGTCACGCTTTCGCCGTCCTTCATCTCCGCGGTGTCACCGGGTTGATAGGCGGAGACATTGCGGGAAGACACACCCCAGGAGCGGATGTCCCTTGGGTCACCTTCGAAAATATTGCCCTTGACGACGAACATGTCGCCGTCCGCCACTCGGTTGTCGTCCGGATCGGCGGCCCGATAGACTTCGTTCTGTTCTGCTGGAAACAGCGCAGCCCACCAGCCGGAACTCGAAATCTGGTCAGCGGTCCGGAACGACGATACGAACAGGCCGATCGTCGGAAACAACCAGAGCAGCACAAGCAGGGCAACCGAGATATGAACTGCCCATGTCAAAGCGGATTTTTTGCCGGCAATGCTGGCCATCACTTCATCTCCTTCCGGGCGTTGTAGACGTTCCAGACGAGGATTGGCGTCACAAGCAGCATGATGACGATCGCGCTCGCCGAGCCGATGCCCCAGTCATTTGCGCGAAACAGCTTGTCGTACATGTAGTTGGCCAGAACCTGCGTTTCCCACTGACCGTTTGTCATCGCGAATACGATATCGAAGACCTTCAGAACAGTTAGCGTGATCGTGGTCCAGACAACGACAATGGTTCCCATGATCTGCGGAACCTTAATCTTGAAGAAGATCTGAAAGGGGTTCGCGCCATCGATGATGGCTGCCTCGACTGTCTCCTCCGGAATGCCCCGCAAGGCTGCGGACAGGATCACCATCGCAAAACCGGTCTGGATCCAGATCAGGACGACCATCAGGAAAAAGTTGTTCCAAAGCGGAATCGTCAGCCATGTCTGTGCTTCGCCGTAAGGCAGGCCGCCGATCCAGAGCCCAAGCAAGGAGCTTATGGACACCCAGATCAGCCAGAGGGCGCCGCCGGCGACAAGCAGGCGCAGCGGAAGCAGCCAAACCGACTTGTCTTCACCCTTGGCGATGATCCCGCGCACGAACGACCATGCAACGGAGGCGACAATGACGACAAACCCGACAAGCAGGATTGACGGCAACACCTGCAACATCAGGATAGATCCGATGCCACCATCGAGTTTCAACCAGATCGCGTTCAGGATACCGATCTGGTTCTGGTCCTCCGGACGCGTGTCGTAAATCAGTTTGAAAATGACCGAAGCGCCGACGAAGGATATTGCCATCGGCATAAAAATGAGGGATTTGGCTAGGTTTCCCCATCTGATCCGGTCGGTCAACTGCGCAACGAGCAGACCGAATGCGGTCGATATGGCAGGGACGACAATCAGCCAGAGCATGTTGTTCTGGACCGCTTCCCAGAATTTCGGTTCATCCATCATCTGGCGATAGTTTGCCAGTCCGACGAAGGCGCCACCCTGGTCCCTGTCGGTGAGTGAAAGCCGAAGCGTTTCAAAAACCGGGTATGCTAGATACAAA
Source organism: Roseibium album (assembly GCF_965233825.1). Taxonomy (NCBI): domain Bacteria; kingdom Pseudomonadati; phylum Pseudomonadota; class Alphaproteobacteria; order Hyphomicrobiales; family Stappiaceae; genus Roseibium; species Roseibium album. The sequence goes on from NZ_OZ247583.1 coordinate 99,525, forward strand.
ACCAGTGCAAACAATGCCGGAAACAGAAACAGCCAGGGGCGGATCATGTTCGCACGATTGATGTTCCGTCCTGCATTCGGACCGGATGCCGGAAAGAGCACCTTGTCGAGGAACAGGTTCGACAAAAAGAAGTATCCGAGGCAGCCGCCGACACCAATTATGATTACCGTCAGCCCATAGAGCGCCGGGTTGTTCGAAAACATGGCCGTTCCATCCCTTTAGTCATTGCAGTTCCTTCCCGGAATTTCCGGGCAGAACCTGTCTTGGGGAAAAAGGAGCGTAAAGTGCGCTTTCGTATCAAACGACAACGGCCGGATCTCGCGCGAGGTCCGGCCGTTGTTACATTACTTGAGAGCGTCCCAGCTGTTCTGGATTTCTCCGGCGACAGCACCAGCATCCTTGCCGCCAGTGTAGTCGACCATCCCGGTCCAGAATGTGCCCGCACCAACACCGCCCGGCATAAGATCGGAACCATCGAAGCGGAATGTCGTTGCGTTGACCAGGATTTCGCCCTGTCCGCGCAGGGTGTCGTTCAGATAGGCCTCTGGATTGACGCCCTTGTGAGGTGTCAGGAAGCCGGTCTGTGCCATCATGATTTCATGCGCGAGCGGAAGCTGGAAGAATTTCATCACTTCCGTGGTTGCGTCGGATGGTTCGGTGATGGCCATCAACGTGCCGCCGCCCAGAACCGGATTGCCGAGGTCTTTTTCCGCATAGGACGGGAAATAGAAGAAGTCGACATCCGCACCAAATTCGACCCCGTCTGGGAAAAACGCCGGAACGAAGGATGCCTGACGGTGCAGATAGCACTGCGGCGGAGACGAGAACAGGCCCTTTGGACTGTCGCGGAAGTCGGTCGAGGCTACCGCATCGGCACCTCCGGCAACCTTGTCGTCGTCGCGGGCGAACCAGCCGAATTCCTCGATTGCCGCAACGACACGCTCGTCGTCGAACGGGATTTCGTTTGTGACCCATTGATCATAGACGTCTGCAGGCTGCGTGCGCAGCATCATGTCTTCCACCCAGTCGGTGGCCGGCCAGCCGGTTGCAGCGCCCGATCCAAGCCCGATGCACCACGGTGTTTCACCATCGGCGACAATCTGCTCCGTCAGCGCCTTGAGGTCTTCCATCGATTCGGGAACTTCGTAACCGGCGTCTTCAAAATTTTCCGGCACGTACCAGACGAGGCTCTTGACGTTGACATTGTAGAAGAAACCGAAGAGCTGATCATTGCCGTCGGCATCCTTGTATGTGCCGAGGTTCACCCAGCTGTCACCTGCCCCGTAATTGTCTGCAACCCAGTTACCCATGCTTTCAGGAAGAGGTTTCAACAGACCCCGGGACGCCATGTCCGAGGCAAGACCTGGCTGCGGAAAAACCGCAATATTCGGGGCGGCCCCGGCTTCGGCATCGATCACGATCTGCTGTTCAAAGGAATCCGAGCCGGTGTATATGACCTCAGCTCCCGTCGCCTCGGAGAAATAGGCGAGCACATTGCGAAAGTACCCGTCTTCAGGCTGCAGCCAGGGGCCGGCAATCGTGACGGTCTGCCCTTTCAGATCCGGAGCGCTTTCAGCCCAGCTGTTGTAACTGTCCCAGTCAAAGGGTCCTTCGCCCGGCGCAAATTTCAGGTCAGCTGCAAGGGAACCGCTTGCGCCGATTGAAACGCCCAGCGCCAAGCCTGCCGCGCAGGCCATCAAACGTGTTTTCATGTCAGTCCTCCCAGATTGTCCCTTTACCGGGACACTCCATTTAAAGTGGCATACCTCACCCACCGGTATCAACACCGAAGCCTCTTCCCCCGGCAGCAAACTCACCGGTATCCGGCATCCAAACCGCTTTGGATTTAACTCTAAACATGTCGTCACACTTCGGTCTTGTCAAGCGAACAACTCGCGAATTAATGTTGCATTTCAATAACAGCTTGTTTGGAGGTCGCTTTCAAAGCGTTTTGGGTATCATGAGCAAGGGTGTGAATCTCAGGGAACTGTCAAATCGTCTGAACCTTTCGCAGACGACAGTCAGCCGTGCTCTGAACGGCTATCCGGAAGTCAGCGCGGAGACCCGCAAACGTGTTGCGGAAATGGCCGATGAGCTCGGCTACGCCCCCAACAGCCAGGCAAGGAGACTGGCAACCGGGCGTTCGATGGCGATCGGTCACGTCATTCCGAGGTCGATCCACGAAATGATGAATCCGATCTTTCTGGAATTCATTGCCGGTGCTGGTGAAACCTACTCAAAACACGGCTACGACATGATCATTTCCGTTGTGGAGGATGATCACGAAGAAGATGCCTACCGGCAAATCGCCACCCGCAAGAAAGCCGACGGCGTGATTGTTCACGGCCCTGCGGCCGATGAACACCGTCACAGGCTCTTGAAGGAAATAAATCTGCCATTCGTCGTGCACGGGCGCATTCCCGGCGCCGAAAGCGAGACAACCTGGGTCGACATGAACAACCGGCGCGCCTTCGAGCGGGCAACCAACCTTCTGCTCGATCTCGGACACCAGCGGATATCGCTTCTGAACGGCCTCGAACACATGGATTTTGCCAGGCGCAGGCGAAAGGGTTTCGAAGATGCATTGGCCGCGCGCGGTCTGGCGGCGGACAACGCGATCATGCGAAGTTCCGACATGACGGAGCCTTTTGGCTGCGACAACGCCATGGAGATGCTGAAGTCGGACAACCCGCCGACAGCCTTTCTGGTTTCGTCAATGATCTCTGCGATCGGCGTTGCCCGTGCTATCGGACAGTGTGGCCTGGAAACCGGAAAAGACGTTTCGATCATCACTCATGATGATGCGCTTTCCTTCCTGCCCAACAGCGGTGAAGTGCCGATTTTCACCTGCACCCGATCATCCGTGCGGTTCGCCGGACAAAGGGCTGCCGAACTGCTCCTCGACATAATCGCGAGTCCGCAGCGGGAACCATCGTCACTCCATCTCGACGCGGAGTTGATCATCGGTCAATCCACCGGTCCGGTACCGGGCAGGTAAAAGGGTCGACCGTAATACTCGGCGGTTCCAACGGAGCGGTGAATTTCGTCGTTTTGCAGACCTAGACTTGGGACAATCCACTGTTTTGCATCAGGTTTTTCATGGTGTTCAACCCATGCAGCCGATGCGTCTTGGCGATCTCGGAGGCTGTCTCGGCTTCACCTGCGGCGATCGCCTCCACGATCCTTCGATGATCTTCTGAATTGGCGGCCGGCGCCCCGCTCAGACGCAGCAATACTGAATTTGCACGGTAGATCTGGTCGAGCAGGCCCGTGATCTCGATTTCAAGCCGGTCATTCCCGCAAAGCTCAGCGATCAGCCTGTGAAAACTGTCGTCCAGCTTGGCCCAGTCGCCGATATTTTCAGCTTCCAGCGCGAGGTCACTTTCCGCAAGCAGATGCTCGAATTCTTCCAGGGCCCGGCCTCGGTCGTCCCGACAGGCCGCCTCGCGCGCCGCAAGCGCCTCAAGGACAGCCAGAATCTGAAATATCTCACAAAAATCTTTACGGGATATCGCAACAACCTTGGCCCCTCTACGCGGCACAAGATCAATCAGACCTTCGGCTTCAAGCCGGATCAGAGCTTCACGCACCGGCGTCCGGCTCATGCCGAGCCGATTGGCAATGTCCGGTTCGGGCGCCTGATATCCTGGTGGCAGGACGCCGTGTAGAATCTCGCGTTTCAGCCGTTCATATGCATTGTCGACCCGTGTGGACTTGGCTTTCGCTAACATTGCCTGAAGCTTTCAAACCTTTTGCGGTGACCAGATGATTGCGCAGGAAATCCGGCGGCGGGCAAACCCGGCCGGGAAGACCCTTTTTTGCAAGCAAATCAATTCATCATTGATAATTAAATCGATAAAATTTTACACAAATGCCGGTTTTGTCGAATGAGATTGCCCGCCGGCAATACTGCCCGAACATTATCCTTTTGTTTTTAAAATGAAATTTCGCACGACACCCGAAGATGCCATCGTCAAAAATACGTATGATCTCCTTGAAGAAAGCTGAACAAGATCATTTGACCCCCGTCTTGCTCGAGAATTCTTTTGCATTTTCGACACCGCATCGGGATTTGGCGGGCAATACCGTTTGACCAGATTGCCGATCGCGCCAAGACGGTTGCCATGTCCAACAGCTTGCCCACTGTGAGGTCATTCAGATTCGCGCCAATAAAATATCGGCGACCGCGCTTTCATTCGATTCAAATATTCACTCAAAATCTACAGAATCCCAAGAATAAAACTGAAGAACGAGCAATATATTTATGCATTTATGAAACATAAACTAATTCATCATCATGATAAATCTCGTAGTTCATCAAAACGTGAATTTCTATATTCAAGTTTATTTAAGATTATCAGATAATCGGCATTTTATTCAATAATTCGTATTTTTGCCTTTGGAGAGTTTACATGATTTTCACCAGCAAATCCCCCGTCGCTTACCATTGGTTAACCATATAAATTTACTTTTTGCGCAGATAACAAAACGGCGCATTGATGACACCTTTTTTCGCCCCTCTGAAATTGCTGCGAGGGATCAGTTTCAACCTGGCAATTATGCTGTCCGGACTGTCTCTGGTCAGCCTGCTCCTTGCGCATGCGCCCGCCATGGCACAATCGCTCGAGGAAGCCATGTCGGCTGCCTACGCCGTCAATCCACGCCTCAAGGCAGAGCGCTCACGCTATCAGGCGACAAACCAGGGTGTCTGGACGGCGCGGTCGGAATTCCTTCCGACCGTCACCGGTTCCTACCTGGGGGAGCACAACGCACGCAGCCTGAACAGCACAAAAAACCGCGATCGCGATTTTTCACACGAACTGAACCTCTCCGTCTCGCAGACCCTTTTTCAGGGCTTTGCAGGTGTGAACCGTCTTAACCAGGCGCATGAGGAGGCCGTTTCCGGACGCAACCAGTTGATTGGTGCTGAACAGACATTGATGCTGAATACCGCCGATGCCTATCTCCGCGTCGTAAGGGACCTCGAAATTCTTGGCCGGCTGAGGGCTTATACCGCCGTGGTGCAGCGCGAGGTGACTGCGTCAAGGGCCCGTTACAGGTCCGGCGATGCGACCCGGACCGACATCGAACAGGCACTTGCTCGTCTGGCGGAAGCGCAGGGCAACAGCGATCAGGCAGTCGGTGACCTGGAGGCATCGGAAGCCCTGTATGAGCGCCTGACCGGTCAAATCCCGAAACGACTCGGATGGCCAGCCGTTCCCAAATCGATCCTGCCGGCAAATCTGGACAACGCCATATCAACTGCGCTTCAGAACAATCCGTCCATTCGCGCCGCCACGGCGGATGCAAGAGCAGCCCGTTACGCGGCTCGTGCCTCGGTTGGCGACATGCTGCCGCGTGTCTCGCTCGAGAGCGAATGGGAAAACGGATACAAGGACAATCTTTCCAGCCAGGACGATGAAGAATTCAGGTTCGGTGTGCGCGTGTCCGCACCGCTGTTCACCGGTGGTCGGAACATTGCTGCCGTCAGACGCGCGAAATTCACAGCTTCACAGGAAGAGTATGAGCTTGATGACACGCAGCAGATCATTCGGGAAAACGTCATCCGGGCAATGAAGCAACGCACGGCTTCAAGGCTACGTGCACAGGCAGGCAAAAGAGCGATCGAGGCGAACAAAAGAGCCGTCAAAGGTCTTCAGATCGAGTTTGACGGCGGTCAGCGCACACTGCTCGACGTGCTGGACGGTGAACGGGAACTCCTCTTGAGCCAGGTCGACTATGTCCGTGCCCGTTACGATGCGCGGATTGCCGATTTCTTCCTGTTGGCAAACATCGGCCGGTTGGCTCCCAGGCACTTTGCGATCATCGAAACGCGCCCGGCTCCGGTCAGTCGGCTCGTTCCCGAATTCCCTCCTGAAAACCTGGAACTGGGTCCAACAGAAAACGATACGTTAGAGACACAGGTGGCAACTTCCTCTCATGTTGAACCGCTTGGCTATCAATCTCAGGCAAACGGTTCCATCAACTGGGTCAACTGGCCATATCGCAACGGCACTGAAAATGAAACTCGGCCGGCTGCACCAAGGAATCGGACACGGAAACTCTGGAATTCTCTTGCCGCTCTTGGTCTCCACCACTTCTGATCATCCCTTGATCCCCTTGTCTGCGCCTCATCTTTTGAAATAAGTCTCTTTCATTGCCCTTTGTTGCAGGCTCGGTCCTCCTTCAGTGTCTGCCGCGATTTCAGGAGAGAGTTGAAGATGAAGCCGGTTGTTCCCTTCGTACCCGAAGCAACTTCTCACGAACGGGATATGTGGCAGGAAGAACTTGGCAGGACACTGGCCCCATATGCCACCGTCAAACCGTTCGAAAAGCTGACCGACGATGAACGCCAAACTGCCACGGTGGCAATTGTCGCAAATCCGGATCCGGCCGATGTTGCTGCTCTCCCCAATCTTGTCTGGGTACAGAGCCTGTGGGCCGGCGTTGAACGCCTGACCGCCGAATTGCCGCAGGATGGACCGCTGATCGTGCGTCTGGCCGACCCGCAGATGGCGGACACCATGTCCGAGGCCGTGCTTGCCTGGACGCTCTACGTTCATCGCGACATGCCGCGCTACATGCATCAGCAACGCGATAAGGTCTGGCAGGAGCAGCTTCTGAAAACACCGCAGGAACGCACGGTTGGCGTTCTCGGCCTGGGGAAACTGGGAAGTGCCTCTGCCCAGCGTCTGAGTGCCAACGGTTTCAGGGTCCTGGGTTGGAGCCGTGGTGAAAAAACCCGTGATGGCATCATCTGCTTTCATGGCAAGGAGGGATTGTTCAACCTCCTCGGACAGTCCGACATTGTTGTGATTCTGGTGCCGCTTACCTCCGAAACGCGTGGAATGTTGGGTTCTGAAGAACTGAATGGCTGCAAAAAGGGAGCAGCCATCATCAATTTTGCCCGGGGACCTATCCTTGATGTCGATGCGCTTGTCGCAGCGCTCGATCGGGGGCATCTTTCTCACGCCGTTCTCGACGTATTCGATGAAGAACCACTTACGCCGGAAAGCCCGCTTTGGCAGCACGACAAGGTGACGGTGCTGCCGCACATTTCTGCACCGACAATCACCGGCACAGCGTCAATGATTGTCGCCAGGAACATACGAGCGTATCTGGAGTCGGGAAGAATTCCGCAACATGTCGACCGAATGCAGGGATACTGAACAATGACGTCGCCGCGTCGTAACAGTGTCAAGGAAATCAATCTATCAGGTTCTCAAGTTTTCAATTTCAACAGGTGAACAATGTCAGATCTTCCGATTCTCGGTGCAGCACTCAACGTCAATGCTCTTGAAACCCATCGCCGGCTGATGCTCGACAAACATCGGGATCTTGAACTGCAGGATTTCTGGCCCGCAGAGGTCCTCAACGGTGACTGGACGCCGCTGGTCGAGCGCGCAAAGTCACTTCTTGACGGCCACGAAGGTCGCGTTGGTATTCATGGCCCATTCTGGGGTTTCAACATCGATTCCGTGGATGTCGATGTGCGGCAAGTCGTCAGGAAACGCCTGCTCCAGGGTCTCGACGTCTGTGAAGCGCTTGGCGCAACGCATATGGTCGTTCACAGTCCCTATTCCACCTGGGACTACAACAATCTCGACAATTTCGAAAACGCCCGCGAACGCAAGGTCGAGCTTTGCCACCTGACCATGAAGGACGCTGTCAGGCGTGCGGAGGATATCGGCTGCGAACTGGTAATCGAGAACATAGAGGACAAGGACCCACATGCGCGGGTCAAGCTCGCCGAAAGCTTCGACTCGCCTGCCGTGAAAGTGTCGATCGATACTGGCCACGCGCATTATGCCCACGGTTCTACCGGTGCTCCCCCGGTCGATTATTACGTCAAGGCTGCCGGTAACGCGCTCCGTCACATCCACCTTCAGGACGCCGATGGTTATGCAGACCGCCACTGGACGCTCGGTGAAGGCACGATCAACTGGCATGCCGTCTTTGATGCGCTTGCGAAACTCGACAGCAACCCGAGGCTGATCATTGAGCTCCGTGATCACGCGGGGCTTCCGGCCTCCATAGCCAACATGGCCGCACTCGGACTGGCTCAGTAAGTGCTTGCTTGCTCGGAAGCGACGCGACCCCACAAACTTGTGATGAGGTTTTATCGGACAAGAACACACCCTTTGCCTAAGTAAGGCGCAACAGGCTCAGGGCCGGTCTTCACGCCTCCTGGATCCAAAGATTTCAGCAAGGGTACTCAAACCAGATGCTCGAACTTCCGCTGGCTTATCTCGCTGGTCTCCTGACGCTGATCAACCCATGCGTGCTGCCGGTTCTTCCGATCGTTCTCGCTTCTGCACTCAACGCAAACCGGCAGGCGCCGTTTGCGCTGGCAGCAGGAATGAGCGTTTCCTTCGTCGCTGTGGGCATGCTGATTTCAACGCTCGGCTACGCCATCGGTCTGACGGAAGACGTCATGTCGAAGGTCGGTGCCAGCCTGATGATCGTCTTCGGAATTGTTTTGCTGGTCCCCTCCTTCAGCCAGCGGTTCGAGCTCGCCACCGCGGGGATTTCGGGTTCCGCAGGTCAAAGACTGCAGAGCACCGACACGAGTGGCCTTCGAGGCCAGTTCCTTGGCGGTGTATTGCTGGGCGCTGTCTGGTCGCCTTGCATCGGACCGACACTTGGCGGCGCAATAGCGCTTGCCTCCCAGGGCGAGAACCTGCTTTGGGCCACGCTCATCATGTGCTCTTTTGCTCTGGGCGTCTCGACCCTGATTGTCGGCCTTGGCCTCGGAGCTGGACAGACGCTGAGGATGAGGGCCGACAAACTGCGCGGGATTGCCGAGAAATCCAAATCCGTCATGGGAATCGTATTTATCGCAGTCGGCTTGTTACTCTTGCTCAATGTCCATCACATGATCGACGCATGGGCCATGAGCGTCATGCCCGTCTGGCTGCAGGATTTGTCAGTCCGGTTTTGATATTATCGGGAAAGGAAGTCTTATGAATCGTCGCCATTTTCTTGCTTCGACCGCCGGTGCCGCATTAACCGCTGTGATGCTCCCGGCAACCGCACGTGCCGGAGGAACTCTCGATTATTCTCCGGGGCTTATCCAGAAGCATCTTGCCGACGGCAAGACCGTTTTCGTCGATTACGCCGCCTCCTGGTGCGGTACCTGCGCACGCCAGGAGCGTGTGATCAATGCTCTCAGATCCGAAAACCCGGCCTACGACCAGGCTCTGGTTTTCGTGCGTGTCGACTGGGATGACTACAGCAGCCACGAAGTGACCAAGTCCCGCAAAATTCCGCGCCGGTCGACGCTCATTGTTCTGAAAGGTGATCAGGAACTGGGACGCGTAGTAGCCGGAACCAGCGAAAAACAGATCAAGTCCCTGCTCGATGTAGGACTTCAGGCGGGAAGCTGACCAGCTCTCGACCGGACAAGAACCGGCCTCCGCGTTGCCCGCGGAGGTCTTGTCGTGTCAGCCCATTGCCCAGGGACCGTGGTACCCGCCACCGTCCTTGTCGGTTCGTTCAAAGCCATGCGCTCCGAAGAAGTCGCGCTGTCCCTGAAGCATATTCGCGGTTGAACGGGCGGTGCGCATGATGTCGAAATAGGACAGAGCCGATGACAGCGCCGGAACCGGCAACCCGTGAAGCGCCGCCTGCGCCACGACCTGGCGCAATTTGCCTTCGGTCTCCTTCAGTTTCTCCGAGAAGAACGGCGCAAACATCAGGTTCCGCTGCGGATCATCCGTCAGCGCCGCCGACATGTCGTTCAGCATTGCAGACCGGATAATGCAACCGTTCCGCCAGATCATGGCAATTTTCGGCAGATGCATGGCCCATCCGTATTGCTTTGCAGCTTCCAGAATGAGACCGAACCCCTGCGCATAGCAGACGATCTTGCCAGCAACGAGCGCCGCTTCGAGAGCATCGATGCCGAGAACATTCCGGTCCATCGGCTGAGGCGCCGCGCCGAATTCCGCCTCGCCTGCCTTGCGCTCATCAAGCCTGGAGGACATGTTGCGTACCGCGACCGCTGCCTCGATGGTGCTTGCCGGCGTTCCGAGCATCAGTGCCTCTATCGCTGTCCAACGGCCAGTGCCCTTCTGCCCTGCCCGATCAAGGATAATATCGAGCATAGGTTTCCCGGTCTGCGGATCCGCCGCCTTGGCTACCTTTCCGGAGATTTCGATCAGATAGGACTGCAGGATACCGCCGTTCCAGTTCTCAAGTACCTCACCGATCTCTCCGGCAGTCATGCCGAAACCGTCGCGCATGACGCCGTAGACCTCGGCAATCATCTGCATATCGGCATATTCAATGCCGTTATGCACGGTTTTGACCAGGTGACCCGCCCCGGCCTCGCCCAGATGGGCAGCGCACGGTTCTCCGTCATGCTTTGCAGAGATCGCTTCGAGGATGTGCCCGACCTGATCCCAGGCATCAGTGGGCCCACCCGCCATGACAGACGGTCCGAACCGGGCACCTTCCTCGCCACCTGAAACACCGATGCCCATGAAACGGGGTCCCTGCTTTTCAGCTGCTTCGGCACGCCGGTTGGTGTCGTGGTAATTGGCATTGCCGGCATCGATGATAAGGTCGCCGGCATCAAGCAAGGGGCGCAGCACTTCGATCTGCGCGTCGACGGCCTCACCGGCCGGAACCATCAAAATGACTGCGCGCGGTGACTTGATCGAACCGACAAAGTCTTTCAGGTCTTTCGATGGCACCAGTTTGCCGGCGAGTTCTCCCGCCTTGGCCATGAACTGGTCCGTCTTTTCGCCCGTCCTGTTGTAAACCGCGATCTGAAAGCCGTTTTCGGCAATGTTGAGAGCAAGATTCCCGCCCATCGTTCCAAGACCGATCAGCCCAATTTCCGCAATAGCGCCTTGTGAACTCATAGACGGTGCCTTTCTCAAATCGATTTAACTTTTGGTCACGCGGTGATATCCGACCCGTCCTCTCGGGGCAATGCCTAGCTCGCCCCCTCGATCCATCCATTTTTTTGACCAATACCTTCAAACGCGAGATTTCTGCGGCACTCGAAAATTACTGTCACATAAGACTGCTAACCACCTTGGCATCCGCATCCTCCTGCGGTTCTGCTCAAAGGATTTGTCTGATGAAGAACTTTCTGATTGCAGCCGGCCTTCTGGCCGCAGCGACTGCGACAGCTTATGCCGAGGACGTAACCGGCACGCTGGTGCTGTACACCTCCCAGCCAAATGCGGATGCCCAGGCAACCGTTGATGCGTTCAAGGTCAGGCACCCCGGTGTTGATGTTGAATGGGTTCGCGACGGCACCACAAAGATGATGGCAAAGCTCCGTGCCGAATTCGAGGCCGGGGCTCCGAAGCCGGACGTCCTCCTGATCGCCGACATGGTCACCATGGAAGGTCTGAAAAAGGAAGGGCGCCTGATGGCGCACGAAGGCGCAGATACTTCTGCCTACGATCCGGCGATCATGGACGACGACAAGACCTATTTCTCAACGAAACTGATCACCACGGGCATTATCTACAACACCAACGCGCCGATGGTGCCGACATCCTACAAGGATCTCCTCAAGGAAGAAGCCACGGACAAGCTGGCGATGCCGTCCCCCCTGACGTCCGGCGCGGCAACCATCCACATGACCGCGCTGACCTCAAATCCGGATCTAGGCTGGGCGCTTTATGAAGGCCTTGCCGACCAGGGTGCCAATCCCAAGGGTGGCAACGGTGGTACCTACAAGGCGATTGCAGGCGGTGAAAAACTCTACGGCTTCGTTGTCGACTTCCTGCCGATCCGCGAAAAACTCAAAGGCGCCCCGGTTGAGTTCGTGTTTCCCGAAGAAGGCGTCTCCGCAGTCACCGAGCCCGTCGCAATCCTGTCAACGGCCCAGAACCCGAACGCTGCCAAGGCGTTTGTGGATTTCCTCCTGTCGGAAGACGGCCAGAAACTGGCTTCGTCCCAGGGTTACCTCCCTGCGCACCCGTCCGTCGCCGCTCCTGAAGGTTTCCCGGAGCGTAAAGACATCAAGCTGATGGAGTTTGACCCCGCCCAGGCCCTGCAACAGGATCAGGCCAACAAGATCAAGTTCACCGAGATCTTCGGCGGCTGACGCAATTTTTTACAGACATGATTGCAGGCAGCGCGACCGGCTTCGCGCTGCCTGCCTTGGGAATATTTTGTCCGACAGTCGCACGCGTATGCAATCAGCGTCATCATCCGAAAAAGTTACACTCCTGCTGGTGGTTACCGGTGCGACGCTCATCTGTGGTCTGCCTTTGCTGCTGCTCTTCAAGACGGGTCTTACCGACACCACCGGCCTGAATGTGGGACCGCTTCTGGAAGCCCTGCAAAACCGGTCGGTAAAACGGGCTCTCTGGCATTCGATCGAGTCCAGTTTCCTGTCGGCGCTGGCGGCGACGGTGCTTGGAACCGTACTTGCGCTGCTCATCGGCCTCACAAACATCCGTGCAAAGGGGCTTCTCGTCTTCCTGATCCTGTTGCCGATGATGATCCCGCCCCACGTAACGGCAATTGCATGGATCCAGGCACTCGGCCCCGCCAGCCCCGTCTTGCGCTGGCTTGGTCTGGCGCCCGAACTCGGCTCCACACACCCGCTCTATTCCCGCGAAGGTCTGGTTCTGCTGCTGACGCTTCAACACAGTCCGCTCGTCTTTCTGCTGACAAGAGCAGCATTGAGATCCTTTCCGCGTGAACTGTCCGACGCGGCGCGCATATCCGGCGCCGGCGCATTCACGATGCTGCGCCGGATCACGCTGCCCCTTCTTGGCCCCGCATTGCTTGCCGGCTTTGCACTTGCCTTCGTCGCAGCACTTGGCAATTTCGGCATCAACGCGCTGATCGGTATTCCGGCTCGCTATACGACACTGCCCGTTCTGGTCTGGCGGCGGTTGGCAAGCTTTGGCCCCGACATCCTGCCGAACGTGGCGGTGATCTCGGTTATCCTTGCCTTTGTCGCATTCACGGCAATCCTTCTTCAAAGCCTCTTGCAACGACGCATGCGGGCCAGCCTGATCGGGTTGCCGCAGGACCCTCTTGCCATTTCACTGGGACGCAAGCGACCCTGTATCGAAGCGCTCATTTGGTTGCTTGTCGCCAGTGTGCTTCTTTTGCCCGCAGCCTCGCTCCTGGCAACATCATTGGTCAGAACCTATGGCTTGCCGTTGTCGCTCGACACACTCACGCTGGAAAATTTCGTCGAAGTGCTCTGGCGTCAGACCGTAACCCTCAGGGCCTTTGCAAACTCCACGTTTGTCGCAGCGGCTGCCGCCGTGCTCATTGCAGGTACCAGCCTGCTGCTCGGATACTTTCTATCGCACAGGCACCGAGCACACCGACGGTGGGCCGAGTTCGCGCTGACCCAGACCGAAATCGCATTCGCCGTACCCGGCCTGGTAATGTCCATCGCCTTCATTCTGGCGTTCATCCGACCGCTCCCCCTGGTGAATGTCTCTCTATACGGCTCGTTGTGGATCATCCTGCTCGCCTACTTGTCCGTGTTTCTGGCCGTCGGTCTGAAACCGGTCGCTGCCGCCTTTCTGCAAATGGACGGTTCACTGGAGGACGCCGCAAAAGTATCGGGAGCTGGTTTTTTCCGGCGAATAACCAGGGTTTTTGCCCCGCTAACCGCTCCGTCAGCCGCATCAGGTGCGATTCTCGTCTTCTTGACCGCCTATAACGAGGTCACCGTCTCGGCGCTACTCTGGTCAACCGGCAATGAAACGATCGGAACCACGATTTTCAACTACGAGGACGGCGGTTACACCACACTGGCTGCCGCGATGTCGGCTGTTGTGGTCGCAGCAACAGTCCTCATCATGCTCGCGATGAATGTCTTGGCCAAACGAGTGCCCGCCGGAACGATTCCCTGGAAGGATTGAGGCAAGGAACCTCAGTTCGGCAACACCCAGCCCCGCAGAACCGACACATGCAAGGGCTCGCCGGGATCCGCGCGCCGATCCAGTGTCATCCTCAACGGTTCCTGCAACCCTTTCACTTTCACGAACACATCCCACGAACCACCCCGGTAGACGGTGCGAAGCACGGTGGCCTGAAAACCGGACCCGCCAGGTGCAAGCACCAGGTGCTCGGGACGCAGTACCAGCGTTGCAGGTCCCGTTTTCACGGTCATGGGGCAATCAACGTCGGCGAAAACGCCGGCAAACGAAACCCGCGCCGAACCGCCCTGCACCTTGTCCACCGTGACGGGCACCAGGCTGCTTTGTCCGATGAACCCGGCCACACGTCTTGAATTCGGGCGCTGGTAGATCACGTCCGGTTTGGCAACCTGAAGGATTTCTCCTTCCCACATCACCGCAACCTGATCGGCGAGCGCCATCGCCTCGCGCTGGTCATGGGTAATGAAAAGGGTCGTTGCGCCGCTCGCCTTGTGAAAAGCAGCCAGTTCTTCTTCCATGGTGCTGCGCAGATGCGGGTCGAGATTGGCAAGCGGCTCATCCATCAGGACCGTTTCTGCTCCCTGAGCAAGGCATCTTGCAAGCGCAACCCGTTGGCGCTGCCCGCCGGAAAGTGCTGCCGGTCTTCTTTCGGCAAACTGTGACAGCGAGACTGTCTCCAGGCACTCCGCAACACGCTCGTTCACCTGAGATCGCCGCTTTCCCGCGGTCTCCAGGGGAAAGGCAACATTGCGCGCAACACTCATGTGCGGCCACAGCGCGTAGGATTGAAAAACGACACCGACGCGCCGATCTTCGGGCGAGACATGCAGGGTCCCGTGCGCAACGGGAACATCATCCAGAAGGATTTCGCCCGCGTCGATTGGCTCAAGACCGGCAATCGCACGCAGCAGCGTTGACTTGCCGCATCCCGAAGGCCCGAGCACGACGAAAAACATCCCGTCATCGATCCCGAGCGACACGTTGTTCAAGGCAGGGTGTGAACCGAATGACTTGGAAACGGAGGTAACGGTTATGGACATGCCTCCCGTTATCCCTCTCGTGTGACAGCCAGATTACACAGGTCCGGAAAGCCAAGACGTCATTTGACGCGAAGTCTCAGCAAAAGATCGACCTCTTCTTCGAGTGCGCGTCCATAGGCACGCGCGGCCGGTGCGTTGATCTGGCCAAGTGTTTCGTGCCGGAACAGGCAATAGGCGGCAAGGCGCCAGTGATAGGCACTTCGTTCTTCAAGAAACCTCTCCACCGTATCCTGGTTCGGGTAGTGTTTCAGGAACATGTCTTCCGCATAAGCGACCAGCGGATGCAGCCCGTACAACTTCAATAGTCCCGGCGACACGAAACCGCAGATGTCTTCAACGGGATCACCATATCCGGCAAATTGCCAGTCGATCATCCGCGCTCCTTCTGGTGTCGACTGGATGGTCCCGAGACAAAAGCTCCGGTGCACGAGCGTGCGTTCGACCGCGCGCCGTTTGACCAGATCGTCAGCCGGACGCAACCGCTTGAGGTTGACGGCCTTGGGGCTTTCGGGAATGGCCGCCAGCATCGCATCACCTCCCTCCAGGACCTCATGAAATCCCGCAGGCACAACCTGGTGACCCGGGACAGGTTCCCTGAGAGCTGCAATGCGGCCGATCAGATCCGCGGCTTCGCCAACATCGATCTCGTCGTTTTTCGGAAGGCCATAACCATAGACAAGCAGAGGCGTTCCGACGGGACTATGCGAATAGATTTCAAGCGCAGGAGCAAGATCATAGCGTGCCAGAAAAGTCAGCGCCTCTGCCTCCTGGTCCGGCAAGGTCGGATAGAGCGGATTTTCCTCATTGTCAGGAAAGAATTCCTTCACCACGAAGATGCGTTCAGGAGTATCAAGGCGCCAGAATCGACTGGTATAATTGACCGGCAGCGGCCGCAAACGTGCCGTGCTCCAATCCCGCACGGAAAGCTGGTCCTTCAGAAACGCCAGAAGAACTGAATCGGAAAGCTGTTCGGTCACGTCAGGTTTGTCCGTTTTGACATCAACAGGTCTCTGATCGCCTTCAGGATACCGTTCGTCAAGTCGAACTTCCAAAGTCAACCGTCAAGGACCCGACCGAATACCGGCCATGTCGGAGTTGAGGCACTCACCGTCGCTCTCAGACTGCGTCTGAAATTTGCCCTCTCCGCTACAGTCATGAGATTGGCGCGGAAATTGACTCCGCAGCAAGCAGCGGGACAAGTCCTTGACCCCGCTTCAGACCCAAACCACGGCGGATCGGATGACAGCTGACCTTGAAACGGCATCCTTGAACGAAACGGCCCCGGCACGGCGCGGACGCCGCCGTAGGGGTGGCGGTGGCAAATCGGGTCCCGACCTATTCCCGCAAAAACCTTTCCGGCAACCGCGTCATATCTTCAAACCGATCGAAGCCATTTCTGCCGACGAGCTGGAGTCCATCCACGACGCCTCGATGCGCGTTCTGGAGGAAATCGGCATGGATTTTCTCCACGAAGAAGCAAGGGCCATGCTGAAAGCCGCCGGCGCGCAGGTGAAACCGGGCGAGGACCGGGTGCGGATGGACCGTGCCATGGTGGAAGAACTGGTCGCCAAGGCACCGTCCGAGTTCATGCTGCGCGCGCGAAACAGGAACCACGATCTCAGGATCGGTGGAGACGCGATTGTCTTTTCCTGTGTCGCAAGCACACCGAACGTCGTCGACCGGGATGGTGGTCGCCGACCGGGCAACCGGGAGGACTTTCAGAAACTCCTGAAACTCGGCCAGTTCTTCAACATCATCCATGCACCGCTCGGATACCCGGTCGAACCCGTCGATATTCATGCCTCCATTCGCCATCTCGACTGTATTGCCGACGCCATCAGGCTGACGGACAAGGTCCTGCACCTTTATTCGCTCGGCAAGGAACGCAATCACGATGGCATCGAACTCGCGCGGATCGCCAATGGCCTGACACCTGAGGAACTCGTCGAGACCCCCTGCACGTTGACCGTGATCAACACGTCTTCGCCGTTGCGTCTGGACACGCCCATGCTCCAGGGGATCATCGAAATGGCCAGGGCCGGGCAGGTTTCGGTCGTCACACCGTTTACACTTGCCGGTGCCATGGCTCCTGTAACTGTCGCCGGTGCCCTGACACTGCAGAATGCCGAAGCCCTTGCGGGGATCGCTTTTGCTCAGCTCGTGCGTCCCGGTGCACCAGTGGTCTATGGCGGCTTCACCTCCAATGTCGACATGAAATCAGGGGCGCCCGCCTTCGGCACACCCGAATATATGCAAGCGGCTCTTGTGAGCGGTCAGCTCGCCAGACGGTACAACTTGCCCTTCAGGTCCTCCGGTGTCTGCGCGGCCAACACCGTCGATTACCAGGCCGCCCTGGAAACGACCCTGTCGGAATGGGGGGCGATCAACGGCGGCGGCAATCTCATCAAACACGCAGCCGGCTGGCTCGAAGGCGGTCTGAGTGCGGGCTTTGAGAAATTCATTGCCGACATCGACCTGCTGCAGAAGATCGCGGAGTACCTCACACCTCTCGATGTCTCCGAAGCATCGCTCGCGGTCGATGCAATCCGGGATGTCGGACCGGCCGGACACTTCTTCGGCACAGAACACACGCAAGCCCGCTACAAGGACGCTTTCTATCCGCCCATCGTATCGGACTGGCGCAACTACGAGACCTGGGCGGAGGCCGGCAGCCCAACCGCTTATGACAAGGCCAACATGCTCTACAAGAAAGCCCTCGAGGCCTATGAGCAGCCCGCGCTCGATCCGGCGGTCGACGAAGAGATTTCCGAATTTGTCGACCGGCGCAAGGCCGAAGGCGGCGTACCGACCGATTTCTGATCCCACCAATTTCAAACCCCGCCTGCCAGGGTCGGGGATGCCGGAGTATTTGCATGAAAACTCACACTCAAGTCGTTGTCATTGGCGGGGGCGTTGTCGGCTGCAGTGTTCTTTATCATCTGACCAAGCTTGGCTGGAAAGATGTCACGCTGGTTGAACGCGACGAACTGACATCAGGATCCTCCTGGCACGCCGCAGGCGGCTTTCACACCCTGAATGGCGACCCGAACGTCGCACAGCTCCAGAGTTATACGGTCGACCTCTACAAGGAGCTGGAGGAGATTTCCGGACAATCCTGCAGCCTTCACCTGACAGGCGGCGTCATGCTCGCCGATACGCCGGAGCGCATGGACTTTCTCCGCCTGGCGCAGGCCAAGGGCCGTTATCTCGGCATGGAACTGGAACTCATCTCGGTCGCAGAAGCCAAGACCATGTTCCCGATGCTCGACGAAAAACACTTCATAGGTGCCCTGTGGGATCCGGTCGAAGGCCATCTGGATCCCTCCGGCACGACACACGCCTATGCCAAGGCGGCGCGCATCAACGGTGCAACCGTCCATCGGCACACCAAGGTCGAGGAACTGGTGCAGACACCCGATGGCAGCTGGGATGTCATAACCGACAAGGGAACCATCCGGGCCGAACACGTCGTCAATGCAGGAGGGCTCTGGGCGCGTGAATGCGGGCGCATGGTCGGCATTGAACTTCCCGTGCTTGCGATGGAGCACATGTATCTGCTCACCGACGAAATGCCTGAAGTCGTCGCCCACAACGAAGCGACGGGGAAGGAACTGATCGGCATTCTTGACTTCGGCGGCGAGATCTATACCCGGCAGGAAGGCAAGGGCATGCTGCTTGGAACCTACGAGCAGAACTGCCGCCCGTGGAGCCCGCGCCAAACCCCCTGGGACTTCGGCCATGAGCTGCTTGCGCCGGATCTCGACAGGATTGCACCGGAACTGGAGGTCGGCTTCGAACACTTCCCGGCGCTTCAGAATGCCGGCATCAAGCAGGTCATCAACGGTCCGTTCACTTTCGCGCCGGACGGCAACCCGCTGGTCGGTCCGGTCAGGGGTCTTCGGAATTACTGGGTTGCCTGCGGTGTCATGGCCGGATTCAGTCAGGGTGGTGGCGTCGGTCTTTCGCTTGCCAACTGGATGATCAACGGCGACCCGGGCTATGACATCTGGGGGATGGATGTTGCCCGCTACGGCGACTGGGCAACGCTTTCGTATACCAACGCGAAGGTGCGCGAGAACTATCGCCGCCGGTTCCGCATCCGGTTCCCGAACGAGGAACTCCCTGCGGCCCGGCCGCATCAGACCACGCCCCTTTACTACCGAATGCTCTCGCAAGGAGCCGTGATGGGTGACAGTTGGGCATTGGAAACGCCGCTCTGGTTCGCTCCGGAAGGCGTGGAAGCAAGGGACGTCTTCTCCTTCCACCGCTCAAACGATTTTGAGCATGTGGGCGCAGAATGCCGCGCTGTGCGTGAAAGTGTCGGTGTTACCGAGATCGCCAATTTCGCGAAATACGAAATCAGCGGACCGGGCGCCGAAGACTTTCTGTCAATGCTGATGACCAACACGATGCCGAAGATCGGACGCATTGTCCTGACACCGATGCTGAACGAAAACGGCAAGCTGATAGGCGACTTCACAATCGCCCGCGCTGCGGACGAAAAATTCTACATGTTCGGATCGTCCCAGGCTGAGATCTATCACATGCGGTGGTTCGAAAAGCATCTGCCACAGGACGGATCGGTAACCCTGAAGGCCATCAACCTCGGCTGGGTCGGCCTTTCGATCGCGGGTCCCAATTCCCGAAAGGTCCTGCAGAAAGTCACTGGAGAGAACGTTTCCAATGAGGCTTTCCGTTTCATGGATTTCCGCGAAATGGATGTCTCCAACGCACCGTGCAAGGTCAACCGCATCACCTACACCGGTGACCTCGGATACGAGATCTGGATGGCCCCGGAATATGAGCGCCAGGTCTATGAAGCCCTGATGGAGGCCGGAGTCGAATTCGATATCAGGAACTTCGGTATGCGCGCCCTTCTGTCCATGCGTCTTGAAAAGAACTTCGGCACCTGGTTTCGCGAGTTCCGTCCGATCTACGGCCCGTATGAGGCGGACCTTGGCCGTTTCGTCAAACTCTCGAAAAACCCCTTCATCGGCCAGGAAGCGGCCCGGAAGGAATTCGAGGACGGACCAAAACGCCTGAGGACCAGCTTTGCTGTCGAGGTGTCGGACGCCGATGTCATGGGCGACGAACCGATCTGGCACAACGGCGAAGTCATCGGCTGGATTACGTCGGGTGGCTTCGCCCACTGGGTCGGGAAGTCACTCGCCCAGGGCTATGTTCCGGCCGAGTTTGCCGGGGATACCACCGAAGGTGCATTTGAAATCGAAATACTGGGTGAAATGTGCAAGGCGACCATCCTGTCCGAACCGCCTTTCGATCCGCAAGCGCAACGCATGCGCATGTAACCACCCTTTCAAACAAGGAAAGAGCCGACGCGCGGAGGAGGCGCAGGGCATAGATGAATACAGAACATTTCGGCCGTCACAGACGAAAGATCATGCCGGTGGAACTGCCGTCCCATCCTGGCGACCAGGCTGACTATGCAACACTTTCCGCCTACGCGAGCGAAAAGGCGACGCTGCTGAACCGGCATGTGCTCGGCTATGGCGAATTCGTGGAGGGAGAATGGGCAGCACTCGGACTGGACGCTCCCGATCTCGAAGCCATCCGGAAATACCGGCTCGGACGGATCCGCCAGCAACTCGGGGCGCGCGACCTGGGCGCGGCCATCTTGTGCGATCCCTTGAATGTCCGCTACGCAACCGACTCGACCAACATGCAGGTTTGGTCGACGCACAATGCCGTGCGCTATACGTTCGTTGCCCTGGAAGGACCGGTGGTTGCCTTCGATTTTCACAATTGTGAACACTTGTCAGCGCACAACCTCCTTGTCGACGAGATGAGGCATGGAATTCCGTGGTTCTATTTCGAAGCGGGACCGCGGTCAGCGGAACTAGCGGTGAAATGGGCGGACGAATTGGCTGACCTTGTCAGGACCCATGGCGGCGGCAACAGCCGGATCGCCGTTGACAAGGTTCGCCGCGAAGGCGTGACGGCTCTGGAAGCCCATGGCCTGCAGTTGCACGACGGTGAAGAAGTGATGGAACTTGCCCGCGCCATCAAGTGTCCCGACGAAATCAAGGCCATGCGCCGGTCGATCGCTTCCTGTGAAGCTGCGATGCGGGAAATGGAAGAGGCGCTCGTGCCGGGCATGACGGAGTGGGATCTCTGGTCGCTGCTGCACGCGGGCAATATCCGCAGGGGGGGAGAATGGATCGAAACGCATCTGCTCTCTTCAGGTCCTCGCACGAATCCATGGTTCCAGGAAGCATCGTCACGTGAAATCGAGGCCGGTGATCTTCTTGCCTTTGATACGGATCTGGTGGGTCCATACGGTATGTGCTGCGATATCTCACGAACCTGGCTGTGTGGAGACGGTCAACCGACCAACGAGCAGCGCGCGCTTTACCAGATGGCCTCCGACCAGATCGAAGCCAACATGAAAATGCTTGCGCCCGGCAGATCGTTCAGGGAACTGTCTCACGACGGCACGAGCCTGCCGGAAGACTATCTCGCCAACCGCTACTCTGTTCTCTTCCACGGTGTCGGTTTATGCGATGAATATCCCGCCGTCCCCTATCCCTCGGATTGGGAAAGCGGCGGCTACGACGGTGTTCTGGAACCGGGCATGGTTGTCTGTGTGGAGAGTTATGTCGGCCGGCATGGCGGTCATGAGGGTGTCAAGCTTGAAGATCAGGTCCTGATCACCGAAAGCGGATACGAGTGCCTCAGCACATACCCGTTAGACGAAAGGTTGCTGGGTCGTCGGTTTTGACGGCCCAGCAATCGGAAAAGTTTATCTGACGCGAAGGATCTTGGAGCCCAGTCCGCGAACGTAGTCGTCCTGACTGAAGACGACCACATTGGTCTCACGAACTTCGGTCAGCTTCAGATCAAGCGGTGTCTTGCCTTCCGGATTGACGATGACCTTGCGGGTCGGCGGCAGTCCACGGAAAACGAGGACACCGGCTTCCTTGGTCACGATCGCCCCGTAAGGTTCATCGTGAACGATGCGGGTCGTTCCGCTTTCAGCGTAGGCAGCGGTGCCCAGAACGGCGAGGAGACCGGAAGCAGCGACGAGTGATTTAAGAACCGTTTTCATGACGCACTCATTGTTAACTATTGGTTTACCGGGAATCGTAACCCTTTGTTAACATCTGCGCCAGTGTTCCCGCCGATTTCATCAGAAAAGTGCCTCTCCAACAAAGAACATCGTTAATGGTTGTCTTATAATGAGACACTTCAAGACTTATGCCGCCGCTTTGGGATGCGTTTCGACACCTTTTTCCACGAAGGTTGCGTTTGCAGACAACAGTTCGGTCAAACCTTTTCTGAACTGGGATTTGATCAACGGCGTCATGAACCATCCCAACGGCCCGAATTTGGGCGTGAAGCCGATACGCATCGTCACGCGGCTGCGGCCGTCCTTCATTGCCTTGAAGTCGAGGGTTACGATCGCCTTCTTGAGCGGAATATTGGCGTCGAATATGTCGACGACAATGAGCTCCTGTGGCTGATACCCGATGATACGTTCCTTGAGATAGGTCTTTCCATCAACATGTTTGCAAATCCGTTCCGCACCGATCCCGGTCTGCGCGCTTCCGGGAAGGAGCGGAGACTGGTTGATCACCGGATTGAACCTGTAGATCTCGTCATAATTGTCCCAGCTGTGCCAAAGATCGGCAAGCGGGGCATTCACCACCTGGGTAACGACAACTTCTGCCATTTTGAATTCCTCGGTCTTTGGAGTGTTTCAGATTCGCCTCAACCAGTCGGTGATCCCCTGTCCGATCACATGCGGGTGGTCTTCCTGAAGAAAATGCGTTCCGGCTCCGACAAAACGCACCTCAAGGTTCGGCACTTCAGCCACCAGGAAGTCGGCAACAGGTTTTGGTATCAGCGCACCGGGTTCTGCGTAAAACATCAGCTTCGGGATGGAGCTTGAAGTGAGCCATTCGCCATTCAGCCTGACCTCTTCAACCACATCCGCGGGTTTGCCCTCGATCGGAACCTCGCGTGGCCAGACAAGCACCGGCTTGCGGCTCTCCGGCGTCGGGAAAGGTCGGCGATAGTGATCCATCTCCGCTTCCGACATCTGACGCACCACTCCCATCTGCGGCAGCACTGCCTCGACGAAGAAATTCTGGTTGAGCACCATGTCGGCACCCTGGTCGCTATGCATGAGGCGGAAAAAATCGGCAAGCGGGCCAGGCATATCGTCAAAGGACGCAACGGGAAGAACCGGCGGTACGATCGCTTCCATGAAAACCAGTCCGGCAATCCTGTCCGGGTTGAGGCGAGCGTAGCGCATGCCAAGGGCAGAGCCCCAGTCATGGACAACCAGGATCGTATTGGTCAGGTCCAGCTGATCCAGGAAAGTATCCAGATAGCTTGCATGATCTTCAAATCGATAGCCGATGTCCGGCTTGCCGCTGCCGCCCATGCCGATCAGATCGGGTGCGATCGCCCGGTACCCGTCCGGAAGATGCGGAATAATGTTCCGCCAGAGGTAGGAAGATGTCGGATTGCCGTGCAGAAAGACAACCGGCTGACCCTGCCCTTCATCCACATAGCTGATGGACGACCCGAGAACAGGCATTTCCTTCTTTTGAAAGGGAAAACTTGCCTCGATGGCAAGGCCGTAAGGTGAAGAAGGGTCTGTGCCAAGCTGTTTTTCCGGCGACTGTGCTGCGGCCTGGTTAGCGGGAGCCAGCGCAAGCGCCGCACCGCTTGCCAAGGCACCCGTCAACAAAGTCCGCCTGCTTGCACTGAATATTGGATTGTCACTCATCGTGTTTCCACCTCTGTCAATTGTTGCTGGCCCGCCGCACGCGCCTTCAAGGGGGAATTTGGCGGATTGATTTTCGATTTGAATACGATCAAATTGACCATCGTGGATTAAAAACAATCCACTTGATTCAGATGACGCGGCAGGACATGGAATGAAACGAGACCTTGATTGGGACCACTTGCGTACATTTCTCGTTGCGGTACGCACCGGCAGTTTCAGACGGGCAGCCGAGAAACTCGGGGTCAATCATGGAACGGTGCACAGGGCCATTTCAGCGCTGGAAAAAGATCTCGGGACACGCATCTTCGACCGCACGACAAGCGGACTGCAATTGACGCAGTCAGGCGAGGCATTGATCGAACCCGCCGAGGAAATGGAGTCCCAGGCAGACAGAATAACGCGCAAGTTGACGGGACTGGATCTGGTTCCCTCTGGGTCTGTCCGCCTGAGCCTCCCGCCTGCCCTGTCACACGGTCTTCTTTCCGACATGCTTTCAAGGTTCACGCGGCTCTATCCGGAAATCTCCGTGCATGCCATATCAACCAATCGCGTCTCCGATCTGCAGAAACTGGAAACGGATATCTCGCTGCGCGTTGCCAGAAACGTGGATGAGGATGTCCTTGGACGTAAGATTGTCACTTTTGTCCAGGCCGTATTCGCGTCGCCCGACTATTTGAAACAGCACAGGAATCTTCTTGCAAGCGGCGGAGAGGGCGCAAACTGGATCGCATGGAGCAGCCATCACGAGTGGGTTGCGCAAAGCCCTTTTCCGAAGGCAAGGGTTCGGCACGTTCTGCCTGAGGTCTCCATGCAGATCGAAGCCGCGGCAAGAAATTTGGGTCTCGTCAAGATACCGGCCTTTGTCGGAGACGCTGATCCCCGCCTTGTCCGCGTACCGGACGTTCCGCTGCAGTCCGGATATCCGATCTGGCTCCTCTATCACGGAGATCTGCGGCGGGTCGCCAGGGTCAGGGCATTTGTCGATTTTGCAATCGACTATTTCACCAGCAACGAACGCCTGTTTACCCAGTAGAATTGCAACGAAAACGGGCGTAGCGCTCAAGCCAGGTCCGGATACCCGAGCTTGACGGCCTCCAGCTCCATTTTCAGAATCGGATCATAATCTTCAACAGAAGCGCTCGAAAACCCGCTAATGCGCAGGCGTTTGCGGCATTCGGCAGTTGACGGGTCCGACAGGACCAACCTTATGACTTCCGTCATTTTCAGGGCTTCGTCCTGTGAAAACCCGGTGGAGGTGATCAATGGCAGTCCCGGCGCCCCTTCAGTGTGTCCGATGCACTTCAGATTTGCCGTCAGTGCAGGCAGTTCCTGGCAGGCAAGCGCCCAACAGACCGCATCGATGCTGGCGACATCGGCCTGGCCATCGGCAATTGCCTCCAGCGATCGAAGATGACTGCCGCTTTCGAACACCTGTGAGAAAAACGGCGTCCCACCGGCACACCGGGCAACGGCATGACGGAAGGCATTCATGCCCGACTGGCTGTCCGGACCGTTGTAGGCTGCTTTCAGACCCCGCAGGTCTTCCAGGCGCTCATGACCGCTGGTCCTGGAAACCACCAGTTGACTGCAGTAACGAGGCCCTTCGCACCCGTCGGCGGAATAGTGCGGCACGCCGAGGAGCCTCACCTTGCCCTTCAGAGCGTGGGTCAGCGGATATCCGCATGTCTGCACCAGCAATACGCCTGGGTCATCCCACATGGCTGGAGCGTCGATTTCGTTCGGCCAGGAAATCATGTCCGCAGGGGGCAATCCGAGCGCGTCGACCAGCGCTGCATGAAGCGCGCTTTCCAGTTCCGTTGTCGCAACACGGACTTCCGGCCAGTCATACATCGGCAGCCGAACCGGATGATAAGTTCCGTTGCTCAAGAAGCCGCTCCATCGGAATGACGACGTTTCAACGGATGCGGAACCGGCTCCTTGACCTTGAACAAATATCTTCTGGCGAGTTGAACGTAGCTTGAAAAAACGTAACCCTCGTTTCTGCGCTGCCAGTCTTCCTTCGCACTATCGTACATTGCAGGCAGTTCGTACCAGGGCGCGCGCGGATGGGCATGATGCACGATGTGAAGGTTGTTGTTCAAAAACAGCAACGAAAAAACAGGGCAGAACTCAACGATGATCGACCGCGCCTCGGCATGTTCATGCGCACGGTGTTCGGCATAGGTTCGCAGCATCAGGAGGCTCATCGCGGGATAGGAAACACACAGAATATACAGCCAGATGGGCATTTTCCCGACAGCTGTTATGTAGATCAGGACCGGAATCGCGCCCCCAAGGTGATGCAGCCAGGCGCGCATGACAGCCGTGTCGCCCTTTGACATCATCCGCAGTTCGGCCCCGAGAAAACCCACCATCGAGACAAGTGGGCCAATCAGCAGCCTGCCAAGGAGTGTATTGTTGATGGTCAAGACGATCTGGAGTGCTTTCGGCAATCTCTCCCAATCGGTCCAGGCGAGGTAGAATGTTTCCGGATCGTCATAGGGATCGGTCAAGCGGTCGTTGTTGTGATGGCGCAAATGCAGGGATTTGAAGCGGCGATAGGGAATGAACAGGCCTAGTGAGCAATACACAAGCGCTTCGTTTACGGCCGGGTTTCGTGTCGGATGGCCGTGCAATACCTCATGCTGCAGAGACGATTGCAAGGTGACGAGGACTGCGGCCAACGGGCAGACCACCCATCCGCCAAGCTCCGAATAATAACCGATCAACAGCATCCAGGTAACCGACGCGGCTAAAAGCAATGCCAGCGTCGGCCATTCGCGTAAGAAAGCGGGCGGCACATTTCACTCCAAATTGTTGAAAGAACCGGAAAATCCGGCAACTCTGGAATCAGAATGCCCGCACACCGGACAGTACGCAATTTGAGACTATGGCACAAACTCTGCAAAATTTTCCAAAATCATCAGACTTGTGAATTAATTCACCATGCGTTCACAAAAACTCCAAATAGCTTGATTTTTTCAACGCGCTTGGCTGATCCAGAACACAGGATGGCGGATATGTTTCTGGACAAAATCAGTCGTCTCGTCTGATCTGATCCGGATATCAAAGGAATTACCCCAATGCATCCCCCCTCACCCAATACGGACCATTCTGCGAAGACGTATGACGCAATCATTATCGGCGCCGGCGTGGTCGGTTGCGCGATCGCCTTCAATCTGGCCCGGAAAGGATTGAAGACACTGAACATTGATGCGTTGCCTGCCGCTGGGTACGGGTCGACCTCGAGTTCAGCCGCCGTGATCCGGACCTACTACTCCACGCTCGACGGCACTGCCATGGCCTACGAAGGCTACCACGACTGGAAAAACTGGCAGCAGACAGTCGGTGCAGATACCGAAGACGGTCTTGCGCGGTTTGTCGAAACCGGCACGCTCGTCATGAAAACGGCCGCCGATAGCATGGATCGGATTCTGCAGCATTCC
Source organism: Roseibium album (assembly GCF_965233825.1). Lineage (NCBI taxonomy): Bacteria > Pseudomonadati > Pseudomonadota > Alphaproteobacteria > Hyphomicrobiales > Stappiaceae > Roseibium > Roseibium album. The sequence goes on from NZ_OZ247583.1 coordinate 126,643, forward strand.
GACGCGCTTGGAATTTCCTACGAACACTGGTCGGCAGAACAGATCACGCAACGGTTGCCCGGCTACAACCTGGAATGTTTTGCCCCGGTCAAGACGATGGAAGACGACACTTTCGGCGCCCCTACCGGCGGACACCTGGACGGCGGAATTTACTTTCACGCCGGCGGATACGTCGACGACCCACAGATAGCTGCCAGGAACCTGAAAGACGCGGCGGGTCGCAACGGAGCGGAGTTCCGCTTCAACACCAAGGTCGTGAAAATCCCCGTGAAAGACAATCGGGTGACGGGCGTGATCTGTGACGATGGCAGCATCTTTCATTCCCGTGTTGTTCTCAACGTGGCAGGTCCCCATTCGGGCAAGGTAAACGCTCTGGTGGAGGGAGATGCGGGCGTCAGGATCGGGCATCGTCCCCTGCGCCAGGAAGTCGTGCAGGTCAAACCGCCGGAAGCACTCGGATATTCGCGTGAGGGTCTGCTAGTCGCCGACAACGATGTCGGTGTTTACGTCAAGCCCGGAAGCGGTGGTCAGCTGATGATCGGAAGTCTCAATCCGGCATGTGACGCGCATATCGAGGAAGATCCCGACGACTTCCGCAGGGACCTCACTGACCGCGCGCTTACTTATGCCTACCGCTATTCCCAGCGCTTGCCCGATCTCGGTGTGTCGCAACACCCTGTCGGTGTTGCGGATCTCTATGATGCCACCGACGACTGGTTGCCGATTTATGACCGGAGCGATATTGACGGCTATTATCTTGCCATCGGCACAAGTGGCAACCAGTTCAAGAATGCAATTGTCGCCGGACGCCTGATGACGAAACTGATCGACTATTGCGAGAGCGGCAATGATCATGACGGCACTCCCCTGCAGTTGCAGCTGACACATGTCAACCACACGCTCAACACGGCCACCTTCTCCCGCAAGAGAGAATTGACGAGGGAAAGCTCGTTCTCGGTACTGGGCTAGCCGCGTCCATCCGTTGAAAGGCTCAGTCTGGAATTCGTCCTTGGCGGAATCGGACAAATCAGGGTAAGCATCCGGGTCTGCAATTCTCGGGAGCATTCCAGTGGCCTGGTCCCCACAACAAGATGACGCCCTGAAAGAGGCCGCAGCCTGGCTGAAGCGGGGCGACCGGCAGGTCTTTCGCCTGTTCGGTTACGCCGGTACAGGCAAGACCACCCTTGCGCGGCATCTTGCCGAGGATATCGACGGGGACGTCTGCTTCGGCGCCTTCACCGGAAAGGCAGCCCATGTTCTGCGTCAGAAGGGTTGCGAGGACGCCGGCACCATCCATTCGCTCATCTACCGTCCTCGCTCTGCGAAGGAAGAGGAAGATCTGGATGACGACGAAGAGGACACCGGCCCGCAATTCGCGATCAAGCGAGACAGCGCGGCGGCAACTGCCAAACTGATTGTGATCGACGAATGCTCAATGGTCGACGAGGAACTCGGCAAGGATCTCCTTTCATTCGGAACACCGGTACTGGTGCTTGGTGATCCAGCACAGTTGCCTCCGGTCAAGGGAGGCGGATACTTCACTGAAGCCGATCCGGACGTGATGCTGACCGAAGTGCACAGGCAGGCGCAGGACAATCCGATCGTTCGCATGTCCATGACCATCCGGGACGGCGGACAACTGGATTATGGGACATTCGGCGAAAGCAAGGTCATTCATCGGCGCGAGATCGACAAGGACCAGATCCTTTCCACCGATCAGGTTCTGGTTGGCACGAACAAGACCCGGCGTCTCTACAACAGCCGTATCCGTGAACTGAAAGACTTCACCACACCCATGCCTGCCGTTGGAGACAAACTGGTCTGCCTCCGCAACGACAAGACCAAGGGCCTCTTGAATGGAGGTCTGTGGGCAGTCAAGCGCTTGCGCCAGCCGCGCGGCAACACATTGCGGTTCGACGTCGTCTCCGAAGAGGATATAGCCAGGACGACAGTCAAGGTGAAAGTTCTTCCCGCGATGTTCGAGGACGGCGCGGAGAGTATCCCCTACGCCATCCGGCGCAAGGCGGATGAATTCGACTATGGCTACGCGCTGACCGTCCACAAGGCCCAGGGCTCCCAGTGGGACGACGTCATTCTATTTGACGAAAGCTGGGCCTTCCGCGAGCACAAGAGCCGCTGGCTTTATACGGCTGTCACCAGGGCGGCCGAACGCATCACTGTCGTAAAATAGGCACGTTCAGGACGCGTTGCTCGAAAAAACCGTCAGGATCGCTGACCGGCAAGGCCCGAAGGCCTGTTTCAATGAAAGTCTTCAGATCCGGCTCACTGATACCGCTCCGGCCCAGCATTGCGATTGCCGAAAACTGCCCGTCGAGGAAAGTCGCGGCTCGTTCGATGTCGGCATCGGCGGGCATCTGTCCGGCCGCGGCAGCCTTGATCAGACGTTCCTTGATGGCCGCGTAGCGGGACTCCCGCAATCCATTGACCACTTCCTGATGGCGTTCGGCTCCGTACGTGCAATCGACAATGGCATTCACCAGAAAACAGCCCGACGGGGTGTTTGCGTCGAGCGTCAGATCGGCGATCGCACCCAGAAAATCACGAAAATCGTCGACAAAGTGTTTTCTGGCTTCCTGAAGCCTGGAAAACACCGGCCCGCCATACGTTTCGAAATAGTGCAGCAGCGCCTTTTCGAAAATTGCCTCCTTGTCGCCGAAGGCGGCGTAAAGACCCGGTTTTGCCATGCCCGAGGCTTCGGCAAGATCATTCATCGAGGTGCCGGAGTATCCGTTCTGCCAGAACGCAATCATCACCGACTGCAAGGCATCTTTTGTATCTACTTTCCTCGGCCGTCCGCGTGCCATCAGTTTGCACTCCTTGTTTACAACCCCGTTTCAAGATCAGAGCCGAAGATCATTTCACCGTCTGTTGCGCCCGTCACACTTGATACGTTGATGTAAAGCCAACTCGATCATGACAATTTGGCAAAAGAATAACGTCAAACACGCAATGCATAATACGCATTTTGTTGCAGTTCGTTCAAGCTATGGCCAGTTAACAATCAGAAAGTGTAGTACGATTGCGATATTTACAAGATTTTTTTGCTGCGGATCAAGAATTGACCAGAAAAACGAGCGCATCACCTGAAATTGGTCTCGCCAATCGGCATTTGCCGGTGGATGGTGGTATCAGGTCTCTTTTCCGCCCGATTAAGGCGGAATATCTTCAGCCGCTTCAAGTCTTCCCTGTCCGAGAGTTATTGCATTCATGACCAGCCTTCCCGACACAGGTTCTGCATCGGCGACCGCCAGGACGGTTCCGTCGGCGGACACCGCCATCCGCATTGCACACAGGATCGCAGACGAAATCGGGTGCAAGGCCGGACAGGTGAATGCGACCGTTCAAATGCTCGATGAAGGTTCGACCGTTCCCTTTATCGCCCGGTACCGGAAGGAAGCCACGGGCGGCCTTGATGACAGCCAGCTCCGGAAGCTGGAGGAACGACTGGTGTATCTCCGCGAACTTGAAGATCGCCGCGTCGCGATCACCAGGTCGATCGAGGAACAGGGAAAGCTTACAAACGAGCTGAACATCGGCATTCAGGCTGCGGAAACCAAGTCCCAGTTGGAAGACATCTATCTGCCCTACAAGAAAAAACGGCGGACCAAGGCCCAAATTGCCCGGGAAGCCGGCCTGGAACCGCTCGCTGATCTTTTGCTCGGCGATCCTGCAAAAACGCCGGAAATCGAGGCAGCGGCTTTTGTGGACGAGAGCAAGGGCGTCGGCGACACAAAGGCAGCTCTCGATGGTGCCCGCCAGATCCTGATGGAACGGTTCGCCGAAAATGCCGGACTGGTCGGTCGCCTGCGCCGCTATGTCGAAGATCGCGGTATCGTTCAGTCCAAACTCATCGACGGTATGTCGGAAAAGGGAGCGAAATTCGCCGACTACTTCGACTATTCGGAAAAATGGTCAAAGATCCCGAGCCACCGGGCACTTGCCCTGTTCCGCGGACGGAACGAAGGCATTCTGTCGGTGGATCTGACGGTCGATGCCGACGACGTTTCACCTGTCCTGCCGGCAGTGAAGATGGTTGCCGACACGTATGCCATCGCCGACCGGGGCCGTCCGGCAGACAAGTGGCTGATGGACGTGGCGCGTTTTGCCTGGAAGGTGAAACTGGCTTTGCATCTGGAACTCGACCTGATGGGTGTCCTTCGGGACAAGGCGGAAGAAGAGGCAATCCAGGTATTTGCGAAAAACCTGAAGGACCTGCTTCTCGCAGCCCCTGCCGGCACCAAATCGACGCTTGGTCTCGATCCGGGCATTCGCACAGGCGTGAAAGTCGCCGTCGTCGATGACACGGGCAAACTGGTCGACACCGCCACTATCTATCCGTTTCAGCCACGCAACGACGTCTCGGGATCCCGCGCCGCGCTGCTGGCCCTGATTGCAAAACACAAGGTCGGCCTGATCGCCATCGGCAACGGTACGGCAAGCCGCGAGACCGACAAGCTTGCCGGTGATGTGCTTGCTGGCATTCCTTCGGCCCAGCGTCCGGTCAAGGTGATCGTCAACGAGGCGGGAGCATCGGTCTACTCGGCCTCGGAACTGGCGGCAAAGGAAATGCCTGACGTTGATGTCTCCCTTCGCGGTGCGGCATCCATTGCCCGGCGCTTGCAGGACCCGCTTGCCGAACTCGTCAAGATCGAACCGAAGTCGATCGGCGTTGGCCAGTACCAGCACGACGTCAACCAGTCCAGGCTCGCACGGGCACTCGATGCTGTCGTCGAAGATGCGGTGAACGCCGTCGGTGTCGATCTCAACACGGCTTCACCCGCCCTGCTTTCCCGGATTTCAGGCCTTTCAGACAGTCTTGCAAAGGCCGTTGTCGAGCACCGCGAGACAATCGGGCGCTTCGACAAGCGGACACAGCTGAAGGATGTGCCAAGGCTGGGGGCTAAGGCATTTGAACTCTGCGCCGGTTTCCTGCGCATCAACGACGGCAAGGAAGCGCTCGATTCTTCTTCGGTCCATCCGGAAGCCTATCCGCTTGCCAAGAGGATCGTGAAAGCCTGCGGCCGCGACGTGCGTCAGCTGATGGGAGATGCCTCCGTTCTGAAGGCTCTGGAGCCGTCTGAATTCACGGATGAGAAATTCGGCCTGCCAACCGTCCGGGACATCCTGCTGGAACTGGAAAAACCCGGCCGCGACCCACGCCCGGAGTTCAAGACCGCAGCCCTGCAGGATGGTGTTGAGGAAATTTCCGACCTGAAACCGGGCATGAAACTGGAAGGCACGGTCACCAATGTCACCAACTTCGGCGCGTTTGTCGATGTCGGCGTTCACCAGGATGGCCTCGTCCATGTCTCCCAGCTCGCCGACCGTTTCGTCGACGACCCGCACCAAGTGGTCAAGGCAGGCGACATCGTCAAGGTCACCATCCTGGACGTGGACGTGCCGCGCAAGCGGATATCGATGACCATGAAGTCTCAGGCCGACTATCAGGGCCAGCGCGAGCGGCCGGACCGCGACCAGCGGCCCGGAACGGGCAACCGGAACCAGGAACAACGCGGGCAAGGTGGCCACGGACCCGGTGGCGGTGGTCCGCACGGAGGTGGAAAAGGCGGTGCTCCGAAGGGTGCGGGAAATGATGGCGGCAACAATGCCATGGCCGCGGCCCTTGCGGCGGCCATGAACAAGAAGCGGAAGTAGTCTTCAGGCGAAGACGTCCGCTTCGGCCACCGGCAATTCACCCCGTTCTTCCAGGTCCTTGAGATAGGCCCGGCAGACGATGACCGAGAACACAGCGAAACTGTATCCAACCACCAGTTTGACCAACAGCAGAACGAGTCCGCCAAGGATGTTTGGCGCTCCCGCAGGTGTGATCGGATCAGAACCTATCCCGATGTTCTCAAAGAAAATCAGGATCACGAACCCAAGGCCTGCAATCGAACCGGCACCGAATAGGAGCCTGGGGAGCATGTAACCCGCTTGTCGGAATGATCTGCCGGCCGCAGTTCCGATCCCTGCGCCGACACCAATCAGATGCGCGGGGAAAACCGTTCCGAACAGAAACGTGGTCAGGAAGGCAACGCCCCCGCCGGTCAGAAACATCACGACAAGAAAGAACTCCTGATCCAGCAGACCACCCGCAGATGTCGCCATGGCACCGAACACAACGACCATTGCGACCACAAACACCGGCAGGTAGAGCAGCAGAATGTAGCGGATCATGAATCCTGTGTATTTTTTGCTCGTTTCCTTGGATTTCAGATCCAGCCCCAGCAGGCTTGCACACAGATAGAAGACGGTTCCGGCTTCCACGAATGCCCGCGCTATCGTCAATCCGGTTCCGAGATCGAAGAGAACGCTCACCGTTTCCAGAACGTAGATCGCGGCAACCAAACCGAAAAAGTACCTCCAGCACGCCGCAATCGCCGCGAAAGCTTGCGAAAAGATGTTCAGCTCAGGCCTCAAGGCTCACCTCTAATTTGTAACGCCATGTCATATTAAGCCCTAGATTGAAAATGACTTCGGCGCCTATGTAGACTTCCCGCCTCCCGGCAATCTCGGTGGCCAGTCCCTCGCAGTGGGCTAAAGCAATGCTTTGATATCAGACAGGATATTCAAAGTTTAGAGTCGACTTACGCAAACACTTCAGCATCAAATTCGGGAAGGTCTCCGAGTTCCCGAAGATTCCTCAGATAGGCAGTTTTTGAAATGACCATAAAAACTGCTTCGCTCAACACCGACAATGGGACTGAAATCGCCATTAACAACAGACTGAACGAGTTAATGTCACCGGCGGTCGTGATCGGTTGCATATCTGCGTCAGCAAATTGCACCACCGTGTACAAAACAGCGGACAAAATCGAAATAGGAAGAAAAATCCCAAAAAACCTCGGCAGCAGATATCCGGCTTGGCGAGGCGATCTTGCTAACGCCGACCGAACAGTGTCGGATCTCTTTAAGATCATTGCCGGAAATAACGTCCCAAACAAATAATATGGCAAATACAAAACAAGCATTATCAAAAGAAAATAGCCTAGAGCCCAGAAACTTTGCTCTATTGTCTCGGCGGGCGCTGCCTCAAAGAGCACCAAAATCAGCTCAGCGCTCCCAATTGGAAGCAAATAAATCAGCAAAAAATTCCAAATTGCGAAACTGCCAAACTGCTTAAAACGTTTCTGAAGCCTGGGAGCTCCCAATAGTTTCCAATAAAAGCAAAACCAAAAAACAGTGCCGAACGGAGCATACAAAAACATAAAATACCAAGTGTCTTCGAACCAGGTATCGGCTATCGTAATCACGCAGTTGGCCACCACATACGCCAGCGTTAGCCAACGTAGCGCGTACAAGGTTCCGAAGACCTCCGAGAACAAGTTTCTGGTCTGATACACGTCAAAGATCGCACACTGTTGTTTTTACCGATATTCGATAGTTTCAACGGAATTGCAACCTGAAATTTGCATTGCACGCAGTCTCGACCTGGCTACAAATCAACCGATCGAGCCTCAGCCTCCCGGCTGTCGCCCGCGTCAATCCAGGTGCAATGGACGTGCCTTTCAGGATCGGCAAGTGAAGATCAGTCGGCCTTTGTCACCTCAAAGACGTCGAGCAGGTTCGCGGCCTCGACCATGAACGCCGAAATGTCGGACGGAAAGTGCTCCGGGATGGTGCTCACCATGTACACGAAGTTCCCGCGTCGCCACTCACACTTGATATACGTCTCGTATGTCGTGCAGGGCTCCTGAGGCGCATCGCCTCCCTTGCCGTTGTTGAAATCGACGGCTTTGCCGACAGTAATCAACGGGTCTCGGGTCTTGTATCGCGGCTCAAGGTTCGGAAAGGAAACACTCACCCAGAAAAGTTTGCCACCGGGCTCGGAACTGCCGTTATACGGCGCGTAGTACCATGGGATTTCGTGCTGCGTCTCGGCCAGCCAGTAAACCTCACGATAATTACCCTCGATACGCGGCAGCCACGGCAGGAGCGTCGCGGCCACGAGCAAGACAAGACCGGTGACATAGGGCCGGTCTGTGAGCGGTCGGCGCCAAAGCCAGAACAGGAACATGATGATCGCAATGGGGATCGGAGCGAGCAGAGCCACTTCCTTGACTTGCCACAGCATATCGCCCTTCGCGGCCATGGGGTGAAAAGTCTTTCTGATTGAATAGTTTATGAACGTCCACGCATTCCAGATGGCGGACAGGAGGGCTGCGAGCCAGAACAGGGTGGAAAGGCGTATCATGACACTCAGTTAAAGAGACAATTGGCAAATCGCAAGACGGTTAACGGCATTAAGACGAATGAGCTCCGGGCCCGAGACTTTGCCGAACAAGGTACAAATGCAAGGAGGCAACCTCACACAATTTCCGCCAAGGCGCTCTTATTTACGACTGACCGGTCACGCCGCTTGGAGTCGCGCACTCAACACCTTCCCGTTCTCGCGGACAAGTTGAACTCCATCGAATTAGTCGAAAATCGCCGCATTCGGCAATGCCCCTTTGCTAATCCAATAAAGGCGGGCTGCTATTGCAAAAAACATGACGTCCAAAACGGCATCGAAAATTGCGAAAATGAAGTAGGTTAGTCTGACTTCAAGCAGGAAATCTCCAAGGGCGGAGCCTTCGAAAACCGCAAAGAAAACAGACAATATAGCTCCCGCCAGTATCATCAAAAGCTCTACCGGGACAACACCCTTGGTATAAAGAATGAGCAGTTCGCGAAAGTATCTGCATCCGTTCTTCGTTGAAGCAATCACGCTCGAATTTCCATTTTTCAGGTACGAAGGAAAGTAAGTTCCAAAAAAAACCAGATAAATTATGCTAATCAGCATAATGTATCCGGTATAAATCAAATAATTACCCATAACATTCTGCTCAAATGACTGAAATATATTCGAAACGAGCGTGTAAAAAAACAAATGAAAAAGCGCTCCAACAATACAATACCTAATAATGAACCCTTTAAAGCTCCCAAGTATCGCCTTATCACCGCTTCGCCGATTGACTGTCACAGCACATACAAAAAAACCAGCGACAGCAAAAAGAACAAGACGTGGGAGCAGCAATACAAATTCAGATAGATCTTCTGCAAATTCAAAGGACCAATAGTTGAGGTTATTCAACACTACAAGAGCAATAAAAACGATCCAATACCTCCCCGATACAACAAGAACGTCAACATAAAGGTCTCTTGCATTTAGTGAATCGTTCAAAAATCTTTCTCCTCCTCATAGTTGATTTTCAATATTTTCTATGACCGCTAGCAGATTGCAATCACTTGCAATTCCGAACCTTATAGAACATTTATCTTGTTCAAACTTCTTTGATTCAGACGCGTATCAAGTTGGGTTTCGTCGCCTGTGCACTCGACGCGAGTCAGGTTTCCGGTTCTGTGATTTCAAACCCATCCAGCAAATTGGCAATTGAATCCATGTAACTACGAAGGTCAGGAGGGATCGCTTTGGAACTGCCAGAGGCAGAATAAACGAATTCCCCCCGCCGCCATTCACACCGTGCATTGTCACGGTCCTTGATGCATGTATTTTCCGGGACCGCTCCACCTTTCCCGTGATTGAAATCCACGGCCTTTCCAATGATCACCGTCGGCTCGGAAGTTTCGTATTCCGGCAGAAGGTCCGGTAACGCGACCCTCACGAGAAAGGACCTCCCCCCAGGCTTCTTGCTTCCATTGAAGGGTGAATACTGCCAGGGAATTTCATGCGGTGTTTGGGCGAGCCAGTATTCCTGCCGAAAACCGCTGTCGATCCTCGGAAACCATGGCAAGATCATTGCGACTATCAACAGTACAAGCCCGATTTCATACGGTTTATCTGACAACGGCCGACGCCATAGCCAAAGGAGAAATACAAACACTATAACAATAATTGGAAAAAATAATGCTGCCTCCTTGAGTGGTCGCAGCAAATCACCCAACGAGGCATTGGGATGATAGACCTCGCCAACTGCAAAACTGACATACATCCAGCCATTCCAGACAATGGCCAAAACAGCTGTCAACCAGAACAATACGGGATAGGGAAACATATGCTTTGATAGGCGAATGGCCGGCTCACCGCAAGATTGATAACCGAAATAAAACAATGATAACGGGTATTGTTAAGTCACAAGGTACTTCAAAAGCTGGAGCAGGTTGTCCTGTTCCAAGTTTGTCGAAGCTACCTCGATTCAAATCGTCGCCATATCCTCGACCGGCTGGAACTTCACCCTAAGTTAAGTGAGAGGGAGGTAAGGTCTGGAACATGACGGACGAAAATGCCGAGGAGGACAGGCCGAAGAAGGAGATGGACCCCGGTACCATTGGGGCAATCGCCCATCTTTATCGCGCTGAGGTTTTCCGCAGCACCCACTGGCGCTCGCGATTGGACAACACGACGAACTGGGCCGTCGTCACGACCGGCATCGCCTTGTCCGCCACGTTTTCCAACCGGGATGCCTCGCCGCTGCCGATGGTACTGGTCGGCTTGCTGGTCACCGTTTTCCTGATTTTTGAGGCCCGGCGCTATCGGTATTACAACATGTTCCGGGCGCGCGCACGGCTGCTGGAGTCTGATTTTTATGCTCCGCTCCTTCTTGGAAAAAGCAGCTCGACGAACGGAACCTGGGCAAGAATGCTCGCTGACGACTACGAGACGCCGCATTATCATATCAGCCTTGTCAGGGCCGCCGGACGACGGTTGCGCAGCAATTATTCCTGGATCCTCGCTATCCAGGCCATCGCCTATTTCGGCAAGCTTGCCATTCATCCCGTTCCGCTGACTGAATTCTCCCAGGCATTCGAGCGCGCAGCCATTGGCCCGGTTCCCGGATATCTCGTGTTCCTGGCCGGTGTGGTGTTTCACACAAGCTGGATCATCTTTGCCATCGTCACGCTCAGGCTCGACAAGCGCTATCGCAAAAAACGCAAATCCCCCATGCAGGCGATCTAGAGCCAGTCTCCAATCCCCTTGATTTGATCCTGAAAAGACAGGCGTTGCCGCGGTCTGTTGAGCAGCGTGACTTCAAGAACAGGTCTTTTTGAGCTGACCAAGCTGGACGCGCCCTTTTTCAAGGACAAACGGAATTTTTCCACTTTCCAGGCCGAACGGGTCTCCGACACATGAAGCGTGCAACTTTCTCTTAAATGCAGATCTGACGAGACAGCTCCAAAATCCGCCAGATTTCTTTGTAACCGGGTTGTAACCGTTAGGATATTTGAAACAGATTTCACTCCCAATTTTGCGCGTTTCCCATTTTCCTCTCGTGACCTGATCGTTGCCCGGATACCAAAGATAAGAGCGTCGATTTTGCGACATGTAAGCAACCTGCACACCGTGTTCTTCATCAAAGGCAACAACGGTTTTGTTTCCGAACTCAATCGTTTCGTTGCTGGTCTGACAGCCGGCAAGCAAAAGAGAAAAAACAAGAATCAATAAACAAAGTTTCACGGGATACTCTCGGCAGCAAAGATCGCATCAGCGGTAGCAGACACGCGCTACACGCACAAGCTGTCACACATCTTCAATTGCCCTCCAGCGGGCACAGGATCACACCCGGACAAATTCACTAATTCAGAAGAAGCTTCCCTTTTACCGACAGCTGATATATCAAGCGCACATCTCTTGTGGACAGGACTAAACTCAACATGACAGGTGACCTCAGCCAATCCGCCCAGGCCTACAGGCAATTGGAAGAGGCAATCGTGACACTGAAACTGAAACCCGGTGAAGCGGTAACAGAAGTTGCTCTTGCACAGCGTTTCGGACTGGGCCGCACACCGATCCGGGAGGCCGTGTTGCGACTCAGCCTTGAAGGTCTTTTGAGCATCCGTCCGCGTCTCGGTGTCATTGTTGCGGAAATGAACCCGGCGGATTTCATCAAGGTGCTGGACGCAAGGCACGCCCTGGAACGCCTTGTTGCCGGGTCGGCTGCTCGCCTTGCGAGTCAGGACGAACGTCGGACACTTGAACAAATCGCCGAAGACATGCGGGACGCAGGTTCTGTTCCCGATGTCGAGGAATATCTGCGCCTCGACAAGGCATTTGACGAAGTTGTCGCGCAGGCCGCCTGCAATCCCTTCGCGGCAAAGGCGCTGGCTCCCCTTCAGACCCATAGCCGCAGGTTCTGGTACCGGCATTTCGGCCGGGCGGATCTCAATCCGGCCGCCTGGAGCCACCTGGAAGTTATGCAGGCAATTGCCAATGGCGACGAGGGAGAGGCCATGGAACAGATCGAAAACCTGATGCTGTATCTCCGCAGGCAGGCGACAGCCCTTATGAGCGGGCCACGATAGTCCGGCTGCGTGAAGTTATTGACGCCAGTTTGCCATTTGGGAGATGCTGTAGCCGGACAGTCAGGTTGCGGAACCACAATGAGCTATGTCGAAATCTCCTTTGCCGATGAAGCGGAAAAGGCGTCTACTTCCAGGGCGATCGAGGATCGCCTGCTCCAGTCCTTGGCCAAGGAAAACAAGCAGGCGAACAATGATGACTTCATCCTGAAGGCGACCGATGAAAACGGGCACCTGCTGGGTGGCCTGCGCGCAAGCACGTCCTACCACTGGCTGCTGATCAAGACCCTTTGGGTGGATGACGCCGTCAGGGGCGGCGGGCTCGGCAGCCGGCTTGTCGAACTGGCTGAACTCGAAGCAAGACGGCTTGGATGTCATGGCGCATGGCTGGACACTTCGAATGAAACAGCCCGCAAATTCTATCAGGGCCTCGGGTACCAGGATTTCGGGATTCTGGGAAACAGGCCGGATCAGGCCCTGCCGGATCATCGCCGTTGGTTCATGAAGAAGGATCTCTGACCAGGCGACGATGAACCGGACGTCTGTTCTATCAGTCTGACGGCTTTTCGGACCTCAGCAACCAGGAAAAGAACGCGAGTGCCAGGGCAGCGCCGGCAACTTCCGCCACGATGAAGCCGGGCAGATCGATCGGACGAATGCCGGCGAATGTATCGGTGAAGGCCCGGGAAATGGCGACTGCCGGATTTGCGAAGGACGTCGATGCGGTGAACCAGTAGGCGGCGGTAATGTAAAGTCCGACCAGCCATGGCACTGCAGTTTCCCGAAACCGTATCCCGGCCAGAATACTGGCAAGCAGCCCGAAAGTCGCAACAATTTCAGCCACCCACTGCCCGACACCGGTCCGCACGGTCGTCGATGCCTGCAACACCGGCAGTTCGAACATCACATGTGCAATCAGCGAACCGCAGATGCCACCGATGATTTGCGCGCTGATATAGCTGAGACCGACCACCAGACCAAGATGCCGTTTGAGCCAGAACACGAAGGTCACCGCCGGGTTGAAATGCGCGCCCGAAATCGGCCCAAGGATGGTGATCAGAACCACAAGGATAGCACCCGTCGGGATCGTGTTGCCGAGCAGGGAAACGGCGACATCGTCCGACAGTCTGTCGGCCATGATCCCCGAACCGACTACCGTGCCGACAAGCATTGCAGTCCCGAGCGCCTCCGCCGCCAGGCGCCGGGACAAACTGAATTCTGACATGAAAAATTTCCCAACTAGTTGAAAGAAGTGCCGATCGCCGCCAGCCTGGATTTGCCGTCTTCGGCCTCGAATACCTCGTCGCCAAGCGCGAGCATGTCATTGATGCGCCGTTCCAGCCTTTGGTAGGCCAGATCGAATGCCGCCCCGCGGGTTGCGTCGTCCCCTTCGACAGAAGCCGGGTCGGGAATGCCCCAATGCACGACCATCGGATGACCAGGCCAGACCGGGCAGGCTTCACCCGCCGCGCTGTCGCAGACAGTGATGATCAGGTCCATTGCCGGGGCATCAACGCCCGCGAATTCTTCCCAGCTTTTCGACCGGAACCCTTCTGTCGACAGGCCACGGCGCTCAAGACAGGCCAGTGCGTCCGGATTGACTGAGCCTCTCGGTGTCGATCCGGCAGAAAAGGCAGCGAACCTGCCCTGCCCGAGATGGCGAAGCAGTGCTTCTCCAAGCACGGAACGAGCGGAATTCGCCGTACATAAAACTAGAGCATTGCGCATTGTTGGAATGTCCACCTGGATTTTGAAATCAGAGAGCCTTGGCTTTCGAGCACGAACCGGAAGTGAACAGATCGGCGATCGGAGCACAGAGTTCCGGATTGCCACCGCAACAATCCTGCAGGAGATAGGTCACCAGAAACTGCATTGTCGTCAGATCGGAACTGTAGTGAATGGAGCGCCCGTCGCGTTCTGCCTGAACAAGACCGGCTCGCGACAACGCAGCCAGATGGGTCGACAGGGTGTTCGGGCGGACTTCAAGCGCATCTGCGACGGCACCGGCAGTCATGCCTTCTTTACCCGCCTTCACCAACAGGCGAAACACATCGAGTCGCGTTTCCTGACCAAGGGCAGCAAGAGCATCAAGGGCTTTGTTTTTTTCCATTATTCGAGAATACTCGAAATAACGAACAATGCAATTCAATTTGTGCACCAAGGTGGTTTTCAGAAGGGGGTTTCGGATGATCGGATCAGGCGTTTTCGCGCGGACCGGTGCGGAACACCAGCAACGTGAAACAGAGCAACGCAAGAAACAGCGCAGCTGCCACCCCGAACACGGCCTGGTAGCCGCCGAACGGAAAGACAGCGCTCGAGATCGCAAGGCCGATCGTTCCGCCCGATATCTGTGAAGCCATGGAAACACCCCCACCCTGCCCGTGTTTGTGTTCCGGCAGCATGGCAAGGATAGCTGCTCTTGTCGGGATCATGACGAAAGGAAACACCGCGCCGGACAAGGGAAGAATGCACGCTACCAGCAGGAGGTTTTTCAAAGGCGCAACCACCGTTAACCAGATCAGACAGACGCCAAGTCCCGTGATGCCGATGAGAACAAGACCCTTGTAGGACATTTTCTTGGTCATACGCCCGCAAACAAGCGCAGCCGGAGGCTGCAGGATCGGTGACAGCATGACCAGCGCACCAGCCTGCAAGGGTCCAAGGCCCAACTCGGTCTGCGCGTAAAGGGCGATGAAAACAAACAGGATGATCTTCGAATATTGCGCCATCAGGATGGTGAGGTTGCTGCTTGTAAAGACCATGTCTCGAAACAGTTGAACTTCGATCAGCGGTGTTCTCCGGCTGACTTCAACACGGCAGAACAAGACAAGCAGCGCAACTCCAGCCACCAGAAACCCCGGAATGCGTAGATCTTCCCAGCCCCAGTTGTTGGCCTCCATCAGCGCAAACACCACGCAGAACATGCCCACTGCAATCAGCAGCAACCCGATCCAGTCCATCCTTTGACCGGCGGGGCGATCGATCTCGCGCCAGGTCAGGGCCACGATCGTACCGACTCCGACCGCAATCAGCGGGTTGATCCAGAAGATCCAACGCCAGGAGACAAGTTCTGTCAGCAATCCGCCAGTTAAGGGTCCAAGTGCCAGAAAAGTTGTTCCGACCGCTCCGCCGACCGCGAGACCAAAGCCGCGCTGTTCTTTGGGAAAGGTCATGCCGATCATGGCCACGTAGAGCGGAAAAATTATAGCTGCACCCAGACCCTGCGCTGCGCGCGCTGCAATCAGAATGGAACCGGTTGGCGCAAAACCGCAGACAAGAGAACACACGCTGAAGATTGTCAGGCCCGTCAGAAAGACGCGTAGCGTGCCGAACAGGTCGGCCAGCCGTCCTCCGATCGCAACAAACGCAGCAAACGTCAGAAGGTAGGCATTGACGACCCAGTGGGCTTCTGTATTCGACAGGCCGAAAGACTTTTGAATGGTCGGCAGCGCCACCCCGACAACGGTTTCGTCCAGAAGGACGATGCCAAGCACGCAGCTGATCGCACCCAGAAGCCACCATTTGCGATTTTGTTCGTCGATCAGATGCATAAAGGCCCTCGGCACAAGTCCGAGAGCCTATCGCAATTCAGGCGGATGAAAAACACTTCCGGTCTCGACAAGCGGCCAGCCCGCTAAGCTGCCTTCGCCGCCAACCGTTTTCTGATGCTCTCGATATCGGCCTGCGGGGTCGCGGCAAACAGCGTCTTGGTATAGTCATGCTGAGGGTTATCGAAGACCTCCTCGCGCGTGCCGTATTCCACCACTTCACCGAAATACATGACCATCACCTTGTCGGCGATGTAACGCACCACGGAAAGGTCATGCGAAATGAACACGTAGGTCAGGCCCATTTCGTCCTGCAAGTCGGCAAGAAGGTTGAGGATTTGCGCCTGCACGGAGAGATCGAGCGCGGACACCGGCTCATCGAGCACCAGAAGTTTCGGCTTCATCATGATTGCGCGTGCTATCGCGATACGCTGACGCTGACCACCTGAGAACATGTGTGGATAGCGTCCGTAATGTTCAGGCTGCAATCCGACCTTCTGCAACATCTGCAGCGCAAGGTCCTGTCTTTCCGCTGCCGGCATGTCGGTATTCAAAAGGAGCGGTTCTTCCAGAACATGACCGATCTTCTGGCGCGGATTCAGCGACCCGTAGGGGTTCTGGAAGACAATCTGCACCTTCTGCCGCATTTCCCGGGAAATACCTGTCTTCGAAATGTCGATAGGCAAACCGTCAATCTCGATGGAACCGGAAGTCTGTGCGTCTATCATTGTCAACATGCGGGCTAGCGTGGACTTGCCACAGCCGCTTTCGCCAACAACCGCGAGCGTGGAACCGCGCGCGACATCAAGACTGACACCCTTGACCGCGGTAAGCGTCGATGCCGGCTTGAACAGGCCGCCCTTGATGTCATACGTCCGGTAGACATCGCGGACCTTGAGGATCACATCTTCGGACAAGTCAGAATCCTCCCGCTTCGGCAAAGTCGCTCACGGTCGGCAACCGGTCGCCGGTCGCGTTTTCCGGCAACGCCGAAAGCAACGCCTTGGTGTATGGGTTTTTCGGGTTTTCAAAAAGAGACAGCACGTCCGCCTCCTCCATCTTGCGGCCCTTGTATTGCACGATCACGCGATCGGCCGTTTCAGCAACGACACCCATGTCATGGGTAATCATGATCAGACCCATGCCGCTGTCCTGCTGAAGCTTGACGAGAAGGTCCAGGATCTGTTTCTGGATCGTCACATCAAGCGCTGTTGTCGGCTCGTCCGCGATCAGCAGTTTTGGCGCACAGGCAATCGCCATCGCGATCATCACGCGCTGGCACTGGCCGCCGGACATCTGGTGCGGAAACGCATTGACGCGTCCCCCAGGATCGGGAATGCCGACCGAAGTCATTAGCTCGATGACCCGATCCTTGACCTGTTTGCCTTTCAGGTCCGTATGCGCTTTGAGCGTTTCGCCGAGTTGAAACCCGACCGTAAAACAAGGGTTGAGGCTCGCGATCGGTTCCTGGAAGATCATCGAGACATCTTTTCCGATTACCTTGCGGCGCTCTTTTGCCGACAACGATCTCAGGTCAAGGCCTTCGAAGTCCATCTTGTCTGCGGTAATCGTCGCAGTGTCCGGCAGCAGACCCATTGTTGCCAGCATGGCAACGGATTTGCCGGAACCCGATTCGCCGACAATCGCCAGAACTTCACCGGCATCGACCAGGTAATCGACACCGTCAAGCGCCCTGAACGGACCCTTCGCGGTATCGAATTCAACCCTCAGGTTTCTGATTTCCAGAAGAGACATTGAGTTAGCTCCTCTTCAGCTTGGGATCGAGCGCATCCCGCAGGCCGTCGCCGACCAGATTGATGGCAATGACGGTTATCAGGATGGCCAAACCGGGAAAGGTCACGACCCACCACGCACTCAGGATGAACTCTCGGGCCTCGGCAAGCATCGTGCCCCATTCCGATGCCGGCGGCTGCGCACCCATGCCCAAAAATCCGAGCGCTGCGGCATCAAGGATTGCATTGGAAAACGACAGTGTCGCCTGGACGATCAAGGGCGCAACACAGTTCGGCAGGATCGTCTTGAACATCAATCGAATATGGCCGGCACCTGCCAGACGCGCTGCAACGACGTAGTCCCTGGAACGCTCAGACAATACCGCCGCACGTGTCAATCGAACGAAATGCGGCTGCAGAACAAGCGCGATCGCGATCATCGCATTGGTAAGCCCGGGACCCAGAATGGCGACAAGAACCAGCGCAAGAAGGAGCGCAGGAAACGCCAGAATAATATCCATCAGGCGCATGATGAAGGTGTCGACCACTCCGCCGGCATAGCCGGCGATCAAACCTGTCACGATACCTACAGAGAGCGAAATGATGACGACGATGACACCGATTGACAGTGAATAGGCGGCACCATGCATCAGACGCGATAGAATATCACGCCCGACAGCATCCGTTCCGAGAATGAAAGTCGATTTGCCCCCTTCTTCCCAGAAAGGCGGAACCAGAAAACTGTCCCGATACTGCATGTCTGGATCATGTGGTGAAATCCAGGGAGCAAGCACTGCTATGGCAACCAGCGCGAAAAAGATGATCAATCCGATCACCGCGCCCTTGTTGCGCGAGAAATAGTACCAGAACTCGGCGAGATTGGCCAAGGTCGCGCTTCGACTGGCAGCCTGGACCTTGTCTGCATCGGCACTTGCTGCCGGAGAGGTATTTGTCATCTTATTACCCTCGGCTCAATTGTGTCGGATGCGCGGATTGATGAGGCCGTACAGCACGTCCACAATCAGATTGACCAGCATTACAATTCCGGCAATCAGCAGGAGACCGCCCTGCACCACGAAATAATCACGACGGGAAATGCTGTCGAAGAGCCACTTTCCAATTCCCGGCCACGAGAAAATGGTCTCTGTCAGGATTGCCCCACCCAACAGCACACCAACCTGAAGGCCGATGGTCGTCACAACCGGAATCAGGGCATTGCGAAGCGCGTGGAGCCCGATAACCGAGCGCGGTGCCAGGCCCTTTGCCCGCGCGGTACGCACATAGTCTTCGCCAAGGACTTCCAGCATGGCCGAGCGTGTCTGGCGGGCGATCACGGCCAGCGGGATGGTCGCCAAAACGATCGACGGCAGTATGAGATGGCGCACAGCCGAGAGAAAGGCACCCTTTTCGCCTGACAACAGGCTGTCGATAAGCATGAAGCCCGTCACTTGCGGGAAGAAATAGAGGAGCGAAATTCTCCCCGAAACAGGTGTCCATTGAAGGATGCCGGAGAAGAAGATGATCAGCAGCAGGCCCCACCAGAAGATCGGCATCGAATAGCCGACAAGAGCAGTGCCCATGATGGCCTGGTCAGCAATGGAACCGCGCTTCACCGCTGCGAAGATGCCGGCCGGAATTCCGATACAAACGGCCAGAATGATGGCGCAGAGTGCCAACTCGGCAGTGGCCGGGAAGAGCGTCATGAATTCGTCCAGCACCGGCTTCTTCGAAGAGAACGAAGTGCCCAGGTCACCCTGAAAGATCCCGAGAATATAGTCGAGATATTGTTGCCAGTAGGGCTTGTCAAAACCCAATTGCTTCATCACCTCGGCCTTGCGTTCCGGTGTGATACCACGCTCACCGGCCAGAAGTTCAGCTGGATCGCCGGGCAAAAGCCGGATGAAGGTGAAGGCGACGAAGGTGACGCCGATGAATGTCGGAATCAACAGGCCGAGGCGGCCTAGAAGAAAGCGGAGCATGTCAGGTTCCAGATACGAAGAACCAGCGGAAACTGTCACACATTATGAGAGCATCCGCCGGTCAAAATGTCTGAGGCGCCGGCAAAACCGCCAGCGCCTCCCAATTTCAAGCGGAATTACTCCGCAATGTCCACGCCGTCGAACCAATGGCCACCAAGCGGGTCCATCACGTAGCCGGTGACCTTGGAGGACATCGGCATGAAGACCACAGAGTGCGCGATCGTGGCCCAAGGAGCTTCTTCCTTGAAGACAACCTGCGCCTCTTCGTAGAGCTTCGTGCGCTCCGCCTTGTCGGTCACGGTCTTGGCTTTCTCGATGAGAGCCTGGAAGTCGTCATTGCACCACTGGGCACGGTTGGAACCGCCGACGCCATCACAGCCGAGCAGAACGGCCAGGAAGTTGTCAGGATCGCCATTGTCGCCGGTCCAGCCGAGCAGAACTGCTCCGTCACGGTTCTCGTCCTTGGAACGGGAAAGATATTCACCCCATTCATAGGAAACGATCTCGACATTGACGCCGACTTTGGCGAAGTCTGCCTGAATAACCTCGGCCATGCGGCGGGCATTCGGATTGTACGGACGCTGAACAGGCATCGCCCAGATCTTCATGTCGAGGTTTTCAACACCGGCTGCCGCCAGCATTTCCTTGGCCAGATCCGGATCGTAGGCGTCGTCCTCAACGGCTTCGTTATACGACCACATCGTTGGCGGGATCGGGTTTTTCGCTGCCTGGCCGGAGCCCTGGAAAACAGCGTCGAGGATCGCCTGCTTGTTGACTGCGTGGTTCAGCGCCTTGCGGACTTCCTTCTTGTCGAACGGAGCCACTTTCGTGTTGTAGGCGAGATACCCGACATTCAGGCCCTGCTGTTCCAGAAGGGTCAGGTTGCCGTCGTCGCGGATGTCGGCAATGTCGGCCGGTGCCGGATATGGCATGACATGACATTCACCCGCTTTCAGCTTCTGCAGGCGAACCGCAGCATCAGGCGTGATGGCGAAGATCAGGTTGTCGATCTTTTCCTTGCCATTCCAGTAATCCGGGTGAGCCGCATAACGGATCACCGCATCTTTCTGGTAACCGACAAATGAGAACGGGCCTGTTCCCACAGGTTGCTGGTTGAATTGCTCCTTGGAACCGGCGGCCGCCAGCTGATCGGCGTATTCGGCCGAAACGACTGAAGCAAAATCCATGGCCAGGTTGGCAATCATCGGAGCTTCCGGACGGTTCAGCACGAACTTGACGGTGTTGTCGTCGACCTTGACGATTTCCTTGATCAGGTCCGGCATGGACATGCCGTTGAAATATTCCCAGGCAGTGCCCGGTGTATATTCATGCCACGCATGGTCTTTGTTCAGCTGGCGCTCGAACGAGAAAACCACATCATCGGCGTTGAAGTCACGTGATGGCGTGAAGAAGCTGGTGGTATGGAATTTTACGCCCTTACGCAGCTTAAAGGTGTATTCCAATCCGTCTTCGGAAACTTCCCAGCTTTCCGCCAGACCCGGAAGCACTTCGGTCGTGCCGCGCTTGAACTCGACAAGCCGGTTGTAGAGCGGCTTGGAGGACGCGTCGAACGTCGTGCCGGCGGTGTAAAGCGCCGTGTCGAAGCCTTCAGGAGACCCCTCGGAGCAATAAACCAAGGTCTTTGCGGAAGCACCTGTTGCCGCGATCACGGCAAGGCTGGCGCCAAGAAGGGTTGCCTTCAAGGTTTTTTTGAAATTCATCAATCTGTTCTCCCCTTGATGAAGAGCATGGACCTTGCATCATTGAAGTGTGCAAAGGAGTTAAGTCCAAGCCAGCGCAAACTAAGGCGTTTTTTTGGCAGAAAATCAAGCACCAACATCTTTCTAATTTTACCCTGATTTTGAAATATTTTTGCTAGGTAAGTTTTGTTGACGTAATTTTTAACACTTTCAGGACCGTTCAAGGAAATGTGATACCGCGGCGTAAGCTTGTTGCTGAAGTTTCTAAGTCACTGAAACACTGAAGGCTCTCACAGGTGCGAGAGCCTTCAAAGCGTTCAGTCCTGATCGGTGCGCGTTCGATTGACTGCATCCTGCCAACCGGCCAGCAACTGTTGTCGGCGCTCTTCGTCAAGCTGCGGTTCGAAGCGTTTTTCAAGCTTCCATTCGGCGGAAAACGCGTCTTCGCCCGGCCAGATACCAGCCTTGGATCCGGCCAGCCATGCAGCGCCCAGAGCCGTTGTTTCAGGAACGGTCGGACGGTCGACTGGCGCCCCCAGGATGTCTGCCAGAAACTGCATCGTCCAATCGGAGGCCGTCATGCCTCCATCCACCCTCAGAACGGGTTTTTCCGCGTCAGGCCAGTCGGCCTGCATGGCTTCGACAAGATCGCTTGTCTGGTAGCCCACGCTTTGCAGGACCGCGCGGGCGATCTCCCTTGGTCCCGTGTTGCGCGTCAGCCCGAACATCGCTCCGCGCGCCTCGGCATCCCAATGCGGCGCGCCCAATCCGACAAATGCAGGAACCAGGAAAACGTCGTGATTCGGATCCGCCTGCTCGGCAAGCGTCTGGGTTTCACCTGCGCTCTCTATGAGACCCAGCCCGTCACGCAGCCATTGAACCGCTGCACCGGCAACAAAGATCGAGCCCTCAAGCGCATATGTCGTCTCGCCGTTAAGACGATAGGCAATGGTCGTCAACATGCGGTTCTTCGACCGCACAGCTGTCTCGCCGGTGTTCATCAGAGCAAAACAACCCGTGCCGTAGGTCGACTTCACCATGCCGGGTCTGAAACAGGCCTGCCCGACCGTGGCAGCCTGCTGGTCGCCCGCCACTCCCAAGATGGGCAATGGTCTGCCGAACAGTTCCGCCTCGGTCGTTCCGAAATCGTCGGCGCAGTCCTTCACTTCCGGAAGCAGGTTCATCGGTATGCCGAGCAACCTGCACAGCTCTTCATCCCAGCAGTTTTCATGAATGTTGTAGATCAGCGTGCGTGACGCGTTGGTCGCGTCGGTGACATGAACCTTTCCACCGGTCAGGTGCCATATCAGCCAGGTATCGACGGTGCCGAATACCAGTTCCCCGCGTTCGGCCCGCGCACGTACCCCGTCGACATTGTCGAGAATCCAGGCGATCTTGGTTCCCGAAAAATAGGGATCGAGCAACAACCCGGTTTTCGACGTAAATGTGTCTTCCAGGCCTCTTTCGCGCAGCCCGGCGCAGAATTCCGCCGTACGCCGGTCTTGCCAGACGATCGCATTGTAGACCGGTTCACCCGTCGTCCGATCCCAGATCAGCGTGGTTTCACGCTGGTTGGTGATACCGATTGCCTCGACACCCGCACCTTTGTCCGGAGCCTTTTCCATGGCTTCACGGCAAACGCGCAGTGTGCTGGTCCAGATGTCCGAAGGCGAATGTTCCACCCAACCCGACTTCGGGAAATGCTGCGGAAATTCCTGCTGTCCCACGCTGGTCGGGCTGAAACCGCCGTCAAAAACGATCGCGCGGCTTGACGTCGTGCCCTGGTCTATCGCCAAAACACATCCGGCCATGGCACACCTCCCATTATCTTAGGCTTATTCAAGAAAACTGCCGGAGAGCCCGGCAGGTCAGATGGTTTTTCAAACTATGCAGCAGCGCCGGCCTGTTCTGCAAGGTGGCTGGACATATAGCTTTCCAGATCTGCCGCTTCCTGCTGGCTGAGACGCAGGCCCAGTTTTGTCCGCCGCCACAACACATCTTCTGCGGTACGGGCCCATTCCCGGTTCATCAGCCATTTCACTTCCGCTTCATGGAGATTGAACCCGAAGGATTTGCCGAGATCCTCAAGAGATTTGGCACCACCAAGCAGACGCCGGGCGTCCGTGCCGTAAAGACGAGTCAACCGCGTCGCAAAGCGCTTGTCCAGGAAAGCATAGTCGTGCTCGAGACCGGAGACTTCCCTGTCAAAGGCGTCAACGCTGAAATCACCGCCAGGCAAAGGTTCACTTCCGGACCAAAGTCCGCGCTTGAACGGCAGAAGACCCTCCAGTTTTGCAAGAACCTGCTCGGCGAGCTTGCGATAGGTCGTGATCTTTCCGCCGAAGACGGACAGGACGGCGGGCGTGTCTCCGCCGCCGTCAAGCTCCAGAACATAGTCACGGGTCGCCGCCTTGGCGTCCTTGGCACCGTCATCATAGAGCGGCCGGACACCCGAATAGGTATGAACGACATCCTCGGGTGTGATTTCCTTTTCAAGATACTCACTCGCTGCGGCGCAAAGGTACGAGATTTCATCTTCCGATATGCGAACATCACCGAGATCGTCCTGATAATCGACATCGGTTGTGCCGATCAGGGTGAAATCCTGCTCGTAGGGAATCGCGAACACGATCCGACCATCGCCGTTCTGAAAGATGAAGCAACGGTCGTGTTCGAACTGGCGCGGCACTATGATGTGGCTGCCCTTGACCAGACGGATGCCCGACGTGTCGTTTTCCCCGACAACCCCATGCAGGAAATCAGCGACCCAGGGACCGGCGGCATTGACAAGTACGCTTGCCGTGACCGTTTTCTCTTTACCCGTCGCAAGGTCCTTCAGCACCACCGACCACTTGTCTCCATCACGCCGCGCGCTCACGCACTTTGTCCGTGTGAGGATCTTCGCACCGCGGTCGGCCGCGTCGCGCGCGTTCAGAACAACCAGCCGCGCATCGTCGACCCAGCAGTCGGAATATTCAAAACCCCTTAGGAAGAGTTTCTTGAGGCCTTGCGAATAGGGCGCTTGATCGAGACGTACCGTCTTGGTTGCCGGCAACAGCTTCCGTCCACCGAGATGATCATACATGAACAGGCCGAGGCGGAGCAGCCAGGCCGGTCGCAGGTCCTTGTGGTGCGGCAGGATGAACCGGAGCGGCCAGGCGATATGTGGTGCAAGATGCCAGAGAACCTCCCGCTCCTTGAGAGCTTTACGGACCAGGTTGAACTCATAATATTCCAAGTACCGCAGGCCGCCATGGATCAGCTTGGTGGAGGCTGAAGAAGTCGCGCTGGCAAGATCTCCCATCTCGGCCAGCAGGACCGATGCTCCCCGTCCAACCGCGTCTCGGGCAATCCCGGTTCCGTTAATTCCACCACCAATAACCAGCAGGTCGTAGTCCGCCGCCATAGGCTTGTCTCCGGCTCGAAATGAAATGCAAGAAATTCAAGAAACGAAAATAAAGCGAAAGATTGTGAAATTCAATCAACAATTCGATTCTATTCGGCTTCGTTCTCAGGACGGGCTCGGTCCTGCAATACGTTCTTTGGGAAACGGGAGTTTCGAGAGGCTACGCGGTTGGCGCATCTTGTTGTTAATTCACAAAAAAAGGAAATGAATTGACGGAAGCTTCGGGATTTGAAGCCACGGATCTCCGTTTTGATGTTCTCAGCTTCCAGAACGAATGCCAATGGCCACTCAGCCGCACATCCATCCCTGGTTCTCCGTCGAGGGGTCGAACCTCGATTTCCCGATCCAAAATCGGGTGTCCTGCCGGTTAGACGAACGGAGAGAAAACCAAATACGGTGAAAGGGAGGTCGAACGTTTGATTGAAAAATGCATTGCAACTTCTTCCCCTCACACGCCTGAAAGTTGGCCGAAGCGGCGGGATTCGAACCCGAGGAGCCCGGAAAGGGTCCTGCGACTTAGCAAGCCGCAGTCTTAAGCCACCTGGCCACGCTTCCTGTATTCATTACGCCCTGAAAACGAAAAAACCCGCCTCAGAGGCGGGTTAACAGGAACAATGATGACAACGTTTGCTACGAGATTGTCTTCATGTTCAGCCCGCATGAGCTATCGGCCCGGCTGGAGGGCCAGGATTGCGAGCGTTGCGAACTGGACAAAAAAACAAACATCAAATGCTCCAAATGCCAACGAACAGACAAAGCCCTGCTGCGGCTGGCAGGTCTTTATCCTTTTTCCGCTTCGAGTGTCAACAGGAGTTCTGGTCATTGCCCTGGCCGGTTTAGATGGACGGATGAATTTTCGACGTCCTGGCAGACCCGCGTCGCCGTTCCTGAAACCGATACATGACACGCGTGATTAGTGTTCTTCACTCTCCGGCGGCGCATCGTCCGTCGGTTCGCTTTGCTTGACCTTCTTCCTGCGACCTGCATCCGGCACATCGTTTTCCTCCGCGAAGGGAGGTGTTGCCGCGTGATACGTGACTTGCGGGAACGGGATTTCGATGTTTCGTTCGTCGAACACTTGTTTGATGAATTCGTTATACGCACGTCCGATGCCCCATTGATCTCCGGGATTCGTCTTGATGCGCGCGCGAATGTCGATTGAACTGGCACCGAAGGCCGTCACGCCGTGCATTTCCAGATCACCGAAAATCTTGGATTTGAATTCGGTCTCCTGCAGTCTCCTGAACGCTTCAAGCATCGCCTCCTTGGCGTAGGCGATATCCGTATCGTAGGACACCCCGATGAGCGCGACGTGATAGGAATAGCCGCGCATGAAGTTCGACACCATGTCGACGGAGGAAAACGGTATGATGTGTGTCGTGCCGTCCAGGTCCCTGATCCGCACCGACCGGATGGTAATGCCCTCGACCGTTCCGGTAATACCCGCAACCGTGACGACGTCACCTTCATTGATCGCGTTTTCGATCTGGATGAAGGCCCCGGTGATGATGTCCTTAACGAGCGTTTGCGCACCGAAGGAAATTGCCAGTCCGACAACACCCGCACCGGCGATCAGCGGCCCGATATTCACACCGATTTCAGACAATGCCAGCAGCAGCGCCATGACCATGATGACGATCGTGAACGCGTTCCGGAACAGTTGAAACAGGGTTCGTTCGCGTGCGCTGACAATGTACCCGGCGCGTGATTGCAGGCGCAGGTCTACCCATGACATCACCGCAAGCCAGACAATAAAGGCGACCAGTATTACGACGATGGCTGATCCGTAGCTGCCCACCAGCCTGATCCCGGCTTCGCTGTACAACCAGTCAAGCACGCTGAGCAGGCCCCAGATGTCCATAAGCAGCAGGATCGTTCCCAGGAACACCACAAAGCGAATGATCTTGAGAAGACGCGGTACGAAAGCATTAAGTCGGTACTGAAGCGCAGGCAGTTTTTGATGAATGTCATCGGGCAGCCTGATACCGCCCTTGATGGCACGCGTCATGACGAGTGAAATCAGCATGCCGGCCATGATGGTGATGATCGAAAGGCCGGTTGCCCGCAAGATGATCGTGGTCGCATCGAAGGGGCGCGTCACCCAGACGATGAAGACCGCAATAATGTAGCCATAGGCACCGATGTGCCAGAGGTTGCCGAGATTGGCGAGCGCTCTTTTCGCCAGAACGCTGTGCATGGTTTCCGCATAGGCCTTGGCGCCTTCGCGAACCCTGACCCTGTTCTGCTTGATGAGAACCATCAGGTAAACCATTCCCGTGAGGACGACAATGAACCTCAACGCGTTGCCGAGAACAAAGGAAACGGCCAGATTCGCGGCAGGGACAGCAAGGAACACACCGAAATTGTTCCAATACATGTAGATACGTAACCGAGAGTACCAATAATCGGCGGCGCCATCCGCAAATGGCAGGAGCCGCAATTCCGGTCTGCGAGGGGCGAAGACGAACCGCAGGGCGACATTCGACATTCCGGTAATGAAGAACGCGTTCAGCGCCAGGCTCTCCTGGATCGTGACGCCTGTTTCAAGCCCGCCATACCCGGTCAGTGCAACGAAATAGCCAACCCCCAGTCCAAGCGCGACTGTCAGGCCGTCAATAACGGTCGATACCACCAGGATGAACGCCCGCATCAATCCGCCGCCGTACCGTGCACGGACGGCCATTTTCGGATAAATCCGGCGCGCAATGTACTGTCCGATCCAGAACGCCGCGTAGGCACTCGCCAGAACAATCGCGACCTGCAACAGGACCTCTTCGACACGGTCCCATTTTATTGGAATGTCTCCACGGAAAATCAGGAGCAATCCCTTTAGTGAGTGACGCGAGCGGTCGAGAACGACCCCGATCTCGTCCGCCAGAGCTCGCGTGTATTCGCCAACACGAATGACGAAACTCTGCCCGGCGGAGCTGGGTTCGGTGGTTTCTGAACCTGTTGACTGTGTCGCATCTCCCTCTTTCGCCTCTGAAGCCGGGCCAGACCCGGGATCGGTGGCGTTTTTTTGCAGCAGTTCGATCAGCTCCTTGCGGCTGTCGGGGTCGTTGAGAACCTTGATGAGTGCTTCACTTGCCTGTTTCACATCGGCGGTTTCAACCGGGGCTGCGCTTTCGCTCTGACCGGCTGCCGGAACAGCGGCAAGAAGGAATGCCCCCAGGAGCGTTGCAAGGCACAGGCGCAGTAGTTTCATGTCCTACCCGTTTCACTTAATGACAGAGGACCGTACCGTTCTCTCGCTCCGACAATAGGAAAGAACCAGACCCAAAGGAAAGCCATCCGCTTCACCGTTCAACGGTTTTCATGCCCGGGAAAGAAAAACTGAAACCAGTTTCAGTTTTTATTTCACCAAATCAAATAATTCTCTTTTTTTTCTGGATTGCACAAATCTAGAAAAACTAACGTAAGGTAATTACTTCGAGATTCCACTTTTCGGTAACGTAAAAATAACAATATTGGCTAATTCTTCCTCTTAACGGAGGCAATATGACAAGTTCACTCATCAGGCTCGCGGAGGATGAGACAGTCGAGGCGCGGCAAAAGCTGTTTGCCGAGGTGAGCAAACTCGTCGCAACCGATCTTGACGAAAGATCGGGCCGGGAACTGGAACTTTTCGCCCAGGTAATGTTGAAGATCTACAGCACTGGCGCTGCAAACGACCGATTGCTTCTGGCGCAGAAGATTGCGCCTTGCGCGCAAAGCCCTGCGGATCTGGTGCACAGGATTGCCAGGGATGAGGTGAATGTTGCGATGCCGGTCCTGGCGGAGTGCCCGCTCCTGACCCGGGATGATCTCCTTCTCCTGATCGAACAGGTAAGCAGCGCCCACATGCAGGTGCTGGCGCGGCGCAAGGATCTGCCAACCGAGGTTTCAGACGTTCTGGCTGCCAAGGGCGACATCGCGGTTCACCGCATACTGGCCGGCAACAAGGAAACGAAACTGTCGCGCCAGACAATGCTCAAATTTGTCAAGCTTGCAGCGGAAGATGAGGTCCTGAGGGAGGACCTCTCGCTTCGCTCTGATCTTTCTCCTGCCGTATGTCAGGAGTTGCTGCCGCTTGTCGACGACGAAACCAGGAAGCGTCTGCGCAGCATTATCGAAGGCTCGCTTTCCCAGGAACAGCTGGACCAGATCGCAAGACTGAAAGTCCTTCGCAAGACATTCGGCGACACTTTGAACAATCCGGACATCGGCATATTGTGGCGCGAAGCCGAGCGTTCCGCGGTAACGCTTGACGAACTTATTATCCTGCTGCTGCAGGACGGTCGTTTCAACCACGCGATCGAACTGCTCAGCACAAGAGGCAGGATTGCACAATCCGCACTCAAGGACGCCATGTTCAATGGCAAACGGGATGTCGTCCTCAGAACTGCGGCAAAGGCGGGTTTGGACGTCCCCGCATTCGCCTTGCTGGCCAAGGCAAGGTGCACGCATCTCAAACTGCCTGCCGCGCAGGGAGCGGAATGGACTTCCGCCTATGTCAAACAGATCGCGAATGCAGCCAATGCAAGACAGGGACGCTGCGACGACTTTCAGGCCCGCCGCCGGGACAAGACCGCAAGGGAACCCAGCCGCACCCAGCCGGCATGAGTTTCCGGTGAACGCTTCAGGCCCGCGTGCATAGACTCGCCGCAAAGGCTGTCGACAATGTCGCCGCCGCGTAAAACCAGAGGCCCGGAAGGATTGCCGCCGCCGCCAGACCGCTGGTCTTGGCCGCGAACAGAACCAGCGCAACCAGCATCACGTCAAGCATTGACCATTTGCTGACCATCGACAGCAGGGCAAGCGACCGGGAATTTCCACCCGTCATGGCAGCGATGTGAATCAGCAGGATTTTCGCGGCAGGAAATCCGATCGAGAACAGACCGACGATCGTGGCCAGCGCCATGTCTTCCTGACGCCACAACTCCGTAATCATTTCGATCAGGTTTGGGCGATCTTCCAGAAAATACAGACGTTCAAAACGCATGAGTGGCTGAGTGAGCCCGAGAGCGAAGGAGAACGTGGACAACGGCAAAAGCAATGCCAGAAAAAGTCGCATAGAATGAGCATGCCCCCAGAAGATCGAACGAAACAGTTCACAAACAAGTGTTCATGCCACGGTCGAATTTCAACGAGGCAGCACGCTGAGGGTTTTATTTCAATCTCTCAAAACGACAAAGCCTGATCACCGGTCTTGGCAATCAGGCATTCGAAATACATGCCCGCCTGGGCTCGAGTGACCCGCTAAACCTCTCTGCCCGGGCTACATTTGTTGTTAGCGCAGCCGAACCCGCGCAGCGACTTCGTCAAGCTCATCCTGTTCGGCAATCTCCTGCGCAGTCTTTTCGCGCTGATGATCGCGCTCTTCCAACTGCTCGAACTTCTTGAGTTCTTCGATGGCCTCACTGAGCTCGTCCTGAGCTCGTTGCAACTGGTCATCAAGCTCAAGCGCCGAGTTGCGCAGGTTGTCACGCCGATCCGCTGCGGCCTTTGCAAATGTCGGATACGCGAAATGCGTCACGTCGGTGATGCCGACGCGTTCCTGCTCGGTCGTGATCTGGACATCCAGCTCATCGGCCATTCGATTAAACTCGGCAATCATGCTCTCGATCTGAGCAAGTTGCCGTCGCTTTTCATCAACCTGAAACCGCTTCAAACGGATCAAACTGTCGCGGGTTTTCATAACTCAATACTCCCCTAACCTGGGCAGTCTACCCCTGAGTCATTTCCAAAAGGTTGGCGAGTTGAAAATATCCGTCAGAAAGTGACGTCGCCTCGTCTTTTCCCTGATTCAGGAAGTCATCGATCAGTGTAAACCGATGGATGGCCTCGTCAACGGTCGGGTCTGAACCTTTCCTGTAGGCTCCCAGGCGAATGAGTTCCTCCATATCCGTATATGTCGACAGCAATTGCCTGGCTTTGCGAAGGACCGGCAGCTGTTCGGGCGGAACGCAACGCGGCATGGTCCGGGAGACAGACTTCAGAACGTTGATCGCCGGATAGCGTCCACGCTCCGCAATCGCCCGTTCCATCACCACGTGCCCGTCAAGGATGCCGCGGACCGCGTCGGCCACCGGCTCGTTGTGGTTGTCTCCTTCCACAAGGACGGTGAACAGGCCCGTGATCGAACCATCACCCGTTTTGCCGGGACCTGCTCTTTCCAGAAGGCGGGGCAATTCGGTGAACACAGTCGGTGTATAACCCTTGGACGTCGGAGGTTCTCCAACAGACAGCCCGATCTCCCGCTGGGCCATTGCGAAACGGGTGACGGAATCCATCATGCAAAGGACGTTGCTGCCTTCGTCACGAAAATGTTCGGCGACCGTCATGGCAAGATATGCCGCCTGACGGCGCATGAGAACACTTTCATCGGAAGTTGCGACAACGACAACGGAGCGCGCAAGTCCGTCCTCTCCCAAGTCGTCTTCAATGAACTCCTGAACTTCGCGCCCCCGCTCGCCGATAAGGCCTATAACGGCCACGTCGCAGTTTGTGTTGCGCGCCAGCATGGACATCAGGACGGACTTGCCGACACCCGATCCGGAGAAAATCCCCATGCGCTGGCCTTCGCAACAGGTCACGAACGTGTTCAGCGCCCTTACGCCGAGGTCAAGTGGAGGACCGACCCTCTTGCGCTCCGACGCCGGCGGCGGAGCGCTTCGCAATTTGCGAGGCACACCGCCGTTCGCAACCTCGCCCTTGCCGTCGATCGGTTCGCCAAGTGCATTCACCACCCGGCCAAGCCAGGCATTGCCGGGATGCACCACGCTCTCGCGGGAACTGATGACGGCTTTGCAGCCCATCCGAACACCTTCGAGACCCGAAAACGGCATGCAGAGCGCGTGTCCGTCGCGGAAACCGACCACTTCAGCGGGAACTTTCGGGTTATCCTCACCGCTGTCGATTAAAAGACGCGAGCCGACACTCATCTCGTGAATCGGTCCCGCGATCTCCACGAGGAGCCCCTGAACCGCAGTAACCCGCCCGTAAATCTCGGTCGGCATGTGCGAATCAATTTCGGCGAAAAGCGCCTTCAAGGAAGATTCCTTTCGTAGTTAACGGTTTTGGTAATCTTTCGTTTACGACTCTGGTTAATCTTAACCTTTGGAAGGCTGACAAGCGAGAGCCATTTCGAAGTCAAACCGGCTTTGTCGAAAGGAATCTGAACGGAATCGGTTATGCCGATTTCTTAATGTTCAACATTAAGCTTTATGAATCTGCGTTTTTTATTGGGATTCAACAAGTTGCTGGTTGTTCACAGATTCATTTCGCTGGAGCTTGCCGCTGCGAATCATATTTTGTTAACCATTAACCGGTAGCTTTGAGTCGGGGTTAACAACAGTCCTTCGTAGCAGGCACCGACAGAGCCGTTGCGACTTGCCCAGGAAAGGCAGAACAAGGGGATTGGCATGCGTGTATTGTTGATTGAGGATGATAGCGCCACGGCGCAGAGCATCGAGTTGATGCTGAAGTCCGAGAACTTCAACGTCTACACGACAGATCTTGGCGAGGAAGGTATCGACCTCGGCAAACTGTACGATTATGACATTATAATGTTGGATTTGAACCTGCCGGACATGTCCGGATACGAGGTTCTGCGGACACTGCGTGTGTCCAAGGTCAAGACACCGATCCTGATCTTGTCCGGCAACGCGGGCATCGAGGACAAGGTTCGCGGCCTGGGGTTTGGCGCTGACGATTATATGACCAAGCCGTTCCACAAGGACGAACTGGTCGCTCGCATTCATGCGATCGTCCGCCGGTCCAAGGGCCACGCTCAGTCGGTGATCGTAACCGGCGATTTGAAGGTCAATCTGGACACCAAGACCGTGGAAGTTGGGGGCCAGCGCGTCCACCTGACCGGCAAGGAATACCAGATGCTCGAACTGCTTTCGTTGCGCAAGGGCACGACACTCACCAAGGAAATGTTCCTGAACCACCTTTACGGCGGCATGGACGAGCCGGAGTTGAAGATCATCGACGTCTTCATCTGTAAACTCCGCAAGAAACTGGCTTCCGCGACCTCCGGAAAGAACTACATCGAAACGGTCTGGGGCCGTGGATATGTTCTGCGTGAACCGGAAGTCGAGGCTGCGGCCTGACACCAAGGCAACTGAAGAATTTGAAAAGCCCCGGTTTTCCGGGGCTTTTCTATTGCATGGAGCGCCTTGTACCCGTTGATTTCGCCAACCAGGCTCCTGGATGGCGCTGGTGGCAAAGTGTTTCAGGATGGATAATCATCCTCGGCGCATGTCGTTTGTTCGCTACTGTTGAGGCAGAACAACGATGGCTTCCACTTCGAACAGCATCGGGTCGATAGCGAGCTTCGGAACGGGTATCAGAGTTTGTGCAGGGAGTGTTTCGCCGAACATGTTCCTGACATTTTCCGTCAAGACCCCAAGCTTCGACGGATCGTGATCGACCACGAAGACAGAGAGTTTTGCAACCTGATCCGGTGATGCGCCCAGCGAATCAAGAACCGTTTTCAGGTTGGCATAGGCCTGTTGAACCTGCTCCGAAAAGTCATCCGAATAGGTCCCGTTGGCACTGACACCACCTTGTCCGGAAACAAATGCAAGCCGCGCACCGGCCGGCGCGACCACAGCCACACTGTAACCATGGTCCGAAGGATCATGAAGCTTGTCCGGATTGACGATGGCGAGCTTGTCCTGATTGTTGCCGGCGTCGGCAAGGCTTGGGAATGTGGGCATCATTGTCAGGGGTCCTAGAATTGAGAGAATCGTTGTCAGACGGGACATGCTGGTCTCCTTGACCTGCTGTTCTGGGGTGGATTTTTCTGCGCTGCCCATAGATATTCGCCACCTCCTGACAATTCCTGTCAGTAGCTCTATGCTCAAATTCACTCAAACGGGTTGAAATGAAAACCGGAGGATTTGCGTGAGTCGTTCAGATCGTCTTATTCGCCTGATGCAGGTATTGCGACGATTGCCTTCCCCGGTAACAGCATCACGGCTGGCCGAGGAAATGGAGATTTCGGAACGCAGCATATACCGCGACATTCAAAGTCTCAGGTCGTCAGGAGCAATTATCGACGCCGAGGCGGGCTTTGGTTACACCCTGACGGAAGATCCTTCGCTGCCACCGATGCATTTTGACGCCGACGAGGTGGACGCACTCGCTCTCGGTCTGCATACCGTATCAAAACTGGGCAATTCCGAATTCACCCATGCGGCACAAAATGCGCTGGTGAAGCTGGAGGCAAGTCTTCCCCAAAACATGCGTCAACGGTTGAGACATGCGACGGTTGGCAGCCATATCATGCGCAATACACCTTTCTCCGAAGCCGACTTTTCCGGGCTTCGCGAATCAATCTGGAACGAGCAGGCGGTCTTCCTCGAATATTTTGACCTGAATGATCGATGTTCGAAACGAAAAGTCTGGCCGCTTACCATCTATTTTTTCAATGAAGTACAGGCGTTGATCGCCTGGTGTTGCCTGAGGCAGGATTTTCGCATGTTTCGCCTGGATCGGATCCGCTCGATGGAGTTCCTCGACGAATTCTTTCGTCCGAAACGTGTGGGACTGTTGCGCGAGTATTTTGAAAGAGAAAAAGAATGTGAATGACCTGGTACCGGCGCCCGCCGTGCAAACGCGACCGATATCGGTCCGGTCATGTATTTGCCAAAACACATTCACATCCGGATGGACACAGGCCAATCAAACTGATCGGTCACTCATCGCAGTCTGTTCTCATGGGTGCCTGTGAAGACGACTGTCTCTTCGGAAAACCCGGCACGAACCAGAGTGTGGTCCGCCGAGAAATACTCAGCGGACCACATATCCGTCCTGGAAAAGGCGTCAAACCCGCCCTTTCCCGTTTGTCACTATCGCTTTGTCTAGAGATGCATCTGGTAAGACGCCGGGACATACCGGAAACCTGCGCCGTCACTGGCCACATAGCCGACCGCGGGGAACGGCATGTGATATCCGACAAACGGAATCTTGTCTGCCGCAAGCATTCCGATGAGCGACTTGCGGGTCGCAGCGGCCGCTTCCTTGTCCATGTCAAAACGAACTTCCCAGTCAGGACGCGCCAGCGACCAGACGTAGTGATTGGCCGTGTCCGCTGCCAGCAGCAGTTGCTGACCACCGTTTTCAAGCATGTAAACGGTGTGTCCAGGTGTATGCCCATGAGCATCCACTGCCGTGATACCCGATGCGACCGATTCGCCACCCTTCAGGAACGTCATCTTTTCAGCCAGCGGCTTGACGTTTTTGGCCATCAGCTTTGTAACGCCATTGGCCTCGGGATCCATGCCTGACCAGAAGTCGTATTCCGTTTGCCCGGTGACATAGCGGGCGTTCGGAAAGGCTGGAGCCCCAGCTTCCATCAAACCGCCGATATGGTCAGGATGCATGTGAGTAATGACGACCACATCGACCTGTTCCGGCGTGTAACCGGCGCTTTGCAGTGCAGCCCTCATATTGCCGCGTGCGGGACGGCCTCCTTCACCGACCCCTGTATCAAACAGGATCAGTTCGCTGCCGGTATTCACGAGCGTCGGCGTAAAGTAGGCCTTGAAAGCGTCTGCCGGGATGAAGTTCTCTGCAGATGTCGTTGTAAACGTATCCGCATCGACATTCATGCCGAACGTTTTTTGCGGTTCCTTGACGCTGACAGCACCGTCGAGAAGCGTGTTCACTTCAAACTCGCCGACGTGGTAGCGCGCAACAGGCGCGGTCATGGCTCCCTGTTTTTCCGCTGCAGCCTGTGCAAGATTTGATGTCATCAGGCTCGCGCCGGCAATTGCACCTCCAGCGCCCAGCAGCGCGGAGCGCCGTGTCAGTTCAACTTTCAATCCCATGTCAATCACTCCGGTAGCCTGTCATATTAACGGTGGGGGCCAAGGCAGCAGGGACATCCCGAATACTGCGCGGATGGACGATCACGTTTCGCCCATCGCTGTGCCCTTGCGGTCAAAGTGGCGCAACGAAAACGAAAGGAAACCCGCTACTTCTTCAAAGACGCGTTATTTCGCGACTTCTTCAAACTTGGCGATCAGAGGAATATTGTATTTTTTACAACAGTTTAAGTTATAAATTTTTCATGCTTCTTGAATGACGCGCCAGTTGCAGCCTACTTTGAGCGGCTGAAAACACGAGCCACGCAATGATCCGCGACAAAAACATACAGATTTTTCTTCTTGCATTGGCTGCCGCCTGGCTTCTCGCTTCGACGCAGATCCAGCGCCCCGAAAACTGGTCTCTCGCTGGTCTTTACCTCTATTGGTCCGTTCGAATTCTCCTGGAAGCCGGCTTGTTCGTCGCCTTTCTTGAATTGTTTGCAAGATTGCCCGGTCTCAGGGACCGCTTCAGGCTGAACGCGGTCGTTGCAGCACTTGTCAGCCTCGTTCCCTTTGCTCTTGCGGTAACCGCGCTCGATCTTATCCTGGGATTACCGGAACTCGGTGAGCTTGTAGGATCGGGTGCATCGGTCGAAGCCGGCAACTCCGTGACAGGTCGGACCCATATCGGGTCCTTCCTCCTCGAACTCGTCTATCTTTCAGACAATCATCTTGTGCTCTGCTTCCTGCTTTCAATTCCCTTTTTGCAGCTTTCTGGCTCAACGCCGGCAGCAAGCACTGAAGAGGCGGCATCAAACCAGACGCTTCCGTTTGAAATGAAAAACCGTGATCTTCGAATCGCCACCTCTCCTGCGGACGACAACCGGATACATTCCGTTCGCCCCGGGGAAATGGGCTTCCAAAGGCACCTGGACACCCCTCTCGATGCTCCGGTTCTGCGTGTCGAGGCTCAGGAACACTATGTCCGCCTGGTCACGGTCAGTGAAACGCGGATGGTGCTTTACCGTTTCAACGACATTGTCTCCGAATTGCCCGGCGAGGACGGCATGCAGGTTCATCGCAGCCACTGGGTGACGTTCCAGGCCATGGCTCGGGTTGTCCGCGAGGACGGTCGGACCTGGCTCGAACTGACCGAGGGAACAAAGGTTCCCGTGAGCCGGAAATATGCCGAAAAGGTTCGCAAGAAAATCAGCCAGCTGTCTCCGGATACGAAAAAGGCGGTCAACTGACCGCCTTTCAAGAAAACATCTGTCATGACAGTGCGGTTACCGGCGGAACCCGACACCGCCACCGACAGCCAGTCTCGGACCTGCAGCAGAACCTGTTCCTGCCTGCACGGCCTGTTTCTTCTGAAACAGTCCCCGTTTTCCAGGTACCGGCTTGAACGCATCGGTCAACCCGACCACTGTCTCCGCTGCACCGAGAACCAGAAATCCGTCATCTGGAAGCGTCTTTGCAAGACGGCCCAGGATTTCCGATTTGGTGGTCTGGTCGAAATAGATCAGAACATTCCGGCAAAAGACAATGTCGAACTCTCCCAGATGCGTAAAGCTTTCAAGAAGATTGAGTTTCTTCCATTCGATCATTGACCGCATCTCGGCCGTGATTTGCCACATGTCGCCCTTCTGATCGAAATATTTCAGAAGCATCTGGATCGGAAGGCCGCGCTGGACTTCAAACTGGCTGTAGAGACCGGCTTTTGCCTTTTCCAGAACTTCCAGCGACAGGTCCGTCCCGAGAATCCGCGTTCGCCACCCTGGTAGCTTGGAAGCCTCTTCCTTCAGACAGATACCCAGCGAATAGGGTTCCTGGCCGGTCGAGGCGGCCGCACACCAGATCTTGAGCTGCCGGCGCGATGCGCGCGCCTCCTTCAGGGCAGGCAGCATCGTCTCCTTGAAATGATCAAACGGCGTCTTGTCCCGGAAGAAGAACGACTCGTTGGTCGTCATCGCTTCGATAACATCGGTTTCCAGCGTCCGGTTTGATCCGCGCTGCAACGTCTGTATCACGGCACTCAGGGTCTCCAGTTTCGAGCTTCTGGCGATCGGCAGCAACCGGCTTTCGACCAGATACTGCTTGTCGCTCGAAAGAACCAGTCCGGAGCGCGTCTTGAGAAAGGTCTTGAGGAATTCAAACTCACCTGGAGTCATCGTGTATTCCCCTTCAATACGCGTGCAATCTTCGGCCCAATCTGGTTGAGCGGCAGGATTTCACAACAAACCCCGGTTTGTGCCGCAGCACCTGGCATGCCCCAGACGACGCTGGTGGCCTCATCCTGCGTGATCACACTGCCGCCACCGGAAGCAATCGTTTTCACGCCGTCAGCGCCATCATGTCCCATTCCGGTAAGAATCACCGAAAGAACCGCAGAACCGTAGGCCTTGGCAACGCTGTCGAACAAAGGATCGACTGCAGGTTTGCAGAAGTTGACCGGCGGGTCGTCCGTCAGACGGACTTTCACTGCGCCGGCGTCCTTCTCCAGGATCATGTGTTTACCACCCGGGGCAACGTAAATAGTGCCGGGCTTGAGGACTTCACCATCCTCGCCTTCCTTGGCAGGACGAAGAGCAGCCTTGCCCATATGTTCCGCAAGAATGGAGGTGAATGTCGGCGGCATGTGCTGTGTGATGACGACGGGCACGTCGTTCATA
Source organism: Roseibium album (assembly GCF_965233825.1). Taxonomy (NCBI): domain Bacteria; kingdom Pseudomonadati; phylum Pseudomonadota; class Alphaproteobacteria; order Hyphomicrobiales; family Stappiaceae; genus Roseibium; species Roseibium album. Next base: position 164,738 of record NZ_OZ247583.1, read on the forward strand.
GCCGTGCCGACTTCCTTCATGACGTCTTGCAGCGCCTGTGGACCGCCGGTTGACGAGCCGATCGCAAGAATGCGTGGCCGCACGGAAGAATATGGTCGTGTCTGGAACTTGGGAGCCGCGGCAGCGGCAGGCTGTGCGGCACCTCGAAAGCTTGCACGCGTATCCGTAGTGGGACGGGCCGAAACGGGTTTGACCGGCTGGGAGCTCTTTCCCGCGCGCGTTTCGGCGCGCATTGTCCTGGCAGGTCCACGCATACGAATGGCACGCGCACCCAGCGCCTTTACCTTTTCGATAAGCTCGCGACGGAAATCGATAGATGTCGTGACCTCGGAATTCGACTCGGGCTTTGGCACATAGTCGGCAGCGCCGAGCGAAAGAGCCTTCAGGCTGATCTCCGCATTGCGGCGTGTCAGGGTCGACGCCATGATCACGACCAGGTCCCGCTTTTTCGCCAGCATGAGCGGCAAGGCGGTCATGCCGTCCATTTCCGGCATCTCGATGTCGAGTACCACGACGTCCGGATTGCTTTTTTCGATATCTTCTACAGCTAGCTTGCCGTTCCTATGGGAACCGACAACTTTGAGGCCCTTGTCTTCCCCGAGCCAGCGGGTCAGAAGACCGCGAATGACCACAGCATCATCGACAACCATGACCTTGATCGGGTCGCTGCTCGGGCTGGCGCCAGCAGAAACACTTCTTTGCGCGAATGCCATTAATGACCGTCCAACTCAATACTAAATAAGGCCGACTTCCTGAAACTTGGCTTCGACAATTTCCCGGTCGAACGGTTTCATGATGTATTCATTCGCTCCTGCACGGATCGCCCTTGCAATATGTGCAACGTCGTTCTCAGTCGTACAGAACACGACAACCGGGCTTTCTCCGCCATCTTCGGCACGAAGGCTTGTCAGAAATTCCAGACCGTCCATCACCGGCATGTTCCAGTCCAGCAGAATGGCGTCAGGCATCGTGCTTCTGCACGCGTCGAGAGCCTGCTGGCCGTCCTCCGCTTCAGTAATCTCGAAGTTCATGTCTTCGAGTATCCTGCGTGCCACCTTACGGATGACACTGGAGTCATCAACTACAAGGCACTGTTTCATCGGGCGTTACTCCACTCATGGGCCGTTCGGCCGTTACGCTGCTACCATCGGTTCGGTAAACATTGCACCTAGAAGACGATCGACATCCAAAATCACCATCAACTGACCGTCCAGGCGATGAACGCCGCCCGAAATCTCGGCCCAGCGACGATCCAGGTTTGACGGATTCGGCTCTGAGGAAGCTGCCGGCAACGTCAGCACTTCACCGACGGTATCGATGACGAGGCCATAGCTCTCCAGCTTGTACTCGATGCCGACCGCCATCATCTGTTCGTCCTCCAACGGCGGCAGATGCAGGCGGCGACGCATGTTGATTGCAGTGACAATGCGTCCGCGCAGATTGAGTACGCCCTGGACTTCCGGAGCAGACATTGGAACCCGCGTCACACTCTCGGGAACGAACACATCATGGACCTGGGAAATCGGCAGGCCGAAAAGTTGACCTCCTATGACCACTGTCACGTATTGGATCATGTCACTGGCGGTGCCGGCGTCCGAATTGGTTTTGTGTTCGAGCACACTCATGCTGCAACTCCCAGTTCGTTGGAGAAGACATCCTTAAGAGCCGCGATCAGGCCGGGACGGTCGAACTTGGCGACATAGTCATCAAAGCCGGCCTGACGGCCGCGCTCGATCGATGCAGGTGTCACCATCGAAGACAATGCCAGGATCGGAATGTTCCGGAAGCGAGGATCCCGGCGCAGGGATTCACAGAATTCGAACCCGTTGATTTCCGGCATCTCGATATCGCTGACGATTGCGTGGAACTTGTCACCGTTCTCCAGCAACTCGAATGCCTGCTGCGGACCGATGCAGGTTGTCACGTCGTAACCTGCCGCTTTCAATACCGGTGTCAGCATGTTGCGGAAGAAGGAACTGTCGTCGACGAAAAGGACCTTTTTCGTCAGCGCCTCGATGTCCATTTCCTTGCGCATGAACCAGTCTTCGAAGGCCTGAGGCAGGTAGTAGCCAAGGTCCAGAATTTCCGTCGCCCGTTCCTTGACCACTGCAGATCCCAAGACCCCAGGACGTTCGGAACCGACTTCGATATTCATGCGGTCTTCGACAATATCGACGATTTCGTCGACGACCAGACCCATGGAACGGCCGGAGTCCGAGAACACCAGCATCGGCTGGGTACCTTCGGTTTTGTGGCCATCCCCGTCGTTGACATAAACCAATGGCATGAGGGAACCGCGATATTGCACAAGATCCCTGCCGTTTGAGCGTTCGATCTTGGAAACTTCGAATTCCTCCAGGCGCGTGACCAGTGACAGCGGCACGGCCTTTGGCTCCGGCGCACCGGCACGGAACAGCAGAAGCGAAATTGCGTTTTGGCTGGACATGGACTTGCGCTGCAGGCCTTCCTGCTCTTCGTCCTCCGATTCAGCGACCGAGCTCGAAGCGTGGCTTGCCATTGCACCGGCGATACCGTTCGGATCAATGATCATGATTACCGAACCGTCACCGAGGATGGTATTGCCGGAGAACATGTTGAGGTTGCGCAGCATGGAAGACATCGGTTTGACCACGATTTCTTCCGTATGGAAAACACCGTCGACCACGACACCGAACGTCTGGCTGCCGACCTGCATGACAACAATGAAGCCGTTGTCGGAATCGATCGCCTGATCGACGTCCTCGCCTTCGTAGATACCCAGGAGCTGGGACAAGTGAACCAGCGGCAGAAGCTTGTTTCGAAGCCTGAGTACCGGCGTGTCCTTGATCCGCTCGATGCGGTGCTCCGAGTTTGTCTGGACGCGGACAAGTTCCACGACGGACAACTGCGGAATTGCGAACCTGTCACCGCTCGCCTCGACGATCAGCGTCGACACGATGGCAAGCGTCAGCGGGATCTTGATAATGAAGCTGGAGCCCTTGCCGGTTGTCGAGCGCAAATCGACGGTACCGCCGATCAGTTCGATGTTGTTGCGCACGACATCCATGCCGACACCGCGTCCGGAAACGCTGGTTACCTCGGCAGCGGTAGAGAATCCGGCCGCGAAGATGAACTTGTGGATCTGGGAATCCGTCATCTTCTCGAATTCGGCTTCCGTGGCCAGGCCACGTTCCAGAACCTTGGATTTCACTTTCTCGACATCGATGCCCTTACCGTCGTCGCGGACTTCGATGATGATATGTCCGCCTTCATGATAGGCGGCAAGAGTAATGGTGCCCTTTTCCGGTTTCCCGGCAGCCCGGCGCTCATCAGGGCCTTCCAGACCATGGTCCGCCGAATTCCGGACCATGTGTGTCAGGGGATCCTTGATCATTTCAAGGACCTGACGGTCCAGTTCGGTATCCGCACCGATCATTTCCAGTTCGATCGGTTTTTCCAGTTCCTGGCTGAGGTCGCGCACGATGCGCGGCAACTTCTGCCAGGCATTGCCGATCGGCTGCATCCGGGTCGCCATGACCCCTTCCTGCAATTCCGCGGTCACATTGGACAGCCGTTGCAGTGGAACCTTGAATTCACTGTCTTCGTGACGACGCACGATTTCGAGAAGCTGGTTTCTCGTCAGCACAAGCTCTGACACCATGGTCATCAGGTGCTCGAGCGTATCTACGGCGACACGAATGCTCTTGTTTGAAACACTGCCGCCGGCAGCCTTCTTTTCACCGCCTTCAGTACCCGATTTCTGCGCAGCGGCTTTCTTCAGGGGCTCGGCTTTGGCTTCGGTCTTCGCGGCAACCGGTGCAGGGGCAGGTTCGTCCACCTCTTCTGCAATGTCCTCGGCCTCGACGATCTCCACGTCCGCGACCTCGACTTCGATCTCGGTTTCCTGGAACGCACGTTCCAGTTCGTCGAGAGAAACCTCACCAGGCCGCAGCGGACGTTCAAGGGTTTGATCCGGATCGTCGTCATCGGCAGCGTCCGCCTCGGCCGGCGCTTCTTCAGCTGCCTCGGCTTCGGGTTCGGCGCCACTCGCCATTGCCGCATCGGCCTTGGCAGACATGTCCTCGAGTTTACCGACCAGCTCGCTGTCGTCCCCTTGCGGCTCTTCGCCTTCGGCGGCTTCAAGTTCTGCAAGAATGTCCTTGATCTGGTCGATCGAAATCAGGATCAGCGACACTGCTTCCTGAGTGACAGGGGCGCCGTCACGGAATTTACCCATAAGGGTTTCAGCCGCATGCGCAATTCCTTCAAGCCGGGGAAGGCCCAGGAAACCACAGGTACCCTTGATCGTATGCACCAGGCGGAAAATGTTATTCAGAATGGTTGCGTTGTTCGGTTCTTGCTCGAATTTTACGAGTTCAACGTCAACAACATCGAGACTCTCGTTCGTCTCGGTAATAAATTCCCTGAGGAGGTCGTCCATGGCCTGCTCTCACCCGACTTGTTACTGGTTCCGCATCCGGAAACGGATGTCTGGACCGAAAAGTCCATGAGAGTAGGTTGACCTCAAAGAGTTAAGATACGCTGAAACGTATGGAGACTTTTAACTTCGACTTTTAGACCTTCGGGAGGGCCGTTATTTTTACTGACTCTTCTTGTTTATCTATTGTTAATACCATGCCGGATTCACGGGCGAGCAGCAAAGTGTAGATCGGTTGAACGGAGTGGGCATCGACCCTTTCCGGCTCTTGTCCGTCAAGAGTTTCCTTCATTCCCAGTGGGATGCGCGGATTGAGACCGCTTGCCAGCAACGTGAAGGATGGCGATTTCGGATCCCCCTCCATCTCAACCTTGATTTCGCCACCACGCGGAACGCACTGATTGGCGATCAGGATAAGGTTAAGCAGAAGCTTGACGTAATTTTTCGGCATCAGGTGCCTGGAAACTTGCCAAACTAAATCAGATTTTTCGTTTTCCATAAATCCTGTGGCAACGACTTGTGCGTCACCCAGATCTATCTCTGCCCCCGCCGAACCGGCGGCCCCGAATGCCAGACGTGCGAACTGCAATTTGGCGGAGGCCTGACGTGCGCTTTTGCGTATGAGGTCCATCGCAAACTCGCGCATGTCCTCCGAACCTTCTTCGTCGAGGACTTCCAGACCGTTCGTGATTGCACCGACCGGACTGATGATGTCGTGACAAACGCGGCTGGCAACCAAAGCGGCAAGATCCAGAGAGGTAAGCTCTTTAAGTGCGGACATGGCGGTGTAAGGCTCTTCTACAGGGTCCAAGCGAAACTATGATTCGCAATAATTCTCGCAAGCGTTACACATCCTAAAAGCTGCTGCCAAGGCGGCGGCCGGCTGCAAGCCGGGTCATCCAGATGAAAGTTGCCGTTTTTACCGGTCATGCGAAATACCTAGGCGGAAAATGACTACTTTTCCGGCATGCAGCCGACGCTGGCTGCATTCTCTTGGGCGTCCTTCACAAGTTGCCCGCCATTGACGACGAACAGAAAACGGTTGACGACCGAGTGAAAGAAGACGAGGCGCCCTTCGACGACGGCATAAATGTACGGGCTGCCTGCGGTGGCGAACCCTTCCGACAACGCATATCCGCCGCATCCGGCAAACATGGGGGCATAAGTTTCCGGGTTTCGCTCGAACGCGGCCATGTTGCCCTCGTTGACAAAGACCCATTCGGCACCGCCCCAGCTGAGTTCGTGCCGGCGATCTCCCTTGCGCGGCTGCCCGTCCACGAAGTAGCTGACAGGATCATTTCCGCCAATTGCATAGCCGGTAATCGGATCGGGGACGAAAAGCTGGGGACGCGCGATGCCTTTTCCGGCAAATATGCCCAGAACAGCCATCACGGCAATGGAAAGACACATCAACGTCTTTTTTTCAGGCCAGCTTTTCATTGATTCGGCTATGAAGAGTACCGAGGCTTGCGCGAATCAGTTTGATTCTATTGCGTTCCAGCGTACGGGCTGAGGCACTTTAAAACAATGCGCCTCATCCGGCAGATGATGAGGAGTCCCAATTAATGGCGAAAAGAGACTGGCAAGTAGCATCCCTGTTGAAAGCTGCGATTTTGTGCTTTTGTCTGATTGCCGTTCCAAACTCAGCCATGGCTCAAACGTCCGGCGCAGCACCGATCGATAGTGCACAGACCTACGATGAAGACGAGATCCTGAAAACCGGCCATGAATTTTTCGGTTCGGTCTCCGGTGGTCTGGCCTCTGTTATCGAACGCGCCTTTTCGAGATACGGCGAGCCGAACGGCTACATCCTGGGCGAAGAAGGATCAGGCGCTTTCGTTGCCGGCGCCCGATATGGCGAGGGGCACCTCTACACGCGCAACGCGGGCAATCACAAGGTCTTCTGGCAAGGCCCTTCGCTTGGGTGGGATTTCGGCGCCGACGGCGCGCGCGTCATGATGCTGGTCTACAGGCTTCCAGCCGTTGATTCGATTTATGATCGATTTGCGGGCGTCAATGGGTCGGCCTATCTCGTCGGCGGCGCGGGCATGACCGTTCTGCTCAGAAACGAAACCGTCCTTGTTCCCGTCAAAGCGGGTGTTGGTGCGCGCCTCGGGCTGAACATGGGTTACCTGAAGTTCACTCCCAAACCGACCTGGAATCCTTTTTAATTGGCAAGCTAAGTCTCGGCAGAACATGTAACATGCCGATCAGCCAACGGCTCGACAGCTCTTGGCTGCGAGGCCGGTGTCGTCTAATGATTAAGTATCGGCTTGGGAGAACGACCGGGAGCCCGATGTGATTGAAGCGGTAATGTATGTTGCACTGGGGTTTTGCACGGCCGGTCTGATCGGCTTGGCAATCCTGCCTGCTTTTTACCGCAGGGCGGCACGCCTGACCGAGGAAGCACTGCGTGCGGTCAATCCTTCCAGCTACGCCGAAGTCAGAGCCGCTCAGGATCAGGCAAGGGCCCGTCATGCGATCGAGCTCAGGCGGGTGGAGCGTCAACTTGATGGCGAACGGTCGAAAGCTGCCAGGCATCACCTGGAAGCTGCGCGGCTACGAACAGAAATCGACGAACTGAACCGGTCTCACAAATCACAGATATCCGATCTTGAAACGAAATTGGGCTCCCTTCATGGTGATCAGAGAGCCGTCGACCTCCTGACGTCTGAGGTAACCGCACTCAAGCAGAAGCTGGCAGACTCCGAAAAGGCACTTGCTGAAAGCTGGAAATTGCCCGATGACGGCAAGATTGAAACCAGGATGCCTGAAAAAGACGAAGACGGTAGCGACTGGTTGCCTGCAGCAGACACGATGACCCTGGCGACGATCACGGGTCTGGAAGCTGAAGTCGCCACGCTCAAATCCAGGCTGGCCAAGCACGAACCGATCGTCGCGGAAGAAATCGCAACTTCTGCCGGCAAGATGGAAAAATCGCGGCTGTCGGAACTCGAAGCTCAATTGGTGGATACGAATTCGAAATACGTGTCGGCGCAGGCGGAAGTAACCCGGCTTTCTCACCTGCTGAGCAGCGCCGGTGCCGGCGGTTCCGAGCCAAAGGAAGATCTGACCGATCAGCTTGAGGAACTCACCAGGGAAAACGCGCAGCAAAGGTCCGAACTGAACAACAAGGAACGCGCACTCGAACGTGCGACCGGACAGGTCGAAAAACTCAAGATCGATCTGGCAAATACCCCGGCCCTTTCCAAGCTCCGAGAAGAATTCCGCGCACTGGCTGCCAAGATTGCCGGAGCGAATGCAATTTCAGCCGATGCGAAAGACGCAAAATCGGGTGAAGACACAACGCTGCCCGTCGCTGAAGTCGAAACCGCCCTTGTCGAACCTGCGAAAAGCGGGGAACCGCAGCCAGGTCAAAAAAAGCGGACACAGCGTGTCATTGTTCCCGGAGACAAGATAAAGAAACCTGCGACAATCAAGGTCAGTGTTTCGAAAGTCAGTCCGCCCGACGAAAATTCCCAGGCACCAAAATCTGCCGATATCGCATCAGCGGCAGAAGCGCTTGTCAGCAGGGTCGTCGCCTCCAATCGCAAGACGACGCGGGAAGAAAGTGCCGACGACAGCAAAGCGGCGGAAACGACGGATACAAGTACCGGTACAGAGCCTGATGCAGAGTCCCAAACAAAATCCGTCAAACAAAAAAAGAAAGATGTGGCTTGATCTTAGGGGACAAGGACGGTCTTTTAGGTGAATGTGTCGACACCTGAAGAGCTTTCGATAAATGCTGATTGAACGCCACAACGCAATCCTGGAACTCGCCCGGCAGATGGGACGCGTCAGCGTCGATGATCTTGCAAGGCGTTTCGATGTCAGCCCGCAGACAATCCGCAAAGATCTGAACGAACTGTGCGACCGCCGACTGCTGGCCAGAACGCATGGTGGCGCCCTGCTGTCTTCCGGCATCGAGAATGTTGGCTATGAAGCGCGAAGAATTATATCCAGCAAGGAAAAGGCGGATATCGGCGAGAGCGTTGCGGCACTCATTCCGGACAACACCTCGATCTTCATAAACATCGGGACAACCACGGAAGCCGTTGCCCAGGCGCTGCTTCAGCATCGTGGCCTGATGGTGATCACCAACAACATCAATGTCGCCAGCCTTATGCGCGGATATTCTCAGATTGAAGTTGTTATCGCGGGAGGTGTCCTGCGGCATTCGGACGGCGGTATTGTCGGCGAGGCTGCCGTCGACTTCATGCGGCAGTTCAAGGTCGATTTTGCGGTCATCGGTGCGTCTGCGGTCGATCCGGACGGATCCCTGCTCGACTACGACTATCGCGAGGTCAAGGTCACCAAGACCATCATGGATAATGCGCGCCATGTCATTCTTGCAGCCGACAGCACAAAATTCGAACGCACTGCGCCGGTAAGGGTCGGGCATCTGTCACAGGTCACCACCTTTGTAACCGACTATTGCACCGATCCGAATTTTGCAAAGATCGCCGCCGAAGCAGAAGTAAATCTCATTGAGACCGGGCAGCGGCTGGAAACTGCCCGGCTCTGAACAATATCGACGCCGACAGCCAGAAGAACCGGTGCAATTCGATTAAACTGCAATTGGAAAAAGAGTGGCACGCCCAACGGGACTCGAACCCGTGTTTCCGCCGTGAAAGGGCGGCGTCCTAGACCGCTAGACGATGGGCGCGCAATACCTGAAAAACTCTGTTTCAGGCCGAGGACCGTGCGTATAAGGCTGCATGAGTGAAGACGCAACCCCTTTTTTCGGTTTTTGGCACGCGCCTGTTCACAACAGCTCAGAGCGAGGGCGGACGGCTCGGCACAGGATGGCAGAAGCACAGGGTTACCGCGCAACAAATTCCGTGCGGCCTATCTGTTTTCCCGAAAGCGGGTCAATGCGCAGCAGCGCGGTTTTGCTGCCTTCCCGCACAAGCACCAACATGATGCTTTCGGCAAAAGTCACCTGCAAGACTTCGGCATCGGGCCCGATGACGACCGTCGAAGCAAACGCATCCGAGGGCACGCCGGACTCATTGGTATTGATCTTGTAGAGAATTGCTGCAAAGACAGCGATCAAACCGGCGAACATGATAAGAGTGGATCCGAACAAGAGACGTTTCAATCTCGCCTGAACGCGTTCGGCTGCCGGATCTAGCGGCGCTTCCTTCTGGTCTTCTTCCCGAAAATCAGGTTGTGACATGACAGACAATTCCCATGAAGATCCTGCCGAATTCGACACGGATTTCAGATTAACAGTTGATGCAGCCGATGCCGGGAAAAGGCTGGATGCGGTTCTGGCAGCGCATATCGACGCGCTTAGCCGCAATAGGATCCAGTCTCTAATCAGGTCAGGAGACGTCACCGTCGGCGGCGCGAAGGTAGTGGAACCTAAATTCCGGGTCAATGAAGGGGATCCACTTGCGCTTTCCCTCCCCGAGCCGGAGGATCCGGAACCCAGCGGTGAAGACATACCGATCGCCGTTGTATTCGAGGACGAGCATCTCATAGTAGTCGACAAACCGGCGGGTCTTGTCGTGCACCCCGGCGCCGGTAACTGGACAGGCACGCTCGTTAACGCCCTGATCCATCACTGCGGTGACAGTCTGTCCGGCATAGGCGGTGTCAGACGCCCGGGCATTGTTCACAGGATCGACAAGGATACGTCTGGCCTGCTGGTTGTTGCGAAAACCGATCAGGCACATCAGGGTCTGGCAGCGCAATTTGCTGATCATGGCCGAACAGGTCCGCTTGAACGCTCCTATGCAGCTCTCGTGTGGGGCGCGCCCTCCAATCTCAAGGGCACGATCGATACAAATCTTGCCCGTTCGCAGTCTAACCGGCAGAAAATGGCCGTCGTCAAGACAAGTGGCCGCCAAGCGGTAACGCATTGGCAGGTCAGGGAGCGGTTCGGCGCTGCGGACCAACCTGCCCTCGCCTCACTGATGGAATGCCGCCTGGAAACCGGCCGCACGCACCAGATCCGCGTTCATATGACCCATATCGGCCATCCACTGATTGGCGATGATGACTACGGTTCAGGGTTCAAAACCAAAATCAATCGTCTCGACGAACCTCTCAAAACCGTCGTTGGAGCTTTCGATCGCCAGGCACTGCATGCAGGCCTGCTCGCCTTCGAACATCCGGTTAATGGGAAAACATTGCGTTTTGAGAGCCCATACCCGGCTGATTTTGCAAATCTTTTGTTATCATTACAAAATTTTTAGGATGAATTTCTGCAATCTTGCCATGCAATCGGCAATTTCCAACCTATATTAAAAACTCTTGTGTGCCTTTATGGACACGACTATGCGTCCGCCTTTCCTTTGACAGGGCTTGCTTGCGTAACACTGCGGAGCAGCGGGAGGAAGAGGTCGCAACCTTACGAAAGGGGGTGCATGCAATGGCCCAAAACGTACCTACTCTCACAGCCGGGGAAGGCGGTCTGAGCCGCTATCTGGATGAGATTCGTAAATTTCCAATGCTGCAGCCGCAGGAAGAGTACATGCTCGCCAAGCGGTATAAAGAGCATGAGGACCCTGCAGCCGCCGAACGCCTGGTCAATTCCCACCTACGCCTCGTTGCAAAAATAGCAATGGGATACCGCGGCTATGGACTGCCGATCGGCGAGGTTGTCTCTGAAGGCAATGTCGGTCTGATGCAGGCCGTGAAGCGCTTCGAACCGGACAAGGGTTTCAGGCTGGCGACTTACGCCATGTGGTGGATCAAGGCCGCCATTCAGGAATATATTCTGCGATCCTGGTCCCTCGTCAAAATGGGGACCACTGCGAACCAGAAACGCCTGTTCTTCAACCTGCGTCGTCTGAAAGGCAAGATTCAGGCCCTTGATGAAGGCGATCTGAAGCCACATCAGGTCAAGGAAATCGCAACCCGCCTCGGTGTTTCGGAAGAGGAAGTGGTGTCAATGAACCGCCGTCTGGGCGGTGATGCCAGCCTGAACGCACCGGTACGCGCGGAAGCCGACGCCGGAGAATGGCAGGACTGGCTTGTCGATGAAAGCGACAGCCAGGAGACCTTGCTGGCAAATCAGGAAGAACTTGATATGCGCCGCAAGCTGCTCAGCGACGCAATGGACGTGCTTAACGAACGCGAACGGCGCATCTTCCAGGCACGCCGGCTGTCAGAAGACCCGATGACGCTGGAAGATCTCTCTGGCGAATTTGGCGTCAGCCGCGAGCGTGTTCGCCAAATCGAGGTGCGCGCCTTTGAAAAGGTGCAAAAGGCCGTGCGCAACAATGCCCGGGCACAGGAACACCAGCAACCGGTCACCTGACACGTTACGCACTGCATTGAATTGGAAACGCCGGAGACATCTCCGGCGTTTTTTTCATTTTGAACCGAGGGTGGAACGCGCTGCGTCAAACCTCGTGTCTATCGGATCTCGACCGCGTATGTATCCACCGGCACAACTTTGCTGATCAGCCCGGCTTCGGCCATGAATTCTGCAAATCGCTGATAGCGACCTTCGTCCAGGGAACCGGGACGTTTGGCAAACCGCGGCAGTGTGTCGGCCCAGGCGCGCTTGTTCAATTCGTCATTCAGGTGCGGATAAGCCTCGATGAACGCGTTCCACGCTTCCTCGGGATGATTGGTCAGATAGATCGTCGCTGCTTCAACAGCGGCCAGGAACTTGACGAACCGCGGATCATCTGTCTGATCCTTGTTCACCACGTAGATCAACTCGTCAAAAATCGGCACGCCGTTTTCTTCCGGGAAGAATGCAGTCCCTTCCTTGCCTTCGATTTCGAGTTGTGTGAGTTCGAAATTGCGATAGGCGCCGATAACGGCATCCACCTGGCCGGACATGAGTGCTGGAGACAAGGCAAAGTTGACATTGACCAGTTCAACGTCATCCATCGACAGGCCCACGGATTTCAGCATTTGCCCGAGCATGGCATCCTCAAAACCTGAAACCGAAAACCCGATTGTCTTGCCTTTCAGGTCCTTCAGTTCCTTGATGGGACCGTCTTTCAGAACAATCAGGGAGTTCAGCGGTGTCTCGACAAGCGTCCCGACCCAGGAGACCGGCAGGCCTTCTTCAACATGCGCGTGCAGGGTCGGCTGATAGGAAATCGCGATATCACCCTGTCCGGCAGCCACCAGTTTCGGCGGCATGGCAGGATCGGCAGGCTCGATCAACTCGACCTCGAGGCCTTCGGCTTCGAAAAACCCCAACGTCTGGGCCGTAATCACCGGCGCATGATCAGGATTCGTAAACCAGTCCAGAAGAACTGTCAGTTTTTCAGCAGCCTGAACCGGAGCGCTCGCAAACAGCGCGGCAGCGACAGACAGGGACACCAGTAGTTTTTTCATTCAATCCTCCAGTGTACGGCAGTCAGACTTCGACCTGCCAGGGAACGAGAATTCGGGTGAGATGTTCAACGGCGTAGCGCATGGCCAGCACCATCAGAGCAAGAAGGATGACGGCAGCAAACAACATGTCTGCATTTCCGCGCGCATTGGCCTGCAGCATGATGAATGCAAGGCCACCCTTGGCGCCGGCCCATTCGCCGACGACTGCACCGATAGGCGCAAAGACTGCAGCCACGCGAATACCGGACGCAAATGCCGGCAGCGCTGCTGGTGCACGGAACATTATCAGTTCCTGAAATCGCGACACGCGATAGAGCCTTGCCAGATCCGAAAGTCCGGGATCAAGTCGCCTCAACCCGTCATATACCGTTGAAGTGACGGTAAAAAAGATAACCAGAATGGCCATGACGATTTTGGAAGACATTCCAAAGCCGAGCCAGAGAACCAACACGGGAGCTATAGCGAAGACGGGAAGTGCTTGCGTAACCAGAATGGTCGGCATGATCACACGTCCAGCCAAGGGAAACAGCCAGATGGCAATCGCAAGGGTCGAACCGCACAGGACACCCAGAACAAAGCCGATAACCGTTTCGGAAGCCGTTATACCCGCATGGTGAAACAGGAAACCGGCGTGTTCGGGAAATGTGAGGATCACCTCCACCGGTCCAGGCAACATGAACGAGGGTGGCTGGAAGGCGGCCACAAGCAACGCCCAGACCGCGAGGACGGCAAAGACTGAAAACAGGAATCTCATGCCCACTTGCAGCAACACCTTCATGCCAACTCTCCGGTGGCACCTGGCGCATAGTGGACATTTTGTGCGGCAGACAATCTTCGCACATGCGGCGATTGCTGCCCTTGCAGACAAGAACGCATAGGATCTCCCGTCTTCGGACTGGCGCACCGTGCGATGTCTCAAACGCACATAAATGCTCCAGCATTTAGAACGCGATCAACTTGGATGCCCGATCTTCGATCGGTTGTCCGTTGATCTTGCCGAAAATGACAATGGAGATCCGGGAATAGGCTAAGGATTCCGTCCCTTCGCCGGCATGACCCGGATCAGGTTCTAAGGGTTCGGCTCAAAGCCATCTCAGTTCCGTTAACCGGAACACCCCTCGGACCAAGGCGGAACATGCCTTGCCTGAACAAAAAAGGCAACCCGCCGTGCGATATCTTTTTTGGCTGATAGTCTCCGGGACTTAGCCGGCCTGCCAGTCGGTAACTGCCTTTTCGACAGCGACAGCGCCGTCGGGTCCCTTTTCAAGCGTAAGGATGCCGCGCTTGCCGTTCTCGTAGAGCATCGGGATATCGATCCAGCCCCGTTCACGCAAAAGATTCAGGTTGCGCTGCTGTTCGTTCGGAAGGTTCGACAAGGCGATCCAGAAGAATCCGGGCTGGACTTTCACGGACGCACCTATCAGGGCATCGCCCCGTGCTTCCTCCGTCGGTTTCATGACGAGGCCCGGAACATTCACAACATCTCCGGCCGCAAAACTCTCGGGAAAATCATATTTTATTTCGACAAGATGACTTGCCGGCAAGGACGTGTCGTCATTCGGCTTGATGCGAATGTCGACCTTCACATCCCGTTCCGGAATATCGATTGAAGCAGTCAGCACGGACTGCCGCTGACCGTCCAGATTGGTTTCCTCTTCAAGGCCCCAGACAACAGCCCCCTGGGACGCGGTTCCCTCGCCACCGGTATCCTCGCCTTCTTCGTAGAGAATTGAGCGCTGCACACCGTCGCTGGCGGCAAGACCGGCGGACGGCTCTTCCGGAGCAGCCTGTTCCGGCGCAATTGCCGCCAGGTTGTCCTGGGGAACGGCGAGAGGCGCATCATCACCAGTCGCGGAAGGCGATACCACGCCCGACTGCGGCTGAACGGGCGCTTCCGGCACCGGTTCAATCTGGGGATTTGTCACGATCGCCGGCGCGGAAGGAACCGGCTCCAGTCCCGTGGACTGGGGGGTGATGGTCGTTGTCGTCACGGTTCTCGCGTCAGGCGCGATAACATCGTCTCCACCGCCGTCAAGGAGACGATCGGTGTTCTTTGAAGACTCGGGATCGTCGGACGTTGTCCCGGAGGATGACGCCACTGGTGCATCTTCGGTCCGACCGGCACCTGTTGCCTGAGATTCACCTGTTTCGGTTTGCTGGCGATTGACGGAAACAAGATCGTCCAATGGAAGAAGGAAATAGGCACCGGCTCCCAGCAGAACGACGAGGAAAAGAACCCCCAGAGCGATCGGCAGGAAACGGCCGGATGAAGATTTGCTTCTTAGTGCGTCCGATGCCGAAGGGCGCTCGCGCCGCGAACGGCCTTTCGGCGCAGGGGTTGCTTCAGGCTCGTCAGAATAGAGAGGCTTCTCGCCGGGCGCGTTTCCGCCGGCCTCTTCTGCAAACAACCCGGCATCATCCGGGCTTTTGTTTTCAAATATCGGTTCCTGGCGTGGTTCTGGGGCAGGCGTGGAATGGCCGGTGGAAGGCTCCACAACCTCCTTGACGGTTTGAACAGCCTGCGTGGCTGCGGTGCCAAGAGCCTCTGCTTCCGAAAGGGTCTCCTTCAGGGGAGAAGGAACGTCTTCTTCGACCGCGCCATGTGGCTCCGAATGTGGCTCAGGCGGCGATTGCTCCCCCGGTTGCGGTTCAGTCGCAACCGGTTCCGCGTATTCTTCTACTGCAGGTTCAGCTTGCTCGGGGTGCTCGGCAGCCTCCGGCGACGGGACTTCATCAACTGGAGCGGCAGGTTGCGGTGCCGGTGTTTCGACGCGAGAGGATGTCGCCACACTCGCAGGTGTCAAGCCCAGGCTTTCACGCGCTGCTTCCGCTTCGACTTTCCGGATCGCTTCTTCAAGGCGAAGTTGCTCCGCCGTGATTTCAGACGGAGAAAGAGGTGGCTCATATGCCTTGAGCTGATTGACAATAGCATTGCGCGCCCGGCTATAGACACTCCTGCGCGCGGCACCGTTGCTTTCGGGCAAAGACGCGATCGTTTTCTTCAATATTGAATAATAATCAGCCATCTTCCTGCCTACCGGCCATTTGCATGATTCTGTTCTGCTGGCCTGAGGTTCGTAATCACCTCAGGCTTATAGCAAGTTTTTGAAGACTGGCGCCAATTCTTCCTACCTGCTCGAAAACAGAACCCTGCAAAGCTCATTCCTACAACTGTCTATTGGACGGCTTTCAAGCTTGCGTCCAGCATCTCAATAACAGCGCATCGTGATTCGTGAAGCGTACACGCTGCGTAATATTGAGCTTTTTCGGTCACAGATCTCAATCCTGGAAAGGATTCTGCACAAGAATTGTGTCATCACGTTCCGGACTGGTCGACAGCAGCGCCACCGGTGCGCCGATCAATTCCTCAACATGGCGGACATATTTGATCGCCTGGGCAGGCAACTCTGCCCACGTGCGGGCGCCCTCCGTCGACTCCTTCCAGCCAGGCAGCGATTCGTAAATCGGAACAACCCTCTCCTGGGCACCCTGGGATGCCGGCAGATAATCGATCCGTTCGCCGTCAAGTTCATACCCGATACAGATCTTGATTTCATCAAGGCCATCCAGAACATCAAGCTTCGTCAACGCGATACCGTTGATGCCCGAAGTGCAGACGGTCTGGCGCACCAGAACCGCGTCGAACCAGCCACAGCGGCGGCGGCGACCGGTGACAGTGCCGAATTCATGGCCTCGCGTGCCGAGGAACTCACCGACCTCGTTTTCCTGCTCCGTTGGAAACGGCCCCTCGCCGACGCGGGTCGTATAGGCCTTCGTGATGCCGAGGACGAAATCGACCGAACCAGGACCCAGACCGCAACCAGTCGCGGCCTGGCCCGCAACCGTGTTTGACGACGTGACGAAGGGATAGGTGCCGTGATCAATATCCAGAAGGGCGCCCTGGGCACCTTCAAACAGGATGCGCTTGCCCTTGCGGCGAAGATCGTCCAGCAGATACCAGACCTTGTCCATGTAAGGCAGCACCTTGTCCGCCACGCTGGCGAGTTCGTCATAGATTGCCTGGGCGGAAATTTCATCCTGACCCAACCCACGGCGTAGCGCGTTGTGATGCGTCAGCAGGCGATCGATTTTCGCCGGCAGCGTCGTCAGGTTCTTCAAGTCCATCAGACGGATTGCGCGACGGCCGACCTTGTCTTCGTATGCCGGTCCGATACCCCGTTTCGTCGTGCCGATCCGAGTGCCGCTGTTTGAATTCTCGCGCAGGGCATCCAGTTCCCGATGGATAGACAGAATGAGCGTTGCGTTCTCGGCAACGCGCAGGGTTTCCGGTGTAACCACGACACCTTGCTTGCCAAGCCGTTCGACCTCTTCTGCAAGTGCGTGCGGGTCGAGCACGACACCATTGCCGATGACCGACAGCTTGCCTTCGCGTGCAACTCCGGACGGCAATAGAGAAAGCTTGTAGCTGACGCCATCGATGACAAGCGTGTGTCCGGCGTTGTGTCCGCCCTGGAATCTCACGATGACATCGGCCTGTTCCGACAACCAGTCGACAATCTTGCCTTTGCCTTCGTCACCCCATTGCGAACCGACAACAACCACATTCGCCATCTAGTCTTTGCTCTCCTGAAAGCTGCTTCTGCATCACCTGGACAATCCGGTGTGTCGACACGACAAGCCCCGGCGAAGCTGACCGGGGCAAACGGCGCGGACTATAGACAGGTTTCCCCGCGCATGCGAGTCTTCGACGCCAAAATATGGTGCGGTCGAACGCATTTGGATACCGCTTATAAGCAGGTCTTTGGCTTTATTTTGGCGGCGCGGGCTTCTCATCCGTTTTTTCACTGCGTGCGAGCCGGTTAATCATTGGTGATGTCCTGAGCAGCCAGACGAATCGACGCCGCCGGTCGGCAGGAACGGCTTCGCGGCGGAACATCCGGATTACGATAAACAGGACCAGCATCAGATGCAGGGTGGCGGTATAAACGAAGAATGCCGCCGGGCCGAAGGAACCCATCAGCAAGGATGCGACAAATGGCCCGATCATCGCCCCAACTCCAAAGGCAAGCATTGTTCCGGCGGCGATATCGATGAATTGGCCCGGCTGGGCATGATCATTGGCATGTGCCGCAGACAGGGAATAAAGTGGCAGCGCGAAGCCACCGAAGAAAAAGACACCGACGAACAGATCTGCCTGCGACACCGATCGGGAGATAAACAGACAGGCAAGTCCGGCGCCGATCGTGAAGACGATCAGCACCAGGCGACGGTCCACGCGATCGGAGACCCATCCCGCCGGATATTGAAAAATCGCCCCGGCAAAAACCCAGATCGCAATGAAGGCAGCGACGGTTTCCAGGCCCAGCCCAATGCTTTCGGCGTAGATTGGCCCGATCATTCGGAAAGCCCCGTTTGTCAGTCCGATCGTGAAAATGCCCACCATGGCGACCGGCGAGACGCGCCAGAGCATCAGCGGATTGACGATTTTTGCCGGTGGTGCCGGCGGGTTCCCGCCACGGGCCAGGGAAATCGGCACAACCGCAAAGCAAAAAAGGACGGCAAGAACCATAAGGATATCGGTGCCGGTTGCCCCGAACGCCGGCAGCATGAACTGCCCGCCCATGACTGCTCCGAGATCAACAATCCTGTATATCGAGAGAATTCGTCCGCGCGATGCGTTGGAGGCCATCGAGTTCAACCAGCTCTCCAGAACCATTGCCGTCCCGCAAAACGCCGCTCCGCTGACAAAACGGGCAAGCATCCAGGGCCAGCCGGCCGGCGCAAAGGCGATGGCAAGAACCGCAATCGCACTGACTGAAGCAAGCGCTGCAAACACGCGGATATGACCCGCCCGGGCAATCAGGTAGGGGGTAAAGAGTACACCCGAAATCAAACCCGCATAGTAAAGTGATCCAAGCAGGCCGATAAGGCCGTCGGGCAGTCCTTCCACCTTCGCCCTCACCGCTATCATGGTCATCGCAAGACCGTTCGCCGCCAGCAGGCAGGCTGCAGCGATCAGCAGTGGAGCGAGTCGACCGGCAAGAGAGGTTTCTCTGGCTGACTGGACAATCTGTGTCATGGGAGACAGGCTTTCTGAATCCGCCTGAAGTATCGAAAAGGCGTGATGTACACTTTGCCAGACTGTGACTTCGGTGCAAGCCACCAAACCGAACCTATTCTCACTTTTCGGGTGTCTGCCCCTCTGCTGTCGTGATAGTCCGGGTCGGTCTTCAAAGTGTCAGGGTAACTCGATGCCTCTTCGAAACTGGGTAATGCTGATCGTTCTTGGAACGATTTGGGGCGGTTCGTTCTTGTTCGCCAAGGTTGCCGTCGCCGAAATTCCGCCATTTGTGCTGGTATTCTTCCGGGTTTCCAGTGCCTGCGCGGTTCTCCTGCTCGTGCTCTGGTATCAGAAACTTCTACGGAAGCTCTCTTTCGAACTTGCGATCCCCTTTCTGATCATGGGTATCCTGAACAACGCGATCCCGTTTTCACTCCTCTTTCTCGGGCAGACCGAAATCGGTGCAGGACTGGCATCCATCCTGAACGCGACAACACCAATATTCACCGTTGTTGTCGCAGGAGTGCTGGTGAAGCAGGAGACCTTGAGCGCGAACAAGATCGGTGGTGTGCTTCTGGGGGTAATCGGGGTTGCTGTCATGCTGTCGAGCAGCTTGTCCGGTGTTGCCAATGACCCGGTCTGGGCGCAGTTGAGTTGCCTTGGAGCGGCTGTTTCATATGCCTGCGCTGCAACATACGCACGCCGTTTCAAGGCGGTACAGCCTCAGGTCGCCGCCACTGGCCAGCTTCTTGGCTCGAGCCTGATCATGCTGCCGATTGCACTTTACTTCGGCACAGGCTGGACCGCCTCCGGCACGAGCTTGACCGCCTGGGCAAATGTTCTGGCACTTGGTGTTTTCGCCACGGCGTTGGCCTATCTCATCTTTTTCCAGTTGCTGAGCGATGCGGGAGCGACCAATGCATCGCTGGTCACGTTGATTGTCCCGGCAAGCGCACTCTTCTTCGGTTGGCTGATCCTCGGTGAAAATCTCAGCGCGCTGCAACTCGGCGGGTTCGCGATTCTTTTGGTCGGGTTGATTGTACTCGACGGGCGGATCCTGCGCCGGAACAACCGGCAAGTTCCAGAAAAAACCTGAGCGGTGGGAGGTATCAAGCCGTCGACCGAAAGAAAGACGACACGTTCCAGGCTGTTGGGTTGTCGAAATAGGCTACTCCGGCCTATCACGCCGGGTTTGTCGAGCTGAGCCCGACAAACCCGAATGCATTGAAAGCGCGTTTGGCAGGGAAACTAGAATCTCAATGTCTTTACCTGTTTCACGTGGGAAACGGCTTCCAGTCTCGCCATCACGTCGGCCGACACATCATTGTCGATCTCCACGAGGCAGATCGCATCTGCGCCTGGTGCGAGCCGGCCCAGATTGAAAGTTGCAATGTTGACGCCGCTGTCGCCGAGTTCCATCCCCAGGTGGCCGATGAAACCGGGCTTGTCCTCGTTGGTGATGTAGAGCATGTGCTCACCAAGCTCGGCTTCCATGTTGATGCCTTTCACCTGGATGATCCGCGGCTTGCCGTCCGCAAAGACGGTTCCGGCAACAGACCGTTCCTGGCGTTCAGTGACCACCGTCAAACGGATATAGGTCTCGTAGGCACCCTGCTTTTCGCGCCGGATTTCCTCAACCTTGATACCGCGATCCTTAGCCAGGATGGGAGCGGAGACCATGTTGACGGTCTGCAACAGAGGTGTCAGCAGTCCTGTAAGCGCTGCGGCCGTCAAGGCCTGCACGTTCATTTCTGCAACCGCACCGGCATATTCGAGCTTGACGCCCTCGATACCTGTTTCCGTCAACTGACCGGCAAAGGAGCCAAGCTGCTCAGCCAACCGGACGAATGGAGCAAGCTTGGGTGCCTCTTCGGCGGTGATCGACGGCATGTTGATCGCATTGCGAACGGCGCCGTCGAGCAGATAATCACACATTTGCTCAGCGACCTGCAGCGCCACGTTTTCCTGAGCTTCGGACGTCGACGCACCCAGATGCGGCGTGGAAACGAAGTTCTTCGCACCAAACAGCACATTGTCCTTTGCAGGCTCCTCGACAAAGACATCGAAGGCCGCGCCGGCAAGTTTGCCTTCGTCCAGCGCTTTTCGGACAGCAGCTTCATCTGCCAGACCACCCCGGGCACAGTTGATCAGGTAGGATCCGGTTCTCATCTTGGCAATCGAGTCGGCGTTGATGATGTTGCGGGTCTTGTCGGTCAGCGGCGTATGCAGCGTGATGAAGTCGGATCGGCCGAAAAGGTCGTCAAGCTCGACCTTCTCGACACCAAGGGAGACTGCTCTTTCCGGTGTCAGAAAGGGATCGTAAGCGATCACCTTCATCCTGAGACCGATGGCCCTGTCCGCGACAATGGAACCGATGTTGCCGCACCCGACGAGCCCGAGGGTCTTGCCGGTAAGTTCACGCCCCATGAAGCGGGATTTTTCCCACTTTCCCGATTGTGTCGAAGCGTCCGCTGCCGGGATCTGCCTCGCCACGGACATCATCATGGAGATCGCATGTTCAGCGGTAGTGATGGCATTGCCGAACGGCGTGTTCATGACGATGATACCGCGCGCCGTCGCTTTGGGGATATTGACATTGTCGACGCCGATCCCCGCGCGGCCGACAACCTTCAGATTGTCCGCTGCAGCAATGATTTTCTCCGTCACCTTAGTTGCGGAGCGGATCGCCAGGCCATCATACTGGCCGATGATGTCAAGCAGCCGTTCCTTGTCCTTGCCCACGTCGGGCAGAAAGTCCGCATCGATACCCCGATCCTTGAAGATCTGAACGGCAGCAGGTGAAAGCTTGTCTGAAATGAGTACTTTGGGCGCCATGTGAGCGTCTCCTTGAATGCAAATGCGATCCGGGCAGCAGGCCGCCCGGCAGATTTTCATGAGAGGAGAAAATGCTCAGGCAGCCTGAGACAGATTCGCTTTTTCAGCGGCGTAGGCCCAGTCGAGCCAGGTCGTCAACGCTTTGAGATCATCCGTCTCGATCGTGGCTCCGGCCCAGACACGCAGGCCTGACGGCGCATCCCTGTAAGCGCCGATGTCATAAGCCACTCCTTCCAGATCAAGACGTGAAGTGATTGCCTTCGCAAAGGCAGCCTGACGGTCATCGTCAAGTGCGAGAATGTCGGGATCGACAACCTTCAGGCAAACCGAAGTGTTGGAACGGGTGTCTCGGTCGACGGCAAGAAAGTCCGCCCAGCGGCTTTCGGCAACCCAGTCCGCAAACACGCGCAGGTTAGCGTCAGCCCGCGCACGCAATCCGGACAGCCCGCCAACACCGTTGGCCCATTTCAGGGCGTCGAGATAATCTTCCACGCAAAGCATCGACGGCGTGTTGATGGTCTCGCCCCTGAAAACGCCCTCAATCAGCTTGCCGGCCTTTGTCAGTCGGAAGATCTTCGGCAGTGGCCAGGACGGCGTATAGGTTTCAAGGCGTTCGACGGCCCGCGGGCTCAATATCAGGACACCGTGTGCGGCCTCTCCGCCCAGAACCTTCTGCCAGGAGAAGGTAACGACATCCAGTTTGTCAAAGGCAAGGTCCTGCGCAAAGGCGGCGGACGTCGCATCGCAGATCGTCAGCCCCTGCCTGTCGGCCGGTATCCAGTCGCCGTTTGGCACACGCACGCCGGAAGTGGTGCCGTTCCAGGTAAAGACTACATCATTGGTGAAATCAACGGTGGACAGGTCCGGCAACTCTCCGTACGGAGCGTCAAGAACTCTCGCATTCTCGAGTTTGAGTTGCTTGATCACGTCGGTCACCCAGCCTGCGCCGAAGCTTTCCCAGGCCAGCATGTCGACACCGCGAGCGCCGAGCAGCGACCAGAGCGCCATCTCAACGGCGCCAGTATCTGACGCGGGCACGATACCGATGCGATAGTCTTCCGGGATTTCCAGAATTTTTCGGGTCAGGTTTATCGCTTCGGCCAGCTTGGCCTTGCCGGGTTTCGCCCTGTGAGAGCGGCCGAGCGGAGCATCGGAAAGCCCTTCGAGCGACCAGCCGGGGCGCTTGGAACAGGGACCGGACGAAAAATTGGGATTGGCCGGACGCACGTCCGGCTTGGCGGTAAAATCAGTCATATCTGTCTACCCTCGCAGATAGTTGCCCCTCGTTGGGGAGGGGTGTCCCACCTGCGGGAATAGGACTTTATCCGTGCCTGGTCAATTCAAATCCGGTTCAGACGCAAAAAGGCCGGTCTGAACGACCGGCCTTTTCCAAGTGTGTTTGTGCAGTCCTGATCAGAAGTTGCTCTGGATCGGACCTTGCGGCTCGTAATAGACCGGAGCTGCCGGAGATCTGCGGCCGCCAAAATTGTAGCGTATGCCGAGACGGATCTCGTGCGCAGTCAGGTCATCCCATTCAACCCGGGTTTCACCGGTGCCTGCATCATGCAATTTCACGGTTTTCGCATCACCGAGGTCGCGATACTGGTATCCGGCGTCGATTTCCCAGTTGTCGGTCACCGCATAGGAAGCACCTGCCATCAGCGCCCATGCGAAATTCCACTGGCTTTGTTGCCCATCATAATCCGTTCGTCCGGTACCGCCGGGATTGATCGAATATGTGTTGTCGGTCCTGAGGTAAGATGCACCGATACCTGCGCCGACGTAAGGCGTGATCCGGTTCCACGTGCCCAGGTCGACATACCCGTTCACCATGAACGTCCAGATGTCGATGTCTGTTGACTCTTCGGAGAACCCGCCTGCGCATGTGCCACAGACCGCATACCCTTTCACCTGTGCAGGGGTTTCATAGTCAAGTGTCAGATCGGTTCGCAGATACCTGTTCCACTTGTAGCCGACACCGACGCCGACCATCCAGGCATTGTCCAACGACTCGCGTTGAAAGCGCAGATCTCCGATAACGGGGTCATTGAAGCTTCCGCTCGGGTCGTTGTAAATTTTGTAACCGATATCGCCGCGGAGATATAAGCCACCGACGGCGGGCACTTCGGGAATGTGCTCAATGACCGGAGCCGGCAGATCCGCGGCATAGCCTGCGGTGGAAAGCGCGACTGCAAAGCCGGTCAAAGACAAACGCTTGAAAAATGAGTTCATGTCCTCGTCCTCTTCCAGTGAGCGTCCGCTTGTCGGGTGCCGGACACATCAAACTTGAAGGCATAGTGACGGGAATTCATTAAAGGTCGCTTAACTCTGTTCTTTAACCGAGTTTTTTTACCTTAAGGAACCTTTAACGCGAATTTACATCTGCAAGTAGTTAAAAAAAGCCACCCTTTCGAGGCGGCTTTAATCGAAGATTTTTACTTGAATTTTTGTCTCAGGCAGCAACGGACGCCACGACGCCGGCTATGTCGTCCACGACCTCATTGACGAGATCGGCATCATCACCTTCCGCCATGACACGGATGAGAGGCTCGGTTCCGGAAGCACGGATTACCAGGCGGCCTGCGGCTCCGAGGCGGGCTTCCCCTTCCTCAATCGCGGATTTGACCTGGTCCTGTTCGAGCGGCTTTCCGCTGCTGTAACGCACATTTTTCAGGATTTGCGGAACTGGCTCAAAGCGGCGGCAAACCTCGGATACGGGCTTGTCCTGATCCTTCACGCAAGCCAGAACCTGCAACGCAGCGATCAGCCCGTCGCCTGTCGTGGCGAAATCCGACAAGACGATATGGCCGGACTGTTCCCCTCCGACGTTGAAGCCGTTGGCACGCATGTGTTCAACCACGTACCGGTCACCAACCTTGGTTCGGGCAAGATCCAGTCCGATGCTGCCAAGATATCGCTCAAGTCCCAGGTTCGACATCACGGTCGCGACGATCCCGGAACCGGAAAGCCTGTCATTGGCATGCCAGGACTGGGCCACAACAGCCATCAATTGGTCGCCGTCAACCTGTCGGCCGTTTTCGTCAACGATGATGACCCGGTCCGCATCCCCGTCGAGGGCAATACCGATATCGGCCCGGACTTCGTGCACCTTTCTGGAAAGAGCATGGGTCGAGGTCGATCCGCACTCCTTGTTGATGTTGAAGCCATCCGGCGTTACTCCCATGGAGATGACGTCGGCGCCAAGTTCCCAGAGTGCTTCCGGTGCAACCTTGTAGGCTGCACCGTTGGCGCAATCGATCACGACGCGAAGACCTTCAAGGCTCATTTCCCGCGGCAGCGTACGCTTTGCGAATTCGATATAGCGTTGTTGGGCGCCGTCTATACGCTTTGCACGTCCAAGATCGCGCGTTCCCGCAAGACGGGATGTCAGATCGGTCTCGATGAGATCCTCGATCTGCCGTTCGATATCATCACTGAGCTTGAAACCGTCAGGTCCGAAAAACTTGATGCCGTTGTCATGGAAGGCATTGTGCGACGCTGAGATCATCACACCGAGATCTGTCCGCAGCGACCGGGTCAGCATCGCGACCGCAGGCGTCGGCATTGGACCAAGCAGGAAGACATCCATTCCGACCGACGTGAATCCTGCAACCATGGCATATTCCAGCATGTATCCGGAAAGGCGCGTATCCTTGCCAATCACGACGCGATGACGATGACCGCCATTCTTGAATGCAAGACCAGCTGCCATGCCGACTTTCAATGCCATCTCGGCGGTCATGGGATAGGAGTTGGCCTGACCACGGATTCCGTCGGTACCGAAAAACTTGCGCATCTATCGAACCTGTCTGATCGGTTGCGTTGCGCCCTTTTAGCGCAAATGAAATGAAGCGTTATTCAAAATATGTGAGCAAATATTACTATTCACTGACGATCCGTACCATCAGCAAAAAAGCAGCCCGGCAATGCCGGGCTGCCTGATCTTGTACCTGATAGCAGAAAGGATCAGGACTGGGGCTGCGGCTCCATTCCGCCACTGGCCTCGTCACCACCCCGTTTGGCTCCGGCCGTGGGCACCGCAGACGAACGCCCGATCGGCTGGTCGTCATCGGTGTCGCGCACGGGCGGCTTGCCATCAAGAAGGTCCTTGATCTCGTCTCCGGACAGGGTTTCGTATTCCAGAAGACCTTTCGCGATCGTATGGAGCTGATCTTCATGGTCGCCCAGGATCTTGTTCGCGGTTTCATATCCCTGATTGACGAAGGACTTGATCTCCGCATCAACGATTTTCTGGGTCTCATCGGAGACATTCTGGTTCTTCGCAACCGAATGGCCGAGGAAAACCTCTTCCTGGTTCTCTCCGTAGAGCAGCGGACCCAGCTTGTCGGACATCCCGAACTGCGTGGCCATTGCACGGGCAAGCTTGGTTGCCATCTGGATATCACCCGTCGCGCCGGAGGTAACCTTTTCGTAGCCGAAGATCATTTCTTCTGCGACCCGGCCACCCATGGCAACGGCAAGGTCGGCCTTGCACTTGGCACGCGTCAAAGACACCTGGTCCTTTTCCGGAAGACGCATCACCATGCCAAGCGCTCGTCCGCGCGGAATGATGGTCGCCTTGTGGATAGGATCGGAGGCGTCCTGATGAAGCGCAACGAGTGCGTGGCCCGCCTCGTGATAGGCCGTCAGTTTCTTCTCTTCCTCGGTCATGACCAGAGTCCGGCGTTCGGCGCCCATCATCACCTTGTCTTTGGCGTCTTCGAATTCGGCCATCGTGACAAGCCGCTTGGACCGGCGTGCCGCCAGGAGAGCTGCCTCGTTGACGAGGTTCATCAGATCCGCACCGGAAAAACCGGGGGTGCCGCGCGCCAGCGTTCTGACGTCCACGTCAGGTGCCAGCGGAACCTTGCGCATATGAACCTTGAGGATCTTCTCGCGGCCAGTGATATCCGGGTTCGGCACGACAATCTGACGATCAAAACGGCCCGGACGCAGCAGCGCCGGATCGAGAACGTCAGGTCGGTTGGTCGCCGCGATGATGATGATGCCTTCGTTGGGCTCGAACCCGTCCATCTCGACCAGCAGCTGGTTCAATGTCTGTTCGCGTTCGTCGTTACCCCCGCCGAGGCCAGCACCGCGGTGACGGCCCACGGCATCGATTTCGTCGATGAAGATGATGCAGGGAGCGTTTTTCTTGGCCTGTTCGAACATGTCGCGGACACGCGATGCGCCCACGCCAACGAACATTTCCACGAAATCGGAACCGGAAATCGTGAAGAACGGAACGTTTGCTTCACCCGCAACGGCACGCGCAGTCAGCGTCTTACCGGTCCCTGGAGGACCAACTAGCAGCACGCCGCGCGGAATACGGCCGCCCAGGCGCTGGAATTTTTGCGGATCGCGCAGAAACTCGACGATCTCCTGAAGGTCTTCCTTGGCTTCGTCGATGCCCGCAACGTCTTCAAAAGTGATCCGTCCGTGCGCCTCGGTCAGCAGTTTGGCCTTCGATTTGCCGAAACCCATCGCCTTGCCGCCCGACCCTTGCATCTGGCGCATCACGAAGATCCAGATACCCAGAATGATCAGCATCGGCAGCCAGGAGAACAGGGCGCTCAGCAATGGAGAATTTTCAGCCGGCGGAGTGGCCTTGATCAGGACGCCCTTGCCGCGAAGTTCGTCGACATACTGGGCCCCGTCCGGCGCATAGGTCTGGAAGGCTCCACCGCTGTTATACAGACCGGTGATCTTCTGTTCCTGAATTGTCACGGATCTGACTTCGCCATTGTCAACCTGTCTCATGAAATCGGAATAGGCGATGTCATTGGTTGCACCCTGTTGCGCAGGGCTTTGAAACAGCTGGAACAATGCGATCAAAAGCAGGGCGATTATCACCCAAAGAGCAAAGTTGCGAAAATGTGCGTTCATTTCGTTCCCTTAACCGCCCAACGCGTCATACTGCACGCGGTTACAATTCCTCAGAGCGTAGATAGGTCGCCCAGAGCCCGCTGCCAAGGCGGTGCGCCATAATGCGCATATGCGCTGACTAATTTGTTAAGCCCGGACGTCTATCAGAAGATTAACAAGAGGAAAACTCTAGATTTCCCCGCAAACGTCCCCATTGTCCCGACTGTTGTCCGATAATTTACCCCGGATCGGCAATCTCGCCAAATCCAAGGTGCAGCTATGGTTATTTTTACCCGGTTGAACAGGAAGTGATGCAGATTGGGTGAAAATGAGACCATCCGGTGACCAGACAACCGGCGAGCAATCAAATGCCGCTTTCGGCCAGCCTTCAGGCCAGACAAAGTCCGCCGCGCCCGCCGGAGCATGACACAAGGGACCGAGTCGCAATCCGTCCGGTTCGTCGATGCTCTGCCGATCAACCAGCACAGAATAGGCGAAACGGTTGTCCCAGATACCTTGCCTGTAGAATTTGCTGAGCGTCATAGGAGGGACCCGCCCGGGTTCACGCCAGCACCAGATCGTTTCGGCACCTGCTTCGAACATCGTTCCGCAAAGCGACTGGCGGAGACTTTCACCGCAATTCAGGGCGGCGTCCAGGGACTGCAGCTTTGCCAGGCGCGGCCTCGCCCGAACGCCTGTGACATGTGTCATGATCTCGTTGAGAAGCCGCAAACGCAGATCATCGGGCAACGCGGCAAAAACCTCTCTGTTCAGTCTTGCAGGTCCTGCCGAATGGAATTCGACCTTCCTCGACACGACATCCCGAACGGCGAATTCAAGTGCATCGCGAGACCGTCGAATGTGTGCTGCGGTCTCCGCGACGCGCTCCACCGACAGGCCCTCTTCGTTCAGCAGACCGAGGATGTTCCTGAGTCTGCTTCGTTTGTACTTCATGTCGAGATTGGAAGGATCCGTGCACCAGTCCTGGCCGCGTTCGCGCAAACTGGCTTCCAGACGCAATTTCCTGACGCTCAGGAAAGGACGCAACAAACGCAACCCCTCCGGCCCGTCGCGTTCATCGGCAGCCATTGCGCTCAATCCGGAAATGCCGCTTCCGCGTGTCAGTCGGTCAAGGAATGTCTCGGCCTGGTCGTCAAGGTGATGCCCGAGCAGGAGCGCCTCGGCACCGGTCGCTTTCATTCGTCGGGCGATCAGGCAATAGCGGGCCGTTCTCGCCGCCTCCTGCACATTGCTTTGCGGCTTTTCGCCTTCCCATCGGAGCACTGATGCTGCGTATCCGCTTCGTTTCGCAACGTCGACCACGAAACGGGCTTCCGCATCACTCTCCTGACGGAGGCCGTGATTGACAACAATGACTTCCGCGCGACCCTTCCAGGAGACCCGCCGGCTCCATTCGCCGAACAGTACCAAGAGACAAAGGGAGTCGGCTCCGCCGGACACCGCAAGTGAAAGATTGGAAAAGGAATTCAGTCCGGAAAAGAGCGCGTCGACGGCATCATCAGGGAGCCCGGGCGTCTCGACCGGTTGGTCAGGAACATTGCGCACGGAGGCGTTCGTCCCGCGCTTCTGACAGAACTGCCGGCGCTGCATCAGGATACTTGTTCAAAAGTTCGGAAAATGTCGCACATGCGGCGGCGGACTGCCCAAGTCCACGCAGCGAGACACCCAGCTTCAGAAGGCTGTCCGGGCTTTTGCTGTTACCGGGAAAATCCGTATAGGTTTTCAGGAAGGCATCTGCCGCTCCGCGATAATCCTGTTGCGCCAGAAGGCTTTCGCCGAGCCAGTACTGGGCATTGGGAGTGAGATCACTGTCGGGATATGTTTCCAGAAATGTTCTGAAGCCCCGTTCAGCGTTTGAATAATCACCGTTGACCGCAAGCGAATAGGCTTCGTCGTAGTCCGACCTCGGATCTCCGCTTCCAATGATACCGGCGATCGCGTCGTCATCGGTGGCAAGATTTGGGTCGGGTGCAAGGTCAAGGCCGGCCCCGGGGACCGTCTCAAGCCCCTTGGCCAACTGTTCCAGATTGATCGGCCCGTCGGAGGGCAATCCGCCGCCGTTTTCATATCCGCCTGTATCGGACCAGTTTCCGTCGCCGGATCCGTTCGCCGAAAGAGTTGCCAGTCCGCCGTCAGGAGTGACCAGATTTCCGCCCTGGGGTGTGCCATCGGCGGCAAGCCCCGGGGCCGTGCTGCCTGGAGCACCGCTTGGCTCAAGCCCGGATCTTTTTCCTGGTGTCCCGCCTTCCAGCTGTTGAAACCGATACTCGTTGTCTTCCTGCATGCGGCGCATCTGATCCTGCATTTCCCGCATCTGGAAGGACAGTTGCTCGATCTGTCCTGTCAGCGCCCGTATCCGTTCTTCAAGCTGACCGATCCTGACGGATGAATCGTCTTTTTTCCGCCCGAACAACTGAGCCTCGGACGGTGTGGCCGCAATGGTCAAAACCAGCGCCAGAAAGATACTTGCAAGTGCCTTGTAATTCTGCATTCGGTCCTCCGGTTCAGAGACTCACGAGCACGAAACTTCGAAACCGCCCTTCAAGCGGGCCAGGTGCACGATTGCTCGTCAGCCCCTCATGCGTGAAGTCTTAACATGCCCGGCTCTGCACTCAAGGGCACAGAGCGCCCGGACTTCGGCTAAATTTTGACAATCTGCCCCGGGTTTCGCAGAAAGCCCCATTTTGCGCACCCGAAATGCCGAAGGCCGGACAAATTGCCCGGCCTCTTGTCAAATTCGGGTCTCGGGACCCGAGGATCAGTTCGTGGCGTTGTTCAGCACCGTGACGGCGCGCCGGTTCTGCGACCAGCAACTGCTGTCGTTACAGACCGCCACCGGGCGTTCCTTGCCATAGGAGATCGTCTTGATCCGCGACGCGCTCACGCCCTGCGACACCAGGTAGTCGCGCGCTGCTGCCGCTCGCCGTGCACCCAGAGCAATGTTGTATTGCCGGGTACCGCGCTCATCCGCGTGCCCCTCGACAGTGATCGTATATTGCGAGTAACGGTTGAGCCATTTGGCCTGACCTGCGAGCGTCGACTGCCCCTTGGCGTTCAGGACCGACTGATCCTCTTCGAAGAAAACGCGGTCGCCGACATTCACGACAAAGTCCTGACCGGTTCCCGGTTTCACGTTGCTTGAAAGCCCGTCTGGCTTATTCTGGGCGCATGCCGCCACGAAAAGCAGCGCGAAACAGACAACAATCCAGCGCGCGCCCCGGCCGGCAGTATCTCTATTGAACATTCCCGTCTCCTACATCCCCAGCCCGTCAACCCGACATCCGCTTGTCCGGCTTTAGGTAAACACTTTCTAGCCAAACTTGGTTAAGGCAGTCTTTGCAAACCTGGTTAACAAGGTCTGACCGCGCCACCTGAAGGCGGGCCCATCCATTGCGTGATCAGTTGATGAGCGGCGACCAGGACGGATCCGACGCAAAAGCCGGCGTATCCACGCGCTGCTCGTTGTAGCCAGTCAGATCGACCGTCCAGACCTGTGGCCCACCGGTTGCCCCGGGCGTATCACGGAAAAACACCAGCACGCGCCCATTCGGCGACCAGGCCGGTCCTTCATTATGGTAGCCCTCGGTCAGAATGCGCTCGCCCTTGCCGTCGGGCTTCATGACCCCGATCATGAAACGGCCCTGGTGCTGCTTGGTAAAGGCGATCAAATCTCCGCGAGGCGACCAGACAGGCGTCGAATACCGGCCCGGACCGAAGGAAATTCGGCGCGCCTCGCCGCCATTGGCATTCATGACGTATAGTTGCTGAGTACCGCCCCGGTCCGATTCGAACACGATTTGCCGGCTGTCTGGTGAAAACGACGGACTCGTGTCGATCGCCGCTGTGTTCGTCAGACGTGTTGTCCGCCGAGACCTCAGATCCATCTTGAAGATATTGGCGTTGCCGCCCTGCTGCAGGCTCATGACGACACTTTGCCCGTCAGGAGAAAATCTCGGGGCAAAAGTCATGCCCGGGAAGTTACCGACGATTTCCCTCTGACCGGTTTCGATGTTCAGCAAATAAACGCTCGGATCCGCCCCACCGTAGGACATGTAGGTTATTTCCTGGCTGGTCGGTGAAAAGCGCGGGGTCAGAACAAGGTCATCGCCACGGGTCAGGTACCGGACGTTGGCCCCGTCCTGGTCCATGATAGCAAGACGCTTGACCCGTTTGTCTTTGGTTCCTGTTTCATCGACGAAGACGATGCGGGTATCGAAATAGCCTTTTTCACCTGTCAGGCGCTCGTAGATTGCATCCGCGATAATATGCGCAAGCCGGCGCCAGTTTTCCGGCGTTGTGTAGAATTGCTGACCGAGCATCTGCTCCTGGGCGAAGACATCCCATAGCCTGAATTCGGCGCGAAGCCGTCCATCTGGCTGCTTCGTCACCGTGCCGGTAACCAGCGCCTGCGCACTGATCTGACGCCAGTCGCCGAACCGCGGTGTCGAATTGACACTCATGTTCTTCTGAATGAAACTTGCCGGATCGAGCGGGTTGAAGAGACCGGAACGCTTCAGGTCGGACGCGATCACACCGGTCATTTCCGCCGCAAGTTTGCCGTCCCCACCCTCAGCCGAAAACGCAGGAAGAGCGATAGGCAAAGGTTCGATGTTTCCCTGGGTGATGTCGATTTCGACCAGAGCCGAAGCCGGGGGGGGAGCAAAAACAGCAGCAAGGGACACAAGAACAGCAAGTCCGCAGGCCCTGAGGCCAGCCGGATTGAAGAGCGTTTTTAGTATTCCATGCATGAGCACTAAGCTCCCTTGTCGAAAAATCCCTATCAGGGACTGACTAACCCCCAAGCATTTCCCTTGGGTCGAAATTGATGATCACTTCCTGCCATGCTTCATACTTGGCAATTGGCAGAGAATATGGCTGACACCGCATTATCGCGCGGACCGCGCTGCTCGAAGCGGCGCCAAAAGCAGGATTCCCGTTTGAATTCAGGACCTCCGGACTGCTCGATACCTGGCCGTTTTGCGAGAGACTGAACCGGACCCGAACCTTGAGATCTTCCGCTCCGACAGCACCGACCGGAGGGTTCCAGCACTGGGCGACCTGCCCCCTGAGCGCATCGAGTTCCGATTGGCTCATGCGAATGTTCTGCGCGCCCTGCCGTGACCCGAGGGCAGCCGGTTCCTCCGACGCATTCCCCTGCTGCGTTGCCGGTTCGACCTTGTTCAACAGCGCGGCGATCTCGGTCGAATCGAAGTCGTCCTTCGGCGGTTCCGGCGCGCGGCGCGGCGGTTTCGGTTTGGATCGCGGAGTGGCACTCGTCACGATCGGCTGTGGCGTGGGAGCAGCTTCCTGTTGGGGCGCCGGTTCGGGAGCAGGCTCCGGCTCGGCAGCCGGCACGGGTTCAGGTGCCGGGGCCGGTTCCGGTTCGGGCGCAGGCTCGGGTTCTGCGACCGGCTCCGGTTCAGGCGTCGGTGTAGGTTCCGGTTCTGGAGAAGGGGTCGGTGGCGACGGTTGCTGTACCTGGCTTTCACCCGGTTTGTCGGCGGGTTGCGGCGGTTCCTCGGTCTCGGTTTCACTTGGTGCTATCGCAGCGACCTCACGAATTTCCGCCGTCCTCTCGCCGAGGCGAAGCTGCGTGAATTCTT
The DNA here is from genome assembly GCF_965233825.1 of Roseibium album. Classification (NCBI taxonomy): domain Bacteria; kingdom Pseudomonadati; phylum Pseudomonadota; class Alphaproteobacteria; order Hyphomicrobiales; family Stappiaceae; genus Roseibium; species Roseibium album. The sequence goes on from NZ_OZ247583.1 coordinate 197,811, forward strand.
CGACCGGAATCAGGTCCACCGGCAACGATTCCACTTGCGGGACGGAAAAACTCTCCGCGTCCGGAAAGGCGATCAGGCCCCAGACCAGTATTGCCGAATGACCGGCCAAAGACGCTATGAGACCTGCGCGCATGACGCGTTACGAGTCCCGTTCTTCCAGAGTGACAAGTCCTAGACGTTTGAACCCGGCCGCATTGATGCGGCCCATGAGTTTCATCATTGTGCCGTAGTCGGCATCCTGATCGCCGCGCACGTAAATGCGTTCTTCATAGCCGTTGGCAGCAATTGCCTCGAGTTTGGGAACCACTTCGTCGATGGCGATGGCCGTATCCTGAATGAAGATCTCGCCGGCAGAGCTCACTGAAATGGTTATCGGCTCGGTGTCACCTTCAAGCGCCTTGGCCTGCGTTTCCGGCAAATCGATGGGCACGCCAACCGTCAGCAACGGTGCCGCCACCATGAATATGATCAGAAGGACCAGCATGACATCAACAAAAGGCGTCACGTTGATCTCGGTCATCAGAACAGTGCGCTTTCGCCGCCGTCCGCGCCGTCCGCCACCAGCCTGACCGGAACCGACCTGCATGGACATCGCTCAGCCCCTCTCGTCGATCTGGCGCGAAAGGATCGCTGAAAACTCGTCCGCAAACCCCTCCATGCGCGCGACGGCCTTGCCGACATCGGAAGCAAACTTGTTGTAGGCGATCACGGCCGGAATCGCGGCAAGAAGACCGAGCGCCGTTGCAAACAGGGCTTCGGCGATCCCGGGAGCAACAACGGCAAGGTTCGTGCTTTCCGAGGCCGCAATCGCCTGAAAGGCGGTCATGATCCCCCAGACCGTTCCGAACAGGCCGATAAACGGAGCCGCGGATCCGACGGTCGCCAGGATCAGCAATCGGCTTTCAAGCCGCTCCGCTTCCCTTTGAATGGTCACATCCATCACGCGGTCGATTCGCTGTTGCAGCGATCCGATTGCCGGACGTGGTCCTTCGTGACTGCGCTTCCACTCGCGCATGGCGGCGACAAACAGCGCAGCCATCGAGTGGTTCACCCGGTTGTGCAGCGTGCCGTAGAGCTCCTCAAGGGACTGACCCGACCAGAACACCGTTTCGAAGCGGCTCATCTGGCGCCGAGTCCTTCCGACCAGCATCACCTTGTCGACAATGATCGCCCAGCACCACACGGATGAAACCAGCAAGCCGACCATCACGATCTTGACGACGATGTGCGCTTGCCAGAACAGCGAGAAAAAAGAAATGTCGCCTTCCGGCGCCGCCAATGTCGATTGGACAAGTGTTTCCATAAATTCAATGACCCCTGGGCCGTCTGACGTTGTTGTCTATCCATGTCTCCGGAGACTGAAGCAGCTGTCCGGAATCAAAACGCCAGCTTTCGATATCCAGCCGCCTCTCTGACGTTTGAATTTGTCAAAACTGGGACTTCGCCGAGCAAAGCGAGCTCTTCTTAAAAGGAATCAATTAAGGTTACTGCAAGATTAACGTCAGAATCTGTTTTACAATAATTTACCGAATTCTTGACGCAGGTCGGTCCGACGCTACCCGCAAATCATTCATCCATCGAGTAAATCGTCCGGAGCATGACGGGCAAGTTTTTCGGAAAGTTTGACCGGCAACCGTGTCGGCCTGCCTTCATTCGTGATCACGGCGACGGTAACAGCGGCGGAAACGAGCAGTTCTTCACCTCTGTAGGCAAGCTGGTCGAGTTTGATTCTGGCGCCCCTGTATTCCGACAGACTGGTGTGAACCTGAAGGATATCGTCGATCCGCGCCGGTTTTTGAAAGTCGAGCGTCATCCCACGGACCGCGAAGGCCAGCGCATTGCCGTGCGCGCCTTCCGCCAGCTCCTTGTGATGAATACCCATCAGTCGAAGAAAATCGGACCGTGCGCGCTCGAAAAAACGCACATAGGCACCGTGATAGACGATACCGGTGAAATCGGTGTCCTCGTAATACACGCGCACTGGGAGCACATGGCCACCTTCTTCCAGGCGACCCGACAGGTCCGGCCATTCCGTCACGGCGCTTTCCTCACAATTGAAAACATGCAAAAGGCCCCCGGTCTCCTGACCGGAAGGCCCGTCGCATACCTAGGTTCGCAACTAGGCAGCTGCAACCTCGGAAAGAAATTTCTCCACCGATGCGCGGATCTGTTCCGCCTGCTGCTTCATTTCCAGCGTCGCAGTCAGCATGTCGCCGACTGCGGCAGAATTTTCCGCAACGCCTTCGTTCAGGGAAGCAACTGTCGTCGCAACGCTGCGCGTTCCATCGGCGGCTTCGGCGACATTTCGGGATATCTCACCCGTCGCGGACCCCTGCTGCTGTACGGCTTCGGAAATCGTTATGGTGTAGGAATTGACTTCTTCGACGGATTCCGAAACCCGCGCGATTTCTTCAACAGCTTCCGACGTTGAGGCCTGGATCGCCGCTATCTGTGCTGAAATCTCTTCCGTTGCCTTTGCCGTTTGTCCGGCGAGCGACTTCACTTCGGACGCAACAACGGCAAATCCCTTGCCGGCATCGCCTGCGCGCGCCGCCTCGATCGTCGCGTTCAGCGCGAGCAGATTGGTCTGTTCCGCAATTTCCGAGATCAGGGACAACACGTCTCCGATCTTGTTGGCAGCTTCGGCAAGTCCGGAGATCTTGGCATTGGACCCTTGCGCGGCGGCGGTGGTCTGCTCGACAATTGAAGCGGTCGTTTCAACCTGTCGGGAGATCTCCGAAATGGAAGCATTCAACTCTTCCGTTGCCGATGCCACGGCCTCGACGTTGGAAGATGCGTTTTCGGATGTTGAAACAGCCGCCTGACCCTGTTCGGTCGCAGATGTCGAGCGTTCGTTCAAAGCGGACGATACGTCCTCGACCCTGGAAATATTGGTTTCGACAAGTTCCAGCACGGATTGCGATTCGGCCCGGAAATCAGCGATCAGTGAATCAATCAGCTTTTCGCGTTTTTCACGCGCGATGTGCCCGACCTTGCGTTCCGAGGCGAGACGTTCCCGTTCGAGGGAATTGTCCTTGAAGACCTCGATACACCGCGCCATGCGGCCAATTTCATCCTGCCGTTCGGTTGCATCCACGGCCACCTCGAGATCCCCATCGGCAATCTTGCTTGCCGCAACCGAAAGGTGCTCCATCGGTGCGAACATGCGCCGCGTCACCCACCAGATGAGGCCGACAACAGGGACAAGACAAAGAAAGCCTGAGATGATCGCGCCGTAAGTGATGCGATCCGCAGCAGCAGCCAGTTCCGTCTGCTTGACAGCTTCAACCACTCCATACGGCGTGTTCTCGAAACTGTTTTGCGCTTCGGCGTACCGGTAATCGCTGCCATTCAGTGCAATGAGGCGATCTCCTGCAGCGATTTCGGCGAGCGAATACACAGCAGCGGCCCCGCCGGTCTGATCCAGTTGCACCAGCGTTCCCGCCGCGTCGACAAGAAAGATCTGCTCACTTTCGCCTATGCCCGTCGGTTCGTTCAGGAGCGCAGCCAGCTTTTGCATGTCCGTGCTGAAGGCAACAGCTCCGAAAAAGCGGTCCAGATAAAAGACCGGAGCAGCAAGTACCAGCGAAACCTTGCCATGCTTGCCTGCGACGAAACCGGATGAATAGATCTGGCCCGCGGCAAGCGTCCCGGCATTGGCAGCTTCATACAGTTTGCCCATTGCCATCTGGACGGGATTGCCGCTGATCTCTTCGTCTTCGACATGGAATGCGAATTCAGGGCCCTTTCGATAGCTGTAGGTAATGAAGCCATCCGGATTGGCGAGTGCCGCGTCGGAGAATAGTCCCTGGGAAATAACGTCCTGATAAACCGGGTGAACGACCTTGTGATTGTTCACGTAATAGTTCGATTCCGCCGGTTCCAGGAGCAGATGACGCTCATGCGGCGGATGCGGATTATCCGCCACGAAGATCTTGCGGAGCGTCTCCTGCTGCCCCTCCTTCAGGTTCTTCCAGCCGACCATCGTCTTCATGAGGCTGTCCTTGGCCTCTTCGAGCGAAACGAAGAACTTCGCACTGTAGGTGATCTGGTCCAGCGCCAGTTCCAGAACCTTTTGTTTCGCCTTGGTCGCGCTTTGCAGGCTGTTGTCCGCCTGACCGTTCGCCACGTCGCGTGACAGAGTTGACGTAACCGTAACAATAGCCACGCACATCGTCAGTGCGCCAGCCAAGAACATAAGAGCCAGTTTAGATGAAAGCCGCTTACGCATAGTGTCCCCCGCATAGTTAACGGGACAATACGAAGAGATTCGCCAACAAAGACTTAACCGAGAAGGCGCGTCTTCCGACAATTTAGACGAGTTGCGCGCATTCTTTCAGGTGACCCTTCTATTCAGGGTCGGCAAACAGCCCCATCTGCGAAATTTCGGACCGCTCGGGGACTGCAAGACCGAGGTGAGCGAAGGCCATTGGCGTCAGAAGGCGACCGCGTGGAGTGCGTTGCAAAAACCCGTTCTGGATCAGATAGGGCTCAACAATTTCCTCGATTGCATCCCTGGGCTCCGACAATGCCGCCGCAATCGTTTCGATGCCGACCGGTCCGCCACCGAAATTGACGGCGATTTGCTTGAGATACCGGCGATCGAGACCGTCGAGGCCGGCGCTGTCCACTTCGAGCTGCAACAGAGCCCTGTCGGCAAGCGCCCTGTCGACCCTTTCAATACCCTCAACGATGGCAAAATCCCGGACCCGTCTGAGCAGGCGGCCGGCGATACGTGGTGTCCCGCGCGATCGCTTGGCAATCTCGCGTGCACCGTCTTCGGCTATGCCGATCCCCATGATCGAGGCACCGCGTTTGACGATGTGTTCCAGTTCCTCGACTGTATAGAACTGCAAGCGCACGGGTATGCCGAAACGGTCCCTCAACGGGGTGGTGAGAAGCCCGAGGCGCGTTGTTGCGGCAACCAGAGTGAACTTTGCAAGGTCAATCTTGACCGAACGTGCAGCAGGCCCTTCTCCGATGATCAGGTCCAGCTGATAATCCTCCATCGCAGGATAGAGCACTTCCTCCACTGCCGGGTTCAAACGATGGATTTCGTCGATGAACAGAACATCCCGTTCTTCCAGATTGGTCAGCAGCGCCGCAAGATCTCCCGACTTTGCGATAACCGGTCCGGAGGTTGCCCGGAAATTGACACCGAGTTCACGCGCCATGATCTGGGCCAGCGTGGTCTTGCCCAGGCCCGGAGGACCTACGAAGAGCACGTGATCCAGTGCTTCGCCGCGGGCTTTTGCCGCCCCGATGAAAACCTTCAGGTTGGCACGTGCCTGCGCCTGACCGACAAAATCGTCCAGCACCTGGGGGCGCATGGTGCTGTCGATTTCATCGCCGCGGATTTCCGGCGTAACGATACGGCTGTCATCCGACATGGCTTACGACCACAAACAAGAGCACGATCAGCAGGATCGACCAGGCAACCCTGAGCGCATGGAACTTACGAAACTGACTGCGCACAAACGGGTCGTCGGTATCGATCCGGCGTCCTTTCATGGCAAATTGCCGGTCTCCGACAGACTGGGAGAAGCGGTGATCGAGATACATGATCCCGCCGATGCCAAGGGTTACAAAAACAATCGCAATAACCGTGTAGGTTAAGGCTATCATACAGCCAATTCCTTCAAGCCGAGGCGGATCAGTGTCTCGGTCGATGCGTCCTCGCCAGCCGATTGCATGGCCTTGGCAACAGCCGCACTCGCCTGCGCCTGTGCATAGCCCAGATTTGTTAGCGCGGAAACCGCTTCCGCAACAGGCCGGGCCGCCACATTTTCCGAAACGCTCTGCGATACAGCGATCGTGCCCTGATCGACACTTGCAAGTCCCGGAGCCTTGTCCTTGAGCTCGGTCAGCAGTCGCTCCGCCACCCGTTTGCCGACACCCGGCGCGCGTGAAATCGTGGCTTTGTCACCCAGCGCAATCGCATTGGCAACCTCACTCGCCTTGAGGATACCGAGGATTCCCAGCGCGACCTTGGCACCCACGCCTTGAACCGTCATCAGAATACGGAACCATTCCCGTTCGGATTCGTGCCCGAAACCGTAGAGCCTGATCATGTCCTCGCGCACAATCGTTTCGATGAAGAGCACCGCTGCTTCTCCCGCGCGCGGCAATCCCTGCAGAATACGCGCAGGACAATGAACCTGATAGCCGACGCCGTGAACATCGAGGATCACGTGGTCTTCGCCGTAACTGTCGATCGTTCCCTTGAGTTTGCCGATCATGCCGCCCCCTGCGCTGCAAGACGCGCCGACGCACTGCCCCGGTGCTGTGCATGGCAGATGGCGATGGCAAGCGCATCCGCAGCATCGTCTGAATTGAAAGTTGCCTTCGGCATGAGGATCTTCACCATGGCCCGGATCTGGTCCTTTTCCGCATGGCCCGTGCCAACGACGGTTTTCTTGACCAGGTTCGGCGCGTATTCGGCAACCGGCAATCCGGCAAGCGATGGCACCAGCAACGCAATACCGCGCGCCTGCCCAAGCTTCAATGTCGCTCCTGCATCCTTGTTGACGAAGGTATGCTCGACCGCAGCTTCCATTGGGTCATGCCGACTGACAACCTCGCGAAGCCCGTCGTGCAACTCCACGAGCCGCTCGGCCAGGCTCTTCTTGTTGTCGGAGGTGACCGTCCCGGACGCAATGAAAGACAGCCGGTTTCCGGCCGTTTCTATCATGCCCCAGCCGGTGCGCCGCAATCCCGGATCAATTCCGAGCAATCGAATCGCATGTGTCATGGAACAAACCGGTAACAAAACTTCCCCGTTGACGCCAGCGAAAGCGCGGCTTACCACCGGAAAGCCTGTCCAAAACCCGGCGGTACGGCTGCGTCGGCAAGACTGGGGACTGTTTCGTCCGGGCCTTCGCCGCAATGCCGCCGACCACAATCATGTCCGGTTTTGCAGCCGATCTGTAACTATCCGCTGGTGCGTGTTCATGCTTGGAATTTTTGACCCTTTCGCACCTGAATTGCTGTTGTTTCTTGCATCGGTTCTCTTTGTGGCGGGTTGCGTGAGGGGGTTTTCCGGATTTGGTGCAGGAATGATTTTCATTCCGGTTGCAACAAGTGTCGTTGCTCCAGCCACTGCGGCGGCCACTTTTCTGTTCATTGACAGCATCGTGACCCTGCCCCTGCTGATCCGTGCAGTCAGGCACTGCAATTGGGCAACCGTTCTGCCGGCTGCCTTTGGCGCCGTGATTTTCGTTCATCTGGGCGCCTGGTTGCTTGCGAGTACCGACGTCCTGATCTTGCGGTGGGCGATTTTCGCAATCGTCACCTGTCTCCTGGCACTGTTGATTTCCGGTTGGCGGTATCACAGGCAGCCTGCAGCAGCGGTTTCATTTGCAACTGGCAGCGTTTCGGGAGTTCTTGGCGGCATTTCACAGGTCTCCGCACCGCCGGTGGTCGCCATGTGGCTGTCCAGCGCGAATGATCCGGCAATCGTGAGAGCCAACATGATTGTCTTTTTCACGCTGGCAAGCGTCGGGACATTCGTCGCCTACACCTTGAATGGGTTTTTCACGCAGGAGGTTTTTCGCCTGCTGATCATGGCCGTCCCGGTCTATGGCCTGGCGATCTTCGCCGGCGCGCGCGGATTCAGCAAAGCTGATCCTGCGGTTTACAGAAAATTCGCCTATGTCCTGATCGCGGTGGCAGCGCTGACCAGCATGCCGGCGCTCGACCCTCTACTCCGGTAAGTCTCTCCGGGGACTAATTTTTTCGCTCCATTTTGCGCATTTTCCGATCATGAGCCGGTGCAGTTCGTTTTCGAATTCCTCGCGGGTTTCGGTGGTATGCGCCAGCAGGCTCAGGGCAACGATTGCAGCATCAACAGCTTCTTCACGCACATCATCAATCGAATGGTTCTTGTAAGCGCTGCCAGGTGCGTTGGTTACCGACAGCACGGCCTGCGCCAGTTCGCCGGCTTCTTCAGACAGTTTCAGGGCTCGTTCCTGCAACGATTTCGGATCTGTCTTTGTGAGCTCGTAGATTCCGAACATTGAAATTCTCCAGTCTATTCGGAAGTTCAACTTAACCTCCCCTGTTCCGAAAAGGGGAAGGGAGATCAGGGTGGGGCGTGCCTCCGGACCTCGAAACAAAAAACCCCGGCTGGGCCGGGGTCTTGAAACCGCAATCGCGAAACGTCAGGACGCCAGGGCTTCCATTGTTTCCTCATCGACGTCGAAATTCGAATAGACGTTCTGCACGTCATCGTCATCCTCGAGCATGTCGATCAGCTTCATCAGGGTCTGGGCCTTGTCCGCATCGACCGGTGTCAGGTTCTGTGGCTTCCAGATGATCTTGGTGGAATCCGCTTCTCCCAGCGCTTCTTCCAATGCCTTGGCGACATCGTTGAGATCTTCGAACGCTGCATAGATTGTGTGACCGCTTTCGTCGGACTGGACATCTTCAGCGCCTGCTTCGATCGCAGCTTCCAGCACCGCTTCGGCCTCACCGGCTTCCAGCTTGTACACGATCTCGCCGACGCGATCGAACATGAAGGAAACGGATCCGGTTTCTCCGAGCGACCCACCGCACTTTGTAAAATAGGAACGGATATTCGACGCGGACCGGTTCCGATTGTCGGTCAAGGCCTCAACGACAACGGCAACGCCTGCAGGACCATAGCCCTCGTAGCGAATTTCTTCGTAACTGTCGCCATCGCCGGTCTGGGATTTGTTGATTGCCCGCTGAATGTTGTCCTTCGGCATGGACTGTGCCTTGGCATTCTGCACGGCCAGCCTCAGGCGCGGGTTCGAATCCGGATCCGGGTCGCCCATCTTCGCGGCAACGGTGATTTCCTTGGAAAGCTTGGAGAACGTCTTGGACCGCGCGGCATCCTGACGGCCCTTGCGGTGCATGATGTTCTTGAATTTTGAATGGCCTGCCATGGCTCTTCTCGGTTCTTTGAGGATGGTCTTGACGAAAACTGGGCCGCTTATAGGCAAATTGTCTGCGAAAATCCAGCGGTGAGACGCAGCTACGGACTTGATCAGCCGGCTGTGTTCCAGAATGACGGCAGCACCGGTTCCAGCCGGCCGCCGATCCGAAGCGGTTCAATCCGTTCCGCAAGGCCCGTGCGATCGTCAGTTTCGATGGCGATACCGCAAATCGTTGCAACACCTGTGGCGGGTGTGAACCTGGATCCGGGAATCTTGCGCTGAAAGCGGTTGACCGGTTCCTCTTTTTCCATCCCGAGCACACTGTCATAGGACCCGCACATACCAGCATCCGACATGAAGGCCGTCCCTTGCTCCAGGATCTGGTGATCGGCGGTCGGAACATGGGTGTGGGTTCCCACGACCAGGCTAACGCGCCCGTCCAGAAAGTGACCCATCGCCTGTTTTTCGCTTGTAGCTTCTGCATGCATGTCAATGACAATGGCATCGGCCACCTGCCCGAGCGGACACTCGCCGACCACCTTGTCGATCGCGGCGAAGGGATCGTCCATCGCGTCCATGAACACCCTGCCCATGACATTTGCGACCATCACCTGCGCACCATTGCGCGCAGTGTACAGATGGGCTCCCCGGCCAGGTGTGCCTGCCGGATAGTTTACCGGTCGCAACAAGCGATCCTGCCGCTCAATGTAGACGAGCGTGTCTCGCTGATCCCAGACGTGATTGCCGGTGGTCACCACATCCGCGCCGGCATCCAGAACATCCTGCAGGATGGCCTCGGTAATACCGAAGCCTGAAGCCGCGTTTTCGCCGTTGACGATTACGAAATCGAGTCTGTTGGTTTCCACAATTTCCGGAAGCTGCTCGATTACGGCGGTGCGTCCCGTGCGGCCGACCAGATCGCCAAGAAACAAAATTCGCATAAACCCTCGCCAGATCAGCCGAACGACCTGTAGCCCTGTTCGGTCAGGATTCCGTGTAAAGGTTTGTCATGCGCTTCTGTCGGCACGCGGTCAACCTCCTGAAGGGAAAAGGCAATGCCGATACACAGAAGAGCCCCGGTCTTCTCAAGCCCTGAAATAGTGGTGTCGTAGTAGGCCCTGCCATATCCGATGCGGTTGCCTGAGGCATCGAAGCCCGCCAGCGGCATCAGGAGGACATCAGGGCGAAGTTCCATCGCGTCCGGCCCCGGTTCGCGGCAGCCGAAACCGGCAGAAACCAGTTCCGTGTCCCTTTCAAGGCTCCTGAAGATCAGGCTGGGGCCCGTCATCACGGGCAGGCTGAGCCTGTGTCCCCTTTGACGCAATCTGTCGAGTAGCGGCCTGGGATCGATCTCGTCGCGTATCGGCCAGAAACCTGCGACCACCGCCCCTTCGGGAAGCGGCAGGGTATCACTGTGATCGACGAGTTGCAGGCTTTTTTCAATGCGCTCAAGCTCGTCCATAGCCGTGCGGCGGGCCAGTGCCTCTTTTCTGAGTGCATCTTTTTTGGCGGCAGGTGTCGTTACGTCTGTCATGGGCTCTCAAGAATTTCGTTGTCCTGCCCGGATTGCCCCATCAACAAAGGCAAGCGCAGCCGTCCGACCGTTGGAATTGCAATCCCGGGAAACCTACAATGTAGGTGGGCGCCGTATGCAACGGACCACGGCCCAGAGCAGGGACAGCTCCCGAAGGAATGCGTAAGGCCCCGGGGATAATGTTCCTGACGTATCGGGCAGCCGCAACTACCGCATATAGACCCGCGCTCCGGCAATTACCAGAGCGACATCGATTTCGTCACAAACGAAGTATTTCTGAAATCAAAACCGGGAACGATTATGACGGTTCCTGGGACCGCAGGCTCTTGGTCAGACCGTCGGCAAGGCTTTCGATCCGCGCAGCCGCCGTGTTGACAGCCCTGGATAGCTCTTCCTCGTTCTGGCTCATGTTGTCCAGCGCAGCCACCTGTTGCTGCTTTGCGTTCGCCAGATCCTGCTCAAGCGACTTCACTTTACGTTCAAGTTCCGACAACTGGTCAGTCGCCATGATCCCGGCCATCACCGTCAGGCGTTGGTCACCGATTTCTCCAAACGAGCCCTTCAGCTCCGATATCCAGCCATCGAATCGGTCTGCCAGCCCCATCAGACGGTCTTCCTCGCCGTCGTCGCAGGCCATGCGAAACGATTTGCCGTTAATCGTGACTGTTATCTGCGTCATCCGTCGTCGGTCTCCCGTGAATCAGCCCCCGTGAGCGTCCAGAACACTCCGGATGGTCTCCATTGCCGATACCAGCCGTCTGGAGACATCCTTGTTGGCTTCTTCAAGCCGCAGTGCGCGGGCTTCGCTCTCGTCAAGCGAAGCTGCCAGCTGCGACCGGTCCTCACCAAGCCTTTGCAGGTCATCTTGAAGAGAATTCAAGGACCTGTCCGCGTCCATGCGTCGCTGAACCGCTGTTTCCAGATGTCCGACAGCCGCATCCAGCCGTTTCACCGCATCGGTGATGCTGGTTTTTTCCATGCAGTCGATTTCCGCCATTTTATTAAATTGTCCCGATCTTTTGCGGCGGCCCGCCCTAACTTCCCATTCCCTGTAATTGGAGATTTGGCGCTTTCGCCTCACCTTGCGGCAAAATTGCCTGAAACCGGCGCTGCCCGGCGCGTCCAAGCACGCTTGGTGCTGCGAAAAAGCAAATCCATACTAGACCGTGGAGCTTAGGCAACGCATCTTCCCTCAGTCAATGGCACCCTTGGCAGAATCCTCAACTCTATAACCTGCGGAAGCGGTTTTTTGTTCCCGCATGCCGATTCGGCAGCTTTATTGACTCGGTGCGCGTTCCTGATATTTGTCTGGCGCCTGAACGGAACTGACAACAGTCAGTGTCTGAGAGATACACCTCGAATTTGCCTTGCCGGACGGTCCGCTCTGGTTAAAGAGGCTCCAAAGCAAGCAACGGGAAGATAATGACCGATCTTGAAAAACACCAGCGCATGGCAAACGCGATCCGCTTTCTTGCCATTGATGCCGTGGAAAAGGCGAAATCCGGTCACCCCGGACTGCCCATGGGCGCAGCCGATATTGCAACAGTCCTGTTTACCCAATTCCTGAAATACGACCCGACCGCTCCGAGTTGGGCCGACCGCGACCGGTTCGTCCTGTCCGCCGGACATGGCTCCATGCTGCTTTACAGCCTGCTTTACCTGCTGGGAAGCGATGACTTTTCGCTGGACGAGTTGAAAAACTTCCGTCAACTGGGGTCGCGCACTGCAGGTCACCCGGAATACGGCCACGGCGCCGGTATCGAAACGACGACCGGCCCATTGGGCCAGGGTTTCGGCAATGCTGTCGGCATGGCGATCGCCGAACGCCTGCAAAGGGATCGGTTCGGCAAGGAGCTTGTCGACCATTATACCTATGTTCTTGCCGGCGACGGCTGCCTGATGGAAGGCATCAGCCAGGAGGCTCTGACGCTTGCAGGCCATCTCAAGCTCAACAAGCTGATTGTTTTCTGGGACGACAACGGCATCTCCATCGACGGCAGGGTCGAGATCACCGACAGCACTAACCAGCAGGAACGGTTCGCCGCCTCAGGCTGGAACACGATCGACATCGACGGCCATGACCCTGAAGCAATCGCCGACGCGATCCGCCAGGCTCAGGCCAGCGATCGCCCGACACTGATCGCGGCGAAGACGACCATCGGTTTCGGAGCCCCGACCAAGGCCGGTACGGCGAAGGTTCACGGCGCGCCGCTCGGTGCTGACGAAATTGCCGGCACCCGCGATGCCCTGAACTGGCCCCATGAGGCATTCGAAGTTCCAAGCGACATCCTGGACGCCTGGCGCATCGCCGGCCTCAGATCCGCTCATGCTCACAAGGACTGGCAGAAACGATTTGCCGATGCCGACACGGAAACGCGGGCAGATTTCGAGCGCCGCAATCGTGGCGACCTTCCCGCAGGATTCACGCAGGCTGTTCTTGACTACAAGAAGAAGCTTGCCGAGGACCAGCCGACCATGGCGACCCGCAAGGCATCTGAAGCTGTTCTCGGTGTCATCAATGAAGTGGTCCCGGAGACGATCGGCGGTTCTGCCGACCTGACGGGCTCCAACAATACCAAGACACCTCAGACGCTGCCGGTGACACCGGACGATTTCTCGGGCCGCTACATCCACTACGGGATCCGCGAACACGGCATGGCCGCCGCCATGAACGGCATGGCGCTTCACGGTGGCATCATTCCCTATTCCGGTGGGTTCCTGATCTTCTCGGACTATTGTCGTCCTTCAATTCGCCTTGCGGCCTTGATGAAGCAACGCGTCATTCACGTCATGACGCACGATTCCATCGGCCTTGGCGAAGACGGCCCGACCCACCAGCCGGTGGAGCATTTCGCGGCTCTTCGCGCAATTCCGGGCCTTACATTCTTCCGTCCGGCCGATATCACCGAGACACTGGAATGTTGGCAGCTGTCGCTTGAAAGCCGGGACGGACCTTCGGTTCTGGCACTCACCAGGCAGAACCTTCCCTCGGTTCGCAAGACCTTCGAGGAAGGCAACCTGTGCGCCAAGGGTGCTTACGTTCTCGCCGACAGTGACGACGAGGCAGCCGTCACGATTTTCGCATCGGGCTCCGAAATCGAAATCGCTCTCGATGCTCACAAGGAACTGACCGAAGACGGTATTGCCGCGAGGGTCGTTTCCGTCCCATCCTTCGAGCTGTTCGAAGCACAGTCCGAAGACTACAAGGCTGCGGTCATCGGCTCCGGCGGGGTCAAGATCGCCGTTGAGGCCGGTATCCGCATGGGGTGGGACCGGTTTATCGGAAATGATGGCGTATTCGTCGGCATGTCCGGCTTCGGTGCAAGTGCGCCCTACAAGGCTCTTTATGAGCATTTCGGTATCACCAAGGATGCCGTTGTCGCCGCCGCAAGGGAACGGCTCGGCGCCTGATAAAGATTAATCCCGGCAGCTCGCGATCCTCCAGAAGCCGCCGGGTCCCCGAGCACGAATGTGCTCTCAAACGCAGCCACCTCTGGTGGCGTACCAATCAGCGTCATACCCTGAAAGGCGCTAGAGATTGCGGGAGTGGAAAATGGTAACCAAGGTAGCAATCAACGGCTTCGGTCGCATCGGTCGGAATGTCCTGCGTGGCATCGTGGAAAGTGGCCGCACGGACATTGAAGTCGTGGCGATCAATGATCTCGGTCCGGTTGAAACCAACGCACATCTGCTGCGCTATGATTCCGTTCATGGCCGTTTTCCGGCACAGGTAAGTGTCGACGGCGATACCATCTCCGTTGGCGGTGGCAAGCCGATCAAGGTAACGGCCATACGCGACCCGAAAGAACTTCCCTGGGGCGAACTCGGAGTGGAAGTCGCTCTGGAATGCACCGGCATCTTCACTGCCAAGGAAAAGGCAGCCATGCATCTGGAGGCAGGCGCGAAACGTGTTCTGGTTTCAGCGCCTGCTGCCGGTGCGGACAAGACCATCGTGTTCGGTGTCAACGACAGTGCGCTGACCGCCGACGACCTCGTTGTCTCCAACGCATCCTGCACCACCAACTGCCTCTCGCCGGTTGCCTACGTTCTCAACGAGACCATAGGCATCGAAAAGGGCTTCATGACGACGATCCACTCCTACACCGGCGATCAGCCGACGCTGGACACCATGCACAAGGATCTTTACCGCGCCCGCGCGGCAGCCATGTCCATGATCCCGACTTCCACAGGTGCGGCAAAGGCCGTCGGTCTGGTTCTGCCGGAACTCAATGGCAAACTGGATGGCGTTGCCATCCGCGTTCCCACACCGAATGTTTCCGTCGTTGACCTCAACTTCATCGCCAAGCGAGAAACCACCGTCGAGGAAATCAATGCAGCGATCAAGCAGGCTGCGGACGGCAAACTGAAGGGCATCCTGGGCTACACGGAAGAGCCTCTGGTTTCCATGGACTTCAACCATGACAGCCATTCCTCGGTCTTCCACATGGATCAGACCAAGGTTCTGGACGGCACCTTCGTTCGTATCCTGTCCTGGTATGACAACGAATGGGGCTTCTCCTGCCGCATGGCGGACACCGCCGTGGCGATGTCGAAGCTGATCTGAGCAGTGGATCGGATGCCAAGACATCCGTCATAGTACCAAGGGCGGTTGCAGGTCTTCTGCATCCGCCTTTTCATTGTTTGAACTGTTTCCGACGACAGGTAAGTTCCATGGCTTTCAAAACTCTCGACGACCTGAACGACATTTCCGGCAAACGGGTTCTGGTCCGTGTCGACCTGAACGTGCCGATGGATAGCGGCAGGATCACCGACACGACGCGGATCGAACGTGTGCTGCCGACCATTCGCGAGCTTTCCGAAAAAGGAGCAAAGGTCATTCTGCTGGCCCATTTCGGCCGGCCGAAGGGCGAACGCGTTGCGGATATGTCTCTTGCGCCGGTGGCACCCGCCGTCGCCGAATTGCTTGGAAAACCGGTTGCATTTGCAGACGATTGCGTCGGCGGCGTAGCAACTGAAATGGTGAACGCCATGTCGGACGGCGGTGTTTTGCTGCTGGAAAACACCCGCTATCACAGGGGCGAAGAGAAGAACGATCCGGACTTTGCCAGGGCCCTGGCTGCAAACGGCGATATCTATGTCAACGACGCCTTTTCCGCCGCGCACCGGGCACACGGCTCGACCGAAGGCATTGCCAGGCTTCTCCCGGCCTACGCGGGCCGAACCATGCAGGCCGAACTGGAAGCGCTCGGATCTGCGCTCGGCGACCCTGTTCGCCCGGTCCTTGCAGTCGTCGGCGGTGCGAAGGTTTCCTCGAAGATCGATCTTCTGGAAAACCTGGTCTCCAGGGTCGACATGCTGGTGATTGGTGGTGGCATGGCCAATACATTCCTGGCCGCAAAGGGCACCGATGTCGGCAAATCGCTTTGCGAGCATGATCTGGCCGATACGGCCAGGAAAATCATGGTGGCTGCCGAGGCGGCAAACTGCGACATCGTACTGCCCGACGATGCTGTGGTTGCACGGGAATTCAAGGCAGGAGCCGCCAACGAGACAGTCGAGCTTGATGCCATACCCTCCGATGGCATGATCCTCGACGTCGGCGCGGCCTCCATCGAGACCGTCAAATCCAAGATCGATTCGGCGAAAACCCTGGTCTGGAACGGACCTCTGGGAGCATTCGAAATCGAACCGTTCGACAAGGCAACGGTCGCAGCCGCAAAACATGCTGCTGAAAACACCCGTGCCGGCAAGCTCAATTCCGTTGCCGGTGGCGGCGACACGGTCGCGGCGCTGAACCACGCTGGTGCTGCTGAAGGCTTCTCTTATGTCTCCACCGCGGGAGGCGCTTTCCTGGAATGGCTGGAAGGCAAGGAACTTCCGGGCGTCAAGGCGCTCGATACCTGAAGATCCGCAAAGAAGGGGAAAAGATATGCAGCGCGGTTTTACAAACATTCTCGCCGTGGACGTGGCGCAAACCGCGGCATTCTACGAAACGTTGCTCGGCCTGAAGCCGAAGTTCTCTTCCGACTGGTTCGTCAATCTGGCAGATCCCGGCAATCCGGACCTGGAACTCGGGATTCTGCAGCGGACAAACGAAATCGTTCCGGCCAGTGCCCGACAGGCGCCGGCCGGCGTGATCCTCACCTTTGTCGTGGACGACTGCGACACCATCCATCAGCGGGCGATCGCTTCCAACGCCGACATCGTTGAAGCTCCGACCGATATGCCATACGGGCAACGCCGGATGATTGTCAGGGATCCGGCTGGAACCTTCATTGACATCAGCTCACTGGTGTAACAAGCTTTTGCCCTGTTCCAGCCACACGCATGATTAATTTGAAGGCCGAATTAATTGTGTGTGCAATATTTCCGTCAGTGCCTTGTATTTAAATTGATTTAAGCGGTCGCGCCGCTCTTTCCATAACCGAAAATATTGTTAGAACGACCGAAGATTTACGCGCCGCCAAACTGGCCAGTCAATTCAATTCGGCTGGCGGGCGGAACACGGAACCGGATCCTTGGGAGACACTTGATGGCACGTATTACCCTTCGCCAGTTGCTTGATCACGCCGCAGAGAACGACTACGGCGTTCCGGCGTTCAACATCAACAACATGGAGCAGGCCCTTGCGATCATGGCTGCCGCCGATCAGACCGATGCACCTGTCATCATCCAGGCATCCCGCGGCGCCCGCTCCTACGCTCACGACGTGATGCTCAAGCATATGATGGATGCTGTCGTCGAGATTTATCCTCATATCCCTGTCTGTGTTCACCTCGACCACGGCAATGCACCGCAGACCTGCATGACCGCGATCCAGGCCGGGTTCACATCCGTCATGATGGACGGTTCCCTGGAAGCGGACGGCAAGACCCCGGCCAACTGGGACTATAATGTCGACGTGACCAAAACCGTGACCGACATGGCTCATCTCGGCGGCATCTCCGTGGAAGGAGAACTGGGTGTTCTCGGCTCGCTTGAAACCGGGATGGGCGACAAGGAAGACGGCCATGGCGCGGAAGGCAAACTCAGCCACGATCAGCTGCTGACCGATCCCGCCGAAGCGGTCAAGTTCGTGCAGGAAACAAAGGTCGACGCACTGGCAATCGCGATGGGAACCAGTCACGGCGCATACAAGTTCACCCGTCAGCCAGACGGCGAAATCCTGGCCATGCACGTGATCGAGGAAATTCACCGCCGCCTGCCGGCAACTCACCTCGTCATGCATGGCTCCTCTTCCGTTCCTCAGGACCTTCAGGACATCATCAACCAGTTCGGCGGTGAAATGCCCCAAACCTGGGGCGTGCCGGTCGAGGAAATTCAGCGCGGTATCAAGAACGGCGTGCGCAAGATCAACATCGACACCGACAACCGGATGGCAATGACCGGCCAGATCCGCCGTGTGCTCAGTGAAAACCCGGGCGAGTTCGACCCGCGCAAATATCTGAAGCCCGCCCGCGAAGCCATGCAGAAGCTGTGCGTTGAGCGTCTGGAGGCTTTCAACACCGCAGGTCAGGCTTCCAAGATCACGAAAATCATCACATTGGCCGAAATGGCCGGCCGCTATCAGGATGGCAGCCTTGACCCGAAAATCGGTTGACAGGCGCCGTTCTGCCCAATTGATTCACTCACTTTATTGAAAGAGGGGCCTTGCGTCCCTCTTTCGCCGTCTTTAGGGACAAGAAACCCAATAGCAATCCCTTCAGTCAGGATCCCGAACGTGAATCGCCCGCGCCTCTTTCTTGTAACGCCTCCGGAATTCGACATCTCTGACATGGCGGCAAAGCTTGAACAGGCATTTGCCGGAGGTGATGTTGCATGCGTTCTGATCTATTTGCCAGGCGCCGGAACAAAGGCTGTTCAGGAAGCTGCTGAAATACTGGTTCCGGTTATCCAGCAAGGGGGCGCAGCCGCTCTCGTCTACGGGGATACCCAGGCGGCAGGTCGCAGCGGTGCGGACGGGGTGCATGTCGACACTTCCCTGGAGGACATCAAGCTCGCCGTGGAAAGCTTCCAGCCGGAGCGGATCGTCGGAACAGGCGGAACCAAGCTCAAACACGATACGATGGAAGCGGCCGAAACCGGCGTTGACTACATTTTTTTCGGCAAGCTCAGCCTCGATGAAAAGGAAAAGTCTCACGACAAGACGCTCTCCGGCGCCTCATGGTGGGCAGAACTTTTCGAGACGCCCTGCGTCGCGATGGCGGGCAACTCGATGGAGACACTTGCAGAAGTGGCAAAGACAGGCGCGGATTTTGTTGCTCTGAAGGATGCCGTCTGGCAATCAGATGCAGATGTTTCCTCCGTGGTCGCCGAAGCCAATCGCATTCTTGAGGCCCATCCGTTTCCGGAAATGGAGTAATTTGCCGGGAGCCACCAACCAGGCAGGGAGTAGGATCGATGCCGACCAGAAGCGCCCGTCCTCACGACACATTGCGGACCATGTTCGTGGTAATCTGTGCGTTCCTGCTTGGGCAAACAGTCCTGAATGCATCCGCTCAGGAGGCAAATTTCGACGCGGTCAATGCCGACGAAAATACGGCCGCCGAGCCTGCACTCATCGATGTCACCACGCGGGACAAGACCCTCTTCAGCATCGTGGACGATGGGCCGCCGAAATTTGACGAGAGCGAAACCGTCACAGCCGAGACAGCCTATTCGGCCTTCCAGCGCGGATGGTTTCTGACGGCACTCGGATTGGCCACGCCACTTGCCGAACAGGGCGACAAGGCGGCTCAGGCCCTGCTTGGTGTCCTCCACGAGAAAGGTCTCGGCATCAGGCTGGACAAATCCAAGGCAGCTGACTGGTATTCCCTGGCCGCCGACGCGGGCGACAGCGGGTCCGCCATGCAACTGGCACAGTTCTACCTTCTCGGGACAGGCGTTGACGTTGACAAGGCCAAGGCGGCCGATCTTTTCGAACAGGCTGCCGGGGCAGGAAACGCGTCCGCGATCTACAACCTCGCGATCCTCTATCAGGAAGGTGAGGGACGCCCCTTCAACGAAGCCAAGGCCCGCGAACTTCTGGAAGAAGCAGCCGCCATGAACGATCCCGAAGCACAATATGCTCTCGGACTGTCCTTCATTGAATCGCAGACCGGTCTGAACGATCCGGGCCAGGGTGCCTTTTGGCTTGGTCGTGCCGCACGGCGCGGACACACGTCTGCTCAGGTCTACTATGGCATTCTGCGGCACCAGGGCAAAGGTGTGGATCCGGACGAGGCCGAGGCAGCCGACTGGTTCGAGCGGGCCGCGACGGCAGGCAACCCGGTCGCGATGAACCGGCTGGCCCGTATCTATGCCTACGGCCGCGGACGAGAGCAGGATTTTGCAGCAGCAGCAGGCTGGCATCTTGCTGCCCGCACCAACGGTGTTCCCGACCACAATCTCGACAGGATCGTCGAAACACTCGACGAAAAGACCATGGAAGACGCCCGCAAACTTGCGGAACAGCACGCAGCGACACTCATGGCACCGACGGAAGATCCAGCAGCTGAATCGCCATAAAATCCACTCCGAGCCGGTCAATCGGAGGAGAATTTGCCTTTTTTCCTTGAAACAGCCCGGCTTTTGTGGTGGACAGGCGCGAGCAATTTCTGGCGCCTCGGTTTGAATGCCGGGGACCGCTCTGCTCCAGATCCTAACAATTGATAAAATCGGTCGTTCCATGAAAATCAACGGTAACGAAATCAAGCCTGGTAACGTGCTGCAGCATCAGGACACGCTCTGGGCTGTCGTCAAGGTTCAGCACGTGAAGCCTGGCAAGGGCGGTGCGTTCGCACAGGTCGAGATGAAGAACCTGCTCGACGGCCGCAAACTCAACGAGCGGTTCCGCTCTGAAGACAAGGTCGAGCGCGTCCGCCTCGAGCAAAAGGACTTTCAGTACCTTTACACTCAGGACGACATGCTGATTTTCATGGACACGGAAACCTACGAGCAGCTGGAACTGCAATCGGAATTTGTCGGCGACCGTGCCGCTTTCCTGCAGGATGGCATGATGGTGACAGTGGAGCTGCATGAAGAACGCCCGATCGGGATCACGTTGCCGCAGCATGTCACGCTTGAAATCAGCGAAGCGGATGCGGTTGTAAAGGGACAGACGCAATCGTCTTCCTACAAGCCGGCCCTGATGGAAAACGGTGTCCGCGTCATGGTGCCCCCCTTCATTACTGCCGGTGAGCGGATCATCGTCGATACCGGCACGCTGGAATATGTTCGCCGCGCCGAATAGAGCCGGACATTGAACAAGAAGACCTGGTGCGCCCGGAACCCCGGGCAGCGCCCAACAACAAGTGACAATCTATGGCCCGCACAGCACTCCTCAACGTGATGGTTCAAGCCGCGATCAAGGCCGGACGCAGTCTGGTCCGCGATTTCGGTGAAGTGGAAAATCTTCAGGTCTCCCGCAAGGGACCAGGTGATTTCGTATCGGCTGCCGACCGCCGTGCGGAGGATATCCTGCGTGGCGAACTCTCCAGGGCACGCCCGACCTTCGGGCTGGTGATGGAAGAAAGCGGTGTTGTCGAAGGCTCCGACGGCCAGCATTGCTGGCACATTGACCCGCTCGACGGTACTACGAATTTCCTGCATGGCATTCCGATTTTCGCCACGTCTATTGCGCTTGAACGAGCTGGTGAGATCGTCGCCGGTGTCATTTTCAATCCGGTGATGGATGAACTCTACACGGCAGAGCGAGGCCGGGGCGCCTATTTGAATGATCGCCGGCTTCGGGTTGCAGGTCGCACGGAACTGCCGGAAATGCTGATCGGTACCGGCATGCCTTTCATCGGACATGGCGATCACGGCCGCGCCCTCCGTGAGCTGCGCTATGTCATGCCTGAGGTCTCCGGCGTCCGTCGTGCCGGTGCCGCCGCTCTCGATCTTGCCTGGACCGCTTCCGGACGGCTCGACGCCTACTGGGAACATAATCTGAATTCCTGGGACATCGCGGCCGGAATTCTGATGGTGCGCGAAGCCGGTGGTTTTGTCAGCGACCTTCAAGGCAAGAACAAGATGCTGGAATCAGGCGACGTACTGGTTGGTAACGAATACGCCCACAGGCACCTGCTCCGCCTTCTGAAACAGGCCGAAGACGCAGCTTAGGTTGAACGAGGTTTCATTCAGGTTTGAAACAGCCTTCCACCGTCATGAACCGTTGACCGCGGCTCCACAAACTTTCCCTGGTATCAGGCAGGAACGGCGATCCGCGACAGGTTGACGACATGCTGACCACCGCCGTTTCCGCGGGCATCGACTTCCAGTGAAAGATATTGGCCGGTCCTGTACCTCGATGCCTTGGTCAGCACCTCGAAAAAGGTTGTGCCCTGGGGTTCGGTCAGGAAAGTGTTGAATTCGAACCCTCCGCTTCCGCTATAAAACCCTTTCAATGTTTCGGCGCCAAGGCTTTGGCTCTTGTCCAGTGCATACATTTCGACCGGGAATGCTGTCTTTGGAAAACCGCTGATATTGACGATTTCAACATTGACCAACTGGCTGCCCTTTTTCTGTGGCCCGGTGCCGGGAAAAAAAGTCATGTCGCGGAACCGGTACGCAAAAATCAGCGTTTTGGTATTGTCGGATCGAACCACTCGACTTTGAACGGCACCTGTGATCCGGCCGCCTGACCCGGTCGGACCGTTGGTACCATTCGGCGGCGTATGACTTCCCGCATCGAAGGGGATGACTTCGTCATAGATCACCGTACCGCCAAGGTCCGTGCGGCTCACATCCTTCACATGAAGGACGTCATAGCCTTCGAAGTCATAGTCGGTCTGTGCGGGTCGCAAAGTAGTGTTGAAGGGAAAATTGCCCGACTGGCAACCGCCAAGCGCCAGCACTCCGAGAAGAAATTTTCTGCGCTGCATATCAATCAATCCTGAAACACTTGAACATATGTACAGACGGCAATGATTGTCTGTTTCGCGTGAAAGCCACAGTTTCCACTCGTGTGGGCAGAACTTCAAGCTACAACTCAAGACAGCGTATGGTTAGGCGATAGTCGATTGATACGAATCTCAGGAGAATTCGTACGGGCAAGGCGCAATGCCGTTGAAACAGCGGGAGCATGTGGCTGGACGTTAGAAATTGACAGCTGAATTCACGCGCCCCAATCTGTCGCAAAGGAGCAAGACACATGCCGGAAATTCTGTCCGATGCCCAGATCGCGTCTTATCGTGAAACAGGATACCTGGTTCTGGAACGCCATCTCCCGGAGACTGTCTTGGCGGAAATTCGCGCCGAGATCAGCCGTTTCGAGACCGAAGCGCGCGGCATGACCGCTTCCAATGACCGTCTGGACCTTGAAGACACTCACACCCCGGACCGGCCGCGCCTGAGACGCATAAAGTTGCCCCACAAAATCAGCGACGTCGCGCGTGAATTGATGTTTTCGGACCTAATTCTGGCCCCCGCCCGGGACCTGATCGGGCCTGATCTCAGGCTGCATACGACAAAACTCAACATGAAGTCGGCCGGTTACGGCGCTGCTGTCGAATGGCATCA
The DNA here is from genome assembly GCF_965233825.1 of Roseibium album. NCBI lineage: Bacteria > Pseudomonadati > Pseudomonadota > Alphaproteobacteria > Hyphomicrobiales > Stappiaceae > Roseibium > Roseibium album. Next base: position 220,704 of record NZ_OZ247583.1, read on the forward strand.
GGACTATGCCTTCTATCCGCACACCAATGATGACATCCTGGCCATCGGCGTCATTATCGACGATATGGAAAGCGAGAACGGCCCGCTGAAAGTCTATCCCGGAAGCCACAGGGGACCTGTTCATGACCACCATGTCAACGGTGTTTTCGCCGGCGCGTTCATCCCTGAGGAAGTCGGGTTGAACCCGTCCGATGCAGTCGAATTGAAAGGACCGGCGGGGTCGATTTCAATTCATCACGGGCGGATCATCCACGGTTCGGCATTGAACACATCCGAACGCTCGCGGCGCATTCTGTTCTACGAAATGATGGCCGCTGACGCATTTCCCATAGTGGGTTCAATGACCAAATGGGACGGGATTGAAGATTACGACACACGGATGCTTTGCGGTGAACCGACGCTCCAGCCGCGTCTCAAGGACATCCCGATCCGCATCCCGCAGCCTCAGCCCGATGTGCCGATCTCTATCTATGAAATCCAGAAAGGGTTGAAAAAGCGTGCGTTCGACACCTGCAAGTGATGACCCGCATTGGCCACGAGACAAAAGGAAAAGGCTGTCGCGTCAGGCACCAGATCAATACGAACGATCCAAGAACCGACAGCCTGACCTAGGTGATCATGACCGCGAGAAGAGGTTTCCGCGATGAAAGCATCAAGCAATCGAGCACCTGCCACTGCAACACCAAGCGTAGGGAAGTGAGTGCAATGCATTGGGTTCGCTCACTGATTACGGGGATTTCCATTCCCTGCCTCATGCTCGGTCTTTTGTTTTTCATTGCCTCACTCACCCCCTCACTCATCCCTCGCGGTCCATTTGTACAAGGTGTGCTCGGGGGAATAGTCATCGCTATCGGTTATTTGCTGGGCAAGATCATCGACCTGATATGGCGGGCGGCGGATCTGCCGCGTTCGCGCGGCAGACCGGCTCTTGTTGGCAATATCCTGCTGGCCGCCACCGTGATCTTCCTTGCGGTTTGGACGACGACATCCAGTCTCAAATGGCAAAACGAGCTGCGGAGCAAGATGGGGCTTGAACCTGCGGAAGCCCAGCATCTGGCAACCATCCTGCTTTGCGCCGCAGCGACGTTCGCGGTTGCGTATGTAATCGGCGCGGTGGTCGCAACCCTGTTCCGATGGATCCGGTCCCGCTTCTATCGTTTCATGCCCGCCCGGCGTGCAAATGTCCTCGGCGTGGTAACGGTTGTCCTGCTTCTGTTCGTCGTCTCACGCAACGGTATTCTGGATCAGGTCGTGACCGGGCTCGACGAGAGCTACGAGGCAGCACAAAAGCTTTTCGATTCCGCCCCACCACCACCTGCAGACCCGAACCAGACCGGCTCATCGGCTTCGTTTATCGACTGGCGAGCCATGGGACAGCCCGGAAGGGACTTTGTGACGTCAGGACCGGATGCCGAGGCAATTTCGGCTTTCACCGGTAAGCCGGCCCTCGACCCGATCCGGGTTTATGTCGGCCGCGCAGACGGTGATACGCCCAACGAACGCGCAGAACTTGCGCTGGCAGAGCTCAAACGGCTCAACGCATTCGAGCGCGAGGTATTGATCGTCACAAGTCCGACCGGAACCGGTTGGATGGATCCGGGATCACACGATCCTCTCGAATACATGCATGGTGGCGATATCGCGACTGTGAGCGCACAGTATTCCTATTTGCAGTCACCGCTTGCTTTGATCCTTGAAACCCGCGCTGGACTTGATCAGGCGACCGCCCTTTTGAAAATCGTGCACAAGTACTGGAAAACGCTGCCTGAGAACGACCGCCCCAGGCTCTATGCACATGGCCTCAGCCTTGGTGCATGGTCTTCAATGTATGCGACCAACCTGTTCCGGCTCGTTGACGATCCGATAAACGGTGCCTTCTGGGCGGGTCCGCCATTTCCGTCCGACCTTTGGCATTACGTGCAAAATGCGCGGCAACCCGGCAGCCCCTGGATGTTGCCGACGATCGGCGAAGGATCCCTTGTCCGGTACGCGTCGCACTATGCGGATGCGTCTAAAGCCGAAGCCGGATGGGGCCGGATGCGCATTGTGTTCCTGCAATATTCAAGTGACCCCATTGTATTTTACGATCCGTTGTCGCTGTGGCGCGCACCTCCGTGGATGAATGACCCGCCAGCCGAAGATGTATCAGACCATCTGACCTTCATCCCGATTGTCACCCAGTTTCAACTCGCCCTGGACATGGCACTGGCATTCGGCGCGCCGGCTGGCCACGGCCATGCATATTATGCACAGGACTACATCGTCCCGTGGGTGCAGGTGACTGATCCGGAGGGCTGGACCGCCGAGGACACCGAACGACTGAAGGCTCATTGTGATCTGGGATTCCAGAAGGGATGTTCCAACGGGAGATGATGCTGGAACCGAAGGTCCCGCTTCAGACGGTTTTGCCGCGCCAACCCCGCGTCCCTGGCGGTGCTTGCAAGCGCCCTGCACTTCAGGCTTTCCAGACATTATTACCCCTTGACCGCGATAAGAGGTTTCCAAGGTGTTAAAAATCACGCTATCAATTACTTACCTCTGCAACAGGTGATTGATTGCGAAATATGGCCCGTGAATTTGACCCCTATAGTCTGTCCAGCCCGAAGGCATATCTGACCTTCATGATCATCTTTCTGGTGATCGTCGCCTTCATCGCATTCATCCTGTTTCCGCAAATTTCAACCGCCTTCGTAAGCAACCCCGGCCTCAATGGCCTGATCGTTCTGGTTGGCGTTTTCGGCGTCCTTCTCCTGTTTGGCAGGGTTATCCGGCTGTTTCCGGAAATTTCCTGGGTCAACAGTTTCCGGATGGGCGATCCTGCGCTGGATACCCGCTCGCCCGTTCTGCTGGCCCCGATGGCTGCACTCCTTGGCAACAAGGCTGGCGACATGGCCCTGACGCCGACAACGGCAAGGTCGATCCTCGATTCCATCGGCATGCGCCTCGAGGAATCCCGCGAAATGTCGCGCTACCTGACAGGCCTGCTTGTTTTCCTAGGACTTCTCGGCACCTTCTGGGGCTTGCTCCAGACCGTGAGCTCGGTCGGCGCGACGATCCAGTCGCTCGACGTCGGCTCCGGTGACGCCAATGTCATCTTTGAGGACCTGAAGGCCGGCCTGGAAGCACCGCTCTCCGGAATGGGCACGGCGTTTTCGTCCTCGCTCTTCGGCCTCACCGGGTCTCTTGTTCTCGGCTTTCTGGATCTTCAGGCCGGTCAGGCCCAGAACCGGTTTTACAACGAATTGGAAGACTGGCTTTCCACGGTCACTGACATCGATCCGGAAGACGGCGTCTTCAACGCACCGGACGCACCGGGTGTCGAGCAGATCCAGTCCTCGATCCAGTCACTGCAGAAAAGCATCGAGGACGGCGGCAGCAAGAACGCCGCCCAGGCCATGGCCAATCTTGCCGAAGGAATCCAGGGACTGGTCAAGCATGTGCGCTCCGAACAGCAGATGATGCGGGACTGGGCAGAAGCCCAGGGGGAACAGCAGAAACGGATCGAGGGATTGCTGACCTCCATTTCCGCCGCATTTGATCGCGCGAAGGAGTAACGACCGATGGCCGGAGGACTGCGCGCCCGCCGCCGCGCCCAGACAACGGACTACTGGCCGGGCTTCGTCGATGCGATGGCGACCCTCCTTCTCGTCATTATTTTCCTGCTGTCAATTTTCATGATCGCGCAGTTCTTCCTGTCGCAGCAGCTGTCGGGTCGCGACACGGTCCTGAACCGGCTGAATACACAGATCAGCGAACTGACGGAGTTGCTGGCGCTGGAACGCGCATCGTCCGGTGAACTTGAAGATACGATCCTCGGCCTGCAGGCGAGCCTGTCCGACGCCGAAGCGGAGCAGTCCCGACTGTTAGGCCTCCTCGACAGCAGTTCCGGCGCAGCCGATGCAGCCGGCGGGCGCGCCGCCCGGCTGGAAAACCTCCTTGATGACGAACGTCAGGTCAGCCAGGAAGCCCTTGCCCAGGTCGAGTTGCTCAATCAGCAGATTGCAGCTCTTCGCCGCCAGATCGCAGCCGCCAATGCCGCGCTCGAAGCCTCCGAAGCCAAGGAAGAGGAAAGTCAGGCGAAGATCGCAAGCCTCGGCCGCCGCCTCAACGCTGCGCTCGTCCAGCGCGTGCAGGAACTGTCGCGTTACCGGTCCGACTTTTTTGGCCGCCTGCGTGAGATCCTGTCCCAGAGATCCGATATTTCCGTCGTTGGCGACCGGTTCGTATTCCAGTCCGAAGTCCTGTTCGATTCCGGCTCCGAAGACATCAATCCAGCCGGTGAGCAGGAACTCGAGAAGCTCGCCGAGGCGATTCAGGAGCTCAGTGCTCAGATCCCCGACGAAATCAACTGGGTTCTGCGCGTCGACGGCCATACAGACGCCCGCCCGCTCTCCGGCGCGGGACGCCTGCGCAACAACTGGGAACTCTCCGCGGCCCGCGCAATTTCAGTTGTTCGGTATCTCATTGAAAAAGGCGTCGAACCCAAGCGTCTGGTTGCCGCCGGTTTCGGAGAATTCCAGCCGCTGGAAGAAGGCGAGACCCCTGACGCACTTGCAAAGAACCGCCGGATCGAGCTGAAGCTGACCGAACGATGACGAGCAGCTGCCCAGCCGGAAGAAACCGGGTCAGGAGATCTGCAGCCTGCGTTGTTTTGCCCGCCCGTTTTCACCGTCAGTCTTCTGTGCAATAGCAATCCGCATATGCCTGTTTCGTCACGGCGGACTGTGCACACGAAAAAGCACGAAAATTCGAAATGTCGATCGGATTGGTCGTTCCGGCCGATACGGCATAATATCGGGTAAACAGCGATTTCGCCGCATCGTCGGATTTGATCTTCTGAGCTGTCTTCATAAGGCTTCCCGCCGTCATGTCAGGCACGGCGTAGGCGGCAGCAAAAGAATATTCCAGTGCCCAATTTGCGGCTTTGCCAGCCTGTGTCGCCGCAAGATTGGTCAGATACCAGGTCGCAGCATCGAGAATTGTCCCGTCCTTGCGATCGTACAGATACGCCGTGAAGGCGGGATTGTTCCCAAAAACCGGGCTGACGGATGGGGAAATGTGAGCAGCAATCGCCGGCTGATTATCCTTGTCCCTGAGGATGACAAAGCTGTCCATGTGGGTGTGACCGGAGAAGGTGAATTTCACGACGTCCGGATATTTCTGCATCAGCGCAATGAAGCCGTTCGAATATTCCTCTTTCCAGTAGGGCGTAATCCGGTCCGGGCACTTTCCGCCCTGATCCGAAGTTGAGTAAGCGTTTATTCCGGGAGGAACATGCATGATGATTTGTGCGTTCCGTCCGCTCGCGTGCGCCTGCATAAGTTCACGCTCGAGCCAAGACATCATAGTCCTGCCAGGATTGCCTCCCTTCGGTTCACAGCGGTCGTCATACTTGATGGACCAGAATATGTCGTTCAAAACAATGATGTCGTGTGATGGCACGGTCGGATGCGCCACCTTGTAGTAGCCACCTGCGTCAAAATTCTCGAACGCGCCCGGCTGCCCGCTCAGTCCTTGCCATTGACGCTTCAAACCGGCGGTAAAGTCGCTCCCAGGTGCGATCATGTAATCTCCGCAAACCGCATCCGTGTTTCCGAGGGCACCAAAAATTGGCACGTGCGGAAAATGACTTTCAAGTGCGTTGGAAACAAATCGGGCGGTTTTGATCGAAAAACTGTCCAGGCCCTTTGCACCCGGACCGGCATGGCGGCGGTAGTTCCGGCCGAACCCGTGGCTCAGGTAGTCACCGGTGTAAAGCACATAGTCAAAAGCTATCCCGGTTTTCGCAGCCGCACGAAGCGCCGAATGGGTCAGGGGATACCCCGCGTCCGAGCCATAGCCCTGAAACTTCTGTCCCGATCCTTGCGCAAAGATATGCGGCCAGTCTGTTACCGGACTCCGATCAAGTTCCGGGACAAGGGAGGGCGTTGTGAACGGATCAAAGTGAATGTCGGTCACAATCAGGAAGACACCCTGATTTTCCCCGATTTCAAATGGCGGATTGGCAACAGTTTCAGCGGAAAGAGTGCCAGCCGATCCAATGGCAATGAGGGCAGCGAAAATTTTGCTGCGCAACCGCGGAATCCTGCAACATGCCATTCTTCAACTCCTGTGGATGCGCTTGCATTGACCTGCATACCCAGACATTGGACAGCAACGGACTACGACATTACGACCGGCTGCCCACATTTCAATGCGTTTTTGAATACCTATAAGCATGGCCAATTCATACGATGTTTTCTATTGTAAATCGTCGTCGTATTTGCGTTAATTTACATTAGTAAAATTGATTATTTCATTTTGAGGAGAGCACTGAACGTGTCTGTATTCGACAAGACACTGGAGCAGTTTCTTGTTCTAATCTGCTTGAGTGGCCTGGCAATTATTTTGCGGGGCCGCGGATCAATACTAAAGCAAGAACAAGACGTATTTGCTCGGCTTGTTACCGAGTTTGCACTCCCTTCGCTGATATTTTGCACAATCAGCCTCGAACCGTTCACAGTCAGCCGGCTCCTCCCCGCCTTGTCGATGTTTGTTTCGATTGCCGTCGTGATGCTGGTAGCATGGTTGATCGGACGCGCCATGAGACTTAGTCGGCCTGTGCTCGGGTCACTGATCCTCGTCGCAGGTGTTGGCAGTTCCTCGACGCTTGGCTACTCGATCATTCGCAACGTCTTCAACAACAACCACGAAGTGATGAACCAGGTTGTGACAATGGGCGAATTCGGCGTCGTGCTGCCGCTTTTTACTTTCGGCATCATGATCGCCATTTATTTCGGCCGCAAGGAAGATGATGAGGTCAGTTTCGGTGCATCTTTTGTCAGGTTTTTCCGCTCACCGATCTTCCTTGCCACGGTCCTGGGGATCGTATTCTCACATATGGGCTTCGATCAGAATGCCTGGTTGATGAAGTTCCTATATTCCCTGCTCAAGGTCATCGCCTCGTCTCTGGATGTCCTGGTGGCCTTTGCTGTTGGTCTGATGCTTCGGCCAATTGATTTCAAGAAACTTGTCCCCCTCATTGCCGTTGTCGTCGGCCTGAAACTCGTGCTTGAACCGACCCTGGCACTGACTATCGCGGACGCGCTCAGTCTGCCGAAGATCAATCGCGAATTGCTGGTCATCGAAGCGGCTATGCCATCGGGAACGATTGCTGCAGTCCTGGCGGTCCGCTATGGATGCGACGGCGCTGTGGCATCAACGCTCGTGGTCGCGACATATCTTCTAAGTCTCATTGCCCTGCCGCTGGTATTGACCTTCGTCATGTAGGATTTGCATGCAAAACAGGATTCAAGCGCTGGAAAATACTAAGATACGCAACGTAACGCGCATAAAGAAGTGAGGTCTGGAATGTCCGAATACTACGATCTTGGCACGTTTTCCTGGCAGGTTTCCGTCAGCAACCCCGAAGCGCAGGTCTGGTTCGATCGTGGCCTCATATGGTGTTTCGGATACAATCATGAAGCAGCAATCGCCTGCTTTGAAAAGGCACTTGAGCTAGATCCTGATTGCGCCATGGCGCATTGGGGCATCGCCTATGCGGTCGGACCCAATTACAACATGCCCTGGGTCCTGTTCGATCCGGAAGCCAAGGGCCAGGCGCTCGCGCGTGCGTATGACGAGAGCCGGGCGGCCTGCGCCGGCAACCTGTCCCCAGTCGAAAGGGAATTGGCCGAAGCGTTGACGGCACGCTACCCCCAACGCGAACCGATCGAGGACCAGAGAGGCTGGGACAGGGATTTTGCGGACGCAATGCGTAGGGTTCATGCCGCGCATCCTGACGACCTGAATGTCAGGTCGTTCTTTGTCGAGGCCATCATGAACCTGACCCCCTGGAAAATGTGGGATCTGGCCTCGGGGAGTATCGCGGAAGGCGCTGGTACCGCCGAGGCAATGAATGTTCTGGAAAGTGCATTTGCCGAAATTCCGGCATCCTGGGAGCACCCGGGCCTGTTGCACCTTTATGTCCACTTGATGGAAATGTCACCGTTTCCGCAACGGGCGTTACGTGCCGGTGATCAACTGCGGGAGCTGGTACCCGATGCAGGCCACTTGATCCACATGCCGACCCATATCGACGTGCTTTGCGGACAATACAGCAATGTTCTGCACTGGAATCAGAAAGCGATCGAGGCCGACCGTAAATATCTTGAGCTGGAAGGGCCGATGAATTTCTACTCGGCCTACCGGATCCACAACTATCATTTTGCCATTTTCGGCGCGATGTTCCTGGGTCAGTTAGAACCTGCCATGAGCGCTGCAGAGGAACTGATCAGAACCGTACCGGAAGAACTCTTGCGAACACCTTCTCCGCCCATGGCGGACTATCTGGAAGGTTACCTGGCAATGAAACAGCACGTACTTGTGCGTTTCGGAAAGTGGCAGGAGATCATCGATCAGGAACTGCCCGCCGACGCCGACCTTTACAGCTGCACCACAGCGATGACCTGTTACGCCAAGGGCGTCGCGCACTCCGCATTGGGCCAGATTCCGGAAGCTGAAGCCGCGCGCGCCCACTTTCTGGAGGCAAAGGCACGCGTCCCCGATACCCGCCTTGTTCACAACAATACCTTTCAGGATTTGCTGGCCATTGCCGAAGCAATGCTGGATGGAGAGCTCGAGTATCGACGGGGCAATCATGAGGAGGCGTTCGCCCATCTGCGCCGGTCAGTCGCGCTTGACGACGCGTTGCCTTATGACGAACCCTGGGGCTGGATGCAGCCTACCCGTCACGCACTGGGCGCTCTGTTGCTTGAACAGGGACAGGTTGAAGAGGCGGAAGCGGTCTACAGGGCTGACCTCGGCCTGGATGGCGAGCTCAGCCGTGCCTGCCAACATCCAGACAATCCCTGGAGCCTGCATGGCCTGCATGAGTGCCTGAAGCGCCGCGGGGATACCCTGGAAGTAACCCTTGTCGCGCAGAGGCTGGAAATTGCAGCAGCCCGCGCGGATGTGCCGATCACCGCATCCTGTTTCTGCCGGAGAACACACTCCCCGCAATAACGCTGAAGCACTCTCGCAATACGGTTGGCAAGACAGCTGCAGGCGCTTGATGGGCAAAGACATGCCTTTCCGGCAGGAACAGCTGCGTACAATCCGGGCAAGGTTCCGCCTTGCGACGCCTCGCTCCCGGTGCCTCCGGGCGTGAAGCACCGTGGTTCTGGCTGATGCTTTATCCGTGTGAGCGATAATCCCGGGGGGCCGTTCCGAAGCGCGTTTTGAACATTCGCGTCAGGCTCTGCTGGTTCTCGATACCCCATCTGAAGGCAATGTCGCTGATCGACTGGCGGGCATAGCGGGCGTCCCTGAGATCGGCGGCGATCCGGCTCAGCCGCATGTCGCGGATCGTCGATGCTATCGACCTCTGGTCACTTTGATAGATTTCCGACAGGCGGCGCAGCGAAAGCCCCAATTCCGCAGCGAGTGAACGGCGGTCGAAGTCGGGCCGGTGCAGGTTGGAACGTATTGTGGCATCCGCGCGCAGCAGGAGTTGCTGTTCCGGCTTGGAGAGCTCGTATTTCGTTTCCTGAAGCGACGCGAGGCCGGTTACGAAAAGGTCGACAACCGTTTCCTGGAGGGATTGTTTCACGGCATCCGGAGACTGGTCGATGGCACTGACAAGTCTGACAGCGCTGTCATTGATGATGCCGCCCAGCACGCTGCGCCCGGAAACACCGATTCCGGTGAGAAGATCCGCCTTGGGCAGACGGTTGAGCAGGTCTTCCCGCGGGATCTGCACGACCAGTTGCCGGAACCCATCCGGCAGTTCGAGCCTGTAGCGATCGACACTGCTGTAAAGCGCGAAGTCACCCGGCTGAAGGCTGGCTTCGCGGTCATGCTGGCTGACACTCCCTTCCCGCCGCATCTGCAGGCTGATCAGGAAACTCTCCTCGCCCGCACGCGCAATGTCCTTCCGTCTGCGTCGGACTGACTGCTGGCTGCCCGAAACAAAGGACGCCGACAGACGGGACAACCGGTTGAGGACGATCTCGCCGTCAAATTCATCCGGGTGGGAACACTCGCAATCGAGGTGGACATAGGCATCGCAGACGGCTTCCCGCCAGAAGGCAAAGCGTTCAACTTGCCGGACGCTGTTGGTGCTCAGCAATATCGCCATCTGTGACGACCTCCTTGGACGATACGACTAGCACAGACCGCCCGATTTGCGAAGTTCTCCGGCCAATCCGCCCAAAAAGCCGCCTTTTTCCGCACCGAATGCGAAGAGCTCCGAAAGCAGCCATGCCACGCTTGCGGACGATCACACTGCTCTGGAGGAAGCATCATGACAGCACCATTCAAGGCGGCGGCCGTTCAGGCGTCTCCGGTCTTTCTCGACCTGGACGCAAGCGTCGACAAGGCCATCAGCCTGATCGAGGAGGCAGCCGCAAAGGGCGTCAAGCTCATCGCATTCCCCGAGACCTACCTGCCGGGCTACCCCTGGTATATCTGGCTCGATGCAACGGCCATGTACATGCCACTCGTCCCCCGCTACGTCGCCAACTCCATTCAGGAAGGCAGTGAGCAGGACAAACGCCTGGCCCAGGCGGCGAAAGACAACGACATGCATGTCGTCATGGGTCTTTCCTGGAACGTCAACGGGACGCTCTACATGGGCCAATGGCACTATGGTCCGGATGGTGAGATGATTTCGCGGCGGCGCAAGCTGAAACCCACCCATGTGGAACGCACGGTGTTCGGCGAAGGTGACGGCAGCGACATGTCGGTTCACGACACAGACCTTGGCCGGGTCGGCGCACTCTGCTGCTGGGAACATATCCAACCGCTCAACAAGTACGCCATGTATTCACAAAACGAACAGATCCATGTCGCTGCCTGGCCGAGCTTTTCGCTCTACGAAGGCGGTGCCTACGCCCTTGGACCTGAAGTCAACGAAGCCGCAAGCAGGATCTACGCTGTCGAAGGCCAGTGTTTCGTCCTTGCGGCCTGCGCCACCGTCTCCGACGAAATGGTTGAATTCCTGTGCGACACGCCGGTGAAGCAGCAACTGCTCAAGAAGGGCGGCGGCCACGCGCGCATCTTCGGCCCGGATGGGTCTCCGCTCGGCGAAAACCTCGCACCCGATGAAGAAGGCCTGGTCATTGCCGAAATCGATCTCAACATGATCGCGATAGGCAAAGCCGCCGCTGACCCTTGCGGTCATTATTCCAGACCGGATGTGTTCCGGCTGATGTTCAACAGGAAACCGAGCCCGCCGGTCATGGCGTTCGACAATGAGGCAGCTCGCTCGGTGGAAATGACCGAGGCCGACGAAGATCGGCTATCCAAATCCGCCGCCGAGTAGACGTCCACATGAACCTGAGCGTGCGGAAACGTTCCGCGCGCTCCATTGCTTCCGGAGGCAAGAATGCTGACCGCAGACGAATTCTACACGAGTGAACAACGCGAACTGCAGAAACGGTTCGACAGCTCCAGGCTGGCAGACACGGTCGTCACCGCAATCGTTCGCGACGAGATCGAAGAGCCGCACATACCCTTCATAGAAAGCCGGGATTTCTTTTTTCTCTCAACCGTCAGCGCCGAAGGTGAACCGACCGTGAGCTACAAGGGTGGTCCGGTCGGGATCGTGAAGGTGCTGGATTCAAGAACGCTGGTCTTCCCGAGCTATGACGGTAACGGCATGTTCAAGTCCATGGGCAACATCCAGGCCGCGTCCAAGGTTGGTCTGCTGTTTATCGACATGGAAACTCCCAACCGCGTAAGGGTCCAGGGGAACGCGACCCTGTCCGAAACCGATCCTGAACTGGCCCGTTATCCGGGTGCGAACATGCTCGTGCGTGTCGCCGTGACATCCTGCTTCCTCAACTGCGCCCGTTACATCCACCGGCACCAGCGCGTTTCGGCCAGCCCGTACGTACCCGACAACAAGGGTGAACAGCCTCACCCCTCCTGGAAGCGCATCGACCTTGTGCAGGACTCGTTGCCGGAAGACGCTCGCGCAAAAACGCAGGCTGAAGGCGGCACGATCACGATGGAGGACTACGCGGAAAAGCTGATGGCCGGAGAATCATAATGGAACCCTCGCTGGAATAGCGTGCCCAGTTGCAACGAAATTCAGCAACGCTCAGATGTTTTGACCTAGCGTAGATCCTGGACGGCTTGGAGAGATGACACCTTGAGAATGACGGAAACGTCCTCCCTGTCCCTAGACATAACGGCGGGCCACTTCAAAAAAGGGGAGGATCAAATTGCGTTTCTCGTATTATCCTTTAGAAATCAGGTAACGGAAACCATGGAGTGGAGCGGCTGAAAATGGATATCGCCTGAGCAGGAAATCACCATTGATATTTTGCTCAACGGAGACAACCCATGCCTTCCGAAACTCCTCACGTGGTTTCATCAGCCCTAACCCCCTATCACGTTGCAACGCTTTCCGAACGGCCGGATCTTCTGAACCTGCACCAGGAAACAGGCGGGTCTGCCTGGCCTGAATTCATGCTGCATGACCCGGTTGCCGTCGCCAACTGGGGGAAAATGATGTCGTACTTTGCCGGCGACCAGCTTTCCCTGCTCGTCGGAGACAAGATCGCAGCGGTCGTCAACATGGTTCCGCTCAAGGTGGACGCCGACTTCGGCAAACTCCCGGACACAGGTGTGGACTGGGGCGTTGAAAAGTCCGTGTCCGATCACGAGGCCGGAATTCGGCCCAACGCCCTGATGGGTCTGCAGGTTGTTGTAGCGAAAGAATTTCGAGGGAAAAAATTCAGCGGAATTGCAACCCGTGAGGTGATCGCACACGCCAGGCGACACAAGCTCCAATTTGTCGTGCTCCCGGTCAGGCCGAACGAAAAACACCTCTACCCGTTGATCCCGATGGCGGACTACATCCATTGGAAAAATCCCGAAGGACTGCCGTTTGACAGCTGGCTGCGCGTTCACAAGCGGCTGGGAGGCGATATGATCTCGATATGCCACAAGTCGATGATCATTCCAGGCACGGTCGGTGAATGGGGGGATTGGACGGGACAAAGTTTCCCCGGTTCCGGCCGATACATCGTCCCGTTCGCCCTGAATCCCATCGACATCGACCTTGAGCGGGATCGAGGGCTGTACGTCGAACCGAATGTATGGGTCGTGCATCACGTGGCCGTTTAGGCGCACGAACCTTGCGAGACGGTTTGCTGCTGCTCCCTTGACGCCGCGTGGCCTTGGAGACCGCCGGATCTTTGTTCGGCTGCCTATGAGAGTTGCGCGGAAATTGACATTTGCCTGGTTTCCGCGAGGAGCCAGTCGCAGAAACATCTGGCGTCCTTGCGGTTTTTCGTGGCATCGATCAGATAGAAATAATCCCGATCGTGTTCCAGAAATCCGTCAAGTTTCAGGAGCGACCCGTCTGCAAGATAGGAATTCACAAGAGGGTAGCCGGCAAGAGCCACGCCTTGCCCCGCAATGGCAGCCTGCAGCATGTTGATATAGGTGTTCATCACGACACCACTCGCCTCGGGCGGAGCATGAAGATCGTTCAGCCGGAACCAGTTCGGCCAACGGGCACCAGGACGGTATATGCCGGAGAGATGAAGCAGGTTTTCGCTCAAAAGGTCTTCCGGCGAGGCAAGCGGGGTTCGCGCGGAATATTTCGGGCTGACGACCGGAAAAATCCTCTCCTGCAATAGTCTTGTGACGTTGTCCCACGGCGGCGGTGTCCGCGCGTAACGGACGGCGACGTCGACGCCTTCTGCCACGAGGTCCAGCATCCGGTCGGAGACGACAAGGTTCAGTTCGATCTCCGGATGCAGATTGTTGAAGTTTACAAGCCTTGGCATGAGCCAGTAGGTCGAAAAGGCAGACGTTGTCGTTACCGTCAGCCGTGTTCGGCCGGAAACAGCCGATACGTTGTTGAGCGCACCTGCGATCTGATGCAGGGCGGGACAAACCTCCGCCTCAAGCATGCGGCCAGGTTGCGTAAGGACGACCTTGCGATGGCCGCGATGGAACAGGCGCACGCCCAGCAAATCTTCGAGCTCCGCAATCTGCCGGCTAACGGACACCCGCGTGATCCCGAGAGCCTCTCCAGCTCGTGTAAAGTTGTCGTTTCGACAAACTGCCTCAAAAGTAATGAGATGCGGTAGTTTGGTAAGCGTCTTGCGCAAGTTTCCCATAACATTCAAGCTAACAGATTGAACCGGATTTTGGAACTTCACAAACCCGGTTCATGAGCCGAACATGATGCGGGAGAAATGCATCTTGACGTGCTTGGGAGGAGAGTATGAGACAGCTATCACTAGTGGCACTGGCAGCGGTTATGGCATCCGCCGCGCCTGTTGTGGCACAGGAACTACCGGGAAATGGTGTGTCCGTATCCCCGATCAAGGGGTCACCGGCGAACGCCTGGTTCCAGCACATGGTCGTTCAGCTCGGCCTTGAAGCCCTGGGGTATGATGTCCAGGAAACGCTCGAAGCGGACTTTCCTGCCGTTCATCTGGCCGTCGCCTCCGGCGATGCGGACTACACTTTCAATCACTGGAAGCCGCTTCATAACGGCTTTTTCGACAAGTCGGGCGGTGAAGCCGTCATGACACGGGTCAACGCATCGATCACCGGCGCCGGGCAAGGATACTTCATCGACAAGAAAACCGCCGAAGAGCACGGCATCAAGGATATCGGCCAGCTCCAGGATCCTGCCGTCAGTGCAATCTTCGACAGTGACGGCGACGGCCGTGCCAACCTGTCTGGATGCAATCCGGGATGGGGCTGCGAACTGGCAATCGAAAAGCACCTGGACGACTACGATCTGCGTGAAACCGTCCAGCACGACCAGGGCAGCTATTTCGCCATCATGGCGGACACGATTACGCGCTACAATGAAGGCGGGTCAATTCTCTACTACACCTGGACGCCAAACTGGATCAGCGATGTTCTTGTTCCAGGGAATGATGTTGTCCAGGTCGGTGTGCCGACGGACGGTGAGTTTGATGCCGGCTTCGCGGTGAACGACGTCTATATCGTCGCAAACAATGACTTCCTCGAAGAAAACCCGGCGGCGGCAAGGTTCTTCAAGCTGGTCAAGATCCCGATCGCGGCTGTGAACGCCGCTCAGGTAAAATTGCGGGACGGTGAGAACACCCTCGAGGATTTCCGACGCCATGCGGAAGACTGGGTCGAGGAAAACCAGGCGGAGTTCGACGGCTGGGTCACCGAGGCAGCCAAAGCAAACTGATATCCCTCCCCACCTTCAGAGGCGCGGCGCTCGCCGCGCCTGTTTTTCTCAAAGGGAGTTCGTCATGAGCGAAGCCCAGATCGAATGCCGGGACTTGTGGAAGATTTACGGCAAGCGGTCCGACGAGGCCATGCAGGCCGTTCTTTCTCAAGGGTTGTCCAAGGAAGAAGTTCGCGATCGATTCGGCTGTGTCCTCGGCGTTCGAAACGCGAGCTTCTCGGTCAGAAAAGGCGAAATTTTCTGTATCATGGGTCTGTCGGGCTCTGGAAAATCGACACTGGTACGACATGTGAACAGGCTGATTGAACCGACAGCCGGAGAGATTCATGTTGCCGGCAAGCGCGTCGACACGATGGGTGAAGAGGCACTCAGGCAACTGCGGGCGGAAACCATCGGAATGGTTTTCCAGCACATGGCCTTGTGGCCGCACCGAACCCTTGGAGAAAATGTCGGGTTTGGTCTCGAGGTACGCGGTGTGCCGCTGGCCGAGCGGCGCAAATCGGCAGAAGCAGCGCTGGAATCGATGGAACTCGCCGGTTGGATCGATCACTATCCCGATCAGCTTTCCGGGGGCATGCAACAACGTGTCGGCCTGGCTCGTGCCCTTGCCGCCGACCCGGAAATTCTTTTGATGGACGAGCCGTTCTCAGCGCTTGATCCGCTGATCCGCAGGCAACTGCAGGACCAGTTTCTCAGCCTGTCCGAACACATGCAAAAGACCACCCTTTTCATTACCCATGACCTGGATGAAGCGATCCGGATGGGCGACCATATCGCCATCATGAACGACGGCGAAATCGTCCAGGTCGGAACGCCGGAAGAGATCGTGACCAATCCGGTCAACGACTATGTTGCGGATTTCGTCGAGGGTATAAGCCGCATCGGTCTCATTAGCGTCGAAACGATAATGGAACCGCTTGAGGGCCGTGACCCAACTTCCAGGCAGATACAGATCGATGCGGAACTGGGACAGATCATCGACAGTTTCATGGATGACCAGTCTCCCTTGACCGTGAGAGACCGGGAGAACACACCCGTAGGACTGATCACAATCAAGGCGGCGCTCAAGGCTTTGCGCGGTTAGGGCCTCTTCGAAGAACAAGGAGTCACTCGATGGAACCAAATCGTCCTGGATCCGAGGCACGGAACCCGATGAGATGTAGGGCATCGGGTGAATTCAGCAGCGTTTTCGGTGAGTTGACCTTGCCTTCCGGACGTCGGGGCGCTCTGCCCGAAGTCAGCCGGAATGCGGCGCCAATCGCATCTCGTCAAAAGAAACGAAAATCGGGTCTGGTGACCCAATGTGCATCAGACGGACGCTAGGGAGGCGGCTGTGGATCTCTGGAACATATTCGACAAGGAATGGATTCCGATCGGCGTCTGGGTTGAAAGCGCCCTGCAATGGGTCGTTGTCAATTTCCGCTTCATCTTCCAGGCTATCAAGGTACCGTTCGATATCGTTCTGACCGCCCTTGAAGACGGACTGACCGAGGCACCGGATCTTCTGATCCTGGCGTTGATTGTGCTGATTGCCTGGCAGGCCGGCGGGCGCAGGCTTGGTATCATCGCAGCTGTCTGCATGACCGCGATCGGCCTGATGGGTGCCTGGGAAGAAAGCATGACGACCCTGTCGATCGTGTTGACCTGTGTTGTCTTCTGCTCGCTGATCGGCATCCCGCTCGGCGTTCTTGCGGCCAAGCGCGACAGGTTCTGGATGGTGCTTCAGCCGGCTCTCGACCTGATGCAGACGATCCCATCCTTTGTCTATCTCGTGCCGATCGTGATGCTGTTTTCCATTGGCAATGTGTCAGGGGTCATCGTGACGTTCATCTATGCGCTGCCCCCGGTCGTGCGTCTCACAAATCTGGGAATTCGCCAGGTACGCCCTGATATGGTGGAAGCCGCCAGGGCTTTCGGTGCATCCAACCGGCAGACCCTTTACAAGGTGGAACTCCCGCTCGCCCTGCCGACGATCATGGCAGGCGTCAACCAGACCATCATGATGGCACTTTCCATGGTGGTCGTTTCCTCGATGATTTCCGTAACGGGCCTCGGGCAGATGGTATTGCGCGGCATTGGCCGCCTGGACATGGGACTCGCGACAGTCGGTGGTCTCGGCATTGTTTTCCTGGCCATTGTCATTGACCGGGTGTCCCAGAGCTTCGGTCAATCGTCCCGCGACCGTAATCATCAGAAATGGTACGAAACCGGCCCGATCGGGGCTGTCAGAACACTGGTCCGCAAATGAAAATGTCTCCCAACATATTGTTCCTTCAGGTCGACCAACTGACCGCGTCCGCGCTGCGTGCCTATGGTGACCGGATCTGCCATTCACCTGCTCTCGACAGGTTGGCGGAAAACGGAGTTGTCTTCGAAAACGCCTATTGCAACTTCCCGCTTTGTGCACCGTCGCGGTTTTCGATGGCTACCGGCCAGCTTTGTTCCGCTGTCGGCGCATATGACAATGCGGCCGAGTTTTCAGCCGAAATACCGACATATGCGCACTATCTCAGGGTGGCCGGCTATCAGACCGCGCTTTCTGGGAAAATGCATTTCATCGGACCCGACCAGTTTCATGGTTTTGAAAAACGTTTGACCGCCGATCTCTATCCAGCCGATTTTGCCTGGGTTCCCAACTGGGCGAACGAGGGAAAGAGAGACACGAATGACGACCGTGCCGTAAGGATCGCCGGCATTTGCGAACGCTCTGTGCAAATCGACTACGACGAGGAAGTTACGTTCAGGGCCGTGCAGCACATTTACGACATGGCCCGCTCTTCCGATGAACGGCCATTTTTCCTGCAGGTCTCCTACACGCACCCGCACGAACCCTATCTTTGCCGCAAGGAATTCTGGGATCTCTACGAGGGAAAGGAAATTCCGATGCCAAAGGTCTCGGCCCTTTCCGAACAGTCGCACGATCCCCATTCGGTTCGCCTCTTGAAGGATTTCGGCATGCTCGGCATCCGCTTCAAGGACGAGGACGTGAGCCGCGCCATACGTGCCTACTATGGCTCCATAAGCTACCTCGACAGCCTGATTTCCCGTGTTCTGGATGCGCTTTCAGCCACCGGTGCGGCGGAAAACACCGTTGTCGTCTTCACATCCGATCATGGTGAAATGCTGGGCGAACGCGGCATGTGGTTCAAGAAGCATTTCTTTGAAAAAGCCCTTCGCGTTCCGCTGATCGTCAAGGCTCCCTGGATTGCGGCACAACGGGTGAGCGAACTGACGTCGCTTGTTGACCTATTGCCGACATTCGGCAGTCTTGCAGGTTCTCCCACACCAGTGGAACCCTTGGAAGGGATCGATCTCATGGACTTGCTTGACAAGGGCAATCCGCCACCTCAAAGGCCAGTCTATGCCGAGTACCTGGCCGAAGCGACGCCTGCGCCGATCTTCATGATCCGAAGACAGAACCACAAATTCATCTCCTCCTCTCACGATGGGATAATGCTGTTCGATCTGGCAGCGGATCCGGACGAACTCACAAACCTGGCCACGTCGGAAGTCCATCAACCGCTTGTCGAGGCGTTCTGTGAGGAAGTCAGAACCAAATGGAACGAGACCGAGCTTGTCGATGCCATCCTGCTCAGTCAAAAACGCCGCGCCCTGGTCCGTGATGCCATGAACACGGGACAGAAACACCTTTGGAATCACGGGGAAAAGGAGACCGACAGCGTGCTCTGGTACCGCGGTGTCCAAGGCTATAACGAATGGGCCTTCGACTATATCTAGGTCTGGTTGTCAGCCCCTTGAATGTCCCGGTGGCATGCCTGTTGTCACCGCCTTCTTCGCAGCGCGAGAACGCCGCCGGTCTGAAGGACGGCGGCGTTCCTGCACGATCGTCAGCCCAGATTGCGCCTATGCCTGCGAACCGGCTCTCGCCAGCACCAGATCATCGGACCGTGGACCTTCCGGTTCAAGCGGCAGTTTGCGCGGGTAAGGATCCCCTTGCTTATAGGAACCGGCCGCGGTGAACAGAACATCGGACGACGAGTTCAATCCGGTTTCCGCTGAATCCTGCAAGACACCGACAATGAAACCGATGCCTACCACCTGCATTGCAGTCGCGTTGTCGATACCGAACAGGCTGGCAGCCATCGGTATCAGCAACAGTGAGCCCCCTGCAACGCCCGAAGCTCCGGTCGCTGCTATCGCGGCAATGAAACTGAGCAAAACAGCCGACAGGAAATCGACCTCTAGGCCCATGGTATTTACCGCCGCAAGTGTCATGACGGTAATTGTTATGGCCGCGCCGGCCATGTTGACCGTCGCCCCGATCGGGATCGTCACCGAATAGGTTTCCTCGTCGAGTTTCATGCGCCGGCAGAGTTCCATATTTACGGGGATGTTGGCGGCGGAGCTCCGCATGAAGAACGCGGTGATCCCCGATTCCCTCAGGCAGGTGAAGACCAGGGGATAGGGGTTCTGTCTTATGCGCAGGAAGACGATCAGCGGATTGACCACGAGAGCCATGACAACCATGCAACCGATCAACAGCGCCAGCAGGTTCGCGTAGCCGACAAGCGTTCCAATTCCGGTTTCGGCGATGCTGGACGCCACAATTCCGAAGATGCCGACAGGTGCCAGCCGGATGATAGCCGCGACGATCCTTGTGACCCCCTTGTCGAGATCCGACATGAGGACTTTGGTCGTATCATTGGCATGGCGCAGAACAAGGCCAAAGCCGATTGCCCAGGCCAGAATGCCGATGTAGTTCGCCTGGGCAATGGCATTCACCGGATTATCGACCATCTTCAGCAAAATGTTCTTCATGACCTCGCCCAGACCACCAGGCGCGGCCATGATCTCGGGAGTTCCGGTCAATTGAAGCGTAACGGGAAACAGGAAGCTTGCCGCCACTGCAAGAAGTGCTGCCGAGAAAGTGGCGATGACGTAAAGAGAAACAACCGGGCCCATATGCGCCTGGCTGCCCTTTTTGTGGTTGATGATGGCAGCGCTCACGAGGATCAGCACGAGAACGGGGGCAACGGCTTTCAAGGCATCTACAAAGAATTCGCCGAGCAAACCCACTGCCTGGCCCGCTTCGGGCCAAACGGTGGCAAGAAGAACGCCGGCCACAAGCCCGACGGCGATCTGGGTTACCAGGCTGCCTGGTAGGAGGGACTTCATCGCAATCATCCTGTCTGGTTTGGTTCGTTGATGGAAACGCGACCACACGCCCCGGCTGAGGAAGAGCGGCGCGACTGTCTCTCGGGACCTCTGGCTGATTGCGGTCTGCCTTCAATCCGGATTCAGGAACCTCAGGAAGAAACGCAACACGGCGTGTCAGCCGTACTGCATGCGAATTGATGATTTTGACTTTGCCGACGGAACGAACGTGGTTTGTCGCATTGCCGCCCTGGCCAAATTCAAGACCTGGCACTTCCCGAGACCAGGTATCTGGGAGTGCAAGGTGAACAACGGGTGTCCGAAAGATTACGTTTTCGCAAGTGTGCACTTTCCGGCCTGAAATCGCTCGATCCATGCATTTGAGCACGGACCAACACGATCAGCCTGCGGATGTTCCTTCACATGAGACTGGATGGCGACAAGATCGGGGTTTGCCGCCAGTCGATGATCATTCCGGAAACAATCAGTGATTGGGAGGACCGCACGGGACTGGGTTTCCCTGGATCCGGCCGGTACATCGCCCCTTTCGCCCTGAAACCCATCGACGTTGACCTTGAGCGGGATCAAGGGGTGTATGTCGGGCCGAATGTCGGGGTGGTTCACCGCGCATCGACATGATCGCGCAGACCAAAACGCACCGTCTGCAGGTGTCCCAGAGCAACATCCGCCAGATTGGCTGTGAGTGCCTGGCATGCCCGGCGGTATCAGGTCAAAGAGGGAGGAAAGGCAGAAACATCAGCTGACGCGTCATGTCGTCACTCGCACCGGAAAATCAGACCTTCTGCGATACAGTCCTGGTTCCTTGTCGCTCTATTGCCGGCGGTTCAAAGGCTTCGATACTCTCATCCTGCCGATAGGTTTCGACTGCCACGAGGCAGGAATGCGCAACCGGTCCCTGTGCCAACTCGGACGTACCTGCATCCCTGGTAACCGTATTGGGGTTTCCATGCCGGCAAAGAATTGTTCCGTTTTTCTGCGGCACGGCATCCAACCAGGCCCCCGTGCTCATTTGAACGACACCGGGCATGATATCTGCGTCCAGCTTTGCAGTTGCAAGACAAGCGCCACGACGATTGTGAACGCGGACACAATCCCCATCGGCAATGCCCGATCTTTCAGCATCTGCGGGATGGATCTGAAGCGGTGTCCGCCCCTTCAGCTTTGCTGAACGGCTGGTTCGGCCCTGGTCCAGTTGTGAATGCAGTTTGTCTGCCGGCTGACTGGAAATCAGGTGATATGGAAAGCGCTTTTCAGCGCGGCCGAGCCATTCCTCGGGCTCATACCAAGCCGGGTGTGGCAACACCGGATTGTCTTCAAAGGCTGCGATGGAGGTAGATGTGATCTCGATCTTGCCACTCGGTGTTTTCAAGGGTGACCCCGCCGGATCCCTGCGGAAGGCTGCGAACGCGTCCTCCGGCACTTTTGGCCGCTCGGTTTCGTGCCATCCTTTGGCGAGAAAACTGTCGAAATCGGGTAGTTCAACACCGCTGCTGAGTGCGTGGATGCTACTTTCCGAATAGAGCCATTTCATCCATTCAGAGGCCGACTTGCCGTCGGTAAAAGTCTCTTCGACACCAAGCTCCCGACTGAGACCGCGAAGGATATCATGGTCATCGCGGGCCTCTCCGACCGGAGAGACAACCGCTTTCATGGCAATGACAAAGCGGTCCCTTGGCGTGATCATGATGTCGTCACGCTCCAGCGGCGTGGTGCATGGCAATACGATGTCAGCGCGCTTTGCGAGTGCATTCCAGCAATAGTCATGCACCACGACCGTTTCCGGCTTCTGCCAGGCGGCCGACAGCCGCGTCAGGTCCTGGTGATGATGAAAAGGATTGCCCCCTGCCCAGTAAACCAGCCGGATATCAGGATAGCTGCGCCGTTCGCCATTGAAACGATACTCTGAGCCGGGGTTGAGCAACATGTCGCTGATGCGGGCAACCGGAATGAAGTCGTCAACCGGGTTCTTCAGCTGAGGCAAGGCTGCGTAACGGACAGGAAGTCGCTCATTGCCCACGGAGTTGGCAGCACCATAGCCATATGCGACCCCGCCGCCAGGCAATCCGATCTGCCCCAGCATGGCGGCAAGCACGGTGGCCATCCAGAACGGCTGCTCGCCATGTTCCTGCCGCGTCAACGACCAGCTGACCGAGATTATCGTCCTGGTGGCCGACATGCGTTTTGCCAGCAGACGTATTTCACTCTCGGGTATTTGCGCGATCTCCGCCGCCCAGGCTGCCGTTTTCGCAACGCCGTCTTTTGCTCCGGCCAGATATTCGGCGAACTCCTGAAAGCCTGACGTGTAACGCTCGAGAAAAGCGTTGTCGTGCCAGTTGTTGCTCATGATCTCGTGCGCCAGACCCAGCATGATGGCAACATCGCTTCCTGGACGCGCGGCAAGCCAGGTAGCGCCCAATTCACTGGAAACGTCGCTTCGGATCGGCGAAACATTAACAAAGGAGACGCCCGCTTCTTTCGCCTGCCTCAACCCTTCACGGGTTCGATGGTATCCAGTACCGCCTGAGCTGACCTGACTGTTTCTCAAAGGCATGCCGCCGAACGCGACAATCAATCCTGTATGCTTGGAAACCGATTGCCATGGCTGCGGTGAATGGATGAAAGCGGTCGCGTCCCCCAGAACATGGGACAGGATAACTTCGCCGGCGGCCAGGGAGTATGAGTTCACCGATCGGGTGTATCCGCCGATGCAGTTCAAGAACCGGTGCAGCTGGCTCTGCGCATGATGGAAACGTCCTGCTGATGACCACCCGTATGATCCCCCGTAAATCGCCTGATTTCCGTGTTCTTCGCGTACCCGGTTCAACTCTTCGGCGACCAGCTTTTCCGCTGTCTCCCAGCTGACCTCGACAAAATCGTCCCGGCCGGTCCGCGCCGCCACGCCGTCGCTGCGATTGTCCAGCCAGGCCTTGCGCACCGCGGGTGTCTTGATACGCACCGGATCGTCGATTGCATCAAGGTACCCTTGCCCGATCGGTGACGGATCCGGGTCGTGTTCGAACGGATGCAGCGCCTCAAGCTTCCCGTCTGTGACATCGGCGCGATAGACGCCCCAATGCGCTGCGGTCAAAGGCAAGCGCGTGTGATCGCTCATCGACTAGGCCCTGTTGAAGTTATCGATCATTTCATCCCAGACCGGAACCAGATCGAGCAAGCCGTCCCAGAACGCCTGATCCCGCCGCTGGTCAAAATCATCCAGCGTCGTACCCTGCTGTTCAACCCAGGTGTAGTAGCCAAGATTGAAGATCCTTTCGCGGTCGACGCGTGTCAATTCGATCATGTGATCCGTGGATGCACCCAGAACGGAACGGCCGAATGTTTCAGCAGCTCTCACCGCGTCAAACCCGTCTGCGAAATGTTTCCTCCGGGCTATTTGCAACTCGGTCTGATACATGTCCGCGCCGTCCGTCGCTACAGTCAGGACAACGTCACTGTCTCCCAAATTCATGTATTTGGCGTATTTTATCGCACCTATGATATTCGCGAGCGCCGACAAACCGAAGTTTCCGAGATCCGAGGTCTCTTGCTGTCCCAGGCCGCGGTATCTGGAGAGATAGTCCCGCCCGGCGGTGGTATTGGCCACAAGGTTCAGACCATCGCTTGCATTATCCGGAACACCGATGACAAAATCTGCATTCATGACATTGTGGATCAACGGAACATGCTTGTCCCCAATGCCCTGAATATTGTGTTCGCCATAACCGTTGTACAAAAGTGTCGGGCATTCAAGAGCTTCGATAGCACCGATCTGACTGCCCAAAGCGGACTTCAGGTGGTCTCCTGCAGCGATGGTTCCAGCAGATCCTGTTGCAGAAACAAACGCGCGCGCCGTCAGGTTGCCTGAAACATTTACATGATTGAAAACACGTTCCATTGCCGGTCCGGTGACCGAACGATGGATGATGTAGTTTCCGTATTCGGCAAATTGATTCAGGATCAGGTTATCGGGACTCTTCGCGAGTTCGTGGCAGGCGTCATAGATCTCCTTGACGTTGCTTTCTGTTCCCGGGGTTCGATAGATGTCATTGGGATCCGCCAGCCAGGCATTCAACCAGTCAAACCGTTCCTGGCTCATCCCTTCCGGCAATACGGCGACAGATCTGCAGCCGAGCAGCTTCGAAATGGCAACGCCGCCGCGGCAATAGTTGCCCGTAGACGGCCACACGGCCCTGTGGCGTGTTGCATCAAATACGCCCGACATAAGACGCGGGATCAGGCAGCCATAAGCTGCCAGGACCTTGTGGCAATCGATCATCGGAAAGCAATTGCCGAGAGCAACAACGATCTTGGCTTTCACTCCGGTAACACGTTCATCCAGAACAATATGTTCAGGCACCTTGGCAAGCGCCCGGCGATCACGCGCATTGTGCCAGTGGACACGAAAAAGGTTCAGCGTATCTGCTGCATCAGGGTCCGCTTTTGACACAGCCTGCATTCGCGGGGCGATATGTTGTGTCGGATCAGCTAGTTCGGCTATCTTCGGCAATACGATTTCGCGCCCGCGCAGGTGATCCACATTGCGCTGATAAGCGTCACGATCGACAATGGTATCCTCTAGTCCTGGCAACATCGTACCGGCCTTTCATTAGGTTCAGATACCCGGAGACACCGGGTGAAAATCAGGTTTGTTCTGCTGGGTCCCGCCCGATCGATCCTGTCAATGTGATCCGGGGATCTGGAAATGGTTTCTGGTGAGGGCGGACGCCTCCTCTTTGATCTTTAGCGACCAATCCCGGCTTGCCGGCTTGCCACAGGTTCCCGCACAGGCGCCGGAAACTCAGTTGGCATCCAGCACGGCGTGCAGGAATTGCTTTGTTCTTTCGTTTTGCGGATCTCCGAACAGCTGTTCCGGTGATCCCTGCTCCGCGATTTTTCCTTCGTAGAAAAAGCAGACCCGGTCTGATATCTCGCGCGCAAAGCCCATCTGATGGGTCACCATGATCATCGTCAGGTTGTGTTCACTGTTGAGCGAACGAATAACGTTGAGCACTTCACCAATCACTTCGGGATCAAGCGCCGACGTGACTTCGTCCAGCAGCATCACCTTCGGCCGCATTGCCAGTGCACGGGCGATGGCAACCCGTTGCTGCTGACCACCGGAAAGGCGCGTGGGGTGTTGGTCTTTCTTGTCTCCCATGCCGACCAATTCCAGCAGATTGAGTGCCCGCTCCTCGGCGTCCTCACGGCTTAGGCCAAGAACCTGCATGGGAGCTTCCACACAGTTTTGCAGCGCTGTCATGTGAGGAAACAAGTTGAATTGCTGGAAGACCATCCCGATTTTCGAACGTCGTTCATGAAGATACTTCTCGGTGGCGAAGGTCAGACCACCGGCTTTCGGCATGTGGGTCAACGGTTCTCCGTCGACATAGATGACACCATCATTGATCTTCTCAAGCGTCATCAAGACGCGCAGCACCGTGGTTTTTCCCGACCCGGAAGGTCCTATGATCGACACCATTTCATTTTGCGCGATATCCAGGTCCAGCTTGTCCAGGACCGTAAGGGGTCCATAGCATTTGGTGACACCCGAGAACCGAACCAGCGGGCTGCCTTCCGGAAGCACTTGCGGATGGGTAGTATCCATTGATTGTTCTGCCTTAATGTCTTGTATTGCCTTGCGCACGGGCGACAGCAGCTTCAAGTCGGCGCAGCCCCAACGCTGTGGGAAGAGATATGATCAGGAAGATGAATCCGACCATCGTGTAGGGTTCCAGATATCGATAGGTCTCGGCCCCCAGTGCATTGGCGGTGTGCATGAGTTCAGCAACACCTATGGTCGCCAGCAACGGCGTATCCTTGAATATGCCCACGAGGTAGTTGCCCATGCCGGGAAGAGCGATCGGAAACGCTTGCGGCAGGATCACCCGGCGATATGTGTATCCGGTTGTGAAATTCAGCGCACGACATGCTTCCCACTGGGATTTTGGAACGCCCTCCAGTGCGCCGCGATAGACTTCCGAAAGATAGGTCCCGAAGTGCAACCCGATGGTCAGCATGCCAGCGGTCCACGCGGACAGTTTGATTCCAAACTGCGGAGCAACGAAAAACACGAAGAACAATTGAACCAGCAATGGTGTCGAACGGACAAATTCGACCAGTTCGCGAACAGGCATGTTTATCAGCCGATAGGGCGTTCTTTGCCCCAACATCAACAACAGTCCTAGAACCACGGCAATCGTGTAGCCGACACCTGCAGCAAGCAGGGTGTTACCTGTCGCCCAAAGCATCCTCGGCAGAATTTCCCAGGCAAATTCCCAGCGCCATTCCATCAGTGTTTCCTCACGCTTTGCCGATCTTGCGGGCGGCGATAAGTTCAAGCCACCTCAGAAACGGGATCAGCGCAAAGCGCGCCATGGCATAGTAGATGATCAAGGCAGTCCCAAAGACCTGGGCCGACAACCAGGTGGTTGCGTTTATCTGTTTGGCAACAAACATCAGATCAACGACCGTGATCAGCGCAACAAGCGCGGTTGCCTTCAACAGCTCGACAGTCAGATTGGCCGCCGGCGGGAGTATGATTGTGTAAATCTGCGGTATGATAATGCGCCGCATCCGACTGAACGGCGACATGTTCAGTGCCAGTGCTGCTTCATATTGGCCGCGCGGCACGGCTTGAATGCCGCCCCGGACGATCTCCGCCCCATAGGCTCCAAAATTGAGTCCCAGCGCCAGAACGCCGGATACGAATGGCGACAAGGTGAGTCCCATCAACGGCAGGACGTAATAGATCCAGTAGAGTTGAACCAGGAGCGACGTCCCGCGAAAAAACTCGATGTAAACGGTGGCTGCACCCTGTATCGCAAAATGTGAAGACAGCCGCATCAGGCCGAATACCATGGAGACGGCAACCGCCAGGAGAGTGGCGCACACCATGACCATCACGGTCATGACCGCACCATTTGCGAGTTTCGGCAGGTACTCGACTAGAAATTCCCAATAGCCCATCTGGAACTCCGGCAAAATACGTCAGACGGCTTTGCCGCCTGACGTCATCTGTATGCGGTTAGCGATTGGCGCAAGCATATTCCGTCGAGGCATCTTCGCCCGGAAGTTGAAATTCGGTGTAGCCATATGGGGCTGTTGCAGCCATCCATTTTTCACCACCGATCACCTTGGCCATGGCTTCGTTGAAAGCGGCCAGGAAATCAGGATCAGACTTGCGCATGCCTATGCCAACCCAGTTCTGGGTCCATTCCGGCATGTCGGCCGGATCGGTTACATCATATTTACCGTCCGATTTTTCGACATGTTCCTTCGCACCGAAGAATGTTTGCACCGCGACATCGGCGCGACCCGCATTCATCGCCGCAAGGATTTCAACTTCCCCTGCAACCAGCATCATTTGGCTCTCAGGCACACCTTCCTTCTTGGCAGCTTCAACGGTATTGAAGCCGGCACCAGTCACCAGCGTCGCACCGGTCTTGATCACGTCCTGGTAATTGTGAATGCCTTGCGGATTGCCGGCCGGAACGAGCATGGCATCTCCGAACAGCCCGATCGGGTCGGTGAAGTTGATGTTTTCGCAGCGGCTTTTGAGAATATACATGCCACCGGTAATGATATCGTAGCGATCGGCTTGAAGACCGGGGATCAGACCGGACCACTCGTTGACGGATGTCTCGTAGTTGGTAATTCCCATTTCCTCCAGCACCACGAGGGTCAGTGCATTGACAAAACCCAAAGGTTCTCCGTTGTCTCCAGGATAGGCCCAGGGAATTGCGGTCGCAAAGCCGAGACGAATTGGATCGCCAGCATTGATACGATCAGTCAACTCATCCGCGAGACTAGAATGCGCGGATGAAAGCAAAATCAAGCCCCCAATGGCGGATACAACCGTAGTCTTGAAAGAAGAAATCATAGCTAATCCTCTCTGTTATTTTCGAAAGTCAAATGATCCGACCAACGACATTGCCGCATTCATTGCGGTCTCATTCTCATATTATTGAATAGTTTGCTCTTCACATTATCTATTTTCGAATTATCGTGACTTGATTCAGTCAATAAATTGGAAAATCGGATGTCAGACGATCACAGCGAACTATCAAGCGTAGACCGAACTATTCTCAGCATCATGCAAAGGGATTCTAATTCCCGGATGGAATCAATTGCGGAAGAAGCCGGGGCATCGATCGCGACGGTGCAGCGCAGACTTCGTCATTTTCGGCAAGCAAACATCATCCAGCGCGAAATTGCGGTGGTTGACCCGGAGACCGTTGGTCAGGGAATGACGTTTCTCATTCTCGTCGAGTTGGAGCGGGAGCGGATCGATATCCTGGATACGTTTCGCAGAAAGGTCACTTCGGAACAACAGGTCCAGCAGTGCTACTACATAACCGGGGATGCGGATTTTGCGCTCATTGCCCTGGCAAAGGACATGAATGAATATCAAAAGCTCATTCAGCGTTTGTTTTTTGACGATACGAATGTGAAGCGATTTCGAACATCAGTGGTCATGGACCGGACCAAGGTCGGCTTGAACGTTCCGGTGTGAACAAACACCAGGGGCCCTGGAAGCCTGAAAATTACTTGGAGTGCACTGTCTGAACCCAAACCGCCCGGTCAACGCCATCCTCACGGAAATTGTACCGCCAAACGCAACATGGTCGAGCCTGCTGCCCAAACATGTTTCCGTATCGGTCTCATCGCGTCCGGCCTGCAGGTGCCCGTGTGCTGCCTGTCCTTGTCAATGACTTGGGCGATGCGGCAGCAGCAGCGCGCAGAGTGTCCGGTTTGCGGAAGCCCTTTCGTGCGACAGGTAAGTCTGGCACGGAGCGCAATGCGCGCACCTGCCTTGGCAACAAAGACCCCAACCAGACCGTCGATCGGGACAAAATCTTGACTTCACCTCCCCTCCATGCCCTTTCACCCTGATGCAACTCGTCAAAGGTCACTGGCAGCTCATAGCGATAACTTGCGTGTTGTTCCTTTTGTGGAACACACCGGTCGTCATTCCGCTCAAGATCCTGGTGGTCTTTCTGCATGAACTCGCCCATGCCGTCGCGACCGTGCTGACCGGCGGGTCGGTGGTGGATCTGTCCATATCGCCGCAGCAGGGAGGGCATGTTATCTCCAGAGGCGGCAACCGCTTCATTACGCTGTCAGCCGGCTATCTCGGGTCGCTGCTGATCGGTATCACGCTGCTGATGATCGCGCTTCGAACCAATGCTGACCGGGCTGTTCTGGCGCTGTTCGGGTGCCTGACGCTGCTGGTCGCACTCCTCTACGTGCGGGACTGGTTCGCTCTGTTCTTCTGCGCAGCAACTGGCCTTGGCATGCTGGCAATTGCCCGCTATCTCAGCCGCCCTGTCAATGACATGATCCTTCGGGTCATCGGGCTTTCCAGCATCATCTATGTGCCCTACGACATTTTCGACGACACGATCCGCCGCTCCGGCGTGCGGTCCGATGCCTACATGCTGGCCGAGGAATTCGGCGGCCCGACCATGTTCTGGGGCGCGCTCTGGCTGGTTCTCAGCCTGGGAGCCATCTTTTGCTGCGTCCGTTACGGACTGGGCGAGAACAGCAACCTTTCATTTCGCGAGAAGGCTCGGAACTAGGTCCCCGTTTTGCGGACCGCCGGTCAAACCGGCGGCGAAAGGTATGCCTGAACCGAAGCGGTCCAGAAAATGCAGGAAAGCGCCACGAGCAGCCAGAGACACATGGTCACCCAGTAGCCTGCCGGTTCGGTTGCCCGATCATACGCCCGGTGCAACCAGACCCGCCCGGTCACCAGATCGTAGGCAACCCATAACAGCAACAGGATGCCGAGGGTCGTGGTCCAGGCCATGTCAGTGTTCCCCTGTGGGGCTCAAGCGCATTTTCTGCCTGAGAATTTCATGGAACCAGCGGATCGGATCTTCAGCGCCGGGGCCTTCAGACAGGGGACCGAACTCGAAACCGGGCATTTGCAGGCCACGCTGAACCTTCTCGCAGATCCAGATGTCTTCGGTCTGAAAATCGCCTGTCTCCAGCGGCGGCATGGTCCAGTTCTCAGAGGAAATAATTCCGGTTTTCTTGTCAAAGCCCGGGATCTGTGAGCGCTCGTCTTTCAACTGCCACGGCCCGACCCACTGACGCACGTCGAGCCGGGTTCTGTCCGGCGCAACCGGCTTGAGCGCAGTCAGCGACAACCCATAAGGCGTCGGCACGATCAGCGTCGTGGGAAACAGGAAATAGACTCCGCCATATCCGGCTTCCGACGCGCTCTTGAGAATACCGCTGGAACCGGCCTCGTCGCGGATTTTCTGGGGCAGGCGATGCCGGACACCGTTCTCGGTCGCGTACCAGATCATGTGTTCGCCGGCCCGTTCCCAGATATTCTTGTCCGGCGTAGGTCCACCCAGCGTATGTTCGTGGAGATAGGCAAGGTGATAGCCATCGATAGCGTTCTCGGCAAAGACCTTCCAGTTGCATTTGAGATGGTAAACCAGTGGAACCGCTTCCTTTACATCACCGGCGCAGAGATCGTGCGGCCAGGCCAGTTCCGCAACTGGCGCAATCCAGTCCTCGAAGCGTGCCCCGGCGTTGGGATTGACAAAGATGAACTCCCGAAAAATTCCGAGCGCAGCCGGTTTCAGTCCGAGTTTCGCCCGATCGAGATCGGCAAAGCAGCTTTGCCTGTCCGGAACTCCCCTCAATCCACCGTCGAGATCATAGGTCCAGCGATGATAAGGGCAGACGATCGCGCCGCCTGTGTTCCCGTTCGCAGCATCCAGCAGGGTTGCCCCGCGATGACGGCAGAAATTGTGGAACGCGTTCAAGGTGCCGGACTTGTCGCGAACAACGACGATCGTTGCCGCGCCGATCTCAGCAAGAATGTTGTCTCCGGGCTCGGTAAGGTCCCCGACCGTACCTGCAAAACCCCAGGAATCGCGAAACAGGGATTGCTGTTCCAGCCTGTGCCGAGCTTCGCTGAAGTAAGCCTCCGGTTTCAGTCGGCAAGTATCAGTCATTGCCTGTCTCCAGCGCTGCGATCAGCAAGTTTGCCGCCTTTCTGGATAACGCCACAAACCGGTCTGAAATGCCGATCGGATAAAGCGCCTCGACGTTGAAATAGATGCCGGAAACCCCGGCAGCAGCAGCTTCCACAAGCCCAGCCGGAGCGTTGGGACAGCCGCGCGCGATCTCCGCTTCCAGACATTTGACGAAATCTGTGAGCCATTGCTGCAGCTGCGCTGCAAGCACCGCATCATCGGGTGCGGCCGCACTCAGGGCGTTGAAGACCAGAACAAGCTGAGGATTGGCACTGCGTGGATCAAACAGTGTCTCCAGGAGTGCTTCAAGCCGGTTTCCCTCCGGAAGCGATCCCAACAGATCCTCCATTGCCTCTCTGCTTCGCGTTAAAAACCGCTCGACAAGGGCTTCCTGCAAATCTTCCTTGTTTCCGACATTGTGTCGGATGAGCGGTCTGGCCAGGCCGGCAATCTCTGCCGTCTTGCCGAGTGTTGCTCCTTCCAGTCCATACCGCGCAACACACATTTCGAATGCGTCGAGGATCTGTTCCCTGCGATCATCCTTGATTTCAGGTCGCGCCAAAATGCATCTCCATTAGATTTTCAACCTTGACAATCAATTTAGGTAATCGCATTTAATTGTCAAGGTTGATAATTTTGGAGCATTCCCTTGGAAATCCTTCTATCCCCACTCAGCACTGCCTGGCTGGAACAGCTGGAAGTCTTCATCGACGACTGGTTCTTTGTACTCGCCCTCGGCTTCCTGGTCTTTGAACTGATCCGCTACCGGATCTTCAGGAAACTGAGCTGGACGCTGATTGGCGACACGTTGACGAATTATGTAACCCTCGCACTTTTCATCGGAATTACGGTTCTGGTGCTCGGAGCCTTCTACGTCGCCGCGTTCTATTACGTCTGGCGGTTCGCGATATTTGATATCGAGGTCAACTGGCTCACGGTGCTGATCTGCATCGTTCTTGCCGATCTCGTCTATTATTGGGAACACCGGTTTCTTCACCGGGTGAACCTTGGCTGGGCGACCCATTCGGTTCATCACTCCTCACCCTTCTTCAATATCTCCGTCGCCTATCGTTTCGGTCCGATGGATTCCTTTTGGCCGGTCTTGTTCCACCTACCCCTGGTCCTGCTCGGTTTCAATCCGATTGTCGTTCTCTTCGCCGAAGTGATCGTTCAGGTCTACCAGACCGCCCTTCACACCGAGGCCGTGCGCAAACTGCCGCGACCGGTGGAAGCAGTCATGAATACGCCCTCCCATCACCGGGTGCATCACGGTTCAAACGCCGAATATCTCGACAAGAACTATGCCGGCATCTTCATCGTCTGGGATCGCATGTTCGGCACGTTCGCAGAAGAGAAGGAAAGGGTCACCTACGGCCTTGTGCATCCGATCAACTCGGTGAACCCGGTCGTCGCGTTTCTGCACGGCTTCTACCGCCTCGGACGTGACGTCTGGCAAATGCCGGGCCTCGCCAACAAGGTCGGCGTTCTGCTGAACCCACCGGGCTGGCAGCCTAAAGACAAATCCGAAACGCCTTCAAAATAATGCGAGAAAACCAATGCCAAGCATAAGACAACGAGTGTCAGCGATCTGTATCAGCACAGCAATCCTCTTGGGTGGCGCCTTCGCCGCCAGCCTTGTTCCCACGGTAGAGGCCCAAGAGAAAAAGAATGCCAGCCGGGGCCTGGAGGTAACGGTCGAAGGCGTGCGGAACAGCAAAGGCCTGGTGGTCGTTCTCGTCATGGACAATCGTGACGCCTTCAAGGCCTATGATTATGAGACCGCTGTCGGCTACAAGGAAGTCCCCGCCTCGACCGGATCGGTTCAGGCCTTCTTTCCGAAGCTAACATCCGGCCCCTATGCGGTTGTCGCCTTCCACGATGAAAACGAAAACCGGGACCTTGACATGGACGGCCAGGTCCCGAGCGAAGGCTATACCGTGTCGGGTGCAAAGGATGCCTATGACGAACCACCCTTCAAACGGGCGGCCACGAAAGAACGCTTGCAGACCGTCCGGATGTTTTATCTGAACTGAAAACCGGCACTGCATTGCGGCGTTCAGCCCACAGATCGGCGCTCAGCGACCCGTGAAGACGGCAGACCGCTTTTCAAGGAGCGCATCCACCGCTTCCGTGTGATCCTCGGTCTGGTGACAGGCGCCCTGGTATGCCGCGGCCAATTCCAGAAGACCATCGAACCTGGTATTCAGGCCTTCACGCAGCAGCCGTTTTGCCATTCGCAACTGCCTTGGTGGATTTTGCGCGATCCGGTCCGCCAGGCTTGAAGCCTCTGAAAGCAAGTCTTCCGGCTCAACGACTTTCGATGCCAGTCCCCATGCGAGCGCCGTTGCAGCATCCACAGGTTCGCCGGTGAAGGTCATTTCAGCGGCGCGCGACAGTCCAACCTGTCGTGGCAGCAACCAGGCGCCTCCGTCGCCGGAAATCAAGCCGACCCGGACGAAATTTTCAGCGAAAGTCGCGCGGGTCGATGCGATGCGGATGTCGCACAGGCAGGTCATGTCGCAACCGGCGCCATAGGCTGGGCCGTTCACGGCTGCGATCAGCGGCACCTCGCAGTCCCAGACTGCTCTGGCAACCCGCTGAATGCCTGCGCGATATCCGTCTTTCGCATCGATCGCATCACCGCCGAAAATCGAACTCTTTTCCTTCATGTGCTTGAGGTTGCCACCCGAGGAAAAGGCCTTGCCGGCGCCGGTGATGATCGCGCAGCGAACCGATGCGTCCCGGGTGATTGAACGCATGGCGTCGACGATGGCATCGCAGAGGTCAACATCCGTAAGCGCGTTCCGCGTCTCGGGCATGTTCAGCGTCAGGGTCACGACATGACCGGTCTGATCCATGAGAAGTTTTTCTGTCATTTCATTGTCCCTTTGAATTCAATATCATCCTGGCATCGACCACAGCATAACCGTCATGGCGCAGGATGACCGGGTTCAGGTCGATTTCCCTGATCTCCGGATGGGCGAGTGCCAGTTGGGAAATCTTCATCATCAGGTCGACAAGTGCGGTCTTGTCGACTGGCAGCGCACCCCGTACCCCCTCAAGGATCTTGCTCGATTGAATGTCATCGATCATGTCTTCGGCATCTGCCCGGCTCATAGGCAGGGCACGGAACGACACGTCTTTCAGAACTTCGACGAATATGCCGCCCAGACCGAACATCATGACGGGTCCGAACATGGCATCATGCACGACACCGATGATGACCTCGACACCTGAATCGGCCATCGGCGCAACAAGAACGCCGTGCAGGTCCGCCTCCGGATCATGGGCGCGCGCATTCGCCAGAATATCCTTGTAAGCACTGCGCAATTCGTCTTCACCGGAGATCTTCAGCCTAACGCCTCCAGCGTCGGATTTGTGCAGGATATCCTGGCTGACGATTTTCATGGCCATGGGCCCATTTCCTAGATCGACAGGCACCTGCTTGAGATCCGCTTCACAAGTGGCGAGCATCTGGGGCGGAACCGAAACGCCATACTGAACGAGCAGGTCCTTGGCCTCATGCTCGTAAAACGCATCGCGACCTTCGCCAATGACCCCGGAAAGAATGGCCTTGCCTTGCTCTGTCGGACCATCAGGTACAATGAGAGGGGACAGGGCATTGCGGGCACGGGCACGGGCGTAGTCGATCAGCTCCGAGATGCAGCGCACGGCTGGTTCCGGCCAGACGAAAACAGGCACGCCTGCCTCCTTCAGCACTTCGATGGGTTTTGGCCGGACCGTGTTATAGACACTCTGCACAATCAGCGGCTTGCCGTATTTTTCTGGCAACGCGGCAAGGCGTTGCGAGGTTTCGATTTCATTGTCCAGCAGCGCGGGATTGAAGCGCTCGGCGAAGCCGCCGTACATCCCGATGATCATCAGGATATCGACATTGTCATCCGCAAGAATGATCTCGGCGCATTGCGCGCTGACCGAAGGATCATCGTCCGTGCCGCCGGCAACATCCACCGGGTTCACGCAGGATGCCGCCGTCGGCAGAACATTGTTCAGTTTTGCGACCGTCCCGGTAGACAGTTCCGCCAGCTCAACACCTGCGTCAACCAGAGCATCGACCGTTATCGTCGCGTGGCCGCCGCCATCTGCAAGGATTGCAACCCGGCCGCCTTTTGGCACTGTCAGCTTTGAAAGGCCTTCGGCGATCGAAAGGATCTTGTCTGACTGCTCAACAACGGTGGCTCCGGCCTGGCGCAACAGGTGCCGGGTCAGGTCGAAACTGGATGCGAGCGAGCCGGTGTGCGAACTGGCTGCAACCTGGCCTGCCTCGGTCCGACCGGACTTGTAGACAACCACCGGCTTCTTCTGTGTCACGTGGCGGCATGTGTCCAGGAATGCCCGGCCGTCCTGAAAGCCTTCCACGTAAAAAACCGATGCCTTGGTGTCGTTGTCTTCACCAAAATATTCCAGATATTCAGCCAGCGTCACGTCCAGCTGATTGCCGACACCAACATAAGAAGAAAAGCCGACACCGCCGCGCCGCTTCGCTTCGGTAACAAAGGCAAGCATCATGTTGCCGGACTGGGAGCAGATGCCGATATTGCCCGGTTCAACATCCTGAACGCCAACCATGTTCATCTTGTTTTGCAGGTTGAAAACGCCGTTGGTGTTCGGGCCGATGACACGCACATTGTTCTTGCGCGCAGCCTCCAAGGTCGCCTGCGCGATTGCTTCACCTTCCGCACCGATTTCCGAAAAACCTGCCGCCAGAATGACCGCTCCGGGGACGTTCTTCTGTCCGCATTGCTCAAGAATGGAAGGCAGCGTGCGGGCCGGTGTGCAGATCAGCACGACATCGATCCGCTCCCTGACCGCCAGAATCGAGGGATAGACCCCTATGCCGAGAATTTCGGTTTCTTTCGGGTTGATCGGAAAGATCCTGCCTTCATAACCGTCTGCGCGAAG
The DNA here is from genome assembly GCF_965233825.1 of Roseibium album. Classification (NCBI taxonomy): domain Bacteria; kingdom Pseudomonadati; phylum Pseudomonadota; class Alphaproteobacteria; order Hyphomicrobiales; family Stappiaceae; genus Roseibium; species Roseibium album. The sequence goes on from NZ_OZ247583.1 coordinate 256,929, forward strand.
CTTGCGGATTGCCTGATTTCCGCGTTTGGAAGGATCTTTCGAGGCACCGACAATCGCAATGGAGCGCGCCTTGAAGATGCTGTTGAGTGCATTGCTCATGAGAATTCGTCCTGCCCTGTTATCTGCCCTTGAAGACCGGCGCTCGCTTTTCGGCAAAGGCGTCGACACCTTCCCGCCAGTCCTCGGTCAACATGCAGGTGCGCAAGGCGTCCAGTTCGGTCACCAGACGCGAGCCATAGTCCCGCTGCGTGGCGTTCAGATTCTCTTTGGCGAAACGCATGGAAATTGGAGCTTTCGAGCCGATCTCAGCTGCAAATGATGCAACTCCCGCCTCAAATTCATCGTCGGGAAGCACTCTGGTGGCAAGGCCGATTTCGGCCGCCTCTTTGCCAGCGACGCGGCGGCCGGTCAGGATCAGCTCCCTGGCCTTTGACAGCCCGACCAGGCGCGGCAGGATTTCGGTCACGGCACCGCCCACATGAGTCCCTATCGAGATCTCGGGAAAGCCGATTTGTGCGCTTTCCTTCATCAGGATGAAATCCGACGAACAGGACATTTCGGCCCCTGCCCCGAGCGCATATCCGTTCACACCGGCAATGATGATCTTGGGATGTCTGTAAATGCGCTCGCAGACATCGTTGCCGAGCTGCAGGTATTCAAGTTTCTCCAGCTCCGTGCGAACCCCCGCGCCATGTTCCTTGAGGTCTGCACCGACGCAAAACGCGCGTCCTTCTCCCGTCAGGACCACACAGCGCACGTCGATATCCTTTTCAGCATCGGTCAATGCCTCGAGGATCTCCGTGTAGAACTCAGTCACGACCGCGTTCAATCGATGGGGGCGATTGAAGCGGATTTCGGCCAGCGGGCCTGTCTTTCGATAGATGATGGTCTGGTATGGCATGACACCCTCCGTTCATTTCGGGCGTGACTTGCACCTATGTTACAAATATTCTCAATATGGAAACTAAAGAACATTTGTTCTTTCTTGTAATTGAAACGGAGAACCAAAGATGTCAGCCAACGAGAAAGCTGAAATCTGCAAGCGCCTGCTCAAGGATGTCGACAGACTGCCACCGCGCCTCCAGTTGGCAGCGAAGTACATTATCGACAATGCGAACGATTTCGGTCTCGACACGATCCGCATCTCGGCTGACAAGATCGGCATCAGCGCAAACTCTCTTGTACGCCTTGCAAATCATCTGGGGTTTGCCAGTTTTGAGGAGCTACGCGAGCCTTTCCGCATTTCCCTGGTGGAACAATACGACAGATCTTCAGGCGACGGCTGGATCGATCGGCTGACGGAGGCTGGCGAATTCGGAGAATTTCACGCACGATCCGTGCGCAACGAAATCGACATCGTCAAACAGTCCCTCCGCCTGCTCACGATCGAAAAGACCGAGACCGCGGTGGACATGTTGATGAATGCCCGCAACGCCTACGTCACCGCAACGCGGGCAAGCTATGCGCTCGCCTATTACTTTCACTATGTGGGGCGCATGGCGCTTCCCAATCTCAACCTGATCCCCCGGCACATGGGCAGTCCGGTCGATGAGATGATGTCGGTCGGCAGGGAAGACGTTCTTATGGCGATAACTTTTCCGCCTTACAGCGCTGACACAATCAGTGCCTTGAGGCTGGCCAAGCGCAATGGCACACGGGTCATCCTGATTTCAGACAGTGAATTGATTGCACCCAACATTGACGCGGACCTGTTTCTCAAGGTGTCGCTCAACTCCCTTCACCATTTCAGTTGCTTTGCCGGTGCGATGGTCGTCCTGGAAAGCCTTTTGTTCCACCTGGTCAGCAGAGGTGGAACAGGGGCGCAGTCCCGAATTGCCGGCTACGAGGCCATTCGAGAGGATTTCGGCGCCTACTGGCAGGCCAAACTGCCAAAAGTGCGGCGGACCTGATCGGGTTTACCCAAGTCAACTTGCGACAATCCCGGCGTCTTTGGCGTCGGCCTGTCGCACGGGTCTTTGCTCTGGCAGCACCCGGGTCCTTCCGGAATTTTCGCAAGAAATTGCAGGCATTCTCAAGTTCTGGTGGGTGGATCCGGCCGCTGATCGCACCAGAGACAATTGGACGTGCCTGCAGTAATTTTAACAAATGTAACAAAAATCAATAAAAGAGTTGCATTTGTAATATTTTTGACGTTACGCTCCTGACCAATCACGCGCGCCCTCCCATCAGGTCGGGCTGCCGTGAGGATCTTTGCATCGCAGGCCCGAAACATCGGTCGTGACGAGCCTGCGCAAGGGAGGAAACCATGCTCAAGTCACTGAAATTCGGAAAATTGTTTGCCGGCGCCACATTGGCGGGCGCTCTGACACTGTCTGCACTCGGCGCGGCCTCGGCCGCTGACATACGCCTGAAATTCGCGGGAACGTTCCCGGTGGATCATCCGGGCACCAAAATGATGGAACAGATCAAGTCGGACATCGAAGCAGCCGATGTCGGCCTGAAAATGTCGGTTTTTCCGGCCAACCAGCTCGGTTCCGGTGAAGCCCTGATGGAAGACACCATCCGCGGCAACATCGATTTCACCGCTGCCTTCATCTATTCTCACAAGGACCCCCGGCTGGAATTCCTGTCGATGCCGTTTCTCGTCAACAATTTTGACGAGATGGACAGCGTCATGCGCAACATGGATTCCCGGTTCAACCAGATCCTGCAGGAACGCCTGAACGAGCTCGGCCTCGTCCTTCTGGCCAACAACCCGGAAGGATTCACCGGAATCGTTGCCAACAAGAAACCCGAAAACTGGAACACGCTCGACGCCAAGGAAATGAATATCCGTGTCTGGTCATCGAATGTGATCAAGGCGATGGTCGAAGGCATGGGTTATCAGGCAACCACCATGGCCTGGGGCGACATCTTTCCCGCCATACAGTCCGGCATCGTGGACGGCGCAATCTGCTGCACCAAATCAGCGACCTACTCGATTTTCGCACAGTCCGACGTCGGCAAATATTATGTCCAGTACAATTCGGTTTCCGAACTGACGTCCTACTATGGGTCGCAGAAGACCTGGAACAAACTTAGCGACAAGCAGCGTGAGGTCGTACAGGCGGCATTCACGAAGGCGTCCGACGACTTCTTTGCCTACAACCGTTCCAATGATGCGGAGTTCGGCAAGAAACTCGAGGAAAAGGGCTATGAAATACTCGCCCTGGACGCAGAAGAACAGGCTGCAATGGCTTCCTGGGTCCGCGAAAACATCTGGCCGACCATGGTTGAGACCATCGGTCAGGAGACACTTGATCGCCTGACCTCGCAATAAGCAGCCGAACTGGCCGGTAGCCTGCGTTACCGGCCTCTTTTGTGTCCGGCAGTCTATGGGTGGAGGAAACCGGATGACTGAAATCGTTGACAGGTTGCCCGCAGTTGCTGCGACGCCCATGCGGCTGACCCTGAAGTTCATGCGCCTTTTCGTTGCCGCAGGTGGCCTGTTGATGGCTTTGACCTTCTTCGTCGTGGTTATCGTGCGATACGGCTTTTCCGGCAATCTTTTCGCCTACGAAGAATGGTTGCTGGCGATCAGTTTCTGGACATTCTTTCTCGGAGCTGCGCTTGCCGCTGAAAGGAAGTCGCATGTAAATGCCGACATTCTCGGTGTCGTACTTGGAAGATCCAGGCTTGCGTGGTGGCGGGGTCTGGCGGTTTACCTCATCGAATTCGTGATCGGCATATACATCGTCTACTGGTGTTACCTGGCGGTCGAAAGCGAAATTATCGCCTATCCGCTCTGGGAAAAGACAACCGCCCTCAAGATTCCGGCAGTGTTTCCAAGGACCGCCATTCTCGTCGGTTTCTTTTTCATGACCCTTTTCAACACCATTTACATGATCCTCCACATCATCGATGGCCCCGCCCGGTTTGAAACAGGTCGGCTGGAGGCCGGAAAATGATCATTCTTGGTAGCATCATCATCATTTGCGGCCTGCTCCTGCTCGGCGTGAGTGTCTATATCGCATTCGGAGCCGTTCTGCTCTTTCTCGCGATGACCGGCGGCCACGACATCACCGGATATCTCCCCGCCGGGTATTGGAAGATGAACACTCTGGTTCTTCTGGCCATTCCCTTGTTCATGATTGCCGGAGCGATCATGGAAAAAGGCAAGATCGCCGCGCCGCTCGTTGCGCTGGCAGAACTCTTCATCGGTCATATCAAGGGTGGGCTTTCGGCAGCGGCCGTCGTCGCCAGCGGCATATTCGGATCGATCTCCGGCAGCGCGAACGCGACGTTGACCTGTATCGGCGGCATCATGATGCCCCATCTGCGCAAGGCTAATTACCCCGAGGGTCTATCAGCGGCCCTGATCGTCAGCGCCAGCCCGCTTGGCCTGCTCATTCCGCCAAGTTCGTCGCACATTCTCTATGCATGGGTTGCGCAGCAATCCGTGCTGAAGGCGTTCTTGTCGACCGTCTTTCCCGGGATCATTCTGATCGTTCTTCTGATCGTCACCAATCAGTTTGCCCTGCGCAAATACAAGGACATCAGGGTTACGGAACGGCCCACGGATTTCGTTCCGGAATTCAAGATCCAGACGCGCCAGGCCCTGCCTGCCCTGTTCATGCCCCTGATCATTCTGGGTGGTATCTACGGTGGCATCATGACACCCACGGAGGCAGCCGGTGTCGCGGTTATCTACTCCATACCGATTGCCATTTATGTCTACAGGGGTCTGACCTGGAAAAGCCTGATCAACACGCTTTCTGACGCCGGGATAACCATCGGTGTTGTCATGACAATGATCTTCATGGTCCTGATCGTCAGCCGGTTTCTCATCTTTGAGGACATTCCGACAATCGCCCGTGAAATGGTTTTCTCCGTTTCGGAAAATCCGATCATCATTTTGCTGATGGTCAATGTCGTCATGATCCTGATCGGCATGCTGATGGACGATATTTCGGGCCTGCTGTTGTCGACACCCCTGCTGCTTCCGATCGTGCAGAGCGTCGGCGTCGACCCGATTCATTTTGCGGCAATTCTGGGTGTGAACCTGGGTATGGCGAATGTGACACCACCAACCGCCCCGCTTCTCTATCTGGGAGCGCAGATTACAAATACACCGGTCAGCAAGATGCTGGGTCCGACCTTTCTGTTCATTTTCTGCGCCTGGTTGCCGACGCTCGTACTGACGACGTTCGTCCCGCAGCTTTCACTGTGGCTTCCGAACCTGCTGCTCAGCCGCTGATTGCAGAGGAAAAGGGGGATTTCGAGATCAGTAGACCGGCTCGCGATGTCCCGAACGGTTACAACTGTGAAAACTATTGCTCCGGCGAGTAACGAATGATCAGATCAGCGCCCCGTAAACAGGCAGGGAGATGAGTGTGCCAAAGGAGAAGTCGAGCGACATGAACGCGTATCTGGGTGTCAGTGAACGCCTGAAGGAGCTGTTTCCAGGCCTTCCGCGCGCGCTCAAGGTGGCAGCGACCTACATGCTTGAACATCCGGGCGACATTGCAACGCTGTCCATGCGCCAGGTTGCTTCCGGTGCCGGTGTCTCCCTTCCCAATTTTTCGCGTCTGGCAAAGGCACTGGGATACGAAACCTACGGGGAACTGCGCGAGGTTTATCGCAAGCAGGTTCAGCAGAGCGACATCAAGGAATACCACTTGCGCGCTGAAAACCTGCAAAAGACAGGCAGCGATATCAGCACACGTGAAATATGGGAAGAATTCCGGTCTTCGACGCTGGACAACCTGACGGCAATATTCGAATCCATCGACCCGGATTATTTCGCCAGCGTCGCAAATGTTCTGAACGAAAGCCGTCAGATCTTTGTCGTCGGCATGCAGGCGTCTGCAAGTTTTTCCGCTTACACGCATTACCTCGCCGGTATGGCCAGTGGCAAGATCCGGCTGGTCCGGGGGGAAGGCGGCGTTTTTGCCGATCCGATTGCCGATATCGGCGTAGGCGACGTCATGATATCAATCAGTCAGCAGCCCTGTGCCCGCGCGTCGATTGAACTTGCGATCCTGGCCAGGGAACGTGGTGCGAAGGTTGTCGCGATCACCGACAGTCCAGCCGCCCCCATTTCCTTTGAAGCCGATTATGTCCTGCTCGGACCCAATCGCAGTCCGTTGTTCTTTGAATCCTATGTCGGAACCACTGTTCTGATTGAAGCCCTGATCGGGTTTTTCACGATAGGCCAGTCCAGTCATGTGGTTGAACGCATTGAGCGCATCGAGGCAGACCGAATGCGCCTGAACGAATACTGGAAAAACAAGAAAGCCTGATAATGACATCTGACGAGACGCTCACCATTTTGGCTTGCCAGATCGATGTGCCGCCAACCGTGTCGGTGCAGGACCGTGATGCCCATCTTGCCAACACGGTTGCAAAGGTGCGCGCACGACTGAACGGGAGCGTTTCCGTTGATCTTGTTGTCCTGCCGGAGCTTTCCAGCATCGACTATTCTCGCGAGGCATTCGCCGGATTGAATGAATTGGCGGAACCCGTGGACGGAGCCTCCTTCGGCGCCTGGCGTCAACTGGCGCAGGAATTCAAGATTTACGTTTCATACGGCTTTGCACGCAGCGGCAAAGGCGGCCCTTTCATCAGCACCGGCGTCGTCGGACCGGACGGTGAGCTCGTAGGGTACTACGACAAGCTTCACCTTGCTCAATATGGCGCCTCGATGGAAAAAGAATACTTCCACCGCGGAAATCACCTTTTCGCCTTTGAGGTCAAAGGCTTCCGGTTGGCGCCGATCATCTGCTACGACATCCGCATTCCTGAACTGACCAGAACATTGGTCGTGGATCAGAATGTCGATGTGATCCTGCATTGCGGCGCTTATTATCGCGATGAGAGCTTTCACACCTGGCATGCCTTTGCTACCGCTCGGGCTCTGGAAAACCAGGTATTTTTCCTGTCACTCAATCGGGCGGGAGAAACCTACGGCAACTCTCTCTTCTGCCTGCCATGGCAGGACGAAAAAACACCACCCTTGTCATTCGCGGAAAGATCGGAAGACTTTCAGGTCATCTCGCTTGACCGGAAAACCCTGCAAAAAGCAAGGCGTGACTATACGTTCCTAAAAGACCGGCTCGAACACTATCGAATTGATCTCATGAAAGCCTAGCCGCGCGGCAATAAAATAACAAAAGACCGCCGGCTGGTGTCAGTCGGCGGCCAAAACAACACTAAATGGACAACCACCTTACTTGGTGTCGTCTTCGTCTTCCTCTTCGGCGTCATCGCCCTTCAGCGAATTCAGTTTGGCGAAGACTGCATCCGCATCGATTACTTCTTCCTCTTCGCGCTTCACCGGCTGGCTCGGATCGAGCGAGAAGGCTGCGGCGATTGCATCTTCGCTGGTGCTCTCGTCAACCGGCATCAGCGTCTCGACGGGTTCGCCGGCGACAGGCTGAGGTGCATTCTTCGCTGCCTTTTCAACTTCCATGTCCAGTTCAAGCTGGCTGCAGAGACCCAGAGTGACCGGGTCGGATGGCGTGAGATTTGCCGAATTCCAGTGAGTCCGGTCGCGGATCGCCGCGATCGTCGGCTTGGTCGTGCCGACCAGACGCATGATCTGCGCGTCCTTCATCTCCGGATGATTGCGCACCAGCCAGAGGATCGCATTCGGGCGGTCCTGACGGCGGGAAACCGGCGTGTAGCGCGGACCTTTGCGTTTGGATTCTGGAACCACCACCTTCGACCCTTGAAGTTTCAGCTGGTAGTTGGGATCGGTTTGAGCCTTTTCGACTTCTTCGCGTGACAATTGGCCTGTCAGGATCGGATCCAGGCCCTTGATGCCCTGGGCAGCTTCTCCATCGGCGATCGCCTTGACTTCCAGCGGATGCAGTTTGCAGAAAGCAGCGATCTGCGTGAAGCTGAGAGCCGTGTTGTCTACGAGCCAGACGGCGGTGGCCTTCGGCATAAGCGGCGTGTTCGCCATCGGGTAAATTCCTCTCGTGTGCTCCCCCGCCCGGCGGGGCGAAAAAGCGGTGATTCATTCCAGTTTCATGGGAAGTTCGCGGGAATATAAGCTGAACGTCGCGGAAACGCAAATGGTCTCCGGCGTTCAGCAATTCACGGCCGCGGGACCGACATTCAAACGTCGATCGTCAGGACGATTTTGCCAATATGTCCAGAGCTTTCCATCCGTCGATGTGCCTCGGCGGCCTGATCGAGCGGAAAGGTTGAATCCATAACCGGCTTAACTTTTCCCGCCTCGATCAGCGGCCAGACCCGTGCCTCCAGGTTTTCGGCGATAGCCGTCTTGAAGGCATCGCTGCGCGGCCGCAGCGTCGAGCCTGTATGTGTCAGGCGTTTGACCATCAAGCGGGAAAAATTGACGTTCTCGGCGATGCCGTTGAGCGTCGCGATCTGGCAGATCCGTCCCTCGACTGCCGCAGCCTTCCAGTTTCGTTCGACATAGTCTCCGCCAACCATGTCGAGAATGACATCGACGCCTTCTCCACCGGTGATCTCATGGACCGACTTTTCAAAAGCAGTTTCACGGTAATTGATGACGTGGTCCGCGCCGAGCTTGCGGACGGCATCTGCCTTTTCTTCCGAGCCGACCGTTGTGAAAACGACTGCGCCAAACGCCTTCGCAAGTTGAATGGCTGTCGTACCGATCCCCGAGGTCCCGCCGTGTACCAGAAACCGTTCGCCTGTTCCAAGACCGCAACGATCGAACACATTGGTCCAGACAGTAAAGAAGGTTTCCGGCAACGCTGCAGCCTCGACCATGGACAGGCCTGCCGGGATCGGGAGTGCATGTCCAGCCGGGACCTTGCAGTATGCAGCGTAGCCTCCCCCCGGCGCGAGAGCCGTAACCTGGTCGCCGATCCTGTACCGCTGCACGTCGGCACCACAGGAGACCACCTCTCCGGCCACTTCCAGTCCGGGCAGGTCGGAGGCTCCCTTCGGTGGCGGATAGGCACCCTTGCGCTGCAGAACATCGGGACGATTGACACCGGCCGCGTGAACGCGGATCAGGATCTCATGCGGTTCGGGAACCGGAAGCGGTCGCTGCTCGGCCTGGAGAACATCCGGCTCGCCAGGTTCTGAAATTGCGACAGCGGTCATGTTTTCCGGCAAATTTTGCATAAAGACAATTTCTCCTGGTTCATTTTGGGACTGGCTAGGCGGTCCGAGACTGACATATGGTAAAGATGATGACAGCCTGTCTGCAAGAAAGATGGACGTGAAAGCCAGTGCCGGATTTGTACGCGTCATGCTTCAGGGATCGAGACAATGAGTATTTTTGATGAAGATGTCCCCAAAAAAAACGAAACCGGTAAGGTTATCGTCGGTGAAGATCTCTCCAGTTTGTCCGAAGACGAGCTTACCGAACGCATTTCCGCATTGAGCGAGGAAATTAACCGTACCCAAAGGGAACTTGAGCAACGCGGCACTATTCGCGATGCCGCAAACTCGGTTTTCCAATGATTTCCCTGTAAGTTATTACGAGATCACGAAATATCTTCAGAAAATGACCCCGTTCTTGGTGAACAGGTTTGGTAAATTTTTACGCGTTTACCTCTCATTAATCTTTCCAAAGTATAAAGAAAGTCATCCAGTCATCTGGATTTGAGTGGCTCCTGTCCACTCTGTTTGACGCCTCCCTGTTAAAGACTTCAGAGCCGCAACCGTGCGGCTCTTTTTTTTACTTCGCTCACATAGTATCGTAGGTACGTTCTGGTTAACTGCCGGACTGGGCAATTTGGCATAGGGCTTGCTCGGTAATTGGCATGAAGTCGCGCGACGTTCCGAAACGGGACATCTGTCAAAGGATGTTTCGTCCCGGGACAAAACAAGACAAAGGCGCGTCGTACCGGAAGAGTAGTTGAGGCGTAGTAATCCTATGACGGAAGACATGAAAAAAGCCGATGGTCCTGCAGGTGCGGTGCACATTGCTCACCATCTCGCCAACTCGGACAACTTCCAGAACCTGTTTCAGGAAGGCATGTCGCTCGTGGAAGAGACAGCGATGTATCTTGACGGTGATGGCCGAGAGGAAGCCAAACTGCTTCCGCGCCCGGCGTCTCTCGCCTATGCAACGGAATCAATGCGCCTGACCACCCGCCTGATGCAGCTGGCTTCATGGCTACTGCTGCAACGCGCCGTCAACGAAGGCGAGATGTCCCGCGAACAGGCCGGCAGTGAAAAGAACAAGGTTCGCCTCGACAAACTCAGCAGCGCAACCGGTGGTCCTTCCTGGGATGAACTCCCGCAAACACTTCGCGAACTGATTGAACGTTCAACCCGGCTCCAGGAGCGCGTCGTCCATCTCGACAAGATGCTCTACCGTAAGGGACCCGAGGAAAAGGCCAGCGAAGCGATCAACGACAATCCGGTTGCTTCTCAACTCAACCAGCTGCATGCGGCCTTCGGCAAGCTCGGCTGATCCGGTACACCATTCAAGATCATGACAAGCCGCCAACGGGCGGCTTTTTCTTTTGTTGTCAGGCGGCATCGGGTTCTAAATTGCCGCGCCGGTCTCTTGAGCCGACACCTTGCCGCACAACCGCTGCCAGGACTCCGATCCCGGGTCAGCCTCGGTCAGGCAAAGCCAGGTCCTGAAAACGGCGCCAGAACAAACTGCGCGTGTAACAAACAAAAAAACCCGGCCAGGGACCGGGTCTTCGAAATCGAATCTGTCGCAATCGCGGCTCAGGAGCCGAGGAAGCCTGCGAACTTGTTCTTGAAGCGGGACACGCGGCCGCCGCGGTCCATCAGCTGACGGTCGCCACCGGTCCAGGCCGGGTGGGACGTCGGATCGATGTCCAGCTGCAGAGTGTCGCCTTCCGCGCCGTATGTAGAGCGGGTGGTGAATTCGGTACCATCGGTCATGACGACCTTGATGGTGTGATAGTCGGGATGAATATCCGCTTTCATGACCGGTCCTTTCAGGCGCCGCGATACATCTTTCCTGGAAAGACTGCGTGGTGGCGCAAAACGAGATAAGGGGCCGCCGATCCGGATGCGGACGCCGCCCTCACAAACATGAGGCGGGGATATACCCCAAGGCGGCAAGCAAGACAAGTGGCAATTTCCTGCTTGCCCGGTTTGGCTTTGATCAAGGATTTGCACGCGGTTTTCTGTCACATCACATTCAAGCTGCAAACTGCTGGCGGGCATTGTCTGAATGCCCGAACATGCTAAAGACAAGCTGTACCGACCTAGTCGGTGCGGATAACAAGGAGAGCCCTTTTGGCTGACGCGCCCGTCTCGAACCCGCAAAGCGACCAGACCAGATCTCGCAGATCGTTGAAGCCGCTGACCCGCCTTCTGCCCTATCTTCTCAAGCATCGGGGAATGGTTATCGCGGCTATTGCGGCACTGTTTTCCGCGGCGGTGATCACGCTCATCCTCCCGAACGCAGTGCGCAGAATGATCGATTTTGGCTTTGGTGCGGACGATCCTGCGCTGGTCAATTCGTACTTCGCCGTTCTGGTCGGTGTTGTCTGTGCGCTGGCAACGGCAAGTTCGGTCCGGTATTTCCTGGTGATGTGGCTGGGCGAGCGGGTCGTCGCTGAAGTGAGATCCGATGTCTTCGCCCACATGACGCGTCTGAGTCCGTCCTTCTACGACAGCGCAAAATCCGGTGAAATTCTCTCCCGCCTGACGGCGGACACCACCCAGATCAAGGCCGCGTTCGGCGCCAGTGCCTCGCTGGCAATGCGCAACTTCATCATGTTTGCGGGCGCCGCGGTGATGATGGTGGTGACCAGCCCGCGGCTTTCTGTATTTGTTCTGGCCGCAATTCCGGTCATTCTCGTACCCGTCCTTGGTTTTGGCCGCAAGGTGCGAAAGCGCTCACGCTTTGCTCAGGACACGCTGGCCGACGCATCAGCCTATGCGAGCGAAATGCTCGGCTCCGTACGCACGCTTCAGGCCTTCACACACGAAAACCGCAGTGCCGAGCGTTACGCCTCGTCTATCGAAGAGGCATTTCAGGCAGCCCGTCAGGCGATCGTTGCCCGCTCGGCTCTCACCGGGTTCGCAATCTTTGTCATTGGCTCCAGTATCGTTGCCGTTCTCTGGATAGGTGCAAGCGATGTCTTTGCCGGGCGAATAACCGGTGGTGAACTCAGCCAGTTCCTCCTCTATTCCATCCTGGCTGCCGGGTCGCTGGCAGCGCTTTCCGAAGTTTGGGGAGAACTTTCCCAGGCTGCCGGCGCGGCCGAGCGCCTGTCCGAGCTTCTGGAAATCGAACCGGAAATTCATGCACCGGCTGACCCGGTCAGGCTACCGGAGACCGATCGCGGCGCGATTTCGTTCCACGGGGTTTCTTTCGCCTATCGCAACAGCAAGGACATGCCGGTTGTCCGGAACCTGACACTGGACGTCTCGCCCGGCGAAACCGTCGCCGTCGTCGGCCCGTCGGGTGCTGGAAAATCAACGCTCTTCAGCCTTCTGATGCGCTTTTACGATCCGAGCGAAGGGACCGTCCTTTTCAACGGGGTTGAATTGCAGAAGCTGGATCCGCAGGATCTGCGCAACCACATTGCCCTTGTTCCCCAGGACACAGCGATATTCGGCGCAACGATCGCAGAAAACATCGCCTATGGCCGACCGGACGCCTCCCGCGATGAAATTGTCGCCGCCGCCCACGCAGCCCTTGCAGCCCCTTTCATCGACAATATGACAGACGGTTTCGACACAATGGTCGGCGAGCGCGGGATCACCCTGTCAGGTGGTCAGCGACAGCGGATTGCAATCGCACGGGCCGTGCTCAGGAATGCACCGGTCCTGCTGCTGGATGAGGCGACCAGTGCGCTCGATGCTGAAAGCGAAAATCTTGTTCAGAAAGCTCTCGACAGGCTGATGGAAGGCCGGACCACGCTGGTCATCGCACACCGCCTGGCCACGGTACTGAAGGCGGACAGGATCCTTGTCATGGACGAAGGCCGGATTGTCGAGACCGGCACACACGCGGAACTGAGTGCTGCCGGCGGCCTCTACGCGAAACTTGCGCGACTTCAGTTCGGCTCCGAAAAACAAAAAGAAACGGCGTGAGCGTCGCGGCAAGCACTGTACTGACATGCGGGACCGGCGCACTTTCCCCTGCTGGTGCCCGTGGCGGGATGTTTCATCCAATCAAAAATGCCTCTTCGACGAAATCGATTTGGGCAATGGCTCATGGTGGCCGGTATTGATGATCAGGATATCCTCAGCAATGCTGTAGGAACTGGTCTTGGCCGTGTTCTCGTAGGGCTTTTTCTCGAAAATCAGGACGCTCTCGGCGTCCTCGATGAGCTGTGGCAGCTCCTCATCCTCGCACCAATAGTAAGTCGTTGCGAATTTCACGAAGAGCTGGCCCTTGTTGTGATACTGGTAGATCCATTTCTTGTGATGTTCGCGCATCCGCTCCACGTAGTCACGCTGGTCGGATTTCACGATGCCTATATAGATCGGTTTCAGTGCGCCCGTGGTACCGAGGTCATGGCTCTTTCGCCAGCTTTCTATCGCCGCTCGCCGGCCGGGTTCAAAATTTGTGTCCTCGAGAAACATGTAGATCCCGAAGAGCGAACTGTAGGTGGCCTTGAGCGCGGCCTTGACCTGAAAGCTGGTGGATGAACCGTTGGTCGGACCGGTGGTCAGATTGCCGACGAAATCAAACTTCTTGCTCCAGTTGAGCTCAATCTTCCGGGTCACGATCTGTCCCCCAGCCAATCCAGACAGTGTTGAAACACTACCCGAGAACGGCAACTGCCGAAAGTGTATCGTTCCGGAACTCGACCGGGGCCTGCACGCTCGCTGCGTTCAGGTGTGTCCGGAGACCATTACCGGGATGTTTTTCATCAACACAATTCGACCAACCCGACCGGGGAATGGAGTTGAACGCGCATGCACTTCATTCAAAGGAAGCACGCTCCCCTTCAGTCCCCATCGGGAACGGCGACCGTGTAGTTGAGCGGCATTCTTCCACCATCGGCGAAAATCGTCTGACCTGTTATGTAGCCTGCATCCTGTGAGGCGAGAAAGGCCGCCACGCCGGCGATTTCCGCGGGCTCACCGATCCGCAGCAGAGGAGTGCGGGACATGAGGCGCTGCCTTGCTTCCCGGTCACTGTTAACCGCCGAGAGCATTTCGGTCATGATCGATCCCGGGCCGATCGCATTCACGCGTATGCCATGGGGTGCCAGAGCCAGGGCCGTCGACTTGGTCAGCTGGGAGACGCCGCCCTTGGACACGCAATAAGGGATCTGGTTCGGGATCGCGAGGACCGAATTGACCGACGACATGTTGATGATGCAACCAGGCTCACCGCCGCCTTCGATTTTCTCAACCATATGGCGTGCGACGGCCTGCGAACAAAGGAAAGCGCCCTTCAGATTGGTGGATAGAACCCTGTCGAAATCAGCTTCTTCCAACTCCAGGAAATCGGAGCCGATGACGATGCCGGCATTGTTGACCAGGATGTCTATGTCACCATAAGCGTTCAGTGTCTCGGCAACCATGTTGCGCACATCGAGACGCTCGGCGACATTGCAGTGGATATACATGGCTTCGCCGATTGTCTGCAGGTCTTCGACTGCTTCCTCGCCCTTTGCGTCATCTATATCGGCGATCACGACTTTCGCCCCGTCCGAAACGAAACGCTTGGCGACAGCAAATCCTATTCCCTGGGCTGCACCGGTAACGATGGCGACCTTATTTTCCAACGACACGAAAAACCTCACGGCTGACTGACAATAAACCGCGCCGACAACGAACGCGGGCCGCTTCGCAGCGGCCCGACCTTAAGTGTCAAAAACGTCCCTGTCGATGACTGTTCTGCTCCTCCTGTAACGGAAGTTGACAGTTTCAGGTCGAAATACCGTGTGATTTCAAGGCGTCGGTAATTTCATCCAAAATCGCCGGATCATCGATCGTGGCAGGCATCTTGTAGCTCTCACCGTCTGCGATCTGCCGCATGGTACCGCGCAGGATCTTGCCGGAACGGGTCTTCGGAAGGCGGTCGACGGTTATCGCAATCTTGAACGCAGCGACCGGTCCGATCTTTTCGCGGACAAGCCTGACAAGTTCCTTTTCAATATCCTCGTGAGACCTTTCAACCCCGGACTTCAGAACTGCGAACCCGCAGGGAAGCTGGCCCTTGAGCTTGTCGGCGATGCCGATGACCGCACATTCGGCAACGTCGGGATGGGTCGCGAGAACTTCTTCCATGCCGCCGGTGGAAAGCCTGTGGCCGGCCACATTGATGATATCATCGGTCCGCGCCATGATGGACAGATATCCGTCTTCATCGATGATCCCGGCGTCTGATGTCTTGTAGTATCCGGGGAACTCCGCGAGATAGGCATCAAAGAAACGCTGGTCGGCATTCCAGAGTGTCGGTAGTACACTCGGCGGCAAGGGCAGTTTCACGACGATATTGCCCAGCGTGTTGGCACCCAGCGGATGCCCGGCGTCATCGAGAACCTGAACATCGTACCCAGGCATGGGAACGGTCGGCGAGCCCGGCTTGACCGGCAGTTGCCCGAGGCCGAGTGGATTGCCGACGATGCACCAGCCGGTTTCGGTCTGCCACCAGTGGTCGATGACCGGAACCTGCAACTGGTCGATTGCCCAGTTGACTG
This sequence comes from Roseibium album, assembly GCF_965233825.1. Taxonomy (NCBI): domain Bacteria; kingdom Pseudomonadati; phylum Pseudomonadota; class Alphaproteobacteria; order Hyphomicrobiales; family Stappiaceae; genus Roseibium; species Roseibium album. Next base: position 272,477 of record NZ_OZ247583.1, read on the forward strand.
TTTCCGGATCAGCGCGTTCCCCTGCCAGGAACAGTGACCGGAACTGCGAAAGATCGTACTTCCCGATCAATTCACCGTTCGGGTCTTCCTTGCGGATCGCCCGAAACGCGGTCGGTGCCGTGAACAGCGACGCCACATTGTGCTCCGAGATCACTCGCCAGAAAACACCTGCATCAGGGGTTCCAACGGGTTTCCCCTCGAACACCATCGTCGTGCAGCCGTGAAGCAGCGGGGCGTAGCAGATATAGGAATGACCCACGACCCAACCGACATCGGATGCTGCCCAGAAGACTTCGCCCGGTTCGATGTCGTAGAGATTGCTCATCGACCACTTCAGAGCAACCATGTGACCGCCATTGTCGCGAACGACACCTTTCGGCTGTCCTGTTGTGCCGGAAGTGTAAAGAATATAGAGCGGGTCGGTCGCTTTCACCGTCACTGGTGCGACTGTGCGGCCAGCTGCCCTCGCCTCGTCCATGAGCACACCAAGGTCGTGGTCGCGGCCCGCAATCAAATCTGCCGCCTGCTCCTCGCGCTGGAACACCAGACAGGCATCGGGTTTGTGCGTCGACAATTCGATCGCCTGATCGATCAGGGGCTTGTAGGCGATGACACGCCCGGGTTCGATGCCGCAGGAAGCAGCAATGATTGCCTTGGGAGTCGCGTCGTCAATCCGCGTTGCAAGCTCGTTCGCCGCAAAACCACCAAAGACCACCGAGTGAATGACGCCAAGGCGCGCGCAGGCAAGCATCGCCATGACCGCCTGGGGGATCATTGGCATGTAGATGATGGCGCGGTCGCCTTTTTCCAGTCCCCGGTCACGCAGGACCGCAGCAAAGGCCTCAACCTCGTCAAGCAGTTCTTCGAATGTGTAAGACGCCGATTTTCCGGTAATCGGGCTGTCATAGATCAGAGCCGGTTGACCCGGCCGCCCGCGTTCCACATGCCGGTCGAGACAATTGTAGCAGGTGTTGCACTCCCAATCCGGATACCAGCGGCCATATTGCCCTTGATCCGGATCGAATACCTTGTCCGTCGTGGAAACCCAGTCAATTTCGGCCGCCGCCGTTTTCCAGAATCCGAGCGGATCGTCCTTCCAGCTCTGATAAACCTCGTGATACCGGCTCGCCATCTTCAATCCTCCCAAACAGCCGCCTTGGTAATTTGTTGCTAGAGTGCTGTAAGGCAAGTTGGAAATGCAAGCCTCCATATATAGGCAATTAGGTGGTCGGGTCTTTACGTAATCACTCTGGCGTGCTTGTTTCGCGCCTCCATCCGAAATACCCAACCGACTTTTCCGGCATATGATCCCGATTATCGATCCCTGGTTTTACTTCGCCGCGATCCCGGCCGTCATAGTTGTCGGCCTTTCCAAAGGCGGCTTCGGCGGAACGATGGGCATGCTTGCCGTGCCGATCCTGACGCTTGCCATCTCGCCGGTCCAGGCGGCCGGGATCATGCTGCCGATTCTCGTCCTGATGGATATCGTGGCCTTGATTGCCTACAAGGGTCGCGCCAACTGGCAGTGCCTTTCGATCCTGCTGCCTGCCACAGTTGTCGGCATCGGCATAGGCTGGGCCGCCGCCGCTTACGTCAACGACGATTTCGTCCGGCTGCTGGTGGGACTGATCTCGCTTGCGTTTGTCGCCGACCATGTCTTCAAGGGACGAAAACAGGAAACCGCGGCCAGGCACAATCCCGCAAAGGGATTCTTCTGGGGTGGAATCGCCGGGTTTACCAGCTTCATCAGCCACACGGGCGGACCGCCCTATCAGATGTACACCGTGCCCTTGCGCATGCCGCAGGCGATCTATGCCGGAACCGCGGTCATCTTCTTTGCAACCGGAAATGCCATCAAACTGGTTCCCTATTTCCTGCTCGGCCAGTTCGACACCACCAATCTGACGACCTCCGCCGTCCTGGTGCCACTGGCCTTTCTGGCCACCTTGGCCGGGATCCGACTGGTGCGCCTCGTCAAGGCCGAAACGTTCTACACGTTCATTTACATCTTCATGGCAGTGATCGGTTTGAAACTGACATATGACGGCCTGGTGAACCTGTTGGCGTGACGACGCAGGCAGCTCATTTCCTGCCGGAGATTGCGCCCATCGGCATTTCCGGATTTGATATTGGAAACAGAACACTAAAAAGGGAGGGTCGCCATGGACGCCAGCATCAGCCCCTACGATCAGGGGCTTGACAAGAACACCGCCAATTTTGCGGCGCTCAGTCCGCTCAGCTTTCTCGCGCGCGCTGCGGACGTCTTCCCCGAAAAGGTGGCGATCGTCCACGGCAACCTGCGAACCGACTACAGGACGTTCTATCGCCGGTCCCGGCAGTTGGCGTCGGCCCTTACCTCACTCGGCATCGGCAAGAACGACACCGTCAGCGTGTTGCTCTCGAACGTGCCGCCGATGCTGGAGGCGCACTACGGCGTTCCCATGGCCAAGGCAGTGCTGCATTCGATGAACACGCGCCTTGACGCCGCGATCATCGCCTTTCAGCTGGATCACGCCAATTGCAAGGTCCTCATCACCGACCGGGAATATGCCCCGGTCGTCAGCGAGGCATTGTCGATCGCGACCGTGAAACCGACAGTCATCGACTATTCCGATCCCGAGTATCCGCAGGACGGCGCGCGGTTGGGAACGCTCGACTACGAAGCTTTCCTGCAGTCCGGAGACCCTGAGTTTCAATGGTCGCTGCCGGACGACGAATGGGATGCGATCACCCTGAACTACACTTCCGGAACCACCGGAAATCCGAAGGGTGTCGTCTATCATCACCGGGGCGCCTACCTTCTTGCACAGGCCAATGTGATCACCGCATCCATGGCGAAGCATCCGGTCTATCTGTGGACACTACCGATGTTTCACTGCAACGGCTGGTGCTTTCCCTGGTCGATCTCAGTCGTCGCCGGAACACATGTCTGCCTGCGCTGGGTTCGCCCGCAGGCGATGTGGGATCTTATCGCGAATGAAAACGTGACCCACCTGTGCGGGGCACCGATCATCATGTCGACACTCCTGAACGCTGCCGCGGATCAAAAGCAGGACCTTGACCGCGAAGTAGAATTCTTCACCGCGGCCGCCCCACCACCGGAAAGCGTTCTGGCGGCCATGAAGACGGCGGGCTTCAATGTCACCCACCTTTACGGATTGACCGAGGTCTACGGACCTGCGGTGGTCAATGACTGGAAGGGGGAATGGGACGCTTTGTCCCTTGAAGAGCAAGCGCAGAAGAAAGCCCGGCAGGGTGTGCGTTATGTTGCCCTTGAAGATTTGAAGGTCCTCGACCCGGAGACGCTTGGACCCGTACCCCTGGACGGCGAAACCCTTGGCGAAGTCATGTTCCGTGGCAACGTGGTCATGAAGGGGTATCTGAAAAACGAAGACGCAACGAACAAGGCCTTCCGCGGAGGCTGGTTTCACTCCGGTGATCTCGGCGTGATGCATCCTGATGGTTACATTCAGCTCAAGGACCGTTCCAAGGATATCATCATTTCAGGTGGCGAGAACATCTCATCGATCGAGGTGGAGGATGTACTCTACAAACATCCTGAAGTGCAGACTGCAGCCGTCGTTGCACGACCTGACGAGAAGTGGGGCGAAACACCCTGTGCCTTTGTGGAGCTTCAAACGGGCTCTGAAGTGAGCGAGGCCGATCTCATTGCGTTCTGCCGACAGCACCTTGCGGGTTTCAAGACACCGAAAACAATCGTCTTCCGCGATATTCCGAAAACCTCGACCGGAAAAATCCAGAAATTTGCCCTGCGCGAGCAGGCAAAAACACTCTGAAGTAAAACAAAAACGCCGCGCAAAGCGCGGCGTCTCGATTCACATTCGGCTATGGCCTAGTGAAGAGTCTTGTCATGCCGTATTCGCTCAATTTCATCCTTGATCTTGAGCTTTTGTCGTTTCATGTCAGCCAATTTTAGGGAGTCTGTACTCGGGTGCATCAGAGCGTCTTCAATCTTGCGTTTCATTTCCGCGTGACGGCGCTCAAGTTCTTCGAGATGCGACTGCATTGACATGGATAAACCTCCTGCCTGTTGGCTCAACATTACCATCGTGCCACAGGAAATCTGGCCTTGTCGATTGCAGATTTTGCATATCTGACCAATTTCGCTGTCGAATTATGCATTCGTATAGATATGCTTAGAAAACCTTGAATATTTGCCCACAGGTAACTGCCTCAAAACTAAGCAAAAAAGATCCCTGATTCATTGCCGGTTCACTATTCCACACAATTCCACACACCGGACAAAAATCAGGTAGAACTCTGCCGACTCACCAATTTATCGGCACCATTAACAAGGCACTTGAATAGTGAAAGATGTTATCTTGCCCGCCAACAACAAAATGGACTAGGACTTGTGTCTTGGGCAATGGGGGAATCGAGGGCCAAATGGACACTGATGCTTTGCGACAGGAGCTGGCACGGCTTCGTCAGGAACACAGGGATCTTGACGTAGCGGTGGAGGCGCTTGCGGCAACATCAAACCACGACGTCCTTCAGCTGCAACGCCTGAAGAAGAAAAAGCTGATGATCAAGGACCGCATTTCTTCGCTGGAAGATCAGCTGTTTCCGGACATCATCGCGTAGCCGGTCGGCGCGCCGCTCCGTTCATCATTAAATGGCCGGCGTAAATTTTGGCTGCACCGCGCGTTTCCGTCTTGCGGTGCGCGCCGCTCTGCCTATACTCCGCGCCTTTCTGAGCCGCCGGAATGTGGAGCAAGTAATGTCAAATGCGGATGTCGCAATCATCATGGGCAGCCAGTCGGACTGGCCGACAATGAAACACGCCGCGGACACGCTCGACCAGCTCGGCGTCGGTTACGAAGCCCGCATCGTCTCCGCACATCGCACGCCGGAACGCATGTATGACTTTGCAAAGGGTGCGAAGGCCGAAGGCTTCAAGGTCATTATTGCGGGCGCCGGTGGCGCTGCCCACCTTCCGGGCATGACCGCATCGCTGACACCCCTGCCTGTTTTCGGAGTGCCTGTTGAAAGCCGCGCCCTGTCAGGAGAGGACAGCCTGCTTTCAATTGTCCAGATGCCCGGCGGTATTCCTGTGGGAACACTCGCGATCGGCAAGGCCGGTGCCACCAATGCAGCGCTTCTGGCCGCTGCGGTTCTTGCCCTCAGCGACCAGGCGGTCGAAGCGGCTCTGGACACGTATCGTGCCGAGCGCACGGCGGCGGTGGCCGAATTTCCGAGCAACGACGCTCTCTAGCAATTGACGTTCAGGACGAAGCAATGACGACAGACAAACGGCTCAGCCCGGGCGACACCATCGGAATTCTCGGCGGTGGTCAGCTGGGGCGCATGCTCGCTCAATCCGCTGCCAGTCTCGGATTGAAAACACACATCTTCTGTCCTGACCCGAACAGCCCTGCCTTCGATGTCAGCGCGGCCAGAACCGTGGCCGCCTATGAAGACATTGATGCGCTTGACCGGTTTGCCGGGGACGTTTCCGTCGTCACCTATGAATTCGAGAACGTGCCCGGCGCGACCGCTGCGCATCTGCATGCCCGGGTTCCGGTCCGGCCCGGCGTGCGCGCCCTGGAGGTTTCACAGGACCGGCTCTTCGAAAAACAGTTTCTGTCGGAAGCAGGTGTTTCGATCGCAGCTTATGCCGAGATCAACTCTCAGGAGGATCTGGAAGGCGCGCTGGAAAGATTTGGCGGCGAGGGCGTCTTGAAAACCCGTCGTTTCGGATATGACGGCAAGGGCCAGCTCATGATCCGCGAAACGGGCGAAGTCGCAGGTGCGTTTGGCAAAATTGGATCGGTCCCGGCCGTCCTGGAAGCGCTGGTGCCCTTCGAATGCGAGGTTTCCGTGATCGTCGCCAGGGATATTGACGGAACCACGAGCTGTTACGATATCGCGCGCAACCACCACGAAAACCATATCCTTAAGACCTCGACGGTTCCGGCAGGTGTTTCGCAGACAACGACGGACACCGCTCGCCATATGGCCGAACAGATTGTCTGCGGGCTTGGTTATGTCGGCGTCATGGGTGTGGAGATGTTTCTTGTCCGTGATGAAACGGGGGAAAGGCTTCTTGTCAATGAAGTGGCCCCCCGCGTTCACAATTCAGGTCACTGGACGCAGGATGCCTGCCTGACCTCCCAGTTCGACCAGCATATCCGTGCAGTCGCGGGCTGGCCTCTCGGGTCAGCCGAGAGACATTCGGATGCCGTCATGGAAAACCTGATCGGAGTTGAAGCCGACACCTGGGGCCAGGTGCTGAAGGACCCGAGCGCACAGCTTCATTTATATGGCAAGGCAGAAACCCGTGACGGCCGCAAGATGGGTCACATCAACCGTATCTCGGAGAAAACGGACTAGGGATCGGAGTTCGAGGCTCAGCCCTTGACCAATCCCAGTTTTTCCCGGTGCGCAAATCGGTAATTTGCCAGAAGAGCGACTGACGCCAGACCGCCGGCCAGGCCGACCCACACGCCGACTCCCCCCCAATCTGCAAGAAAACCGAGGCCGAGCGAAAGGCTGATGCCGACCACCCAATAGCCGAACAGGGCATATAAAAGCGGAATAGTCGTATCGCCCAGGCCGCGCAAATTATTGACGCCGATGATCTGGGCCCCGTCGGCAAGCTGAAACAGCGCAGCGACAAGCAGAAATGACACACCATAGGTAAGGACTTCCATCGCCTGAGGGTCATCGAGATCAAGATACAGGCCGACGAGCTTCTCCGGGATTGTCCAGAACAGAACGGCGAAAATACCCATGAAAATCATCGTCACACCCAGCGAAGTCCACCCGGCCCGGCCGATCCCCTGGTGATCGTCGCGCCCTGCCGCGAGGCTGACGCGTGTCATTGCCGCCATCGACAGGCCAACCGGCACCATGAATGTAATGGATGCGATCTGAAGAGCGATGCCGTGCGCGGCCAGTGGGATAGTGCCCAACCAGCCGATCATGATTGCCGAGGCTGTAAACAGTGAGCCTTCGGCGACGATGGTCAATCCGATCGGTGCCCCCATGCGGACGATCTGAATGAAGACCGGCCAGTCCGAACGCCATATGCGTCCGAGCAGATTGTAGCGTCGCAGTCTTGGATGCCAGAGTGAATAAACAAGCAGAAACAGAAATGTTGTTGTTGCGCTGAAGACGGAAGCAATGCCCGCGCCGACAAGCTCCAGGCGCGGGAAGCCAAACTCACCGAAAATCAGAAGATAATCCAAAATGGCATTGATTATGGCGCCGGCAATGGTTGCCCAAAGCACGACCTGTGTACGTTCCATCACCGTCAGGAACCCGCGAATTGCCATGATCAGCAGCGCGGGCAGCATGGTCCACTGCAAAACGCGCATGTAGGTACCTGCAAGCTCTGCCAGTTCCTGTTTTTGCCCCATCAGAAGAAGGATCGATTCGATGAAGAACAGAACAAGCCAGACCGGGATGCAGAACAACACGGCTACCCAGAAGCCCATCCGGACAGCGCGGCGCAGCTCGCGGGGTTTGCGTTGACCGAGTGCACGCGCGGCAAAAGGTATGACCGCCTGCAGGATCCCCATGCCGAAGAACCACAAGAGCATGTAGAAATTGAAGGCCAGAACCGAGGCTGCAAGTTCGACGGCACCCAGACGGCCGATCATCAGAACGTCCGTCGTGTTAATCGCCATTTGCGCCAGCTGCGCTCCGGCAAGCGGCATGCCGAGCGAAAGTGTCGGCAGAATGTCGCTTTGCCACAAAGACCTGCCTTGAGCCGAATCAGGCTCCTTTGACGCGGGATGCGCCATTGCTTCCTCCAACAATCGGGGCTTTGAACCGCCTTCTTGAATGAGGCATTCGGGTTCTGGTGAGAATTCCACCTCTAGTCCTCTAAAGGCTTTCTGTCCATCGCACCGTGCTCGCAACCAAGACGCAAAGCCGGTTTCCGCCGTCTTTATTTGCGAATGACTGTGGACAGGTAGAGATCCCTCTGGTATTAAGCCCCCCTATGTGAGCGACGCGTCAGCGGCGATCAGGTCTCTGTACACAAGTGAATGCATTGCAGCCAGCAGCTGCAATAGATATTTGCGGCGTATGAACAGGACGGTCCTGCCAAGTGCTGACAAGGCTCTTGCTTATCAATGTTCAATTTGTCTGCGGATTGGCCGCAGTGCATCGAAAACAGGAAAAAACGCGTGCAGGTTTTGGTTCGCGACAACAATGTCGATCAGGCGCTCAAGGCGCTGAAAAAAAAGATGCAACGCGAAGGCATCTTCCGGGAAATGAAACTTCGCGGCCACTTTGAAAAGCCGTCCGAAAAAAAGGCGCGTGAAAAGGCTGAAGCCGTTCGCCGCGCGCGCAAGCTGGCTCGCAAGCGGGCACAGCGTGAAGGCCTACTTCCGGGCAAGCCCGCTCGCCGCTGATCCGGCTTGAGTGTGTCTGGCGGTAAGAACCGTCTGTCCCATACAAATCTGCCGTTGGCCGACCGAAATACGGTCGGCTTTTTGGCGTTTTCGGAAAGATAGTTCTGGACATGCGCCGGCAGAAAAAAAAGCAGCCACATTACCGCCCTATTGGAGGCAGATGAACGGCATGTTCAAACGCTTGACTGTTAGAGAGCATATGTGCCGCATGCGCAAATTTCTGCCCCACGCGACCCTGCTCAGCCTTGCAACTTTGCTGGCTGCCTGCAACACGTCCGGCGTCTATGAGGACGTTCCGGTCAACAAGTCGGCCGGTTCGTCCACCAATATTGCCTCCCTCTCGGCAGTGATTGATTCCAATCCGTCCGACGCGACCGCCTACAGCACGCGCGGTATCGCCTATGGCCAGGCCGGCAAGCTCGATCTCGCGGTCGAGGATTTCAACCGCGCCCTGCAGCTCAATCCGCAGTCCTATCAGACCTACGCGAACCGGGCTCTCGTCTTTCGGCGGCAGGGGCAGAATGATCTCGCGGTCTCCGACTATACGCGCGCAATCAACATCAAACCGGACTATGACGTTGCCTATGTCGGCCGCGGAAACATCTACCGCCAGCAGGGCAACTACAATGCGGCCCTCGCTGACTTCAACTCGGTGATCGCACGCGACAGCAGTGACGCACGCGCTTTCTACAACCGTGGACTGATCTATCAGGCGCAAAAACAGGACAACCTGGCTATCGAGGATTTTGCGACCGCGATCGGTCTGAACCCGAAAGCCGCCGCACCCTATATCGCCCGCGGTATTTCGTATCTTGCCGTCAATGACCCCACCGCTGCCTTTTCAGATCTTTCGATGGCTGTGAACCTTGACAGGGAATCGTCTGTTGCATGGGCAAATCGCGGCCTCGCACTTGAACTGCTTGGCAAGCCCAAGGACGCCCGCCGCAACTATTCCCGCGCCATGTCGCTGGACAATGCCAACAAGATCGCGCGTGAAGGTCTTGGCCGGGTCGGCCAGGGGTAATGGCCGCTGCATAGCTGCAGACCAGGCCCCATGGCCGCCTGATCCAGGTCAACGCGGCGGAACCGCAATCATCTATCATGTGAACCTTCCAGCATCATTTTGAAGCCATTGGAAGGTAGGACATGAAATCCCTTCTGATATTGGACGGCCACCCGGATCCGGCAGACAGACACCTTTGTCACGCGCTCGCCTGCGCATATGGCAAAGGCGCCAGCGATGCAGGGCACCGAACGACGCTCATTCGTATCGCGGATATCGACTTTCCCATTCTGCGAACGCCATCGGACTTCACCAGTCAGCCCAGCCCGCAGGCGCTTGGCCCAGCGCACGATGCGTTGATCGAGGCGGATCACCTGGTTCTGATCTACCCGCTTTGGCTGGGAAGCCTTCCGGCCTACACCAAGGGCTTTTTGGAACAGCTCCTCCACTATGACACTGCATTTGAGCGCTCGGAAAGCGACAGGTGGCCCAAAGGCAAGATGCGCGGCAAATCCGCCCGCATCGTGTTGACCGCTGGTATGCCTGCCCTCGCCTATAACATCTGGTATCGCGCCCACAGCCTGAAGAACCTGAAGCGGAATATTCTCGGGTTTGTCGGTTTCAAACCGGTCAAGTCGACTGTGCTCGGCATGGTCGAACACGCAGACGACGATCAAATCAATCGATGGTTGGCGAAAATGGAAAGCCTGGGACAAGGGGCAAACTGAAACCAGTGTCCGGGAGGCATTCTTCAGAACGGGCAGATTGCGCGAAACGTCGTGCGTTCACCGCCGGTCGGATGGTGCAGCTCCAGGCTCTCCGCATGAAGCGCCAGTCGCTCCGACGCGACCAGGGCCTTCCCTTCGGCATAAAACCTGTCACCAATGATCGGATGCCCCAAGGACAGCATATGCACACGCAGCTGGTGTGAACGTCCCGTGTGCGGAAAAAGATGCACACGCGTTGTTCGCTCCCTGCGCTCAAGCACCTGCCAGCGGGTGAGTGCGGATTTCCCGTTCTCCATACTCACCATCTGCTTGGGCCGGTTCGGCCAATCACAGATCAGGGGCAAATCCACCTCGCCGGTATCTTCCTTCAGATGACCCCAGACGTCTGCAATATAGGTCTTTCGGGTCATGCGCCGTTCGAACTGCAGCCCCAGATGACGGAGAGCCCTAGCGTGCATCGCCAGGATCATGACGCCGGACGTATCCATGTCGAGACGGTGAACGATTCGCGCAGTTCGATAGGTTTCCTGCGCCCGGCGCTCAATACAATCGGAATGTTCCGGAGCCTTGCCCGGAACACTCAGCAGCCCACTGGGCTTGTTGAGAACAAGCAGATCGTCATCCGTATGTAGAACCGACAGAAACGGCATCTTCGGAGGATCGTAAACGAACGTTTCGGGCGCAGCTGCAGACATGAATTGCCTATTGTGCCTTCCGGTCAAAACGAAAGGCGCGGTGAGGGACCGCGCCATTCCCGGAAATCCGGGCACTCGACAACCTGAAGATCCGTCAAGGATCAGACAGTCAGGATTGCCAGTATGCCAGTCAGGACAAAAACCGCGGTGGGCGGGATCCAGCCGGAATCACCTATGGCAAGGCCGATTGCGGAGGCGACAAAGGTCGCGATAAGCATCAACCAGCCAAAGACGAAGGCAGCCGTGCCACCGAAACCGAAGAGGATGAGGCACAACACAATGTTCAAGACGGCAATCGTGCCGACTTTGGAGAAGTTTATGAAGCCTTCATAAGTCCTCTCGTGAGCGTCGTAGTCCATTGCGGGTGCGTTTTCGTCAGACATAAAGTCCCCCAGGAAAAATCACGGTCGGCTGTCTTCATACAATAAACACTTCGGGTTCGGCAATGACGGCAAGCGCATATTCGGATCGATTAAACGCGACTTTTTGGCCTATGCAAGGCTCGTGCATCGGTTCCAAAGGTTTTTGCTGGTTAAGCCGTCGTGTTCAGGCTGCGTGCGAAGCTCCCGAAAGTCCGGCCGACCGAAGCACTTCCTCCTGCCGTCGGCGAACGGTCTCTGCTTCGAAACCCTCGATCTGCTCATTGAACAGCTGAAAGAAATTCAGCTGGGCCCGCAGATGCAGAAAGACGCCGCCAAGACCAATTGCCGCACGGTCCATAAAGACAAATTCCTGCGGGACGGTGACCGGCCCGAGCTGTTTCAGCGCGGAATGCACCTTGAAAGCCTCCTTGCGACCATACTCGGCGGCCGACACTCCGTCGGCAATTGAACGCACACGGTCGCTCAGCAAGGGACCGTAAATGAACCGCGCCCAGATGTTGAGCACATCGACAACATCCTTCTGGAGGTTCTTGAACCCCCATCGTTCGTAGGCCGAAATAACACGGTCGTTGTCTTCCTCCAGAAGCCCGCGATAGAGATCGACCACACCCTGGACAAAGGCATCGGGAAACACGCGGATGCAGCCATAATCGAGAAGATTGATGCCTGCAGGGCTGCCTTCCTGTTCGAACACCGTGTAATTGCCCAAATGGGGGTCGCCGTGAATCACCCCGAAATGGCTGAACGGGTGCCACCAGGCATGGAACATGGTCTTTGCCAGAAGATTGCGTTCTTCCTGGCTGTGTTCCTTGTATTCAAGAAGCGGTTTGCCGGTGAGCCAGCCCATCGTCAGCAATCGTCGGGTCGACAATTCGTCAACGACGCTCGGCACCCGGACCTGATCGTAGTCGGAGAGAATGTCCTGATACATCGCTATATGCGCTGCTTCGCGCGCGTAATCGAGTTCCTCGCGCACCCTTGCGCTGATTTCCTTGGCAATTTCCCGCGTGTCGATGGCTGGGCTCATCCGCCTGTGCAGGGAAAACAGCATCTGAAGCTGTTTCAGGTCGGCTTCAACGGCGGACGCCATGTCCGGATATTGCAGCTTGCACGCCAGCACACGGCCGTCATGGGCCGTTGCCCGGTGCACCTGACCAAGCGAAGCGGCAGCCGCCGGCTCGCGGCCAAATTCTGCAAACCGTCCTTGCCATTCGGCTCCAAGTTCTGCACGCATCCGACGCTTGACAAAAGACCAGCCCATCGGTGGTGCGCTTGCCTGCAGTTTGGCAAGTTCGGTTGTGTATTCCGGCGGCAAGGCATCCGGAATCGTTGACAAAAGCTGTGCGACCTTCATCAACGGGCCCTTGAGCCCACCCAGGGCTTCCGCGAGCTCTGCCGCATTTTTTGCATTGTCTAGGTTCATGCCGAAAAACCGGGCGCCGGCAAACTTGGCGGCAATACCGCCCATATTTGTTCCCACCTTGGCATAACGTCCCATTCGGGCGCTGAACCGATTGCTCTCACGGTCTTTGGACTGCGCCATCTGGCACGCTTCTCCTATCGGCAGGTTCCACAGCTGCACTCCAGCCGGAACTCAATATCTCATCAGATATGGATTACGGCAAAGAAATCCAGTTGGACCAGCAGACAAAACGTCACCCGGCCCGGTTAAACCTGCTCAAGCTGCATTGCGATTTCATCTCGCGCGGCAACAAGCCCCTTGTAGGTCAGCTGGTCGTTGTCCAGTGCCAGAAGCTGTTTTCTCAGGCTTGAAGCAATCAGCGTCCGGTCTTCCTGCCGGGAGAGAACCGCAAGCGGATCGTGGTGGATCTTGATTGTAAACAGGATATCGCCGCTCCGGGGAAGCCTGCGCAAGGTTTGCCGCTCAACACGCAGGAACAGCCTGGCGAAGGAATTCGCGCTGACCTTGAAGGCAATTCGCTCCGGCTGTGGATGATGCAATTCACCATCCGGATAGATTGACCAGTTGAAGCGGCACAGCAACTGGCCCGGCTTCAGGTTTTCAAACAGGCGCGCAACCACCTGCCCCATGCGCGATTGGTTAAAGCCGGGAACGCCCTCATGGATCCCCGTCATCGACAGTCCGAACTTTTCAGACAGCCGCCAGGAAGAAGGAAAGCAAAGAGACGCAGCGACCATCCTGTACCCCTCCGGACCCGGCCGCATGATCACCAGATCTTCCTGAACCAGTTTCGATGCCGTCAGAAGATCCTGCGCTTCACCGAGTGCGATCCGCCGCGCCGTGGACGTCAGATGCACGTTTCCGGAATTGAAAGAATGCGTTGCTTCGTGAAAGCGCCTCAGGTTCTCAACCACAAGCTCAAACACTTCGCCTTGTGCCGCAGCGGTGTTGTCCTCTGCTCTGAACACAGCCGGAAGGTTCGCGGCGAAGAGCCGCTCCTTTTCTTCCAGATGGGCGCAAAGCAAAGCGTCAGGCTCAAGCCAGCTTGCTTCGGCGACCGGCCTCAGGCCGACCGTGAAAGGCTGCGTCGTGCCGTCATACGGCCTGTGACGAAAGGGAGCTGAGGCAGGCGATCGCATACGTGTCCGGTTCGCTGGGTCAAGCCCCGTCCAGCTCTTCAAGCTCGTCAATGATGCGTTCGATCACCGACAGGCCCTTTTTCCAGAAATCCGGGTCGGATGCGCTGAGGCCGAAGGGGGTGAGAAGCTCGGAATGGTGTTTGGTACCACCCGCTTTCAGCAGGTCGAAGTACTTTTCCTGAAATCCCGTCTCGGCATCCTCATAAACTGCAAACAGCGAATTCACCAGACAGTCTCCAAACGCATAGGCGTAGACATAGAAAGGCGAATGTATGAAATGCGGGATATAGGTCCAGAAGGACTCGTATCCCTCGTTCAGCTTGATGGCCGGTCCGAGACTTTCTCCCTGGACAGACATCCAGAGCTCACCGATCTTGTCGGACGTCAGTTCGCCGTTCCGCCGCTCCGTGTGAACCTTTCGCTCGAACGAATAGAACGCGATCTGGCGAACGACGGTGTTGATCATGTCCTCGGCCTTTGACGCCAGCATGATCTTGCGTGTCTGCGGGTTGTCCGCCTTTGCCAGTAGGGACTTGAAGGTCAGCATTTCACCGAAAACACTTGCCGTTTCAGCAAGCGTCAGCGGCGTCGGCGCCATCAGCGTGCCGTTATGGCCGGCAAGAACCTGGTGTACGCCATGGCCGAGCTCATGCGCGAGCGTCATGACGTCCCGGATTTTGCCCTGATAGTTGACGAGAACATAGGGATGGGCGCTCGGAACCGTCGGATGCGCGAACGCGCCTGGTGCCTTGCCGGACCGCGCAGGCGCATCGATCCAGCCCTTATCGAAGAACCTGCCCGCGATCTCGGACATTTCCGGAGAAAAGGCATCATACGCGGACAGAACCGTCTGCCGGGCCTCGTCCCAGGAAATAACCCTGGTATCAGCATCCGGAAGTGGAGCATTGCGGTCCCAGCAGTTGAGCTGTTCCACTCCGAGCCAGTTGGCCTTCAGACGGTAATATCGATGCGAGAGCCGGGGATAGGCGTCACGTACGGCAGCGACAAGGGCATCGACGACGTCCCGCTCGACACGGTTCGCCAGGTGGCGGCTATCGGCGATATCCTTGAAATTCCGCCAACGGTCCGAAATTTCCTTGTCCTTGGCCAGCGTATTGGTAATCAGAGCGAACGTCCGCAGATTTTCCGAAAACGTTTCGTTCAATGCGGCGAATGCCTTGCCACGGTTGTCAGCCGACGGATCGACGAGAAGATTGAGGGTTGGCTCGATCGCCAGTTTTTCTCCGTCAACCTCGAATGTCAGCGATGCCATCGTTTCGTCGAACAGCCGGTTCCAGGCGTTGCTTCCCGTCACTGATTTTTCGTGAAACAGCTGCTCGACGCGATCCTCGAGCTGGTAGGGTTTGCCCTTGCGCAGATCTTCTATCCAGGGCCGGTAATGCGCCAGTTGCCCGTCCTCTAGCGCTGCCTCCACAATAGCGTCGTCGACCGTGTTCAGTTCCAGCGTGAAGAACAGGAGATGCGAACTGGCCGTCGTGATCTGTTCCTGGACATCGCCGTAGAATTTCTGTGCTGACGGGTCGATTGTATTTCCGGCGTAAACCAGACCCGCAAACGAAATCAGTCTGCCCATGAGGTCTTCCAGATCCTCATAAGCACGGATCGAGGTCACCAGGGCCGGAACATTGTCCTGCGCCATCTCCGCAAGGCGGCCTTTGTAAGAAGCCTCGAATGTCTTTGCCCGTTCCAGGCTTTCCTGAAGATCCTGCGCGACCTCCGGCGCATCCATCGACGGATAAAGATCAGTCAGATCCCATTCAGGCAAGGCTCCGAGATCACCGGACGCAGCTGACTGGGGTGCATGCACTGGATGCGGAAGGGGCATTTTTCACTCCGGTAAGAAACCGCTCCGGCCGGAGCGGGGAATTGTCTGTTCTCAGATTAGTAGGACGGGCAACCACAATGGCGCAATTCTGAATACTGATTTTTTTACGAATGCTTGGACGATTTATTTACCCGATTGCGACCATAATGGTTCGAAACGAGACAAATCGAAGTGAACTGATCCGACCCATGCAAGCATCAAGCGGAAAAATTCTCATCGTCGACGACGATCCGATCCAGCGCAGGCTCCTGGAAGAGGCTGTGAAAAAATTCGGGTATCGCTCGAAGACGGCGGAAAACGGCGTTGAAGCCATGCGGGTCATGAGTGGTCCGGAAGCCAGCGAGATCGACCTGATCATTCTGGACATGGTCATGCCGGAACTCGACGGCCTGGGCGTCCTGGAGCAGCTGCGCGGTAACAAGAACGCCACACCGGTGATCGTCCAGACGGGACATGGCGGGATCGACACGGTCGTCAGCGTCATGAACGCGGGCGCACAGGACTTCGTGGTCAAACCTGTTGCCCCCGAGCGCCTCAATGTGTCCATCAGAAATCTGCTGAAAACTTCCGCTCTTGAAGACGAAATCACAAGGTTCCGGAAACAGGCGTCAGGGACCCTGACCTTTGCCGACATCATCACCCATTCCGCAGCGATGGAGCGTGTGATCAGTCTTGGCAAAAGGGCAGCGGCCTCCAACATCCCCATTCTGATCGAGGGGGAAAGCGGCGTCGGCAAGGAAATGATCGCAAGCGCCATTCAGGGATCCAGCGATCGAAGGTCCAAGCCGCTGGTCGCCGTCAACTGCGGTGCTATCCCGGAAAACCTCGTGGAATCCATTTTGTTTGGGCACGAAAAGGGAGCCTTTACGGGCGCTGTCGACAAGCATGTCGGCAAGTTCCAGGAAGCGCACGGCGGCACCTTGTTTCTGGACGAGGTCGGCGAGTTGCCGCAGGACGTCCAGGTGAAACTCCTGCGTGCGATCCAGGAAAACGAAATCGATCCGATTGGGGGCAGAAGACCCGTGAAGGTGGATTTCCGTCTGATATCGGCGACCAATCGGCGCCTGATAGACCAGGTAAAGGAAGGTGTTTTCAGGGAAGACCTTTACTACCGTTTGAACGTGTTTCCGATCTGGATCCCGCCCTTGCGCGACCGGCGCGAGGACATTCCGGCCCTGACGCGGCACTTCCTCGCACGCTTTGCCGCGGAAGAGGGAAAACCCCATGTTGCAGGTGTTGCTGCGGACACCCTTGCGATGCTGCAGGACTACCACTGGCCCGGGAACATCCGCCAGCTTGAGAACGCTGTCTTCAGGGCAGTGGTCCTGTGTGATGGCGCTCAACTGACCGCTTATGACTTTCCGCAGATTGCAGCAGCGGTGGACCAGCCGACTGTGGAACCGGTTGCACCGGTGCAACACCATCCGGCTGAGCAGGAAACACCGGCCCATTCGGCCACGGCCGATCCTGTCATGCAGGCCCGGCCCGCATCCGGAGAGCAGTCCTCGTCTTCTCCGCAATCCGGATTTGAATTCGCAGCGCCTTTCGGCTTCATGCGCAACCTCGACAGGGAGGGTCATGTCCGAAAATTGGCCGACATTGAGGAAGAACTGATTCGGGCAGCCATCAACCATTATTCCGGACGCATGACGGAAGTCGCGAAACGCCTGGGAATCGGCCGATCCACACTTTATCGAAAGCTGAAGGAATACGGTCTGGAGGACAACGACAAGAATGCCGCGGCATGATTGTTGCCGGGAATCTCGGTCACTTGTCAAAATGGACGATTTTTTGACGCATTCTGCCCTTATTCAGCCCAAAAGCAGGGTTTTTCTTGATTGCATGCGTACCGTTGCAATTCCGCCACGATTACCAAGCGAGCGGAATTAGGGTAAAAACTTCTTAACCTGCAGCGGTTAGTGTATGTCTCCTGCTGGGGAGCATGGGATGGGCGTTTGGCCCTCAAAGAACGGCGAGATAGAGATTGCGTAACCGATTTGTTGATTTCGGCGCCGTCGGTTGGCTGAAACGGGCAGCGAAGATCGTGAGTGCGTTTGTCGTCGCATTTGCCTGCGTCGCGACAGCTGCGCATGCTCAGACCCGTACGCTCAAGCTTTACAACACGCACACCAAAGAGCGTGTCTCCATCACCTTCAAGAAAAACGGCCGTTATCTGCCCGCAGGTCTGCGCGAGGCCAACCGTTTCCTGCGCGACTGGCGCAGAAATGAAATCACCAAGATGGATCCGGAACTTCTCGACCTGATCTGGGAAGTCTACCGCGAAGTGCGTGGCAAGGATCACATCTACGTCGTGTCCAGCTATCGGTCACCTGCGACCAACAACATGCTGCGAAAACGTTCCAGGGGTGTTGCCAAGAACAGCCAGCATACGCTCGGCAAGGCCATGGACTTCTACATTCCCGGCGTCAATCTGGCCAGGCTTCGGGCCACGGGTCTGCGCAAGCAGATCGGTGGTGTCGGATACTATCCGCGATCCGGTTCGCCGTTTGTGCATATGGACACGGGTCGTGTCCGCCACTGGCCGAAGATGAGCCGTTCACAGCTCGCCAAGGTCTTTCCCAGCGGCAAGACTCTCCATATCCCCTCGGACGGCAAGCCCATGAAAGGCTACAAGCTCGCACTTGCAGAATCCAAGTCGGGCAAGCGAAGCACTTCACGGCCGACCATTGTTGCCTCCAGCACCAGATCCAACTCCGGTTCCGCTACGCGGACCCCGACCACGCGCGATCAGAACCTGACGGCACCCGGCAAACCGATTTTGACATCGGCAGGCAGCGAACAGCCCGTTGAACGCAGCGGTGGTGGCAACCTCTTTGCCGGCCTGTTCGGCGGCGGCGGCAACAAGAATGAAGACCAGGCGAACCGGGCGGGCGCCGTTGGCAACAAGAACGCGACCCGGACCGCCGTGTCACCAGTCCTTAAAAATCCGCCTGTTCCGGCCCGCAAGGTTCTGGAAAGCCAGCCTGAGCCGCAAGTGACTGAACCGATTGTCGTGGCGAGTGCTTCATCCGGCACCAAACCCGTTCCCGCAGGGCCCACACCGCCTCAGTCGATTGAAACGCCGCCGGCACCCAACACGCTGGATGCGCAACGCTTCGCACTTGAAAGCGGTCAGCCCGAGCCGACCAACCAGGCGATCGATTCCCGTTTTCAGACCGCGGCAGCACCGTCCCAGAAGCCCGACACAGGTTTGAGCGAAGCAGCGAAGGTAGCGGCGGCACAGCTTGGAATCGACGGGGAACAGCCCGCGATCGGCAATCCAC
This sequence comes from Roseibium album, assembly GCF_965233825.1. Lineage (NCBI taxonomy): Bacteria > Pseudomonadati > Pseudomonadota > Alphaproteobacteria > Hyphomicrobiales > Stappiaceae > Roseibium > Roseibium album. Next base: position 291,362 of record NZ_OZ247583.1, read on the forward strand.
CGGCCGACAACGCCGTTGCAGCGATTGCAGCAGCAACAGGAACCGCACCACCCTATCCGGCACCGGCACCCCGCCCTGAGACTACATTGGCTTATGCGTCAGCGACGGCAACACCACCGGTTCTGAACCGCTCATTGCGGCCTTCTGCCTCTTCTCAGGAGAACGCAGCGGTAACACGCGCAAAAGCAACGCCTCAGGCCAGTAGAGCCCCGGTGCAACCGTCCGTTTCCGGCCGCATTCCGCGAGCCCAGATCATTGATCCCATGGCGGGGTTTGCCAGCCTGCCTGACAAGTCCGAACCGACACTTCTTTCAGGTGCGGGAACGACACGGCACCAGACATTTGCACTGTTGAGTCACCCCAACCAGCGCCGGCTGAAAAACGTGATGATGCCCGCTAACCGCTTTGTCGCTGCAAGCTTCGACCAGGCGCCTTACGGCTCGCTCAGAACAGACCGTTTCGAGGGGCCTGCGATTGTCGTGCTGCCGGTCCGTTACGCGCGGTAAAGATTGCTGCTTGGGCTGGTCTGACCAGACAAGAAAAGAGCGGCTCTCTGGCCGCTCTTTTTTATTTCACAATGTAGAAAAATCAGCTCTCGGGATCAGCCGGCCCCGCCATGCCAAGAGCATGGAGATAGAGGTCGAGAACAGCCTCTTCCTCTTCACGTTCATGCGGCTGTTTCTTGCGCAGTGATACCACCTTGCGCAGGATTTTTACGTCATAGCCATTACCCTTGGCTTCCGCATAGACGTCCTTGATGTCGTCGGCGATCACCTTTTTTTCTTCTTCCAAACGCTCAACGCGTTCAATGAATGCCCGCAGCTGATCGGCTGCAACTCCACCAGGATCGGACATGGAATAAGGTCTCCTTTTTTCTTTCTATTCGTCGATCATTGACCAGCACCGGATGATATCTGCCCCATCCGGATACCTTTCAATTCAAATCACCGCTGATCGGATCCGTACGTTCTGCACATGACGAACGGTCCGCGCATCTCAGTGTTGCGGCTTGTTCTTTTCAAAGGCCGCCTTTTGGGCGTCGGACGCATCAGTCTGGTACTTGTCTTTCCATTCGCCGTAGGGCATCCCGTAGACGATTTCACGGGCATCAGCCTTCTCGAGGGAGAGACCTTTTTCCTCCGCAGCATCCTGATACCAGTTCGAAAGGCAGTTACGGCAAAAACCCGCAAGGTTCATCATGTCGATGTTCTGGACATCGGTGCGGTTGCGCAGATGGTCGACGAGGCGCCTGAAAACGGCCGCTTCCAATTCCTGCTTCGTATTATCGTCCATTGCAACGAACTCCTTCCGTCTCAACCATCACCATTCAGGTAATGTCGTTGCGGGATTTGAAAAATGTCACTTTCCGGCAATCGGTTTGTCCGGCGATACCCAGCAAGATCGGCTCCAGCCTACCGGCCCATTCCATTTGCCCGCCCTCTTCTGCGATCAGATCCTGCCGCAATTCAAGCAAGACATGAGCCAGCCCGCGCTGCGTTGCATGCCGATACATCGTGTCGTTTTTGAGAGCCCCGTCATAAGGTTCATTGTCGCCGACGACGAGATCACCCTGGTCTCTCAGTCCGGTCAGCATCGGTTCGATCGCTCTCGGATCGCTGTCCCACAAAACAGTCGCGTGCCAGGGCCGCGGGAGACCGCGCCACACAGGCGTAAAGCTGTGGATCGACACGAGGACAGGCGGCGCCGAAGTCTGCATCATGGCATCGATCGTCCGGTCGATCAGGTCATGATACGGCTTGTGGAACTGATTTATGCGGTAGGCCCGTTCTTCGCCGTCAACCGTGACGTTTCCGGGAACAACCGCACCGTCCGACAGGCGCATGATCAGTGTCGGATCGTCTTCTCCGCGGTTCGGATCGATCAACAGACGTGAATAGGTTGTCAGGCAGGCAGGTGCATTGAGGCGCCTTGCGAGTTCAAGCGTGACCGCCCTTGCACCGATATCGTAACCGATATGGCGCCGGAACTGCTCGGGCGCGACGCCCAGGCTCCCGTAGTCGGGCGGCACTGCATTGCAGGCATGATCGCACAGGAGCAGAATTCCGGAATTCAGGTCGCCGTTCACATATTCGGTCGGTTGGAAAATTTCACCGGCCATTGCTGCAGTCTGTGTCATGTCACGCTTCGTGGAAATTTCTCAGGCGCTGAATGCGCAGGCGCACAGGTTTACGTCAATCTGGCGGAAGAACCAAGCCTGAAAGCGCAAAACCTGCAAGTCCTTGCGGTTCGATTCGATGTCCGTCGCGAAAATGCACACAGCTCTGGAAAACTCTGTGAATTCAGGAGCCTTGAGGGTCGCAAAGCATCATGAGTATACGCTTTATTGACGGCTAACATCTATCAGCGAGGAAACCGCCATGTTCCCGCCCCAATTCTGGCCACATAGGTGTCGTTATCGTTCTTGCGGGCAGAATTAATTGAACGGTTTCCGGGAACGCGGTTGGGTGAGTGTCTGCACTTAAACCTGTTAACGACGTTGACAATACCCTGTTGTCGACGCAAAAAGCGAATGTCAGTAAAGCAGCAAAGTGAACGACTGCATATGTTTGAGGTTGGGGAACGGCACCAAGGATGGTCTCGGGTACGCATCGGCGCGCCTATGAGGACAGTTGTCGCCGGTTGCCTCGCATTGCTGTTTTCCTCAATTACCAGCGACGACGCAAAAGCCGATCTCAGGCTTTGCAACAAGACGGACAGTCAGGTCGGCGTAGCCATCGGCTACAAGGACAAGGCGGACTGGGTTACCGAGGGCTGGTGGAACCTTGCCTCCAATTCGTGCGAGACTCTGGTTCCGGGCGCCCTCGTGTCACGCTATTATTACATCTACGCAGTTGACTACGATCAGTTTGGCGAATGGGGTGGCCGGGCCTTCATGTGTACCCGGGAAAAAGAATTCACGATTCGCGGAATTGAGGACTGTGTAGCTCGCGGTTTTGAGCGGACAGGCTTTTTTGAAATCGACACGGGAGAGCAAAGCAGCTGGACGGTTCAGCTGACTGAACCCGTGCAACAAGGGACAGGTGGGCGATGAGGCGAAACCGGCGAGTTAAAATTCTAGCAACTCTCGGACCCTCTTCCACAGAACAAGACATCATTGAAAACCTGTATCGCTCCGGTGCGGACGTCTTCCGCATCAACATGAGCCATACAGACCATGATCGTTTGAAACTGCTCGTAGAGCGCATTCGTTCTGTTGAAGGTAAAGTTGGGCGACCGATCGGCATTCTTGCCGATCTGCAGGGCCCGAAACTGCGTGTCGGAACATTTTCCGGCGGGCCGGTGATTTTGGAAAATGGAGCGACTTTCACGCTTGACGCCGACACGTCAGGCGGCGACGTCAATCGTGTTCATCTTCCGCATCCGGAAATCCTCCAGGCATTGGAGCCAGGTCACCGGTTGCTGCTGGACGATGGCAAGGTCCAGCTGAATGTGATCGAGGCAAGCGATACAAAAGCTGTTACCGAAGTCATTGTCGGCGGCAAGCTGTCCGATCGCAAGGGAGTCAGCGTGCCGGATTCGGAAATCGCGACCAGCGCGATGACGGAGAAGGATCACAAGGACCTGATTGCAGCGCTCGAACAGGGAGTCGACTGGGTCGCACTTTCCTTTGTGCAGCGCCCGGATGACCTGGCCGAAGTACGCAAGATCACCCGTGGCCGGGCAGGTGTACTGGCCAAGATCGAAAAGCCGCAGGCGATCGGCCGCCTCGACGAAATCATAGAGCTCTCCGACGCAATCATGGTCGCGCGCGGTGACCTGGGCGTGGAAATGCCGCTGGAACATGTTCCCGGACTGCAAAAGCGCATCACACGCGCCTGTCGGCGCGCAGGCAAGCCGGTCGTGATCGCGACACAGATGCTGGAATCGATGATTTCCGCACCTGTCCCGACACGCGCGGAAGTCTCCGATGTAGCGACCGCGGTGTTTGAAGGCGCCGATGCGGTCATGCTGTCGGCTGAATCGGCTGCGGGCGACTTCCCGATCGAAGCTGTCTCCACGATGGACAAGATTGCGCATCAGGTCGAGCAGGACAGCAATTACCGCACGATCATCGACGCCCAGCGTGCTGAACCGGAAGCGACGGGTGCTGACGCGATTTCAGCGGCTGCCCGCCAAATTGCCGAGACACTCAATCTTGCTGCCGTCGTCTGCTACACCACGTCGGGTGCAACCGGTCTGCGAGCGTCTCGCGAGCGTCCATCTTCACCTGTGATTGTTCTCTCGCCGGTTCTGGCAACCGCACGCCGGCTGTCTCTCGGATGGGGGCTCCATTGCGTTGTCAGTGAAGATGCCTCAAACGAGGAAGACATGATTGACCGTGCCTGCCGCATTTCCTTTTCCGAAGGATTTGCAAAGCCCGGCCAGCGGGTGATCGTCACTGCCGGTGTACCCTTTGGCACGCCAGGGTCGACAAACATGTTGCGGATAGCATTTGTCGGCAACGACGGTCAGGGCGGCATTTGACGATCTAATCGTTTGAAAGGTCTGGGCAGAGGTGCGAACCACTGCTCAGATTTTAACAACCGGGTCGCAACTGCGCCGCTCAGCTGACGGCACTTCTTCCTTACCTTCGATCTTGTGAACCAGCCGCTCGATGCCCTTCACAATCATGTCCGTATGCGTGTGGTGCGGCATGTGACCGGCATGGTCGAGGCACATCAATTGCGCTTGCGGCAGGTCCCGCAGCAGCCCCTCGCAGTGAATTGAAGGCCAGACGACCGTATCCTCCGTTCCGGTAACCACAAGAGACGGCTGATTTATCTCGCAATACCGGTTCGACTGATCTGCCACAGCCGCATTCAGATGCACGATCTGATTCGCGTTGGCACGAAAGGACGCAGGTCGGAACAACAAGGGCAGCCGGATCTCCGCGTCATAGTTTCCGGGCGGCTGGTCGGGTAGAAACACGTTTGTCATGGCTGCGGGAGCCAGCAGGTTGCCGATCGGAAGTGTGAAGGTCCAGCAAAAGGCGGGACCGATCAATGGCCACGAAGCAACGGAATAATACCAGTTGACCCCGCCTGGCCACGGGTGGCTGACAGGAGCAAGAAAAACAAGCCCCTTGACCCGCTTCGGAGCGCAGAGCCCGAGCGCTGCCGTGACAGAACCGGCAAACGAATGTCCCACGACGATCGACTTTTCGATTTCCAGTCTTTCCAGGAGTGTGGCGATGACATGTGCCTGACCGGATGGCAAATCGTGTATCCCTGATTTTCCACCTGAAAACCCAAGACCCGGGCGATCGACGAATAGCAGGCTGTATTTGCCTTTGAGAGTCTCCAGAAAGGCGAGACGCATGTCGTAGGCATTGCCGCTGGCACCGTGGAGAAACACGAGTGTGGGCGTGTGGAGGTCTTCCTCGCCGACAGGAATAAAATGATAGTGGATGCGGACACCATCGATTTCCGCAAAAGCCCCATCAGGTTTTATCTGGAAATTCATTCTGCGCAGCCGGAAAAGGGTATAGCCGAAGGCCGCAAGCGGAAGAACGCAAAGCAAGAAGATAATTGTCACCATAGCGCGGACATAGCATCCGCGCCCGGACATTCAAGACACTATGGTTCAATGATGTTCAGGCCGGCGCGCCTTCTGCTTTCTTTTCCAAGTCTTCAATCGCCTCAACGGCGTTTTCAAGGCCGGGATTGACTTCCAGCGCTCGCTTGAAGGTTCGCAGGGCCTCGGTATCAAAACCCAGTCGTCGCTGGATGATCGCAAGTCCTGAAAGCGCGCCCCAGTGACGCGGTTCAAGCGCAAGCGTGCGTTCGATGTCCACGAGCGACTTTCCGAATTCCTCACGCATGTAGTGCACGGTCGCCCGGCGGTTCCAGCCTTCTGCATATGAGGGTTTGAGAACAACAACCACATCAAGGAGATCAAGCGCAAGCGCATGATCCTCACCCTGGATCGCCTTGCCTGCACGCGACATCAGAATATCGACTGTGTCGCTTCCAGATTGCATCCAGATCATCTGGATCTCACGCGCCGTGCGTTCCGCCGCCGACGGTTCGTCGGCTACGGCAAGATCCTCAAACAGCTCGTCCAGACGCGACTGCTCGTCCTCCGGATCGGCTTCCTCGACGACAACCTGGCCGCCCGCGTCCGGCAGAACCTCCGGCAACGGATTGAAGTCTTCTGCAGACGGAGGTTCGACCTCCGGTCCGAGATCAGGAACAGGTTGCGCCCCGGCAAGGACGGGCGTCAGGAAAATCAGAAGGGTAAACACAAAAATCCGCATCCAACGATTATGGGTCGTTGAATGCGGCGGTCAATCCGGGAATTTGACACTTCTTCGTGCGCAACGCCGTTTAACGGCGCAAAGCCAACATCAATGGTCGACTAACCACTTCGCATTGAAGGATTTTTCTGCATCCCTCAGCGCAACGCACAGCAGCAGGGTCAGCCCTGACGTGCCTTGAAACGCGGGTTTTTCTTGTTGATGATGAACACACGGCCTTTGCGGCGAACCATGCGGTTGTCGCGATGGCGGTTCATCAGTGCTTTGAGCGAATTCTTGATCTTCATGTCACTGTCCCCCCGTGAGGGCCCTGTTACTTTAAACCAAATGAGCGCCTGAGGCGCTCACGTTCAATGGCTGATCCCAAAGCTGCTGCAGTTCCTGCGCCAGTCATTTGATCAGCCTGCGCATCTTGAAACGATCAATCAGCGCAACAATGGTGGGCGTGACAGGGATTGAACCTGTGACCCCTTCGATGTCAACGAAGTGCTCTCCCGCTGAGCTACACGCCCGAAATTTTCGGCATCCCGGCGCCGCCGCGCCGTGGTGGAGTGCGATATAACGGGGATCGCCAGTCAGTGCAACCCCCCTTTTTCACCGAACCGTCAAAATTTCCCCAGTCCGGTCAGATGCTTTTGACCACGGACCATCAGGCCGCCAGCATACGCTCCACTTCCTGAACGAGATCCTTCAGATGGAAGGGTTTCGACAGAACCTTGGCATCCTTGGGAGCGTCGGATTCGGGGTTTAGCGCAACCGCCGCGAAACCCGTTATGAACATGACCTTCAGGTCAGGATCCAGTTCCGTCGCCCGTCGCGCCAGTTCGATACCATCCATCTCCGGCATGACAATATCAGTCAGTAGCAGAGAAAACGGCTCTTCGCGCAATCGCTCATAAGCGCTTCTGCCATTGTCGAACGAGACGACATCATGCCCGGCATTTTCAAGGGCTTTCGCCAGAAAGCGGCGCATATCGTTATCATCTTCAGCAAGCAGGATACGCGACATCGTAGAAAACCATTCCTCATTTTTCGGTTAGGCGGCGTCGGGTCACACCTTTTGCCGGTTATAGCTCGAATTCCACAGAATGATAGGGAGAATTGGTTCTTCAGAGCTTTTGATCGAGTGACTGTGGACTGCGTGTTGATTCCTTGGCACCATAGGCGAAGGTTTTCAGAAACCGTTGGAGAGGCCTGGCCCAGAAGTCAAACAAGCGGGATAAACAATTTGACGGAAGAAACACAGCCCACATTCAATTCGCCCTTCGAAGTCGACTTTAACGGCTTACCTGCATTTGAAGTTCTGTGCCCCGCCGATCAACGGGTTCCCTTCGTTTTCAACTCACCACATTCGGGACGTCAGTATTCGCAACACTTTCTGGCATCATCCCGCCTCAACGAAAGCTCCATAAGGCGCTCGGAAGACGCGTTCGTCGATGATCTGTTTGCTCATGTCGTTCCGCTTGGTGCACCGCTTCTCAGGGCACATTTTCCACGCGCATATCTCGACGTGAACCGGGAACCTTACGAGCTTGATCCGAAAATGTTCGATGGCAGGTTGCCAACCTACGCCAATGTCCGGTCGATACGGGTCGCCGGTGGACTGGGCACGGTCGCGCGCATTGTCAGCGAAAACCACGAGATCTACCGACACAGGCTGCCGGTCGAGGAAGCGCTCGGCAGGATCGAGGAAATCTACAAGCCTTACCACTCGACACTGCGCCGTCTCCTGGCACAGACCCACGTCACCTTCGGCTACGCGGTCCTGATCGATTGTCATTCAATGCCGTCGAGCGTGAAATGTCAGACGACCGATTCTCGCCCCGATTTCATTCTAGGCGATCGATACGGAACAAGCTGTAATGGTGAATTGACAGAATATGCCTGCACGATCCTGCGCAACATGGGATACAGCGTAAGCCGTAACAAGCCCTATGCGGGCGGCTTCATTACAGAGCATTACGGTCGGCCTGCCAGTGGCCTGCATGCGTTGCAAATCGAGATCAACCGCGGCCTCTACATGGATGAAGGCTCCCACGAGCCGTCTGCGGGATTTGAAGACCTTTTCCGCAATCTCGGTGAATTTGCAAAGGAATTGATTGCCATGCCGGACGCCGCGCTGCCCGCCGATTCAATAGCAGCCGAATAGCGCCTCTCCAAAAAAAGAGGCCGCACTCAAATGAGGCGGCCCGAGTCTAGGGAGGAAACGCCCAAGGAGGGCGATGCGGTACGGATACCGCACCGCAATAAAATCGCACCGCACCGCACAAAGGTCAAGCCTGAATCAGGGGCCCTCCTGTACAAACTATGGGCATTTATCGCGATATTGCCGATTCAATTTTCAGCAGAACAGGTTATACAAGCGGCACTTCGGTAATTTTCGACGTCGCCTGTTCGCGTTTAACCATGGGAAATGATGATGACCACGCCCGTTTCCGGTTCAAACGAATTCGCTCCCTTTCTGGAAAGGTTGGCTGACGCGTCTGCGAAAGCCATCATGCCCCATTTCCGCCAGGGCTTTGCGGTCGACAACAAACGGAATGAAGGTTTCGACCCTGTCACGATTGCCGACAGGAATGGCGAAACCGTCATGCGGGAATTGATCAACACTGCTTATCCGGACCACGGTATACTTGGTGAGGAACATGGAGCCGAGAATCTGGATGCGGAAAACGTCTGGGTTCTGGATCCGATCGACGGTACACGCGCTTTCATCACCGGCCTGCCGACCTGGGGAACGCTGATCGGGCTCCGCACCCTGGGAACGCCGAGCCTGGGCATGATGGTACAGCCCTATGTCGGCGAACGCTTCGCCGGTGATCGGGAACACGCCTGGTACCAGGGGCCCCTTGGACAAAAATCGTTGAAAACCCGGCCTTGCAACCGGCTCGCGGACGCGGCGATATTCACAACGACTCCAGCAATTTTCACCGCGTCGGAGCGCCATGTCTACGACCGCATCGAAGCTTCTGTCCAACTCGCGAGATACGGGACCGACTGCTACGCCTATTGCATGGTCGCCGCCGGGCAGGGCGACGCCGTCATCGAAACAGGTCTTCAGGCCTATGACATCGTCGCGCTTGTCCCGATCATCGAGGGAGCTGGTGGAGTCGTCACGACCTGGACCGGCGGATCGCCGTCAGAGGGCGGACAGATTCTTGCGACCGGAGACCCGCGCCTGCATGACATACTTCTGAAGGAACTGGCTAAACCTGTCTGACTTCTGCAGGGTCCGAAGTTTCCTTCCCGGTGTTGTGGACGGAAATCGTCGACAAGTCGGCATCTTCCAGTTCCTGAACCGCTTCCAGACCCGGGACGAAGGCATCGAATGCAGCCCAGAACTGGTCCCTGAAGACATCGCGCTCCATCATCAACTCATGTGCGGCGCCTGCAATTTCGACATAGGCCGCAGATCTTGTCCGGGCGACAAAATCCTCAATAGCCGGTGTTGAGACAATTCTGTCCTCGCCAGCCCCGAGCATCAGGCAGGGCAGCTTGATCCCGGGGCCGGCCTGTCGTCTGCGCAGCGGCATCATGGTGCGCGCCATCGCATTCAGCCAGCCGAAGGTCGGGGATCCGATACCAAGTTCCGGTGCTTTTTCGAGGACCTTGTTGAAACGGTCGAAACGGGTCTGGTCGGATGTCTGGCGATTGGTCTCGAACGGCACGAAGATCTTGCCATTGCCGCCCAGGATATAAAGCCGGCCCAGTCCGATCAGGGAGAAAATCCGAGCCAGGCCAAATCCGAATTTCTCGACGGCCGCCGACGTCTTCGGGGCTTTGGCTCTCAGCGGCGGTTTTCCCAGAAGTCCAAATGTAAGCTTGCGCAATACCCAGCGCCTTGCCGCAACAAGACCGGGAGACCAGGCTCCGGAAGGCAAACCCAACAATGGTGCGGTGATGACAGCCCTGTCGAGCATCGTGCGCAATCGCTCGGTGTCCGACAGCAGCACCAGGCCTCCGGTGGAATGCGCAAGAGCGAAATGCGGGCCGGGATAGGTCGCAAGCGAAACTTCCTTCAAAACCGTGCGCAGATCCAATCGGAATTTCTTGAAATTCGATATGTGGCCCCGACGGGGATTTCGGGTGACACGCTGGGACCCCCCTTGCCCACGCCAATCGAAGGCGACAACGTCAAATCCACGCCGGCGCAGGTCCTGGACCACTTCAAAGTATTTTTCGATAAATTCCGCGCGCCCCTGCAAAAGAGTCACGGTGCCGCGCCGCGGCCCGCCGGCCGTAGGCCAATGCGCGTAACGTATCTTTATGCCGTCCGGTGTCGTGACGAACCCGGTCTTTGTCCCGTCCGGCACCGGGTTGTCGGGAATTTCAATGAGACTCATGACCTCATTTGATAGCGGGGATCGGTCCGGGCGACAACAGACTTCAGGCCGGTCTCTGGGACCGGCCTGGAAATGAACATGATTTTCGTCGAATCACCAGCTGTGCTGCCAGAAAACTCCATGTCCGCCGTGCCCTCCGCGTCGGCCATGCCCGACCGGCCGGCTGCGAACGATATGCGCAGTGCGCGAATCGACAACAAGCTTGACCGGCATGCCCCGCCATCCGATAGCCTTGACGATGTACATGGGACCGCGGCGGTCGATGATCCTGATCCTGTGGAAACCCCGATGACGCAGGCTGCGGCGGATCTGGCGCGGGCCGAGTGAATAATGTCCGCCACCGTGGCCACCATGCCAGCCGTTGCCGCGGCGATTGCCATGCTTTTTCTTCTTGTGATGAACCTGCACGATCGGGGTGTCTTGTGATGCCTGGATCTGTTTTGCAATCGAAAGCGGTGCAGCAGACGCTGACGGAGCGAACCCGATTGTGGCCATCAGAATGGCACCTGCGATCGGCGCGGAAAGTTTTGAGGCAAATGCGGACATTTCTCGTCTCCTGATCTGACCGCCAGCGCCATGCTGACGTTGACTGGAAGATGCCTCACTCCGTTTGAACCGTAGCGGAAGACCCCGTTCATCTGGTGTTCATGTGTGAAGAGAGCCGCAGCGTCATGCCCTTGAAATCGGATTGCGAAATTCCCACCTCACACCTGCAGGCGCCAAACAGGGTCTGCGAAACGCTCCGGTCCCGCCAATAATGGGGGACAGGGGAAACATCAAAATCAGTGAAGTATCCGTTGCTCAAAGGAGGACACTTAAATGCGTCACTTGGACTTCTCCCCCCTCTACCGCTCTACCGTCGGTTTCGACCGTCTCTTCTCGATGCTGGACACAGCCGGCAACGACGCCCCGAGCTATCCGCCCTACAACATCGAACGTACCGGCGAAAACGCCTACCGGATTACCATGGCCGTCGCCGGCTTCACGGACGACGAACTCTCGGTGGAAGCCAAGGAACACGTTCTGACCATCAAGGGCGAAAAATCGGAAGAAGATTCCGACAAGGAAATCCTGTATCGCGGCATCGCATCGCGCACATTCGAGCGCCGTTTCCAGATCGCCGAGCACGTCCGTGTTAACGGTGCAAGCATGGAAAACGGCCTGCTGCATGTTGACCTCGTCAGAGAAATTCCTGAAGCCATGAAACCGCGCAAGATAGAAATCACATCCAGCGCGTCCAAGCAGATCGAATCCAAGGCTCACTAAGCCTTCAGGATTGATCCTGTAGCTTTGGAAAATCGGGGCGCCTGGGAAACCAGGCGCCTTTCTTGATGTTGTGCAAACCTTGTCATCACGTCAAGGCGAAGCGCAAACCTCCAGCCATCGCCATCGCCGTCCCCAGCCTAGTCCGGATCCTGATCCCTCAGTGCTGTGTGACCCGGCTCGCAGCCAAGATGACAATATTCAAAAAACGCAATGTCAACGCACGGGCACAGTCGGGCGTCCGACAATGACCTTTCAGCTTGCGGCCGTCCCAGCCTTTGAGCCGGCTACGGTCAAATGAGCTGGATGTTCAGACCGTCCCGGCGAGCGTGTTCAAAAACGCCTCGACGTCTTCTCTTTGCGTCGCAAAACTCGTCACCATGCGAAAGCAGACTTCGTCCTTTGCCGGCGCGTGTTCCGGCGACAGGTCCTTGGCCGGCCACTCGTAGATTTTCGCACCCGCGGACTGGAGCGTGTCGAACTGGTGGCGCCTGAGGATCGGAAACAACTCGTTTGCCTCGACCGCCCAGGCCGTCCGCCCGCCGGCAGCCCGGATACCGTCCGCCAGTCTGGTCGCAGCATCATTGGCGTGTCTCGCCGTGGCAAGCCAGTTGTCGTTTTCGAAATATCCGTCAAATTGCGCCGCAACAAACCGGCTCTTGGAAAAAAGGTGTCCACCGCGCTTGCGGAAATACTCGAAGTTCCTGGCGGCATCGGCATCAAAGAAGACCGCCGCCTCGGCACACCAGCAGCCGTTCTTCGTGGCTCCGAAGGACAAGACATCCACACCCGATTTCCAGGTCATCTCCGCCGGAGTGCAGTCGAGCGTGACCAGCGCGTTTGCGAGCCTGGCGCCGTCCATGTGAAGTGGCACCGAGCGAGAATTCGCGATTTCCTTGATGGCTGCTATCTCGTCGAGCGAGTAGACAGTTCCACATTCGCTTGCCTGACTGATCGAAACCGATGCGACCTGGCCATGGTGCACCACCCCGTCCGGAAATGCGGACATCGCCTCGTTCAGGGTTTCCGGTGCAATCTTGCCCTCGTCGCCGGGGATGCCGACAAGTTTGTTGCCGCTGGTCATGAATTCCGGGCAGTTGCATTCGTCGATATTGATATGGCTGTCCCGGTGACAGAAAATCGCTCCACCGGGCTTGCTATAGGCGGCCAGGGAAAGTGCATTGGCAGCCGTTCCCGTCGCCACGAAAAACACGGCGACTTCACGCTCGAAAATGTCGTTGAATTTCTGGTTGATGCTGTCGGTCAGCGGGTCTGTGCCGTAGGCCGGTGCGTACCCGGAATTATGGCGGGTCAGCGCCGACATCACCGCCGGAGCTGCACCCGCCCAATTGTCGCTTGCGAAGTTCATGTGCCGGTTTAAGCACCTCGTCCGGAAACCGGCAACCTGAATTTGCTCAGTAGTACATTTCCCGCTTGCGGTACATGCGCCCGAACAACCAGTCGAGCGAGATCACACCCGGTCCCTTGAGAGTCGGCACCAGCAGCAGGAAGATCCAGAGCAGGCGGTCATCGGAAATGATCGCGTAGGGTTCACCGTCGAACAGAGCACCAATCGTCTTTGCGTCGGCGCCGTGTCCGGTAATATCCACATAGGACATGACAATGATGAAAACGATCATGCCCAGGCTTGCAAATCGTGTAAACAATCCGACCACCACCAGGACCGGCAAGATAAATTCACCCCAGGTTCCGGCGAGGACCATCAGACCGTAAGGGAAGAACGCGATCTGACTGGTGTCATAGCTTACCTGCTCCATCATCTGGGGCAGCATTTGCGCATATGCGCCGGCGGTCGGCGTGAAGATGTTCGTAATGCTGCCACCTATTTTGGTCATGGCCGAATTCAGGAAGAACTGCAGCAGAACCGCTGCAAATATGAACCTGGACGCCAGTCCCAGCAGCCAACCATTGGTAATACGTTCCAGCGTACCGAATACCGCTGTGTACAATCTTACGAAGAATCCGATGAGAGCACCCATAAATTCCCCCTTCCCTTTCAAGCAAGGACCTCCGGCAGTTATCTGTTCAAGCCGTTACGAGGTCTGTGAAGACACCAATTGAAAGACAATCCGACAGACAGTCGGACAATGAAAATTCCGCAACCTGTCCTTCAGCCAGTGCTGCAGCTTCGCCCAGTGTTGCCCCTGACAGGAGAGCGTTCAGGAAAACGTCTCCACCAGGCCGGAGCTGCAAGAGCTCCACATCAAATTCCGGTCGCGCGATCAGGACCGATTGAGACCTGTCCAGATCGACGCGAATTTCCTCATCGGGTTCAAACCTGTTTGCGCGCGCCAGGTCCCAGACAGGCCAGCTGGACATTATGAGTGCAGCCGCCGGGTGTTTTTCGAATCTGATCGAACCTAGTACATTCGGGTCCACGCTTCCAAGTGCAGCAGGGTCCAACGGGGCAACATCTGCAGCGTGATAGGCCTGTACCCAGGCCCACTCGACCCGAGCGACGTCTGCCAGATACGGATAGCTGGCCAGCGGCGGAAAAGCTTCAATGAAATCCGGAAAATCAGACCCGTACCAGATGAGCACTGGAGACTTCGGCGGATGCTGCACGACAAATGCCCGCGCCAGTGCCTTGAAATAGTCCTCGCCAAGCAAATTCTGGAGCGCGGGAAACGTTTGTTCCAGCGCATCACAGAGACTGACGATCACGTTGTTACGATAGACGTTGAAACGCTTCGGGGCCGTCAATCCGTCCGGCCCGATCAGGCCCGGCGGCGTGGCGGCTTCCGGGTTCCAGAGTGCCTCCCCGAAATCGCCGACACCCACTTTTGGGGGAAACTCGGGTAGATCCATCTCAGACCGCACGCTGCAAACCCGTTGCGGAGGCCCGATGAAGGATCCGCTCCGCTGCCTGTGCTTCGGCAAGCAGGACCGACCAGACCGGAACTTCGTTATCCCACTCGATGAGTGTCGGCAAAGGGCCGGTTTGGCTGACAATCATTTCATAGAGCGGCCAAACGGCGTCATCGACTTCCCGGTCGTGTGCATCGATCAACAGGAGTCGGCCGGCGTCATCCACATCCGGCGCATGGCCTCCGAGGTGAATTTCACCGACATCGCCAATCGGAAATTCCGAAAGATAGGTCTCGGCCGAACGCTCGTGGTTGGTACACGAAACATAGACATTATTGACATCGAGCAGCAGACCGCATCCCGTGCGGCGTGTGATTTCCTTGAGGAAATCGATCTCGCTCATCGTGCTTTGCTCGAAGGCAACGTAAGTCGACGGATTCTCCAGCAGCATCTTGCGCCCGACGACGTCCTGAACTTCTTCGATATGTTCGCAGACCCGGTCAAGGGTCGCCTTGTCATAGGGGACGGGTAGAAGATCGTTGTAGTAGGTCGTGTCGTGCGTCGACCAGGCCAGGTGCTCGGAGAACAGACCGGGTTCGTAGCGCTTGTTGAGCGCGGCAAGTCTCTGAAGGTGATCCTTGTCCAGCGGCTGTTCACCGCCGATCGAGAGCCCGACGCCATGAAGCGAAAGCGGGTAAACGTCACGGATCGCCTCGAGTTGACGATGCGGTTTCCCCCCTGCGCCCATATAGTTTTCCGCATGAACTTCAAAAAAACCGATATCTGCAGAGGAAGTCAGGATTTCCTCGACATGTTCCGCTTTTAGCCCCGCACCCGCACGCGCCGGTACTGTTGCGTCTGTTCGGTCTGGACGAGAAGGTTGAACGGACATGAATTGCTCCATGGGCAGGCAGTATCGATAGCCGGGCAGGCGTGCTAGACCCGCCTGCCCGAATAAACGGCTGTACTTACAGCAATAAACAGATCCGGACTTATGCTTCCGGCAGATCGCGATCAAGTTCGGTCAGAGAGCCGTGACGACCGTCAGGCAGATCCATGGAAACGCAGGTACCCTTCGGGACAAGAGTCCAGGCATTTCCCTGGTAATCAACGGTGGATGTACCTGCACAAGTGGTTCCGGCACCCGCCTTACAGTCGTTTTGGCCTTTCAGGGACACTCCGTAGCACTTTTCTTTCGCCTGGGCGTGGGCCGGCGCGGTCGCGGACAGACCGGCAACCGCTGTTGCAACGGCACCAGCGACAATTGCTGCAGACATAGCCTTATGCTTCATTTCGAACTCCTCTGGTCGAACTAAATTCCAATCGAGGCCAACGCTCTTCTAAATACAGCGCGGGCGCAGCACGTAGATGAGCATATTGCTGATAAATAGGAAATCAAACGCCTGTGACCGATTTGCGAGCAGGTAATGCTCAGATTTTCACAGACGAAAGAATCTTACGAAAAATCTGCCGAATTTGACCTTTCCAGACAATTGGCACTTTTGAGGCGAAACAATTATAATGCGGCCGCACAGAAACACACTTGCCCATGGCGGTGAAATCTGTCATGTTCCGCCCGCCTAGAATAGGACAGGTATGCTGTCCCAATTGTTGCGGTTCCGGCGGAACATGCTGACGACCGCACAAGAAGCAGCGATCAGGCTGACTGGTCGACGGATCCGGAAGAGGATTCGTGACAGGACGAAACGACAGGTTTCGGCAGCGATACGTTCGCTGCGGCAATGCGACGGTTTGTTTTGGTAGACCGGCGCGGTAATACAACGACAGAGCCGGGGCGCGAGTGCCAGGGTTCGCCGAGCCGCATTCTTGATGGAATGCGACCCGAACGAAACCGGACGCTTCAAGCCACGGCACCACTGGGGTTAACAGTGAGGGCGCACATGACGATACGAGAGCTGACGACCAGCACAGCCATGCGAGCAGGGGACGTGGACAGGGAAACCGCCGCTACCCGGACACTTGCCGAACGACTGGGCACGGCCGCCGACAAAGGGCTCTACGATCCGTCGCGCGAACACGATGCCTGTGGTGTCGGTTTTGTTGCCCACATGAAGGGCGAAAAGTCTCACAAGATCATTGCGGACGGCCTTCAGGTTCTTGAAAACCTGACGCACCGCGGAGCAGTCGGTGCGGATCCCCTGATGGGAGACGGTGCAGGCATGCTGGTGCAGATCCCCCACAGTTTCTATGCGGAAGAGATGGAGCGGTCCGGTACTCCCCTTCCCGATTTCGGCCATTACGGTGTCGGCTTCGTTTTTCTGCCACAGGACGATGCGCTGCGCGCAAAATGTGAAGAAATCGTCGAACGGGTTATCAAGGCTGAGGGTGAGGACCTGATCGGTTGGCGGGACGTTCCTGTCGACAATTCGTCCCTGTCCAAGGCACCAGATATCGCCGCGACAGAACCGGTGTCCCGTCAGGTTTTCATCAAGCGCACGCGCAGTGAGGACCAGAACGCGTTCGAGCGCCGTCTTTACGTCTTGCGCAAGGTTATCTCCAACACGGTGCGTGCCGAGACCGACGCTGTCTCCAAGGGCTTCTACATCGTGTCGTTCTCGAGCCGTACCATTGTCTACAAGGGCATGTTCCTGGCGTACCAGCTCGGAGCCTATTATTCGGACCTGAAAGACGAACGCTTCACATCCGCTCTTGCCCTGGTGCATCAGCGTTTTTCGACCAACACTTTCCCGTCATGGGACCTGTCGCACCCTTACCGCATGGTTGCCCACAACGGTGAGATCAATACCCTTCGCGGCAACGTCAACTGGATGGCGGCCCGGCAGGCGTCCGTTTCCTCTGCGCTGCTTGGCGACGACATTTCGAAGCTCTGGCCGATTTCCTACGAAGGCCAGTCGGATACTGCCTGTTTCGACAATGCGCTCGAGTTTCTCGTCATGGGCGGATACTCGCTTGCGCACGCGGCAATGATGCTGATCCCGGAAGCCTGGGCCGGCAATCCGCTGATGGATGACAACCGGCGTGCCTTTTATGAGTACCATGCGGCACTGATGGAGCCATGGGACGGTCCGGCCGCGGTTGCTTTCACCGACGGACAGCAAATCGGCGCAACCCTGGACCGGAACGGCCTGCGCCCGGCACGCTATATCGTTACTGACGATGATTTTGTCATCATGTCCTCCGAGGTCGGCGTCCTGCCGGTCGACGAGGAGCGCGTGATCCAGAAATGGCGCCTGCAACCGGGCAAGATGCTGCTGATCGACCTGGAGGAAGGCCGCATCGTCTCCGACGACGAGATCAAACGCGAGTTGTCGACCGCCAACCCCTACAAGGACTGGCTCCACCGGACCCAGATCGTTCTGGAAGACCTTCCGGGCGTTCGCCAGCGTGCACCGGTTGCCGGCGAAAGTCTGCTCGACCGGCAGCAGGCCTTTGGCTACACCCAGGAAGACATCAAGCTTCTGATGACACCGATGGCCACCGTCGGACAGGAAGCGATCGGTTCAATGGGCACGGACACTCCGATTTCCGCGCTCTCCGACAAGTCGAAGCTGCTTTACACCTATTTCAAGCAGAACTTTGCCCAGGTCACCAACCCGCCGATCGATCCGATCCGCGAGGAACTGGTGATGAGCCTGGTGTCCTTCATCGGCCCGCGCCCGAACCTGTTCGACCTGAAGGGGCTGTCCTCTTCCAAGCGCCTCGAAGTGCGCCAACCGATCCTGACCAACGAGGATCTGGAAAAGATCCGCGCGATCGGCGACATCGCCGACAATCAGTTTTCCGCCAAGACCCTCGACATTACCTACAATGCCGAGAAGGGTGCCAACGGCATGGACGGTGCACTGGAGGAATTGTGCAAGCGCGCTGAAAAGGCTGTTCGCGACGGTTACAACATCATCATCCTTTCGGACCGTCTGATAAGCCGGTCCAGGATCGCTATCCCTGCGCTGCTCGCAACAGCCGCGGTCCACCATCACCTGATTCGCAAGGGGCTGCGAACCTCCGTCGGCCTGGTTGTCGAGACAGGTGAAGCGCGCGAAATTCATCATTTCTGCGTGCTTGCAGGTTTCGGTGCAGAAGCAATCAATCCCTATCTCGCATTTGAGACCCTTCTTTCCATGCACATGGAAATGGACTTCCCGGAAGAGGTTGATCAGTACGAGGTCGTCGAGCGCTACATCAAGTCGATCGACAAGGGCATCCTGAAGGTCATGTCCAAAATGGGCATATCGACATATCAGTCCTATTGCGGTGCACAGATTTTCGATGCTGTCGGCCTCGACTCCAGGTTCATTGAAAAGTTCTTCTTCGGCACAGCGAGCATGATCGAAGGAATTGGTCTTGCGGAAGTTGCCGAGGAAACGGTTCTGCGTCACTCCGAAGCATTCGGCGACGTTGCAATTCTCCGCCGATCACTTGAGATCGGAGGCGAATACGCTTACCGGACCCGTGGCGAAAGCCACATGTGGACACCGGACTCCATTGCTCAGCTCCAGCATGCCGTTCGCGCAAAACTGCCAGACATGTACAGGGCCTTCGCCGAGGAGGTGAACGACAAGAGCGGCCGCTATGCGATCCGCGGCCTGTTCCGTATCAAGGGCGCGGACGAGATCGGCCGCACTGCGATCGATATCGATCAGGTCGAGCCGACCGAGAACATCGTCAAACGCTTCGTCACCGGCGCCATGTCCTTCGGATCCATTTCCCGTGAAGCCCACACGACCCTTGCCATTGCCATGAACCAGATCGGCGGCAAGTCGAATACCGGTGAAGGCGGAGAGGAGCAGGAACGCTTCAATCCGCTGCCCGACGGTTCGATGAACCCGCGCCGTTCCGCGATCAAGCAGGTCGCCTCTGGCCGTTTCGGCGTAACCACTGAGTATCTGGTCAACTCCGACATGATCCAGATCAAGGTTGCCCAGGGTGCAAAGCCGGGTGAAGGCGGTCAGCTGCCCGGGCACAAGGTGGATGCGGTCATTGCCAAGGTTCGTCACTCGACACCGGGTGTCGGCCTGATCTCGCCTCCACCGCACCACGACATCTATTCCATCGAGGATCTGGCTCAGCTCATTTATGACCTGAAAAACGTCAACCCCGATGCTGACATATCGGTCAAACTGGTGTCGGAAGTCGGTGTAGGGACGGTTGCGGCGGGCGTCGCCAAGGCCCGCGCCGACCACATCACGATTTCAGGCTTTGACGGCGGAACCGGCGCTTCCCCGCTGACGTCCATAAAACACGCCGGCAGCCCATGGGAAATCGGTCTTGCCGAGACCCAGCAGACACTGGTGCTGAATGGTCTGCGGTCGCGCATCGCGCTTCAGGTCGACGGTGGATTGCGCACCGGCCGCGACGTCATTGTCGGAGCCTTGCTCGGGGCCGATGAATTCGGTTTCTCCACCGCGCCGTTGATAGCTGCAGGCTGCCTGATGATGCGCAAGTGCCATCTCAACACCTGCCCGGTTGGCATTGCGACCCAGGACCCGGTCCTGCGCAAGCGGTTCAAGGGCACTCCCGAGCATGTCATCAACTACTTCTTCTATGTCGCTGAAGAAGTCCGCGGGATCATGGCCGGGCTCGGCGTCGAAAAGCTTGATGATCTGATCGGCCGGTCTGATTTCCTCGACAAGAACGCCGCCATCGAACACTGGAAAGCCAAGGGGCTCGATTTCTCGCGCATCTTCTTCCAGCCGGAGGCATCGCCTGAGGAAACGCGCTGGACGCAAACCCAGGAGCACCCGATCGTTGACATTCTGGACCGTCGCCTGATCGCGGCAGCCAAACCGGCTCTCGACAGCAAGGAACCAACCATCGTCAATGAGACGATCAGCTCGGTTGACCGGTCAGTCGGTGCAATGCTGTCCGGCGAAATCGCAAAGCGCTATGGCAACAAGGGATTGAAGAAGCCTGATACGCTGAAGATCAACCTGACGGGAACGGCGGGCCAGGCATTCGGTGCCTTCGTCGCCCGCGGCGTCACGATCGATCTGGCAGGTGATGCCAACGACTATGTCGGCAAAGGTCTCGCCGGGGGCAGGCTTATCGTCCGTCCACCGGAAAACACGCGCATCGTTGCTGAGGAGTCCATCATCGTCGGCAACACCGTTCTCTACGGAGCGACGGAAGGTGAATGCTACTTCCGCGGCGTGGCCGGTGAGCGTTTTGCGGTCCGCAATTCAGGCGCCATTGCTGTTGTTGAAGGTGTCGGAGATCACGGCTGTGAATACATGACCGGCGGAGTCGTCGTTGTCATCGGCCGGACCGGACGGAACTTCGCGGCCGGCATGTCTGGCGGGATCGCCTATGTTCTTGACGAGGACGGCAGTTTCGGAACGCGCTGCAATCTCGCGATGGTCGATCTGGAACCGGTTACGGAAGAAGACGATCTTCTGGAGAAACTCCACCACCATGGCGGTGACATCGAACACAAGGGGCGTGTCGATCTGTCCTCGGACATGACCCGTCACGACGATGAACGCCTGCGGCAGATGCTGACCAAGCATCTGGAGCTGACCGGCTCGGCAAAAGCGAGTGCAATCCTTGAAGATTGGGCAACCTACAGGCCGAAATTCGTCAAGGTCATGCCGGTCGAGTACCGTCGAGCGCTTCGGGAAATGGAAGAACAGCGCCTCGGCATGGTCGCCGCCGAATAACCGCCAATAGAACAGCTTGGCTCTCGGTCGCTTGGTGCGGCCGATTGCAGCCACCTTGGAAAGACACAAATTTGAGGAGGTCGCCTTGGGCAAGGTAACCGGTTTTCTGGAAATCGATCGTCAGGAGCAGAAGTATCAGCCGGCTTCTGACCGTATCCGCCATTTCCGCGAATTCACAATTCCGCTGAACGATCGCGAAGTCGTTAATCAGGCCGCACGTTGTATGGACTGTGGCATCCCGTTTTGCCACGGCCCGGACGGTTGTCCGGTCAACAACCAGATTCCGGACTGGAACGATCTGGTTTACCAGGGCGACTGGGACATCGCGCTGCGCAATCTGCATTCGACAAACAACTTTCCCGAATTCACCGGCCGCATCTGTCCCGCACCGTGCGAAGAAGCCTGCACGCTTAATCTGGAAGACATACCGGTCAACATCAAAACCGTTGAGCAGGCCCTGGCCGACAAGGGCTGGGAAGAAGGCTGGATCGTACCGGAGCCCTCCGCCCGGAAAACCGGCAAGGCGGTCGCGATAATCGGCTCCGGCCCGGCCGGAATGGCAGCGGCCCAGCAACTTGCGCGTGCCGGACACACGGTCCATGTCTACGAGCGCGAGCCAAAGGCCGGTGGCCTTCTGCGCTACGGCATTCCTGACTTCAAGATGGAAAAACACTATATCGACCGCCGTGTCGAGCAGATGGAAGCCGAGGGCGTCACCTTCCACTACGGCGTCAATGTCGGCGTCGATACGGCTCTGGAAGAACTGGCTGAACGCCACGATGCGGTCATCCTGTGCGCCGGCGCCGAGCGCCCGCGCGATCCCGGCGTCACGGGAATGGAGCTGGAAGGTTGCCATTGGGCCATGAAATACCTGGTTCAGCAAAACCGCCGCCTGGGCGGTGAGCCGGAAACAGATGAATTGCCGATCTGGGCTGGCGGCAAACACGTTGTGGTCATTGGTGGCGGCGACACGGCGTCCGACTGCGTCGGCACCGCGTTTCGTCAGGGCGCACTGTCGGTCACTCAGCTCGATATACGTCCGATCCCACCGCTCAAGGAAGACAAGATGACCGTCTGGCCCTATTGGCCGACCAAGTTCCGCACGTCTTCCTCGCAGGCGGAAGGCGCCGAACGCGAATTTTCCGCGGCAACGCTTGCGCTCGTTGGAGAAGACGGCGTGGTGACGGGCGTCAAATGCGCCCGCGTCGACGAAAAGCGCCGCCCGATCGAGGGAACGGAATTCATCCTGCGCGCCGATCTCGTCCTTGCCGCCATCGGATTTTCCGGACCTCTGCTCGACACCTATATCGCGGAGGCTGGCGACCAACTTGAACTGGACGGCCGCACGAACGTGAAGGCGAACACCGAGGACTACAAAACCACCATGAAAAAAATCTACGCGGCGGGTGACGTTCGCAAGGGTCAGTCACTGGTGGTTTGGGCAATTCGCGAAGGCCGTCAGGCGGCCCGGGCCGTTGACGAATTCCTCACCGGATCTTCCGATCTGCCGCGATAATCGAATTCACACTGCAACAGAACCCCTGCGCACATGCAACGTTCGCAGGGGTTTTTCTGTGCCGAACAACTCAGGAGCCGCTCGCCGTTACCCCGTCCAGAACAGACGTACCCTCAACGGCCATCCGCGGATCGTCGACGCGGCCGGGCATCGGTGGCAGGGCGTCTCCCTTTACGAAGAAGCGATAGGCGGTACTTTTCCGGTCTTTTTCCCCGTCGTCGTCTTCCCCTCCCAGCAGCAAGGCTTCAGGTGAGGTCGTCCGTCCGGTCAGGACGATAAAGTTGGGATCATCCTCGACCCCTTCAAATGCAAGTCCGCCATAACCGCCTAGCAGCCGCAAGAGCTCTCGATCCACAAAAAAGGCAACCTTCTGGAACCCGGGCCAGGTAAATCCGATCCGGTCTCCGGTCCGCAGCCGTGTATTCTTGCCGTCGACGTCAGGACCAAACGACGAGTAGCTGCCATCTTCGGCCAGGAAGATGTCCCAGATATCGACGTAACGGACACGCCTGTCCTCGGACGCTGACTGGAAGATTGAATTCAGCTGCGTGAATTCGGCATTGACGCTTTCTGTGTTGGTTGGCGGAAGTCCTGCCCAGACGATGGGTTTCTTTTCCTGCCGCACCACACGTGCCAGCGCTTCGACCGTCTTGCGATAGGTGTCGAGCCATTCCTGCGTCATGAACTCGATCGGCGGATCGCCTGGAAACGCCTTGCCCAGGTCCTGGCGTCCGATCATGACAACAACCGCTTTCACGTCGGCACCCCGGATCTTGGCGAGAACTTTTGTCGGCCATTCAGGCGGGGTGTCACCTGCAAATCCGGCCTTGTCTTCCGTAACCCTTTCCACGCGGATCTGTGGCTTGTCGGCAAACATGAACTCCAACCCGTCCGCAACACCCCTGGCCATCCTGTCCCCGACAACCAGGATCACACCCGCATTGGGGTCCTTCGGCGTGATCTCAATTTTCGGAGGGGTACCTGCAGCCCGCGACGGCGTACGGCGTTTTTGTTGCGTTTGGGGCGGCGGCTGACCGCGACGCCTTTCCTTGCTGCCAAAGAGTTTTTGCAGCGGCGAAAATGGATTGAAGCCGCGCAGGAGACCGCTTTGCGCAACGACTATTTCCTTGTCGGTCGCTTGCTGAGCCATTGCGTTTGGAAATGTCTCGGCGGCTGCGCAGAAGGAAATGATCAGGGCACACCGAACCATCAGCCTTGCGGCTGCCTTCAGTATTCCTGTTCCAGCCGCGACCGTCACAGCAAGCTCCTGTTCAGTTCAATTCAGGCAGAGCTTATACCAACCACCATGAATGGGAAGACATTGCGGGGCTCCCCGTGGTGCGTGTGCTGCCATCAGCCTCTTTTTTTCAGGTGTGTCAGCAGAACCACGGAAGGATAACCGTCCGGAACAAGTCCACGCGAACTCTGATAAGCCCGAATGCCGCGCCGGGTTGCCGGACCAATCCTTCCATCTGCCGCTCCTACTGAAAAACCGAGCCGGTTCAGATAGTTCTGCAATTCCACTCTTTCGGAGCGGCTAAGCGGGAGATAGTCCCTGGACCAGTCGCCGGCCAGTGGCCCGCCACCGATCAGGCGATCCGACAAATGCCCGACCGCGAGCGCATATGCGGTGGCATTGTTGTAGCGTTTGATCACGTAGAAGTTTCTGAGCATCAAAAACGCCGGCCCACTTGCACCGGCCGGCAATACCAGGATTGCCTTGTCAGCCGGCCTTGGAAACCCTTTGCCGTTTGACCGGCGGATGCCGTATTTCGACCACTCACCGAGCGTCAGCGTCTTGTCGCCGTCAGCCAAGTTGTAATTGAAGCTTGCCGGAAGCTTGACTTCATAGCCCCAGGTCTTGCCGGTCTGCCATCCGTGTTTCTTCAGGTAGTTGGCTGTCGAGGCAAGCGCATCCGGGATTGATGTCCAGATGTCACGGCGGCTGTCGCCATTATAGTCTGCAGCATATGCTTTCCAGCTGGACGGCATGAACTGGGTATGTCCCATCGCACCAGCCCAGGAACCTTCCATATCCTGAAAGCGGACATGGCCCGCCTGCACGATGCCAAGTGCTGTTACCAGCTCCTTGTTCCAGAACTTCTTGCGGCGCGGCGCGGCGTAGGCAAGCGTTGCAAGCGCCTGGATAACGTTGTGCCGGCCCATGTAGCCGCCATAATTGGTTTCCATTCCCCAGATAGCTAGAACGGCTTCCCGGTCGACGCCATATCGGGCCTCGATCTGCCGCAGGACAGTCGAATATTCCTGAAGCAGCTTCCGGCCCTTTTCGACCCTGTCTTCAGATACGGCACTGTCCATGTATTCCCAGATCGGCTTCACAAATTCCGACTGTTTGCTCATCAGCCGCAGCGTGTCGTCGTCAGGCTCCATTCCCGTAAAAACGGAATTGTAGGTCTGGGAGGTTATTCCGGCGGCTTTTGCTTTCGGCCAGAAGTCACGAACAAACCGGTCGAAACCCGGATCGGCCTGGGCGGGTGAAAAGATTAAAGCCAGACCGCAGGCCAGAACCAGTCTGCCGGTCCACCGCTTGATTCGCGATTTCATGGTTTTCCTTTTAGGCAATAAAGCCGTCACGCTTGCAGTCTGTTGCACAAAGCTCCGCATCAGGGCCTCCTTATGCCCATGTCCGTGTTCGCTTCTGCCCCGCCCCATGAATGATCTTCTATTGGTTACTGTACCGTTAATGCCGGAAACGAACACCTGCCTCAATAGCATTTTCCGTGTAGTCGCTGCCGTCTTCCGAACTGTCGAACCGCCGGTGGGTGTAATCCGCCGTCAGCGCCACGTTCTGGGTCAAGGCATAGGTCAGACCCCCAAATCCGGTCAGTGTGTTTTCTTCGATCGAGACCCCTTGATACGTCCTGTAACTGTACCCGACACCCGTTTCCGCGACCAGCCGGTCGGAGAAGCCATGGGCAATCCTCAGGTCCCCGGAATAAATGATCGACCCGCTCGCAGTGTCAATATCCGTTGCCTCGAAACTCGTGCCCACACCTGCCGTGACAGTCGTCAGCCGGGAAGGTGACCAGACCAGCGACCCGTCAACGACAAAGCCTGAAAGGGCATCCAGCCGATTGTCCTCTATATCCTCTATCCGCCAGCCGACACCGATATTGCCGGCCAGTTTCGGCCCGGAGGCGATGGCCAGCCCACCTCGGAGCTGGTAGCCGTTGGCATCCCGTTTCTCGCACAGGCTGTCACTACAGCTTTCATCATATCGCCGCAGCAGCAATGAGCCTTCAACAAACGGAGTGAAAACGCTTCCCGTGTCGGCATCCAGTCTCAGTGTTGCCGAATAAAGTGTGTTGTCACGCCCGCTTTCGATGTCGTCGTCGGACATGTAAACACTCCGGTTGACACCGAATGAGCCTGTCGCGGCAACAAGGCCGACGGCGCGCGTTGCACCTAAATCGGCGGAAAATGTCTGGACGTGATCCGCTCCTGAAGACGTCGATTCAGCACTTCCGTCCTCTTCGCGCGAATAGGTATAGGACGCTCCCGTATCCACCCGTGTTGCATCACTTATGTCGAGACGCAGATTGGCGGCAGCAGAGACATTGCCATCGTTGTCGTCCGAGTTCTTCGGATAACCCGTATAGGTGCCACGCAAGGACGCGTCGAACTGGTGCCGCGACCAGTTTGAAACCAGGCCAAGGTCCGGCGAAATTCGGTAAAGCCCGCCCGCGGTTCCCGATGCGGATTGAGATGTGTTGTCCGTCCAACCGGTCGAGAATGTGATTTGCGGTGTAAAGGTAAACGATCCAAGCCGAATTCCGTCCGGTGCGTCGAAGGTCGTGTCGCCGCCAAACACGCTGTCGTCGATCAGGCTGTCAGCCAATGGAACCGACCGATCGACCGCCGCGAGCCTGTCGGAGAACGGACGAACCGGAAGAACCTGCCCGTTCGTACCAAGTCCGCTCGAGCCCGTCTCTTCTTCCGCACTGTTGAGCGTACGCCTCAGCGCATAGACATTCGATTGTGTCGGGTTGACCGTCGCGCCCTCGGCTGCCTGGTCCGTTGCACCTTCCGAAGCAATGGGATCACCAGGCCCGCGAAGGCCGGAGAGTGCGGTTTGCGCAACCGACGGCACCGCATGAAGAGCGGCGAAACAGACAATCAGGTGCAGGATGCGGCGCATTGAAATTCAGGACCGGTCGAATTCGTGATCCGGTTCAAACTGACGAATGTTGGTTAATGCTTCGTTTCCTTTTTGCAAATTGACAGGTTGGAACCCGACACCCGGCACATTCGGAACAACCACTTGCAGGGCAGAGTTTTCGGTTACAGCGTCATTCCTCTGCAGATGCCAATGCAAGTCTTCCACAAGTCACGTGCGGCCATGCCGTACCAGTTGCTGAAAAATCGTCAATTTCCATAGATTTGGCACATTTCGAAACGACAGGGGTACGCAGCGCACGATCTAATGCATTTAATCATTCACGGCTTCTTGATCGCGGCAGTCGAGTGTCCTAGTCCTATGCGACCCTGACAAAAAGAAAGAGCCAATGGCAAATTCCTCACTCGAATCCTGTTTCGAAGACGATGCAGATAGCCTGATTCAAAGCCTGGTTTCAGCAGAACGGACTCTCGAAACTGAAATTGCGGGTTTGAGCGCGGTCAGGGCAGCGCTGAAGAACGGTCTCGCAGTTCCGTTCAAACGGACCTTCGATCTCATTAGCAAGAGCAAGGGGCGGGTGATCGTAACCGGGATCGGCAAGAGTGGGCACATCGGCACAAAGATTGCCGCAAGCCTTGCGTCGACCGGCACACCATCCTTTTTCGTCCACGCAAGCGAAGCAAGTCACGGCGACCTTGGAATGGTCACCGAAGATGACGTCGTCCTCGCCTTGTCCTGGTCCGGCGAAACCCAGGAACTTGCCAGCATCGTCACTTACACACGTCGGTTCAAGGTCCCGCTGGTTGCGATCACGTCGCGCGACGACAGTTCGCTTGGCAGGGCTGCGGACATCGTTTTGAAACTCCCGAGTGTGGCAGAGGCCTGTCCGCACGGGCTTGCGCCGACGACGTCTGCGCTCATTCAGCTTGCAATCGGAGATGCGCTGGCCGTCGCCCTTCTGGAAGGCCGGGGTTTCACGGCTCAGGATTTTCGTGTGTTGCATCCTGGCGGCCGCCTTGGCGCAAGCCTGAAAACCGCCCGCGACATCATGCATTCCGGCGAACGGATACCGATCGTGTCCGCCTCAACATCCATGAGTGAAGGCATCGTGCTGATGACCCGCAGCGGGTTCGGTGTCCTGGGCGTAACGGACGAACTGAACCAGCTGATCGGCATCATTACCGATGGTGACTTGCGTCGTCACGTCTCCGCAAACCTCCTTGAAAAGACCGCCGGCGAAATCATGACACGCGAGCCGAAGACTGTTCAGCCGGATACGCTGTCGGCATCCATTCTGGAATTGGTGAACAGCCTGTCGATCACGTCGGTCTTCGTGATTGAAGACGGACGGCCGGTCGGCATAGTGCATCTGCATGACCTGCTGCGCATCGGAGCCGCCTGATCCGCAGGCTGGCACGCCGACATCCTGTCAAAACTGCGTCAACAGCCAAAAAAAGTTGAATTTCAGCGTCCTCAGTCGCCCTGCATTAGGATTTGATTAGCCACACCGACCTTAGACTGCTCACACGTTTCACTGGCTTGATGCCAAAGACCTTGGTGTGTGAACAGAATGGATCTGGCGACCCTAATCGGTATTGTTGGTGCGTTTGGCATTGTGATAACCGCTATCTTTCTGGGCGGGAGCTTCACACAGTTCGTCGACATTCCTTCGATGTTGATCGTGATCGGTGGCGGTCTTGCCGCAACCCTGATCCGGTTTCAGCTGTCCAACATCGCCGCCGCTTTCGTAACCGGGTTCAAGGTTGCCCTTTCCGGTAAAGGCCCCAGCCCTCGCGATCTGATCACGGAGATCACCAATCTTGGCGAGATCGTTCGCAAGTCCGGTCCGCTCGGCCTGGAAAACGTGGACGTGTCCGATCCGGTTCTTGCCAAAGGCGTTCAATACATTGCTGACGGCTACGAACTGGAGTTCATCAAGGAAGCGATGGAACGGGAGCGTGATCTTCAGTTGTCGCGGTTGTCGGAAGGCAAGCGCGTAATGAAGGCTCTCGGCGACTCTGCGCCGGCATTCGGCATGATCGGAACGCTTGTCGGTCTGGTGCAGATGCTGGCGAACATGGATGACCCTGCCGCAATCGGTCCTTCCATGGCGGTCGCACTCCTGACAACACTCTACGGTGCGCTCATTTCCAACATCATCTGCCTGCCGCTGGTGGACAAGCTCGATGCCAAGTTCGACGTCGATGAAGTCAACCAGACGCTGATAATCGACGGTGTCTGCCAGATTCGCGAATCCAAGAGCCCTGCGCTCATCAAGGAAATGCTGGTCGCCTATCTGCCAGAAAAAGCCCGGGCCGATATGGCTGAAGCGGCGTAACACAAGCATTCGAACGGACGAGAGCCGATGGCAAAGAAAAAACAGCAAGGCGGCGGCGGCGCTCCCGACTGGCTGGTTACCTTTGCCGACCTGATGTCGCTGCTCGTCTGTTTCTTCGTTCTGATCATCTCGTTTTCAATTCAGGACAAGGAAAAGCTGCAGGTCGTGGCAGGGTCCATGCGAGAGGCTTTCGGTGTCAAGGAAACCTCCCGCCGCACGGGTATCATCGAAGTCGAGGGCATCCCGATCCGCGACTACATGAAAGACATCAGCCAGGTCGAACAGGAAAACGATTCAGATTTCTCCCAGGAGCGCCATGAAAAACGGCGCAAACAGGGACCTGAGGCGAATACTCACGACACGCTGGAAGCAGAGATCGAAAAACCCCGGCAATTCGCGACAGCCGCAGCCTCCCTGCGTCAGGCATGGCAGGAGATGCCTGAAATTACAGAAATTTCCAGCAACATCATTCTCGAAGAAACCGAGGACGGCCTGAACATCATGCTGGTCGACCAGGATGGCCGGTCCATGTTCCGCGAAGGTTCGAAATATCCTTATGAGACCACCCGCCGGCTGATCGCCAAAATGGCACCCGTTCTTGCGCAGATGCCAAATCGCGTCGAGATCACCGGTCACACCACCGCCGGTCAGCAAACGTCAAACCCCGGTTACACCGGTTGGGACCTGTCGAGCGAGCGCGCAAACATTGCCCGCCAGATCCTGGCGGAATACGGTGTTCCGGAAGACCAGTTCTTCGCAGTCATCGGCAAGTCAGACACCGAACCGCTCTTTCCGAACGACCCCTATCTGGCCGCAAACAGGCGCATCGGCATTCTGCTTAAGGCCGAGGAACCGCCGGTTCCGCCGGGCCACAAGCTCTGACACCGTCTAGGGTCACTCAAACTGACCCGAGACCATGCCGCGCTGGATGTCTGCAAACCAATCCCGGCCTTGCAAAGTTGTTCTTGCCAGAACACTTTTCAAATTTGACCGGACGGCGCCTACTCCACCTGGGAAACGACCAGTCGGACCCCGTCGATGGATTCGACACGCACCTTTGTGCCCGCGGGAAGATCCGGTCCTGTGATCCGCCAGATGGTGTCGTCGATCGACAGGTTTCCTGCGCCCTCACTCAAGGGTTTTTCCAACGTGAATTCGCGCCCGACATAACGACTGCCGCGTTGGTTTAGTCCGGGGTCCCCTTTTTCCGAGGCAAGCCTGATCATCATGCGCCTGCCTATCAGCAGGCTCACAATCGACAGAACCAGGAAAATGCTGACGAGGATTTGCCAGCTCGGGTCAAAGACCAGCGCAATGACACCGACGACAAGTGCCGACAGACCGAACCACAGAAAAATGGTCCCCGGAGCGGCTATTTCCAGCCCCAGAAGCACCAGACCGAGAACAAACCAGCTCCAGGGCCCGAGAGCATCAATAGCGCTTTCAATCAGGCTCACGGATTGCCTCCCTCAGACGAACCGGTGTTCGGGATGCGCGACGATGTCTGATTTTCCTTCGAATGGTCGCCGAATGCCTCCTTGGCAATTTCACCGATACCACTCAGGGATCCCAGAAGAGCGGTAGCCTCCATGGGCAGGATCAGTGTTTTCTGGTTTCTCGACGTCGCGAGCGCCTGGAAGGCTTCGACATATTTGTTCGCAACGAAATAGTTGATCGCCTGAACATCACCGGAGGCAATCGCCGCGCTTACCATTTGGGTAGCCTTCGCTTCCGCTTCAGCTTCCCTTTCGCGCGCTTCCGCATCCCGGAAAGCGGATTCGCGACGTCCCTCTGCCTCCAGGATAAGTGATTGCTTCTCACCTTCCGCCTTCAGAATTTCAGACTGTCGCTTGCCTTCCGCTTCCAGAATGGACGCCCGTTTGTCGCGCTCTGCCTTCATCTGGCGCGCCATGGCGTCGACCAGATCCCGTGGCGGATTGATGTCCTTAATCTCGATACGCGTGATTTTCACGCCCCAGGGTTCGGCAGCAGCATCGACAACCCTCAGGATTTTTGCATTGATTTCGTCACGGTTTGACAGGAGGGAATCAAGATCCATGGATCCCATCACCGAACGGATATTGGTCATCGTCAAATTCAGGATCGCATTTTGAAGTCCCAGCACCTCATACGCGGCCCGCGCCGCATCGAGCACCTGATAGAACGTCACGCCATCCGCCGTCACGGTGGCATTGTCCCGCGTGATGACTTCCTGCGAGGGAACGTCGAGAACCTGTTCCATCATGTTCAGCTTGTGGCCGACCTTGTCAATGAACGGGATAATGAAATTCAGGCCCGGTAACAGCGTCTTGCGGTACTTGCCGAACCGTTCGATGGTATAGTTGTAGCCTTGGGGTACGGTTTTGACCCCGGCGAAAAACACCAGAATGACCAGAACCAATAGGCCGATCAGGAAAATGCTGGGTCCATCAATTTCTAACGGCATGAATTTCTCCCGTAAACATCTGGAATTTCGCGGTCACTATGCTCTGTTTGAGTGAGTCGTTCCAGCGCCATTGCGCGAGATCCACGCGCCACGGAGGCAATCAGCTAGATTTCCCCGGCGACTGAACTGGTGCCATCGGCCTCGTCACCACCAGGGCGGAATGTACCTGGGAACAGGACGACAGCCGTCGCTCCGGCGACCACCGGCACTCCACGCAATGTTGATCAGGTAATCATGAACAGCCAAAACGCTCAGATGAAACATGAGCGTCAGGCCGATTGATTGCGATAATATTCAAAGGTAACTGGCCCTCAGAGCCAGCCGCCCAATTCCCGGCGGACAACGTGTTCGATCACCTTCATGCCCAGGTCGCTGTCGTTCAGACACGGAACATGGGTGAAATTGCCACCACCGTTTTCCTCGAAGATCTCACCAACCTCGCCCGCGATCTCCTCGAGAGTCTCAAGACAATCGGCAACAAAACCGGGATTCATCACCGCGACGTTTTGGACGCCATCCTTTGCCAATTGCTCGACTGTCTTGTCTGTATAGGGCTGCAGCCACTCCTCCGGTCCGAATCGGGACTGGAATGTGACGCGGAGTTGCTGGTCATCCCATCCGAGGACCTCACGCATCAGGCGCGTCGTTTTCATGCAATGACAATGATAGGGGTCGCCGCGCTTGAAGTAGGATTGCGGAATACCGTGATAGGACGTCAGCAGCACATCCGGTTTGAAGTCCAGTGTGTCCAGGTGCTGTTTGACGGATTCGGCCAGCGCGGTCACGTAGACCGGATCATCGTGATAGGGCGGCACGGTCCTTATCGCCGGCTGCCACCGCATCTCCAGCAGGGTTCTGCAGACGACGTCATTGACGGTTGCCGTGGTTGTTGCCGAATATTGCGGATAGAGCGGAAACACAAGAATCCGGTCGCACCCTTCCTCCTTGAGTGCCTTCAACTTGTCAGGGATCGAAGGCTGACCGTAGCGCATCGCCCAATCAATCTTGAGCCTGCCGCCTTCATCACCGAGAACCTCGGACAGCTTGTCGGACTGACTGCGCGTGATGGTACGCAGTGGGGACTCGTTCTTCTCGTTGTTCCAGATCTCGTCATAAGCCTTGCCGGATTTACCCGGACGGGTCATCAGGACAATTCCGTAAAGGATCGGATACCAGATCGCCCTCGGCCATTCGATGACACGCTTGTCGGACAGAAACTCACGCAGGTAACGGCGCATCGGCCAGTAATCCGTTGCATCCGGGGTCCCGAGATTGACCAGGAGCACACCGACCTTGCCGCTTTTCACCGGCGGGTGGTTCTCAGGCAGATCCAGTTTGCGGAACTCAGCGGCCCTCTCGGCCGAAAGCGAAGTGGTCGGTTGAACGTTCATAAGCGCGGATTGTCCCTCAGCGGCTAGTCCTCTGATGCCATACATAGGCCAAGGCAAAGCCGAGGCCAATGCGGCATTTTTCATACGCTTGGCGAAAAGGACAGATCACCGGCGGACACGCTCGGACGGGAAAGAAAGCCGGAGATGCACGGCAGCCGTTGTTGTTCCAACGGACAGACGCCGATTTGCACCGCCATCACGGTCGAACGCCGCGGGACCTGAGCCCCTTGATTCAAGAGCGACTAACTGGACCAGCAGTTCCTCACGAAGTCATCGACAAAACGAACAGGCGGTTCGGACCGGTCTCTGCGCTGCGCCCGGCAGGAGAATCATCGAAGATGAGTTATGCAAAAACGAGGTACTTTCGCGCAATCAGGACCCGTAAACACGATCTGGCTTCAGTCAAGGCGCCTCAACGTGGTCAACCATACTCTCTCTCATCGGCAATGACCTTGCCGTCATTAGGCAAGGCACCGGGAGACACGATCTGAACATCGCCGCTGAGCCGGGTGACATCCCTGAGCGTTGTGGCCACCCTGTCGGTCAGCCCGTCCCCATGCGCTTCCGTTTCAACGGAAAGCACCATCGCATCCGCCTCACCGGCACGGCTGACCGCCAGGCGCGCCTTGCTGACTTCAGGATGCGCCGCGACAATCTGGGCAATCTGGGCAGGGTCGACAAACATTCCCTTGATCTTCGTACGCTGGTCCGCTCGTCCCATCCAGCCCGCGAGGCGCATGTTGGTCCGCCCGCAGGGTGACTGGCCCGGAATGACTTTTGACAAATCGCCTGTTCCGAACCGGATCAGCGGATAAAGCCTGTTGAAGTTGGTAACGACCAGCTCGCCAACCTCACCGTCTGCAACCGGTTCCCCGGTGCCTGGACGCACGATTTCAACGATGTAGTCTTCGTTGACGACCATACCCTCGCGAGCCTCGGTTTCGTAGGCGATCACTCCAAGATCTGCCGTCGCATAACACTGGCCGACCTGAATCCCCTGGTCTTCATATTCCTGCCGCAGCGAGGGAAACAACGCCCCACCGGAAACAAGAGCCTTTTTGATGGAGGAGACATCCCGGCCTTGTTCCCGGCCACGGTCAAGGAGGATTTTGAGGTAGTCGGGTGTCCCGACAAAACCGGTGGGCTTCAAGACTTCCAGGGCTTCCACCTGCGTGTCGGTATTGCCGACGCCTGCTGGAAAAACAGTGCACCCCAGAGCAATCGCACCCTGGTCCAGAATGAACCCGCCTGGCGTCAGGTGGTAGGAGAAGGCATTCAGGACCACGTCCCCTTTGCGGAATCCCGCGGCAAACAGACTGCGTGCCCCGTTCCAGGCATCCAGGCCAGGCGCCTGTGGTTCCCAGATCGGACCCGGGGACATGAAAACGCGCGCGGCTTCGGAAAGTTCACCGGCCAGATAACCGCCAAAGGGAGGGTTGGCCTTCTGCCGATCCATCAGGTCGGATTTGCGCAATACCGGCAGGCACGACAAAGCGTTTCTGTCGCGAGTGCCGGAGAGATCGCAACCTCGCAGCTGCTCTGCCCAGCCATCGGCATTTCCGGCCGCATGTGCCAGAAGTTCCGGCAACCTGGCAAAGAGATCCTGTTCACGCTGAGCGGGATCCTGCCGCTCGCGTGCATCAAACTGTTGGTCGCTCATGGTCGTCTCCGCTATTTCCGCCCTGGGTCAGAAAACCGTCAGGCTAGCCAGCGCTTCCTTCGTTTGTAATGTTTGACATTCCGGAACGAACGGCGGCCTTCGCCGCCGACGCCCAGGTAGAATTCCTTCACATCCTCGTTTTCACGGAGCGCCTTCGCGTCCCCGTCGAGCACGATGCGTCCCGATTCCAGGATATAGCCATAGGTGGCGTATCTCAGCGCCACATTGGTGTTTTGTTCCGCCAGCAGGAAGGAAACCCCTTCCTTCTCGTTGAGCTGCCGGACGATTTCGAAAATCTCCTCAACCAATTGCGGTGCAAGTCCCATGCTGGGCTCGTCGAGCAGGATCATTTTTGGTCGGCTCATCAGGGCGCGTCCGATCGCGCACATCTGCTGTTCGCCGCCGGACGTGTAACCTGCCTGGCTCTGGCGCCGCTCCCTGAGGCGCGGGAAATAATTGTAGACCATCTCAAGATCGGCTTTCACAGCCGCATGACCGTCCTTGCGGGTATAGGCTCCGGTCAACAGGTTCTCCTCGATGGACAGGTGGCCGAAACAGTGGCGGCCCTCCATCACCTGAATGCAACCGCGCCGTACCAGTTCGTTGGGTGAGAGCGCCTGGACTTCGTCGTCGTCAAACAGGATCGTTCCCTTTGTCACCTCACCACGCTCGGCACTCAGAAGGTTAGAGACTGCCTTCAGCGTTGTCGTCTTGCCGGCGCCGTTCGCTCCCAGCAGTGCGACGATCCCGCCCTTGGGAACCGTAAGGGAAACACCCTTGAGAACCAGGATCACATGGTCGTAAATGACCTCGATATTGTTGACCGAAAGTATCGTTTCCGCAGCTTCTACCGCGTTGTCCGAACCGGCCTGATCTACATCCAGCAATGCCATTCCATTCTCTCCCGGGATACTCCGCCGCGCATTGTGCGCGGCGGAGCGATCTGCCTGATCAGTTCGGGCAGGGTTCCGTGCGCGCCGGCCACGGCGCATTCTTTTCCGCATACTCGGCGGCCGCCGCTTCCAGAAGCGGACGTACAAGATCGGTCATCGGCTCGATCCAGCCGGAAGCCTGACGCCACTGCTTGCCGTCCCACTCCTGAATGAAGACCGGGTGGCTGCCAGCGTGATCCTCGCAGGTGACCTTCATCGGGTGCGCAAAACCTGCCAGACCGAGTTCCTTCAGGCGGGCCTCGTCCAGGTTGAGCGCTTCAAGGCCCATACGCATGTCTTCACCGGTGATGACTTTCTTGCCGGTCAATTCCTGTGCAGTACGGATACCTTCGGCGATGATGACGGAGTTCAGAACACCACGATTGTAGAGGGTGCCGCCAATGGAACTCGCGTCAGTTGAACTCAGGCCGGCATCGACAACGTGTTTCTTGATGTCGTCAAGCGCCGGAAAGTCACTGCCGACTCCGGAGAAGTTCATGGCCTTGTAGCCTTTGGCACCTTCACCGCCAGCAGCGGCGTCGTCATCACCTGCTGACCACCAGACACCGATGAACTTGTCCATCGGGAAGCGGATCTTCACGGCTTCCTTGATGGCAGTCGGGTTCATCGCACCCCAGCCCCACATGACCATGTAGTCGGGACGGTCACGGCGTACGTTCAGCCATTGCGAGGACTGGTTCTGCATCTCCTTGACACCGACCGGATACTGCAGCAGCTCGAAGCCGTATTTTTCAGCCAGCTGTTCCAGCAGCGGGATCGGCTCGCGGCCATAACCTGCATCCAGGAAGATGTAACCGATCTTCTTGCCCTTGAGGTTATCAAGACCGCCTTCCTGCTCACCGATATACTTGATCACGACCGACGCGCCGTCCCAGTACGTGTCCGGCACGTTGAACACCCAGGGGAAGACGGACCCATCGGCAGCAGCCGACAGGCCGTAGCCCATGGACAGAACCGGGATCTTGTCGACACCTGCCTTCGGGATCAGCTGCAGGGTGATGCCTGTGGAATAAGGGTTATAGACCAGAGCACCCTTGCCTTTGGTCGCCTCATAGCACTCGACGCCTTTCTGGGCATTGTAACCGGTCTCGCATTCCTCGAGCTCCAGCTTCACGCCGCCGATACCGCCATCACGCTCGTTCAGCATTTTCAGGTAGTCATGCATGCCGTTGGCGATATGAATGCCTGAAGCCGCGAACGGACCGGTGCGGTATGTCAGCAGCGGCACATAGTTGGCGTCTTCAGCCTGGGCAACCGTTGTCGCGAGACCGGAAAATCCGACTCCAAGCGCAACAGCGGTTCCCAGCGCAATTTGCTTGATGCTTTTCATGTTTCTCCTCCCATGCGGCTCCGGACCATCCGGTACCGCCAGACCAGTTGCGCCATTCCTCCCCGGACAGGTCCGGGTCCGGATGACGTGCGATAAGGTTGGCCACCCTAATAGGGGAATGGCCAGACCCTGAGCTTTTGTTTCGCGATCTGCCAGAGCCGCGCAAAGCCGTGCGGTTCGACGATCAGGAAAAAGATGATCAGGGCGCCGACGATCATGAACGTGATGTGTTCAACGGTTTCGGCGGCCACATTGATACCAATGGTGCCCGGAATGAATTTCAGGAAAACCGGCAGGATCCAGATGAAGGCCGCACCCATGAACGCGCCGCTCAGGCTTCCCAGCCCCCCCAGGATGACCATGAACAGGATCTGGAAGGACAGGGATATCGAATAGGACGAAGGTTCTGCGGCATTCAGCCAGAAGAACACCATCATCGCGCCGGCGACGCCGCAGATATAGGACGACACGGCAAACGCCATCAGCTTGGTCTGGAGCGGGCGGATGCCCATGAGTTCAGCTGCGATGTCCATGTCGCGGATCATCATCCAGGAACGCCCGATCCGGCCGCGCAGGACGTTGGCCATCAGATAGGCGATCAGCGCGGTGATACCGAGCACGATGAAGTAGCGCACGATCGGCGTTGCTTCCGCACCGGAAACGACTACGCCAAAGGCCTCCCGGTGCGGGATCTCGATCGCGCCGGAGGCATTGTAGTTGTAGAGCCAGGGTATGCGGATGAAACACCACTCCAGGAAGAACTGGGCGGCCAATGTCGTCACGGCCAGATACAGACCCTTGATGCGCAGGCTCGGCAGACCGAACACGGCACCGATTGCGGCGGAAAACACACCGGAAAGCAGAACCATCAATATGACATTGGCGTCCGGGAAGATCGAGGTCAGCTTGTAGGCCGCATAGGCGCCCACACCCATGAAGGCCCCTGTACCGAGCGAAAGCTGTCCGCAAAAACCCGTCAGGACATTCAGGCCGATCGCCGCCAGTGAGAACACCAGGAACGGGATCATGATGGAGGTCAGGAAGAAGTCGTTGGCAAAGACGGGAATGACAACAAAGGCGACAGCCAGGATGACCAGAAGACCCACCCTGTCCTGCAGGATCGGCATGAGCGCCTGATCCGCCTTGTAACTCGTCTTGAATTGGCCAGCTTCGCGATAAAACATGAACTTGTACCTTAAACCCGCTCGATGATGCGTTCGCCGAAGAGGCCTTGCGGCCGGAACAGAAGGAAGATCAGCGCGATGATGTAGGCGAGCCAGGACTCGATGCCGCCGCCCACGAGACCGCCCCAGTAGAGTTCACCGATCTTCTCGCCGAAACCGATGATCAGACCGCCGACAATCGCGCCGGGGATGGACGTGAAGCCACCCAGGATCAGCACCGGCAATGCCTTGAAGGCGACGATTTCCAGCGCAAACGACACGTCGGAGCGCGCGCCCCACATGATGCCTGTTGCCAATGCGACGAGACCGGCTGCGAACCAGACGATTGCCCAGATCTGATTGAGTGAGATCCCCACGGAAAGCGCCGCCTGGTGATCGTCCGCGACCGCCCTGAGCGCCCGGCCGATTCGGGTCTTGTTGAAGAAGATACCTAGCGCTGCAACCATCAGAACAGCGATAACGGCTGCCGCGATGTCGATATGCTGCAGGATGACCAGCCCCCGTTCCCCGAATTCAATCGCGGTGGAGCCGGTCGGCAGACCGAGTTCCTCGGTGATCATCTGCTTCGGCTCGCCGCCGAAAACGAATTCTCCGAAGCCGATCAGGAAATAGGTCAGTCCGATGGTGGCCATCAGCAGGATGATGTCGGGCTGGTTGACCAGCGGACGCATGACGACCCGTTCCACGCCATAGGCGAGTATGCCCATCGCGGCAATAGTCAGGGCAAGTGCCAGATAGGCCGGTACACCGTTTTCATTGAGACCCACCAGGGTAAGACCGGCAAACACCACCATGATGCCCTGTGCGAAGTTGAAAACGCCGGAAGCCTTGAAGATCAACACAAAACCAAGTGCGATCAGGGCGTAGAGAATTCCGGCGACGAAACCTTCCCACAGGACTTGCAGGAAGAAGTCCGGCATCTCGTACATTTGCACGAAGGGATCGATGAAAATGTCGTAAAGCATGATTTTCCCTTCTAGTGGCTGACGCCGAGATAAGCGTCGATCACGTTCTGGTTCGCCTGAACTTCCTCAGGCGGACCGTCCGCAATCTTCTTGCCGTAGTCGAGCACAACGACCCGGTCGGACAGATCCATGACCACGCCCATGTCATGCTCGATAAGCGCGATCGTGGTGCCGAATTCCTGGTTCACGTCGAGGATGAACCGGCTCATGTCTTCTTTTTCTTCAAGGTTCATTCCGGCCATCGGCTCATCGAGCAGCAGGAGATCCGGCTCCATGGCAAGAGCCCGGCCGAGTTCGACCCGCTTCTGCAAACCGTAGGGCAAACGCCCGACAGGCGTCTTTCGGATCGCCTGGATCTCCAGGAAGTCGATAATGTCCTCGACTTTCCTGCGATGCTCGATTTCCTCGCGCTCGGCAGGGCCACGCCAGATGACCTGCCAGAAGAAATTCCGGTGCATCTTCAGCGAACGCCCGGACATGATGTTGTCGAGTGTCGTCATGCCCTTGAAGAGCGCAACGTTCTGGAAGGTCCGCGCGATGCCCTGGCTTGCCGCCTCATACGGCTTCATCTTCCGCCGTTCCTTGCCCCGCCAGGTGATCGTGCCTTCCTGGGGATGATAGAAGCCGTTGATGACATTGAGCATTGAAGTCTTGCCGGCACCGTTCGGTCCGATGATCGCGCGGATCTCGCCCTTCAGGATATCGAAGGAAATGTCTGTGATCGCCTTCACGCCGCCGAAGGACAGCGACACATTGTCGACCCTCAGCAACTCTTCGCTATTCGCCGTTTCGGGGACACCATCCGGTTTAGCTGTAATGTCTGTGGCAAAGGCGTTCATTCGGCGGCCTCCTGATAGTCTTTGCCGGGAACATGAGGCTCCATATCGCGGATTTCGACTGTCGCTTCGATGGCGCCCTTCCGGCCGTCCTCGAATGTCACCTCCGTGCGCACGTGCTTGGTTTTGGAACCGTCATAAAGCGCTTCGATGAGGGGCGCATATCGGTCTGCGATGAAGGATCGGCGCACCTTCTGGGTCCGCGTCAGTTCGCCGTCATCCGCATCCAGCTCCTTGTGCAGGATCAGGAATCTTCTGATCTGGGCACCGGCCATCATCGGCTCACGGGAAAGATCGCGGTTGACCTGGTCGACATGGCTTTCAACCATCGAATAGACATCCGGATGAGCTGCCAGTTCCTGATAGGAAGCGTAGTTGACGTTGTTGCGTTCCGCCCAGGACCCGACGGCAGTCAGATCGATATTGAGAAAGACCGCGACCACGTCGCGTTCGTGACCAAAGGCGACCGCCTCCTTAATATTAGGGAAGAACTTGAGCTTGTTCTCGATATATTTCGGCGCGAACAACGCCCCGTCGGTGAGTTTTCCGACATCCTTGGCCCGGTCAATGATCTTCAGGTGTCCGTTTTCCGCGATGATGCCGGCATCTCCGGTATGCACCCAGCCATCGGCCGTCTTGGTCTCTTTGGTGGCTTCGTCATTCTTGAAATAGCCGACAAAGACACCGGGCGAGCGGTACATGACCTCGCCGTTGTCGGCGATTTTCAGTTCGACGTCAGGCGCCGGTTTTCCGACCGTATCGCCGAAGATTTCCCCGTCAGGCTGAAGCGTAATATAGACGCTCGCTTCCGTCTGTCCGTAAAGCTGTTTCAGATTGAGGCCGAGCGAGCGATAAAAACGGAAGATCTCCGGACCGATCGCCTCTCCCGCCGTATAGCCGACTTTCATTCGCGTCAGCCCCATGCGATTCTTGAGCGGACCGTAGACCAGGAACTCTCCAAGCCTGTAGAGAAGACGGTCCTTTGCGTCGACGTCCTCGCCGTTCAGGATCTTTTCGCCCACCTTGCGCGCGATTTTCATGAAGTAGTCGAACATGGCGCGCTTGGTTTTGCCTGCATCTTCCATTTGCACCATGATGTGCGTCAGCAGCATTTCAAAGACCCTTGGCGGCGCAAAGAAATAGGTTGGTGCGATCTCACGCCGGTCAACATCGATCGTGTCAATGCTTTCCGGACAATTGACGCAATAGCCTGCGGTAAAGGCCTGGGCGAGCGAAAATACATGGTCGCCGATCCATGCCATCGGCAGGTAGGCAAGCACTTCCTCGGTCTCGTCAAGGTGATCAAACACGTTCGCATTGCGTGCTGAAACAGCCAGATTGTCGAACGACAACATGACGCCCTTCGGACGGCCGGTCGTTCCGGAGGTATAAAGCATCACGGCAACATCGTCGCCCTTGCCACCGGCAAATCCTTCCTCCCACTCCCTCGACAGCGAACTGTTCTGCGCCTGCAGTTCACGACCTTTGTTCTGCAAGGATTCATAAGAGTGCAGGTGAGTATGGTCGTAGTCGCGCAACCCGCGCATTTCGTCGTAAATGACATCTTTGAGTGTCGGAACCTCTTCGGACATCGACAGCAGCTTGTCGACCTGTTCCTGATCCTCTACGACCGCGAATTTCACTTCGGCATGACCAAGGACATACGCCATTTCCTCGGCAACCGAGTCGGAATAGACCGGCACAGGAACCGCCCCCACCGCCTGAGCGGCGACCATCGACCAGTAAAGTCGCGGCCGGTTCGCACCGACTATGGCAACCTTGTCACCAGCCTCAATCCCGAGTGACTTCAGTCCGATTGAAAACGCGCGGATTTCTTCACACACCTCGGACCAGGTCCAGCTTTGCCAGATCCCGAAATCCTTTTCCCGAAACGCTGTCCGGGTTCCAAGAACCTTTGCATTGTGCAACAGGATCTTCGGAAAAGTGTCCTCCCCGCGCGGTGAAGCGCTGGCCGACCCTACCATTATCTGTTTCTTCCCCTTGGACCATCGTTTCCGTACCCGCTTACACGAACCGTCAGATGTTCCGTCTTTTGTTTAACCGGTGCGTAATTTTGCAAAACGCACCGGTCTGGAAGGTGCCCCTGTTTCGGGGTCGTTCTTTCAAGGGGTATGAAACAGTCTGCCGCTGCAACCTTCAACAAGTAATTCGTCGAAGGCGATCACGGATCTTGCCTCACATCCTTGATAGAGAAGCTAGACCGGCCGATTTGCAGCAATATGATCCAACTGTTTCGAATTGTTTCAATTGCGCTGCAGCTGCGAACAGGCACATGCCGATCCGGTCTGTGAGCCTGTTTCCAGCTGCAGGCACATGGGGTTGCATTGCGGGTCTCACGAATTGTGTTCCTCGACCGATCCTGGAATCGGCCGAAATTTTCGTCAAAACCGCACCCACTGAGATGCAGCCTGTCCCGGACCGCTGATCTTTTTGAAAAATTCGTGACGTTTCTCTTGCACCCAACGGGTGGGCAGCAATGCGACCGGGCCTCTTTGCAGTCCAGCATACATCGCAACTTACCTTAGGTAATTGCGGCGGCATCGCTTCATGCGTATACTCGCAAAGCTGCTAAGACATGCAATTGCAACCGGTTAATTGATTAGCACAAAGGTACTAATCAGGGGGAAGCCATGCCTAAACGTCCAGCAAAGCCGAAAAAGTCCAAAAAAACCAAATCACCAAGTCAAAAACAGAACCTGCCTGCTTCGAACACCCTGGAAGCTGCGCCACGACTTGGAGACCATGTGCTTAACGTTCCGGCGGACATCACCGATTTGCGCGACCGCATGTATGAGCCTGCACTCCTGGCGCTCGACCTTTCCATGGACGCGCCCGATCCCGGTGTCAGTCCGATCCGCGACCAGGGAATGGAGGGAGCGTGCACCGGATTTGCACTTTCAAGTGCCATTACGCTGCTGAACAGACAACGTCACGCACGCCGGTCCCAACCGGACGAAGCCCCGATGGCAAGTGCACGCATGCTTTACGAAATGGCAAAGCTGAATGACGA
Source organism: Roseibium album (assembly GCF_965233825.1). Lineage (NCBI taxonomy): Bacteria > Pseudomonadati > Pseudomonadota > Alphaproteobacteria > Hyphomicrobiales > Stappiaceae > Roseibium > Roseibium album. Next base: position 334,476 of record NZ_OZ247583.1, read on the forward strand.
ATGGCCCGGCGAGGATTATGAAGGCTCCAGCATAAGGGCCGCGTTGAAGGGATTTTTCAACAACGGGGTCTGCAGCGAAGAACTGGCCCCCTATCGGGTGGGCGAGAAAAACTGGCACCTGACCAAGGACCGGGCGGTAGATGCCCGAAAGGTCGGGCTTGGTGCCTATTTTCGTCTGCGCCCGCAGATTATCGACTATCACGCCGCGCTCAACGAAACCGGTGTCATCTATGTATCTGCAATGGTCCATCGCGGTTGGCAAAATCCGCGGAACGGTGACATTGCTCCGTCCAACCTGACCGAGGGAGGCCATGCCTTCGTCATCGTCGGCTATGACGAACGGGGCTTCCTCATCCAGAACTCCTGGGGCGAAACCTGGGGCGGTTTCGATGGCCGACCGGGAATCGCCAGATGGCGCTACGAGGATTGGGCGGCGAACGTCATGGATGCCTGGGTGTTGAGGCTTGCAGTGCCGACCCCGGAGTCGTTCGATCTTACAGTCGGGGAACCTGACAGGAGCAGTCGCAGCCTGTTCGACAGTCCGAAAACGCGAGCTCCGCGTTTCGAGGAAATTGTCGGCCACATCGTTCATCTGGATGACGGCCGGCTTGTGGAGCGCGGGAAATACCCAACTCCGGAGGCAACGTTAAAGGAAACGGCGGATTTTCTCGCAGACGAGACGGCGACTGCAAAGCGCGACTACAAGCATCTGGTTTTTTATGCCCATGGCGGACTCAATGACCAGAATGCATCTGCAAATCGCGTTCGCAAGATGAAGGAAGTTTTCAAGCGGAACGGGATATACCCGATTCACTTCATGTGGGAGACCGGGTTCTTTGAAACCCTGACAGACATCATCTTTTCTTCCAACGCCAAGGCCGAAGCGCGTGTCGGGAGTGTTTCCGATTTCTTTGACCGCATGCTGGAATTCACCGCTCGCGGTCCGGGGCGGGCCGTATGGCGCGACATGAAGCGGGATGCGGAAAAGTGCTTTGCAGGGAGCAGCAGCGGCGGCACCAAAGCGCTCAAGATACTGCTCAAAGGCAACGCGCAGCGCAGCAACCCGCTCAAGGTACACCTGATCGGTCACAGCGCGGGCAGCATTCTGCTGGGCCATCTGCTGGGCAAGCTCAATGCCGCGAACCCGCTTGCTGTCCCGGTGCAATCCTGTTCCCTCATGGCCCCGGCCTGCACCAATGATTTCTTCATGACCCATTACACCGACAGGGTCGGGGACAAAAACGCGGCCGCCGGATTGTCGAAGCTGTGGCAATACAACCTGATCGATCAGCGCGAACGGGACGATTCCGTCGGCCCTTACCGGAAGTCGCTGCTCTATTTTGTCTCCAACGCATTCGAGGACGAAAAGAAAACGCCCCTTCTCGGCATGGAAGTGTTCGCGAACGACCTTGTGCTGAAGCCCGATCACACTCTCCATTATGCGGGTCGGGCCGACGCCATAACGGACAGCAAAACCCATGGCGGCTTCGACAATGACCGGGCAACCATGAACAATATCCTGAAAAATATTCTCGGCAGAAGACCCTCGGCCGCCAAAGGCTTCCAGCCGGAAGACGTGACGGGATACTAGGAATTTTCACCACAGCCGGCGAGCATAACCCTGTCAATCTTGCTGCGAACCGCCACGGTGCGCCGTGCTCTTGCGCACCACAAGCCAGGGTTGGAGCTTCACGTTGCCCTCCTCCGGATTTCCGCCCTCCATTACATTGAGCAGCAATTGTGCAGCTTGCTCGCCGATCGCCCGGCGCGGCTGGTGAACGGTCGTCAGGGGCGGCACGAAGTGGCCGGCAATATCGATGTCGTCGAATCCAACCACCGACACGTCGTGAGGCACACGCACACCGACCTCGTTCAAGGCGGAAATGAAACCGAAGGCAGTCCGGTCGGCAGCGCAGAAGACCGCGGTTGGTCGCTCGGGCAGATTGAGCCACGTCGAAGCAGCCGTTTCGCCCGATTCCAGGGTGTAGTCGCCTTCGAAAATCCAGGCTCTCTCGGGATCGAGGTCAGCCCTTTTCAAGGTTGCCTTGAAGCCCTCGACCCTGTCTCTCCCCGGTTTGTGTGTCAGCAATCCGGTGACATGTCCGATATTCCGGTGACCGAGTTCGAGCAGATGTGAAACTGCCAGATCAGCTCCGAGAAGATTGTCGACAACGGCGATCGGCACCGCCGGATCGTCACTCCATTCACCGCAAGTCACGATCGGTGGCAATTTCGGGTTGGTCGCACGGATTTCCGAAATCGAGAAATGTCCGTCGAGAATGACGATCCCGTCACAATTGTTCTTGCTGAAATAGTCATTGATCCGCTGACGCGACATGGAAGGTTTTCGTGTATCTGCGATCAAAACCTTCAGGTTCCTGTCGGCGCAGACGGTTTCGATGCCCTGCAGGATGTTCGAAAAATGAGAATTCCCGATATCCGGGACGAGCGCGACGATAGTCCCCGTATCGCGACGGCGTAGATTTCGCGCCGCGTGATTGAGTACGTATCCGGTCTCTTCAACTGCCTTCGCCACCTTGTCGCGGGTCTTGGCCGACACCCGATCCGGCGCGGACAGGGCCCGGCTGACAGTTGCCGTTGAAACATTGGCAGCGCGCGCGACATCCTGAACCGTGGGATTGGTTTTTTTGATTTCCGATTGCTTCATTCCCCGCAGTCTATCCGATTACGAACCGAATTCGCGATCCATTCTTCAAAATCGCACCGGATTTGCGCGATTTGTCGGCTGCAAAGACATGACAGGTCGAAAGAAAATACGATTTTGAACGAGTCGCGCCACCGACGCGGCACAGTACATTGATGCAGTGTCAGTCCGCAAAGCTCAGATATTGTTCCATCTGCCTGAACCCGCGTTGCATATGGGCATCGATTTCTTCCAGCATGAGCGCGAGACTGTTGCCAACGGCAAGCTGAAGATACCGTTCATGGGCATCTTCGATCGGAGCCTTTCGGCCATGTGCCCGCTGGTGTTCAGCCAGATAAAGCTGCATCCGGCCCGCTATGCGGCGCCAGCTTTCCAGTAGAAGCTTGTGACCGCATGTTTCATAGACAAGAGAATGAAAACGGACTTCCGCCTCGCTCGACGCCACGTGATCGTCAAGCGCAAGTGTTTCAAGCAACGCCTTGTGCCGGATTTCGAGTTCGTGGACAAACGCTTCGTCCCGGCGCTCCCAGACTTCACGGAACGCCAGCGTTTCGAGCGACGTCCTCAGTGAATAGATCTCCCGGACATCCTCTGGCGAGAGTTTGAGGACGCGGGTTCCCGTGTAAGGTATGGTTTCGATCAGGCCTTCGGCCGCGATCTGTCCCATGGCTTCCCGCAAGGGGCCCCTGCTCACGCCGAACCGTGCTGCCAGATCCGACTCGGTTATCTGACTTCCCGATTCGATCTCGCCACTGATGATCGCGCGACGCAGATTGGCGGCAATCTGGTTGCTGAAAGTTTCACGCTTGATGGGTTTGACCCGGTTTTGCGACATCAGTTGCGGTTCGTTCATGGTCGTGTGCACTTGTTCGTTATGATCACGCATTCTTGCCGGAAGACGCTTCTTGCCAGTTCTACCGCAAGACCCATTCCTTGTACGCTTTTTCGGCTTCGGCGGTGACCGGCCCCGGTGCTCCGCCTCCGATGAGGCGGCCATCGATGCGAACAACAGGGGTCAATCCGCCGAGCGTCCCAGTAATGAAAGCTTCATCGGCCGAATAGGCTTCTGCCAACGTAAAGTCCTTTTCCTCAACGATATTGCCGACACTTCGCCAACTATCGATCACCGCCTTTTGCGTCAATCCCTTGAAGGAAAAGGACCCGGTCGACGTCCAGAGTTCACGGCCCCGGACAATGAAAAAATTCGTTGAATTGCAACTGGCGACGAACCCTCTCGGATCAAGCATCAGCGCTTCATCCGCGCCGGCATTGATCGCCTGGATGAGAGCCTGAATGAGGTTCAATCGGCTGTGCGAATTCAAACGCAGGTCAAACACATCCGGACCGCTTGTTCTGAAGGTCGACGTAAACAGGGCGAGCCCCTTCGATTTGGTCTCGGGCCGGGGCGCCTTGTATTCGGCGACGATCACGACGGTGGCCTTGCCAATCACGAACCGGGGGTCCTGGTTGGGCGTACTTTTCAGCCCGCGCGAGACCATCAGCCGGATATGGACGCCGTCTTTCATGCCATTGGCATCCAGCGTTTGACGAATGGCGGCTTTGAGATTGTCGCGGCTGCGGCCGATGTCGAGTGCAATCGAATTCGCGCCTTCGAACATGCGGTTCAGATGAGCGTCCAATTGAAGGATACGCCCGTCAATGACGCGTAGCCCTTCCCAGACCCCGTCTCCCAGAACAAAACCACTGTCGAAAACGGAAACAACGGCCTCGCGACGGGGCACAAGCCGGTCGTCGACATAGACCAGAACATTTTCATTCCGCGGATCTGCCAAATAGCTTTGAGCGCTTGCAGAGTTGTTCATCGATTATTTGTCTCCAAAAAGGGCTCTAGAACTGAAAACGCCGATGCTCTGCAAGAAACTGCTGGGTCAGGGGGCGTTTCGGATTTTTCAGGACTTCATCAGGTGTCCCGCTCTCGTAGATCCCGCCTTCGGCCAGATAGAGGATCCGCGTTGCGAAATGATAGGCAAAGCCGATTTCGTGGGTGACGAGGAGCATTGTGCGGCCTTCGTTTGCCAGCTGTTCGATAACCCCGAGAACTTCGCCGACCAGCGCCGGGTCGAGTGCGGAGGTCGGTTCGTCAAACAGCAGAATTTCGGGGTCCATGGCCAGTGCGCGCGCAATGGCGACACGCTGCTTCTGCCCTCCGGATAGACGGGACGGATATGTGTCGGCCTTGTCGGCGAGGCCCACACGCTGCAATTCTGCGACGGCCCGCTCATGCGCTTTTTGGGATTTGACGTTGCGAACGGTTTTCAGGCCCTCGGCGACATTTCCGGCCACGGTCATGTGCGGAAAAAGGTTGAACTGCTGAAACACCATGCCCACGCGTTGCCGGAGGGCACATAATTCACGTTCCGAAAAACGCATGTCTCCTGCACGCGATGGCTGACCCACGAGTTCGCCGTCCAGCTCAAGGCGCCCCTCGCTCGGTGTTTCAAGAACGTTGATGCAGCGAAGCAACGTGCTCTTGCCGGACCCCGAAGCACCCAGAATGGCAATTCGGTCCCCTGGCATGACATCGAGATCGACGTCGGAGAACACGCGCAACGACCCGAATTGTTTGCCAAAACCGGACAATCTGAGAACAGGTGCGCTCACGTTCAGTCACTCCGTGCAAGATGGCGCTCGAGCGCATAGGTCAGGCGCACGATCGGGTAGAGGATAATGAGGAAGATCGCCGCGATGACGGTATAGACCTCGAGCGGATTGTAATTAAGTGAGGCGATCAGCTTGCCTTGCTGCAGCAGTTCCACATAGGCGACGACCGACGCCAGTGTGGTCATCTTGAAGATTTCCACCCCGCGGTTCGTCAGGGCCGGGATGATCCGCCTGATTGCCTGCGGCAGGATCACACGGCGCAACGTCTGAAGACCGCTCATGCCGATCGCCCGCGCGGCTTCCCACTGACCGGGCTCGATGGATTGAATGCCACCGCGATAGATCTCCGCCGAATAGGCGGCCGAGTTCAACGAGATGCCCAGGATGGCCGCCAGAAATGGACCAATCTCGATCGGCGCGATGATCGGCAGGGCATAATAGAACCAGAGGATTTGCACGAGTACCGGCGTGTTTCTGAAGAACTCCACAAACGCCGTCGACAGCCAGCGGACCGGCCGGTTCCTGGATCGCTTGCCCAGCGCGATGATCAGGCCAAGCCCCATGCCCAGCACCAGGCAGACAACGAACAATCGCAGTGTCCCGGCCGCACCGATCGCAAGCGCCCACCAGTTGTCGAATACGTCCTGGAAATTCCATATGTAGTTCATGGCGTGAACTCACCGCTCTTGGCAAAGCGGCGCTCCATGCGGGAAGCAATGAAACTGATGAACGAGATCGACACGAAATAGATCAGCGCGACAACGGTGAAGACCTCCAGCGGCCGGAAAGTCTTCTGGGCAAGTTCGTTGGCCTGAAACAGCAGATCAGCATAGGAAACCGTCGCCACCAGCGTTGTTGTCTTCATCAGCTCGATGGAACGCTCCATCATGGATGGAAACATGCGCTTGACGGCCTGAGGCAGGATCACCCTGCGCATGCACTGATTGTAGGTCATGCCGATTGCGTTGGCGGCTTCCCATTGCCCCCGTTCGATCGAAACGATGCCTGCACGGAAGATCTCAGCGAAGAACGCTCCGCTCTGGATCATGAAAGTCAGTGATGCGGCAAGGAATGGCGTCATTTCGATGGAAAGCACGATCGGCAAACCGAAATAGAACCAGAACAATTGCACGAGTGGCGGGGTTGTGCGGAAAACCTCGATGACAATTCCCGCAGGAACTTTCAGCCACCTTCTGTGAGACAATCTCGCAAAGGCCAGCAGAAGACCGACAACCAGTCCGCCGGAAAGCGCTGTCGCGGTCAGGACAAGCGTGTTGCGGAAGCCGACAAGCAAGAAGCCGCCTTCCGCCAGCACCGGTGAAAAATCCCACTCGTACATGATCTATCCGAGAGCCTCAGAGAAGTTCCTTGATAATCGGCGGCGCGGATTTGGGGTCGAGACCGAAACCGGTCAGGAATTCCTCGTACCAGGTCTGGATTTTTCCAGACTGGTAGTAGTCCGCGAGCTGGGCGTCGACGAATTCAACGAATTCGGTATCGCCCTTGCGCACGGCCGCGCTGGTCGGATTTGACTTGACAGGTGAGGGAACCACGATCTTGCCCCTTCCCAGTTTCTGGCGGGCCGCAATCAGGGGCGGATGAAACAGGCAAACCGCATCAACCCGTCCGGACTGGAAAGCGGCAATCGCCTCCGTGTTGCCCGGGAAGCGCTGGATATCGGCAGCACCGACATTTTCGGTCAGAAACTTGTCCATGCTGGTCGCCTGGGGGACGGCAATCTTGATATCGGCCTTGTTGAGATCTTCCCAGGAAGTCACCGGCACGTCGTCCTTCGCAAGTACGGCGAGAGAGTAATAAAGCAGCGGCGAGTCCGGGAAACTGGCAGCCTTTTTCCGTTCATCCGTCGCGTCCAGTACGAACATGACGTCGATCTTGTTGCTTTGCAGCGCCGCGACCGCGGTTCCCCAGGTGACTTCGACAGGTTCGAATTCGACCCCGAGCGTCTCTGCCATGGCCTTGCCGGCAGATACACCGACCCCGGAAGCCCATTCGCCCGTTGAGGGATCTTTCGAGTACCAGGGCGGCGCTTGGGTCACGCCGACACGCAGTTTCCCGCGTTCCTTTATATCTTCCAGAGATCCTGCGGCCAGGACCGGCGTTCCGCCTGCGATCAATGCAGAAGCCATCGTGGCTCCCGTCAGAGTCAGAACTGTTCGACGGTTCAATTTCATCTCGTGGTTCCCCTTCTCGTCAAGCGGCGCAGTGTTTGAAGCGCTCATGTCGCTTCATAAAAACTCTCTTATTGTAGATTGTCAACAATTTACTATTGCACACCATTACGCTGGCCATCTCACGGCGACAACTGACCGCGCTGCTGCGGCAGGAAGCACTGAATGCCCCCTTTTCGCGGAACAATCCTGTCTGTCTCAATCTCGCGGAACGTCACACCAAAGCCTGGCGCAGGAGTATAGGTCCAGGACGAAACGGTTGCCTGAAATCACATGCCACTGGCGAGAGCAGAACCTGCAGGCGAATTGCCGCTCCAGGAATGCAGCCAGCCACGCCCTGAAACACCTGCGTAACTGAAGTTCACTTCTTAGCGTCAACGCAATCGCGGTGTTGGCAGGTCAGAAAAAACGTCAGGAACGGTCGGTCGACAAGACGTCGAGAACCTCATCCCTGGTCATCTGGAAACGATCGCTCTGGTCCTTGTCGTGATGAACCCCGTCAATCCAGACGTAATCGTCGAATGTTTCTGAGTTCTGGACCCAGAACTCATGATAAAGCTTAGGCGCATGCCCCCACGCGCCGCGATGGGCAATGTCATCGCGCCAGCTCTTGAGGTCTTCCCGGGTTCTGAAGCGGACAATCCCGATCTGATCGCCATCGTCTGCCTTGTAGAATTTCAGTGAAATGAAGCCGGGCATCGCGGCGACCGCATGGGCCATGTCGTCGCTGATGCGCTTGTGAAGATCCCAGTCGATGTCGTCCCGGTACGTCACGCCGAATATGCAGATGATCATCCTGCTCTCCTTCAATCCGCCGGCTGCGAGTTCTGTTGCACTTTCAGTTCGCCGATGAGAACAATAACCTGCAGAGAAATCCAGGACCGTTCGGCAGCGACCGGAAACGATACGCATACGCCCTGCACGGAAGTCCCTTGTTGCCTGCGCGGGAACAGGACGCGCAAGAACCGCGAGCTTCCATCACCGAGCCTGTCAGCAACTGAAATCGATACCCTGCCGTTTCAGAACGACTGCGCGCTCGATGAATTCGACGATCCGGCTGTCCGTCACGGATTTCGATTTGGAAAACCGCACGCACCCCTTGCCGACGCTCAGTCCTTTCAAAAGGGCACCTTCCGGATCAATACGGGCAGCATCGCCCGCATAAAGGCTCACATAGTTCCGCTGCGCGTTGAGATGAAATACAAAGTCGCCGTCGAGTGCATATCCCAGCATCTTGTAATGAATGCTTTCGACGACATCCGGTGCAGCGGCGAGGATGAGCGCGCGAAGCTGCAACAGACTGGTCCGCCGCCAATCGTCTTCGATCTTCTGAAGATATTCGTCCGGTGTTTTTACGTCATACTGCATCGCCGATCTCCTGTCGTGGAGCGTACCTGATTTCCTGCCTGCAGTGACAGTCCTTCACAATTGCAACCCGGTTGCAATTTTTGGTAGCTAGCCCTCAGGTTTTGGCCGCGTTGTATATTCCCCTACGTAGTTTGTGTATGGCGGGGGAGTGCCGGATGGCAGGCACAAGGACTGTTCGAAACAGGATTTCCAGATCGAAGCGCAGGAAAAACAGGACCAGCGCTGCCAGGCCGTCTACCGGAAATCCATACAAGAACCTCATCATCACATCGGTGATTACGATCCTGATCGGTGCTGTTTTCGGCGACCTGATCGTGAAGAAGAACATTCAGACCTACAACGCCCAACATACCGCCTTCATCTCCAGCCCCAAGGATGGTGACGAGGCTTTTGCCGCGGCTAGAGCCGTCTATGACACAAGACTGCGGGAGCGGCGTCGCCAGACCCAGCGGATCATCAAATACATTGCCGACGACAGCGTTTCCGCCTTCAACGATTTCTATGCCGTCTACAACGCTGCGTTGACTGACTGGAACAATCATCACGACGCGATGGCAAGGGAAATACTTGAGACGACCAAGTGCGAGGTCAGGTTTCCGCGCGATGCGAGTGATGCCCGGAAACGGGCGATCGACCCGCATTTCAATCTCTTTGTCAGCCTGGACGGCTTCAGCCCCTACCTGGAAGCACAACCCGGAAAGGCGGAAAAGGCCCGAGAGCGATTTTTGAAGGAGTCCAGGTTCTGCCCGACCTATTTCCTGACCAAGTCATCGGGCCATTCCGTGCACAGCGTCTTTGCGTCCATGCACAAGCGCATCTACAATTACCGTGAACACGATTACACCGAGTGCCGCTTGCGCCACCGACGCAATATCCAGGCCTACTACCAGTCCTGTCTTGGCGCGGAATCACCGTCCCTTCAAACTGAATGCATGCGCCGCTTCGATCAGAAGATCGCGGCCGGCTCCTTTTGCGACAAGGGAGAGTTCAAGATCGGTGACTTCACGATCAAGGACGTTGAATTCAACGAACTCGACTTCTACTGGGGCCTTGGTGACCGGTTCTTCAAGACGTTCCGCAGGGAGTTCATTCTGGACTATTGTCAGGGTCAGATCGGCTTTTGGGGCAACGCACTTGGCTGGAACTGCAATGTTGTTGTGGACGATTACCTCGACAAGAATTGACCCTCCCGGACACGGTTGCCTTTCTTGATCGCGATGGAGACAGCCTCGTGAGCCTGTGCGAATTCGTGGATCACAAGCTGCAGAAATTCGTCTTCGTTGACAAATGCAAGCCGGATCGCGGCAAGTACCCCCTTTTTGCGGTTGGAAAACAGGCGGCCTATATCAGATCTTGAGCGGAACTCTTTCCAATACAGAAAAGATTGAATGACCCGACATCGGCGCCGCACCACCGGAACGGACGAACCGATCCGTATACCCGCCATGCAGATCATCAGCTGGCAACCGGCCCCAAAAGTCATTTAACTGCCGCTTTTGAGGAACCGCCTGAGGCCGGACCCGGAGCTATGCAGAGCAACAAAGTGGGCACGAGGATTTTGCCGGATCACCATGGCATTGCGTTTATGGCGCTTGCCATGCTGCTTATTCCGCTGGTGGACGGCACTGCCAAATACCTGAGCGAGACCTATTCGCCGTTTTTCATAAGCTGGGCGCGCTATGCCGTTGCCAGCTGTCTTGTCTTGCCGCTGGCAATCTGGCTCTACGGATGGCGCATGTTCCCGCGCGAGCACCTGGGTGCTCATTTCATGCGCACGCTATTTCTCGTCGCCGCTATGACGTCCTACTTCCTCGCCATTTCGGAAATCCCGCTGGCACTGGCACTTAGCGCTTATTTCGTCGGACCGATCATCGCCGTTATCCTGTCTGTACTCCTTTTCCGGGAACGCTTGACACTCAGAAAGACCGCAAGCCTCGCCCTTGGAATGGCCGGAGCGCTGATCATCCTGCAACCGGCCGGTGGCATGGAACGCGGCATACTGCTTGCTTTCGCCGCTGGGTTCCTGTTCGCGCTCTACCTGATCGCCACCCGCCGTGCGTCACAGCACAGCGACCCTGTCCGGACGCTCGTCTTTCAATGCATTGTCGGCACGGTGCTGCTCAGTCCACAGGCTGTCGCCACCGCTGCCTTGCCGACCTCCGGCACGCTTCTGTTCTTCCTGGCACTCGGCTTCTTTTCAAGCTTCTGCCACCTGCTGACGATCTTCGCCTTCCGCTGGTCCGATGCTTCGACACTGGCCCCGCTTGTCTATGTCGAACTCGTCGGCACCGCCCTCGTCGGGTACCTCGCATTTGCCGAATTACCGAGCCCGGCAACAATCGCCGGCGCGGCGCTGATCGTGGCAGGAGGACTGGTTCTGGTCGTGAGGCGGTAAAGGACCACCGGGCGAACGGCGGCTTGCATCTCTTGATGCTCGGTTCCCGGCCCGTCCAAATCCGCAGCTTCCGTCAGAAGACATTCTGACAACGTAAAAGCCCTCAAATTGAATGAGGCCCCGGCAACCGTGGCTGGTCACGCTATGCTCTCAGGCAACAGATCAAGAAACCGGTCAAGAGCGGAACACATAAACAGACGACGCCTGTTGCTGGTGGATCAGGCGGGCGGCCGGATTTAAGCGTGCAAACTACATTCAGATCAGCGACAAGCCTCGCGTTTGCAGGGTTGCCCGGCACTTTGGTCAAGGAATGGCCGAAATGAATGGTAAGTTCGGCGGAGCTGGATCACCCTTCGGCGGTATGAAACAATCCGGCAATGGCTGCGACGGTGGCATCTCGGAGTTGGAAGAATACCTGGAGGTGAAAGCCGTAAGCGATTGGGGGTGAAATTGGCCAAAGTTCTATTCGAAAAAGACGGTCGCATCGGGCGGATCACGCTGAACCGGCCAGAGGTCATGAATGCCATCGACGACGACTTGCCACGCGAGTTGGCCGCTACAGTGGCGCGGGCCGATTCAGACCCGAGCGTGCACGTGATGGTTCTGTCTGGTGCGGGCAAGGCGTTTTGCTCAGGCTACGATCTGGCACATTATGCAGAAGGCAACGGCCCCAACAAAGCGGTGCAGAACATGCCCTGGGACCCGATGCAGGATTTCCAGTTCATGTGGTCCAACACGCAAAGCTTCATGTCGCTCTTCCGGGCGATGAAACCCGTAATCTGCAAAGTGCATGGCTTTGCCGTGGCGGGCGGCTCGGATATTGCGCTTTGTGCGGACCTCACCATCATGGGAGACACCGCGCTGATCGGCTATATGCCGACCCGTGTCTGGGGGTGCCCCACGACCGCCATGTGGGTGCATCGTCTGGGACCGGAAAAGGCCAAGCGGATGATGTTTACCGGAGACAGGATCACAGGCGTCGAGGCTGCGGAGATGGGACTGGTGCTGAAATCGGTGCCCGACGATCAACTGGACGACCAGGTCGAGGCGTTGGCCGCACGCGTGGCAACGGTGCCGATCAATCAATTGGCCATGCAGAAGATGGTGATAAATTCAGCCGTGGAAGAGAAAATCAACCAGACACAACGCCTCGCGACCGTCTTCGACGGCATCACACGTCATTCGCCGGAAGGCTTGAACTTCAAGGCCCGAGTTGAAGAAGTTGGCTGGAAACAGGCGGTAAAGGAACGGGACGACGGTACTTTCAACTGGACGACAAACAGTCCATTTGACGAAAACGGTTGATGCGGTTTGGCCGCGTGAACCAGTATCAGAGACAACCGCCGTGACGTGATGGAAACCAAAGGCACGGGAGCAAGGATCTGAAAAATGGTCTGTCTCCATTGCGGTTGCACACGGTATTTGGTGTGACCAACGTCTTCAACCGCACCTGGGTCGCTCGCAAGCCTTGCGACAACGACCCGGTTTTGAAATCTGGCGACGCATCGGCAATTTGACGGACTTAAGTGCGCAAAGCCGCTTCAGGCTCAGTAGGTCCCCTTTTCAGAGTTCAATGCCCCTTCTCCCTTCGGACTATGCATCACCGGTTCAGTCTGCCCGCATTTTGATCTAATCTCGCGGTCATGGAGGAGTCACGGCAATTGAAGGCGCAGCTTGATCTGATGCAGGCAGCGCTGGACCATATCAATCAGGGTTTTACCGTGTTCGACAGCGACCTCAGGCTGGTCGCGTGGAACCGGGGCCTGTCGGACATGCTCGACATGCCGCCGGAAATCATCCGGCGCGGCTCTCATCTGGAAGCCTTCATACGGGTGAACGCAGAACGCGGCGAATACGGGCCTGGCGACATTGAAGGCAAGATTGGCCGGCGGATCGAGCGCGCCAAACTGTTCGAACCACATTATTTCGAGCGAGTCCGGCCCAACGGCCAGATTATCGCCGTGTCAGGCACACCGCTTCCGCAAGGCGGATTTGTCACCATCTATTCCGACGTCACCGAGGAGCGCCGCCGCCAGGAAAAGCTGGAGCGCACGGTGGAAGAACGTACCCGCGCCCTGCAGCAATCCGAAGACTGGCTGCGCCTGGTCACCGACAATATTCCAGCGCTGATTGCCTATGTGTCACCCGGCCCGATTTTCCGCTTTGCCAACAGGCGCTATGCCGACTGGTTCGGTCAGTCGGTTGCCTCCATTGCCGGACGGGCGGCAGCGGATGTGGTCGGCGCCGATCTCTTTGCCGAACTGGAGCCGCATATCGACCATGCCTTCAAGGGCAATGCGGTCAGCTATGAATACGAGCGCAAACGACCCGATGGAACGAAAGCCTACATGCGCTCCACGCTGATCCCTGACATGACGGCCGACGGCCGCACGCTCGGCATATTTGTTCTGTCGCTGGACGCGACGGACCAGAAGCAGGCCGAAGCGACCCTGGTACAGTCCCAACGGATGGACGCCGTCGGCAAACTGACCGGCGGCCTTGCCCACGATTTCAACAATCTGCTGGCGATCCTGATGGGTAATCTGCTGAGTGTCAGCCGGCTCGAACCCCCGCTCGACAAGGCGGAGCTGGACAAAAAGCTGACGCCGATGCTGGAGGCGACAAAACGCGGATCAGACCTGATCCAGCGTCTTCTGGCCTTCAGCCGCGGCAAGGCGATCGACCCGCAAACGGTGCCGCTTGCGCAACTTGTATCCAATGCCGGCAGCCTCCTGGAGGGATCTCTGCCGTCGGCCATTGTTCTGGAGGCCGAGATGCCGGACCGCAGCATCGGCGCGCGGATCGACCCGACACAAATGGAAACCGCCCTGATCAATCTCGCCTTCAACGCGCGCGATGCCATGCCGGAGGGCGGGACATTGAAATTTGTCCTGAGCGAAATCAATCTGGAAAAAAGGGCAGCGGATGACCTTGGTGTTCCTGTTGGCCGGTATGCACAGATCACCGTTGCCGATACCGGTGCCGGCATGGATGAGGAAACCCGGCTCAAGATTTTCGAACCATTTTTCACGACAAAAACCTTTGGCACCGGAAGCGGCCTCGGGCTGTCCATGGTCTACGGATTCATTCATCAGTCCGGAGGAGCCATTACGGTCGACAGCAAGTTGGGCATAGGAACCTGCCTTACGCTCTACCTCCCATACCACCGGATCGCACTGGCTCGGACGCGTGAAGCGGTAACAGCCGGCGAAAGCGACCTGCAACGTGGCAAGGGTGAACTCTTGCTGCTTGTCGAGGACGATCCCGATGTGGCCAACGCCGTGACCGACCAACTGCAAAATCTTGGTTATGCCGTGCTGAGGGCCGAAAGTGCAGAAGACGCCAGAAGTCTCGCGCTCGAATTGCCGGAGCTCAAGGGCGTTCTCAGCGACATCATCATGCCGGGCCAGACAAACGGACTGGCCCTGGCACGGGAAATCCGCCGGCAGCGGCAGGATCTCGGCATTGCACTCATGTCCGGCTATGCCGACTGGTCCGGTCTCTCCGGTCAGGACCGGGAATGTGAATTTCCGGTCTTGGCGAAACCCTTTGCAGATGATCAACTGGCCGACACGCTCCAGAAAATTCTCTCCCGCGCCATTTGAACGACACGTGAGGATTGCCTTGCAGACACGCCCCGCACAGCCAGCGAAACTGACCGTCTTTATCGTTGATGACGAGCCTGAAATCGGTCAGTTGTTGCAGGATGCCATGTCGCAGTTCGACATGACCGGCGAAGTATTTTCGACTGCGGCTTCCATGCTGGCCGCGCTTGGAAGTCGAACACCCGACGCATGCATCGTCGACCTCGGCCTTCCGGACATGGAGGGCATGGCCCTGATCAATGAAATCCGCAGGAAGTCCTCCGTTCCGATCATCGTTTTGTCGGCACGCGGTCATTCAACGGACCGGGTCATGGGGCTTGAGCTGGGTGCGGATGACTATGTGGTCAAACCTTTCGATCCGCGTGAAGTTGTTGCCCGGATACGCTCGATCCTGCGCCGTTCGCTAGATCAGGTTCCCTCGCAGAACATGATCGAAACAGCCCGGTTCGAAGGTTGGATCTACCGGCCTGCATCCCACAGTCTTGCCTCCCCAGAAGGGGAGGAGACCTTTCTGTCCACGGGCGAAGCGACGTTGCTTGAAGCGCTCCTCAGAGCTCCGAAGCGGGTGCTGACGCGGGATTATCTACTGGAACACGGTGGCCGCGACGAAAGCCTGGACCGCTCAATTGACGTCCGGATTTCGCGCATCCGCAAGAAGCTCAACCGCAAGGACGGGCCCGCCCATATCCGCACGATCTACGGGTCAGGCTATATGCTGACCTGCGACGTGAAATGGAGTTGAGACTTCGACCCGGTGCACTTTCCAGTTTCTGAACTTGCCCCGGACTTCATCATCCGGAACAACGTCAGATCTTGGGACCCGAACAGGCTGGCACGATCGCACATCCGATCTTGTTCAACGGTTGGTCCAATCAACCGTTTCGGAACTTCTGGTCGAACTCTTCACCGGTCATCTTCCTCGTCTCATCTGCAAACGTGTAGCAATCGGGTTTTTGGTCGATGAAGAATTCGGCCTTGAACGGCAACCCCGACGGGTCGTCAAACAGACCGATCGGAATGCCGTGAAGGTCGCTGTCGATCGGGTGAAAGAAGATACTTGAGCCACAGACCGAGCAAAACCCGCGTTCAAATCCTTCCGATGATGCATAACGCTGAACCGGCCCCTCGAATTTGGAGTTCGTGCATGGCACGGCCATGAACGGCCCGCCTACCCATTTCCGGCACATCGAGCAATGGCAGGCCTGCAGGCGCGGCAATGCTTCGGCGGTGAACGTTACCTGTCCGCACAGACAGTTTCCGGTCCGGTTCATCTTCATCCCCCTGTCAGTTCACCCGTTTGTCGAATGAGTCACAAGTGATCAGCGTATTGCGAGTGGATGCCGGAATCAAAAAAGGCGAGAGGATCACTCCTCCCGCCTTCAGTCTACGCAATCTGTTCCGCTTTAGAAGCTCAGCGAAATATCCCTGTGATCGGACAGGCACGCAGCAACGTCGAGCGCCATGTCGTTCGGCAGCCTGCTTTGCTGCCGGAGACCGACATTGTTGACGATCGCAGCGTCATACTCTTCAAGAACCGGCAGCAGTTGATCCGCAGCCTTCTGGCGCCAGGCGAGATCGGTCTGCAGCGCTGCGATCGAATTGTCGATTTCGACAATCGCTTCTTCCGCATTCGGTTGACGGCTGCGCATGATCTTCCGTGCCTCCGTCAGGCCCTTGCGGATATCGCTCGTCCCTTCAGCTTCGCCGACCGTTGACCGCATTGCGGCAATTGCCTCGACGGCTGCTTCCGGTTCGAGCTGTGCAACCTGTTCTTTCAGCGCTTCAAGTTGAGGTCCGAATTCTGCAACCTTCGGGGCATCAGCCAGGATTGCCTTCAGTTCCAGAACCGGTTCATAGGCCTGGTCCGTAGTCCTTCGGTAGGTCTGGCGCGCAGTGGTTTCCGTCTTCTGTATCTTTGCGAACGCGCCGTAGACCTCATCCCAGTTTTCGGGAATGTTGGCCAGGATCGCATCGTGTTCCACTTTCAGACCTTCGATACGGGCCTGCGCACGTGCGCCTTGTTCCGCAGTATAGACGGCCCCCTCGCCGGAGCGGTCCACGATCACCTGAAGTTCCTCGATCCGCTGATCGATCCGGCGGGCATCCCGTTCCAGTGCACGCACGTCCACGTGAACCGGCTTGAAGTCCCCTGCAGCTGCCGCGACCTGAATTTCAGCCTCGCGGATCGCTTGCATCATCGGAAGCGCTTCGCGTGCCTTTTCAAATCCTTCGGCAAGATCGTCCTGCAGGTCCTCGGGAAGATAGCTGATATCGATGCCTGCGGCCTTGTCGATAGCTGCCAGAATGCTGCTGCCGTTTTGCTGGAAGTCTTCGTAGACGAGCGTTTCCATGCAATATTGCAGTCGCGGGTTCTTCGGTGGCGGCGCGGTTTCGGACAGAAGCGTCGACCGGTTTGGCAGATAGTTCACCAGCTGCGGATAGAAACCGACGATGCCGAGCGCCACCAACTGCAGGGCGATGAAGGCAATAACCCCCTTGTACATGTCAATGGTCTTGACCACCGCCGGCGCAACACCGCGAAGATAAAACAACGCAAAGCCGAATGGAGGCGTCAGGAATGACGTCTGTATGTTGAGGCCGATCATTACGCCGAGCCAGACGGCAGTCACGTTTGCGGACGGGTCGGACAGCAGGATCGGCGCCACGATCGGTACTACGACCACGGCAATCTCGATGAAGTCGAGAAAGAAGCCGAGGATGAAGATCACCAGCATGACGATCAGGAACTGCGCCCAGAAGCCACCCGGCAAACCTTGCAGGAAGTCCTTGACCAGTTCCTCGCCACCGAAGGCGCGGAACGCCGATGTCAGCATTGCTGCGCCGAGAAGAATGATGAAAACAAGCGACGTCGTCTTGGCTGTCTCGATCATCACCCCACGCAGGGTGTCTTCCAGCTTCAACGTCCGCCAGCCGGACCAGAAAATCGCGATGAGAAGCAGAGAAACCGCAATGAGTGCAAGAACAAGACCCAGAACATCCTGGCTTGTTTCGATCAGCTTGATATTCACCGCGCCGATGAAACTGATGACCATGGCGAGGCCGAGCAGAGCAACGATCGACAGGATCGCGGGTGAATAGGCGCCGCGTTCTCCTTCGCGCAGACGGTAACCGGCCATGATCATGGCACCAACTGCCCCGATCGCACCGGCCTGGTTGACCGTCGCGATACCGGCAATGATCGACCCCAGGACGAGGAAGATCAGCGCCAGCGGCGGGACGAGGGTGATGACCACCTTGACCGCGAACTTGCGGGTAAAGGTACCCTCTTGATGCACCGCTGGGGCGGCTTTCGGGTTCATCAGCGCAAAGCCGAGAATGAACAGCATGTAGAGGCCGACCAGGACAAGACCCGGAAGGAATGCACCGAGAAACATTTCGCCGGCACTTGTCGACACGACGGAAAAGTCCGACGGCATGGAAAGTTCGCCGGTGCTGGCCTTGTAGAGCGTCGTCCGAAGTGAACCAGCCTGATCAACTGCACTGGCCAGCTGGTCGGCAAGAATGATGAGGACGATGGAAGGCGGAATGATCTGTCCCAGCGTTCCCGATGCCGCGATGGTTCCGGTTGCCAGGGGAACAGAATAGTTGTTGCGCAACATGGCCGGCAGGGAGATAAGCCCCATCGCCACGACGGTGGCGCCCACAATACCGGTCGTTGCGGCGAGCAGCGCTCCGACGAACACCACGGAAATGCCGAGACCGCCTGGTACCGGACCGAACAGTCTGGCCATCGTGACCAGGAGATCCTCAGCGATCTTGGAACGCTGCAACATGATCCCCATGAAGACGAACAGCGGAATGGCAATCAGCGTGTCACGTTCGGCCTCCCAGTAAATTCCCCGGAAATTGGTGACGCCTGCGCTGAGCCATTGCCCCGGCCCACCGTGGGCAAAGAAGGCGTCCATGTCTCCGGAAAATAGATATCCTGAACCGGCCGCGATGCCGATGGTCAGGATGGCTGACCCCGGCAGCGCAAAGGCGACCGGAAATCCTGACCCGAGCGCGAACGCCATCAGGAGAACAAGTAGAAGAAGGAAAAAGAGTTCCATTTCAGAAGATCTCGCCGGGCGTTAATTGACTGGATGGTTTTCGTGGTCCCGGCCGCCGGGTTCACCGCGAATATCTGCAATCGCGTCCAGGAAATAGGCCACGAACTGGATCATCATGGTAACCGCGAACACACCCAGGAAACCGGCCATGAGGTATTTCACGTATAGGCCGAAACCGGCCTGCGTCACTTCATACGACAGGATCGGGCTGTTGATGATGTTCTGCTTGCCCCCCATGCCGATAATCAGAATAACGGCACAAAGGCTCATGCCGAGGATCATGGAACCGACCGCGTTCACGTAACCCTTCGTTTTGGTGGCCATGCCTGCGTAGAAGACATCGACACGCACGTGCCCTTCTTCGCGCAACGTGTAGGCACTGGCGAACAGGAACAGCGCCGCGTACCAGAAGCGCACGAGGTCGGCCAGGAACGCCTGTTCGTAGGAAAAGACGAAGCGCCCGATCACAATCAGCAGTTCGGCAACGACAACCAGAAGGGCCAGCCATGGAAAGCCCAACACACCCCGGGTGACTGCTGCAAGGACCACCGAAAGACCGATCAGCGGCATGTGCACTTAGGCGCCGCGGAACCTGGACCTGCCGAGATCGTCTGCGAGTTCCTGGCCGACAAGGCTGGGCAGCAATTCCTCAATACGCATGAAGGAGATTGCACTGTCCACAAGGCCGACGATCAGGACCGAAAAGAAGGCTGCCCGAATGAGAAAGGTATTCAGATTGTTGATGCGCTCGCTGTCTTGGCGCAGCGTGTTTTGATTTCGCATCACATAGGCAATCGCCCACAACACGAAAGCGGCGTAAATCGCCAGCTGGAGCCAGGACCAGAGTATCGGCAGGGATCCGTTTGCCGGCCCACCGAAAATCGGATTGATACCTGGCAGGTTCTGCCAATATGTCAGGTAGTTGTTAAGCAGAAACGCTGCCATGACCGCCAGAATGATCCAGCCAAAGAGGCGGAAGATGCGGGCACCGTCGGGATTGATCGTATCACCGGGTTTCATGGCAGGCGAGCCGTCTTGAACCGTGTCCAAGGCCGTCATCGTGGCTATGCCTTTTTAGTCTTGTAAATGAAAGAGGGACAGGATTGCTCCCGTCCCTTTGTCACCAAGCTCCGCTTAGGAAGGAATTCCCAGAACGCGGTTACGCTTGTTGGAATATGCGACATCCGATATCGCCATCCAGCTGCCGATCTCCTGGCGAGCATTGACGAAGCTTTCGAAGATCTTCTTGGCAAGCGGGGAATGATCCATCGCTTCTTCCAGAACTTCTGCAGCCGCTTCACCAAAGGCGTCGTAGATCTCGTCGTTGAACTCACGAAGCTCAACACCATGCTCGTTGATCAGACGGTTGAGATAGACACCGTTGTTGGCGTTTGTTTCCGCCATTGTGTTGGCGTTTTCTTCCGCACAAGCCGCAGTGATGATCGCCTGATCGACCTTGTCGAGGCTGTCCCACCAGGTCTTGTTGGTGCCAAGCGCGAGCATTGCGCCCGGCTCATGCATACCCGGGAAGTAGTAGTACTTGGCTGCTTCATAGAACTTCATGAAGTAGTCGTTGAACGGTCCGACCCACTCGGTTGCATCGATAGCGCCGGAGACAAGGTTCTCATAGATCTGGCCGCCCGGCAGGGATACCGGAGACGCACCGAGTTTCGCCATGACGTCACCGCCCTGACCCGGAATACGCATCTTCAGACCCTTGAGGTCGTCGGCAGTTTCGATTTCCTTGTTGAACCAGCCGCCCATCTGAACGCCGGTGTTACCCATGGCCATGTTCTTCAGGCCGAATTCACCTGCCAGCTCGTCCCAGAGTTCCTGGCCGCCGCCATACTTGATCCAGGCGTCCATTTCAGTAACGGTCAGACCGAACGGAACAGCGGTAAAGGCGGCCCAACCCGGGTGCTTGCCTTTCCAGTAGTAGTCGGCTGCAATGTATGCCTGTGCATTGCCGGAAGCGACTTCGTCGAAGGAGTCGAATGCGCCGACGCGCTCGCCGGCAGCAAAATACTGAACGTTGATGCGGCCTTCTGTCAGCTCGGCAATACGGGCTGCGAGGCGCTGTGCAGGAATACCCAGACCCGGGAAGTCACGCGGCCATGTGGACACGATGACCATGTCCTTGGTGCCCTGTGCGATTGCCGGTGCAGCAAGTGCGGAGCCAGCTGCAATCCCGCCAGCACCAATACCAGCCTTTTTGATAAACGAACGACGATCCATTAGTTTCCTCCCAATCGGACCAATAATCGGACCGGAATACACACTTGCACCGATCTCGCCGTATGTCTAGTTGACGGAAAGGCGGGAATGCTATTCGTGGTTCTGCGCATATTCTCAGTAGTACTACCGAGATTTCCGCAATAGTTCGTCGGCTTCCGGACACATGCACGTCAAGAGGGCAGTTTTCGTGACCTTTAAAACCAAATTGCTATTCATTACCATCCTGCCTCTGGTCGCTGTGTCCTTCCTGATAGGCGGGGCGACCTATTACCAGTCCCGCAAGCTCATCAATGCCGAAACACAGTCCGTGGAGCAGCGTATCCTTGCAGCCAAGCGGCAGGAAATCAGAAACTATGTCAGTCTGGCACTGACTTCTATTGAGCAGATCTACGCGGAAGAGCCCGGTGGACGCGAAGCGGCACAGGAAGAAGTCAGGGAAATACTTGAGAACCTGACATTCGACTACGACGGCTATTTCTTCGTCTATACGCTCGACGGCACCAACGTCGTGCATCCCAAACTCCCTCACCTGGTCGGCGGCAACTGGTGGGACCTTCAGGACGACAACGGCGATTACGTGATCCGGAACCTGATTACCGCGGCGAAAAGCGGTGGTGGCTTTCATCAATACGTCTGGCACAAGCCCTCGACAGGATCCATTGAGGAAAAACTGGGCTACGCCATCCTGTTGAACAAGTGGGACTGGATGCTCGGCACCGGGCTTTACACGGACGACATTGCGCGAGAGGTTGCCGCGATCCGGTCGGATTTTGCGCACAGCATCCGGCAGACCCTGCTCGTGACCTTCCTGATCACCCTCGTCGGCATCATTATTGCCGGTGGCCTGATTGCCGGTGTGCGCTTTTCCGAACAACGCTTCGCCGACAGCAAGCTGAAGGAACTTACCAACCGGATTTTCCAGGTCCAGGAACAGGAACGCAAACGGGTTTCCACCGAGCTTCACGACAGTATTTCGCAGCTTCTGGTCTCTGTTCGCTACGGTGTCGAGATGATCCACAGCGAGGCGACACGCGATCCCGATCTTCAGGTCCAGGCTGCAAAATGCCTGAAGACGCTGGACGGTACCATTGCCGAAGTGCGCAGGATCTCCAGGGACCTGAGACCCAGCGTGCTGGATGACATGGGGCTTGCCGCGGCGCTCGGCAGCCTGGGCAAGGAGATTCAGAGCCAGTCCGGCATAACGGTGAATGTGGATGCGGAGCAGTGTCACAGCCGGCTGTCCGACGGTGCCAAGACGGCGCTTTACCGGGTGGTGCAGGAATGCATGACCAATGTCGCCCGGCATTCCCAGGCAAACAAGGTCAATATCAATCTGAAAGTCGGCATGCAAAGCCTCACGCTGAGCGTGGAGGACAATGGCGTTGGCCTGCCCCGTCCCTTGCCCAAGGCAGGAGGACTGGGTTTCCGGAACATGCGCGAACGGATCGAGACTTACGGCGGCAAGCTTATCCTCAGCCGGCGGTCTTCCGGCGGCACAAGGATCAAGGTCCAGATGCCGCTCGACAACGCAGCAGCGGAGGCGGCGTAGCGGTATGACCTCGACTTCTCCACACTCTGAAACCTCCCGAGGACCCATCCGGGTCCTGCTTGCGGACGACCACGAACTGGTCCGAGACGGCATAAGGGCACGTCTGCAAAAAGTTTCGGAACTTGAGGTGGTCGGCGAGGCGACCAACGGGCGCGAGGCGGTTCGGATGACGCGCAACCTCAAGCCGGACGTGCTTCTGATGGACGTTTCCATGCCCATCATGAATGGTCTGGAAGCCGCCATGGAAATTCGCAAGACCCAGCCCGACGTCGCCGTGCTCATCCTGTCGGTCTACGACAACCCGGAATATGTCCGCGGCGTCGTCCAGGCCGGAGCCCGCGGTTACATCCTCAAGGACATTTCGGCGCAGGAGATGATTACCGCAATTACCAGTGTTGCGTCAGGCGGTTATTTTTTCTCATCTGCCATCGGGCCAACCCTGGTCGGCGCAAGCGCATCTGCGCCGGTCGAGGACCCGTACGGCTTGACCGAGCGGGAGCGTCAGGTCCTGACCGCCATCGCGAAGGGCCAGCCGAACAAGGAAGTTGCAGCGGCACTCGGCATCAGTGTGCGAACGGTCGAATCCCATCGCCTCAACCTGAGGGAAAAAGTCGGCAGCAGGAATGCCGCACAGCTCTACAGGGTTGCACAGGAACTTGGATTGCTGGACTAGACAGATTTCGGCTACATCTGCATCAGAACATCACCCTGATAACAGGACAGACAATGACAAAGCCGCTCGTGCTGGTGACTGCCGATGTAAAATCCATAGACGGGTTCAACTGGCACGCCGTGAACTCCACCTATCTGCAGGCCATTTTGAAAGGCTCGGACGCCATACCGATGATCCTGCCCGCTCTGGGGGCTGAACTCGATCTCGACGCGGCACTCGATCAGGTCGACGGTGTGGTGGCCACCGGTTCGCGGTCGAATGTGAACCCCCAGCTCTACGGCCAGGCGCCGACGGAAGAAAACGGGCCCTATGACCCAGACCGTGACGCAACGACCTTGCCTCTTCTGAAACGCGCGATAGAGCGCGGGATTCCGGTCTTTGCCATTTGCCGCGGGATGCAGGAGCTCAATGTGGCGCTTGGCGGCACGCTCCTGACCGAGATCCAGACCCTGAGCGGGCGAAAGGATCACCGGGCACCGGCCTCAGAAAGGCAGGACGAGCGGTTCCGTATTGCGCACCCGGTGGAAGTCTCCTCCGGCGGATGCCTGGAAGCGGTCATCGGTGCGGAGCCCTTTGAAGTCAATTCCCTGCACCGCCAGGCTGTCGGAGACCTCGGCAACGGTTTGATCATCGAGGCCCAGGCGGCAGACGGCACCGTCGAGGCAATGTCGGTTCAGGACAGCCCGGGCTACGTGCTGGCGACCCAGTGGCATCCCGAATATTGGGTAATGACCGATGGACCGTCGAAAAAACTTTTCGCCGCTTTCGGCAACGCAGTGCGTGCCTACCGGCAAAAGCGCCTCGGTCATTAATCTGTTTGGTTGGACGCCCCGGCCCCGGTCCGGGATCTCACGTCATCAACTGGCGGGTCCCGGAGCAAGTCCGGGATAGCTCGCAGTTTCTGTTTGGTCCTAGCCCCAGCCCAGCGTCGCGATCAGAAGGGTAACACCAAGCAGGAAGACGATGGCTGCGCCCAGGATTTCGATCGTCCGGTGGATCCTGATCGACATCGGGCTGCCTTCGCCGAACAGCTTGACCGCCAGGTCTTTCGCACCAACGGCCAGTCCGGCAAGCAGCGAAACGGTAATCCCGGTTCCGACGGCCATTGCCAGCGTGGAAGCAATCCCTGCCGCAATCATGCCCTGAGACAGTGCGAAAACGAGAACCACCAGCGCGCCCGTGCACGGTCGCAATCCCACCGCGAGAATGATCGATGCTGCGCGGGCCAGCGTGATGTCACCCTGGATCATGTCCGGTGTCGGCGCATGTGCGTGACCGCATGTCGAGCAAACACCATCCGCGCCGAATTCATGATGGTGATGGCCGTGGTGATGGTGGTCATGGTCGTGCGAATGGCCTTGTGCCTCTGCCCCGGCCAACGCCAGGCGATTGCCGGCAAGTCGGTCCGCGGCACCCACGAGCAACGGTCGGAGGGCCTTTTGCCAGAGCAACCAGCCCCCCAGCGCTGAGATCAGCACGTAGGATCCGATTTCGAACCACCGAGCCGTATCCTGGATCGCGATGCTGGTGAGATTGAAGACGACGGCCAACCCGCCAACCAGAACAATCGCCGTGACAGCTTGTGCGAAAGCTGACGCAAAGGACAATACTATTCCCTTTTTCAGGGTCTCGTTGTTGGCAACGACATAAGACGTGATGATCGCCTTGCCGTGCCCGGGCCCCGCGGCATGGAATACGCCATAGGCAAACGACAGCCCGATCAACAGCCAACCGGCATTGGGGTTGCTGCGAAAGGCCCTCAAGCTGGCCACCAGCTTCTGGTAGAATTCTTTCTGCTTGACCGCGATCGTGCCGAACACCTGGTCGAGTATTCCGGTCTCTATTGCCGGAGTTTCCGTGCCGTCTATGACGGCAACCTGCGTCGAGCTCACGACATCCTCCGCGCGGGTCGCATTCGCAGTGGAGAGTTCGGATCCTGAAGTTGAACCTTGTTCCGCAGTTGCCACCGCACCGGCGGCTTCGTTCGCTCCCTCGGAGATCCCGGAGTTTCCGGATACGACAGGAACGGCGCCTGCATTCGCGCAGTTGATGATCATCTGGTTGACCTGTGACGCGGCGGCAGACTGCAACTCGGGCGGCAGATCCCTTTGATCCGCTCCGATTTGTGAAAGGGCATATGCCGTCGCATCGTCAAGCGGTGGAGGCTCCTTGCGTGTGACCTGACAGGTGCCCGGGGCATTGATCGTGCCGACCGCGTCGGCTTCTTGGCCAAATCTGAAGTCGACGTAATAGGTGGGATCATAAACATCGATCGTGATGGGAGCCGCAGCGTCGGTGGTTTCCTTGAGCGGCAATACGAAATGCAGTTCCAGCAGATCGACCTCTTCAAGCGCGGTCCCGCCATTCTGATCGACGTCTTCCTGGATAGCCTTGAAATCCTCGGGCTTCATCACCCAATAGTCTTCGATCGGGATCCTCGCCACTTCAAGCCAGTAATCGTTGGGTTCGGAGAAATCGAGCTCTACGCGCGTGTTGTCACCAAAGGTGAAAAAACCGAAATCGGCCATGCTCTCGATATTGACCTTGGCAAGCTCGGCAAGTTCTTCCCGCGAATAGACGCCATCCTGGTTAGTATCGAATCCCTGGATCGCAAAAGCAGTGAAGGCATCGTCAAAGCGGAAGACATGCTTTATTGCGACCGCCTGCCCCTGATCATCGAACATCAGCTTTGACCGCGCTTCAACAAAGACATGCGGATGCGCCAGCACAGGACCGACGGCCAGCAGCAACATCACCAGTGCGGCCACGAGATGGCTAAAAACCGGAAAAACAGCCTTTTGCATGGAGGCGGGATAACTATGCACCGGAATCACCTGCTTCAACGGATGTAATAAATTTACATGGCACGGTGCGCCTTCTCTGACCAGAGAAGACGGCAGCATGATGGCTGGATGTTGTATCGCGACGCAAAACAGCATCGGGATGTTTTAAACAGAATGCTCGACATCTTGGAACATACATTCTCATTTGACAGCAAATTGAGGGAGAAAAGAGACAATATTCCTCCGATAGCAACTAAATTATTTATAACAACCATAACCTGACAGAGCCAGATATGAACGCCTTGCACACTTCTGTTCACCACAGCGCCGTTTTCGACCACCCGGAGATGGGTGAACACGAGAACATAGTATTTGCGAAGGACAAGGACAGCGGGCTGAGCGCGATAATCGCCGTTCATGACACGACATTGGGACCCGCGCTTGGCGGGTGCCGGGTCTGGCCTTATGAAAATCCGGCCGATGCCCTCACCGACGCACTGCGTCTGTCCCGCGGCATGACCTACAAGAATGCATTGGCCGGGCTTGACCTCGGCGGCGGCAAGGCCGTCATCATGGCGTGCCCGCGCAAGGAAAAGTCGGCTGAAATGATGGAAGCCTTCGGCCGCCACGTCGAGCGCCTTTCCGGCACCTATATCACCGCTGAGGATGTCGGCGTTTCACCGGAAGACATGGAAGCAGTCGCGCTGCACACCGACCACGTACGCGGAACCAGCGCTACCGGCCTCGGCGACCCGTCGCCTTACACGGCACTGGGCGTTTTCGAAGGGATCAAGGCCTCGGCGCATCATGTTTTCGGCAACAGGGATCTCGACGGCAAAACGGTTTCCGTTCAGGGTCTGGGCCATGTCGGTTATGATGTCGCACGCCAGCTGCACGCAGCCGGCGCCAAACTGATTGTGTCGGACATTCATGCACCAGCCGTTGCCAGGGCAGTCGAAGAATTCGGCGCAAACGCGGTGGATCCGTCCGAAGCTCATCGGGCAGCTGCAGATATTTTTGTTCCATGCGCCCTGGGCGCGGGACTGAATGCTCGCACGATCCCGCAGATCCAGGCACGGATCGTCGCAGGAGCCGCCAACAACCAGCTGCAGACGCCGGCAGACGGCAACGCCTTGAAAGAACGCGGTATTCTCTATGCCCCGGACTATGCGATCAATGCCGGTGGCGTCATATCGATCGCGCTGGCCGAACCCGGCGGAAAAGATGAACACGTTCGCGAAAAGACCCGGGCTATTGGCGAAACACTGGCCCTCATATTCGAGCGCGCCAAAAGGGAAGAGACAACCCCTGAAAAGATAGCCGACAAGATAGCCGAAGAGAAACTGGCAAGCGCGAACCCGCGTCGGAATTAACAAGGCAGCGCTGGCCTGGGCCTGGCTCGCAAATTGAATTTGGTATCAGACGGTGTTTCCCGCCATCTTCGACCATTGTGGGAAACGTGGCCCAAACAGGCGTTGGAAGCCTTCATTGGCTGGCCGGTGACCATTCGAACTGTCGGCAAGTTCTTTCTGACGGCAATAGATCATGCAGCGAGCGGCAGAGAACGGGGTGGCGCTTTCGTGCCGTCGACCGCACGTTCATGAATGCAGTCGCGGGTCGAGTGCGAAACGTTCCTGTTGCACATCATCGTAGTGGCCATCGACACGATCCGCGTCGAAAATCAGGTTCCAGCTGTGCCGTGAAACCGTTGAAGGAACCAGCGAAAACAAATGATCCCTCAAGAGCTGGTCACCATAGGCTTTCTGGCCCGGACCATGGTTTCCCGGTACCAGCCAATTGGGATTGGGAACATCTTCCGGATAAACCACATGCACGGTGGTCAGGTCGAGCACGCGCCCCGACGTCAGAACATGAGGCGCAGTATCAAGTGCCTTGAACCCCTTGTGGACCGCAACCTCCATGATCGCAGTCGAAGGATCCACCGAGGTGTAGACCGCCCGGATTCCCCTGGAGTTCCAGCGGCCACCAACACGATAGGAGCCCTCACCGGTATTCCAGTTTCCCGAATGCCGTTGTTGATCGAGCCTCCAGAATCGAAGTTCCCCCGATTCCAGAGGCGCAGGAAGTGGCGTCACGTATAAACCCCGAACTCCAGGCGCGTCAGGTAGTTTTCGACAGCCTCGGCGCCTGCGGCCGACGCAAGAAGATCAATCGGTTTTCTGTTGTTGAGCCCGATTGCGGGCTCCAGGATCCAGGCTTCGGCCGCCTCCTGGCTTCCCATGATGTCAGTCGCCTGACCGATGATCTCGGCAAAACGCCAGGCCCGGCTGCTCTGCTCGGTCGACAAAACCTTCTGCCGCGCATCGGTCTTCCGGCGCTGCAGCGTACGGATACTGATGCCGATTGCCTTGTTGAGCACGTCACCTGTCGACAGCACGCGAACGCCCTCCACGAGGTAGAGCAGAGATTTCGCAGGTATGCCCTTGACGATCACATCATGGGCATCAAGAGAATCGCGGACGGTCCGCTTCATGATTTTGCGGCCACCCAACAAACGGTATGCCCGGATGGCTTCGTTCTCCTGCGCGGCTGTACCGGCAAGGACGAACGGCTCCAGTGTCTCGGTTATCGCCGTCATGAAAGCAGTCCTTTCGTCACATGTCGCCTTAAATATGTCACGTGACGCTCCAAATTTCAAGGGCCGAGGCTCTTTGCGATCTTGAAAGTGCGCGGGGATGGCCCGGATAGCAGAAACCCACGACACAGCCTTGCAAGAGGCTTCGGCCATCAAAAAAAGGCTGGCACATCGGTCGAACATCCATCTTGCAAACTTCAACCGAAATTTTTGCAGTTGGCGGATCGGCACAAATTGACGGTGTTCAAGGCACGGACTTGATGAATTTACCTGATGCCTGTCCGGGGATCAGGGTCCGTTTCAGTCGTTCGCCGAGCCTGAAGGCCGAAAGGCCGACAACACCGCAGTGTCAAATCCGCAGTGTCAACAACGAGAAACAGGTCAGGTATTCGCCGGCGCCATGGATTGCAACCGTCGCCACAAACCGTTCAGATCGGTGGATCGGACTGGACGCCATGATACTTCAGGAAAACTGCTTTTCGGACGCTTCCCTGAACATCAGGCGCGCTTGCCGCTTGGCGTCTTCAACCGCTTTTTCACCCATCTCCGCATAACAGGCCGTGACCCCTTCATGGAGCAGGTAAAGGGTTGACGCAAATTGGTCATGGCCACTCAGGATGCCCATGAATTCCAGGAGCTCGCCTTTGTGACGGTTGACCGTGTCCTTGATGTCGGTACTGTCGGGGTTCGCCGCCAAAGCTTGCCGGAAGAAGCATTCTTTTCCCTGGGTCACACGCATCCAGCCACCCAGCTTGTCAAACAATTGTACTGCGGCTTCAAGTCCCGGCTCCGACACCCCTTCCCGAACATATTTAAGGTATCTCTGGTGCCTGTATTCGAGCGCACCGAGGATCATGGCTTCACGGGAGGGAAAGTGGCGGTAGAGTGTCCGCATGCTCACGCCAACGCCGGCGCGCAGATCCGGGACGCTGGGATCAGCGAAACCCCGGCTCCAGAAAACCTGCTCCAATCCTGCAGCTATTTGTTTTTGAGCGTCGTTCATCATCACACACTTGCATGTATACATTATATTTTAAAAACAAACTATCATGAACACTTGATAGCATTTCCCGAAGCGGCAAAGGCCAGCAATGTGAACAGTAGCACGTTGGCAATAGACAGGAATTGTGCTGTCGTATGCAACACGAGTCAATTCCTTGAATTCACTTGCGGAATACGTCGCTGAGTTGGGTCGCTCAAACGCCCTCCTCAATGATGGATTCTAGCATCCGGGATTTTTGGAAGACCACTCGACAAGGAAATCCACGAATGCGCGAACCTTTGCGCTCAGGTGCCGACGGTGCGGATAAACCGCATAGATGCCCGGCGTAGGTTCTTCGTAGGACTCAAGGATTATCTTCAGATCACCTTTTTCGATGTCTTCGTAGATAAAAAACAGCGGTGCTCGCAGGAAGCCCAGATGACAGAGAGCTGCTTCACGCGCCGCTGACCCGCTGTTTACTTCCACGGGACCCTTGACCGCAACCGATTGCCGTTCCCCATCGACCTCGAAAGCCCAATTCTGCTTGAAGCGGTAGTTGGTGTCGATAATGCAGGGACGAGATGCCAGATCGGACGGAACATTCGGAGTGCCGTACTTCTCGATCGCCTGGGGACTTGCGCAAACCACGGTGCGAATGGGAGCGACCTTGCGCGCGATCAGGCTGGAATCTTCCAGCTGCGTAACACGCACTGCTATGTCGAAACCCTCTTCGACCAGGTCAACAAAACGGTCTTCCAGCCTGAGATCGAGATAGATTTCGGGGTAACGGACAACGAATTCCATCATGGCCCGGTCCAGCATCTCCATGGATCGCGGCGCCGACACCCGCAGACGGCCCCGGACTTCCTGGTGAGACGATTGAACGGAAGCCTGCAGATCGTCTATCCTCTGAAGGATCTCGGCTGCTTCCTTGTAGTAGGCCTCGCCAACCTCCGTCAGCGAGACCTGTCGGGTGGTACGGTTCAACAAACGCACACCGAGCTCGTCCTCAAGCTCGCCGACATATTTTGAAACCAGCGCCTTTGAACGGCCCATTTCACGCGCCGCAGCGGAAAATCCGCTGGAATCGACGACCTGAATGAAACAGCGCATTCGCGTGATAGCGTCCATCCGGTTTCCTTCCCGCTCCGGCCCTGGCTACGGCCTCATTACCTGATTTGGAGTCTATAGGTCAAAGAGCTCGAAAAACGTCGACAGCACTGCGGTTGACAAACTCAGCCGCGCGCCGGTTTTCGGCGTCGGCCGAGACGTATCAACCCGATGAAAAAGCTCACGACTAGGTAACCGGCCAGGGCGCCGATACCGGCACTGAAAAGGCCCGCGAAAGTGACTGGAACCGCGGGTTCGTAGTCCTCTGCCGTCGCTTGCGCAAGCTGGCGGTCAAAGCCTTGCGCAAAAACGACAAGCCGCTCGAGCGGCCCCGCTGTTTCCAGCCGTTCCTGCTGTTGCCTCAGACGCGAAAGGCGCACGTCGGCGGTTTGCATGCTGTCACCGCGGGCTCTGATGAACGGGTCGTCGGAGGCTTTCTGCCGCGCTATTGCCTTGGGAACGGACAAGCCGTACGCCGCCGCATCACGCCTGAAATCGGCAAGAATTTGTTCAAGCGCGTCGATCGTACCGCCAAGTCGCTGACGGTACTGCTGGGAAAATTCCGGCAATTGAGACGTTGCCGTTCCCCCCACCAGCATGAAGACCATCACTATGATCCTGACCATGGACACCTCCAAGCCGATCCTGCCCGCCTGTCGTCAGTCCTGCAAACTGACGATACCCGCTTCTCCGGCCTCGGTTCCGAAGGCAAGCCTGACACCTTCCCTGTCCCAATCCATGGTCGAGACAGGCCCTTTGCCGGGGCGGCGAAGCAGCACTTCCGCGTTGTCCTCGAAACGGCACATCAAGATGGTGCCGTCCTGATAACCGACTGCAACAACATCTTCCTTCGGATGACACGCAACGGAGGAAGCCAGCACATCCGAGCGCGTGCCGAGTTGCAGCGGAGATTGGCCCATCGGACCCGTTTTCCCGTGATAAGGCCACAGAATCGCAGCGTTCGCGCCTGATGTCGCCAGATAGCGGCCTTTGAAGGACCAGCTGAATGACTTCACCTTGGCAGGATATCCGGACATGCGCATGTCCTGCCGGTCCGCAAGCCTCCAGCCATGGAGCGCGTTTTCCTGCATGGCCGTGACGAGATACTTGCCGTCCGGCGAAAAACTGATCCCGAGATGGGCACCTTTCCAGGTGAACTCGACAGGCGCCCCGTCCGTGCCGGCCCACCAGAGCGATGCTCCGTCGTAGCGGGAGACAGCAAGGCGTGTCCCTTTCGGCGCGAAAGCAAGTCCTCCAACAGCGCGATCGTGCTGAAATTCCTTTTCACGCCCATCTTCAAGGTGCACCCACGCGACCCGGCCACTTGCAAAGGCAACGGCTCCGGAAGGGCCGGCCGCAATCAGGTCGATCCATTTGCGCGGGCGTTCTGCCACCAGTTCACTGGAACCGTCGTCCGCGCAGCGGTAAATACAGCCGTCGTCACCGGACGTGATCAGGCCGGACCCGTCCACGAGCGGTTCGGCAGCCAGGAGGCCCGACCTGTGCACCCTTATCCTCGTTTCGCCTTTGCCCGAGAGCAGAATGTCTCCCTCCCCGGAAGCAAAGTAGGCGCTACTCTTCAAAAATCCGGCACGGACGACGAATCCGTCTACATCCACGGGAGCAACTGTCGGCACTCTATCGTCCTTGTTACGCTGCGCAGGCCTGGAAGCTCTGCTTGAGAACATCCCAGTTCAAGTCTCTGCCGATGAACACCAGGCGGCTCTGTCTCGGCTCCTCGGCCTTCCAGTCGCGCTGGTGGTCTCCCTCGACGATCATGTGAACACCCTGAATGACGTAGCGCTGCGGGTCATCCTTGAAGGCGAGAATTCCCTTCAGACGCAGGATATTGGGGCCTTGCACCTGCGTTACCTGGTTGATCCACTGAAAGAACATTTCGGGATTCAGATCGCCCGCAGTCAGGGAAATGCTCTTGACCGAATGCGGGTTTTCCTCGTGGTGATGATGACCGTGACCATGTTCGTGATCATGATGATGATCCTGGTCATGATCGTGATTGCAGTCCGGGGCGCATTCATGCGCATGATGCCCGTGTTCCAGAAAGTGCGGATCAAGCGACAGGATCCGGTCGAGGTCGAAAGCTCCACGATCGAGAACCTTTGCAATCTCGATCCCGCAGCGTTCGCTGTGGTGCAGGACGGCATAGGGATTGATCGACCGGATGCGCGCCTCTACCTCGGACAACTCTTCCGGCGAGACGAGATCGGTCTTGTTGATCAGGATCACGTCGGCAAAAGCCACCTGGTCTTCAGCTTCTTCCGTGTCTTCCAGCCTTTGAAGAACATGCCGCGAATCGACAACTGCGACCACCGCATCGAGCCTCGCAGAAGCGCGTACATCGTCATCCATGAAGAACGTCTGGGCAACCGGAGCCGGATCTGCAACCCCGGTCGTTTCCACAATGATGGCGTCAAAGGCATTCTTCCGCTTCATCAGGTTCTGCACGGTGCGGATAAGATCGCCACGAACCGTGCAGCAGATGCAACCGTTGTTCATCTCGAAGATTTCTTCATCGGATTCAACGAGCAGGTCGTTGTCGATACCGACTTCGCCGAATTCATTGACGATAACGGCATATCGTTGCCCGTGGTTCTCGGTAAGAATCCGGTTGAGCAACGTGGTTTTTCCCGCGCCGAGATATCCGGTCAGGACCGTGACTGGAATCTGTGCCTGGGCGTCTTGGGTCGCAGACATTGCGAAACTTTCTGGCTTTGCTGATAGGTTGATCGCCTGCCGGATAGCAGGCCGCTTGGCCGCGAATATAAGCACAACATCGACCGTTTGGGAGAGAGGCGGCAAATTTTCCTGTGCCGACAGGCTCAATAATTTGAACACCGGCGAACCGATGCAATGACAACCGGACTTTCCAGTTCACGAATCCGGGCGCTACGATGTAACGAATTCATCACTCAGTAAGAGAGAAAAGCCGATGTTGAAAACGATCAGCGGATTCGACCGGATCGGTGAAGAAAACGCCTTCGCCGTGCTGGCTCGTGCCACCGAACTTGCAGGACAGGGACGGGACATCATCAATCTCGGCATTGGCCAGCCGGACTTCAGGACACCGGATCATATTGTCGAAGCCGCGGTCAAGGCACTCAGGGACGGACATCATGGCTACACCCCCGCGACGGGCATAGCCCCGCTGCGGGAAGCTGTTTCCGCCGACCTTTTGAAACGCCATGATGTCGAGACCGATCCCGGAAATGTCCTGATCGTGCCTGGCGGCAAGGTTACCATGTTCATGGCAATCCTGATGTTCGGTGAGCCTGGTACTGAAATCCTGTATCCGGATCCGGGTTTCCCGATCTACCGGTCGATGATCGAATTCACGGGCGCCAGGCCTGTCCCCGTTCCGATCCGGGAGGAAAACGATTTCGCGTTTTCGGCCTCAGAAACTCTGTCGCTTATCAACGACAAGACCAGACTTCTAATTCTGAACTCTCCTGCGAACCCCACCGGTGGCGTCACGCCGCGTTCAGAGATAGAGGCGCTAGTTCATGGCCTCGATAGCCATCCTGATGTTGCTGTCATGTCCGACGAGATCTACTCCCAGATGACCTATGACGGCATGGAACACGTTTCGCTGCTGCAGTTTGAATCACTCAGGGACCGATTGATCCTGCTTGACGGGTGGTCGAAGACCTACGCGATGACGGGTTGGCGCATGGGGTTCGCATTATGGCCCGAATGCCTGATCGACAAGGCGCGAAAACTTGCCGTCAATGCATGGTCCTGCGTCAATGCCCCGGCGCAGTTTGCCGGCCTGGCCGCGCTCACCGGCCCTCAGACGGAAGTCGGGCAAATGGTGAGCGAATTCGATTCTCGCCGAAAAACGATCGTCGAGGGCTTGAATGCGCTCCCGGGAATTAGCTGCAGAACGCCTCTGGGTGCTTTTTACGCCTTTCCCAATATCAAGGACACCGGCTGGCAGGCGAAGGCTCTTGCCTCGGCATTGCTGGAAGAAACAGGTGTCGCAACGATTGGCGGCCCCGACTTCGGAATACTGGGCGAAGGATACATCCGCCTTTCTTACGCGAATTCCACAAAAAACATCAAAAAGGCACTTGAGCGGATAAACAATTTCCTGATGGATTAGGAGTTGTGCCCGGAAATACTGAAACTCCTGACTCGAAACTGTGAGCCAGGATGCTCTCCGTTGTTATCGCATTGTCAATCTTACCCTGCGTGACCGTTTTTTAATCATTCCATGTCTTCATTAACTATGCGGTTGGGTCGGGCGGCGAGCTGGCAGGGAGACATTTCGTGGAGAGTATTTGCCTCGATTTGGAAAGATCATTTGGTGATCTGAAGCAAAGCGTACTGGTCACCAACACCGAAAGGACCATCGTCTTCGCAAACAGGGCAATGGCAAGTCTGTTGCGCGTCGAGGCATCAAAGATTGTAGGCAGCACGACAAGGCGCTTTTTCGCCGACAGCGCACAATTCGAGCGCATGGCCGAACTCTATCAACGGCCGTCGGACGAAAGTCATCGAAAACAGTGTCTGATTGAAGCCGTGCTCGGCGATGGAAGCAGAACGGAGCTGGAAGTCGTCAGCGCTCCATTGTTCGATACGACCGGGCAATTGTCCGGGCTTCTCTTCATTGCGCACGATGTCAGCGAACGCAAGAAAATGGAGTCCAGGCTGAGCGACGTCGCAATGACCCTCGAAGACGCGCTGGACGCCATCCTCGAGGGCTTTGCGATCTACGATCAGGACGACCGGTTGGTCATCTGCAATGAAAACTACCGCGAGATTTATGCCACCTCGGCACCCGCCATGTTCCCCGGAAACAGTTTTCAGGACATTTTGCGCTACGGCCTGAGCAATGGTCAGTATGACACCGGTGGACAGGATGAAGAGATATGGTTGGCAGAGCGGCTTCAACGCCATCAGAAGGCCGACGGGTCCGTCGTCGAGCAGCAACTGGACGACGGTCGCTGGCTTCGCATTTCCGAGACCCGGACCCGCGCGGGTGGAATTGCCGGCATTCGGGCCGACATCACGGAACTCAAGGAAGCCAAGGCGCTCGCTGAAAAAGCCTATCAGAACCTGTATCTCATGGCGGACAGCATTTCCGCATGTGTCGGGGAAGTTGACCTGGAGGGCAAGTGTCTCTTTCTCAACAAAACCGGATGTAAATGGTTCAATGGCACGAGTGAGGAACTTCTTGGGACAAGACTGCGCGAAAAACTCGCCTGCAAGCAGAGAGACGCTGTCAGCGGCTTGTTCAAGGAAGGGCTGAGTGGCCGAAAATGCTCATTGGAACTTGGAATGCTTTTCCCCGATGGCGTTTTTCGCGAATGCCAGATGGACTGCAATCCCAGGCTGAACGGTTCAGGCCAGGTCGATGGTCTCGTGGTTCTCATTTCCGACATCACGAACCGCAAGAAAACCGAACGAACCCTCGCGGATCTCTATGCAATCACGTCGACGCGTGCGCTCGGCCATGAGGACAAGATTGCCGAGATCCTGCAGCTTGGCTGCGATCACTTTGATCTGCCTTTTGGCATCATCAGCCAGGTCGTCGGAGATCACTATACCGTCACACAGGCGCAAAGTCCGGGCAGCATTGTCGAACCGGCACGGACGTTCAAACTCCGGGACACCTATTGCGCATTGACGCTTGAGGCCAATGAACCGGTTTCAACTGCCCATGCAGCAGAGTCCGAATTCGCAAGTCACTCCTGTTACAAACTGTTTGGTTTCGAAACCTATATTGGGGCACCCCTTTTGGTAGACGGCCTTGTCCATGGAACGATCAGTTTCACCGCCCACGAACTTCGCAAGCGACAGTTTACGCCGTCGGACATTCAGATCATTCGACAGTTTGCGGACTGGATCGGCCACGAAATAGCGCGCCAGCGCGACCACCAGGCATTGATGGACGCAAAAATCCGCATGGAACGGATCGCGAGCATCGACGACCTGACACAGATTTACAACCGACGTGCCTTTCTCGAGCGAGCTCATTTGGAACTTCAGCGCTTCCGCAGAACGGAAAAACCGTTCACTGCGGTCATGATGGACATCGACCGGTTCAAGAATATCAATGACGTTTACGGTCATGCCGCAGGCGACGAAGTTCTGGAGGCCTTTAGCCGCATCATCGGCGACCAGTTGCGAGCAGCTGATTTGTTTGGACGGGTAGGAGGCGAGGAATTCTGCGTCATTCTTGTCGACACAGACATCAGCGATGCCGTCGCGGCCTGTGAAAGGCTGCGAGAGAAAATCGTGTCGGATTGCCGGATGGACCGCATCGCGCAAACGATCACCTGCAGCATGGGTCTGGCTCAATCCGCAAAGGAAGACGTGGCATTTTCGACGCTCATGCAAAGGGCCGACACGGCGCTCTATGAAGCCAAGGCTTCCGGGCGAAACAGGTGCGTCGCCTATTCTCGAGATCTTGAAATGAAAAAACTGGCAAATATTCCCGTTTAGCCAACATGTTGACAGTTCGGCGAGTTGTTTCACATCGCCTGGACGGAACGCGATCGGGTCTCAGGATCCGAACCTAGTCTGCAAGCCTCGGCGCGAGACGAACGCCCGGGGGCGGTGAACTTTCACGGACGCGCAATTCCGGCTCGATCACGATCGGCTTGTTTGGAACCCTGTCGCCCGCTATCTGGCGCAGCAGGGTCAATGCAGCCAACCGGCCGATCTTGTCCGGCTGGTTGGCGATGGTCGTCAATGCAGGTGTTCTCGCATCGGCCCCGTCAATGTCGTCATAGCCCGTAATGGCCATGTCCGGACCCGGCTCGATGCCGGCACGCCGCAGTGTCGTCATCATTCC
Source organism: Roseibium album (assembly GCF_965233825.1). Classification (NCBI taxonomy): domain Bacteria; kingdom Pseudomonadati; phylum Pseudomonadota; class Alphaproteobacteria; order Hyphomicrobiales; family Stappiaceae; genus Roseibium; species Roseibium album. The sequence continues at coordinate 372,135 of NZ_OZ247583.1, forward strand.
GAACGCGACCAGGTCGTTGAAACCGACGATCGCCGTTGGCCGTTCATCTGCTTCCATGATCGCGGGTACAGCCGCACGTCCGTCCGCCTGTGTCATGAGTTCAGGCAGATCGAGCTGCGACCGGTAGTCGATTCCCGCCTCCTCAAGAGCGTTTCGCCAGCCCTCGTTCCTGTGTCGACCGGTCGAACTTTCCCGGCGCCCACCGGCCATTGCAATCTTCGTGTGGCCCTGAGCCAGAAGGTGTTTGGTCGCCAGATAGGTGCCGGCAACATCGTCGCCCCGCACGCACGGTGCCCAGACACCGGGCACTTCGCGCGCGACCAGCGTTACAGGGATACCCTGATCAACGAGCCGGTTGATCTCTTCCGCGGTCGTGCCGACTGAAGGACACAGGATCAGTCCGTCGGCTCTGTGCTGCAAAAGCGTGTTGACGAATCCGCGCTGCCTCTTCACGTCATCGCGGTGATTACAGATGAAAATCATCTGTCCCTGTTCTTCCAGAACGTCTTCAAGCGCTGAAAAGACTTCGGCAAAATATGGATTGAGGATGTCGTGAACAGCAACACCGACGATCTGACTGCGCGAGGTACGCAGCGAGGCGGCGGAGCGGTTGTAGATATAGCCGATCTCCTGCGCCGTCTGCTTGACCTTCTCGCGTGTCTCCTCCGCGACCAGGGGGCTGTCGCGCAACGCGAGCGAAACCGTGGCCGTCGAAATCCCGAGCTGGTCGGCGATATGACCGAGCGTGAGGCGCTTGCCCGGCTTGGGTGGCAAATCTGATGAAGGTGACGTGGAGTCTTTGTCTTCTGACATTCAGTGGTCTCAATTCCCGCGGCAGCGACAGGAACGACCGTTATAGCCCCCGGCTGCCGCGGTAAACAGACAAAATTGCCGACTACCGACCTTGTGGAGCGGATTCGTCGTATTCTGTTCTCAGATTGACAACCACGCGGCGGTTCTGAGACTGGCATTCGATCGAGGCGCAATCCGTGACCGGGCGTTCGACTCCATAGCCTTTGGACCACACCCGCTTTGGGCTGACCCCAAGGCTGACGAGTTCGGCCATCACTGCATCGGCCCTCTTCGCGGAAAGCGTTTTCTGTGCCGCTTCACTGCCCGGGTCATCTGCGTGGCCCTGGACCTTAACCAGCCACTTCTTGTTGCGTTTGAGCCAGTCTGCCTGGCTCTTGATTGTCATCTTGGCTTCTTCGGTCACGACCGCGGAACCCCTGTCGAAGTAAACCCGTCGTCCGACATTGATGATGAATTCTTCTTCGGAGCCGTTCGAAATCTGGCCGAACCCGGCTGCCGGTGCGTTTGTAACATCCGGCGACGACAGGCCGCCGGCGGAATTACAGGCAGCCAGCCCGAATCCGCACAAGACGACGATCAATGCACTCTGGCCCCATCGGCCAATCCAATTACCCAAGAATGCCCCCCAAGAATTTTTGTTTTTCTCCGAAAGTGCCGGCGTCAGCCGGCACTTGCCCCAAGATGCTCAAGAACAAGAACCGCTGTTCCTTTCGGGCACCGTTGGTACAGGTCGATGACATCTTCCGGCAGCATGCGGACGCACCCGCTGGAGACGTCATGCCCGATGCTCCAGGGTTCCAGCGTCCCGTGCAGACGGTAGCCGAGATCCCTGCCGTCCCGGTAGAGATACAGAGCCCTTGGACCGAGCGGATTGTTGGCGGCGCCGCCGTCGACCTTGCGCGGCAATTCGGGTTGACGCTTCAACATCTCGGGCGGTGGAACCCACCGCGGCCACAGTGCCTTGCGGTCGATCCGGGCACGTCCGTACCATTTGAAGCCTTCCCGGCCGACACCCACGCCATATCTCAGCGCCGTGTTGTTTTCCCAGATCCAGTAAAGAAAGTGGTTCTTGGTATCGACCACGACAGTCCCCGGAGGTTCCGGGCTGAAATACTTGACCATCTGGCGGCGCCAGACGGGATCGATGCGGTTCAGGTTTGTACGCCGGTACTGATATCCATTGTCCTGCTGGTAGCCGTTGAAATAGGCATTCGCAGCAGCATTGGCTTTCGCTGCATGTGGCAGTGCAAGAGTCCCCGCAAAAGCTGCGGCTCCTCCTAATAATGTTCGGCGATCAATTTCCATCCCATTCCTCCTAAACAGGTCGGTGACCATATGTCACCCGGGGTCCACGCCAGCCGACATTAAGACGGAATCTCGAGCGACCCGTCAACCGCCAAGAAACGATTGTCTTGGCAAGAAACCTGATCTTCGAGACATTTCTGCCGGAAATGAAGACGTCTTGCTCAGATTTTCCGCATACGTTCCCGGTAGAGAATGTAGAGACCCGACCCGACAACAATAGCCGCACCAATGATGGTCGTGACCGTCGGCACATCGCCGAATACCAGAAATCCGAGCGCAATCATCCAGACGATCTGTGTGTAGATGAACGGCGCGAGCACCGGGGCCGGTGCGATCCTGTGTGCCATGATGAACAGATAATGCCCGCCGCCGCCGAACACACCTGTCGCAAACAGCAGGACCCAGCTCCAGAGGTCCGGCGGCGTCACCCAGACGGTCAGACCTGCGGGCGCCATGGCAATGGCCGCGACAATTCCCGAAATGATCAGCATGCCTGCCGAACTGTCAGTGCCTGTCAACTGTCTGGTGAGTATCGCGTAAATCGCGTAAAAAACCATCGACGCGACCGAATAGACTGCGGCCCAATGCATGTTGCCCAGACCCGGTTGAGTGACGACAAGAATACCCAGGAAACCGATGACAATCGCGATCCAGCGCCTTGGCCCCGCCCATTCTCCCAGCATCGGGCCGGCAAGCGCGGTGATGACGAAAGGCGCGGCAAACATGATCGCCGTCGTTTCCGCCAGTTGCAGGTAGCGAACCGCGAGAAAATTGAAGATTGTTATGCCCAGCAGGCAGAAGGCCCGCACAATATGCAGCATGGGCCTTTTGGTCTTGAACAGCGCCGGATTTTTCCAGACACGAAACAGGAGAAACGACAGGATGACGTGACTGACGAATCGCAGCCAGACAATCTGCAGCGTTGGCACGGATTCGATGAGATACTTTGCTGTCGCATCGAGGAATGAAAAACTCAGACAAGCAAGTACGATGAGGCCGATACCGGCAAGGGGGGCAGCCTCAGTGAGCGAACCACCAGCTTGCGCATCCTGGCTGTCTTGCACCATCAAATTGGCCTTTTACCTGTCATCCGTCGACGAAAACGCCGGGTGTTCGGACGTCTTCGACGAAAAAGTCCGGTTGAGATCGGTTCCGCAACCTACTAGACACATCGTGAGCAAAGCGGGAGCCGGCATGCCTGTTACAGAAATCGATACATGGCTGGGACGCTTGTCCATTCATGAAACGGATGGCGCGATCACTCAACTACTATGGAACGGTTCCGGTCGCAAAGAAGAAACGCCCGTCCTCAAGGAAGCAGCCGCGCAGCTGCAAGCCTATATGAACGGCAAGCTCGAGAAGTTTGACCTGCCCCTGTCGCCGAAAGGCGGTGACCTTCATCAGGCGGTCTTTCGTGCAATGCTGGCGATCCCCTTTGGTGAGACACGGACTTACGGTGATGTCGCCAGGGAACTGGACACATATGGCCAGCCCGTCGGTCAGGCCTGTGGTGCCAATCCGATCCCGATCATCATTCCCTGCCACCGTATTCTTTCGGCCAATGGCCTGGGCGGCTTTTCCGGTTCTGGCGGTACGGAAACCAAGATCGCACTCCTGAAACATGAGGGCGGGTATCCTTTTCTGGTTTGAAGCAAACCAATTGCATCCGCCCATGCTTCTGGCAAAACAAACAGCATTTGATCTTGAGGGCTGCCTGTGGATGACATACGGAACCGTATTGAGCAGGCAACCCTTGACTGAAACACTGGCGGCACTGCTTTGCTTAGGTGATTGAACAGGAACGACCCTGGTACATTTGAGCTGTCGTGAAGACACCCTATGTTCCCGACCCGCGAACACGAGATTTTCAGGAGCGGCCATGAGCGGACTACTTGCCCTACTAGATGACGTTGCAGCCATTGCAAAAGTTGCAGCTGCATCTGTTGATGACGTCATAGGTCAGGCCGCCAAGGCTGGGTCCAAGGCCGCAGGTGCGGTCATTGACGATGCTGCGGTCACGCCGAAATACGTGACCGGCTTCAAACCGGCCCGCGAACTCCCGATTGTCATGCGAATTGCAACCGGATCGCTCAAGAACAAACTGATCTTCCTGTTGCCGGTCGGTCTGGCTCTCAACGAGTTTGCGCCCTGGACGATCACTCCCTTGCTTATGCTCGGCGGGGCTTACCTGTGTTTCGAAGGCGCGGAAAAGATCCACCATCTCTTCGCACACAAGGAAAGCCACGCCGATTTGCCTCTGGAAGAGGCTGTTGATGCAGTCCACCTGGAGGAACAGAAAGTCTCAGGGGCCATCAAGACCGATTTTATCCTGTCTGCGGAAATCATGACGATTGCGCTTTCTGAGATCCCCGAAAGCAACATCTGGATGGAAGCAGCGACACTTGCCGTCGTCGCAATCGGCATCACCGTTATGGTCTATGGTTCGGTCGCGCTCATCGTCAAGGCCGATGATGTCGGACTGATGATGTCCAACAAGGGGCGATTGTCGATTGTACGCGCCCTCGGAAGAGGCATCGTCAAGGCAATGCCGGGTTTCTTGAAGATTCTGATGGCTGTCGGCACTGCCGCCATGCTCTGGGTCGGTGGATCCATTGTCATTCATGGTTTGAAGGAACTCGGCGTCAAATGGTTGTACGGAACCATTCATGATGTGGCTCACGGTGTTGCCCATGGCATCGGGCAGCTGGAAGGCTTTGTCGCCTGGGCCATGACCGCAACATTGGACGGCATTTTCGGATTGATCCTCGGGCTGATCCTGATCCCCATTGTCACCAAGCTGATCCTGCCGGTCTGGAACTCATTCCGGAAAGACACAGGAGAGGTCGGCGGACAATGATTGTCGGCGGAGCCCTCCGGGCAAGGGCTCTGTTTTCTTCCAGAACATTGGAGTTTTAGGCATATTTCCGGTCAAGACTGGCCGATGGATCGCAAAATCCAGGATTCCTCCCTGCCCGAACACCGCTCGGCGAGTGGTCCGTAAATGTCCACACTCGCAAGATTTTCAATTTCATAAATGTCTTTGTACAGGCTGCGAACATGGTCTTCCGGCAGTGAAAATGGCGGCCCTTCCATCTTGCCCTGATCATAGTCGTAGCTGACCAGCAACTGCGGCACGGATGGGCAGAGCGATTGAAGATGCCGAACGTATTTGGTCCTCATCTGCGCCGGCAGCGCGACCAGGGCCGCGCGATCGTAAACAGCATCGACTGAGCCGAGATCCAGGGCGCTCAACTCAAAAAAATCGCCGACCCATATGACAATTCCCTTGCCTGAAAATCGTGTCAGACCGCGAAACCGGGCGACATCCGGCGTCAACGCCAGACGTTCGAAAACCTCGCCGACGGCATCTTGATTCAACTCGATCCCACTGACCCCGTACCCTTGTGAAAGCAGCCAGTCCAAGTCTGCGGTCTTTCCGCAAAAGGGTACGAACACACGCGACCCGGCCGATAAAGACAAAGCCATGAAATGTCGGACGAGATGCCTGTTTGGTACACCTTCGTGGAAGGCAATCTTTCCTTCCTGCCAGCGGGTTTGCCAAAATCTCTTGTCCATGACGTCTTGACCTTTCTGCTGGATGTATTCCCGGAGGCAGGAGTTTGATGCCGATTTGTATGTGCTACGGAATGAATGTGCGCCAGAAGTAGATAACAGACAAAATGGTGCCGAAACCTATGACAATCGTTCGCAGCACCCTCTGATTGACCAGCCTTGCCCATCGGCCTCCCAGGTACCCCCCGAAAACGCTCCCGCTCATCATGGAAAACGCGGCTGGCCAGTCGATCAGTCCTCCGACACCGAAAAGCACTATGCTGATGATCGTGAAATTCGTGGCAAGCAGGTTCTTGATGCTGTTGGCTTCGTGAAAGTCGGAATGACCGATGACCTGAGCAATTGCCAACAGAATGATCCCCAGTCCTGCACCGAAATATCCGCCGTAAATGGATGCCATAAACAGCACGGTGAAGACCAGCGAAGACGTGTGTGACGGTCCTGCAAAATGCAGGAATGCACTGCGCATCTGATCTCCAAATGCAAAAAGCAGTGTTGCGGCTGCCAGGAGAAATGGCACGAGAATCAGAAATGTCTCTGGATTTGAGACCAGGAGAAGTGCCGATCCCGTCGCCGCTCCAGCCCCGGAAATCAGACTCAGCTTGATCAACGCCGGACCCGCTTTCCTGAGTTCTTCCCTGTAGGCGGCAAGGGCTGCTGCATTGGAGGGAAGCAAGCCCAAGAAGTTCGTCGCATTGGCAACGACAGGCGGCAATCCGGCCGCCATGAGTGCGGGAAAAGTGAACAGGGTTGCGCCACCTGCGATCGCATTCCAGACACCGCCGATAAAACCCACCGACAAAAGCAGCATGATGGCCGGGAAATCCATGTCTCAACCTCCAGAGATTGACGGCGAGACTAGATTGGCTATCATCATAAAAAAAATGAATAAAGTTTATAGAGTTGATGAAAAAAAGCGAACGGATGAAACTGTCCAGCGATCTGTTGCGTGCCTTTGTGGCCATAGCCGAACATGGGCATCTCACTCTTGCCGCTGAAAGTTTGAACAGGACTCAGTCGGCCCTGAGCGTACAATTGCGCAAGCTGGAAGCCACGCTCGACGCAAGTCTTTTCGAACGTCACGCGAAGGGTATGAGACTTACGCCTGATGGAGAGAAGCTGTTACCGCTAGCGCAAAGGATCATGGGCGATCTCTATCACGCTCAATCGCTCTTCGAACAACCGCTGCGCGGAAAAATAAGGGTCGGCATTCCCGACCACTACGACGGCACGGTTTTCGAGAAAGTACTGATCAAATTCGGAAAGGACTACCCGCATCTGGATATCTTCGTGAAATCAGGCTGCTCCTCTGGATTTCCGGCGGCCATAGCCGACGGCAGACTGGACATCGCGGTTGTTGCCAGTTCGGAGCCGGGACAGGGAAAACTGCTGGAGACAGAGTTGTCCCATTGGGCCGAAAGCGAAACGTTCGAGTGTGATCCGGACACGCCTGTCCCTCTCGCCGTGCTCGACCGGGGGTGCTGGTGGAGCAAATTGCCTGTCAACCTGTTGTCGCAGGAACAAAGGGCTTTCAACGTGACTTTCAAGAGCGAGAGTTTTTCAAACCTGCGCTGCGCGATACGAGCCGGTCTGGCGATCGGAATATTGCCTGCACGCGCAATCCAGTCGGGAATGCGTGTCTCGCCGGCAAGAAGAAACTTGCCGGCGCTGCCCGCGATGTCACGGTCCCTGCTTGTTGGACCGGCATCACCTCCGGAAATCACAATTGCAATTGCGGCGGCATTGAAAGACGGCCTTGCCTCCGGCTAGTGCACGGATCTTGACACCAAACACATGTGTGCCGGTATGCCCGGGCAAGACCTGCTGCCATTCATTGATGAATGATGTGACAGTTTTCGGCAACGGTGTCCGGTCGGGCGCTTGTTGCCCGATCCCTAAAACAGCACCAATCCAAACAATGCAATGACCGCTGCCATTGTGACCCAGATCAGGAACGCGCCGAAATACTCCCGGCGTGAGCCTAAACCGGAGTGAGCGGCCTTCAGTTTGACAGGTCCAAAACCGTAAGCACCGGCAGCACCTTTCGATGCAGACCGAAAACGCCGGCGCAATTCTGCAGCCTTTCTGGCGCCCCGTTCCTCATTGATCGTCTGAGAGGTTATTGACATTCCGATCTCCTTCCAGAACACCTCTGCTTACGAACAAAAATGGGTTCAGGATCAGGTAATTACAAATGAGCTTTTTGTAATCTTCTCAGCAAGAACGACCGGTCGTACCGACGTCATCACGACGACCCGGGTATCGCAAACCCGAACAATCGCGATTTTCGGATACGGTCGCAAGACACCTCAGAAGAAGTGGAAATTCAGAAAACCGCGCCAGAAACTCCATGGCAATTGAGCCAGTGCGCGGGGTCTTCGCAAACCGTTAGGCCGCGGAACGTTCCTTGTCTTTTCCGGAAGCACTTTTCTTTTCGGCAACCGCAGGCTCTTCGTTATCCGGCTCAAGATCACTTTCATGTTCTGGATCGTCGTCAACCGACAAGGACAGGTTCTTCTCCACCTGTCGAAGCAGTTTGCGCAATTTCTTTCGGTCCTTGTCATCAAGCCCCGACATGGCTTCCCGTTCAAGCCGCTTCCAGGCCTTGTCGACGAAGACCACCAGCTCGCGTCCTTCATCGGTCAGAAAAACCCTTGCCAGACGGCCATCCGTGTCAGAAACTTTTCTGAGCACATAACCCTGGCTTGAAAGACGTGTGACCATTTTTGTAACGGTTGGCGGCTGAACTCCGAGCGCCAATGCCAGCTGGCTCATTGTTCGGCCATCTGAATCAGCCAGCACCTTCAGCACCAGTTCCTGCCCAGGATGCAATCCAATCCGCATGAGATGCGACCCCGACCGGGCCCGCTGCGCCTTTGCTGCCTGAACAAGCCGAAAAGTTATGCTCTTTTTGTAATTGAAAGCCATTGCCCGCTACCTGTTCCAAGTTCAGCCCGAATCGTCATGTCTGTCGCTGTGCAAAGGTAGCCTGAGTATTTAACCGTCAAATGACACATGTCGCTTTGGTGCGGTTTTTTTCTGTTTATCGGCGTTTTGACATTGTTCGCCAGCTAAACCAGACCCCGGTTCGGGAAATGATCAGACAGGTTCGCGCGAAAACATCAGGACTTTACTTTCAAAGATCCGGCCAGCAGTGGAATTGCGAGCGTCAGAAAGGCAACGGTTCCAAAAGACATTCTGAGAGAAAAAAGATCTCCGATGAACCCGAGCAACGGCGGACCGAACAGGAAGGCGCCATAGCCGAGCGTTGCGACCGCAGCAAGGGCCTGGCCCGTCGACATATGCGGATCGCTTGCAGCGCGCGACATGGCCAGTGGAAAGAGAACCGCATAGCCGAGACCCATAACGAAGCTGCCTGCCCAAACGGTCCAGATGTTCAAACCGGAAACCAGAAGCAAGCAGCCCAGGCTGGCGACCAGTCCGCTGGCGCGCGCGACGGCGACCGGGCCATAGAGAGCAATGACCCGGTCCCCGGCAAGCCTCATGATCACCATGGCAACCGAAAAGACTGTGAATGCAGTCGGCGCGATCGCTTCCGAGTAACCGAGATCGTAGATCTGATAGAGCGCAGCCCAGTCGGTCATGGCACCTTCTCCGAGGGCTGCCACAAGTGCAATCAGCCCGGCCAGAAACAAAGCCCCTTTGGGAATGGCAAAAAGCGGAGATTTCCCTTCATTGCGCACGCCCGTTCCGGTGTGCGACCAAGGCTGCCTCAGCGTCCAGACGAGAATTGGAATTGCCAGCGCACTCCACAGACAAAAGTGCTGGGTGACGCTCAGGCCCAGTTTGATCGCGACGCCGCCGGCCGCCGCCGCCACACCCGCCCCGAGACTGAAAAGTCCGTGAAAGGACGACATGATGGGGCGTTCGAGCCTTTTTTCAACTTCAGCGCCCCATCCGTTCATCGAAACATCCAGCGCTCCGAATGCAAATCCTCCCATAAACAAGGTGACTGTCAAAATCGGTGTGGAAGGGGCAAGACCGATGAGCGCAAAGGCGACAACCGTCGCGATTGCAGTCATTTTCGTGACGGAAGCGGAGCCTTTGCGATCCATCAGGGCGCCTGCGAGAGGAAATGCCAGCAGAGCTCCAACCGCCATCACCAGGAGCAATATACCGAAACCACCTTCGCTCAGGCCGGTTGCAGTCTTGATGTCCGGTATGCGGGAAGCCCACAAACCGATGAACGTCCCACACATGAAAAAGACGGCCGAAACGACGCGGCGTGCTGCGATAGCTGGCATGAATTGACCTGAGGCCTGAGACCCTGAAGATCTGCGAAATGAGGTTACGACGGCGGCTGTATCTTGTTCAACGTAACGATTCAACACCGCAGTTCTGCGTTGTATCAGGTTATGTTTTTATGAACAGCCAGGGACCCGTGCAATATCGAGTTAAAGGTCATCCTCTACCAGGTCTATTCAGGAACCCGTTTAGAACGAAATTGAACCGATCTGGATTTTCCAGAAACATGAAATGGCTTCCGCCTTCAGTTTCGGCAAAGATCTCCAGCTCAGCCCCTTTGATCTGGTTTGCAATCCATATTTGTGAATCCAGTGGATGAGGACTTGCTTCAGCTGCAACGACAAGAACTTCTTTGTCTATTTCTCCGACTACACTTCGCCAATCCTGAAGACAGTTATCCGCGAGCAGAACAGCAGCATGGCTGCGTGGGAATTTGAGATTTTCCTTGGCGACGGCAAACAACTTTTCTTCTGGAAATGAGTTTGTAAACATCGGTCGCAGGATTTCGGCGTGTGCAGCGACCGTATCGGCATTTCTTATGGAATTGGTGAAGTTTGCCAGGATCTCGAGAGAGGCGATTATTGCGCCGGCCTCCCGCTGAACCTGTTCGTTCCAATCCGGCCTTGCAAGAAGAGCGGCAGGCTCATCGATGAAGATGACTTTCTGGGGAGGCCTTTCTTTGCCGAACATTGACAGATAAGCCCAAAAAACGGAAGCGCCTAGAGAATGGCAAAGGACGTCGAAATCCGTCAGTGACAACGCGTCCAGAAACTCGACGAGATCCTTTGCAAAGCGGCAAATTCTGTAACCTGTTTCAGGTTTCTCCGACTCTCCATGTCCACGCCAGTCAAGAGCAATAACATGTCGAGTCTCGCAAAGTTTTTCAAATTGACCAGAAAACCCGGTGGCCGATTGCGACCACCCGTGAAGCATGAGAAGTGGTCTGCCGGTACCGCCTTCAAGATAGCTCAATACGGGTCCATCGAGTATCCGGATCGACTTTCGCTGCATGTTCATCTTGATGATCTGATTGGGTGTTGCGACTTGTTTCTATCAATCTAAAGATTGCATTACGCTACTATGGAAGCAAGCAGCGCCTCGGCTTCACTCGCCTTTTGAATGGCGGACTGATAAGCCGACGCAGCCTCGGCGTTTCGGGCTGCAAAGTCGGATTTCTTGTCATCGGACTTGTCGGAATCCGCATTGCCGGCACCACCGGAATCCGCAGATCCGCTGTCAGACGCCTCGGATGCACTGCTTGCCGCTTCCGTTTCGCCCTTGTCGTCGCCCTCCAGTTCCTCCGCCTTCTGCTGGCGCGACTCCGCCTGGGCCTCGGACAATTGAGAGCGGGCCAACTGGGCAACCTTCAGATCCTGTGACGAGGGTTCTGCCGGAGCCAGTGCAGCCCGAATGACGATCTGCATCTTGCGGATGGTTTCCTGCGGCGTTTTTTCCTTGCTCGTGTCGATCTGAACCTCGCCGCCGATCGCGTAGCGCTTCCCATCCGGTCCTTGCTGGAAGGTATAGCTGGGCGCGCCCGCATAAGCCCCTCCGACACGTGCGTGTGCCTGCTCGTGCGCCCGAACCTCACGGTCACGCTTTTCCAGTTCCTGGACCTGTTTTTCCTCTGCCTCGTTCAGGCCGTCGCCATCAGGATCTTCTTTTTCCCCGGTTCCGCCTTGGGCCGGCGACCCGCCGTTCGCGACCTGTGCCGCGGCACTACCATTTGGCCCGGCAACCGGGGCCTGGCCTTGCTCCCCGCTGTCTTCCGCTTCGCCACCAGTTGCTCCGGAACTCGTGTTTCCCTGGTTCCTGGTTTCCGTTTCCTGAGCATCTTGGAGCGCCAACACCGCTTGGGATGTCAGAACAGGGCCATTGTTTCTCCTGGCGGATTGCACGGATGCACTTGCCAGGCTGTTGCGCGCAGTTTCCCGATCCCGGCCAGAAGCGTTTGCCTCTGCCCCGGTTTCAGGTTCACCCGCGACACCACTACTCCTCAAAAGGTTCGCCGGCGTATTGGACAACAGGGCGCCGATCATGCATCCGATTGTCGCCGGTAGAAGTCAGCAAATTCTAAACAGGGGTTAAGTCAGATCGATCATTTGTTTGTGATCAGTTAACCGAACACCAGCGGAAACCTGCTGCCACTTGCCTGTCTGGACAGGCTGTGCCAAGCAGACGCGGGGATCAGGACCACGACAGGACAGAAACAATGCTGCCCAGACACTTTTGGCACGAAATGACCACGGAGGACTTCAAGGACCCGTCCCGGGGCAATTGGATTGCCGTGCTTCCGGTCGCCGCCATCGAGCAGCATGGTCCCCATTTGCCGATTGTCACGGATACCGCCATTGCCGACGGTCAGGTCCAGCGCGTGCTTGAACTGCTTCCGGACGATCTCCCTGCCACCTTTCTGCCAACACAACAGGTCGGCAAATCCGACGAGCACATCTCTTCTCCGGGAACCCTGACATTGTCGTGGGATACGGTGACCCGTTGCTGGATCGAAATTGGCGAATGCGTCGCCCGGGCTGGCATCAGGAAGATGGTCCTTATCAACGCGCACGGCGGCAACGTCCCGATTCTTGATATCGTTGCGCGTGAACTGCGGGTGAAGCACGACATGTTCGTGACCGCCACCAATTGGCTGCGCTTTGGCCAGCCGGAAGGTCTCTTTTCCAAGGAAGAGTTATCCTTCGGCATCCATGGCGGTGACATCGAGACCTCATTGATGCTGCATCTTCGGCCTGACCTCGTGCAAATGGAGCGCGCACAGGACTTCAAGTCGCAACAGCAAGACTACCAGAAGGAATTCAAGCATCTGCGTGGCCATGGCAAGGCGCAATACGGTTGGAAGGCACAGGATCTCAATCCGCTTGGCGCTCTCGGCAATGCTGAAATCGCCACCGCTGAAAAGGGCCGTCTGTCGCTCGACCACGCGGCAAAGGGATTCATCGATCTGCTCAGGGACGTTGAGACATTTGACCTCAATCGGCTCTGGAGACCTTGAACTCAAAATGCGGTAGCGCCTTTCGGGATCACCTTGTTTCCGGCTGAATTCATCTTAAACCACACAAGCAATTGTAAGTTGCGACGACCGGAATACATGGGTCAACTCGCAGTAGCGGAAAAATAGTCCCCGGCTAAATCCGTGAAATTGCACAGGTTTTTTTTGCGGCAGTTGACCTTGCTTCCCTTAGGCGACACATTGTTCGAAGATATTTACCAGGGGGCAGTTCTCGAGTTTCAATGAACCTGTCAATTCGGCAATTGGCGACCTTTCGTGAGGTCATGCGGAGCGGTTCCATTTCGGAAGCAGCCCGCACGCTTGGCCGGACACAGCCTGCCGTCAGTTCGACAATCGCCGGTCTTGAAACGGAGCTTGAACTCAAGCTGTTCATGCGCGAGCAAGGGCGTCTCGTTCCGACCCCGGAAGCGGAGTTCTTTCTCGAAGAAGCCGAAGCGATTCTGCAGCGGCTCGAAATCTCCAAACGCACTCTGCGCGGTCTTGCCAACCGCGAACACGGACAGCTTCGCATTGCAGGGATTCCGGAGGCGATTGCCGATTTCCTTCCAAACAGCCTTTCCAAATTCGTTGCCGACAAACCGAGCGTGAAGATTGCACTGGCAAGCCGGACATCCCAGGAAATTGAAGAGCTTATTGCTGCTCAGCAATTTGACATAGGTTTCACGGAAACACCCCGTGCGCGGAATTCCTTCGACCAGATCGACTTCGATCTGGAATGCATGTGCGCTGTCCCGGCAACGGATCCACTCGCCGCAAGGGAAGTCATCACACCGGAACATCTCGATGGCCACCCGCTTGCACTCATGCATTCCGAACATCGCAGTCACAAGCAGATCCTGGCGCGTTTCCGGGATGCGGGTGTGCGCTTCAACCAGCGATTTGAACTGCAGACCGCCTTGCCCGGATTGAGATTTGTCGAGTCGGGCCTGTGCGCCCTTATCTGCGACATGCTCACGGCCTACAAGGCGCAGGAGGACGGACGGCTCGGCATGGGACCGCCAATGATTGTTTTTCGTCCGTTCCGTCCACGAATCCAGAACGGCCTTTCCATTCTGACGCCGACCCACCGGCCGATTTCGATCGTCGCCAAGGATTTCTGTGATTTTCTCAGCGCGGAAATGGCAACCGTTCAATCTGCCATGATCAAGAAAACCGGCTGACAGACCGGTTTTTGTAAGGAAACATGCACCGCGCTCATTTTCTTGATTTTCAATAAAGATATCTTCTCACAAGCAATCTGGTCGTCGACGCTTCAGATCGTCATAGTCTTTCAAGCCCTGTAAACTGTCGAGAAAGCAAAGCTGTGTCTGAAACCTACTTCGCTCCGAAAGGCGGTCATCCTGGCCAGGAAACGCTTCTGACCGATCGAGCCGTGTTCACCGACGCATACGCTGTCATCCCCCGCGGAACGATGCGCGATATCGTGACCAGCTTCCTTCCGTTCTGGTCCGGCACGCGGCTGTGGGTCCTGTCCCGGCCTTTGTCCGGCTTTGCGGAAACCTTCTCGCAATACATCATGGAGGTGGCACCGGAGGGAGGGTCGGATCGTCCGGAAACGGACCCCACGGCTGAAGCTGTGTTGTTTGTCGTTGAGGGCGAAGCGACACTGACAGCAAATGGCACAGAACACGCGCTGAGAGCCGGAAGTTACGTTTATCTGCCACCGGAAACCGATTGGCGTTTCAGGAATGACAGTCCGGAACACGTTCGATTTCACTGGATCCGCAAGGCATATGAACCGGTCAAGGGGCTCGACCGGCCAAGTTTCTTCGTGACACATGAAAGCGATGTCACCCCGAGTGCAATGCCCGGCACGGACGGCAAATGGGCAACCTCCCGATTTGTGGACCCGGCCGATCTGCGGCACGACATGCATGTCACCATCGTCACGTTTCAACCCGGTGCCGTAATCCCGTTTGCCGAAACGCACGTCATGGAGCACGGTCTTTATGTCCTCCAGGGCAAGGCCGTTTACCGGCTCAATCAGGATTGGGTCGAAGTCGAGGCGGGTGACTACATGTGGCTGCGCGCCTTCTGTCCGCAGGCATGCTATGCGGGAGGCCCCGGGCCATTCCGCTATCTTCTCTACAAGGACGTCAACCGCCACATGCCGCTGCGGCCGGCTGGCCGCTGAAGAAATTCCGATTGTCCCTAGGGACAATATAAATGAGATCAATGCTTTAAAGAGTGATACGCATTCTCCGGGCGCCTGTATTCCAGGGCGCCATGATCGTCGAATTCTAAAGACACGGATCATCGGAATGCGGATTGTCATCAACGGGTTCGGCCGGATAGGCCGGACCGTATTGCGGCAGATCTTGGCCCTCCCCGAAAAGGAGGAAATCGCGATCGTGCGGATCAACGATATCGCGCCGCTCGAGACTTGCACCTATCTTTTCAAATATGACAGTGTTTTCGGCCCCTATCCCGGACACGTCGAGGCTGGTGCCCGGAGCCTGACAATCGACGGCCAGGAAATCCTGTTCTCGGGTGAACCGGATCTCTCCGTT
Source organism: Roseibium album (assembly GCF_965233825.1). Lineage (NCBI taxonomy): Bacteria > Pseudomonadati > Pseudomonadota > Alphaproteobacteria > Hyphomicrobiales > Stappiaceae > Roseibium > Roseibium album. Next base: position 387,630 of record NZ_OZ247583.1, read on the forward strand.
CTGGACTTGTCCGACGTCGACGTCGTGCTGGAATGCACCGGCAAGGCGAATACGGAGGAGATCGCGGGGCGCGGACTTTTGGCGGGAGCACGAAATGTTCTGATTTCCGGCCCGTCTCCCGCCGCCGACCGCACACTTGTGCTCGGCGCCAACGAGGAGGAACTTGGCAGTCATCGCCTCATCTCCAACGGCTCATGCACCACCAATGCACTTGCCCCTCTCTTGCGAGGGTTGGATGACGCAATCGGAATTCAGTCAGGGCACATGACAACGATCCACTGTTATACCGGCAGCCAGCCCATGGTGGACGCCCCGCGCGGTCCTCTGGAACGCAGCCGTGCCGGTGGGGTCTCCATGGTGCCCACCACGACCAGCGCAACCAAACTTGTCGGAAAGGTCCTGCCGCAGATCGAAGGCAGAATCACAGGTGCTGCTGTCCGGGTTCCCACGATCAGCGTATCGGCGGTTGATCTGACCGTGACCTGGAAGCGCCCTGTTGCGGGATCGGTCAATGATCTGCTTCAGGATATTTTCTCAAACAGTTCGGTCATCGGCTTTACCGGCGACCATGTTGTGTCGACCGATATGCGCGCGAGACCGGAATCGCTCGTGATCGCCCTCCCCGAGACCCTTACCACGGGCGACCGTCAGGCCCGCATTTTCGGCTGGTACGACAATGAATGGGGTTTCTCGAGACGCATGATCGACATGGCCCGGCTGATGGCGGCGAGATAGCGGACCTCGATCTGCTCATGCAACTCGTTGACCGATGATCGTGTTTCCATGAAGCGCCGAACTCTCAGACAAAAGTTGGAATGGTTTTCATAGCGCGCCTTGTCGAAACGGCTAGACAAAAAAGAAGGGCCGCGTCAGCGGCCCTTCCGTGTTTCCCTTATGTGCGGCTGGTCAGGTTTTTTCACTTTTCGGCAGGGAGCCCTGACCGTGACCTGTCATGCCACCTGAGACCTCTTCGGTCGATTCATCTGAAAGCTCTTCCGGAAGGATGAGGTTCAGGACAATCGCCAGAAGCGCCGCCGGCAGCAGTCCGCTGGTCAGCAGAATGCGCGCGGTGTCGGGAACATGCTGCAACGCGCCGGGTTCCAGCTGAAGCCCGAGACCGATCGACAGCGAGATCGCAAAAATGACCATGTTGCGCCGGTTCCAGTTGACGTCCGACAGCATCGAGACGCCAGCGGCAACGACCATGCCGAACATGACGATGACCCCTCCGCCGAGCACCTCGATCGGCACTGTGCGAATGACGCTGCCCACTTTCGGAATCAATCCGCAGACGATGAGAAAGATCGCACCGAACGTGACGACATGCCTGCTCATGACGCCGGTCATTGCGATAAGCCCGACATTCTGACTGAACGAGGTGTTCGGTAAGCCGCCGAAAAAACCGGCAATCGCTGATCCGACACCGTCCGCATAGGTCGCACCAGAAATTTCCTTGTCGGTTGCCTCACGACCCGCACCACCTTTTGTGACACCGGAAACGTCGCCCACGGTTTCCACCGCTGACACGAATGCCATCAGACAGAAACCGATGACTGCGGCCAGCGAAAACTCAAAACCGTATTTGAACGGCTGAGGCAACGCAAAGGCGGCAGCTTTCGACCATGATCCGGCAATCACATCAAAGGTGAGCATTCCCGTCAGCAGCGCGAAAATGTAGCCCGCGATCAATCCTAGAAGAACCGCTGCAACGGACAGCATGCCCCTTGCGAAGAACTTCAATCCCAGCGTGACGACGATGACGACCAGAGCCGCGGCCCAGTTCAGCAGCGAACCGTATTCCGGTTTGCCGATCGCAGGCACACCGCCGGCCGCGTACTGGATACCGACCTTGACAAGCGCGAGGCCGATCATGGTGACCACGAGCCCCGTAACGAGCGGCGGCAGGGCAAATCGGATGCGTCCGATGAAAAGACCCAGGACAGCGTGGAAGATACCGCCGATGATCACGCCACCGAAAAGGGCGGCAAGTCCCTCGACACCCTTGCCCGCGACGATCGGGATCATGATCGGCAGAAAGGCAAACGACGTTCCCTGAACGATCGGAAGACCAGACCCTACCGGGCCGAGTGTCATTGTCTGCAGCAATGTCGCGATACCGGCGAACACCATCGACATTTGTATGAGGTACAGCAACTCGGGAAAGTCCGGCGAGTTGGAGCCGAAGCCAAACCCGGCTGCACCGGCAACAATGATGGCAGGTGTAACGTTTGACACAAACATTGCCAGCACATGCTGGATTCCAAGCGGAATTGCCTTCGCCAATGGCGGAGTATAGTTGGGATCTCGCAGTTGCTCTGCCGTCCCGATTGTCGAGCTGTCCATAACTTCTCCTCTGAAGGTCAAAAGGATGTTTCCACCTCATTGGGCGGGCAGAAATCATCCATTCGTGAAGATGCACTTCAACCGTCAAGCATCTCCACAGTCCAGGGAACGGGAAACCAATGTTCCTCCAGGTTGGTTCCGTTCCCGATCCAATCGACGACCACAAAGCGGCCGTCCCTTTCCAGTGGAGCCAGCACACCATGCCACACGCCCCTATGCAGATTGATTGATTGGCCGGGCTTGCTGACAAAGGCCTTCAGGCTGACGGGTTCACCGTTCAGATCATCTGCAACGACAACCAGCATCGGCACGCCGTCGACGGGAACAAATGCCTGACTCCCCATCGGATGCCGCTCGACCATGTCGACCATGTGAGGCAATGAGCGTGCTTTGGCATCGAAAAGGCTGATCCCCGCCCGTCCTGCTTCGAAATCCAGCCTTGCGAGGTCGTTGTGACGTCCGCACATGCCCTGATTGATGATCTTGTCAGGACTGCCCCTCACTTCGATCAGGTCACCGTAGGGTGCAAAGTCTGCCGCTGTCAGAGGTGTTGCCGCAATTGAAGTCGGTTTCACGGCAAAAGGTCCTGCAGTCGATGTCGGGCGATGCGTTCCACCTGGTTGCAGGCCTCCTTGAACTCAGTCGGCCCATCATTGTCGATTCGCCGGTGAAAGGCAGCCAGTATGGATGACTTGTCGTTGTCGCGTACGGCGATGATAAAGGGAAACCCGTGTTTTGCGACATAGGCGGTATTGAGATCTTTGAAAGTCTCCCGCTCGTCATCGGTCAGAAGATCAAGTCCGGCGCTCGCCTGTTCCGATGTGCTTTCCGCAGTCAGACGGCCGGCCTGGGCCAGCTTGCCGGCCAGGTCCGGATGCGCCTTCAGGACACCGAGGCGTTCTTCCCCGTTTGCTGAGCGGAACATTCTGCAAAGGATATTGTGAACACCTGCAGCGCAATCGTGCGCCGGTCCGAGTTCAAGCTGAAATGCGCGTTCGGCAATCCAGGGCGAATGCTCGAATATCCCGCCGAAGCGTTCGACAAATTCGTCCTTCGTCATGCGGCTTGGCGACAGGGAAACTTGTGGTGGATGGTGCGCCGACCAATGTTGAGCGATGTCGATCCGGCGCGGGCACCAGACACGATCGTGGGACTGGATGTATTCGATGAACTTCCGTATTGCCGCAATCTTGCCTGGGCGCCCCACCAGACGGCAATGCAGTCCGACAGACATCATCTTTGGTGTATCGCTTTCACCCTCGGCATAAAGCACGTCGAAGGCATTCTTCAGGTAGTTGAAGAAGTCATCTCCGTCGCTCCAGCCGGGCGATACGGCAAATCGCATGTCATTGGCTTCGAGCGTGTAGGGTATGATCAGCTGATCACGGCCTTCGACATCCAGCCAGTAGGGCAGATCGTCGTCATAGGTATCCGAGATGTAATCGAATCCCCCCTCTTCGGCGACAAGACGGACGGTATTTTCCGAGCAGCGGCCCGTATACCAGCCGCGAGGGCGTTCTCCGACGACTTCAGTATGCAGCCGGATAGCCTCCGCGATGACAGCGCGCTCCTCGTCGTCGTGCATGTCCTTGTGCTCGACCCATTTGAGGCCATGGCTGGCGATCTCCCAACCGGCATCCTTCATCGCTTCGACCTGTTCCGGGCTTCGCGCCAGCGCGGAGGCAACACCGTAAATCGTCAGCGGAATACCGGCACGTGTGAACAGCCGGTGGAGTCTCCAGAAACCGGCGCGAGAACCGTACTCATAAATGGATTCCATGTTCCAGTGACGCTGCCCGGGCCATTGGGCGACGCCCGGTATGTCGGACAGAAAGGCTTCGGATGCACTGTCACCATGCAGGATATTGTTTTCGCCGCCTTCCTCGTAATTCAGAACGAACTGAACGGCGACCCTGGCATTTCCAGGCCACTTTGGATCGGGTGGAAACGCACCGTAACCCCGCAAATCGCGCACATACCGATTCAAGACAGACCTCCAGCTTTCTTTTTCTTTTACGACAAAACAGTGATGATGACTTTCAGGCTTTTTTAGAAAGAGCTTCAGGGGAACGCACTCTATGCTCGGCGGTATCTTCTGCAATCATCCCGGGACAGATCTGAAGACAAACATTCAACTCCCGAGACTGTGCATCCGTTTCAAATTTCAAGGAGACCCACATGGCGGGATTTTTGACGACCCACGTGCTGGACACCGTGCGGGGCACGCCCTGTGCAGGCATCAAGATCGATCTCTACGAAATCAACGGAGACGCAAGATGTCACATCGCAAGCCTGACGACCAACAGTGATGGCCGGACAGATGCCCCCATTCTGCCGGAATCCGATTTCAGGAAAGGAATTTACGAGCTCGTTTTTCACGTCGGCGAGTATTTTGACTCGCTCGATGCAACAGCGGTCGGCCCGCGCTTCCTGGACACCGTTCCACTGCGCTTCGGCATGTCCGATGACACGCACTATCATGTGCCTCTCCTGGTATCACCGTACAGCTATTCGACTTATCGGGGCAGCTAACACCACTTTCCGATGGAAACATCGCCGACAATGGACAACTGCGTCGCGATAGCCCTGTCGCTACATCTCTTTTGACATTTGCCGACGGTCCGGCGGACCGATTGGTCCGCCGCCAACGTCACACAACTGCTTGAAGAATTCCGCCAGTCCGCTTGCCGACGCCAGATCTTTCATATGTTGATGAATGCCCGAGCCGTAGACTTCCCACATGTCCTTTCGCAACGCGGCACCTTCAGGCGTGATATGCAGAACCTTGCCACGACGATCTTCCGACATGACCGTTTCGCGGATCAGTCCCTTTGAGATCTGCCGGGCCAGCAGGCGCGACAGGTTGGATTGCTCGAAAAGCAGCCAGCTTGTCAGTTCATAAGCCCTCACGCCCTCTTTACCCGACATTTCAACGCCCCAGAGCAAGTCGTAGACACGGAGCGACGGGAACCCTTTCTGACGCAACTCGGCTTCCATATTGCGGTGCGCTTGCCGGTGCACCCGGTTCAACATGATCCAGATATCGGTTTCTCGGTCGCTTGGCTTCATCATCTTCAAGTTTCAGTGAGCAGGGATTGCAACGGTTTTTTCAAGACTGTCATTCTGATAGATGTCATAGCATCTATTTTGGTATTCTTGAAAATCAAGATATCACCAGGCTCAGGCAATTCTGCTTGACTGTGAAAAGGAGGGATTTTCAAATGATCAGACTTGCCCAAACAGGCATTGCCGCATTCCTGTTGACAGTTCCTGCCGCGATGGCCACGACCTACAAGACCGACCAGGGACATACCGAGGTGCAGTTCAGCTGGTCGCATGCAGGTGTTTCCACACAGAGTGGGGAATTCACAGAAGTAGCGGGAACACTGGATATCGACCCTGAGAATGCGGAAGATGCCTCCCTCAGCGTGACGATCAAGACCGACAGCCTGGCAACCGGCTTCAAGCCTCTCGACGATCATCTGTCAAGCGCGGATTTCCTGGAAGTCGAAACCTATCCGGAGATCACCTTTGTCAGCACCGCCGTTGAGAAAACCGGCGAAGACACAGCCAAGGTGACCGGAGATTTGACACTGCACGGCACGACCAAGCCCGTCACGCTGGACACCAAACTGACCCATATCGGACCGCATCCCGTCGGCAGCAGCCTCGACTATTACAAGGGTGAATGGATTGCCTTTGAAGCGTCGACCACGATTGATCATACGGAATTTGGCGTCGGGCCTTTCTCGACAGGTCCGATAACCATTCAAATAGTCACCGAAATGAAGGCTGAGTAGTCTTCGCGGTTTACAAACCGAACCACGACCTGCTGGAAGTCGCCCTTGGGCGGCTTTCAGATACGGAATGCCACCTCATCGCTCCGGCATGTCTGCCAGCGCACGCTGGATATGCCCGATCATGAAGTCTAGGAACAGCCTTACTTTCGGATCCTGACGTTTCCGGTGGGTGTAAAGACAGGCCATTTGCACGGGAACCGGCGGCTCCTGCTCCAGAACCGGGACAAGCCGTCCTGAAGCGAGATAATCTGCAACCTCGAAGACCGGCTTCAAAATAATGCCGTGACCGTCGAGCGCCCAGCCTGTCAAAACGTCCCCGTGATCGGATTCAAAGGGTCCCGTCACCGCTACTTTCCTGATACCGCTTCTCGTCTGGAGCGGCCACTGAAACTCCGGTGCTCCAGGATAGCGCATGTTGAGACACTCATGCTTGCCGGATGACAGATCTTCATGTAGCGCCGGGGCGCCTTTTCGCGCCAGGTAGCCTGGTGAGGCACACAGCACCCGTTCGCAATCGGCTATTTTTCGGATCTTGAGCGTTGAGTCTTCCGGCAATCCCAGGAAAAATGCTGCGTCGAGACCTTCCCCCGTCAGATCGACCTTCCGGTCGGACAGCCGCAAGCGGATATCGATCAGCTGATTGGCGTCCTTGAACACCGGGATTGCAGGTGCGATCAGTCGCTGACCCATGCCGATCGGGGCTGCGATGAACAAGGTGCCCCGTGGCGACTGCGTGACGTTGCTGATTTCAGCTTCGGCTTCCTCGACGGCCTCCACGATCTTGGTCGCACCGCGGTAAAACAGCGTCCCGTGTTCGGTCGGGCTGAGCGCACGCGTCGTCCGCTGGAACAGGCGCACGTTCAGATGCTCTTCCAGCTGGGAGATCCGCGCAGATGCAACAGCCGATGAAATCCGGAGATCGCGGGCTGCGGCGGACATGTTCCCCAATTCATAAACGCGCAGGAACGTCCGTATATTCTCCAGATAGGCCAACGCCTTATTTTTCCGTTTTTTTTGAAACTGCTCGGAATTATGTCGAGATACCAGAAAATTTCAAGTTAGATTAGCTTGCCGTTAAAGGGGACCGGAGGGACACCATGTTGGATATTGCCATTATCTGGGAGTGGCTGGCATTCGCCGTCAGGTGGCTGCATGTCGTAACTGCCATCGCCTGGATCGGTTCGTCCTTCTATTTCATCGCTCTGGATCTGGGATTGCGCAAGTCGCCGCACCTGCCGCCCGGGGCTTTCGGAGAAGAATGGCAGGTCCACGGCGGCGGTTTCTATCACATCCAGAAATATCTGGTGGCACCAGAAAACATGCCGGAACATCTGACATGGTTCAAATGGGAGAGCTATGCCACATGGCTCTCCGGCGCGGCGCTCATGATGATCGTCTATTGGGTCGGCGGCGAACTTTATCTGATTGATCCGGCGAAGGCGGATCTGGCCTTGTGGCAGGGCATCGTGATTTCGGCTGCATCGCTCACGATCGGATGGTTGATCTACGATTTTCTGTGCAAGTCGAAACTCGGAGACAGCCCGACATTGCTGATGGTCCTGCTGTTCATCATGCTTGTCGCGATGGGTTGGGGCTATGATCAGGTATTCACGGGCCGCGCAACGATGCTGCATCTGGGAGCCTTCACGGCGACCATCATGACCGCGAATGTGTTCCTGATCATCATTCCCAACCAGAAGATCGTCGTGGCCGACCTGAAGGCCGGACGCACCCCGGACGCCAAATACGGCAAGATCGCCAAGCTGCGGTCGATGCATAACAATTATCTGACGCTGCCTGTCGTCTTCCTCATGCTCTCCAATCACTACCCGCTTGCCTTCGCCTCCGAATACAACTGGGTGATCGCTGCACTGGTATTCCTGATGGGAGTATCGATCCGGCACTATTTCAACACCAAGCACGCGGGAGGCAGCGCGCCCATGTGGACATGGCTGGTGACGGCAATCCTCTTCGTTGCGATCATTCACCTGAGCATGGCGCCGATGTGGAGTGCCGACAGTCTTGAGGTTTCCGATTCCCGCACGCTCAACCCCACGGAACAGGCATTTGCCAGTGCGAAGGGTTTTGAGGACGTGATGGCCATCGTTCCCGGACGCTGCTCCATGTGTCATTCCCGCGAACCGTTTTATGAGGGTATTTACTGGGCACCGAAGGGCGTGGTTCTGGAAACGGAAGCCGATGTCGTCCGTGCTGCCCGGGAAATCTATCTGCAGGCCGGTGTTACCAACGCCATGCCACCGGCAAACGTTTCCTACATGGAGCCAGAAGAACGGCGCAAGATCATCGAATGGTACCGGAACGCGCGCGAAAAAATGCCGTTCGGCATAGCAGCAAGGTAGGCCACTACGGCGAGACCCGCTCGCATCCGCATTAATTCCGGTGGTCTGGACCTTGCCTGTTTGAACCATCATGGATGTCGGACCGTGCAAGTGCTATCAGTCAAGCAAGGATCAGCACCAGCCGGAAGCCGCACCTGATACATGTTCACCGTTCTTGCCAATCGAACCTACCGGCATCTTTTTGCAGCCCAGGTCATCGCCCTCTTTGGAACCGGGTTGATGACGGTGGCACTTGCCCTTCTTGCTTTTGATCTGGCGGGCGCCGATGCCGGAGCGGTTCTTGGTACAGCGCTTGCCATCAAGATGATCGTCTACGTCACCCTGTCGCCGGTAGCGGCCGGTTTTGCCGCACATTTTCCACGCAGACCTTTTCTTGTTGTGCTCGATCTTGTCCGGGCCAGCGTTGCGATCGCCTTGCCTTTTGTCGATTCAGTCTGGCAGATCTATGTCCTGATCGCGCTTCTGCAATCGGCCTCCGCGGCCTTTACGCCAACTTTTCAGGCGACCATACCGGACATCCTGCCTGACGAGGATGACTATACCAATGCGCTGTCTCTTTCGCGGATGGCCTACGATCTCGAAAACCTGCTGAGCCCGATGGTAGCTGCCGCCCTGATCGGTCTTGTCGGATTTCACTGGCTTTTTGGCGGTACGGTGGTCGGCTTCCTGGTATCCGCCGCACTCGTTTTGACCGTAACACTTCCGGCAATCATGACCACCAGGCGCGTTTCACCGTGGCAGCGTATCTCGCAGGGAATGCGGATCTATCTGCGAACCCCCAGACTTCAGGGACTACTGGCGCTCAACCTGACCGTCTCTGCCGCCGGCGCCATCGTGATCGTGAATTCTGTCGTCATCGTCAAGACGCTGCTCGGCGGAACCGACACGGACCTTGCCCTGACAATGGCCGCCTATGGTGGAGGATCCATGGTAATGGCCATTGCCCTGCCACGGTTGCTTGCCTCCTTGAAAGACAGGAACATCATGCTGTCGGGTGCGCTTGCCCTGCCGTTGCTGTTGTTCGGGTTTGCCGTCCTGTTGGTGGAACTTCCAGAACCGGCCTTGTGGCCCTATCTCCTTGCGACATGGTTCCTGATGGGACTTGCCAATTCCGCGGTGCTGGTTCCATCCGGGCGCCTCTTGCGCAATTCTGCGCATGCGGAAGACAGGCCGATGGTTTTTGCAGCACAATTCGCCCTGTCACATGGCTGCTGGCTGGTCACCTATCCGCTTGCCGGCTGGCTCGGCAGCGGGGCAGGCTTGCCAACGACCATTTTGACACTCGCCGTCCTGGCAATCATCGGTGCCGTTGCTGCTGCAAGACTTTGGCCCTCGTCGGACGCCAAGGTTATCATTCATGAACATCCTGAACTCCCGGCTGATCACCCGCACCTTAAAAACGCTTCCGGCAAGCGGCATGCGCATACATACGTGATTGACAATCTGCATGAGAGTTGGCCGGACGACCGTTTCTGATGAAACTGCTGAACTCCCTGCAAAGGTGGATAAATGATGCGGTTCGCGCCCATCTGATCGAGCACGGACGGTAGGGCCACCGGATCGGGGGTCGCCACCGTATCTCGTGTGCTTGACGCCCTGACCGGAGTTTGAATTGCCGCCATTGCAAGCCTGGATCTTTTTTTGAAATCGATGATTTCAACAAATACCAGCGTCGATCGTCGCGGCAATTCCGGGTTTCGTTCCTCTGCATGAACTTGGTTCGGCAAACATGAATTCGGACAACCGGACAAAATATCCGACTTCACATATTGACTTTTTGGAACGTTCCAAGTTTTATGCATCCAAATTGGAACGTTCCAAAACGAGCTTATAGGGAGGTTTGAATGCGTTGGGCCCTGATCGGTGCAAGCCGAATTGCGTCTGGTTATGTGATTGATGCGATCCGCGCGCAGGAAGGAGCCGAAATTCAATCGGTCCTGAGCTCCGATGCGGAGCGCGGCGCTGTCTTTGCCAGGGACAATGCAATCCCGGAAAGCTTTACCGATCTGGAAGCGCAACTGGCAGACGAAACAGTCGATGCGGTCTATATCTCCACGACCAACGAGAAGCACCACTCTCAGGCCCTGGCCGCCATTGCCGCGGGCAAGCATGTTCTGTGTGAAAAGCCTTTGGCCATGACACTCTCCGACGCAGTCGAGATGGTAGAGGCCGCTCGCAACAACGCCGTCACTTTTGCCACCAACCATCATCTGCGCAACGCCGGTTCGCATCTCGCGGTCCGCGACCTGATTTCCTCCGGCCGCATCGGCAAGGTTCTGAGCGCGCGCGTTTTTCATGCCGTCCACCTGCCGGAACATCTGCGCGGATGGCGGATCAACGACGCGTCCGCAGGTGGTGGTGTCATTCCTGACATTACAGTTCATGACGCAGACACGATCCGCTTTCATCTGGCCGAAGACCCCGTCGATGTCGTCGCGAAAGCGGGAACATCAGGTATGGGTGAAGGCGTCGAGGATAGTGTCATGTCGGTCTGGTCCATGCCTTCCGGCGCAATGATTCAGACACACGAAAGCTTCACGCATGCCTTTGCCGGGACGGGAATCGAATTCCATGGAACGGACGGTTCCATCTTCGCGCGCAACGTCATGACCCAGGAACCGGTCGGTGAGATCAGGCTCGTTGATACCAATGGCGAAACGCAGATCTCGTTCGAGACACACAATCTTTATCACCGCGCGCTCGGCCTCTTTTGCGGAGCAGTTCGCGGAACCGGAAGCCCCTCCGCCGACGGCATCGACGGCATCAAGTCACTGGCTGTAGCTCATGCTGTTCGCGAAGCGGCACAATCCGGTTCGACCGTCCGCGTCGACTACGGAGGCTTTTGATCCATGTCTTCCAAGATCGTTACGGCAGCAGACGCTGTCGCACGAATTGCGGACGGAGCCGTTGTCACCGTTTCCTCGTCCTCCGGCCTCGGTTGCCCCGACAAGGTCCTTGAAGCCCTCGGAGCAAGGTTCGACAAAGAGGGGCACCCGCGGAATTTGACGACGCTGCACCCGATTGCTGCCGGCGACATGTATGGCATCAAGGGTATCGATCACATTGCCAGGGACGGCCTTCTGTCAACGATCATCGCAGGGTCCTATCCCTCGGGTCCGTCTTCCCTTCCAATGCCTGAGATCTGGCGCATGCTCGTCGAGAACCGGGTCGCTGCCTACAACGTTCCCTCCGGAATTCTGTTCGACATGCACCGGGATGTCGCCGCAAGGCGGCCGGGTGTCATGACCAAAGTCGGCCTGGAGACATTTGTCGACCCGGTCCGTGAAGGTTGCGCCATGAACGATGCGGCGACCAAACAGCCCATAGTGTCGAGAATGGAACTCGGTGGAGAGACCTGGCTGCATTTTCCGAACATCATACCGGACGTGGCCATCATTCGCGCCACAACCGCCGACGAGCGCGGCAACCTGACCTATGAGCACGAGGGTGCCTATCTTGGCGGCCTGGAGCAGGCTATTGCAGTCCGCAACCATGGCGGCCTGGTCATTGCCCAGGTCAAGCGGGTCACGGCAGCCGGTTCGCTACGCCCCCATGACGTTCGCGTTCCCGGGCATCTGGTTGACCTTGTCGTCGTCGACGCTGACCAGCGCCAGACGACGGAAACAGACTATGATCCGGCAATCTCCGGCGAGATCATGCGCCCCTGGTCAAGCTTCTCTCTTGCCGAACATGGCATCGAAAAAGTAGTCGCGCGGCGCGCGGCGATGGAGTTGAGCAGAGGTCAAACGGCCAATCTCGGCTTCGGCATTTCGGCGATGGTTCCGCGAGTGCTCCTCGAGGCCGGTCAGGAGCAGGCCGTCACCTGGGCGATCGAACAGGGCGCGACCGGCGGGATGCCGCTGACAGGATTTGCCTTCGGCTGCGCCTCCAACGCCGACGCCTATATGCCTTCACCCCAGCAGTTTACCTATTTCCAGGGAGGCGGCTTCGACGTTTCTTTCCTGTCCTTTCTGGAAATTGATCTTCAGGGCAATGTCAACGTCTCTAAACTCGGCAAGAAACCCTATCTGACAGCCGGGTGCGGCGGCTTTGTCGACATTACCGCGAATGCCAGGAAAATCGTGTTTTCCGGCCTGTTCGAGGCGGGAGCCGATCTGTCACTTACCGACGAAGCCCTGACCGTGAACGCTCCGGGCAAGTTCACCAAGATGGTGGACAGGGTCGAGCATGTCACGTTTTCCGGCAACCGCGCCCGCGAAACCGGTCAGGAGGTTCTCTACGTCACCGAGCGCTGCGTCATTCAGTTGACCGACGCAGGCCTGCTGGCAACCGAAATCATGCCCGGCATCGAGCCGCAAAGGGATATTGTTGACGCATCCAGCGGCCGCGTGAAACTCGCAAACGACCTCAGGGAAATGCCGAAGGCCCTGTTGCGGACCAAAGCGATGGAGCTTCACCTGTGAGCGCGCTTCACCTGATACGCCACGGTGACGTTGCCGAGCTTCGTCTCGACAATCCGGCAAAGCTCAATGCCTTTACAGCTGAAATGCTGGGTGCGGTCGAGCCACATTGCGCGGAAATCGAAAGAGATCCCGGCATCCGTGCCGTCGTGATCAGCGCGGAGGACAGCAAGGCATTTTGCGCCGGCGCCGACATTGTCGCCTGGGGAGAACTGGAACCGTGGGAATTTGCTCGCCATTGGGTTCGCGAAGGTCATCGCATTTTCGATCGCCTTGCACGCCTTGGCAAGCCGACAGTCGCTGCCCTCGCAGGTCACGCCTTCGGTGGTGGGCTTGAGTTCGCGGCAACGGCAGACATCCGGATCATGGCACCGCATGCCACGCTTGCCCTGCCCGAAGCCGCGGTCGGAATCGTGCCGGGGTGGTCGGGCACGCAGCGCCTGATCCGCTTGCTCGGCGAACCGGTCGTGAAGGAAATGGCCCTGTTCGGCCGCCGTATTTCGGCCGAACGCGCCCACGCTTGCGGGTTTGTGGCCGAGATATCGGACGATCCGAGAACAAGGGCAATGGAATTGGCACAAGGCCTGGCCGGCAGATCCTCCTGTTCGGTCGAGGTTGCCAAATACATGGTCCATGCCGCAGCCGGGGAAGATCGCAACGCCATGATCGAAGCCCTCGGCGCAGGCATGATTGGACAAACCGCCGACCGCACCGAAGGTGTCACCGCCTTTCGCGAAAAGCGCAAACCGAATTTTCCTGGAAAATAATCATGAGTGATCTGAATGTCGTCTCCATTAGCAACGCCCGGATACCGGCAGACCCTTTTGTTGCCCGGCACCTGATCGACGGTGACTGGCGCTCAAGCACTGACGGTGCCACGTTCGAGCGGGTCTCACCGTCACATGATGCGGTGGTCACGGTCGCCTGCCGGGGCAACCTCCTGGATGTTGATGCTGCCATTTCTGCCGCAAGGCGCGCCTTTGACGAAGGACGCTGGACTGCCACGACAGGCAAGGACAGGGCAACACTCCTGCTGAAGGTTGCAGAACTGATCGACCGGGACCGGGAACGCATCGCCTTCCACGAGACGATTGAATCCGGCAAACCGATCAGCCAGGCAATGGCCGAGATCGAGGGTGCTGCCGATATCTGGCGATACGCGGCGTCTCTCGCACGCACGCTTCATGGCGAGAGCCACAATTCTCTGGGCAACGACTTCCTCGGGCTTGTTCTGAAGGAACCTGTAGGGGTCGTCTCGATCATCACACCTTGGAATTTTCCTTTCCTGATCGTATCGCAGAAGCTTCCTTTTGCGCTCGCAGCGGGGTGCACAGCCGTCATCAAACCCTCGGAGATGACACCAGCGACAACCGTCATCCTGGGCGAACTGCTTCTGGAGGCAGGCATCCCGGCCGGCGTCGCCAACATCGTGCTCGGCTTTGGCGATCCGGTTGGAGCAGCACTGACCACAGACAAGCGGGTCGACATGGTGACGTTCACCGGTTCGACGGCTGTCGGCAAGGCGATCGTCGAAACAGCCGCAGGTACGCTGAAGAAGGTTTCGCTGGAACTCGGTGGCAAGAACCCGCAGGTGATCTTTCCGGACGCGGAACTCGACGCCGCGGCGGATGCTGTTGTTTTCGGTGTCTATTTCAATGCAGGCGAATGCTGCAATTCGGGATCCCGGATCATTGTGCACGAGGATATAGCGGAAGAATTTGTCGCACGTACGGTTGCCCTGTCCCGTCTTGTTCCTTTTGGCGACCCTTTGGACCCATCGACCAAGGTCGGCGCGATCATCACACCTGAACACAATAACAAAATCGATACCTATGTTCAGGAAGCCAGAGCAACCGGCGCTTCGGTACCGCTTGGCGGCAAGGTGCTGGAAGTTCCCGGATTGCGCGGCCAGTTCTACGAGCCGACTGTGGTGACGAATGTCACCGGCGACATGCCCATCGCCCGAGAGGAAGTCTTCGGACCGGTCCTCTCGGTGCTGACATTCAAAACGCTTGATGAGGCCATCGCTCTGGTAAACGATGCCGACTATGGACTGTCCGCGGGGGTCTGGAGCGAAAACGTCCACACCTGCCTGGAATTTGCCCGGCGTGCGCACGCGGGGACGATCTGGACCAATACCTGGATGGACGGATTTGCGGAACTGCCGTTCGGCGGCGTCAAGCAAAGCGGCCAGGGGCGTGAACTCGGCAAATACGGACTTGATGAATTTCTCGAGGCGAAAACGGTAACCATGCGGATCGGCAAGAACCGCGAGCCCTGGGTGTCGGGATGATGGTCCTAGCTGGAAACCGAGAACGGTCCCTCGGGCTTCAACAGGATCTGCAGATCCTCCACCGGCTCCCCGGACATTCTACCGAGAAGAACCTTCGCCATTGCGCGGCCGGTCGCTCGCAGGTCCTCGTCGATCGTCTCGATACGCGGTCGAAAGTGATTGGAAATCGGCGACGCACGCTTTGCAAGAACGTCCACTTCCTGCCCCTGGGTCAGACCCATGTCGTTGAGACAGGCCAGCGTGATCAACGCGCTGACCTCACCGACACAGATGTAGCTGTCTGGTGCATCCGGTCCGCCATGAAGGCCACGCAACATGGCGGCAATCTCGTCCGGTTCGCTGTCGAGGTCGACGGCACCGGGCACCGTCAACCGAACACCATGGGTCATCGCCGCCTGCCGTGCGCCAAAGCGCAGATGTTGGCCGAAGGTGTATTTTTCGTTCGGCATGACGATACACACGTGCTGCCGTCCTTTTTCAACGAGCCGCTCGATTGCCAGACGGACGAACGCCTCGTTGTCGAAATCGACAAACGGGTGCGGTGTCATGAAGTCGGTGCGCCCGTGAGTGACAAACGGAAAATCGTGCTCAAGAAGGTAACGGGCCCGGTCATCAAAGCACTCGGTCCGGGTGAACACGATCGCGTCGGCCAGCGAATGGCGGCGGATATTGCGAATGGCGTCCAGCCGGTCTTCGCCCAAACTGTCGGCAGTGATGTTAATGGCATAACCCGTTCCGGAAAGCCCTTCATACATGCCCCCGAGAAACTCGGAGGTAAAACTCAGGAACTCGTGCCTGGGATTGATCATAAGGCTGATGACCTTGGTTCTGCCGGTGCGCAATCTCTGCGCCGCGCGATTGGGAACGTAGCCCAGTCTGTCGGCGATTTCGGAAATGCGTTTCCTGGTGGATTCGGCGATCCTCGGGTCATCCGCGAGGGCGCGGGAAACCGTCGTCACCGCAACGCCAGCCTCCGCCGCGACCGTGCGCAGCGTCGGGCGCGATGCTGTTTCTTCGGCACTTTCTGCCTTGGTTTCCAAGGTTTTACGCGACATGCCCGCTCTCTCTACCCCACGGTTTGCAGCTCGAATGTCCGCACAAGTCTAATCAGGGAATTTAAAACGTTGCAACAAATTAAGATGCTGCAATGCAATATCTCGAACTTGAAGATAAGCTGATGTTAAATAACGGAAAAGATTTTCCAAACGAGAGAAAATTAAATTGTTGACATCACCACGGTTTGCAACGTTACAATAGACGTTGCGTGACTACCGGGCGACCGGCAACCGGCGCCCATGACGACGACGAGCACGTTAAGGGAGGAAATCCATGCGTAAGTTGACGATGATGACGGCAGCTGCTGCACTGATGGCAGCGAGCACCAGCGTTAAGGCAGAAGATGTTGAAGTTCTGCACTGGTGGACATCCGGCGGCGAAGCTGCTGCTCTGAACGTTTTGAAAGAAGACCTTGAAGGTCAGGGTATCGGCTGGCAGGACATGCCGGTTGCAGGTGGCGGCGGCTCTCAGGCCATGACCGTGCTGCGTGCCCGCGTAACGTCCGGCAACCCGCCGACCGCCGTACAGATGCTCGGTTTCGATATTCTCGACTGGGCCAAGGAAGGCGCACTTGCCGATCTGAACATCCAGGCTGGCCTGGAAGGCTGGGACGAGGTTGTTCCCGAGGCGCTCCAGCAGTTTGCCAAGCATGACGGCAAGTGGGTATCCGCACCGGTGAATGTCCACTCCACCAACTGGGTTTGGGCGAACAAGGCGGTTCTGGACGAACTCGGCATCGCGGTTCCGACAAACTGGGACGAGTTCGTGGCAGCGCTTGAGAAAGTGAAAGCCTCGGGCAAGACCGCGATTGCACATGGTGGCCAGCCATGGCAGGACGCAACCGTATTTGATGCAGTCGCCATGTCGACCGGCGGACCGGAATTCTACAAGAAAGCCTTCATCGACCTTGATGAAGAAACACTTGGTTCCGATACGATGAAGGAAACTTTCGACCGGATGGGCGTTATCCGCTCATATGTCGATGACAACTTCTCCGGCCGCGACTGGAACCTTGCCACCGCGATGGTGATCAATGGCGATGCGGCTTTCCAGATGATGGGCGACTGGGCCAAGGGTGAATTCCTGAACGCCGGCAAGAAACCCGATGCGGATTTCCTTTGCTTCCGCTTCCCCGGCACTCAGGACCAGGTCACCTTCAACGCCGACCAGTTCGCAATGTTTGCCCAGGGCAAGGAAGTTGGCAAGGAACAGGCAGCTCTTGCAACAGCAATCCTGTCTCCGAGTTTCCAGTCCGCGTTCAACGTGGTCAAAGGCTCGGTCCCGGCACGCACGGACGTTTCCAATGAAGCCTTCGATGCCTGCGGGAAGAAGGGCATGGCGGATCTGAAGGCAGCTGCTGACAGCGGTAACCTCTATGGTTCCATGGCGCACGGCCATGCAAACCCTGCCGCCATCAAGAACGCCATGTATGATGTCATCACGGCGCATTTCAACGGCGAGTATGACAGCGCGACTGCTGTCGACGAACTCGTAACCGCCGTTCAAATCAACAAGTAAAATACCCTACGGAAAGCGGTGACTGTTCACCGCTTTCCCCTTACCGGGGGCTTGAGATGTCTATTTCTGAAACGGCGAACCCGCGCGGTTCCGTTGTTGACAGACTGCGCGACGCTTTACCCAAAATAGTGCTGAGCCCGACGGTCGCGATTGTCGCGATCTTCGTTTACGGGTTCATCCTGTTCACGCTGTATCTGTCCTTTACCAACAGCCGGATTCTGCCTTCCTTCGAATGGATCGGCTGGCAGAATTACGAGAACCTGTTCCGGATCCGGGCGTGGGACACGGCAGTCTCGAACCTCGTTATTTTCGGCGTTCTTTACATCACCATCTGTTGCGCCCTTGGATTGCTGCTCGCGATCCTGCTCGATCAGCGCATCCGCGCAGAAGGATTTATCCGGACCATCTATCTCTACCCGATGGCCCTGAGCTTCATCGTCACCGGTGTTGCCTGGAAATGGTTCCTTGATCCGGGCATCGGTATCGAGGCCGTGGTGCGCGGTTGGGGTTGGACGACATTCGAATTCAACTGGATCAAGGACAGCCAGATGGCGATCTACACGATCGTCATCGCAGCGGTCTGGCAGACGTCCGGCTTCGTCATGGCGATGTTCCTCGCAGGCCTGCGCGGCATTGACAACGAGATGCTGAAAGCGGCCCAGATAGATGGAGCCTCCACGTTGGCGCTCTACCGCCGGATCGTTATCCCGCAATTGCGCCCGGCCTTCATGTCGGCCTTCGTGGTGCTCGCCCACATGGCGATCAAATCCTACGACCTTGTTATCGCCCTGACCGGCGGTGGCCCCGGAACCGCGACCGAATTGCCGGCAACATTCATGTATTCCTACACATTCACCCGGAACCAGATGGGTATCGGCGCAGCGTCCGCAGTGATCATGCTGATGACGATTGCCGCCATCATCGTCCCCTATCTCTGGTCCGAACTGAGGGAGAAGAAGTGATGGCTGCTGCCCCCGCAAAAAGCTCTTTCAGCCTCGGCCGTGTTGTCCTCTATACGCTGCTGGTCTTCTTCTGCATTTACTACCTGCTGCCGCTCTACGTGATGCTGGTCAACTCTTTGAAGCCGCTGTCCGAAATCACGGCCGGTGGCATGATGGCCCTGCCGCAGGATTGGACCGTCGCGCCCTGGCTGAGCGCCTGGTCAAGTGCCCAGGTCGGCGTCGAGGCGACGGGGCTTCGCCCCTACTTCCTCAATTCGATCATCATGGTCGTTCCCGCCGTTGCCCTGTCGACAATTGTCGGCGCGCTTAACGGCTATGTCCTGACCAAGTGGACCTTCCCCGGTGCGACCATACTCTTTGGCCTGCTTCTGTTCGGCTGTTTCATCCCGTTCCAGATGGTGCTGATCCCGATGGCCCGGATGTTGGGTCTGATGGGACTTGCCGGATCGGTGCCAGGTCTGATCTTCGTGCACTTCGTTTACGGCATCGGCTTCTCGACGCTGTACTTCCGAAACTATTACGCAGCCTTCCCGACCGAACTGGTCCGGGCCGCACAGATCGACGGGGCCGGATTCTTCCGCATCTTCTGGCGCATTCTGTTGCCGTCATCCGGTCCGATCGCCGTTGTCTGCATCATCTGGCAATTCACCAACATCTGGAACGACTTCCTGTTCGGTGCATCCTTCTCGGACTTCGACAGTCAACCAATGACCGTTGCGTTGAACAACCTGGTGCAATCGTCCACCGGCGTGAAGGAGTACAACGTCCATTTCGCCGGTGCCATCATGGCCGCCCTGCCAACTCTACTCGTCTACATCGTTGCGGGCCGATACTTCGTCCGTGGCCTGATGGCCGGCTCAGTTAAAGGATAAGACAATGGGCTTTCTCGACATCAAACAGGCGACCAAGTCCTACGGAACAGTGCAGGTTCTGCATGAAACCGACATCTCTATCGAAGAAGGTGAGTTTCTCGTTCTCGTCGGACCGTCGGGGTGCGGCAAGTCCACCCTGCTCAACATGATTGCAGGCCTGGAAGACATCACGTCCGGCGAAATCGCCATTCGCAGCAAAAGCATGAACGGCGTCAAGCCGGCAGACCGCAACATTGCCATGGTGTTCCAGTCCTACGCGCTCTATCCGAACATGACGGTGAGCGGCAACATCTCCTTCGGCATGGAAATGCACGGCATCGAAAAGTCGGAGCGGGCAAAGCGCATTGCCCAGGTCTCGGATTTGCTTCAGATCAGCCATTTGCTTGACCGGAAGCCCGGACAGCTGTCAGGCGGCCAGCGGCAGCGTGTTGCCATGGGCCGTGCACTCGTACGCGAACCGGACGTGTTCCTGTTCGATGAGCCGCTCTCGAACCTGGATGCCAAGCTGCGTGTCGACATGCGCACTGAAATCAAGAAACTGCACCGCAAACTCGGCACAACCATCGTCTACGTCACCCACGATCAGATCGAGGCGCTGACCTTGTCGACGCGCATTGCGGTGATGTTCGGCGGCTACGTACAGCAGCTTGGAACGCCGAAAGAGATCTATGACAACCCCGCGAACATGTTCGTAGCCGGTTTCATGGGGTCTCCGTCCATGAACCTGTTTCCGGCAAAGGTCGTTTCGGAAAACGGGCAGCCTGCCGCCGAAGTCACCCTCATCAACGGCTCGACAGCAGCCATACCGTTTGCCACCGATACCCTGGGCTCCAGTATCGGTCGGGACATCATTCTTGGAATCAGGCCGGAAGCGATCACCGACAGGGATGGTGCCGACCGGAATTCGCAGTCGGTTCACATTGTCGAGGCACCGGTCGAGATCACTGAACCGGCGGGATCCGATACGTTTGTCGTCAGCCAGATCGGCGGCAAGGATGTCACCGGCCGGTTCCGCGCAGATGTCGCGGTCAATGCCGGTGAGACGTTCCCCTTCGCTTTCAACATGGAAAAGGCTGTCGCCTTCGACCCGCAAAGCGAAAACAGGATCGCCTGAAGCATGACGTCTGCGCCGGACATCGTCATCGTCGGAAGCGGGATGGGCGGCGCGACACTCGCCGCCGGTCTTGCACCGTCCGGAGCACAAATCACGATCCTTGAACGGGGTCACCGGATCCCGGACGATGCGCCGGCGCGCGACCCCTGGCGCATCTATACCAACAGCGCCTTCCGGTCTGCCGAAACCTGGCTCGATGAAAACGGCAAATCCTTCGAGCCGGGCAATTATTACAATGTCGGTGGCAATTCGAAGCTCTATGGCGCCGTTTTGATCCGCTACCGCGCGGAAGACTTTGCGGAACTGGAACATTTTGAAGGTGTTTCGCCCGCCTGGCCATTGTCCTACGACGTACTGGCTCCCTGGTATGACGCAGCCGAAAGGCTTTACCGGGTCAGGGGGGATGCGACATCCGACCCGACCGAGCCGGCGCACGCAGGACCTTATCAGTTTCCTCCGGTACCGGACGAGCCGGCAATCCGGGTTGCGCGCATGAGACTTGAACAGGCAGGCGTAAATCCCTTCTGTCTTCCTCTTGGCGTCGATATCGACAGATGGCTTTCGGCCGGAAAAACCGGCTGGGACGGCTATCCCGATCTAAGATGCGGGAAAATGGATGCGGAGACCTGCGGGCTGGAGGCTGCACTCGCCCACGAAAATGTCAATCTGATTACCGGTGCGGAGGTCACCGGACTGAAGGTGGACCCGTCAACCGGAAAGGTCGACACCGTTACCTATGTGAAGGAAGGCGTCGAAACGAACCTGTCTTCGTCGATTGTTGCCGTTTGCGCCGGCGCGGTTCAATCCGCAGCTCTTTTGCTTCGATCCGGAATCGCCAACAGCTCCGACTATGTTGGCCGGTGTTTCATGAACCACAACGCGACGGCGATGATCGCAATCGACCCCCGTTACAAAAACGACTCGGTTTATCAGAAGACATTCGGCCTCAACGACTGGTATCTTGCAGACAATGATGCAGGCAAACCGCTCGGCAACGTCCAGCTGCTGGGGCGTGTGACACCGGACATTCTGAAGATCCAGGTGCCCCAACTTCCAAACTTTGCGGCCAGATGGATTTCCGGTCATGCGCTTGATCTTTATCTGATATCGGAAGACCTGCCCGATCCCGAAAGTCGTGTCGTTCTGAAAAACGGCAAGATCCAACTGATCTGGCGCCGCTCCAACATGGAGGCGCACGAGAAGCTCGTCGGGAAGATGAAGGCGACTTTGAGAAAGGCCGGATTTCCAATTGTGCTTTCCCGTCTGTTCGACGGCCGCGTTCCTTCTCATCAATGCGGCACCGTTCGCATGGGCGCCGATCCGCAAAACAGCGTTCTCGATCCCGATTGCCGATCCTGGGATCACCCAAATCTGTTTGTCACGGACGCGGCTGCATTGCCGACATCCGCCGCGGTCAACCCGGCACTTACCGTGGCCGCGCTGTCCCTGAGAACAGCGGAAACGATCAGACGGGAACTTGCGGCATGAACAAGGTGGCACTCGTAACCGGCGGCCAGCGAGGCATCGGATTCGGTATTTCCGAAGCACTTGCCGGTGAAGGCTACAAGATCGCCCTGCTCGCGCAATGCGGCTCCGGCGACCCGGAAGTTGCCGATGCTCTGGAGCGCCTTGGACCTGATGCATCGTTCTTCTCACATGACCTGTTGAATATTGACGGCCACGCGGCGGTTGTCGAACAGGTCGAAAACCGGTTGGGGCCCATAACAACGTTTGTCTCGAACGCCGGTGTACCTGCGAAGGCACGCGGTGACATGCTTGATCTTGAACCCGACAATTTTGATTTCACCTTGGGCGTCAATCTCCGCGGCGCGTTTTTTCTCGCCCAGAATGTCGCCCGGCGCATGCTGAAACAATCCTGTGACAGTTATCGCTCGATGACCTTCGTCACCTCTGTCAGTGCGGGCATGGTTTCGATCGAACGTGCGGAATACTGCCTGTCGAAGGCCGGGGCCTCGATGATGGCAAAACTCTTTGCGGCCCGTTTGGCGCCGCATGGCATCGGCGTCTTTGAAATCCGCCCCGGCATTATCGAAACCGCCATGACGAGCGCCGTGAAGGACAAATACACGCCGCAGATCGAAGATGGCCTTGTACCGTCAGCGCGCTGGGGACAGCCGTCAGACATTGCTTCGGCTGTTGTGCCGATCGCAGAAGGCCGGATGGCCTTCGCCACCGGTTCCGTCATCAATGTCGATGGCGGCCTTTCCATTCCACGCCTTTGAGAGACCGAAATGGAAAAAGGCTACGATTTCATAATTATCGGCGGTGGCAGCGCGGGCTCGGTGCTCGCGGCCAGATTGACCGAAAATCCTGATGTCAGCGTTTTGCTTCTGGAGGCGGGCGGGCACGACCGGCATCCATTTTATCATGTCCCTGCCGGCTTCGCGAAAATGACCAAGGGCATCGGCTCCTGGGGTTGGCAAACCGTTCCGCAGAAACACATGCGGGATCGCGTCTTCAACTATACCCAGGCAAGGGTGATTGGCGGCGGTTCCGCCATCAACGCCCAGATCTATACGCGCGGCAATGCGCTCGACTACGACGAGTGGCGTCAGATGGGGTGCGACGGCTGGGGCTACGAGGATGTCCTGCCTTATTACCGGAAGGCGGAGGACAACGACACATACAACAACCGGTACCACGGGCAGGGCGGGCCACTGGGCGTTTCCAAACCTTGCGCGCCCCTCCCGATCTGCGACGCCTATTTCAAGGCGGCGGCCGAACTTGGCATTCCGAGAAACGAGGATGTGACCGGAGAAAAACAGGATGGCGTTGCCTATTACCAGCTGACGCAAAAGAACGCCCGCCGGTCTTCTGCCGCCATGGCCTATCTGGCGCCCAACCGGCACCGGAAAAACCTCCACGTGAAAACCGGCGCACCCGTGCGCCGCATCGTGGTGGAAAACGGAACTGCGACCGGTGTCGAATTGATTGATGGTTCACGCTTGACCGCTTCCGCCGAAGTCATTCTGTCGTCGGGGTCCATCGGCTCGCCAAGATTGTTGCAGCTGTCCGGTATCGGACCCGCCGACCACCTGAAAGATCTCGGTATCGAGCTGGTGTACGACCAGCCGGAAGTCGGCGCCAATCTTCAGGATCACCTCGATCTCTACTGTATTTGCGAAGTCAGCGGTCCGCACACATATGATCGATACGCCAAGCTGCACTGGTCGGCATTGGCGGGGCTGCAATATCTCTTCACGAGACGCGGGCCGGTCTCCTCCAGCCTGTTTGAAACCGGCGGCTTCTGGTACGCCGACCCGGAAGCACGCTCACCGGATCTTCAGTTCCATCTTGGCCTTGGTACAGGTATTGAATCTGGCGTGGCATCGATGCCGGACGGCGGTGTCACACTCAATTCGTGCTACCTCAGGCCACGCTCCCGCGGCAGCGTTCGCCTTCAAAGTGCCAATCCGAATGATGCCCCGTTGATCGATCCGAACTACCTGCAGGATCCCCGCGATCGGGAGATGTCGATCAGAGGCCTGAAGCTGACACAGGAAATCCTCGCACAGGGACCACTCGAGCACTTCATCAAGGCAGAGCGGTTGCCAGGTCCGGGCGTGAAGACCGACGAGGACTATTTCAACTTCATCTGCGAGCATTCCAAGACCTCGCATCACCCTGCCGGCACATGTCGCATGGGCCCCGATGACAAGGCGGTGCTCGATCCGCGACTTCGTTTCAAAGGCCTCGACCGTCTCCGCGTCATCGACGCATCGGTAATGCCGACAGTCGTTTCCTCCAATACCAATGCAGCAGCCATCATGATCGGTGAAAAGGGAGCTGACATGATCCGGCAAGACCACGGTGAACTTCAATGATCAGACATATCGTTCTCGTCAAATTTCAGACAGGTGTTTCCGAAGAAACCATCGAAGATCTTTTCCAGGAACTGCGAAGGATCCGGGATCAGGTCCCCGGCATCCTCGACATCGTGTCCGGTCGCAGCGAGAGCCCCGAAAAGATCGAACGCGGCTACATGCACGGCTTTGTCGTCGATTTCGAAAACTGGGACGCTCTTGAACGCTACCAGACACATCCAGATCACAAGGCACTTGGTGCCAAGCTTGTTGCCAATGCGGTTGGTGGCATTGATGGCATTCTTGTACTCGATATTCCTGTCCCCGCCTGACTGGCAGCAAATGTTCTTGGAGTAGCCGATGCTGACCCTTCCCACGCGCGACAACAGGCTTGAGGAATACCGCCTCGCCGGGGATGCCCTCATCCCCCGGGCCCCGCGCGTACCTCTGACCCGAACCGCCTTTGCAGCAGCGCATGTTGTCTCTTCACCCCTGAAAGAGCGGGATCCCTGGCTCGGACCTCCGGCTGTCGACTGGGATAATTCCTTGCGGTTTCGCCACTGGCTCTGGGACCAGGGCCTCGGCCTTGCCGAAGCGATGGACACCGCGCAACGTGGCATGGGGGTCGACTGGCCGACGGCGAAGGAATTGATCGAACGCACCATGCGCGACGCCCGGGCGCATCCGCTGAAACCACGTGTTGCGTGCGGCGCGGGGACGGATCAAAACCCGAGGGACGCTTACAAGACAACAGACGACATCATTTCCGCTTACTCAGAACAGATGGAAGCGATCGAGGCGGCGGGCGGACAGGTGATCCTGATGGCCTCTCAGGCGTTTCCGGCAATCGGTGCAAATGCCGAGGACTACGCGGTTGTCTATGGTCGGCTGCTCGAACAGGTTTCAGCGCCCGTGATCCTCCACTGGCTCGGAGACATGTTCGACCCGAAGCTGAAGGGTTATTGGGGATCTGCAGATGTCGGCACCGCCATGGAAACGGTGCTTTCGATCATCGGGGCCCATCGGGACAAGGTCGACGGCATCAAGATCTCGCTGCTTGAAAAATCCTATGAGGAAAATCTGCGCAGGCGTCTACCGGAAGGCGTCCACCTTTATACCGGCGACGATTTCAACTATGCGGAATTGATCGAAGGCGACGGCAAACGCTACTCCCATGCCTTGCTTGGCGCCTTTGCCGCCATCGCGCCTGCCGCCAGCCAGGCCCTTGAAGCCCTGGCGCAGGACGACCGTGAAACCTATCATGCGCTGCTCGGCCCGACGGTTCCGTTGAGCCGGGAAATCTTCAAGGCCCCGACCCAGTTCTACAAGGCCGGGATAGCGTTTCTCGCCTGGCTGAATGACGCGCAAAGCCACTTCATCATGCCGGGCGGATTTCAGTCTTCCCGGGAAATCACGCACTATGCGGAAGTCTTCAGGCTTGCGGACCGCGCACGTTTGTTGTCAAAGCCGGACAAAGCCGTTGAGCGGATGAAACTGCTTTTGAAGCTGCACGGCATTGATTGAGCACGGCCGGGGTGGGCGCGAATGAAAAAGAGACCGACGATACTGGATGTTGCGGACAAGGCAGGTGTATCGAAATCGACCGTCTCGCTTGTCCTGCAGAACTCTCCGTCGGTCAGGCAGTCGACGCGCGAAGATGTAAACAGGGCCATCAGTGACCTCGGCTACGTCTATAACCGCTCCGCAGCCGGTTTGCGCGGTGCCGCCTCCGGACTGATCGGCCTCATCATCAACGATTTGCGCAACCCTTTCTTCACCGAATTTGCTGCAAGCGCGCAGATGGAATTTGCCCGAAAGGGGTATTCGACAGTCATTGCCAACACAGACGAAGACCCCGGCAATCAGGCACAAGTCATCGGAACGATGATCGAGCACGGTGTATCGGCCTTTGTCATTTCACCTGCCTATGGCGGCGGCGACAATGCCTTTGACCGGATAGAGCACGCCGGCATACCGACAATGCAGGTGCTCCGTCAGGTCGACAATCGAACGGGTCTGTTCCCCTTCGCCACGCACAACTATGCTGCAGGCGGCGAGATGGCGACACACCACCTGATCGACCTGGGTTGCCGGAAAATTGCCTTTGTCGGCGGTTTGAAAGACCGGCCGATCACAAATGAAAGAATGTCTGGCTATCGTACGGTCATGACCGCCCTTGGATATTCCACCACAACATTCCATGGCCGGCCTTCCCGGGCATTCGGCCGGGAAATGGCGCTTACAATAGCTTCTGAACATCCGGAAATCGAAGCTTCGATCTGCTTCAGTGATCTCGTTGCACTCGGCATGCTTTCCGGCTTTGCCGAGGCGGGTGTGAAGGTTGGCGAGGACTTTCGGCTCGTCGGCTTTGACGATATCGAAGAAAGTTCACTCGTTTATCCGCGGCTCAGTTCCATAAGGTGTGACACGGAACTCTTCGGGCAAAGTGCTGCACAGGCCATGCTCACCTGGATCGTGG
Source organism: Roseibium album (assembly GCF_965233825.1). NCBI lineage: Bacteria > Pseudomonadati > Pseudomonadota > Alphaproteobacteria > Hyphomicrobiales > Stappiaceae > Roseibium > Roseibium album. The sequence goes on from NZ_OZ247583.1 coordinate 414,672, forward strand.
ACGATATACGCCCGCCGGACGTCAAGCACTACGATGTCAATCTGATCGAACGTCAGTCGAGTGTCGGGCCTGATCATGAGTGATTGTCCTGAGGGCGCGTTGTCATCACCCGATACGGGAAAATTTGAGGCACTCCTTCACAGCGCCAGGGCCCTGATTTTCGATTGCGACGGAACGCTGGTCAAGACTCCTGATCTCTATGGCAAGGGCTGGCGGAAAGCCTTCCGGAATGCCGGGCTGGACATGGAGCTCGCCTGGTATCACCTGCGCGCCGGTATGTCCGAACACGTGTTGATGGACGCCTACGAGCAGGAGCACAACGTAAAACTCGACCGCGAGCGAACGGTCCAGGACCTGCGGACTGCTCTGCTCCAGGACATGCCGTCCGTCCGGGAAATACAGGAGGTAGCTTCGGTCGCTCGCAGGTTCCACGGCCTGAAACCGATGGCGGTCGCCTCGGGTGGCCCGAGAGAAATCGTCCGCGCATCACTGGATGCTGCTGGTTTGCTCCAGCTGTTCGATACCGTCGTGACGATCGATGATGTCAACAACGCCAAACCCGCACCGGACCTTTTTCTGGAGGCAGCTGAACGTCTGGGTGTGACATCCCGGTTCTGCCTGGTCTTTGAAGACAGTCCTCAAGGCCTGCAGGCAGCAGGCAATGCGGGCATGTCAGTTATTGACGTGAACGGTCTCATCTGAAAGGCGCAACATCGCGTCGCTTATTATGCCTTTTGCCCGGTCAACACGCGTTTACTATTCGACATGACCGGGAGAGAAGCGCTCACGTTGGCTGGAGAGCTACTCAATTTGCGGAAGATGGATCTCACGTCGTTCGTCGGTCGACCAATCGCACCAGGGGCGAAATACTATTGAAAAGAAACACTTACGATCTGCCTGGAGACATGGCGGCTTCAACCGTCTCCAGGTGATCAGCCATGGCACTGGAAGCTGAGATTGCGTCAGCGGATGCAACAAAGTTCACGATGTTTTCGTGCTGGTCGCCATGGGCAGTTCGGAATTCATCAGCGCCCAGACGACGATAAGTGCGATCCCATTCCTTTTGCCAGGCAGCCCGGCGGCGCGCGCCGGAAAGATAAGTCAGAAATCCGATCAGGATAGGGTTTCGCGACACCAGTGCCACCGTGCGATGAAACGCATCATCTATTTGTTCGCATGCGGTTCTGTCCGCGGCCTTGCGTCCTTCCGCAACCAGTTTGCGTAATATGGCAACATCCGCCGCATCCGCGCGGCGGGCGGCCTCGGCAGCAACTTGCGGCTCAAGCAGAATTCGGGCACGCATCAGATCAGGTGGTGTTGCGCCTTCCAGCAGCAATGTATCCCGGACAGGCAGATGTCGAGGCCGCGCGCCGCGAAAGGTACCTTGCCCGACATTGCGCCAGATTTCCCCTTCTTTCTCCAGGTCGGAGAGCCCTTTTCGAAGCGTTTCACGGCTGCAGCCGAGGCGCATCGACAAGACCCGCTCGGCAGGCAACCTGTCACCTGCATCGGGAGCGAGGTCGGCAAGAAGTTGCCGAAGTTCGGTCAAAACGGATTCGCTTGATTTTCTGGACATCGGCCTCTCCTTTTCAAACCAATTTGTAGACCATTTTGTCAATGTGCAAGACAAGTTCCGCTTCATGCAGAATGGGGACTGAACGTGTTTGAAATTGCATTCCTGTTTACAGCCGGTTTTGCGGCCGGCCTCTTGAACGCCGTCGCAGGTGGCGGAACATTCCTGAGCCTGCCCGCGCTTCTTTACGCGGGCATTCCGCCGATCAGCGCCAACGCGACAGCTACATTGAGTGCCTTGCCGGGGTATCTCGGCAGTGCATGGGCATTCAGAAGAGACATGCACCCTGAAGGCAGTCTGAAGCTGACGGTAATCATCGGCGTCGCATCAGTGGGAAGTGTCCTTGGAGCGCTTTTGCTGGTTGTCACGCCAGGGGAGGCCTTTTTGTGGATCGTACCCTGGTTCCTGATGATCGCGACGGTACTCTTTGCAGTCGGACCCGCGTTGCTCCGTTGGATGCGCATACGTGGTATGGGAAATCCGGGAACATTTTTTTCGATCTTCGCAATCATCTGTGTATCGATCTATGGCGGATATTTTAACGGCGGCCTCGGGATCATGCTGCTCGCAACCTTTGGCCTGCTGGGTTACGAAAACCTGCACGGAATGAACGGCTTGAAAAACCTCCTGTCCGTCATACTGTCACTTGTGTCCGCCCTCACATTCATCACCGCAGGTTTGATTGCCTGGGAACAGGCTTTGATCATGGCTGCGAGCGCAACTCTCGGCGGCTATGCGGGTGCTCGGGTCAGTCTCAAAATCGTCAGAACCGATCTTCTCCATCACTTTGTGACCACAGTCGGAACGATCATGACCCTGGCATTCTTCCTGCGCTAAAGCAGATCGCCGTTCCGGTCAGTGCGCTTGCCCTTGAACATCGAAACAGTCTTGCGCAGCTGAAAGTTTGGGCCTGCCGGAGGCGGAATTTGGAATTCATCACCAGGGTATGGCATATCCTCACGGCAGTGACGTTATTGAGTGGCCTGTGCGAGAAGCTCTGCGTCGACCCATTTCAAAAAAATATCGACGGCTTGACGGTCGGCGTGATTTTCCGGAAACACCAGATAGTACTGGCGGTAACTGGCAACGGTTATGTCGAGAGCCGGGGTGATGCGCCCGTCGGGCAACTCCGCTGCGATCAAAGCGGGATCCATCAGGGCAATGCCTGCACCTGCTATGCAGGCATCGAGAATTTGAGACGTATTCTGAAATTCAAGGCGTGCGGCCGGAGCATCGAACGGCTCGTCAACACTTGCAAAAAACTCGCTCCATTCTGTCGGAACCTGCGAGTTATAGAGAAGTGGCGCAGTCTTGAGGTCATTCAGGTCTAAAATTGAACCGGCCAGAAGCGGCGCACAGAACGGCGTCAGATTTTCGTTCATGAGCAAACGCGACACCAGGTTCGGCCAACTGCCCTTGCCCCTGCGGATGACAAAATCCAGATCTTCCGCTTCAAAGTCGGATTTCTGGGTACTGGTTTGAATCGCCAGTTCCCAGTCGGCGAAGAGAGACTGAAATCGCTCAAGCCGCGGCATCAGCCAGCGAGTGGCAAAAAACGGCACGACTGACATCTTGATCGTTCGGCTTCGCTTTGGATCCATCAGCAGATCCGTCGCACGAAGCAGAATCCGGACGCCTTGCTGAACATTCATGAAGTAGAACTCACCTCTCGACGTCAACGTGACACCGCGCTCGACCCGCGCAAACAGTTTGACGCCGAGCGTGTTCTCAAGCTGGCGGATCTGATGACTGACGGCAGAAGGACTGATGCACAGCTCGTCTGCGGCCTTGTTGAAGCTCAGTAAACGCGCTGCCGTTTCAAACGTACGCAAGCTGTTGAGTGAAGGATAGGCCATGGCGCTGTGAATGGAATTGGTTCTGGTTAGATGAGTATATCCTCATCTGTATCTCAAAAATCGTCTTTTGTCAGGCAATGTCCCGTGGCCTAGGCTTCATGAGCCAAACTCTAAACATGACCGAGATTGAACATGACAAGTCTGACTGGAAATCTATTGATCAATGGAAGTTGGCTCGCTTCTTCCTTGCCGCATGAAGCTTTCACGGCAGTCAACCCCGCCGACAACACGCAACTGCCGACGGAGTTTGCCAATGCCTCTCCAGAGGACATTGATCTGGCAGTGAGCGCGGCCACGGAGGCTTTCCGGTCCTATTCGGTACTGCCTGCCGCCAAACGCGCCACCTTTCTTGAGGCAATCGCCACAGCCATGGAACATGCCAGCGACCCTATTGTCGAACGCGGTATTCTGGAGACCGGCTTACCGGAAGCGCGGCTCCGTGGAGAACTTGGCCGCACGACCGGACAGCTGCGGATGTTTGCCAATCTGTTGAAACGTGGCGACTGGAAACGAGTTGTGATCGATACTGCCGATCCTGCACGCCAGCCCTTGCCGAAACCGGACATTCGCCTGACGCAGGTGCCGCTCGGTCCGGTCGTTGTATTCGCAGCGAGTAACTTCCCGCTGGCTTTTTCGACTGCGGGTGGTGACACGGCCTCCGCTCTTGCCGCGGGTTGTCCGGTTATCGTCAAGGCGCATTCCGCTCATCCGGGAACTTCCGAACTGGTCGCAGGCTGCATTCTTGCCGCCATCAGGCAAACGGGTGTTCCGTCGGGAACCTTTGCAATGTTACACGGTCCGGGACGGACTGTAGGCACAGCGCTCGTGCAGCATCCGGGCATCAAGGCCGGAGGCTTTACAGGCTCCGTGTCCGGTGGCCGAGCACTGTTTGATGTTGCAACAGGGCGCCCCGACCCGATCCCGTTTTTCGGAGAACTTGGTTCTACCAATCCGGTGTTCCTATTGGAGGAGGCACTCGCGTCAAATGGCGAATCGATTGTCCAGGCGTTCGTAGGTGCGATGACCCTCGGCGCCGGTCAATTTTGCACAAATCCGGGTATCCTTGTCGCGCGAAAAAATGCGGCAACGGAAACATTCATCAAAAACGCTTCAGAGCTGGTTTCGCAGCAAATTCCGCAAACGATGTTGACTTCCGCGATATGCGCGAGTTTTCGAAAAGGAAATTCCCACCGTGAGAGTGAGCAGAGCGTGTCCGTTCTGTCTACAGGTATGGATGCATCCGGGAATGATGCTGCACCTGTGCTGATGGCCGTCTCTGCAAAGGAATATCTGGGCGACCCGCATCTGCAGGAAGAAATCTTCGGGCCGTCGACACTGATGATCCTCTGCGACACTGACAGCGAGATGCTGCAGGTTGCCGGCAGTTTCCATGGTCATCTGACCGGTTCGATATTTGCCGAAGAATCCGACAGTGAAATGAGTATTGCAATCGCAGCAGTTATGCAGAAAAAGGTCGGACGTTTAATCTTCAACGGTTATGGCACAGGTGTTGAAGTTTGCGCCGGCATGTCGCATGGAGGCCCATATCCTTCCAGCACAAATGTGCAGTCGACATCAGTCGGCGAGCGCGCCATCGATCGGTTCGTTCGCCCGCTTTGTTACCAGAACACTCCGGATGCATTGCTGCCTGAAGAACTCAAAAACGCCAATCCCCTGGGTGTCCGCAGGCTTGTCGACGGAAACTGGTCGTCAGATCCAATCTGATTTGACACCGGTCTTCCGGCCCGACACTGCAAGATCCACCCATTTGAGTGTGGTTAGCTTTGCGACTTTTAGTCTGCTGCGTCGGGTCTGGTCACTGCTCGGGTGGATTTGTTTTGTCGGATCCAAAAAAAAGCCCGTCCGATTTCTCGGCGGGCTTTGTTTGTTTGCGGGATCGGGATTTTGCTTTCGCGTTGCGCTTTGGGTCTAGGCGCTTGTCGTGAACCTGGCCTTTTGGTCGCGTTTTGCAAGGTCCGGGTCCTTGTCGGGTGCAACAAAAAAGCCCGTCCGATTTCTCGGCAGGCTTTATTTGTTTGCGGGATCAGGATTTGGTGTTTTTTTGCCCTTCTGCGTCGGTCTTTGCCCTCCTTGATGGGGCCCGAAGCACTTCAATAATTTTCAAAAGCCCCCATATCATTATTATAGTATATTCAATGCATTACATGCAACTTTCCTATTGGGAATGATTGTAGCTTATTGGAGATGTTTGTAGCCAACTGTAGCCAATTTGTAGCCAGAGCTAGTTTTGGACTTCAGGTTAGGCAAAAAATGTAAGGGTAAAATATTGGCAACCATTCAAAGAAAAGAACGCAAAAGCGCCTGTGATCCTCCCCCTTTGAAGTGGTCCGCCGTTATGTTTAGGAAAACGGAGGATCAAAATGGCTACGAAACGCCACAAGCCAGAAGAAATTGTCTCGAAGTTGCGACAGGTTGAAGTCCTTGTCGGCCAAGGAATGCCGCGTATTGATGCTATCCGGCAGGTTCGTATCACCGAGCAGACGTATTACCGGTGGCGAAATCAGTATGGTGGGATGGGAACCGACCAACTGAAAGAACTCAAACGCCTTCAGAAAGAGAACGAGCGGCTGCGCAAGGCGGTATCCGATCTGACCCTGGACAAGTTGATCTTGTCAGAGGCCGCAAAGGGAAACTTTTGAGCCCCGCCCGTCGTCGCGCCTGCATCAATCACATTCGTCAGCATCTCGGCGTGTCAGAGCGCCGAACCTGTCGTGTTCTGGGTCAGCACCGGTCCACGCAGAGGAAACGTCCAGCAGGGCGTGCTGACGAAGAATGTCTTGTGGCGGATATGATCGCACTCGCCCGTGAGTATGGCCGTTACGGTTACAGGCGCATTGCAGCTCTGCTCAGAGATGCTGGTTGGCATGTGAATGACAAGCGCGTCGAGCGGCTGTGGCGACGAGAGGGGCTGAAAGTGCCAATGAAACAACCGAAGAGAGGGCGGCTCTGGCTGAACGACGGATCATGTGTCCGGTTGCGACCAGAGTATCCTGACCATGTCTGGAGCTATGACTTCGTGCATTGCCGAACCAATGATGGAAAGACATTCCGGACGCTGAACATCCTGGACGAGTCTACCCGAGAGTGCCTCGCAATCCGGGTGAAGCGAAAGCTGAATTCTACCGAGGTGATTGACGTGCTGACGGATCTCTTCATCCTTCGAGGTGTTCCAGCCTACATCAGATCAGACAATGGGCCGGAGTTCATTGCTCAGGCAGTCAGGGACTGGATCAACGCTGTGGGTGCAAAGACCGCATACATCGAACCAGGTTCGCCATGGGAAAACGGATACTGCGAGAGCTTCAACGCCCGCCTCCGAGATGAGCTACTCAATGGTGAAATCTTCTACAGCTTGAAGGAAGCACAAATCCTGATTGAACAATGGAGGAAACATTACAATACCAAGCGTCCACATAGCGCCTTGGGCTACCGACCACCGGCACCAGAAACCATCGTCCGGATGGACCAAAGCCCAGTCTTGCAATAACAATCAAAACGGACCACTCAAGTGGGGCTGATCACAAGATACAAGCGCACAAAATACAATCAAAAATACAACGGAGAGATTGAATAAGGTTCTAGACAAAAGCGGTTACGCTAAACGAGAGCGTAACTGGTGGAGTCGTTAGACGTTTGCGACCTGTGCCTTTCCCTGATTGATCAATGAACGGCTTTGAAATTCCTATTTCTTTTTCATTCGCACCACGAAACTTTCAGGCGCGACTTCAAATTTGTCTGCAAAAAAAATGCGTATCCAATCACGCACAATTTCCCACTGTTTGCTGAGATCCCTCTCCTCCCAAGTAGGCCGGATTTCCCGCATAACTTCGATTGCATCATGATCAGTTAGTTTGCTTGATACTCGCTCCAAAAACCGAACAACAGCGGGAAACTCAGCGATAGATGTCGCCACGAAAGTCCTAAAGTCTTCCTCAGACAAATTTGGAGGGGGGCTTATGTCACGCAGATCTTCCAGTGCATTCTCACGTGTTCCCGCAACAACTATATTTGCATTTTCATTTGTATAGACTTCAAAAAGGTGTTCGGGAGCGGCACATTTTGGAAGCCATGGGTTAGCCGCTGCTTCAAGTTCTTCTTCAGATATCTTGCCTTCATCAAGCACTTTCGGGATTGCAAGAGCCTTGGCTAATTCTGCGATCTCAGACTTCAGCCGAAAGGTCGCAGGCTGTGCTGAATTTAGACGTTCAAGCAACGACTGAACGTCGTTATTGCGAATCCCGAGCTCAGTTAGAAACTCGACATTTGGTTTTTTGCTCCACCCCAGAGCCGCCGCCGTAATATTTGCTGATCCGATCAGGCAGCGTTCGTCTGCAAGAATAATTTTTGCATGTAAATCATCAAGTAGCTCAAGCTTTGCATGCGCTCTATCGCCAATTATTTCGAATACTTCCAGGTCGGAAACTCCCGCTGCCACCTCCTCAGGTCGCCAGCGGGTCACCACTCGAACATGTACAGATGATTGGATTGCAGACAAGACAACTTGAAGTGCCTGCGCTTTGATAAATGGCGCGCAAAGCAGCACCTCATTTTGGGCCGTCGCAACTAGTTCTTTCACCCTTTCACCGTGAAGGATCATTTATGAGGCTCACAAATCAGGTTCAGGAGCGAGAAAAGCCGAAGCTATTTGGCCCCATTCAAGGCGCACTTTCTGAAGTGCCTTTGCTCGATCTACACTCGCTTCCCGCTCATAACGTGCCCAAGCTGCGAAGACGATTTTTGATGCGTTAACTGCCCGTGTAAGCCGCTCTATCAGCTCTTCCTGCGAAAGATCTGCAATATCCTCATCAACCGCATTTATTGTACCAAATATGTCGTCAAACGCTGGATGTTTGCAGTTAAACGTTACCTCAGTGACGCTACCTTTAGCTTCCACATTAAACAGCTGATATGGGTCAGGGAAATCTGCTTCAAGAAAGACCATCTTGAGGTCAGATTCCTTAATAAGCTTAACAATATCTTCGGCTTCTTGGTCGGAGTAGTTTTTGTTCTCGACTAGATCTGAAGCAATTTCTTTTTCTTGTTCCGGGGTAACGCTTTGCTCTTCCCCGTCAATCGGTTTCTCCTCTGACCTATCCTTCCAGCTTTTGTTCACTGCCTCAGTTAGATCGTCGGGCTTATCGTGCCGATCTTTCTTGGTGGATCTCCGGTCCTTCCCTTGACTCTTCAAAACTTCACGAAGCTGCTTAAGATTTTTTTTGATGTCTTCCGCTAATCGAAGAAGCCAGCCTCGTGGGTCTCCATCTTCCTTTAATCGGCGAATTACATCTGTTAGCTCTTCACCCTCGTGTGCGAGGTCTTGCCATTCCAAAGTGGCTAGCTCGGAAAAGTGTGTAGCTGCCTGCTTGTTGTTGGTAACTCCAAATAGTTCATCAAGCGCAGGTGGAAATTCCACTTCAGCGCCCCACCAACGTTCACGAGGGTCGTAACCTATGCACCAGCCCTGATCGAGCATAAGTTCACGGCCAGCGCGTACCACCGAAATTCCGATATTCTTTCGAGCATGCACGCCATATTTGGTCTTACCGCGATCAGCAATTCCCGCTGCATTGTAGGTTTCTTTTTTTGCCACAGAATACAAGGTTTTGACCTTGTGCACCTCTCCTTGATATTCAATTTCATGCTCATCTGGAAAGACAACTTCAAACATGGGTTTGTTTGTAAAAGGCTCGGGGACTGTGACGGAAGGAAGCAAATAAAGAGGGTCTACCAAGTCCGCTTTTTTGTCATAGAGGGTGTTATTCCCTTCGGCAGCGTACAGTCTGATCGAAAGTTTGCCTTCTCCGATAAACCGACGATAAATTCGCCCTACAAGTTGCTCAGTATTTTCCAAGGTTGACTTGGCCGTTTTCCAAGTAAGACGCCCAATCTCAACTGCGGACCAAACAACGAGCGTACCTGAAGCCCCGACTTGCTCTGCGATTTCTCGCCATTCATCTGGCACAGGATTATGTGTTGGCTCCGGCACTAATTGCATGTTAGCAGCTTCGATCTCACGCACATCAATGTATGTGTGAAGCGCATTGTCGGGACCGTTTTGCCAACTCCAAACATCCAAGCGACAGGCTTGAGAGATGGAAGCGTTTGGCAACCCCATGCCGAAGCGCCCAATGCCGGTCCGGTCATTTAGCCTAGTTCCATTGCCAAACTGCAACGCCATTCTTAAAGTCTGAGCATCCATCCCATCGCCGTTGTCTAAAACAGCAATTTCATGAATTCTTGACCGCTCACGCTCTCTTACACGCTCACGTTTCTCCAAGCACAAGACTTCGATGGCAGTAGCGTTGGCTTGCTGGGCATTGTCGATCAATTCAGCTAAAGCATATGCGGTATTTTTATAACCAGAGTCCCGCATGGCAGTAATGGCCAGCTTTGCCGGAATGACGTGCGGATCGCTATCGGCTTGAGCATTTTCCGTTACCGGTGCAACATCAGCCATCCCAAACATCCTCCCAATTTGTAAACGCTTCGGCCATGTCGCCAAAGCCTGGCAAATTAACGTCTACAACCGTACTTATTTCGCATGTTTCATTGCCTTTGGCCTTTATTCCTCTCGTTGCCCTTCCAACCATTTGGCTATACAGGACAAGAGATTTGGTCGGCCGAGCGATAATTGCAGCGCTGGTGTTAGGCGCATCAAACCCAGTTGTAAGTACCCCATAGTTGCATAGCACAATTGGAGGCTTCGCATTTGATTTGAAACTATTGATGATTCTGCGTCTATAACCAATATTCGTAGTGCCCGTGACGACAGGCGCATCAATACCTAGAGCAAATAATGCAGCCGAAATTATTTGGGCATGCCTCACCGACGCGGCGAAAAGAATTATTCGAAAATGTCCGTTTTCAATAAGCCGCTGTACCTCTTCAATTATCGCCTTATTTCTTGGAACTTCTTCACCAAGACGGTCTAATGCACTGTCATCGAGTTCTTCGGCGTCCATTGGCACCCGACTTAAGCACTCAGATAATTCGTGCGAAGGCGAGTAGGTAATCGTTGTAAAATGCGGTTTAGCGAGATAACCCTCAGCCATTAGGTATTCGACAGGATTGTCCCACCCATCGACCTCAAGCATCACCTTGTTGCCGTCGAAAAAATCCGACAGCTTTTCATCCTGAGCAATGTCCGACCACGTTCTGCCCGGAGTGGCCGTCAACCCTAAAAGGCTATGAAAAGAGCCCGTTTCAACAAGCTTGTTGATGAGACTGGCGTAAGTCGGCGCAATTGCCTGATGGGCTTCATCAACAATTACAAGCTTCGTTCTCGAACCAAGTCGCAAAAGATCCAAGGCGTTTTTATCGGCGAAGGCATTAAATTTTTGCAGACCAGCAATGACAATGCCATCACTCAGTTCTTTGAAGTCACCATTGTAGTCACCCCAAAGGCGTACCAACGAGACTTCACGATTTCCCAAAACAGGCCATGCAACGGTAAATGCATCGGCAGCCTGGTCCAACAGCTCTCTAGTCGCCGCAAGCCAAATAACAACTCCGGGCTCCCGAGACGTCAAAAACCTGCATAGAACGTGGATTGCCGTTCGCGTTTTTCCCGCTCCTGTCGGCATGTGAAGCACGACCCGGCTATGATCGCCATCTAGTTTTCGCCACACACGTTGTGCCGCATTCCTTTGATGAGGAAACAGACCAAACTGGACGCCAACTTCTTGTACGGGTAACTCCGATTGGAAGGGGGCAATTTCTCGGGCATCAAGACCAAAAAAGCCTAGGTAGCCTTTCCATATGCTTCTATTCCGTGTCGGATCGATAGACTGAACCGTATTGGGGGCAATTTCCAGTCTGTTGGCTAATTCGCGAAGTTTTTCGTGCGACATCGCCTCGTAGATCAATTTGCGAACATCTGCACGCGTAAACAGTTCTTCAGGCGTATTTCTAAGAGACGCAATCGTCAGATCGCGTATGACGGCTAAGTGATTTTCCTTCTCCGCCACCACCTCAAGGGTGTCAATTACGTCCTCGCCGATGATTTTTGAAAGATCGTCGCGATTTATGCGAGTTACTAACTCGGCTAGATTTTGCCCTGGTCCCAACTCATTTTCCATGCGTGGCGATTCTACACGGGAACGAAGTCTAGGCAGATTCAATGGTTAGTTGCAATATGGGGAGTGCGTTGAGCTAGGCGTAGCCGTTTTGAGAGCTATTTATGGCAGGTTAAACAAATTTTTGATTGACCATATAGTGTATCTATATCGATTGGCTCATCATCTGGGCGCAGCGGATTTGATTGAGCATTGGCTTTTTGGCGCGCAACACGAGCTTCATGATTTGCCTTGATTTGGGCAATTCTCTCAGGCTTCGCCAAATCCTCGAGGCTCTCCCCTTGACTCCATGTGAAAGGTGAACCGGATTCGACTGCGGTTTTCTCATAAGCTTTTGCTTCTTCAAACGCCTGCGGATGGTGCTCCATCAAGCGAACCCATTCGATTTTCTGTTGGAAGAAACAGAATGTGCACCCACTGCGCGAACGCCAGTTATAGTATTTCGGCAGTCCCAGCCCGGAACTGTCTAACAGTTCCATCACCCCGATTTTATCGATGCCTGCTTCCATAAACGGAAGACTAATCTTCAATTTGTCCTTATTTGAGGAATAGCCTTCACGATACTGTTCATCAGCTCGTATCGCGACATAGCTAATAGCCTCCATTCCTTCGTCCAAAAACTTTTGAATCCAGTGTTCAAATGGCCGCAGCTTCAGTTGGCGGGTGCACCAACGTGTTTGAGCTGAAGGAAGAAAGCTTTTGTATTGCTTCAGCCAAAAATCAAAATCCCTATCAGGGTTCAGAGAGATTATGGGCTTCCCCAGAAATCCCTCTAAGCGATTCAAAAATTCATAGACCTCCGGGAGTTCTTTGCCTGTATCCGTAAAAAAATAGTCGATTTCAATTTCGGGATGGTGCTGCCGCATATAAACCGCCAATGCGGCGCTATCTTTCCCACCAGAAAGCCCCAACACATGTTTAGTCAAATTCTGCGTCACGAGGTGCCTCTTCCGGCTTTGCGCTTGTTGCGCTTCGTTTTATCTTCTTGTGTCATGAGTGCCGCACTTGTTTCTGCCAGTGCAGCCAAGAGAACTTCTCGTTTCAGGCCTTTGGCCGACGAAAGCGTCTTCTGAATATCAACGACCAGCTTATCAACGGCGTTTTTGTGTTCGTCTGAAATATGAAACTCACTAACTAGTGGTGTGGGATGCCCATTAATTCCCACGACGACGGCCATCGCGTGACGTTTATCAGCCCTGCCTTTAACTCGCGCGAATGTTTCGGCGCGCAGGAACCGCTGAGCAAGATCAGCAAGCTCTACGGAGGCTCGATCAAGATCAGGATCAACCCAATCTCTAAGAGGCTTGTTTGCGGCTAGGCTCAACAACCCTTCCACGTCACTTTGCAAACCTTGGAAGGTTGAAATTCGCCCAATAAATGCATCAAGCTGGAAGTCGCCGGAAAGTTGCTTAATGTTTTCAGCCCGAGATCGAAGTTCGGCAAGTGCTTGAGGAGATGCATTTGGCACGAGAAGCTCGGAAAGTAGGGAATCCATCACGCGCCGGAGCATTGCCGGGTACGCCTCAATCAGCTCCTTCAACCCACCGCGAATTTCACCGATTAATGCCTCAAATGATTCTTCATCTACGCTGCCATCCTGTCGTCGCAACGATGATGGGATATCGTTAAACAGCAGCTTGTTTGGATCATTTGCGTGTTTGAATAGCCCGCGAATGTGCGTGGCATTTGCAGAAAGTCTGTTTGTTCTCTTTACCCAGGGCTTTAGTCCATCGTGAATAGAAATAAGGCCTCTTGCAACGTCAATCGGCGTCAGATCTGTCAGCTGGTTAGCTTCATCCAATTCACGAACAACATCTGCCATGCCGGAAAGCAAGCGTCGTGAGAATTCTGTCAGATCCATCCATCGCAATTGAACTTCCGATGGGTCTCGAGCGAGGTATTCAGTGTCAAGATCTCTGAAACGAGCCTGGAATATCCCCAAGCGATAAAACGCCACCGAATTGCGGCACGACAATATGAAGGCTACGGCAAGTACCGGAAGCAGGCCATCTTTCACACCAAATGGCTCAGAGCGCCAAATGTCATAAATTTCGGAAAGGTTCATTGCTCGATCACGATTTTCTTCAAGGCTCTTCTTTGCTGCGTGCCAGAGAGGGCCTAAATTGTTTGTATCGTCATCAAGCTCGTCGGCTTGTCGGAAAAACCATCCATTTGGTCCTTCAGCATACAGATTTGATGCCTCCAACAGGGATGCAAATAATCCACCTTCTGCTGGGTATCCTTCTATACCAAGGCGTGGCGAGCCTTCGTTTATTACCATCAAACGTAGCAATGCATTCTGAGCCGCAATGGCATTACTGGATGGTTTAGTTCGGTTTAGCAACTCGTTGTGAATGATCGGAGCATCGGGAAACCGTTTTGATGCAAGTTCTGAAGCAAGAATATTAAGCTGGGAATGCACCTGCCTCTTGGGAGAGCGGTGCTTGACGTACCAAATTGCATTGTCCAGCGCACCTTGCAGCTCCATCTCGAGTTGGCCCTGAAGGGAGGCAATACGCCCCTGAATTTCCCTTCGAGCAACGGCATCACCGGCAAGCTCTGGACTATCGTCTCGCACCTGTTCAAGCGCAAGAACTTCTCGCGCTAAATCCGTTATCACCCAGCCTCGGTGAGAAAGCCCTACTACAATATCGCTCGTCTCAGCATTTCGCGCTGCTTCTCTGCAAACCTGTCCAGCAACCTCTTCGGTTTCTCCATTGGTGGGGATTGCAAGGAGAAACAAACCAATTGCGCCACGCTTTGGTGCGTACTCAATTGCGACATTAGGTGTCTCACTGACGGAAGCGAACGAAACATCAAACCAACGCAACGTGCCCGTTTCATGATAGTGACGTTTCGCCAAAATTGGTTGAATGCCAGCGAGTTGCTGCAAATGGGAAAAATCAATCTCCCGAATATCTTCGAGCGCGTTTTTTACCGCTGTTTCGATGTCAAAATCGCTGCCGGCGAAAACCGCGTACGAGCTTGAAAATTTTCGATAAACAATGAAAGACCAATGACTAAGTTGCCCAAGTGCTCTTTCAATTTGGTTAGCGCTGTATTCAGGATAGGCCGCCTCCAAAACGGATTTGCTTGGCACAAGTCCTGACCGATCCTTGAACAGGTCGATGAGTGCTATTGTTTTTAGAAGCTGTTGGTGGATTTGCTCACCCCCAATGACTTCGCAGCGTTCAATAGCTTCCATCGCTATTGCCCACCTATGACCGTCAGGAGAGGCTAGGATGGACGGCTCCAAATTGGCCTTCAAGTAGTCCCAAAGCCGATCAGCTCCAAACAACTCTTCCGAGTTGATGGACGAAAGAAACTCTTGGAATCCGAACGGTTCAGCAGAGTTTAGAAAACCAAAAACGCTTCTCTGGTTTTGCCCAAAACGCCTTCGTGAAATTGGGCCGAGCATACTTGCAACAACGGGATGTAGCGGCCAACATAGCTCTATGTTTTGATCCAGCTCTGACGATACCGCCGGGCGGTTCTTTCGAATTTCATTCGCAACAATAGTTGCGAGTTTTCCTGGGCTTTTCGGGTTATGATCACTTTCTATCGCCCGTGAAAGGAGCTCAATCTGCTCCTCACCTGCGACATTAACTGGCAAGTCGATATAGCGGCCCTGAATTTTGGACCACTCGTCGCGCATTTCCCGACTTAAGCGATGAGCATACTCGTCAAATGCCTGGTGCAGAATACCAACTACAACCAGACGACCATCGCTTCGGGAAGCAAGCTCAGCAAGTTGTTGAAACAGGTAAATATCGGAGCCGCGTAAGGCAGCTCCTTCTAAAAATTTCCCCATTTCGTCAATGAAAATGACAATACGATTGTCTTGATAGGCACCTTTCAGCTCCGCAAGTAAAGTGGCTTCCGTCCAAGCTCCGTCATGACTACCAGAAATCAATCCTGAAGAAGTAAGCGCTTCTCCAATGACTGCAACCGGATCGTCTCGACGCCCAACAACGGGAACAGTTACACAGCCAGTTTCCTCCCTTGGGAATGCTCGAAGTATTTCTTTCTTTACATGCGCACCCAATGCGCGCACAGCTTTTCTGTGAAGTGTCTCATCTCTCCCCAACAACGCGCTAAGAGCGATGACGAGACTTGATTTCCCGCTCCCATAAGGCCCTGTCCAGGTGAACGCCGTATGCAGTGTTTCACGCGCATGTTGAGCCATGCCGACAAGCACATCGGCGGAAGACTTCGGACAAATAAAGCCATCGAGCGCATCGCTTTGCCCAACATCGGCATCAATACGAATAGAACGCTGAAAGCGGCGGACCACCTTGATGGAGTTTTTAAGGCTCATTATGCGGCCTCCACTTGAGACCGATAATCAAATTGAACCAGCTTTAGCGCGTCAACCGAACCTACTCCAGGGCGACGAAGGACTTGCTTTAACCCGGCTGTTTCCGACCATTTCAACAAGCCGCCTGTAACGGTTTCAATATCAATCAATCTATCAGCTACGTCATTTTCATCGAGCAAAAACACGCGCCCCGGAGACCCCGGCGCCTGAGCTATCATTTCAAATGACAACGAGTTCGATGAAGACACTTTGTCCCAGAACTCCAGAAGAGCATATGCAAACACCCCCTGCCCCAAAGTCGGCTTTGGTCCGCGAACAAACCGAAACCCATCACGTTTCCCAACTGCCTTTATCAACCCTAATTCGGCCAGTGGAGACTCCAGGGCATCATCATGCGCAACGTTAGAAGCTAAAGGTCGCGCAACGTAGGTTCTTACAAAGCATTCTACGTCGCGCTTCAATGTTGCAGCAGCTACTCGGGACCACCCTTGGTGATTGGCAAGCTTGCCTAAACCACCTACGAGTGTTTCTCGTTCGAAAAACTGCCCTGAAAATATATTAAACGCCCAAAACCAAGTGGTCTTCGCCTCTCTTCCAGCGAGTTTCCAATGTATGAGCCAAAGAGTCGAAGGGGTTTCCATAAATGGGTCACAACCCTCCTCCGAGAAGATCAAGTCCCCCAACTCAGTTGTACTAAAACCCTGCCCATCTGATCGATCAGTAATCACGTCCGAAAATGATGACCAATGACGCATCGAGGTAACCATATTCTTCCCAACACCAAAACGCGCGATAGAGTCTTCGCTAATAAAAATAGATTTATTCTTAATTTTTAACTGTGTACGCTTCACTTCATCATAAGATTTTTTTAACCAGCCATATCTGAGCGGAAATGTTTCATGACCTGAGAAGGAAGGGTGATAGTCAGGCTGTTGCAATGGATTGAGCATAAGAAAATTGTCTTCCTGGAGGGTACATCCAGGTCGATCTTAAGCCACCATTTATGTTATCGTCAACGCGGATCTGGAGGCATCCCCCAGAAGGCATGTCGCACTACCAAATAATGAACGCTTACTAGGTGTCTCTCATAACATGTTGACTTATAAGAGTAATATCAAACCAATCTATTTTGACAACAATGCAAGCACTCCATTAGATCCATTGATCTTTGAGGAAATGCTGCCTTTTTTTAAGGAAAACTTTGGCAACCCACATTCAACAAGTCACGCCATTGGCTGGTCCGCTGCCAAGGCTGTAGAAACCGCAGCTGGATCAATTGCAACGCTGATTGGCTGCGACCTTGATGAAGTATTTTTCACTTCTGGCGCAACTGAATCTAACAACATCGCAATTGCAGGTCTCGCAAGAGGACATACGTCAAACAAACGAAAAATAGTAACGACAGAAATTGAGCATAAATCTACCATAAATATCTGCCGCTCCCTCGAAGACGAAGGATTCGAAACTGTATTTACGCCTGTTGATAATAATGGTCGAATTCTATTGGATCAATTATTTCAGAATTTGAACGAAGATGTACTTATTTGTTCTTTCAGCGCAGTAAACTCTGAAATTGGTACAATTCAAGAAATCGATAGAGTATCTGATATAGCCCGCTCTTTTGGCGTATTGATGCATTGGGATGCGGCACAAGCACCCGGCATCTTCTCTCTTCAAAAATTTTCAGAACACACAGATCTCATAAGTCTATCGGCGCATAAAATGTATGGCCCTCAAGGTATTGGCGCTATCCGCATAGCACGAGAAATACAGCCCTTTATCAAGCCTCTGATACAAGGCGGGGGGCAACAAGACGGTATCAGACCGGGCACCCTTTCGACGGCCCTATGTGTTGGCATGGGCCATGCCGCGCGGATCGCTGGCGACGACGATTTACAACAAATCAATCGAACAAGAATTTCGAATTTGAGGAACCGGCTTGTTGAAGGCCTTACTAGCGCCTATCCGTCAATTAGGCTCAATGGCCCTGATTATCAGATACGTCATTCTGGCAATGCCAATATTTGTTTCCCCGGTATAAACGGGGAAGACATTTTGGCTGTTCTCCAGCCTAGACTAGCAGCTTCGACAGGATCTGCATGCACTTCAGGAATACCTGAGCCTTCACATGTTTTGCGCGGTATAGGTCTGTCACAAAATGAGGCATCGTCGTCCGTTAGGTTTTGCCTTGGACGGTTTTCCAACGAAGGAGAAGTTGAGATTGCGATTGAACTAATTTCAAATGCCATAGACCAGTTTGAGACAATTCGCGACGTTGGTTGACTGACATTTCTGATGAACCAAGCAAATTTGTAGCTAGCGATCTTAAGTTCAGGAACCACACACCAGTTGGTTCTGGCTACACCTGGCTACAGTGGCCTTTATGATTTTTGTTGAGAACAATTGTTTTTTATCAAAAAAAGTTGGGCGTGAGTGTAGCCATTTTGTAGCCAGCGCAAAGAAAAAGGGCTTAGCCTTGTGACTAAGCCCTTGATATATTTGTTTGCGGGATCAGGATTTGGTGTTTTTTTGCCCTTCTGCGTCGGTCTTTGCCCTCCTTGATGGGGCCCGGAGAGGTTCTCGCCTGTATCCACTGTCCAGATACGCCAAAGACCGCCCTGTTGGACGGCCTTTGGCGTATTTGGTTGCGGGAGCAGGATTTGAACCTGCGACCTTCAGGTTATGAGCCTGACGAGCTACCGGACTGCTCCATCCCGCGTTATTTTTGTGTGCTCGGGAACCGAAGTTTCCGGCGAGGGCTTTGTTTGCCCGGTCATTTTTGTTTAGCGCGTCCTCGATCCTTTCGGATCTGCGGGCGTCGCGTGGGCTGCTCCATCTGGGGCATGCCCTGGAATTTTGTTGCCTTGGATGCTGCGCTGTTAAGGGACAAGAGTTCCGAAGCGCAGCGAAGGCAAGCGCAAGTGCGCGCCGGCCACTTTTGGCCGCCCCAAAAAACCTGGATTTGGGAGGCCAGGGCGAAGCCCGATGCGGCCGTGAGCGCTATGTTGAAGAGATGCGCGCTCAAGCAGCCGATAGGCGGTAGCGCACTAAAAATGTCAAACTGCGTTTTGCAGGCCTGGCGACGACCTACTCTCCCACACCTTAAGATGCAGTACCATTGGCGCTGGGGAGTTTCACGGCCGAGTTCGGGATGGGATCGGGTGGGGGCTCCCCGCTGAGGCCACCAGGCCGGCGAAGCGCAGTTTGCTTTTCCCTCACGGCCGCACCGCGCTTTTCAAGCGCTGGCCTGCGGGAGCGCGCCCTGACCGGGCGGCGGCCGCTTGGCCTTGCGAAGCTTGCGCTTCGAACTGTGTTTCCACGAGGGGTAAAACTGGTCTTGGTTTGATCATTTCAAACGCACTCAAGTAGCCGCTAGGCGGTAGTGCACTTAAAATGATCGTTTCAAAGCGCCTTTGGCGCTTTTAAAAGATGAGCATTGACTAATGAGAGGATCAAGCCAAACGAGCTATTAGTAAAGCTAAGCTTCATGCGTTGCCACACTTCCACACGCTTCCTATCGACGTGGTGGTCTTCCACGGCTCTTCAGGGAGAACTGGTTTTGAGGTGGGTTTCCCGCTTAGATGCTTTCAGCGGTTATCCCTTCCGTACATAGCTACCCTGCAATGCGGCTGGCGCCACAACAGGTCCACCAGAGGTACGTCCATCCCGGTCCTCTCGTACTAGGGACAGATCCTCTCAATTCTCCTACACCCACGGCAGATAGGGACCGAACTGTCTCGCGACGTTCTGAACCCAACTCACGTACCACTTTAATTGGCGAACAGCCAAACCCTTGGGACCTGCTCCAGCCCCAGGATGTGATGAGTCGACATCGAGGTGCCAAACAATGCCGTCGATATGGACTCTTGGGCATCATCAGCCTGTTATCCCCGGCGTACCTTTTATCCGTTGAGCGATGGCCCTTCCACGAGGGACCACCGGATCACTATGGCCGACTTTCGTCTCTGCTCGACTTGTCAGTCTCGCAGTCAGGCAGGCTTATGCCATTGCACTCAACGAGCGATTTCCGACCGCTCTGAGCCCACCTTCGCGCGCCTCCGTTACCATTTGGGAGGCGACCGCCCCAGTCAAACTACCCGCCACACACGGTCCCGGATATTGTTGTACCGCGGTTAGATATCCATGACGACAAGGGTGGTATTTCAAGGGTGACTCCACCTCAGCTGGCGCCAAGGCTTCAACGTCTACCACCTATCCTACACATGTCGTGACGAATACCAGTGTGAAGCTGTAGTAAAGGTGCACGGGGTCTTTCCGTCTGACCGCAGGAACCCCGCATCTTCACGGGGAATTCAATTTCACTGAGTCTATGCTGGAGACAGCGGGGAAGTCGTTACGCCATTCGTGCAGGTCGGAACTTACCCGACAAGGAATTTCGCTACCTTAGGACCGTTATAGTTACGGCCGCCGTTTACTGGGGCTTCAATTCGGTGCTTGCACACCTCCTCTTAACCTTCCAGCACCGGGCAGGCGTCAGACCCTATACGTCGCCTTGCGGCTTCGCAGAGCCCTGTGTTTTTGATAAACAGTCGCCACCCCCTGGTCTGTGCCACCCCAATCCGGTTGCCCGGACCGAGGTCTCCCTTCTCGCGAACTTACGGGAGCATTTTGCCGAGTTCCTTCAGCATAGTTCTCTCAAGCGCCTTGGTATTCTCTACCAGTCCACCTGTGTCGGTTTCGGGTACGGTTTATAAAGTGGAGCTATTTCCTGGAACACATTCGCTGCACCCCCAATCCAATAAGGAGATACAACACACTGCATCCGTCACTACCACCAAGCTGCAGAATATTAACTGCATTCCCATCGACTACGCCTTTCGGCCTCGCCTTAGGGGCCGGCTAACCCTGCGCCGATTAGCGTTGCGCAGGAACCCTTGGACTTTCGGCGAGCGGGTCTCTCACCCGCTTTATCGTTACTCATGTCAGCATTCGCACTTCTGATATCTCCAGGACCCCTCACAGGTATCCCTTCGCAGACTTACAGAACGCTCCGCTACCGCGCATCATAAGATGCACCCGCAGTTTCGGTGTATGGCTTGAGCCCCGGTACATTTTCGGCGCGGGACCCCTTATTTAGACCAGTGAGCTGTTACGCTTTCTTTAAATGATGGCTGCTTCTAAGCCAACATCCTGGTTGTTTTGGGAGTCCTACATCCTTTCCCACTTAGCCATAACTTAGGGACCTTAACTGGCGGTCAGGGTTGTTTCCCTCTCCACAATGGACGTTAGCACCCACTGTGTGTCTGCCGGATAGTACTTCTCGGTATTCGGAGTTTGGTTAGGATCAGTAAGGCGGTAAGCCCCCATAGCCCATCCAGTGCTCTACCCCCGAGAGTATTCATCCGACGCTCTACCTAAATAGATTTCGCGGAGAACCAGCTATTTCCGAGTTTGATTGGCCTTTCACCCCTAGCCACAGCTCATCCCCGACTTTTTCAACAGGCGTGGGTTCGGTCCTCCAGTGCGTGTTACCGCACCTTCAACCTGGCCATGGCTAGATCACTCGGTTTCGGGTCTAATCCAACGAACTAAAACGCCCTGTTCAGACTCGCTTTCGCTACGCCTACACCTATCGGCTTAAGCTTGCTCGTTAAATTAAGTCGCTGACCCATTATACAAAAGGTACGCTGTCAGGCTTGCGCCCTCCAACTGTTTGTAGGCATCCGGTTTCAGGATCTGTTTCACTCCCCTCGTCGGGGTGCTTTTCACCTTTCCCTCACGGTACTTGTTCGCTATCGGTCGACAAGGAGTACTTAGGCTTGGAGGGTGGTCCCCCCATGTTCAGACAGGATTTCACGTGTCCCGCCCTACTCAAGGACTATAAGAATTTCTACCCGTAAGGGGCTGTCACCCACTAAGGCCCGACTTTCCAGACGGTTCCGGTTCTTATCCTATAGCCACTGGCCTGGTCCGCGTTCGCTCGCCACTACTAGCGGAGTCTCGGTTGATGTCCTTTCCTCCGGGTACTTAGATGTTTCAGTTCCCCGGGTTTGCTCCCTTGCGGGTACTCCATACGGAGTGGGTTTCCCCATTCGGAAATCGCCGGATCAAAGCTTATTCGCAGCTCCCCGACGCTTATCGCAGCGTATCACGTCCTTCATCGCCTCTTGTCGCCAAGGCATCCACCGAATGCCCTTAAGACACTTGATCACTCTCATTATCAATGCTCATCAATGGCCTGCCATCCACAAGCAAAACTCCCGGGTACCTTTTACACCCAGGCGCAAGCCAGCTTCAAACAAACCGATCATTGATTAATTAAGACCAGTTTCACGAGATTTCTTTGATTGCCATGCGGTCAAGCTGACAAACCACTTAATCGTGGAGCCCTGCATTGGTTTCCCGCGCTACCGCGCTTCGCGCCACTTGAGCGCCAACACAGAGATCAAAAAAATCTTCTCTTCAACGATGTCAAGAACAAGCGATGATCAGAACAATCATCGCAAAACGGTTTCTTCTTCAAAAACAAGCTTGATTTCCTTGCAATCACGGCTGAGCGAGCCTGCGGCTCTAGCCTCCGCTGCGCTCCGGAACTCCCGTTCCAGGCAAACCCTGAGCAAGCAACCCGGCGAACCAAACACGCGCTCAAGCAGGCGATAGCCGCTAGCGCAAGAATAATGGTGGAGCCTTACCCGTTTGCCCGCAGATCCGAAGGATCGAGGACAAACAAATCATAATGTCGGCTGGCGACACCATGAACGAAGTGAATGGTGGAGCCAGACGGGATCGAACCGACGACCTCATGCTTGCAAAGCACGCGCTCTCCCAACTGAGCTATGGCCCCATGTTGTTTCGTACACGACAACGCTGTTCCTCACGCTCACGCGTTCGGGCTGTCGCGGCGCGCGGTCGCGCTTGCCTGCGCTTCGCTCCGGACCACAAGTCCCTCGCAAAACAGACAAACTCAAACGTCACCTTCATAAGTGATTACTCAAAAGCGCCTCGTATGCCACGCCTGGCGGGCT
>NZ_OZ247583.1:440000-1175000 GCF_965233825.1 Roseibium album
ACAGAACGAAAACTCTCGTATTTATCGTATGATTTTCAGATACTTATTTCACAACACGCCCTCCCGTAAAAGGTACTCGGGCACCGCTGTCGGCCAACAAGATTTCGGCGACCGGAAGCGGCCCGACCCAACGGGTTCAACACGCTCAGCCTGCACCTGAAACAATGCGTTGCAGCATTCCTTATTGGGAAATCGAGACAAGGTCGCACCCGGCACCCTGCGGCAATGAAAGCGTGTACATGCATTGCGGTGCCTGTTTGGCCTGAAAGATGTTCGCCACTCTCCCGTGCCGGCGGGCTCGCAATCATGACACAAAACCCTAAACAGGCCGAACGATCACAGAACCGTCAAAATCTCGAATTAGGCAATATCTTTCGGGCATTCGGTGTCGTAAATCCCAATGCATAAACATTTGACGTTTTAGATCAAACACTGCATGAAGCAGGATCTGGCAAGCTGCGACGTCCGGACAGGCTACTGACAGCTTGTATCAGACGGGTTTGATCTTAAAACAGAGCTTTACGAAGGACCGGACAGGTATCTATGCATTTTGGCCCTTTCCATAGTGCACAGCCCCCCCGCATCGAATTGGGTGACGAGCCGCCATTGCGCGGCTATGAAGGCCGCAGCGGTATGTCTGACAAACGCCAGGTATCCCTGCGCTGGCTTGCTGGATCGGTCCTGACCGGCGTGACCTCGCTGGTCCTGATGGGTGGCGCCTTGATGGCGGCCCTCGATGGCCAGTACAGTGTTGAGGCGGCGGCCTCCACCGATGCCTATCTTGCGGGACTTTCAGCTTCACCAGGTGGCAGCAGCAAGGGCGACCGTGTTCTCAAGACCGCAGCGGAATATTCCAGCAAGAACACGATCGACGTCAATGTCGTCGCCCGGGTCGGCGACAAGGATCATGTCCGGGTGCAACCGCACGTCTTTGTCAGTGCCTCCCTGGCAACGCGCAAGGACCCGGAACTTGCCGATCTGATACCGGCGTTCAACCCGCTGAGCATGTTCTCCGATAATCAGGACGACGCATCTGGTGGCACCCTGATCGACACAGCGACCTCGCAGATTGCCGATTCCATATACGGTGCAAAACTGGAAAGCGAAGTCAGCATCAGTCTTGCGCCGTTTCCCGCGTCGAGCCCCAGCATAGACATGGACGAGACACCCTCGGAAAGCGAGGTTGAGCTGATCGTACGCGAATCTGCGCGAGCACTTGCGATCAATTCCGTGGAGACCGCGGCCAAAACTCTTGTTGACCCCGGCCGGTTCGATTTCAATCTGGCGCTTCAGCCCGATCTGGAACGATATGCCGTCCGCATCACACCGGAGAACGTTTCCTTCGTGTCGAAACGGGATGAGGAAATCCGGTTCACGGGAATGGAAGAAAACATCGTGCCGATCACCGAGGGTCAGAACCTTGTTGATCTGCTCCTCGACTATGACGCCAACGACGTGGAAGCTGGAAACATCGCCTCCTCTTTCGCAAGCCTCTTTGGGATATCCGAACTTGAAGACGGTCAACGGCTGCGCATCGCTTATGCACGATCGCCCGAGGATCTGGAACGGATGCGCCCGGAACGGGTGTCGCTCTACACCGACACCGAACATCAGGCGACGGTTGCTCGTTCGGATAGCGGCAGATATGTCCGGGCAGAAGAACCGAGCACGTTTCTTGCCGATGCCTTTGCCGAAGCCGACCGCGTTTCCTATGGCGGTCCGACACCTGCCATCTACGACAGCCTCTACCAGACGGCTCTTGAACAGGAGATGCCGGAGGAAATCATTGATGACCTCGTGCGCATGTTCTCGTTTGATGTCGACTTCAATTCACGGGTCCAGCCGGGTGATGCCCTGGAGCTTTTTTTCACACCCGGCGACGAAGACGCCGCACCCAAGATCCTCTATGCCGCCCTCAATACCGGGAACACCAAACGCGAGTTTTATCGCTACAGGACATCTGATGACGGGGTCACTGATTTCTACGACGCGTCCGGACAGAGTGCAAAGAAGTTTCTCGTCCGCAAACCGGTCAACGGCGGCAAATTCCGGTCCGGTTTCGGCATGCGACGCCACCCCATTCTCAAATACACCAGGATGCACCGCGGCGTCGACTGGTCGGCTTCGCGCGGCACACCGATCATAGCCGCCGGAAACGGCAGCGTGATAAAAGCAGGTTGGGCCTCCGGCTACGGCCGCCGTGTCGAACTGCGTCACACCAACGGCTATGTAACCACCTACAGTCATATGACGAGCTTCGGCAAGGGCATCCGGGAAGGAACGCGTGTCACCCAGGGCCAGATCATCGGCTATGTCGGGTCTACGGGCCTGTCAACAGGACCGCATCTTCACTACGAGGTCCTGGTCAATGGCAGATATGTTGATCCCATGCGGATCAAGCTGCCAAAGGGACGAACGCTTGACGGCGAAATGCGGACCAGCTTCGAAACAGAGCGCTACCGCGTAGACACTCTCCTGGAACGGGCACGCAAGCCGTCCCGTGTAGCAGCGGTCAACTGAGACGCAGTCCACAAACTCCCTATACGGCGACAGAAAACCCGCGGGACAAGAAGTCCCGCGGGTTCTGATTTCCGAGCACGACGAAATGCGTCTCTTAGGCTGCTGCGCTTTCCGAGCCGGCAACCTGAAATACGAGCCGGTCGGCTCCGGCGGAGACATCGACTGTCTGCCCGTCCAGAATGTCGCCGGCCAGCAGTTTCTCCGCAAGCGGATCCTGGACATCCTTCTGGATGACCCGCTTCAGGGGCCGGGCGCCATAGGCAGGATCATAACCTTTCTGGGCTAACCAGCCGAGCGCGCCGTCATCCAGGTTCAGCGTGATTTTCCGGTCCACCAGAAGCTTTCGCAACCGCGCAAGCTGGATCTTGACGATCGCCCCCATCTGCGAACGCTGCAGACGGTGGAACAGGACAATTTCGTCCAGACGGTTCAGGAACTCAGGTCGGAAATGTCCACGGACTGCCGACATGACATCATCCCTGACAGCATCACTGTCCTGACCTTCGGGCTGGCTGACCAGAAATTCGGAACCAAGATTGGACGTCATGATGATCAGCGTGTTGCGAAAATCCACGGTGCGACCCTGACCATCGGTCAGTCGGCCATCGTCGAGGACCTGCAACAGCACGTTGAAGACATCTCCATGCGCCTTTTCGATCTCGTCGAAAAGAACCACCTGATAGGGCCGCCGGCGGACGGCTTCCGTCAGGGCGCCCCCTTCCTCGTAGCCGACATATCCGGGAGGAGCACCGATCAGCCGGGCAACGGAATGCTTTTCCATGTATTCCGACATATCGATCCGTACCATGGCGCTGTCGTCATCAAACAGGAAGCTCGCCAGTGCCTTGGTCAGCTCTGTCTTGCCCACACCGGTCGGGCCGAGGAACATGAAGGAACCGATCGGCCGGTTTGGATCCTGAAGACCCGCACGCGCCCGGCGCACCGCCGTCGAAACGGCGTGAATGGCTTCCGACTGACCGACCACGCGATCCGCAAGCACATCCTCCATGCGCAGCAGCTTTTCACGCTCGCCTTCCAGCATCTTGTCGACCGGAATGCCGGTCCACTTCGATACGACATGGGCAATATGCGCGGGTGAAACGGCCTCGTCCACCATCGAATCCTTGTCCTCGGAGGCTTCCGCGTCTGACAGCTTGCGCTCCAGGTCCGGTACAACGCCATAGGCCAGTTCACCCGCCTTTGCCAGATCCCCCTGGCGCTGAGCGATTTCCAGATCGGTCCGAGCCTGCTCGAGTTGCTCCTTGATCTTCTGTTCAAGATTGAGCTTTTCCTTTTCGCCGAGCCAGCGGTTCGTCAGGGCCTGCGACTGCTCTTCCAGATTGGTGAGTTCCTGCTCGAGCCTTTCAAGCCGGTCGCGCGATGCCTCGTCACTTTCCACCTTCAACGCTTCACGCTCTATCTTCAGCTGAATGATCCTGCGATCCAGTTCGTCCAGCTCTTCCGGTTTGGAATCGACCTGCATACGCAAGCGGCTTGCCGCCTCGTCGACAAGATCGATCGCCTTGTCAGGAAGAAACCGGTCGGTGATGTAGCGGTTGGAAAGGTTCGCCGCCGAGACTATCGCAGAGTCGGTAATGCGCACACCGTGGTGGAGCTCGTATTTTTCCTTGATACCACGCAGGATCGACACCGTGTCCTCAACGGTCGGCTCCGAAACGAAAACCGGCTGGAAACGACGCGCCAGCGCGGCATCCTTTTCCACGTGCTTGCGGTATTCATCCAGCGTCGTTGCACCGACGCAATGAAGTTCTCCGCGCGCAAGGGCGGGTTTCAGAAGGTTGGACGCATCCATCGCACCGTCCGCCTTGCCTGCGCCGACCAGCGTATGCATTTCATCGATGAACAGGATGATGCCGCCTGCAGCCGCTTCGACTTCCGAAAGAACTGCCTTCAGGCGTTCCTCGAATTCGCCGCGATATTTGGCACCGGCAATC
Organism: Roseibium album; assembly: GCF_965233825.1. Classification (NCBI taxonomy): domain Bacteria; kingdom Pseudomonadati; phylum Pseudomonadota; class Alphaproteobacteria; order Hyphomicrobiales; family Stappiaceae; genus Roseibium; species Roseibium album. Next base: position 444,476 of record NZ_OZ247583.1, read on the forward strand.
AACGAACCCATGTCCAGCGCAAGCAACTGCTTGTCCTGCAAGGATTCGGGAACATCACCATTGACGATCCTCAGCGCCAGGCCTTCGGCAATCGCGGTCTTGCCGACCCCTGGCTCGCCGATCAGAACCGGATTGTTCTTGGTTCTGCGGGACAGCACCTGGATGGTTCGCCGGATTTCCTCGTCACGGCCAATAACCGGGTCGAGTTTGCCGTCACGGGCGACCTCTGTCAGGTCCCGGGCATATTTTTTCAAGGCTTCATACTGGTTTTCTGCAGTCGCGCTGTCGGCTGTCCGGCCCTGGCGCAACTGGCTGATCGCATCGTTTAGCCCGTTCGGCGTAATGCCGTGTCGCTTCAGAAGCTTGCCGGCTTCACTGCCACTATCCATGGCAAGGGCCAGCAACAGGCGCTCGACGGTCACAAAACTGTCTCCGGCCTTTTCAGCGATCTTCTCGGCCTGTTCAAACAGGCGTGCCGTTCCCTGGGCCATATAGAGCTGGCCGGAACCACCCGAAACCTTGGGCATTTTGTCGAGAACGCATTCCAGATCCCCCTTCAGGGCCTTGGTCTGGCCGCCAGCTCGTTCGATCAGTCCGGTAGCCATGCCTTCCTGATCGTCCAGAAGAACCTTCAGAACATGTTCAGGCGCAAATTGCTGATGGCCCCGCCCAAGAGCAAATGTCTGGGCGGATTGAATGAATCCCCGGGCGCGTTCAGTGTATTTTTCAAAGTTCATTATCTACCTCCTACCCGTTCGCACCACCCGAAGCGTGGGGAACGTTGTTGGATACGGACCCCTTGGAGGGCATCCGTACAGCCTCATCGAGCACTGCCCCCTTTATATAGTGTTGCATTTTCATCACAAAACCCCCTTTGGGCCGAAATCCGCACAACAAAAAACGGCGCCCGTTGGGACGCCGTTTTTCACCGTAAAACCATATTCGAAGCGGTTATTCGGATGTCGCTGTCGCTTCTGCGGGAGCTTCTTCAGCGGTTTTGGCCCGCCGTGTCCGCGTCGTGCGCCGGCGTGGTTTCGTCTGCTCGTCCTCTGCAGTCGCTGCAGGCGTTTCTGCAGTTTCCGCAGTTGCTTCGGGAGCCGCTTCCGCACTTGCTTCGGTCGCCGCACGCCGCGGTGTCCGCGCTCTGGGCGTCCGTGTCCGACGGCGCGGCTTGTCTTCGCCACCGGCGTCGTCTGCCTCTGCGTTCTGTCCGGCGCCGTTGACCTGGCCTTCCTGGTCGATCACCGGCATGTCCTCAATGAAAGGCTGCGGGCTGTTTGCGTCAACCACATCCCCATCGGGGGTCGCGCGCTGTTCCTGCGCTGGCCGCTCTGAGCCATTGACGGGAGGTGACGCAGCACCGTTCGCGGCAGCCGATTCGCCTCCCTCTTCAGCCTCATTGCGTGCATGTTGCTGAGTAGCAGGTTGTTGTTGCGGCTGTGCTGCAGCGACTATGCGGAGATAGTGTTCCGCATGCTGGTTGTAGCTCTCGAACATCACCCGGTCGCCTGAGGCTTGCGCGTCTCTGGCTAGCTGTTGATACTTTTCCGCAACATGCATCGCCGTGCCGCGGATTTTCACATCAGGACCGTTTGATTCGTAAGTCCGGGTTAGCGGGTTAGGTCCTTTGCGGCCCCGACCTCGCATACGCTTATTGCTTTGATTTCCTGGTCTCATCCTGCCGTTTTCTCTTGCGGAACGGCGGCCAGACAACTGCTGACCCAACATCGGAATTTTCTCAAACCGATACGAAATACCTACCGAAACCAACAATGCTGGTTAGCGGCTGTCTTTGAAAACACACGCAAAGCATAAAAGGCCGACGGCCCGCGCTTTCGTCTTTCTCTTCGACAGTCCGAAACACCGGAAAGCCCGATTTGCAGCTGGCTCCATCGCGCTGAAAGTGCGCCTGTCACCATTCTGCCGGATGCGTATGCCCCGCTGAACGCTGATAACATCTCCGGTCTCGGCGAGTCGCAACCTAACCGTTTCCGTCGGGATTTCCAAGTGCTTTTTCGTGAATGGATCAAAACGGACAAATTATGCCCTGCGGGCCAGCACAACACGATCGTTTCCGGAAAGATCCTTAATGATTTCAATTGCTCCAAAGCCATGATGACGCAGCTGTTTTTCCACATCAGCAGCTTGATCAAACCCTATTTCAAAGGCGATTCCGGTGCCTTTTTTCATGAGCTTCGCCGCATCCGTAATAATACAGACATAGGCCTCAAGTCCGCTTTTGCCGCCGTCGAGAGCAAGAAGCGGATCGAAGTGAATCACTTCCGGGTCAAGAGTCGAAAGAACGTCCGTTTGGATATAGGGCGGGTTGCTGATGATCCAATCCGGCCCGTCAGAACAACTTGTGTCAATGGAAGACAGAAAATCGGCGCAGACCGCCTGGAACCGTGTGTCGACGTCATGCAATCGTGCATTCCCCGCGGCACATGCCAGCGCGTCTTCAGACAAGTCGAATGCAATTGCCTGGCACAATGGCAGTTCTGCCAGAAGAGTGACAGCAATCGCACCGGACCCGGTGCCGATGTCCCAGATCACGATGGGCCTGTCCGACATCGTCCGGTGTAGAACCGCATCGATCAGAACCTCTGTGTCCGGTCTCGGTTCAAGCGCAGCCGAATTTAAAAGAAAACGTCTGCCATAGAATTCCCGTTCACCGAGAATGCGGCCAACCGGCATGCCCGCAAGGCGCAGTTTCGCCTTTTGACCGATTTCAGCAACGGTTGAGGTCGCGATTTCCCTACGTTCATCGAGAATCAGGTCAGAAATACTCAAGTCCAGCAATGTACTGACAAGTATCCTGGCATCCAGATCGGCGGCCGGCAAACCCGCCGCACGAAACCGGTCCCGGACCTGTCTGTAGAGCTGGCCCAACTGCATGATCAGGCATCTTCGGATGCGAGCAGATTGGCCTGATGATCCACGATCAGGGCTTCAATGACCTCTCCGAGCCCTTCGCCGGCAATGATCTGCTCGAGTTTATAGAGTGTCAGCCCGATCCGGTGATCTGTTACGCGGCCTTGTGGAAAATTATAGGTGCGAATTCGTTCGGACCGGTCGCCTGACCCGACCTGCAGACGGCGCGCTTCCGTTCGCTCGCTCGCAGCCCGTTCGCGTTCTTCGTCATAAATGCGTGCGCGCAAGAGCTGCAGCGCCCTTGCCTTGTTCTTGTGCTGAGATCTCTCGTCCTGCACCGCAACCACAATCCCTGTCGGCAGGTGGGTGATCCGGACGGCGGAATCGGTCGTGTTAACGTGCTGGCCACCAGCTCCCGACGCACGGAAAGTATCAATACGCAGATCGCTTTCCTGAACATCGACATCGACGTCCTCAGCCTGCGGCAGAACCGCAACCGTCGCAGCAGACGTATGAATCCGGCCACCTGATTCGGTCGCCGGCACCCTTTGAACCCTGTGCACCCCGGATTCGAACTTCAATCGAGCAAAAACGTTTTCACCTGAAACCGATGCGATCACCTCTTTGTATCCGCCGACTTCTCCCTCGCTTGCCGAAAGCACTTCCACTTTCCAGCCCTGCAGTTCGGCAAAACGCTGATACATGCGAAACAGGTCACCGGCGAAAAGAGCTGCTTCGTCGCCGCCTGTTCCCGCACGGACTTCTAGGATCGCATCGTTGGCATCGGCTTCATCCTTCGGCAGGAGACCGATACGTACTTCCTGCGAAAGATGCTCCACACTGCCGTTCAATTCGTCGCGTTCCATCTCCGCGAGTTCGCGCATTTCTGCATCGATGTCGGGATCGGACAGCAGGGCTTCTGCGCCGGCCAGATCCTCCTCCGCCTTGATGAGAGCCCGGATTCTTGTGACCAGCGGTTCCAGCCCAGCATATTCACGGGAAAGTTTCACATAGGCGGCAGCATCGGGTCCGGTCGACATCAGATGTTCGATTTCGGCGAACCGATCCAGCAGATTATCAAGTTTGTGACGCGCCAGCATGAGCGCATTTACTCCTTGGTTCGGTCCGGGCAACGAATATTACCCGAACCAAGTGCAGATTTCGAAAATGAGCGACGCTCGAGAAAGCAATTCCCATTTTGTGTATTCACCACACCAGTTCAGCCGCCTCCGGACCGGCCGGTTTCGGTCCGACTTTCCAGTTCCTTGAAGTGCGGGCCAGACGGCGTCTTGCCCCAAATCGTGGCGTTCTTGTTAAGGGCGCGGTTTCATCGATGTGACGCATCCGCCGGTGCTATAGGGCAACGTCGGTTTCGGAAGCAAATCTCCTCAAGACATCGCGAATATTGCTATCATCGTGTCCAGGTTCAAGTCTTGGAAGAAGCCTTGCCGAAAGACGCCCGACATCAAGCGTTCGAAGCATGGCCTTTACGGGGCCAAGCGAGGCAGGCGACATCGACAGGTCCCTGTATCCAAGCCCCACAAGAGCCATTGCCTCCAGTGGCCGCCCCGCCAGTTCGCCACACAGCGTTACGGGAACATGAGACTTGTTTGCCGCGTCAACAATTGATTTCAAGGCTCTGAGGAAGGCGACATTCAACGTATCGAAGCGCTCGGCCACCCTTGTGTTGCCGCGATCAACAGCGCAAAGAAACTGAAACAGGTCGTTCGAGCCGACAGATACAAAATCTACGTAAGTCATCAATTCGTCGAGCTGAAACAACAAGGACGGCACTTCAATCATCACGCCCAGCTTGATATGTTCAGGGGTCGCGTGCCCGTGCCTGCGAAGATGCTTGACCTCCTTGTCGACCAGCGCCTTTGCTTTCAGAAATTCATCGACCTCCACGACCATCGGAAACATGAACTTCAATTCGCGGCCGGCAGCGGCATGCAGGAGTGCACGGATTTGCGTTCTTAGCAGGCCCGGCCTGTCGAGCCCGAGTCGCAGTGCTCTCCAGCCCATGGCCGGATTTTCTTCCTGGATCGAACGCAGATAAGGCAGGACCTTGTCACCGCCGATGTCAAGCGACCGGAAGGTCACCGGCTTTCCATCGGCAACATCCAGCACCTGAGTGTACTGAGCCTGCTGTTCGCGCATCCGTGGGAAGGAGGAAGCGACCATGAATTGCAGTTCAGTGCGGAACAGGCCTACTCCGGCTGCACCAGATTCGGCCAGGTGAGGCAGATCGATCAAAAGACCGGCATTCATCTGCAGGGAAAATTCCACGCCGTCCTTCGTCACCGATGGTTTGCCGCGCAACCGCCTGTATTGGGCCTGACGTCTCGCCCTGAACCTGACTTTCTCGGCATAGGCATTTTCAAGGTCAGCGGCGGGACGAAGATGAACTTCCCCCGTGTCCCCGTCGACAATGATCGCGTCGCCGCCATCTGCCATGCTCACGATGTCTTCAACCAGACCCACAGTCGGAATGCCGAGGGCGCGGGCAACGATGGTCACGTGGCTTGTCGGCCCTCCTTCTTCCAGGACCAGGCCGCGAATCCTGTCGCGGCCGTAGTCAAGAAGCTCCGCCGCGCCCATGTTTCGTCCGACAATGATCGCGTCTTGCGGTAACTCGCCCAGGCCCGGTCCGTGCTCACGGCCCATCAACTCTCTGATCAGCCGGTGCGCAAGATCGTCGAGATCATGCAGACGCTCTCGCAGGTATGGATCCGTCTGGCGGAGCATGCGGGCCCGTGTGTCGCTTTGAACCTTTTCGACAGCGGCTTCCGCGGTAAGGCCGTTTTTGATCGCGTCTTCGATCTTGCGGATCCAGCCACGGTCATAGGCAAACATGCGATAGGCTTCCAGAACCTCTCGATGTTCCCCGGATGCCGCGATCTCGCCACTTGCCAGAAGGTCGTCGATCGACAGCCGAAGCCTGTTGATGGCGCCTTCAAGGCGGCCTGTCTCCTGATCGGTATCTTCTGCGATCAGGTTTGTGACGACGACACGCGGTTCATGCAGCACGACATGGCCCAGGCCGACACCTTCCGACAGACCGGCGCCGGTCGCGGTGATCGGCCTCGACAGGTCAAGCCCGGTCGCCTCCTGTGCGATTGCTTCCAGTTCTCCGGCGGCAACCATTTCGGCAATCACCATTGCCGTTGTCTGCAGCGCCTCGACTTCGTCTTCCAGATAAGTCCGGTGAGACTGGTTCTGTACAACGAGCACGCCCAGGGTCCGGCCGGCGCGCAGAATGGGTACCCCGAGAAATGAATTATAGGCTTCTTCACCTGTTTCCGGCAGATAAGCGAAACCGGGATGGGCGCTGGCATTGGGAAGATTCAGCGGTCGCGCCTCAGCCGCAATCAGGCCCACGAGGCCCTGGCCGACACGCAACGATGCATTATGAACCGCTTCCCGGTTCAAGCCTTCGGTCGCATAGAGTTCGAGAACGCCATCCGCGCGCAGAATATAGACCGAACACACCTCGGCGACGACATTCGATGCAATCAGCACGACGATCTTGTCGAGTCGCTCCTGCGCCGTAATCGGTTCCGCCATGACTTCGCGGAGCCTGCGGAGCAATAGGCGCGGTCCGGCTAGGTTGCTGCGCATCGCGCCCCCGTCTTGTTCCGCTTCAGGCAAACTTCGGTTCCGTTGAGGTCGGAGTCGCCCGCCGGTTAAACTATCCGTCTAACCCGTATAGCGAATGGAGAGTCCGCACTGCAAGTTCTGCGTAAGCAGAATCAATCAGGACAGAGATTTTGATTTCAGATGTCGTGATCGCGCGGATGTTGATTCCCTTGGAAGCGAGCCCCCTGAAACACTGCGCAGCAACACCGGCATGGGAACGCATTCCGATGCCGATTACGGAAACCTTTACAACGTCGGTGGCACCTTCGACATTCTGGAAACCGATATCCTCGCGGTTGTCATGCAGTACCTTCTTCGCCCGCTCGAAATCACCTTCAGGTACCGTGAACGTGATGTCCGTGGTTTTGCCGTCCGGGGAGATGTTCTGAACAATCATGTCCACGTTGATGTGCGAATCGGCGAGCGGACCGAACACGGATTCGGCAACGCCCGGTTTGTCCGCAACGTCACGGAGAGAAATCTGGGCTTCGTCCTTGGCATAGGCGATGCCCGTGACTACCTGCTGTTCCACGAGTTCTTCCTCGTCGCAAATTAAAGTACCAATCGGAAGGCCGTCTTCGCCGGCCTGCGGAGCATCGGGATCGTCGAAACTGGATCTCACGAATGTCCTGACATTGTGCACCATCGCCATTTCGACGGAACGAACCTGAAGAACTTTCGCTCCAAGCGACGCCATTTCCAGCATTTCCTCGAAAGAAACGCGCTCAAGTCGCTGCGCTCGCGGCACGATGCGCGGATCTGTCGTATAGACCCCGTCCACGTCTGTATAGATATCACAGCGGTCCGCCTTGACTGCAGCGGCAATCGCAACCGCGCTCGTATCGGAACCGCCCCGGCCCAACGTGGCAATCCGGTTGTCCGGGGATATGCCCTGGAAACCGGCCAGCACCGCGACCTGCCCCTGCTCGAGCCTTTCGGTCAGGAAACTTCCATCGATTTCGCGAATGCGCGCTGCACCATGGTTTTCATCCGTCTTGATCGGGACCTGCCAACCTTGCCAGGACCGGGCGTTTACGCCCATTTCCTGCAGCACGATTGCCAGAAGACCGGACGTGACCTGCTCACCCGACGCAACGACTGCATCATATTCGCGCGCATCATGGAGCGGCGCGGCTTCGCGGCAGAATTCCACCAGCTTGTTGGTCTGTCCGGCCATGGCCGAAACCACCACCGCGACCTGGTGTCCGGCTTCCACTTCCCTTTTGACATGGCGGGCGACATTCCGGATGCGATCCAGATCAGCAACCGAAGTTCCCCCAAATTTTAAAACCAGTCGGGCCATACCACTCGTATTCTGTCTATCGTGTCGTGAAGCGCCGGGCGCTCCGGGTGGATCGGCGCACATGCATACAGGCGTTGATGCGTTGCTGCAACACCGCTTGTGCTGCGCTCACTTGACATATGGTCAAAGACACTGAACGACAGCTAAACAGTGACACACCGCAGGAGAAGCAGCAGGCTTCACCCGAAAAGAGGATCCTCCGATGACAGGCAAGGCGCATCAGACGGCAGGTACGATCGACGAAGACGAGGTCGCCCGGTTTTCCGCAATGGCCAGCGAATGGTGGGATCCGACTGGAAAATTCAAGCCACTCCACAAGTTTAACCCGGTTCGCCTCACCTATATCAAGCAGGAAGTCTGCAAGAAGTTCGGACGGGATCCGAAGGCGTCTGACGCCTTCAAGGGATTGCGATTTCTTGACATAGGCTGCGGCGGCGGTCTTTTGAGCGAGCCCATGGCGCGCCTGGGTGCTGAAGTTGTCGGCGCCGATCCATCCGAAACCAACATCAAAATCGCAACCCTGCATATGCGGGAGTCCGGTCTAAAGATCGATTACCGCGCGGAAACAGCCGAAGACCTTGCTGCCGCTGGCGAAACGTTCGACGTCGTCCTCAACATGGAAGTGGTCGAACATGTCGCGGACGTTCCGCTGTTTCTTGAATCAACCGGCAGCATGGTTCGCCCCGGTGGCTTGATGTTCGTTGCGACCATCAACCGCACACTCAAGGCTTATGCTCTGGCCATCGTGGGCGCGGAATATGTCCTTCGCTGGCTGCCGAAAGGCACGCACTCCTATGAAAAGCTGGTGAAACCGTCGGAAATCGAAGGCCCGCTTAATGCGGCTGGCCTCAGGATCATCGACCGATCGGGCGTGAGCTACAACCCGGTGACCGATACCTGGGCCCGGTCCAGGGACATGGACGTCAACTATATGCTGCTGTCGGAAAAACCGGACGCAGCCTGATGAACGACCCGATCGTTTTCGTGCCGGGGCTCTTGTGCACGGAAGCGCTTTATGCACCCCAGATCGCCGCTTTCGCCGATCGTCCGATCCTGGTTGCGAACACCCGTGAAGATGACAGTATCGCAGCGATTGCCGCGCGTCTTCTGGAGGAGGCTCCGAACCGTTTTTCCCTGATCGGCCTATCGATGGGCGGATATGTTGCGATGGAAATCCTGCGGGCTGCACCGGGGCGGGTCAGCAGGGTCGCCTTGTTGAATACCTCCGCACATGCCGACAGCGAAGATCAAAAAAAGCGCCGTAGCGTGTCGATAAAGCTGGCAAGACAAAGGAGCTTTGCGAAGGTTCCGGATCTCTTTTACGCCGGTTTCGTCCATGAGAAGAACGACGACAATGAGCACCTGAAGTCGATCGTGACCGAGATGGCCCTTGAAACGGGACCGGAGGCTTTCGTCCACCAACAGACCGCGATCGCGAACAGGATCGATTCACGACCGTCTCTGTCTGCAATCTCCTGTCCTGCGCTGGTTCTTTCCGGCGATGGCGACCGGCTGATCCCGCCTGCGCTGTCCGTTGAAATACACCACCTCATACCGGGAAGCGAGTTGGCTATCGTCAATGACTGCGGCCATTTGTCCACCCTTGAAGAACCCGGCACCGTGACTGCAAAACTGAGGAATTTCCTGAACCGTCCGTGACTTGCGCCGGGCCCTGTGCACGAACCGGAAAATCATTCGGAATTTCTTGATCCCTGTCAAAGATCTGCATTGCAGCAGGGCTAGAGTTACGGCAGGCTAGGTTGAAAAGCCCGGCAAGGACCGGGAGAAACCCTTGACGATGCCGCACCAACCCCGGCCTGGCGCTCACAGCCGGCCGAAAATGCATGACAGACGAACAAGCGGAGGATCTCTCATGCCGACCAAACGCAATCCAAGTGCCTTCGAATTTCCGGCATTTCAGGTCGATTGGCCAATGCCGACTTTCTCCAACTGGGCATTCGCCCAACCCGAGGACCGGGTCGAGGACAAGACGGTTACCAGTCTCCAGAAAATGGGTACCACCATGTGGTCACATGCCGAGAAGGCATTCGACGATCACATGGAATTTGTCAGCCATCGCCTCCATGAAGACTTCGAATGCGCCAAGTCCCTGAGCCAATGTGTTGCACCTGAACAGACAGTGGAAACCCTGCAGGCGTTTTACTCGAAAATGGCGACTGAGTATCAGGAGCATTTCGAAAAGCAGGCAGCACTTTTCCGGAACAGTTATTCGGAAAACGCAGCCGCGGTCGAAGAACTCAATGAAACGGCGATGGAAAACGTCAGCGAGATGACAAGAGCTGCCGAAGAGAGTCTTCAGGCTACGAACTCGCCAGCCCCCAAAAAACGGTCCGGCGGGTCCGCCGCCAAAAAGGCTGAATGAGAACACGGTGACAGCCGCTAACGTTCTCGCATCCCGGCTCTCAAACCTGAAGCGGCCGGGATGCGCTGCCGATCAGTTCTTGTCTTCGGGAAGCTCCGGCAACGGCAATACGGATATGCCTTCGTCAAGAAGCTCTGCAGCGTCCTTCGGAGTGGTTTGACCGTAAATGCTCCGTTCTTCCGCCTCACCGTAGTGCATCTTTCGGGCTTCGGACGCGAATTTCGCGCCGACATTCTCCGAATTCTCGATTATCTGGGTACGTACCTGACGCAGAGCCTCCAGGACTTCCTTCTGGCGCACGTCTCCCGGAAGCAATGCCGAAGGCTGCAATGCGGTATCGGCTGGTGCCGCCGCAACAGATTTTACCGGTTTGGTAGCCTCGGAAGCCGCTGAGACGCTTTCTGCATCGCGAACCGGAAGCCGCGCTTCCTTTTTGCGGGAAGTTGACACCGCAGGAGCCATGAGCCCCTTTTCGACATTCACCGACCCGCAGACCGGACACGCAACGAGCTTGCGGCCGCGCTGGGATTCAAAATCGTCGGAATTCCGGAACCAGCCCTCAAAACCATGTTTGGCTTCGCAAACAAGCGTGTATTTGATCAAGCCGGTTCCTCCTTCAGGCTCTCGGTGACATGACAGACAAATTCGCGTTCGTTTGTGATAGCCGGAATGCGGGCTCGTGCCTTTTCAACGGCAGTCGTATCGATCTCGGCAAGAACAAATCCCGGTTCGTCACTATCCAGTTCCGCGATCACGTTTCCCCAGGGATCGACAACGATACTGTGCCCGAATGTCTCGCGCCCGTCTTCATGAAGGCCGCCCTGTGCCGCCGACACGACAAAAGCACCGTTTTCGATCGCTCGGGCGCGCTGTAGCACATGCCAATGGGCCTTGCCAGTCTGCCGGGTAAACGCAGCCGGAGCTGTCAGGATTTCAGCGCCGGCGCGCGATTGCGAGCGGAAAATCGCCGGAAAGCGGATATCATAGCATATCGCCAGCCCAAGCCTGGCAAAGGGCAGGTCTGCAACAATTGCCTGATTTCCGGCTTCGTAAGTCGACGACTCACGCCAACTCTCGCCGTTGTCCAGATCCACGTCGAACATATGGATCTTGTCGTAGGTCGCAAGGATGCCGCCGTCCGGGGCAATCAGAAAGCCGCGATTGGCAGCCTTGCCGGATTTGGTCAGAACCGCAAGAGATCCGACATGCACGAACAGACCGAGTTCAAGCGCCAACCGGCAAGCGGTCTGCAGGAAAAAATCCTGCTCGGGAACGGAGATCCGCTCCAGCAGCTCTTCACGCCGCTTCACCAGCAGGTTCGACATCTCGGGAGTCTGTACGTAGGTAGCGCCTTCTCTGGCCGCCGCCCGGATCAGTTGCTCCGCCTGATCGGTGTTGTCCGTCAGGCTCTTTGAGCTACGAAGCTGAATGCATGCTGCAGTGAAGGTGGCCATTCGATCGCCTTGTGCTCCGGCACAATTAAGGTGTTTGGCGCCTACTTAATCAGGATGCCAGCAAGGCGTCCAGTTTACCCGCGCGTTCCAGATCGTGCAGATCGTCGCAACCGCCGACATGTGTCTGTCCGACAAAAATCTGCGGGAAGGTTGAATGCCCATTGGCCTTTTGAACCATTTGCTTGCGCAGCCCGCCGTCAAAGGTCGCATCGTATTCCTTGTAGGCAACGCCCTTCTTGTCGAGAAGGCGTTTCGCGGCAGTGCAAAAGCCGCATAACTGCCTTGTGTAGATTTCCACCGTGGCCATGTTTTCGTTCCTTTCACCCGACCTTTTCGCCGTCTGTTACAGCGGCAACTTTCAAAGTCGGGCGTTATATGCGTTCAGCTGAACGAAACACAAGGCGGAAAAGACCCGCTCATGGCACCACCATCCCGTCCCCATTGTTTCGGGAAGGGTCTGCCAACGCAAATGTGAGCACGTCGACAGATGATGCGCCTGCTGCCAGCAAGGTTTTTGTACATGCGGCAATCGTCGATCCCGTCGTGATCACATCGTCAATCAAAACAACGTGACGGCCGTTGAACTGACCGGCGCGGTTCTTGTCGAATGTGAAGGCAGACCGAACGTTCTTGTGACGCTCTTTGGCCGACAACCCGACTTGCCTTCGTGTCCGCTTCGAACGCCGTAGCAGATCAGGTTCGTAGTCCCCACCGCACTCTTTCGCAATGACTTGCGCCAGTGCGGCGGACTGGTTGAACCGCCGGGACAGCAGGCGGCTCCAATGCAGGGGAACTGGTACAATAACGCTGTCGGTTCTCAGAAATTCTCGTCCCGCGCTGTTCATCCATCTTCCCATCGGCCTGGCGAGTTCCCGCCGGCCTGCGAACTTGAATGCCAGTATGAGATTTTGAGCGGACCCTTCATAAAAGGCAACTGATCTCAGGCGTTCGAAGTCAGGCGGCGACGCAATGGCACGCGGGCTCCAGGCTTGCTCGCCCAGATCGAAGGAAAAGGGAGTGCCCAACCGATAGCAGACCGGTTTTTCGATAAACGGCATGCCGTGCCAGCAAACAGGGCACAATCCGTCTTCAGATCCGACCCTGGTATCACAACACAAACAGCGAAGCGGCAGCAGGGCATTCAATGTAACCCTTTGAACACCATGAGAAAAGCTTGTCAATTTTTCGCGTATCGGAATCAAGTGCTTAATCTCTGAATGCAGAACTGCGCAGACAGCAACCTATAAGTGTTGCGCAGTGATTTAAACCCCGAATCGCGATTGAAATGGCTTTGACCTGCCTTGGCGGATATCTTATGTGAGCGCCCAACGCATGATTACCGTCAGGAATTCACGTGACCACGCAGCATGACCTGTTTGACCGCAACCTCTACGCAACCAGGCGCCACCGGGCATTGCGGGTGGGCGGCGCGGAAGCGGACTTTCTGCTGGCCGAGGTCGCGAATGACCTGGAAGACAGGCTCCACATTGTAAACCGGTCATTCTCCACGGCGCTCGACCTCGGCGGCCACACAGGCCTCGTGTCCCGGGCAATCGGCAATACCGGCAAGGCGGAAAGAACTCTCAGGGCCGATCTTTTTGTCGCCGACCCGCGGTTGCCGGCGCCGGACTTCATTTTGGACGACGCCCTGCTTCCCCTGAAGGATCAGTCAATCGACCTCATCGTCTCGGCACTGAACCTGCATACCGTCAACGACCTTCCGGGGAGCCTGGTTCAGATCCGCCGCGCGCTCGTTCCGGACGGACTGTTCCTGGCGGTTCTGCCGGGAGCAGGAACTTTGACGGAACTGCGCGACAGCCTGACAAGAGCTGAACTCGAAGTCACGGGTGGAGCAGCCGCCCGTGTCCTTCCTTTTGCGGACACTCGCGATCTGGGCAGTCTGCTGCAGAGAGCAGGCTTTGCATTGCCGGTGACTGACAACGACAACGTCACTGTGCGATACGACGACATGTTTGGGCTGTTGCGTGACTTGCGCAGCATGGGAGCCACTTCCGTATTGAAAGAAAGCGCCAGGGTCCCCTTGTCCCGCAAGACTGTTTACCGCGCAGCTGAATTATATGCGCAAAACCATGCCGACAACGACGGCAGGATTCGTGCAACATTTTCACTGGTAACCCTGTCCGCATGGGCCCCACACGACAGTCAGCAAAAACCGCTGCGTCCTGGATCGGCTAAAACGAGACTGGCCTCTGCATTAGGAGTGCGGGAGCAAAAGATTTGAAGCTCGAAAAAACACGAGTTGAAAATACTGATTGATAATACCGGGCACCGACTACGGCGTCGTTTTTGTCGAATTGTTCAGCGTCGTTGCAATGGTGCCGAAAACATCATCGCGCATCGTTGTTCCGATCGGCCCCAGACCGAGAATGATAATCGTCCCCAGAAGCGCGACAATCATTCCATATTCGATCGAGGTAGCTCCGCTCTCGTCAGCCAAGAACCGGGTCGCCAGTTTTTTGACTGACTTCTTTCTCATCAAATAATTTTCCAATTCAATCACTCCCGCCCGACTGGGACTTTGCCTTGCTGCCTTAAACCGCGTCGATCAGGTGCGGAATGAGAGGTTCGTCTGCTGCCGGCATCGGATAGTCTCTCAATCTGACTGCGCGTACCCACTTCAGAGACTGGTTTTCCTTACCCTGAGGAACTCCATCCCATCTGCGGCAAATGTAAAGTGGCATGAGCAAATGAAAATCTTCATAAGTGTGACTTGCGAATGTCAGAGGTGCCAAACACGCTTCGTTAACCTCGATACCGAGTTCTTCACCAAGTTCCCGAATCAGCGTTTCTTCAGGCCGCTCACCCGCTTCGACCTTACCACCGGGAAATTCCCACAATCCGGCCATGGATTTGCCTTCAGGACGCTGCGCCAGCAATATCCGCCCATCCACGTCGACAAGCGCGCAGGCTGCAACAAGCACTATTTTTGTCATTAAATTCGTTCCAGTTTCGAACCGGCGGAAAAGGGCTTGTTAATCATCTTCGCCATTGCGCTGTAACAAATACCTATTTTCAATCAGCTGCGGTAATCGCCATTGATCGCGACGTATTCCTTTGTCAGGTCACACGTCCAGACAGTCGAATGGCCATCTCCAAGTCCCAGGTCCACGCGAATGATGATGTTTTCTTCTTTCATGACGGCTGACGCGGCATCTTCGCTGTAATCCGGATCTCGCTCACCCTCCACGGCAACCCGCACGTCGCCGAACCAGATGGCAAGCCGGTCCCGGTCAGCCGGTTCTCCGGCCTTGCCGACAGCCATGACAATTCGTCCCCAGTTGGCGTCTTCACCTGCGACGGCGGTTTTGACGAGCGGCGAATTGGCGATTGAGAGGGCTATCTTTCTGGCTGATTCATCGCTTTCGGCGCGTTCGACGCTGATTTCAACGAACTTCCGCGCGCCTTCACCATCACGCACGATCTGGTGAGCAAGGTCCTGCATGACGTCGCGAAGCGCTGCACGCAGCACTTCGGTCCTGGGATCATCCAGCGACGAGACCGGCTCAACGCCGCGCCCGCGCGCGCTGCCAGTTGCGAACAACAGAACCGTATCCGATGTGGAGGTGTCGCTGTCGACCGTTATCGCATTGAAACTGCTGCCGGTTTCAACACTCAGAATGTCCTGCAGTACGTTGTTCGAAATTGCCGCATCGGTAAAGATGAAGGACAGCATGGTCGCCATGTCGGGAGCAATCATTCCTGCCCCCTTGGCAATCCCGTTGATGGTGACGGTTTCGCCATCCAGGTCGATACTGCTGGTGGCCAGTTTGGGGTAGGTATCGGTCGTCATGATGGCCTTGGCTGCCTCAAGCCAGGCCTGGCCATCTTGCCCAAAGGTGAGGTCATCCACCACATGCGCGAATTTTTCTGCCGGAAGCGGCTCTCCTATCACGCCGGTCGACGCAAGAAATATCCCGTCTGTCGGACAGTCCAAAGCCCGGGAGACAATGTCGGCCGAAAGCTCCACAGCCGCCTTGCCTTTCTTTCCGGTAAAGGCATTCGCATTCCCGGAGTTCACAAGAAGGGCGCATGCGTTTCCGCCATCGAGCCGATCCCTGCACCAGTCTACAGGCGCTGAAGTGCATCTGGACTTTGTGAACACACCCGCAACGGTCGTTCCTGCAGCAAGGGTTGCGAGCAAAACATCGGTTCGGTCCGCATATTTGAGACCGGCTGCGGCTGTTGCGAATTGCACGCCCTGAATCTCAGGCATGTCGGGATAGGATTTTGGCGCAAGTGGCGAAACGGTCGTCGACATGACAGCTGTCCTGATGAATTGTACTTTTCCGCTGTGATTAGAGAGCACCATTGGCAAGCGCAAGTTTTTTCGGACATGCAATACAGAAGCTCTGCCATCAAAAAACCCGGCGGAAACATCCGCCGGGTCCAAGGCACTCCATCGGAAGCACTATTCGGCTTTCTCACCCTGCTTGCTTGGAAGTTCCAATGAATCATCGAGAACTTCAACCGCAATGGCATCCTTGAGTTCAGCCATCTTGGCTTCGTACTGTTCGCGGATAAGACGCTGACGCAAGTCACCTGCAACAGTTTCGAACGCCGGTTTTTCCTGGCGGCGCTTGTTTTCAAGCTTGATAACATGCCACCCGAATTGCGTTTCGACCGGCTCTTTTGTGTATTCGCCGGGTTCCAGGGTAAAGACCACGTCCTCGAACGGCTTGACCATTTGCCCTTTGCCGAAATAGCCGAGGTCGCCTCCGTTGGGGCCTGATGGCCCGGTTGATTTTTCCTTGGCGAGTTCAACAAAATCGGCGCCACCGTCAAGTTCCTTGATCAGCGCTTCGGCTTCCGCCTTGTCGCTCACCAGAATGTGACGCGCATTGACCTCCTCGGGTCCCTCGAAATCCTTGAATTCTGCCTCATAGGCAGCCTTGAGAGCTTCGTCGGTGATGAGGCTGTCGATCTTCTGGGAGATATAAGCATTGCGCAGGGCCTGCAGTTCCAGGAACTCCAGCTGATTCTTGAAGTCGGGATCCTGATCAAGGCCATCCTGCCGCGCAGCCTGCGCGAGAAGCTCCATGTCGACGACGACGTCGAGAAGGATTGCCCTCCACTGGTTCGGCGGGAAACGTTGCAATTGCTGGCCAAGGTCTTGTGCGGCAAATGCAATATCGGCTTCCGTTATTTCCGCATCCCCCACTCTTGCAACCACATCTCCAGGCTCGGCGGCACTGAGTGAGGCGGATCCGAGCGTCATGGCCAGAAGGGAAACGGCAACAGCCTGAACCGGCCTGCGCATCGAAATTCGGAACATGAGAAGTCCTTTACGTATAGGAATAGTAACTTTCGTCCCCTCAATCCGGAGGGCGCGGGTACTTTGCCTATTCCAGCGGCGTTGACAAGCATAGAGCCCCCTCTTATCTGTCGGGCGTCCCTGCTTTCAGGCTGGGATAGCATCTTTTCGGCCGCGTTCACCGGCCAGCGCGTTGCGCTTGGCGGCAACGTGGACAGCAATTGAGACGATTTCATGGGTGGGCGCCAAATTGCCAGTTGGTGCCGCCTGGTAGGGAAGGACCGCCACATGGCTGGCCTTGGCGCTTTAGCACGTAAGCTTTTCGGTTCGGCAAACGACCGGAAGATCAAGACATTTCGGGCAACGGTCGATCAGATCAATGCCCTCGAACCGGAAGTCCAGGCATTGTCGGACGAGGCCCTGAGGGCACGGACCGATGCGTTTCGCGACCAGTTGAAAAACGGCGCGAGCATGGAGGACATTCTGGTTCCGGCCTTTGCGACTGTCCGCGAAGCCGCGCAGCGAGCGCTCGGGCAGCGTCATTATGACGTGCAATTGATCGGCGGTATGGTGCTGAATTCCGGTCAGATCTCGGAAATGCGCACGGGTGAGGGTAAAACCCTCGTTGCCACGGCGCCGGTTTATCTGAACGCGCTCACCGGTAACGGCGTTCATGTCGTTACGGTGAACGACTACCTCGCACAGCGCGACAGCGAATGGATGGGCCAAGTCTACAGGTTCCTTGGCCTGACCGTCGGCTGCATCACGCACGGCCTCTCCGACGAGGAACGCCGCGCCGCCTATGACGCCGACGTGACCTACGGAACCAACAACGAATTCGGTTTCGACTACCTGCGCGACAACATGAAGCACGACCGGGCGTCAATGGTGCAGCGGGATCACTCCTTTGCCATCGTCGATGAGGTCGACTCGATCCTGGTCGACGAAGCCCGGACACCACTGATCATTTCCGGCCCGCTCGAAGACAGGTCAGAATTCTACAACACGGTGGATGCCTTCATTCCCAGCCTGACGGAAGAAGACTACGAGCTGGATGAAAAGCAGCGCTCGGCAACCTTCACCGAAGCGGGCAACGAGAAACTCGAGAGTTTGCTGGCAGAAGCGGAACTCCTCAAGGGCGACTCTCTCTATGATGTTGAAAACGTCTCGATCGTCCATCACCTTCAGCAAGCTCTGAAGGCGCACAAGCTGTTCCAGCGCGACAAGGATTACATTGTCCGCAACGATGAAGTGGTCATCATCGACGAGTTTACTGGCCGCATGATGCCGGGCCGCCGTTTCTCCGAAGGCCTGCACCAGGCACTGGAGGCACGCGAGAAGGTTCGCATTCAACCGGAGAACCAGACACTCGCGTCGATCACGTTCCAGAACTATTTCCGCATGTATGACAAACTTGCCGGAATGACTGGCACGGCGTCGACGGAAGCCGACGAATTTGCCGATATCTACAAGCTCGAAGTTGTGGAGATCCCGACCAACCTGCCAGTCACGCGCGTGGACGATGACGACGAGGTCTACAGGACTTTCCAGGAAAAATTCAATGCGATCGTCAAGCTGATCGATGACTGCAAGGTTCGGGGCCAGCCGATCCTTGTCGGAACGACATCGATCGAAAAATCAGAACTTCTGGCTGAAATGCTGAAGAAGCACGGTTACAAGCAGATCGACCTGAGCGATCCGGCCGCTTTCGCGGCGGCACAGAAAAAAGACGACGGCAAGTCGAAGGTATTTGCAGTCCTGAATGCCCGTTACCACGAACAGGAAGCCTTCATCGTTGCGCAGGCCGGCTTGCCCGGCGCCGTTACGATTGCAACCAACATGGCCGGCCGCGGCACCGACATTCAGCTCGGTGGCAATGCCGACATGCAGATTGCCATGGAACTCGGCGACATGCCCGAGGGCGATGATCGCACCTCCAAAGAAACCGAAATCCGTGCGGAAGTCGAGCGCCTCAAGGAAAAGGCGCTGGCAGCGGGCGGCCTCTACGTAATCGGCACGGAGCGGCACGAAAGCCGCCGTATCGACAATCAGCTGCGCGGCCGGTCGGGCCGTCAGGGCGATCCGGGTCATTCCAAGTTCTTCCTCTCGCTTCAGGACGACCTGATGCGCATCTTCGGGTCCGAGCGCATGGATTCCATGCTCCAGAAACTCGGACTGGAGGAAGGCGAGGCAATTATCCATCCGTGGATCAACAAGGCGCTTGAGAAGGCCCAGCAGAAGGTCGAAGCCCGAAACTTCGACATCCGCAAGAACCTCCTGAAGTTCGACGACGTGATGAATGACCAGCGCAAGGTGGTGTTCGACCAGCGTATTGAACTTATGGACAGCGAAGCGATCCAGGATGCCGTCACCGACATGCGTCACGACGTCATCGACGGCCTTGTCGCAGCCCACATTCCCGAAAAGGCATACCCGGAACAGTGGGACACCGAAGGTCTGCAGGAAGAAGTCAAGAAATACCTGAACCAGGACCTTCCGGTAAAAGACTGGGCAGCCGAAGAAGGTATTGCCGAGGAAGAGGTTAAGGACCGCCTGCGCCGCACCGCCGACGAGGCCATGGCGCAGAAGGTTGCCAAGTACACGCCGGACATCATGCGCCAGGTTGAAAAGGCGATCCTGCTGCAGACCCTCGACAACCTGTGGCGCGAACACCTTGCCAATCTGGACCACCTGCGATCGGTTGTCGGATTCCGCGGATACGCCCAGCGCGATCCGCTTCAGGAATACAAGACCGAAGCCTTCACCTTGTTCGAATCCATGCTGGCACAGCTGCGTCAGATGACGACCGCACAGCTGCTGCGCGTCGAACTGGTCACGGAACAGCCGCCACAGATGCCGGCTGAACCGGAAATGCACGCCCATCACATCGACCCGCTCACCGGCGAAGACGAGATGGCAATTGCCGACGCCCAGTTGAGGCCGGTAGCGGCAACCGAACGCGATCCTGAGGACCCCTCTACCTGGGGCAAGGTTGGGCGGAACGAAGCCTGCCCCTGCGGATCGGGCAAAAAATACAAGCATTGCCACGGTGCGCTCGTCTGACGCCCGCTAATAGTTCCGAAGTCTCCATAGGGGCTGTACCTGATAGGTGCAGCCCTTTTTTGCGTCACGCGATCGACAGGCAATATTTGAAAATGCGGATCCAGATGGACCCGAAAAGTGCGGGGTACAGCGATTTTGCGTTTCAGCCGGTGTCAGAAGCCGAAGGCGAGGATCCGGGAAAATTCAACTTGAACGGCGCAGTCAGGGACACCGTCGAGAAGGCAAAGCCGCAAAGGGAAATTCCTGGCAAGGCGCAGCAGAATGAAAGGAGGGCGCCGGCACGGATTTCAACTCGCAAACGCAGATCAGGGGCTTGTGCAACAAACAAAGCTTGGGCTGGCCTTTTTGCCGAAATTGCGGCAGGTTGCGGCGACTCCCGTTGCCGCAATTCAGGCCTGAAACTTTCATGAACAAGACGGCTGCTTCGAAAATCTACGTCTCCCGCCGGGAAACTGCTCGCCCTGCAGAGCCAATGCTCAGTGTGATTGTTCCTGTCTTCAATGAAGAGGACGTCATCGAGCATTTTCTGGACGCGACATTGCCGGTCCTTGAAAAAACCGGCCTGGCTTTCGAATATGTTTTCATCGACGACGGAAGCCGGGACAAGACCGCCGACATTCTTTCCGAAAAACTCAAAACAGGCCTTCCTGGAAAACTGCTTGGCCTCTCGCGCAACTTCGGCAAGGAGGCAGCGTTGTCGGCCGGTCTCGAAGCGGTGTCTGGAGACATCGCCGTCATCATGGATGCCGATCTGCAGGATCCACCGGAACTCATTCTGCAGATGCTTGACGGATGGCGCGCCGGTTATGACGTCATCTATGGCCTTAGAGTGGACAGGTCGTCGGATTCGCTGATGAAGCGTTCGACGGCCAACATGTTCTACAAGCTGTTCAACAAGCTTGCGAACATCGACATGCCGGCCAATGCGGGTGACTTTCGCCTGATCGACCGAACGGTTGTCAACGCGCTGCTTGAGTTGCCGGAACGAAATCGCTTCATGAAGGGGTTGTTTGCCTGGGTCGGATTCCCGGCGATGGCAATACCTTATGAGCGCCCGCCACGCAGGGCCGGAAGTGGAAAATTCGACTATTGGAAACTCTGGAACTTTGCGCTGGACGGGTTGACCGGCTTCACGACACTGCCCTTGCGGGTGTGGTTTTACGGTGGTGCGGCAATATCCTTTGCTGCGTTTACCTACGCCATTGTCCTGACGATTCGCACGTCGATATTCGGCGTGGATCTGCCAGGTTACGCATCCTTGATGGTCGCCCTTTTGTTTTTTTCCGGCGTCCAGCTGTTATCGATCGGAATGATCGGCGAATATATCGCGCGTCTCTTCAACGAGGCCAAACAACGTCCGGTTTACATCCTGCAGGACGTCATCGAAGGTGAGCCTCAAGAGTGCGACAAAGCGAGCAAGGATGCCGATGCTGGCCAAAGTAAATCTTGAAAAGCTCAAGGCGGAAAGCGCTGCCGTCGGGAAATTTGCCGTTATTGGCGTCATAGCCACCCTGACGCATGCCATTGTTGCGTCGACCCTTTTCGAGGCTGGAATTCTATCTGTTGTTCCTTCGAATGTGTGCGGCTTCCTGACAGCATTCGCAGTTTCCTTCAGCGGACATTATTTCTGGAGTTTCAGTCACCTGCGCCAGACCGGAACCGCATTGAAAAGCATGACGAGGTTTCTGGTTGTCTCCGTTGCCGGCTTCGCACTCAACTCTACCATCCTGACCCTGTGGTTGACCTTCACCTCGTGGCCGGAACTCTACGGCCTCTGGCTCGCGATCTTGATTGTTCCGGCATTTTCGTTCGTTGGTGCAAGGCTCTGGGCTTTCGCTCATCCTTCGGCGAAATTCTGACTTGGACATTTTTACAAGCGACTGCACGAGGTAACGCCGAATGACCGCATTGCGCGCCGCTCTTGTTTATGCGTCATGCCTCTGCCTGCTCTATGCGCTTGTACCGACACTGGCATTTCCCGGTCCGCCACTTGATGTTGTTGAAGGCTTTGCCTGGGGCCGCGAGCTGCAATTGGGATACACAAAGCACCCGCCATTGCAGGCCTGGTTGCTTGAGGCCACTTACCGCCTGACCGCAGGGCACTATTTCGGCGGCTATTGGCTCAGCGCCATGTCCCTTGCCTTGGGATATCTTTTTATCTGGAAAATCAGCCTTCATCTCGGACTGTCTGCCTGGCAGGCATTCTGGGCGATCGTGCTCACCAGCGTGACATTCTATTTCACCCTGCCCATGCCGGAGTTCAATCCGAACATCCTGCAGATCCCCGTCTGGAGCGGCATGATTCTGCTTTTCCTGCGTGTCCAGGCGAACAGCAGGCTCACCGACTGGCTACTGCTGGGTGCGCTTGCCGCCATCGGGCTCTACACGAAGTATTTCGTTGTCCTGCTCATTGGCACCATTGGGCTTTATGGGCTTGTGTTTTCAGATGCGCGGCGCCTCATTTTCACTGCCGGTCCCTGGCTTTGCGCGCTGGTTTGCGCCCTTCTGCTCGTTCCTCATATCCTTTGGCTGCTGGAAACCGATTTCCTGACGCTTCAATACGCGGCCAGCCGCAGCAAGCCGGCGGAATCCTTTCTGGATCGTGTCCTCAATCCGTTGAATTTCCTGTTTGCACAGGTGGGCAATCACGCCGGGCTGTTTCTGGTGATCCTTGCCGGGCTTGGTTGGCGCGGTCTCAAGAACTATCGCTTGCAGCGCCGCAAGTCGGAGGTGTTGCTGGCAGCACCCGGTGACCGTTTTCTGCTCTGGTTCGCCTTCGTCCCGCTGACTGTTGTTGTTATCGCCTCCGCAATCACCGGAAATGAATTCGAACACATGTGGGGTACGCCGATGTTCGTGCTTTCCGGCGTCGTTGCAGTTCGATATGCCGCGCTTCCTGACATGTGGCCTTTCCCCGGGCGTGCCCTGATCGGAGCGGTGACGATCCAGGCAATCTTTTTGATCGTCATTTTCGGACAGGGGCAGCTGGAGCCTTACTGGAAGAAGAAGCAGACTCGCATTCATTATCCGGCCGGGGTCGTCGCAAACGAACTTGCGAGCATCTGGAAGACCGAAATGGGCACGGACATTGCCTATGTTGCCGGTGACATGTGGTCGGCAGCAAATGTCACGCTGCATGCACCTGGACGTCCATCGATGTTTTATCTGCACGACCGCAGACTAAGTCCCTGGATCGACATCAAGGACGTGCAGAACAAAGGCCTCATGATTGTCTGGCGCGGCGATCGGGAAGCACCGCTTAACGAACTTCTTGCCTATTACCCGGATGCCGCGCGGCAAGGCAGCAGAACCTTCCCCTTCCGGGCAGGAGGCGATATCCCAGACGTCACCGTCAACTGGCTGATCATTCCTCCGGGAAAAGTCGCCGAAGAACCTGCAAACTAGTGCCCTGATGGAACTGTCCGTCTGGAAACCTCGACAAAAGGACATTAACTTGACCGCATGATCAGCATGGCGAAAATCGACGACATCGAGGACTGGCTCATTGGCCAGGCACTTGGATCGCCCGACATGGCAAAAATGTTTGCGGAAATGTGCGAACGGCTTCGCAAATGTGAAGTCCCGATCGATCGCGCGATGATGGCATGGTCGACATTGCATCCCCTGATAGAAGCCGAAGTCGTCGTCTGGGAAAGCGGCAGCGAACTCCAGCACGAACTGATTTCCCACTCTGACGAGGAGACCGATGACTGGCTCAACAGTCCGGTTCGTGCGGTTCTGGTCAATCAGGAGCCCAGGTTCAGGCGCCGCCTCACCAGTTCAAACGCACCTCAGGAATTTCCGCTGCTGACCCGCCTGAGCAATGCCGGTTATACGGACTATCTGGTGCTACCCACCCAGTTCGCCTTGCCTGTAACAAACGATGATTATCCGACCAGCGGTATCATCGTCAGCTGGGCGACCTGTGACGAAAACGGCTTTTCAGATGACGCCCTGTCAGCCATTGAATACATTCAAAAACGCCTGGCGCTGGCGGCCCGTGCGACTATCGAAAGCCAGATCAGCAAAACGATCGCGATAACCTATCTGGGCAAGAACGCGGGTAACAAGGTACTGAATGGCCAGATCAGGCATGGTGACGGTGAAAATGTCGATGCGGTGATCTATTTCTGCGACATGAGAAAATCCACGGCGATCGCAGAAGCCCTTGGTCCGGATGCCTACCTGAACTGGCTGAATACCTATTTCGAGGCAACGGCCGGCTCGGTGCTGGACAACAATGGTGAAGTCCTTGATTTTATTGGCGATGCAGTGCTCGGTGTTTTTCCACTCGACGAGCAAAGCCTTGAGGCGGCCGTCTCCAATGCAATCAGCGCGGCAGATGAGACCCGCAGGCGGCTCAAGATCATCAATGATGATGCTTCAGGGGTCCTGCCAATGAAGGTGGGTGTCGCGCTTTCGGTCGGTTCGGTCATGTTCGGCAACATTGGTGTTCCCAGCCGGCTGACATTTTCGGTAATCGGTCAAACCGTACACGCGGCAGCCCGAATAGAAAGCCTTACAAAAACAGCGGGATCGGATGTCCTTGTAACGGAGGACATCGCCAGGCACAGCAGGTCGAGAGTCCGTCCTGTCGGATCATTTGACCTTAGCGGCTTTACGGACCCGCAACCCTTGTTCGCGCTTGAATAATTGCCGCCAATCCAAACAACGTCACCCCGCAACGCTTCTGCCGCCTCACTTCTGGCTTGCCAATTTACCGAGACCATGACCGATCTTCGTCCCGATTTCCCGAACCATCTTCCATTTCATGATCAGAACACGGTTGACCCGGGCGAGAACGCACCGGTCATCCTGCTCCACGGTTTTGGTGGAGACAGGCAAACCTGGCAGAATACGCAGACTGCCCTGTCGTCAAAAGTCCGGTCCCTGGCATTCGATCTGCCTGGACATGGCCAAGCCCTCGACTGGCCCAGGATCGGCAATGCAGGTATCGCTGCCAAAGCGGTTGCGCAGTCACTCGAACACCTGGCTTTGGCCAAGGTTCATCTGGTCGGCCATTCCATGGGAGGTGCGGTCGCGGCTCTGGTTGCCCTGAATGATCCGGAACGGGTGGCCAGCCTGACGCTTTTGGCTCCAGGTGGCTTCGGTCCCGAAATCAATCACCGCCTGTTGCGCCGCTATGCGACAACGAGCGACGTCGAAGGCATGGAGGTTCTGCTCGAGCAGTTTTTCGGTTGGGAATTCAGGCTCCCGAAGTTTCTCGCAAAGACCGCGGCAGACAGCCGCGCCAGACCCGGTGCAACGGCGACACTGGAAGCCATCGTGGAAGAAATTATCGACGGCACGGTGCAAAAGACCTTGCCGCGGGACGAACTTGCTGCCCTCAAGTTACCCATCAAGGTGATCTGGGGAACCCAGGACAGGGTTCTGCCGACCCGCCAGGCACACAAGCTCCCCGGCATCGTCGCAACGCATATTTTCGAACGTGTCGGCCACATGCCGCATCTCGAAATCCCGAAGGAAGTTACCAGGCTTATCCTGCAGAACGCCGGAGTGAACTGAAGAAGGTCACACGGTAGGTCTCGTCCTCAAACTTGCAACCAGTCGCCGTGTTCGAACGCAAGCGCGCCAGCCCGGGGCGTCATCGCAGGGCCTGAACCTGATCTATGCGTCCGGCAGCAAACCCTCACGCCAGGTTTCACCGATCACCCGGCGGGCGAGCATGTGCGAGCGGGGAAAGTTGATGCTGTCGACGGCGATGAGTTTCCGTTTGTTCAGATAGGCCACATAGAACTTGTGATCCGCCGGTGACCCGACGACGATCGTCTCGTCATACCCTTCTGAAAGACCTGCAATCTGCAGCTTGATGTCGTATTGATCGGACCAGAACCACGGCACCGGATCATAGTCGATATCCTCACCGAGCAATGACTGTGCAGCGGCTTTCGCCTGGTCGATCGCGTTCTGGACACTTTCCATGCGCACGGATCGCTGATAGCGGTTCGAATAGAAGCGGGTGCAATCACCGACAGCGTAGATATTCGGGTCGCTGGTCTGCCCCGAACCATCCACGAGAACACCGTTGTCGACTTCAAGACCGGTTTCGGCCGCCAGATGATCGTTGGGCTCCGCGCCGACGGCAATCAGAACCAGTTCGGCACTTATGACGTCACCATTGCTGAGTTTCACACCTGTGACGGTCTCATCACCTTCGATCGACTCGATACCCGTTTCTAGACGCAGGTCGATACCCTTGTCTCGATGCAATCGGGTGAAGTAGTCCGAAACCGCCTGGCTGACGACACGCTTCATCGGCCGGTCCTGCGCCTCGATCACGCTGACAGACTTGCCCATTGCCTTCGCGACCGCGGCAACCTCTAGACCGATATAGCCGGCACCGATGATCGCTATTCCGCTGCTTGAGCTCAGACCATCGCGAATTGCGTCGACGTCGGCAATCGACCTCAGGGTTACAACACCGGTCTTGTCGGCACCCTTAAGCGGCAATGTGCGCGCGTTCGTGCCCGTTGCAAGCACAAGCTTGCCATAGGCAAGCGTGTCGCCGTTTTCCAGATGCACTCTTTTTGCAGCGCGATCGATGGAGACGGCCTTTGTATTCGGAATATGGTCGATCTGGTTGGTTTCGAAAAATGCCGGAGGGCGCAGCCAGAGGCCTTCCGCACCCACATCTCCGGAAAGGTATTTTTTCGAAAGAGGCGGTCTTTGATACGGCGGATGCGGCTCGTCACCAATCAGGCGCAAGGGGCCTTCAAATCCGCCCTGCCGGAGCGAATGGGCAAGCTGGGCGCCAGCTTGCCCGGCACCAATGATGACGATTTCTTCCTGCATTCCGTTTCGCCTTCTTCACGCTAAGTCTTCCGTCACTAGCACGAAGATTGGCGGTCCGCCAGAAGGCGAAACGCCGCGACGGTTTCGTCGCGGCGCAGCACTGATTTAGCAGGTTCAGGCTTCGCGGACACCCGTCAGGAAATCTGCAACTTCCTGTCGAATCAAGGTGCCCTGATTGTTGAGTGATTCAGCCAGTTGCTCGACTTCGGTTCCGTTGGATCGGGCCAGTTCCGCGGCCGATCCGACCGCTTCCATCCGGGACACGCCTTCTTCCGATCTGTTTGATGCATTTGAAACGTTTTCCGAAATCGCCTGCACGGCTTCGTCTTGCTGCTGAACGGCTGCTGCGACTGCCGATGCAAGACCTTCCATGTCGGAAATGATCTTGCTGACATCCTCGATCGCGTCAACCGCCTGGCTCGACGACCCCTGGATCGCTTCGATCTGCGTAGCAATGTCCTCCGTCGCCCGGGACGTCTGATCAGCAAGCTGCTTGACTTCGGCGGCCACGACCGCAAACCCCTTCCCGGCTTCACCGGCCCTGGCTGCCTCGATCGTGGCATTGAGGGCAAGCAGGTTCGTCTGGTTGGCAATGTCCCGGATGAGGCCCATGACTTCGCCGATACGATCGGCAGCTCCTGAAAGTTCCTGCATGGTTTCCACCGTGGTTGATGCGCTTTTGACCGCCTTGTGGGCGACCTCGGTCGACTGGTTTGCCTGGTCGGCGATCTCGGAAATCGATGCGGCGAGCTCTTCGGCAGAATGTGCGGCAGACGTCACGTTTTCGGCGGCATTTCGAACCGCGACGGCTGCCTCGTCGGACTGGTTGGCCACATCGTCGGCGGCCTGCTCCATGGATTGCGACGTCTGACCCAACTCTCCGTTCGCGCGATCAAGTTTATCCAGCGCGTCGGAGACTGTGCTTTCGAAACCGGAAATGAGATTGTCGAGACGGGCAACACGCTCTTCTCGCAGGTGGTTTTCCTGGTCCTTTGCAGCCGCAAGTTCCACACGCTCGATCGCATTTTCCTGAAACACCCGGACGGTACGGGTCATTGATGCCAGTTCGGTATTGCCCGGCAACTCGGGAAGATCAAGCTCGGTCTGACCACCGGCAAGCGCTTCCATTGCCGCATGCAGACGACCGAGCGGCCCTGAAATCGACTGACCGATACCGAATGCCAGCGCGGGAAGCAGCACGAGAAGCAGAAGAATGGTGCCACCGATTGCAAAGAGCGCGATTGTTCTTGCGGTATCGAGCTGACCGGAGGCTTCCGTCTGGATCCCGGCGGCGGCTTCGTTCAGCGAGGCGATGCGTGGCGGGACAAGTTCGAACAGGCTTTCCAGCAGCGCGACACTTTCGAGCTTGTCCGCGGATGTAACCTTGTATTCGTCAAACGTTGCCTTGTAGGCGGTCATGTTGTCCGCCAACTCTTTTTTGATCGAGTCGGAGATATAGACTTTTTTCAGCAGTTTCTCGAATGCGGCGAACTGTGCATCGAACACGTCGACAGCGTCCGTGGTGTTGTTCAAGGTGTATTCTTTTTCCGCGAGTTGTACCGCCAGGATTGCTCTCGCCAGCTTCTCGAAATCCGGTCCACCCCCGAATTTCATTTCCTCCTGCAGACGGTTTTTTACGGCACCGGTCTTTTCGTTGAGCACGGCCAGATAACCTTGCCTATTGTCGTATCCGATGCGCTGCTGGAGAGCATCGAGCGTTTCGAATGCCTCGTTGGCACCCTCCAGAGTGCCCCTGACATCCGAGATCTCGGTCTGATAGGTCCCGGCGGACGGATTTTCCTGGATTTTCGTGAGCAGGACTGTCGCAGATTGAAGCGTCGCAAGGAACGACTGATAGCTCTCCGAGGACGGTGATCCCAGATACTGCTTTTCTACAACCTGCAGTCCTGATGCCATTTGCGAAAGGCTGGCCACTTCCTCAGTCAGGCGCGAACTCTCTCCCATCCGGGAAAACGCTGTGTTCAGTTCATTCTGGCTCCAGAAATAGACACCGCCGACCGCCAGCAATCCAGCGATCGTAAAAAGACTTAGCGCGAGTATCCTGACCTTGACCGACAATTTCGACAAGATCCAAAAAGGTGATTGCGATACGAAAGGCACCGGCGTATGTCCCCTATGGCTCCGACTGTTTCCTAAAAGTTGGCCAAAAATGCCAAATTACGGTTAACGACTGCGTAATTTGGCAAGTTTCAACGGTGCACGATCCGCGTCGGCTCCCTTCCTATTGAGGCTGCTCTTGAATTTCCTGACCAAAGCCGCTCCGATCATCTTCGTATTGCTGTGGTCGACCGGTTTCATCGGCTCGAAACTCGGAGCGCCGTATATCGACCCCTTGGTGTTTCTCACCGTCCGTTTTGCCCTCGTCCTGCCGATTCTCTTTGTGCTGGCTCTGCTGTTGACCAGGACCTGGCCGAAGTCGCCGACGGCGATACTGCATTGCCTCGTGACCGGAATGCTGGTGCATGGCGTTTATCTGGGCGGTGTTTTCTGGGCCATCAAGCAGGGCATGCCAGCAGGAGCGTCGTCCATCATCGTCGGGCTTCAGCCGGTTCTGACGGCCTTGATTGCCGTGATGCTGCTCAGCGAAACCGTATCCAGAAAGCACTGGATCAGCATGGCGATTGGCGCCTGTGGTCTGGTTCTTGTCCTTGGGCCGAAATTCGACATCAGTGGAACCGGAATAACGGTGATAACGATTTCCGCAGTCCTCGTTTCCGTTGCCGCCATAAGCCTGGGCACGGTCTACCAGAAGCGTTTTGCTGCCAAAACGGATCTCTTGGCAGCAACCATCTGGCAATATGTCGGTGCCCTGATGTTCACCACGCCCCTCACGCTGTTCGAAACCTGGCAGATCACCTGGTCGGGCGAACTCATCTTTGCGATGGGCTGGCTCGTGCTGGTCCTGTCCGTCGGAGCAATCCTGCTGCTGATGCTCCTCATTCGCGAAGGCGCGGTCTCACAAGTTGCCAGCCTTTTCTATCTCGTCCCGGTGGCAACGGCGGTTGAAAGCTATTTCCTGTTCGACGAAACGCTGACCCTGATCCAGATTGCGGGAATGGCGCTCATCATCGGCGCAGTGCTGGTGATCCGGAAATCACCGCAAAAATCCTGAAGCGATCGCCGATCAATCAGGTGATTGCCTTGGCCGGAGCCGTCTCGCTCACCGCAGCCCGTTCCTTCAGGCGCACCTTGAGCTTGCGCTGTCGGGAGATGGCTGCATTGAGCTCCCCCCCCAGAATGAACACCAGTGCGCAGATATAGAGAAAGATCAGCGCGGTCATGATGCCGGCAAGACCGCCATAGGTGGAGACGTAATTTGCGAAACTTGCCAGGTAGGTTCCGAAGGCAGCACCGGCAATGATCCACATGACAAGGGTTGCCAGGACACCCGGCCACAGATCACTGAAACTCCGTTTGCCGGCCGGTAGCAGCCAGTGCGTCACGAACAGTCCGATGATCAGCAGAGATCCTGCCAGAGAGTAACGCGCCACATTGATGGATAGAAGAAAACCCTCGATTTTCGGCGCATAGGCCAGAAGCCCGGCCAGCGCCAGTGGTGCAAGTACGACCAGGAACGTGTAGGCGAGCAGGATCGCAGCGCCCAGCAGAACGAGCCCCAGGGATTGCAGGCGCAAAACCACGAACGACCGGCGCTCCTGCTGCCTGTAGGCTCGATTGAGTGCGGTACGCAATGCTTCCACGCCGTTGGAGGCGAACCAGAACGCGGCAATGGCACCGAATGTCAGCAAATCGCCACGCCGGACCGTCAGCACATTGTGTATCTCCCGCACGACCGGGGCCGCCACCGTTTCCGGCCAAGCATCAAATACCAGGTCCGATACCGTGTCGGCTGCACCCGTCATGCCGAAAAACGCGGCCAGGGACGCGATGAAGATCAAAAGCGGGAAGATTGCCAAAAGGCCGGAAAGAGCCACGTGACTGGCCATTGCAAAGCCGTCATCGCGCGCAAAATGCCCGATCGCGTCCTTGAGGACCGAATAAGTTTCCAGAAATGTCTTTCGTACACCCATATCCTGATCTGGCCTTTGGCATCCCCGGCAGTCAAGTGCTGCCGCCAGAAAACTGCCCCCTGCGAAAGATGAACAAATTCCGGCTCGACAAATGAGTGTGTGCGACGCAACATAGCTTCAACAAAAAGCGCCACGGCGCAACAAATGAAAACGGAGATCGCCCATGTCCACTGCAGTCCTGACGGCGGCAGAATCGCCAGAGAGCCTGACTGAACAAACCGCAGCTGCTGTCGGAGCGCTTGACAACCTGCTTGATCTTGCAGCGCAACGTGTCCGGGCGCTTGTGTCGGAAGACGGCCGCGTGTCCTCAAAGCTGATGGAACAGGAACAACGCGCAACTCATGGCCTTGCCTGGTTCGCAACCTATGTCGAATCGCTTCGCCAGCTCGACGCCTATGCACGGCGACTGAGCGAAGAGGGCAGGTATGGCACGCTGGAGGAGCGGATCGTTCAGCTCGGCTTTGCCGAATACCTGGCACAGATCTTCGGTGGTATTCCGATGAACCAGGGCGAAATCGTCCGCCTGTCGGATCTCGCCATTTCAGCGGATGAGGCGCGCGCCCATCGTATCCGCGAAATCGACGTCCTGATCGAAGCCGGGAACAGGCCTGCGATCCGCGGTGAAATCACGTCGCTCATCCGGGATCAGGCCGGTCACTCGACCTTCGGCGATCCGGGTCTCGATGACACGATGGAGCAGATCCGCAACGAAATGCGCCGTTTCGCGGAGGACACCGTTGTTCCCAATGCCCATGAATGGCACCTCAAGAACGAATACATCCCCCTTGATGTCGTCAACCAGATGTCCGAACTCGGCGTCTTCGGCCTCACTATTCCGGAAGAATTCGGCGGACTTGGGCTCGGCAAGGAAGCCATGTGCGTGGTATCCGAAGAATTGTCACGCGCCTATATCGGCGTCGGTTCCCTGGGAACCCGGTCCGAAATCGCGGCGGAGTTGATCCTTTGCGGCGGAACGGATGAACAGAAACGGCATTGGCTTCCGAAGATCGCTTCCGGGGAAGTCCTGCCCACGGCTGTCTTTACAGAACCGAACACCGGATCCGACCTCGCATCGCTCAGGACACGGGCGGTCAAGGATGGCGACACCTGGAAGATCTCCGGCAACAAGACCTGGATCACGCATCCCGTGCGCGCGGACATCATGACGCTTCTCGCCCGCACAAACCCGGACGAATCCGGTTACAAGGGTCTGTCCATGTTTATCGCCGAAAAACCGCGGGGAACGGACGAAGTCCCGTTTCCGGCAGTCGGCATGAGCGGTGGCGAAATCGAAGTGCTCGGTTATCGCGGCATGAAGGAATACGAAATTGCCTTTGACGATTTCGATGTAGATGCCGAAAATCTTCTGGGACAGGTTGAAGGCGAAGGCTTCAAGCAGCTCATGCAGACATTCGAAGGCGCGCGCATTCAAACGGCGGCCCGAGCGCTCGGCGTCGCCCAGTCCGCGCTCGATCTCGGTTTGCGCTATGCCGAAGAACGCATCCAGTTCGGCAAGGCACTGGTCCACTTCCCGCGTGTGTCCGACAAGCTCGCGATGATGACTGCCGAACTTATGATAGCCCGGCAGCTGACCTACTTCTCGTCCTGGCAAAAGGATTCCGGCAAACGCTGCGACCTGGAAGCAGGTATGGCCAAGTTGCTCGGCGCGCGCGTTGCATGGGCCGCAGCCGACAACGCTCTGCAGATCCATGGTGGGAATGGCTTTGCGCTGGAATATGCCGTTTCCCGCGTCCTGTGCGACGCGCGCATTCTCAATATTTTTGAGGGAGCTGCGGAAATCCAGGCACAGGTGATTGCCCGGCGCCTGCTTGAAACCCGCGGGATCCAGTAGGGCAGACAAGGAAACAGCCGGTCGTGCCGCCTCTTGTCTTCCATTGCGCAAGAACGGTGGTGATAGCACCAGCCTGTTCGCCTGAAACGGGTGCTGTCGTTGAATTCTTGTATTAATCCCCCACATGATATGGTGGCAGGAAACGGGAGACCACAAAGATGACCTCCTCTTTTTCATTTGAAGACTTGGGTTTCGAAGCCGAATACCTTGGTCCGGAAGAAGAACAGAAAAAGACGGTTCGGCAGAAACTGCTCGCAACGGCCAGGAAGGCTGCTCGGCAGATCCCGTTCATGGAAGATGTAGTCGCTGGATACTATTGCGCCCTTGATCCGGCAACGCCTGCCAAGGTACGCGTGTCTGTGCTCGCCGCGCTCGCCTACTTCGTCCTGCCTATCGATACGGTTCCCGATTTCCTGATCGGCGTCGGCTTTGGCGACGACGCAACCATTCTGATGGCCGCGATCGCGATGATCCGCGGACATATGCACGACGATCACTACGACGCCGCACGTGAAGCGCTGAAGGATGGTGATTTGTAGCTATCAACTGCCGGACATCGGCTCTTTGGGCCTTTCCGGCTGCCAGCAACCGGATGTGCGGCCGGCAATGGTCCAATAGACAAGACCTGCCAGGAACCCGGCTGCCAGGACGACCACGCTTCCAGGCCTCAGATCACCGGTTTCCCCATCAAACCCCACGGTCCAGAGCAGAAACGCAATGCTGCCGCTTGCGACCAGGTGAAAAACAATCCCCCTGAGACGGGCGAGTTCGGCAATCGCAATCAAAATGCCCGCCGGCACGAAGGCTGCCGCCCCGACGACACTTGCTCCGACCAGGCCGGTGCCGACCATCGCCCCGAATGCAATCGGGTTTTCATCGGGATGCGCGGCCTGGAAAAAACCCCATGCCAGAAAGAGACCGCAGGCAACAAGGCCGAGGATAAAGCCAAGGACAATTTTAAGGAGTTGAACCAGAAATTTTCCGCCGTCCAATTCAAGCACCTCCTTTAAATTGCCCGCTAAGTCCTTACTTGAGATGTAATCCTTCACAATGCAACAGCTGGGCAAGAAAACCTGGCACCTGACAGCCAACATACCGGCTACACGCACACACAAATTCAGCGAGAGGCAGAATCGGCGATTTCGGTTGACTTTTTGCCGGTTTCGCAGGAATTTACCGAGTGGTGCTAGGACATATGCAACGGAAACCTTGGAGCATGAGTTCCGAGGGTTTTTTTGTACCTTGCAGAGCCAGATTCTGGCACCAAGTTTAAACGATAGAGGAGTTAGCGACCATTCGCCGTCCGTTCCGCGCCCCGCCCCCTACGAAGGAAGGCCCGCGCACTAACCAAGAAATTCGCGTTCGCGAAGTCCAGTTGATTGATCATGAAGGCGCCAACCGCGGCGTCATATCGACCGAAGAAGCGATGGAAATCGCGATGGATGCAGGTCTGGACCTTGTTGAAATCCAGCCGAACGCCAATCCCCCGGTCTGCAAGATTCTGGATTATGGCCGGTACAAGTATCAGGCTCAGAAAAAAGCTGCAGAAACCCGAAAGAAGCAGAAGACCGTCGAGATCAAGGAGATCAAGATGCGTCCGAACATCGACACGCACGACTACGAAGTGAAGATGAGGAACATGCTGCGATTTTTCAACGACGGCGACAAGGTGAAGGTCACGCTCCGTTTTCGCGGACGTGAAATGGCGCACCAGGACCTCGGCATGAACCTTCTGAACAAGGTTCGTGAAGAGACCTCCGAGATTGCGAAGGTGGAATCTTCTCCAAAACTGGAAGGCCGCCAGATGGTGATGGTTCTGGCTCCCATCAAATAACCGCTCCATCGGTAGAGACAAACAAAAAACCCCGCTTTCGCGGGGTTTTTTAATTTACAGCCCAGGCTGCACAAATCCTGAAGCGCCATCGGGTTTGCGACGTCAAATCGTCATCTGCAAATCAAACGGGTTGCCTTTTGTTGCGGCGTCGAGCCGCCAGTCCCAAACCGGCAAGACCCGTGATCAACAGCAGAGCACCTGCAGGCAGCGGAACAATCGTTGGTGTTCCGTTGTAATAGATCGACGCGTGCGACAGACCTTTTGTTGAGGCCCAGGTCCCGGACAGAGGATCGGGAGTCGTGAGATCGAGCAGGAACGCACCAAATCCGTTCCCGGCCTTCAGCGTGATGACAACCTTGGTCAGTCCCGCAAGCGTGTCGATCGACCAGCCTCCGCTCTTCGTGCCGTTAGTCGGCCCAGTGACGAAATCGATCGTTCCGTCTCCGTCAGGGCCATCGTTTTTGTCTGAAAGCACCCATCCGGTCATTCCAAACAACAAGAAAGAGTTATCAATCTGGTTGGTATCATTTCCAGTGAAACAAGCCGCGGCAGTTGCGTCAGACAACGTCAGGGTAGCCCCGGAACCACCAGCAGATGTTGTGCAGCTCATCGGTGCCGATTGTGCTGAGAAAATCGACGCCCCGAACATGGCAAAAGCAAGCGCAAGCATGCTTGCCATGGAGCATTTGTAAATATGCATAACTCACTACTCCAGAAAATACTTAGGATGAATAAAGTCCTAAATTCAAACAGTGTCAAATTAATTCGGGTTAATTTTCAGGGCGTTACGGTAAAACACAACCAAAAACAATCTCTTAGGTTGATTCTCCTTTCCTTTCCAGGGCGATAAATCGCCCATATTCAGTCACCAATCCCGGAAAACACTGTTGTTTCAACAGTCTTTGGCAAGTTGCAGCCTTGAGAAAATTTTACGGCATTCGAGAAAACCGGCAGTATCAGGCAAACAAAAACAGATACACGAACGACCTCAGCATGGATTGCTCGCATTGAGTATTGATTTGATACCGAAGGAGAATTCGGAACCCGAATATCAGTTGACCCTGGTTCGGTTGTTCAGCAAGGTCAGTGATCGTCAGCCCAAACACGCAGCAATTGGGAAAATCGCGTGATCATCCTACTGAACGGTTACCCTGGTGTCGGCAAACTGGCCATCGGCAGGGAACTGGCCACCAGACTGAACGGCAAGCTGCTCGATATCCATTCAGTCTACAACGTCGCCTTCGCCCTGACGGAGTTCAAGTCACCGGAATTCCGTGACACGGTGGAGAAGATCGAAAAAATTGCCCATGACCTGATCCGGAAACTCCCGTCCGGACAACCCGTTGTCCTGACGACCGTGCTTGCCGGTCAAGGCGACTGGGGTGATGCCGAATGGCAGCGGATCGAACAATTGGGCAAGATACGCGCGCCGTTCTGCGTCGTTCACGTCAAATGCGATCTGGACGAAAATATTCGCCGCATCCAGAACGAAGAGCGCGATCTGAAACGCAAGCCTCGCGATCCGGAATACGCCTTGCGAAACCATAGAGAGGCAAAGCCGCTTTACGGGGCCGATGCCAGGTATCTGCTGGAGCTTGATACAACCCGTATGACCGCGACCGAAGCGTCGTCTGCAATCGCTAACTGGGCGCTCGAACTGAGCCGGTGAGCGCGCGAAACATGGATCCGCACAAAACGCACGGATCTCATTTTGGTTCGAATTGCTTCAGGGGACTACGTCCCGGACAGTATCAGGAAAACCAATGCCAGGGCGGCAGGTACGAGACGCATCACAAGAATTGAATTTCCTTTGGTCCCCTGGGCACCAATTGCCGCGGTAAAGACAATCAGCGCAAGTACCACGCCCTGCACCCAGGCCTGGGCAGGCACCGGTAGCCAGAAGCTCAGGCAAAGCCCGACACCTACGGACGCGTTGTAAGACGAAAAGCTTCGGCCAAGGAACGCCGTTTTCTCAATCTCTTCACCTGTCAGATCGGTCAGCTTTTCGCAAAGATCCGGCCATTTGAACCATTGCCCATACGCAAAGAACAAGTGCCCGCCGATAACGGCCAGCATCAGAAGCCAGTAAATGTAAGTCATGTTTCAAATCCTTTTGATCTTAAGTTCGCGCCTTTCAATTGCCTGGGTCACCTCGGCGTCAGAAAACTGGCACCGAACCGCATCATCATTCTTACGAACTGCGTGCGGTTGGCGCAGTTCGATTTCGCAAGGATGGACTTTGTCTGAGCATTGACCGTTGAGACAGACCGGTTGCGACGGTCTGCAATCTCGGGATTGGTCAGGCCTTCCCCGATCGCATCAACCAGCGAAGCTTCGGCTGACGTCAGTCCGAAGGCCTGCCGAATTCGGGTCTTGTCGCACATGACCGGCAGGCTCGTGTCCGTACTGCACAGGACAAATCCGCCAAAGAGACCGTTGCCGATCTCATCCGACTTCTGCAGCGGCGTGATTTCGATGCACAAAGGAGTGTCCGTGTGGCTGAGGATACTTTCCTTGCGGGGACGGCCCCCGAACCTGCCATGTTCGCGCCAGTCCGACATGAGACGGTCAAGCTGGCTCTGACCCGACCGGTCCGCAATCCGCAATTGACTGCCCTGGCCGACGCGAAACAGCCGATAGGTTTCCTGCTGGCGCCTGAACTCCTCGTTGCGCGCAACTATCATGGCACGGCTGTCTAGGACGCAGACACCGATCGCAAGTTCATCAATGGCCGAAAGAACCCGCTGATACCGGCTTTGAAGTTGACGAATGGGAATGCTGAGATCCAGCGCTTTGGCGACATGCGGCAGGACTTGCGACAGAAAATGCCGCTCTTTTGCATCCAGTGGATTTCTCGCGGCATTCAACTGCACCGAGAAGAGCGAAAGCCAGCGATTGTCCTTGTTCATCACTCCGGCGGCGCGGTGAAACATTCCAAGGCGCATCAGCTTCTGGACGTGTTCCTGCTGTTTGAGCTCGTCGACGGAAGACGCAAGCAGCGTATCGTCAAGCAGTGCAATCTCGTCGTCATCATGGGTGTGTTGGCGAATGATCGCCTGATCCCGGGCTTCCATGTCCTGGCACTTCGAGAGATACACCGAGATCGCATCGGAGAAATAATACCCGGAATGAATCGGTGCGGTCAGTCGGCGGTCACCTTCGCTGTCCTCCCATTCAAATATGATGCTTCCCTGCGCTCCCACGCGGTCTACAAGCTGATCGAGCGCGGCGCCCCAACGACCCGGGTCTGCAACGGCATCGTATATCTTGAGCGTCAGGTCCTGGATCTCGTCAGACAATTCGGTTCAAATCCACTGATTGCAAAACGGCGTCTTGCAACAGCTTATTCGGTTTGATGACCGGTGTCATAGCCCATCTGGAGGATGAATTTCGGGCGAGACAAAGCGGGCAGTCAACTACTCGCCTCTTCAAAGACGGATCGGCCCCGCCGTATGGTCTGAACAACTGAACAGGCATCCAGGTTATCCGAATGCTCAAGCGGATTTCCGCTCAAGACTGCAAAGTCGGCCAGCTTGCCGGCCGATATGGATCCCCGTTCGTCTTCCTGAAAGACCTGCCAGGCGGCATCGATCGTATGTGCCTTGAGCGCCGATCTGACTGAAATCCTTTCTTCTTCACCCAGGGTCCGTCCCGAAGCGGTGCGTCTGTTGACAGCGCACTGTATCAAGTGAAGAGGTCGGGTCGGCGTCACCGAAGCATCATTGTGGATCGTAAAGCGCACACCGTGACGCTCGGCCGAGGCGGCCGGAGAAATGCGCGCCGCACGATCCGGCCCAAGGAACGTGTCGTGATGCCGGTCCCCCCAATAGTGAATGTGGGCCGTGAAAAAACTGACGGATACTCCGAGCCGCGCCATGCGTGCCATTTGGTCTTCCCGAAGAA
This sequence comes from Roseibium album, assembly GCF_965233825.1. NCBI lineage: Bacteria > Pseudomonadati > Pseudomonadota > Alphaproteobacteria > Hyphomicrobiales > Stappiaceae > Roseibium > Roseibium album. The sequence continues at coordinate 482,915 of NZ_OZ247583.1, forward strand.
CCTGCCCATGGATGACGGTATGGCGATGGTCTTGACGCGGAAAGTCTTCCAGCGCGGCCTCAATCGCATCCAGAAGATTGTCTGTGCCCGCATCGCCGTTGCAATGACAATGGATCTGGAACCCCATCCGGTGCAGTTTCCGCACCTGGTTGAACAGCTCCTCGCGCTCCGTATAGGTCATGCCGTACGGAGAATCGGGATTGAACGGCTTGTAATAGGGTTCGCTGAGATAAGCTGTCTGCAGCTGAAAGGCTCCATCTGTGAACAGCTTGCGCGGGCCAAGCGTAAAATACCGGTTGTTGCGCCATTGCAGCGCCTCCGGGCCGCTGGAAAGATCCGGCTCTAGCTCCCCGATCGGAAGCAGAAGAATGTCGATCCCCGGATCTTCACCTTCGGCAAGACTGTTGAAATGCTCAAGCATCTTGCGCGTTGACCAGGCATTTTGTGCAAAGGTCACGCCTTGGGAAAGATATTCGTCCCGACAGGCGTTGAAGCCGGGCCAGAAGCGTTCGCGATCGATCAGAAAATCGGTATCGCTCATGACTCCCATGGCCGACAGGCCCTCGATCAGACCGTTGGGTTCACCGGTTTGCAGATCACGTCCGAACCGGCCCCCGGCCGGATCAGGCGTTTCCTTGCAGACGCAGAGCATATTCAGGACAACGGAATTGGCAGCACCATTATGCCCCGACGCATGGATCACCCAGACAGGGTGTTCGATTGAGACGTCGTCAAGTTCCGCCCGGGTTGGCATTCTTCTCTCGGCAACAGCTGTGTTGTCGAAAAGCACGCCCATGACCCACTCGCCCTTCGGCGTTGCCGCTGCCCGCTTTGCAAGTCTTTTCAATGCTGTCTGGATGTCGAGACAGTCGCCCCGAGGTGGCGGAGCAAGATCGACCCTGAAGAGCTGAATGAAACCGGGATCAGGGAAATGCCCGTGTGGATCGATGAAGGCCGGGATCATCGTCCGCCCCTTGAGATCCACTTCTTCCGCATCCGGTTTCAGCGCTGCTCGCAGTGCCGCCTCCTCTCCAACTGCCAGAATGCGCTCACCGTCGGTGACGACAGCAGAAGCGATCGGCAGGTCGTCGTCCATCGTCAGGACTGTGCCGTTGAAATAAAGCGCCTGTGGACTGCTCATGCACGTTTCCGTAAATCAGATTTGCTTTCGAGCACCGCCGTTTTCACATTCTTGAACGGCGGTGCTGCACAGCAGCCGGTTACGTCATCCACCAGCGATCCAGGATCCGCCGGCCGTCGAAGCCGCGCACCCAGGATAGCTCGCCATGGGCGATCTTTTCGGTGCGGGCATGCACTTCATTGGCGAACATCGGTACGATGTTTCCACCCTCGTCCCGAAGAATGACCTGCAAGTCGCGATACATCTCCGCGCGCAGATCTTCGTTCAGTTCGGCTCTTGCCTGCACCATCAGTTCGTTGAAACGCGGATGATCCCATTGCGTATCATTCCAGGCCGCACCGGGTGCGAAACCGGTTGTCAGCATCGTGTCTTCGATCGAATACCCGCCCCAGTAGCTGGCGCTCCAGGGTTTCTTCATCCAAACGTCAGACCAGTATCCGTCATTCGGCTCGCGAACAACATTGATGTTGATGCCTGCGGGTTTCGCGGAGGACTGGAACAACACAGCTGCGTCCAGGGCACCGCTATAGGCGGCGTCCGATGCACTCAGGTCGATGGTGATGTTTCCGAGACCAGATTTCTCCATATGATGTTTTGCACGATCGGGATCGTAGCTCAGCTGCTCGATATCCGTTGCGTGATACCGGTAGGACGGTCCAATCGGGTGATCATTGCCGACCACGCCGTGGCCAAACAGGATCTTGTCGACCGTTTCCTGCCGATTGATGGCGTATTTGAGAGCCTTGCGCAGTTCCAGGTTGTCGAATGGTGCACGTTTGGTCAGCATCGGGAAGGTGTAGTGCAAGGGCCCGGTGCCTTCTTCGACAATGATACCCGGCTTGCGGGCCATCAGCGCGAGGGTCTTGAACTCCACACGATCGATACAGTCCACTTCGCCTGTGATCAGTGCGTTCTGGCGGGCAACCGGATCTGTGATGGAATGAATTTCAACCGAATCCGCATGTGCCGCGCCGTCCTTCCAGTAGTTGGGATTGCGTTCGAATTTGTACGTCCGGCCGGGTTGTTCGGACGTCAGGACATAGCCGCCCGTTCCGCCTGCTTTCCAGTCGATGCTTCCGTCCTTGGCAGGGTAAATCCCGAAGGTTGCCTCGTTGAAATTATAAGGGAAATCCGCGCTGCCGGAGGACAGCGTGACGACAACCGTATCGCCGTCCGCACTGATATCCGTCACCGAAGCCATAACCGGTTTGCCGACAGACTTTGAATCCTCACCTCTGTGATAATTCAGGGAAGCCACGACGTCTTCGGCGGTCATGGTCTTGCCGTTGTGAAATTCGACCCCGTTCCTCAGCTTGAATGTCCAAACAGTGGCATCAGGAGAAGGACTCCATTCCGTTGCCAGCGAACCGACGAGATTTCCCTGTGCGTCAAGTTCGGTCAGCGTGTTGGCAACTCCGTATGCGATCACCCATTGAAGGCCGTTGGTAAGTGTCGCCGGGTCAAGTGAATCGGACGTCGCTCCATGCCCCATGGCCAGCCGCATGTGGCCGCCTTTCTTGGCGGTAGCGGCAAGCGCTCCACCTGACAGGCTCGTACCCAGGCTCAGCGCCGCTCCGACAGCCGCACTGCGTCCCAGGAACTCACGCCGTGTCATCCGGCCACTTTCCATTTCGCTCAGCAGCCACTTTGCATGTTGGTCTCGTGAATTCATGTCTCAATCCTCCCGCGGATCACCCGGTCAATTCCCTATTCGACCGGGAGACTCGGCCGAAAAAACAAAAATGAAAACTTCGCGAAGATATGCTTTTATTAGCTAATTGCATCAAAGTAGCTTCTAACTGCGAAGGATTCGAAGCGAGTGACGGCTGATTTTTCCAGAAATTTGCGCAGCATATGTGCCGAGCACGGGTCAATCGCCCGTGTCTGTCGTGAAATCGGCATCAACAGACAACAGTTCAACAGATATCTGAATGGCACCGGTCTGCCTTCAGCCCACAACATGCGCCGCATCGCCAGGCACTTCGATCTGACCGAAGCCGATCTGTTTTCAAGCCATGAGGAGTTCAATCTCCGCTGTCTGATCGGCAGGCCGAAACAGAGTTCAGGTCCGGCCGACCTCATGACGGCGGCATTCAGGGATCAGGCAGCAACCCTGCGCCCCTATCTGGGCTTCTACCACGCTCATTTCTGGACACCGACCTGGGACGGAATGATTTTGAAAAGCCTCGTCTGGCTTCGCGAGATAGACGGCTTTGTCACGACCAGATCGCTTGAACGGATCAAGTCAACCGAAGCCAGTCATTCGCAAAAGTCCCGCTACGAGGGTCTTGTCACCCGGCGCGGCAACCGGATCTATATCGTTGAACATGAAATGATGCGCGAAGGCAGTATCGTCGAAACGATTTTGACACCCTCATACCGTCAGGAAGTGAAATACCTTCGCGGCACCACGATGGGAATTGCCTGGCAGCCCCACATCATGCCCTATGCGTCGCGGTCGATCTGGAAACGGGTTGAGGACAAGGTCAGCATCCGCGATGCGGTTCGCGCCTGTGGTGCTTTCGCTCCGAACAGCAGGCAGATCGAACCTGCAATCAGAGCATTTTTGACGGAAAATCAGGCGCTTGCGAACACTGCAAACGGGATGAACCTTCTGGTCTAGAGCCAGGTAACCGGAAGGCCGCCTCGACCTTCTATTCCCGCCACACGCCGAACAACGCAGAAGCGTTTCAAGTCACGTCAACCCATCCACCACGCTCGGCAGACGCAAAAATCGCATCAAGGATCTTCATGTTCTGCAGCGCGTCTTCGACACCGTAGGTGAGGGTTGTTTCCCCGCGGATGGCTCGGCCGAAAACATCAGCCAGTTCGGCATACTGGTCACATGGTGCAATCGCTTCCGGCTGAACCGAACCATCGCCAAGCTCCGACCCGTCATCAAGCCGCAATTCGGATGCGTCACCTTGAGGCGAATTGAATGGAATGGGGATTTCAAGGCGCTTCTTCGTCCCGACCAACTGAAGCCGCTGGAATGGTGTCAGCTGCGTCGAAACCGTGAATGTGAGCTGACGTCCCGATCCGAAGTCCATCATGGCGCTTGTAAACCTGTCGGTGCCGAATTCCGGATCGCGGTCGATTAACGAAACCACACGTTGCGGTTCGGCTTCAAAGAAGTAACGACCCGCAAGCATGGTGTAGCAGCCGATATCCATCAGGGCACCACCGCCCATGTCCGCGCGATTTCGAATGTTGTCCGGGTCGTCGTTGAAAAAGCTGAAGAAGCCCTGGATTGCCTGGAGGTCGCCAAGTTCACCGGAGCGGATGATTTCACGCGCCCGGATCCATTGCGGATGTGCGCGAACCATGAAGCCTTCCGCTATGAGCCTGTCCTTCGGCAGCGAAAGCAGCGTCGATGCATCTTCCGCGCTGAGGGCAATCGGCTTCTCGCAAAGCACATGCTTGCCGGCCTCGACTGCCTGGACCGTTACCGGCACATGCATGTGATTGGGCAGCGGATTGTAAATGGCGTCGATGTCAGGATCAGCAAAAAGCTCTTCATAGGACCCGTAGGCCTTTTCGATACCGAGTTCTCCGGCGATTTCACCCGCCTTGTCGCGATTGCGGGAGGCGATCGCCGCGACAACGCCGGTCTTCGAAGACTGTATCCCCGGTATGACCTTTTCCCGGCCGATCTTTGCTGTAGAAACGATCCCCCAGCGGATTTTACTGCCATCCATTGTCTATTTCTCCCGTTACCGAGGCACAATCGTTAGTTGGCATCAAAAATCCCGGCCTGCAAGACCGGGATCTTCAATACGATGGTTTGAGTCTATCACAGTTCGTCAAAATTTCTGAGGAACATAAAGATGCTCGGGCAGCACCTTGCGTTCGTAGTCCGGATTGAAACGGCGCTCCGGCAGGTTGATCTGCTCGTGTTGTATTTCCTCGTATGGCATCTGCGACAGAAGATGACTGATGCAATTCAGGCGCGCCTGTTTCTTGTCATTACCCTCGACGATAAACCAGGGTGCCTCGGGGATGTTGGTACGCTCGAAGGTCTCTTCCTTGGCTTTGGTGTAGTCTTCCCAGCGAACACGGGATTCCAGGTCCATCGGCGACAATTTCCACTGTTTCAGCGGATCGTGAATGCGCATCAGGAAGCGTAGCTGCTGCTCTTCATCCGTGATCGAGAACCAGTATTTGATCAACCGTACTCCGGAGCGGACAATCATGCGTTCAAATTCCGGCACATCGTTGAAGAACTGCTCGACCTCGTCTTCGGACGCAAAGCCCATCACCCGTTCAACACCGGAACGGTTGTACCAGGACCTGTCGAACAGAACCATTTCGCCGGCAGCGGGCAGGTGCGGCACATAACGCTGAAAATACCACTGGCTCTTCTCACGCTCCGTTGGCGCAGGCAAGGCGACGACGCGGGCAACGCGCGGATTGAGGCGCTGGGTGATCCGCTTGATCACACCGCCCTTGCCGGCGGCATCCCGGCCTTCAAACACAACAACGATCTTCTCGCCGGTGTGCTGAACCCAATCCTGCAATTTGACCAGTTCCGCCTGAAGCCTGAGCAGTTCGTGAAAGTAAGCGTTCCGGTCGATCGGCGACTTGTGCTTTTTCTCGGAAATGAACTGGAGATCCCTGGCAACCAGAAAGTCATCGATTTCCATTTCCAGTTCTTCGTCGAGAGTATCTGCCCATTCTGCTTCAACCCAGCTCTTTGCACTTTCGTCTGTCATCAATCGATCCCTTTGAACAATCTCAAACCGTTGTCTCTAACCCACGCAGAGTGTGAACAACTTAACCATGTAAGTTTTTTGACAGTCATGCCAATTCGACGAGTTCAACTGCCTTTCATCACATTTTCATCGCCGCAAACAACTTGAAAATGAATGAACGTTCATTTATAGAATGGGCAAGGGAGGATGCGATGCAGACGATCGCCACCAGATCTGCACCCGGATCAAAGGGCCAGGAAACCGCAAAACGTGTGCGCATGGCGGCACTGAAGCGATTTGCAGGTGCCGGTTACGCTGCGGTTTCCATGCGTGAAATTGCTGCCGATGTCGGGGTTCGGCCAGGCGCCCTCTACAATCATTTCCCGACGAAGCAGGACATTTTGAAGGATCTGATGCTGACCCATATGGCAGATCTGCTGACTGCCTGGGACACCGCACGGTTCCCGGAGGCGATGGACCCTCTTGAACGCTTTGTACGCTTCCATATCCGCTACCATCTGGAGCGGGCTGATGAGGTGTTCATTTCCTATATGGAACTGCGCAATCTTGAACCGGACAACTTCGAGATCATCGAAGCGGAACGCCGCCGTTACGAAGCCATCCTGACATCGATCCTGCACGAAGGATCCGCTGCCGGGAGATACAGCGTGGACGATCCGAAAGTCGCGACCAGAGCCATCATCGCCATGCTGACGGGCATCCCGACCTGGTACCGGGAGGGCGGTCACCTGGGTGAACACGACGTCGAGGACCTCTACCTGACCATGGTGCGCAAGGCCGTTGCATCCGAAACCAGAAATTTCCAAACGGAGACCGGATGACATGAGCATCCTGAAATCGAATCTGTCGCCGAGAAGCAGTGACTTTACAGCCAACAGGACTGCTCACGAAGCAGCCATGGAGTCTGTAAAGGAGGCTGCCCGGACAGCCCTCGACGGCGGCGGCGAGAACGCACGTCAGCGTCACGTTTCCCGCGGAAAGATCCTGCCGCGAGAGCGCGTGTCCCGACTGCTTGATCCGGGCTCTCCGTTCCTCGAAGTCGGCATGCTTGCAGCACACGAAATGTATGACGGGGCCGCCCCGTCCGCCGGCATGATTGCCGGCATCGGTCGCGTGGAAGGTCAGGAAGTCATGATCCTCGCCAACGACGCCACGGTCAAAGGCGGCACCTACTATCCGATGTCGGTGAAAAAACACCTTCGCGCGCAGGAAATTGCCTCGGAAAACAATCTGCCTTGCATCTATCTGGTGGATTCGGGCGGTGCCAATCTGCCCAATCAGGACGAGGTGTTTCCGGACCGGGACCACTTTGGCCGCATCTTCTACAATCAGGCGAACATGTCGGCGAAAGGCATCGCCCAGATCGCCGTTGTCATGGGATCGTGCACGGCAGGCGGTGCATATGTTCCGGCGATGTCCGACGAGACCATCATCGTCAGGAACCAGGGCACCATTTTCCTGGCTGGCCCACCCCTGGTGAAGGCAGCGACCGGCGAGGAAGTCACAGCGGAAGATCTCGGCGGCGGCGATGTGCACACGCGCCTGTCCGGTGTTGCCGACCACCTGGCCCGCGACGATGCGCACGCACTTGCGCTTGCCCGGCGCGCCATCGCCAGCCTGAATCGGACAAAGCCGACGCCGTTGACGCTGCAGACGCCGGAAGATCCGCTATACGACCCGGAGGAGATATTCGGCGTCGTCCCGGCGGACCTGAAAACGCCCTACGACATTCGGGAAGTGATTGCCCGGGTGGTCGACGGGTCGCGGTTTGACGAATTCAAGGCGCGCTACGGCACCACGATCGTTTGCGGCTTTGCCCATATTCATGGCATGCCGGTGGGCATCATCGCCAACAACGGCGTTCTGTTTTCCGAAAGCGCGGTCAAGGGAGCACATTTTGTCGAGCTGTGCTCGCAGCGGAAAGTCCCGCTTGTGTTCCTGCAGAACATCACCGGCTTCATGGTCGGGCAGAAATATGAAAGCGGCGGTATCGCCAAGGACGGCGCAAAACTTGTCACGGCGGTCGCCACCACCTCCGTTCCGAAAATCACCATGCTCGTCGGCGGTTCGTTCGGCGCTGGCAATTACGGCATGTGTGGCCGGGCCTATTCTCCCCGTTTCTTGTGGACCTGGCCCAATTCGCGGATCTCGGTCATGGGCGGAGAACAGGCCGCCGGTGTTCTGGCAACCGTCCGACGGGATGGCATCGAGCGCAAGGGAGGCAACTGGTCGACGGAAGACGAACAGGCCTTCAGGCAGCCGATCATCGAACAATTCGAAGAGCAGGGACACCCCCTCTACGCCACGGCCCGCCTGTGGGACGACGGCATCATCGATCCGCGCAAGACCCGCGATATTCTCGGCCTTTCTCTTTCGGCTTCGCTGAACGCTCCGATCGAGGACACCCGGTTTGGTCTCTTCAGGATGTAATGTCGATGGATCTGGAGCACCTTAAGCCAAAATACCCCGGCGCCAAAACATTCAGTTTTGGCGATGGCGAGGAGCTGAGCGGCGATCTGATCGGACTCGTGCGGGCCGGAAAGAAGACGGCAACCTGCGGTGCACTTCGCGACTTTGAATCCGGCGAGGAGGCCATGCCCGTGGCCGGCCGCAGGGAAATCGCTCTCAACTGGAACGGAACACCGGCTCTTGTTCTGGAAACCCTTGATGTATCGACCACGCGGTTTTGCGACGTTACAGAAGATTTCGCCTTGGCCGAGGGTGAAAATGAAGACCTGAAAGGCTGGCGCGCAGATCATCAGGCGTTTTTCGAACGCAACGGCGGCTTTGAACCCACAATGTGGCTGGTCTGCGAACGCTTCAGATTGATTGAAGACCTTCAGGATGCGCAGTGCGAAAGGCAAGCCATGAGCCGGATCACGAGTCTTGTAGGAGACATAACGAAAATTGAGGCGGACGCCATCGTCAACGCCGCAAACTCCTCTCTGCTGGGCGGCGGCGGTGTGGACGGTGCGATCCACCGTGCCGCAGGACAGGAACTCGTCCAGGAATGCCGTCTTCTGCATGGTTGCAAGACCGGTCAGGCGAAAATCACATCCGGATACAGATTGCCGGCAAGACATGTCATTCACACTGTCGGGCCGGTCTGGCACGGCGGTGATGAAGGCGAACCCGACCTGCTTGCCAGTTGCTATGAAACCAGCCTTCGGCTTGCCGCGGAGTACAGTTGCAAGACCGTTGCCTTCCCGGCGATCTCTACCGGCATCTACGGTTATCCAGCCGACCTGGCAGCGGGAACCGCAATCAAAGCCATTCGAAGTGCCTTGGGCGATCTGCCTGGAATCAAAAGCGTCATGCTGGTGGCGTTTGATGAACAGGCCCATGCACATCTCGTGAAGGCGCTGAAGAGGAAAGAAGACTGATGTTCAAGAAAATCCTCATAGCCAACCGCGGGGAGATCGCCTGCAGGGTAATGGCAACCGCAAGAAGCCTGGGAATCAGGACCGTCGCCGTTTATTCCGATGCCGATGCAAACGCCAAGCATGTCGCCATGGCGGATGAAGCGTTCCACATCGGGCCGGCACCCGTATCTGAAAGTTATCTGCAGGTAGACAGGATCATTGAGGCCTGCCGGACAAGTGGCGCCGAAGCAGTCCATCCAGGTTACGGTTTTCTGTCCGAAAACCCGTATTTCGTCGAAGCGCTGGACAAGGCCGGGATCACCTTTATCGGCCCGAGCGCCGATTCCATTCGAGCCATGGGCCTGAAGGACGCGGCCAAGGTCCTGATGGAACAGGCTGGCGTTCCGGTGGTACCCGGCTACCACGGCGACAACCAGGATCCGGCTTATCTGAAGGCGCGGGCAAGCGAAATCGGTTATCCGGTTCTCATCAAGGCGCGTGCCGGCGGTGGCGGCAAGGGCATGAGGCGTGTCGACGATCCTGCAGATTTCCTGGAGGCTCTGTCCGGAGCACAACGCGAAGGCGAGGCCAGTTTCGGAGATGGTCAGGTGCTGATTGAAAAATATCTCACCAGGCCGCGTCATATCGAGATCCAGGTATTTGGCGACACACATGGCAACGCGGTTCATCTGTTTGAGCGGGACTGTTCCCTGCAGAGACGTCATCAGAAGGTGATCGAGGAAGCCCCTGCCCCCGGCATGACGGATGAAATGCGGGCCGCGATGGGCAACGCGGCGGTCAAGGCCGCAAGAGCCATCAACTATTCGGGGGCTGGAACCATAGAGTTCATTGCTGACGTTTCCGAAGGCCTCAATCCTGACCGGTTCTATTTCATGGAAATGAACACACGCCTTCAGGTCGAGCATCCGGTCACGGAATTGATCACCGGAGAAGATCTCGTTGAATGGCAACTACGTGTCGCATCCGGCGAGCCCCTGCCGAAACTGCAGCAAGAACTTTCCTTCTCTGGCTGGGCTTTCGAGGCAAGGCTCTACGCTGAAGACGCTCCGAAAGGATTTCTTCCGGCAATCGGCACGCTGGAGCACTTGTCCCTGCCTGAAAGGATTGCACGAGTGGACAGTGGTGTTCGCCCCGGCGACGAAATTACACCTTACTACGACCCGATGATTGCCAAGTTGATCGTCAACGGCCCGACCCGGGACGCAGCGCTCGGCAAACTGCTTTCGGCTCTGGAAGCTACGGAAGTTGCCGGCTGTGTGACCAATGCCGGTTTCCTGTCCGCCCTTTGCCGGCACGAGGATTTTGCGGCTGGTGATGTCGATACCGGTCTGATCGACCGGGACCTTGAAGATCTCATTGAAGAACCTGAAGTCCCGGAAGACGCTGTGGCGCTCGCCGCGCTCACGGCCCTCGGCCTGACAAGACCTGCTTGCGGAAACGATCCGTTCGAAACTCTGGCAGGGTGGCGCATCTGGAGCGCATCGCGCCAGTTCGCACTCCTTGAGGTCGGTGGTGAACGCCGCGACACCGAAGTTCGCGCTCTCGGTAATCGGCGGTTCGCGGTACATCTTGATGGTGGGGTACGCACCTATACGATCATTGATGTCGACGGCGGCACCTTCACCTACGACTGCGAAGGCCATCGTGCCAGTACTGTTGTGGTCGAAAGTACCGATGGTCTTACCGTCTTCTTGAACGGGCACGCATTTGCCATCGGTTTGCCCGATACGCTGAGCGCTGACGAAGAAGCAACCGTTGCCGGTGATCAGCTGATTGCGCCGATGCCAGGTCTGGTTAAGGTCTTGTCGGCAGCACCCGGCGATACCGTGACCAAAGACCAACCGCTCGTCATCCTTGAAGCCATGAAAATGGAACACACGCTCAAGGCACCGCGGGATGGCGTGATCGCGGAAATATTCGCCACGGAAGGCGAGCAGGTAACCGACGGCACGACGCTTCTTGCACTCGTGGAGGAAACCGATGCTGCTGCCTGACGCTGATAGCTACAACGCGCTGACGGCGAAATTTGCGTGGAACATTCCGGAGCGGTTCAACATCGGAGCCGCGGTCTGTGACGTCTGGGCGGACAGGGAACCAACCCGCGAAGCGCTGATCTATGTTGACGAGGGCGGCGACACCGCCCGTTACACCTACGCCGACCTGAAGCGCCTGTCGAACCAGCTTGCCAATCTGCTCGTCAGCCGCAACGTTGCGCCCGGAGACCGAATTGGTGTCCTGCTGCCACAACGTCCGGAAACCGCATTTGCGCATATCGCCGCGCTGAAACTGGGTGCCGTGACCATACCTCTCTTCACGCTGTTTGGCGAGGAAGCCCTGGAATACAGGTTGCGCGATTCAGGTACGAAGGCGGTAATCACAGATGCCGGCGGGGCTGCGAAGCTGGCATGGCTTCGAGACCGGCTACCGGAATTGACCACTGTCTTTTGTGTCGATGGCGAAGATGGCAGCGCGGATGACCTTGCCAGTCACATGGCAGGACACGAGGATGTTTTCACGCCTTTCGATACCGCCGCCGACGATCCTGCAATCATCATCTACACTTCCGGCACCACCGGTCAGCCCAAGGGCGCACTGCACGGACACAGGGTCCTGCTCGGCCATCTGCCCGGCGTTGAATTGAGCCACGATTTTCTTGGGCAGCCGGGGGATCGCATCTGGACGCCCGCTGACTGGGCCTGGATCGGCGGTCTGCTCGACGTGCTGATGCCTGCACTCTACCTCGGGGTTCCAGTCGTTGCCTGCCGCTTCCGGAAATTCACCGCAGAAGCAGCTTTCCAGCTTCTGGAGGATCAGAAAGTCCGGAACGCCTTTCTGCCCCCAACAGCGCTCAAGCTGATGCGGCAGATACCGCAACCACGGGAAAGGTGGACTTTCGAGCTTCGCTCCGTCGCATCGGGGGGCGAAACACTCGGGACGGAACTGATCGACTGGGGCCGCAAGACTTTCGGTCTGACGATCAACGAATTCTACGGGCAGACCGAGTGCAACATGATCGTCTCCAGTTGCAGTCGGATCATGGAAACCCGCCCTGGCATCATGGGTCGTGCCGTCCCTGGTCATCATGTCGCGATCGTCGACGACAATGGCCGGGAACTGCCTCCGGAAACGCTCGGCAACATTGCCGTCAAACGGCCGGATCCCGTAATGTTTCTCGAATACTGGAACAACCCCGACGCAACGAAAAGGAAATTCGCAGGCGACTGGCTGCTCACCGGCGATACAGGTGTCCGCGACGCAAGGGGCTGGCTGCGCTTTGTCGGACGCGATGATGACGTCATCACGTCATCTGGCTATCGCATCGGACCGGGTGAAATCGAGGACTGCCTCATCCGTCATCCGGCTGTTGCCATGGCGGGCGTCGTCGGCAAACCGGACCCGCAACGAACGGAAATCGTCAAGGCCTACATCGTTCTGAAACCCGGCATCGAACAAACCGACCGGCTCGCAGCGGAAATTGCCGACTTCGTCAAGACCCGGCTGGCTGCCCACGAATACCCGCGGGAAGTCTCCTTCGTTGAAGCGCTGCCAATGACGACCACGGGCAAGGTCATCCGGCGGGAACTGCGCTCCCGCGCCCAGCAGGAGGCGTGAGACCATTGTTCGCAATGGACCCGATGCCCCCGCGCGTCATCGCTGTAATTTCTTGGGACCAGGTCTCTCCATGCCCGGCAACATTCTCAAACGCATTGGCATACTGGGATCAGGCATGCGCGCTGCCTGTCCGTGACAACAATGTACAAGATCTTTCGCCGCTAACCGGTTTTCCGAAATGAGTCAAAAAATGTCCGAATTCGTAACCATCTTCGAAATGGGGCCTCGCGATGGACTGCAGAACGAAAAGCAGTTTGTTCCGACCGAACTGAAAATCCAGCTTGTTGACAGGCTTTCAGACTGCGGCTTCCGGAAAATCGAGGTGACGAGTTTTGTCAGCCCCAAATGGGTGCCGCAGATGGCCGATGCACAAGACGTCATGGATGGAATTTATCGCCATCCGGCCGTCGTCTATTCGGTACTGACACCGAACGTCAAGGGCTACACGGCGGCGCGCAAGGCGTCCGCGGACGAAGTTGCGATTTTCGGGTCGGCATCTGAGGGGTTTTCCAGGAAAAACATCAACTGCTCTGTCGCTGAAAGCATCGAACGGTTCAAGCCGCTTCTTGAAAAGGCGCAGCACGATGACATGCCGGTACGTGGTTATGTCTCCTGCGTAACGGACTGTCCCTATGACGGACCGACACCTCCTGAGAAAGTCGCCGACGTTGCAAGGCAGCTGTTTGAACTCGGCTGTTATGAAATTTCGCTTGGCGACACGATCGGGGCAGGAACGCCCGAAACCATCGGCAAGATGCTGGATGCGGTCCTGGAGCATGTTCCGGCGAGCAGGCTTGCGGGACACTTCCATGACACCAAGGCGCGGGCGCTGGAAAACATCGAGGTTAGTCTTGCAAAGGGACTGCGTATCTTCGACGCGGCGGTCGGTGGCCTCGGCGGTTGCCCGTATGCACCGGGAGCAAAGGGAAACGTGGCAACCGAGTCGGTTGTTGCACTTGTTGAACGCATGGGATTTGAAACCGGCATCAAGTCCGACCGTCTGGCGGAAGTTGTGGAGTTTGCCCGCGGCCTGAGGAGGACCGACGCATGAGTTTCGAGACAATTTCCATCTCTGCGGACGACCGCGGCGTCGCCACCCTGTTGTTGAACCGGCCCGAAAAACACAATTCACTCTCGGCCCGGATGATTACCGAGCTGGCGGAGGCCGCAGAAAATCTCGGAAATGATCCCGATGTGCGGGCCGTGATCCTGACCGGTGCAGGGGCAAGTTTTTGCGCCGGAGGCGATCTCGGCTGGATGCGCGAGCAGTTTGAAGCCGACCGGATGCAGAGGATTGCCGAAGCGCGCAGGCTCGCCATGATGCTGAAAGCTCTCAATGAACTTCCAAAGCCGCTGATTGGACGAGTGCAGGGCCAGGCCTTTGGCGGGGGCATCGGCATGATGAGTGTCTGCGACACCGTCATCGCCGTTGAAGGCGCCAAATTCGGATTGACGGAGGTCCGACTTGGGCTCATTCCGGCAACCATCAGCCCCTACGTTCTCGCGCGCATGGGCGAAGGCAAGGCGAGGCGTGTTTTCATGTCGGCCCGCATCTTCAGCGCGCACGAGGCAAAGGACCTGAACCTTGCCGCCAACGTCGTGTCGGCCGAGGAACTGGATACCGCGGTGGAAAGCGAAATCAGGCCCTATCTCGCAGCCGCACCTGCTGCCGTTGCAGCTTCAAAGGCACTGGCAAGGTCGCTCGGTCCATCGATCACTGACGAGATTATCGAAGACACGATTGGCCGGCTCGCGGATACCTGGGAAACTCCGGAGGCGCGTGAGGGGATAAACGCATTCTTTGACAAGAGAAAACCGGCATGGGTGTCTGGCTGATCAGGTCGTCTGACGTCTTGCGTGCTCGATCAGGGCGGCGATCCGCGCAACTTCGACCTGTTCCGACTTTGGCGCTTCCTTTTCCGGTTCGCCATACATGCGCTCCCTGCGCCGGCGGATTTTCTTGCGCTGCCACTCACTGATACCTTCCGGTAGCTCGATGCCCGCCCGGTCCATGCCGATCAGGATCCTTTGAAGATCAGGTATCAGTTCCGACGAAATTGTGAAGGTTCCGTTGGCAGGGTGCTTGAAGACCAGCGTCTTTGTGCTTTCAGCGCCATTCAGCAGAACAGCTTTCTTGTGTCCGATCGAACCCATGGTCGACTGGAACCATGCAACCCAGCCGGATGCCTCCCAAAGGCGGACTTCGACTTTTTTCAGCTCGTCATAGGGAACCCGGGCGCGCAATCCGAATTGGGTAAACTCAAATCCGTTGCCGAAAAAACGGACCCAGGATGTCTCTTGCCGGACAGCCACTGCAAAGAATGGAAAACACGCACACGCCGGAACCAACAGGCACAGGGAGATGAGTGCGAGCGCTCCTGTTGTGCTGCCCATTCCGATGAACGCGAGTGAGAAGAACAAAATTCCAAGCGTGAAACCCAGCGCGTCGAAGACGATGATTGACGGCCGGCAAACCGGTTTGACCGCTCCGGAAGGAGCAGATGGTTTGGGAAGTGCCGCATAGATACCCGCCGCCGCGACGAGGCATAACAGGCTGTTCAGCAGCGACATGAAGAAAAATCCGCAAACAATCGCAAAGACGCTGAGGCTCAAAGGTAATACGCGGCGAATAAATTCAATCTTGGCTGTTTTGCCCAAACCGCTCTCCATGCTTTCAGACAGCGAAACCGTAACAGACTGGGGAAACTTACTGATTCTGCCATTGAATCAACAGGAGAGATGTAAATCAACAACCAGATCATTCTATCCAAAAACAATGTAACCAATAATCTGAGTTTTTGCCGGCAAACTCGATTCAATTTGGAAGTAAAACCAGCAATCCTGAATTCCGGTGTTTCCGGTAACCAATTGTAATATATAATACTTGATGCAAAAAATATCCGAGCGGTCGACAATGACATCCTAAATTCCTCCGAAACTCTCCTGTGATCCGGTTAACGAATGCCTGGGACGCAGGTGTGTGCGTGCGAGGAAGGAGGCAGCAGAAAATTGACTTCGACAAGCAAAGCCAAATGATCGAACGGTTACACCAGCCTTCCCGTTTCCGGTAGCTCGCCCACGAGCTTGTCATGAACCATCTTTAGGCCAGCACCCTCAGGCGCCGCGGCGGCGGCGATGGCACAAGTCGAGGAAAGATTGAGTTCCTTGTCCCGGAAGAACGGTTCACCGCGCAACTTGCTCCACGCGCGCCATGTCGCGGTTGTTCCGGCACAATCGAAAAGAACGGCGGCTCTGACGCAGTGCAAGCCAGAAGACGTGAAATGCCATGTTGCCTTGCGCCGTCATGTCTCTTCCCGTCTCCGCACCGATAAATGCCCGAGTTTGGCTTCCAGACTGCGAACATGTCGACTGACCACAAATTGTGTCAAATGGAGCCCGGCCGCCGCCCGTGCGAAACAGAGGTGACGTGCTGACGCCTCAAAGGCACGCAGCCAGGTAAGCGGTGGCAGATTTGAGTGCTGCATCACGCGCATAACCTGTACATTGGTTTTCCTTCTGTCATATCCTTGAATCCATTGTTCGTCAGTCCAGGTTCAGCTTGCCAAAATCGCCGAACGCCATGAGGGAGAAGCACGATGTTGCAGGTAGCGGAAAACAGAAATCTGACCCATTGGCAGGAACGTGTGGATATGGCCGCGACGTTTCGCTGGACCGCGCGGCTCGACATGCACGAAGCGGTCGCAAACCATTTCAGCCTCGCAGTGAATGACGACGGCACACAGTTCCTCATGAACCCGAACCAGCGCCATTTCAGCCGCATCAAGGCATCTGACCTTCTGTTTCTGGATGCAAACGATCCTACGACAATGGAAGGGCCAGACGCCCCTGATCCGACGGCCTGGGGGTTGCACGGATCCCTCCACCGCCTTTGCCCGCATGCCAGGTGCGTCATGCATGTTCATTCGATCCACGCAACTGTGCTCGCCTGTCTCGCGGACAGCAATCTGCCGCCCATCGATCAGAATACGGCAATGTTTTACGGTCGATATGTCATCGATGAGGATTTTGGTGGCCTTGCCTTTGAAGAGGAAGGTGCCCGCTGTGCAACACTGCTCTCCGACCCCAAGGTCAAGACGATGATCATGGGCAATCACGGAGTGCTGGTAATCGGTGACACTGTCGCGGACACGTTCAACCGTCTTTACTATTTCGAGCGGGCAGCGGAGACCTATATCCGCGCCTTGCAGACTGGCCGCCTATTGCGCGTTCTGTCCCACGAGATTGCGGAAAAAACGGCGCAGGAGCTGGAAGACTACCCCAGCCAGGCCGATCAGCACCTCAGCGAACTCAAGGCCATTCTCGACGGTGAAAACTCGGACTACGCCAGCTGAAAATGCGCGACTAGGTGCCGACCAATGCTTGGTCTTCGGTGTCCGGCTGGGCAAGAAGATCCTGAAATCAACCGCCTCCCGTTCCGACAAACCGGGACTTGTCTATCTTGCGGACTTGCGAAAAGGATCTACAGGCTGCTGATCACCCAGCGACGATTGCCCGGCATGTCGACTAGTGCGCAAACTTCGACACGAAACGGCGTCTCATGTCTCCGGCACCCATGTCTTCAGGCTTGGCAAATGAAAAAGTGGTGCCGCTGATAGGACTCGAACCTACGACCCCATCATTACGAATGACGTGCTCTACCATCTGAGCTACAGCGGCGTGTCCTGACGAACAGGTAGTGGCGCATATTGCGCGCGCTCGAAAGCGTGTCGAGTGGGCCGCTAATTACCGGAGCTTGGCCCGAGATGCAAGGGGCTTGCCGAAGGTTCTCCTTGGAAGATCGCTTCTTCCGCATGTTCTGTCCGGGCCTGTTCACTGTGCCCAGGAAATGGCACCGCCCGGACCGTTGCCACAGACCTCGTTTGCCGTCCAAATCGCCGTGTAGTGCGGATCCGGATCTGTCAGATCCAAAGCAGTGGCTGCGTTGGTGAAAACATCAAGACCTCGATTGGCCCAGGCGCGCTTTGCACCTGGCCGGGACTGAAGTCAAGGGGCTGCCGAAACGCAAGCGATGTGCAAACCCGCCTGCTTCAGGTGTGACACCTGTCGTTCAATTGAAGAACCGGGGACGAGACGTTTTTGCCTTGCTGTCCTTGTCATCGTCTTCAGTTCCCGGATCGTCCGGCATGCGCGACAACGGAAACTGGATTGGACGGTTCTTGTCGTCTTCACCGTCGGCCTTCTCCTCATCGGCTTTCTTTTCTTCGGATTTGGCATCCTCTTCGGACATCTCCGAAGAGGATTTTGCGTCTTCCTTGTCACCGGCGGGCTCATCGCCCGTGCCGTTGTCGACACCGGTGGCGGAAACCGGTTTGTCTTGCTGCGTATCTTCGTACACATCCGGCTCTTCGGCAGCTTTTGCAGCCGGTGTCGGATCTTCCTTGTCCGGTTCAGAAGAAGCTGGCTTCGCCGAGGCGTCCGGCAGATCACTCAAAGCGGGGCTGTGGTGAACGTCATCGGTCGTACCTTCATATCCCTGTTTCCCGTTGTTGACCGCAACGGACGGGGCTTTGGCGGGTTTGGTTTCGGCGACCGCCGTCTCAACCGGAGCCGCCTCCTTTTTCAGGGGCTCTGCCTCCAGCTCGACGGTTTTAGGCTCCGCGACGGATTTCGTCTCCTCGATGGGATCCTGCTCGGCGGGTTCGACCACTGTCATCGGTTCGGCAGGAGCCGCCACCGGCAAGGCCGGGGCCTCGAACAAACTGTCTTCGACAAGGTCGCCATCTTCATCCACGGCAGTTCCCGGGTTGGTCCACTGGAAGGCATCCAGCTTTCCGGTCACCGGAGATACCGGCTGCCATTCGGCCGACACGATACCGTCGGCAACCCAGGCCTTGTCCTGCGGCGCCTTCAGCGCACGCGCCAGCCAGTCACGCATACGGCCCCTGTCGCCATGCTCGGCTTCCTCCACTTCTGCCATCAAAAGGAAGGCAGACCGTGTCGGTTCGGACTGCAGCACTTTCTTCAACTGCGTGCGCGCTTCTTCGAATTCACGTGCTTCAATGGCAGCACGTGCGATCGCCATCGCGCCTTCCGGCGTGTTGGTACGCTGTGCGGAAAGGGACTTCACGCGTTTCAGCCGATCGACCGCCGAATCGCCGGTGCGGACGTGGGCGTAGGTTTCGGCCAGCTCCGGATTGGGCGACAAGCGCCAGGTTGCTTCCAGCACCTTGGCAGCCTTGCGGATATCGCCCCGCCGGGTTGCAAGGCGGGACGTCAGAACGGCAGCCGGCACCAGGTCGAGCGCCAATCCATGCGCTTCCTTTGCAAGCGAAAAGGCACGCTCCGGTTCTCCGTCCTCGAGCTTCTGCGCAAGCGCCGTCAGGATAACGGCCCGCTCCCGGCGATAGCTTTTCTTGTCCAGAAGCTTGGCGGCATAGTTGCGCTCCAGCGTCTTCAGTGCCTCGTCCCAGTGATGGGCAACCGCCTGATAGCCAAGCACAGCTTTCCCGGCCCACTCCAGGCCCGGTGAGGTTTTGGCGGCTTCTTCCGCGTAGTGACGCGCCGCCACGGGTTCCCTGTGTCTTTCTGCTTCGACGAACAGGCCATGCAGTCCCAGCGCCTTTGTTTCAGGATCGTCCAGCATGGATTCGAACCGCTGCCGTGCTTCATCATCCTTGCCGGCAAGCTGGGCCGTCTGCGCCAGAAGCAGCTTGGCCGCAGGTTCCTCGGACAACAACCGGTCTGCCTCCAGACCATGTCGCCGGGCGAGTTTTGCATCGCCGGTGCCAAGTGCGATCAGTCCGTGCGACAGGGCCGCGTAGCCCTTGTCCTGGCGGCGGCGCTTGAAGAACCGGTTGGCGATCTGCGGCGATTTCAGGATCACCCGGATAATCCAGACGGCAATCAGGAAGACCGCAAGCAGTGCGCCAACCACCAGCGCTGCGACAACCGGAGGCTGTTCCCACACATATCCGTCCCAGCTGACCGAGATTGTCCCGGGCAGATCCGCTACCCAGCCAAACCCGGCAGCCAGGCCGAACAGCAGGAGAAAGAACAAAAAGACGCGGATCATAAAGCTCGCTCCCAAGCGTCGCCGGGCGACTCCGGCTCAAAACAACTACTGCGTGGACGACCGGCCAGCGGTCGCCGCTTAACTGTCCTTCCCAGCAAGCGCACTAAGCACTTCCTGTGAGGCCTTGTCTGTTAACCCATCGACCTCAACTCTCGCCTCGGCATGGGCAATCCAGTCGCTGCCGGCTGCCTTTGCCGTTTCCGGAAGCTCCTGAAAGGCTGCAATCGCACCCTTGAGATTACCATTGGAAACAGCATTTTCCATACGCCGCAAGGCTGCTTCCGGCCCTGTGCCATCTTCATCACCCGGGCCTCTGACCGCAACGATGGATTTCGCGCTCGCAAGCAGACTGTTCAGGACGTCGTCGGAATGATCCGGCTCGGAAAATGTCTGATAGATCTTCCGGGCGACCGGTGGGAACTGCGCGATCAGGACGGAAACCGGTTCGACGCCGCTCTCCGCATGCGCCTCGAGCGCCTTGAGATCGATATCGGCCGGCAATCCTGCTTTGACAGCTGCAAGCTCCGTCGCGTAGGGGCGACCCGAATCGACCGCCGACTTGAGCGCGGAAACAGACAATGCTCTAGCGGCGACTTCGCGCGCGGTCGCATCGCCCATTGTGCCTTCCACATGCTGAAGCCGTTTTGAAATCGCGTCCAGCTCGGCCCGGATGGTTTCCAGTGCAGCCGTATTTGCGGCGCCAACCGAATTGATATCGGAGGAAAGGCTCGACAGCGTTTCGGTCGCACGGGCCTGGCTGTCGGCAAGTGTTTTCAGGGAAACGTCGGATGTCGAGACAGCGGTCTGGGCCGCCTTGGCAGTAGCCTCAGCGTTCTGAACACGGTTTTCAACGCCGGAGAGCTGCGTCTTCAGCGCACTTACTTCACTCTCCAGGCCGGTGAGCGATCCGGAAAGCTTGCCTGCTTCGCTTGTCGAGGCAGTTGCCTCGCCTTCCAGTTTGGAGAGGCGCTGCTCGAGCGGCTTCAGATCAACCTGCGACTGCGATCCGGTTGAACTTTCCAGAGCCGCAAGCCGGGTCTCCAGGGGTTTAAGGCTGATTGGGGCGCCTTCTCCGTTGCCACTGGCCGCAGCTGTAATATCGCCGCGCAGGCTTTCAATGTCCTGTTTCAGGGCGTCAATCGCGGGCGAGACATCCGCAGATGCCGACGAAACGGCGTTCTGCAGGTCGCTTTCAAGCGAAGATACCTTGCTCTCGAGCGCGCTTACCGCCGCACTGGCGTCCTGACCTTGCGCAGACGAACTGACATCACCGAGTTTTTGTTCCAGTTCGGAAATTTTTCCTTCAGCTGCCGAAAGAGCGCTTGCAAGCTGCTGATCCTGCTCCGGCGTAAGTTTGAGAATTCCGGCCTGGTGCAGACCAAAGCCCCCGCCCAGCACAATAATCCCGCCGATCACAGCTGCTATGAGAACCCCGAACGCGCCGACACCGCCGCGATCATCTGTCGGTGGAGGGCTTGAAAAACTCGAAGATCCTGAAGACTTCGCCGAGGCTCCGGTCGACGCGGGTTTCGCAGTACTCGCCGCGGCGGAAGCGCCACCTGTCGAAGCAGGCTTGGTGGAAGCAGCGGACGTTGACGTCGCAGATGCGGTCGTCCCGGTTGGTTTCGCAGAACCTGCGCTTGATGTTCCAGACGGTGAGGAAGAACCGGCTGATGCCGCTGAACGAGGTGTTGAATCGCGCTTGAAACCAGACGCTGAACTCGCCGTCGAGGCACCCGGTCTGGAGGAGGCGGGACCGGAGCCGGAAGGCTTCGCGTCCGCTGGTTTCTTGTCTGCTGCCGGCGTCGCTCCGGCCTTGGGAACGCTTGTCGACGCGCTCGAAGCACCAGGGCTACCAGGCTTTTCGTCCACCTTTTCAGCCTTCAGATCGATTGTCACCGGCCGTTTGGAACCGGTTCCCGAACCGCTCGCCGGCGTCGTACCGCTGCCCGGCTTGTCCGAAGCGCCGCTGCCGTTTCCACCTGAAGAGGACGTTCCGCCAGAAGATTTCTTGTCCGTCGCCATCTACTCTCCTCCTGAACCTTCCGGTCACTTACTATACACACCTCTTGGCGAAGCGGTACCGGTGCGGCATGTCTTTGTCGCGCTGCAAAACAACGACTCCACCGGATCTGGTTAACACTCTGCTAAGGCCAGATCCAATAGTGCTTTTTCGCATGGGGCGTCAGCCACTTCTACCCTCATATAAACAGATAGTGGCTCTGCCGCGCGATGCGAGATCGTGTAAATCCGCAAACTGGAGAAATTGTGATCCGGCTCCTGGTTTCTGAGCAAGCGCAGCAACACGTCTGCCGTGCGTCTTGAATAGACAAGCACCCCGTCATAGCCCCCGCTCCGAAGCGTTTCGTTGAAGGACTGGGGAAATGCCGTCACCTCCTGCATGCTGTAAACAACGGATACCCGGCAGCACAGGCCTCCTTCCGCCAGAATGCCTTCCAGGTTTCCTGCGCGCTCCTTTGCCGCGGGATAAAGCACATCTCCCGGACCCAACCTGTCGCGACTGCCGAGAATCAGATGTCCAAGCGCTTCAACGTCACCTGAAGCGGATACAACATCGCGGTACCCGGCCCTCCGGCAGGCATCAGCCGTCGCATCTCCCACCGCAAATACGGGAAGATCCTGAAGATCACGCAGTTGCGCATGTCGTTCGAGCGTTGAAAGGGCGCGGCGGCTTGAAAATGCAAGTGCTGCAACGCCGTCAAGGTCAAACTGCGCGGGTGGTTCTGCTCGAAAATCCAGGAGCGGAGCTTCATCTGCATGGTGACCGGCGGCCCTTATCTTGTCGGCTGTTCGCTTGCAGTCGGGTTGCGGCCGTGTCACCAGAAAGCGCATCAGGTCAGTGCTCCGACAGAAATCCGGGTCCCATCCGCATCTTCAGCGTTTCGCCGACACCAACACCGATCTTTGCCGCATCTTCCGCAGCTCCGGTTGCCTCAGCCTCGTGTGCTTCGCTTCCGTCGGGTTTCAGGACGATTCCCTTGAAGTGCAGCTGGTCGCCATCAAGCGTTGCAAGACCGCCGATCGGTGTCCGGCAAGAACCATCGAGAACGGCAAGAAAGGCCCGTTCGGCATCAAGCCGGGTCTGGGTCGACTGGTCGTGGATCGCCGCAAGCCTGTCAAGCGTGGCAGCGTCACCTTCGCGGCTTTCGATGCAGATTGCCCCCTGACCGACCGCAGGAAGAAATGTATCGGTGTCAAGCAGACTGGTGATCTCCCCTTCAAGACCCAGCCGGTTGAGGCCCGCCGCGGCAAGAAGTGTCGCATCGACAGCGCCTTCGGCCAGTTTTCGCAGCCTTGTCTGCAGGTTGCCGCGATACATCACGACTTCAATATCCGGTCTCAGCCGCTTGATCATGGCCTGGCGGCGCAGTGAACTGGAGCCGACCACCGCGTTTTGCGGCAACTCGGCAAGCGAACCGGCCTTTGGAGACAGGAAAGCGTCGCGAACGTCTTCTCGCGGCAGAAAAGCCGTCAGCGCGAGACCGTCCGGCAGAATTGTCGGCATATCCTTGGAAGAATGAACAGCGATATCAATACGCCCGTCGAGCAGCGCTTCCTCGATTTCCTTGGTGAAAAGACCCTTGCCGCCAACTTCGGACAGCGGTCTGTCCTGAATGCGGTCGCCGGAGGTCTTGATGACCTCGATTTCAAACGCCTCTTCCGAAAGACCGTGCGCCGCCATGAGCCGGTCACGGGTCTCGTAGGCCTGCGCCAGTGCCAGCGCACTGCCCCTTGTTCCGATACGCAAAGGATTTGATTGCAAGGTTTACCATCCAGATGTTACGCCCGGCAGGAAAATGCCGGACATGCGATGAGTTTAACAGTCTTATGACCTATTACAGGCCGCGATTGCAAAACCAATGACTTCAGTCAATTCAAAAGACAATGCGACCAATCTGACTGTCCTGGGCATTGAAACCAGTTGCGACGAGACTGCTGCCGCCGTCGTGCGCGGTCCAGTTCAACGGGAAATCCTCTCCAACACCATCCGATCGCAGATCGACGAGCATACCGAATTCGGCGGTGTCGTTCCCGAGATCGCCGCGCGTGCCCATATCGAAGTACTTGACCGCATCGTCGCTGAAGCCATGAACGACTCCGGCTGTTCCTGGGATGATATCGATGCTGTTGCAGCAACGGCCGGCCCCGGTCTGATCGGCGGCGTGATCGTGGGCTTCATGACGGCCAAGGCAATCGCCATGGCGGCAGACAAACCGCTGATAGGCGTCAATCATCTGGAAGGGCATGCGCTGACTGCCCGCTTGACGGATGACCTGGATTTTCCGTTTCTCCTGCTTCTGGTCTCCGGCGGCCATAGCCAGTTTCTGATGGTGCGCGGCGTCGGAGATTATGAACGCCTCGGCACAACCATCGACGATGCGATCGGCGAGGCCTTCGACAAGACCGCCAAGCTGCTCGGGCTGCCCTATCCAGGCGGACCGCATGTCGAAAAGATGGCGGCAAAAGGTGATGTCCGCCGCTTCAGACTACCCCGTCCATTACTGGATCGACCCGGTCTTGACATGTCCTTTGCCGGGTTGAAAACCGCTCTGCGGACCCAGGCGAAAAAACTGGAACCGGTCGACGACCAGACCATCGCGGATCTTTGCGCCGGCTTTCAACGGGCAGTATCGGATGTTCTTGCGACCAGGACAGGAACGGCCCTGAACCTGTTCCGGGAGTGGCATCCGCAAAGCGAACCGGTGATAGTGGTTGCCGGAGGTGTGGCTGCCAATCAGGAAATCAGGAACGCCCTCACGCACGCTGCCGCTGAAACCGGCGCCCGATTTGTCGCCCCTCCCATGCACCTTTGCACCGACAATGCCGCCATGATTGCCTGGGCCGGGATCGAGCGCATGCAACTCGGGCCAGTGAACGACATGAGCCTCCCCCCACGCCCGCGCTGGCCGCTTGATTCGGAAAATGCCGGCATACTGGGCGCAGGCAAGAAAGGCGCGAAGGTCTGAAAGGACTTTCCCGTTCGAACAAGAGCGTCGGTATCTTTCTTCATCACTGCGGATTTGACGCTGCGATCACAAACTTGCCCTTTTGCCCGTGCAGGGACCCTGATAGGAAGCAATGCCCTCCAGCAAAGGAATTCGGCAGCATGCGCGTCTATCACAAGGCATATGTTTACCTGACTTGCGGCAGTGAGCTTCTTGTGTTTTCGGAGCCCGATTATCCGGAAGTCGGATTGCAGGTTCCGGGCGGCACCCTGGACCCGGGTGAGAGCTACCTTCAGGCCGCCAGACGCGAGTTTTGCGAAGAAACCGGACTTTCGTTGGATATCGCGCTCGAATCGTTCGCGGATCAGGATCGGATCCTCGAAAATGTTCCCGATTGTCTCGACGGCCTGCATCGGCGGCGGCATTTTCACGGCCGAATACCGGAGAAGCCTGCCGCGGAATGGGAACACTTCGAATCTTCGCCAAGCGCGGGCGGTCCGCCTATCCGGTTCCGCCTGTTCTGGATCGACTTGTTCGCAGATGGCCCGCCGAGCGAGACCCGGTTCTTTGAAGGTTTTGGAGTGCAGCTTGAGACACTACGGTCGCGCATGGAAGGGCAGAACAATGGGCGCCATTAGGACAGTAGGCGTTGTTGGAGGGGGTGCCTGGGGCACGGCCCTTGCACTGACGGCCGCGCGCGCCGGACGCGAGGTTCGGCTTTGGGCAAGGGACACCGAAACGGTCTCCAACATTCGCTCCCGGAAGCAGAACCAGCGCTATCTGCCCGGCATTACCTTTGACGAGGACCTGAACGCAACCTCATCGCTGCGTGAAATTGCGGACGCCGACGCGATCCTGCTCGTTACACCCGCGCAGACCACCCGCGCCCTGCTCGCCGCTTTGAAGGAGACCGGTACGGTTCGGGGCCCGGTAGTGTTGTGCGCCAAGGGCATCGAACAGACATCAGGGAAACTCTTGTCCCGGATCCTGAGCGAGGAACTGCCGGGGGTTGAGCCGGGAGTCTTGTCCGGTCCGAGCTTCGCCGACGATGTTGCACGTGGGCTGCCGACCGCCGTTACGGTTGCGGCAAACTCGGCCAAGACAGCCCTCAGCCTGTGCGAAGCGCTGCAGTCAACATGTTTCCGGCCCTATGCGTCGATCGATGTGCTTGGAGCTCAGATCGGCGGTGCATTGAAGAATGTTCTGGCCATCGCCTGTGGAGCTGTCGTGGGCCGCAAGCTCGGCGCCAGCGCCCAGGCTGCACTGACGGCTCGCGGCTTTGCCGAGCTGACACGGCTTGGAACTGCCATGGGAGCCCAGGGCGAGACGCTGACAGGCCTTTCCGGCCTTGGTGACCTTGTCCTGACCTGTTCCTCCACCCAGTCCCGCAATTTTTCCTTCGGCCTCCGACTTGGTGAGGGTTTCATGGCGTCGGAACTGATTTCCGCCGGAGGCAAACTCGCCGAAGGCGCCTATTCCGCCAGGGTCGCGGTCAAGCTTGCGCAAAAACACGACATTGAGGTACCGATCTGCGAGACGGTTGCCCAGATGATAGACGCCGATCTTTCGATCGACGATGCGCTCAACACCTTGATGGCACGTCCGCTGAAAGCGGAAACGGAAAGTCTTTGAACGTCTCAATCCGGCATTGAGTTTGTATCAACTCGGCCCTAGGTTCGGAAAAACTACGTCAACCAGGGATTCCACATCATGCTCTATGCCTTGATCTGCACCGACAAACCCGGTGCGCTTCAAACGCGCCTGGACACCCGCGATGATCACATCGCCTTTCTCAAGGGGCTCGGTGCCGGGCTGAAGGCCGCAGGCCCGTTTTTGGACGACGACGGCAACATGACCGGTTCCCTGGTCGTGATTGAAGCGGCCAACCGGAACGAGGCACTGGCCATAGCCGAGGAAGACCCCTATGCCAGGGTCGGCCTTTTCGAAAGCGTCGAAATTCGCCCATGGAACTGGGTGGTCAAGAATCCGGAGGTCTCATAAGTGCAGTACTGGCTGATAAAATCCGAGCCGGACAAGTGGTCCTGGGAACAGCAGAAAGCCAAGGGTGATGTCGGCGAACAATGGGACGGCATCAGGAATTATCAGGCGCGCAACAACATGCGTGCCATGAAAATCGGCGACAGGGCATTCTTCTATCATTCGAATATCGGCAAGGAAGTTGTCGGTGTCGTCGAAGTGTGCAGCGACATTCATCCTGACACGACAACGGACGATCCCCGCTGGGAATGCGTGGACTTCAAGGCTGTCTGCGACATGCCGAAACCCGTCACCCTTGTTGACGTGAAGGCTGAAGAGCAACTTGAAAAGATGGCCCTTGTGGCCAATACGCGCCTTTCCGTACAGCCCGTGACCGAAGAAGAATGGAAAATTGTCTGCGATATGGGCGGCCTGAAAGAACCGGCCTAGTCCATGCCGATCATCGATGATCCGACTGAATTCATCCGCCGCGAGACCCGCATCAGACCGGTTCCTCATGCTGAGGAAATCAGCCTCCATGTCGCCGACGAAGCCATGGAACTGTGGCAAAAGACGGAAGATGAACTGGGTGAACTCGGTCTCGCGCCACCGTTCTGGGCATTTGCCTGGGCGGGCGGTCAGGGTCTGGCCAGGTATGTCCTGGACACCCCGTCGCTGGTCGCTGGAAAACGTGTGCTCGACTTTGCATGCGGCTCAGGCCTGGTTGGCATTGCGGCAATGATGTCCGGCGCCCGGTCCTGCCATGCCGTGGATATCGATTCCTTCGCACTTGCGGCATCTGAACTGAATGCTGAATTGAACGGCGTCGAACTCAGCTTCGAAATCGGTGACATTACGGCTTTTCCGCTTCCGGCCGCACAGATCGTCTTTTGCGGTGACGTCTTTTACGCCAAACAGATGACCGACAGGATTCTGCCGTTTCTGGACAGGCTCGTCGACGCCGGCATCGACGTGCTGGTCGGAGATCCCGGCAGATCCTATGTGCCGATCGATCGTCTCGAGGAACTGGCAGCGTATCGTGTTCCGGTTGTCGGTGCTCTGGAAGACAGTGAGATCAAAAAAACCCGCGTGTTCCGGTTTGGGAAAAATTGATCCGCAAATCGTGAGTTTGCGGGAAGATCTTGCGAAGTGGTCGGATACACAAAAGTTTTTGCCTGGCGGGACTTCCTCTTTGCGCCGCTTGCGATAGGTTAGCCGCTCTGGCGAACAAACTGCCCCACCGATTGGAAGTGTTTCTAGGAGTTCTTTATGCCCATCGTTAACCGCCTTGCTGATCTGGCTGACGAGATCACGGTCTGGCGCCGCGACTTTCACGAAAATCCGGAAATTCTCTATGAAACCGTCCGCACAGCCGAAAAGGTCGCGGAGTTGCTGGAAAGTTTCGGTGTCGACGAAGTCACGACGGGCGTCGGCAAGACGGGTGTCGTGGGCGTGATCAAGGGCCGCAACGGCGGCACAGGCAGGACCGTCGGACTGCGCGCCGATATGGATGCGCTTCCGATCGAGGAAGCGACACAAAAGCCATATGCTTCGAAAATCCCTGGCAAGATGCACGCCTGTGGCCATGACGGCCACACGGCGATGTTGCTCGGCGCGGCCAAGTACCTTTCGGAGACACGCAATTTCGACGGCACGGTTGTGGTGATCTTTCAACCCGCTGAAGAAGGTGGTGCCGGGGCAAAGGCGATGATCGACGACGGCTTGATGACCCGCTGGCCGATTGATGAAGTCTACGGCATGCACAACTATCCGGGCATGCCGGTCGGTGAATTCGCGATCCGCAAGGGTCCGATCATGGCAGCGACCGATGAGTTCCGGATCACGATTACGGGCAAGGGTGGCCACGCCGCCAAGCCGCATCAGACAATCGACCCGGTCGTCGTCGGATCCAAGATGGTGTCCGTCCTGCAGACAATCGCCAGCCGGAATGCAAATCCGCTCGATTCGGTCGTCGTCTCCGTGACTGTGTTCAACGCCGGAAATGCCTTCAACGTTATTCCACAGGAAGCACTCTTGCGAGGAACAGTCCGGACCTTGAGTCCTGAAATGCGTGATCTTGCCGAAGAGCGCATGAACAACATTGTCAGGTCGATCGCCGAAGCATTTGATGCACGCGCAGAACTGGAGTTTCGCCGTGGATACCCGGTCACGGCAAACCATGATGACCAGACGGATTTCGCGGCTGAAATCGCCGAAGGCATCGCCGGCGACGGCAAGGTCAACCGGAACATTGAACCCATGATGGGCGGCGAGGACTTTTCCTACATGCTGGAAGAACGCCCGGGCGCGTTCATCTTTGCCGGCAACGGCGACACTGCAGGTCTGCACCACCCCGAATATGACTTCAACGACGACCTTATTCCTGTCGGTTGTTCCTACTGGGTAAAGCTTGTTGAAACGGCATTGCCTGCAAAAGCTGCCTAGTGCGCTTTTGGCCCGTTCCGCGGGATGACGAATCTTCAGATTACCTATAAAACAAACGCCGGTCCCGACCGGCGTTTTTCATTTGGGCATTTCACAATGGCACTCTCCCCGTTCAAGCTTCCCTTTATCGCCACGTACATACTGGTAGGTGCCGTCGTCGGTGTTCTGGTGATCCACCCGCTCAATCTGGTGGTCGTCTGGTGGGAACTCTCCCGTTTTTCTGAAACAGCGCCGAATGTCCTGGAATTTCTTTCAGCGCGCCTGTGGCTGATACTGCTGCCCCGTCATCTCGATGTCGCGATTGCCTACACCTTTGTCGGCGCGATCGTCGGATTGGCCTTCGGAGTCTTCACCCGCAACTATCTGCGCACCACTGAGGCCTACAAGTCGCTGCGCGACGAACAGACGACGCAGATCCCGGCAATCATGAATCAGGGCGAAAACGAACGGGTTGAATTCAAGTCCTCACTTCGCTGGGACATGAAGGAAGACCGCATCAACCGTGGCCTCGAAAAGGTCATCGCCAAGACGATCGCCGGCTTTTTTAACGCGGAAGGCGGCTATCTTCTTGTCGGGGTCGACGACGACGGCAAGGCGCTCGGGCTCGACAAGGACCTGTCCACGTTGAAAAGCCCGGATCTCGACGCTTTCGAGCGCACGGTCAATGACATCGTTTCAAAATATCTTGGCGGGGACCTGTGCCCCTACATCCACACGGTCTTTGCAAGGGTGGATTCAAGCGACGTGGCGATGATCATCATTCGTCCTACCCCACGTGCTGCCTATCTGGATGAGAACCGCTCCTCGGCGTTTTACGTTCGCAGCGGCAATTCAACACGCCAGCTGGATGTTCGCGAAGCCTTGAGTTACGCCAAGTCTCGCTGGAACTGACGGGATGGACGTCTTCGCATCGGTTTTTCCCGATCAACTCGGCAGTTTCTCGACAATCGCCCTGGTCATTGCCAGCTTTTTCACGTCTGCCCTGACCGCCGCGGTCGGGCTCGGTGGCGGCGTCGCACTCATCGCAGTAATGGCAACTCTCATGCCGGCAAATGCCCTGGTTCCTGTCCATGGTGTCGTGCAGATCGGCTCCAATGGCGGGCGCGCGCTGGTTCAGCTGAGGCACGTCGACTGGTTGATCGTGGCCTGGTTCACGATCGGCGCCGTGTTCGGCGCGGCCCTCGGTGGCGCCATTGCGGTTGAGCTGCCGTCGTCTGTGCTGCGGGCCGGCATCGGTCTCTTCGTGCTGTGGGTTGTCTGGGGCAAGCCGCCGAAATTTGTCAATGTTCAGAAACGGGCCATGGCGGCTGCCGGCTTTGCATCGACATTTCTTTCCATGTTTTTCGGCGCCGCCGGTCCGATCGGCGGTGCCGTACTCTCCACTCTCGGCCTGACACGACACGGTTTCGTCGCCAACCAGGCCGTCACCGCCCTCGTCATGCATGTTTTCAAGATCATCGCATTCGGCGCACTCGGCTTTGCCTTTGCCCCCTGGGCCGGCCTGATCGTCCTGATGATCCTCAGCGGCTTCCTCGGCACGCTCGCCGGATCGCGGCTGCTCGGCAAGATGAACGAGAAAACCTTCCGGACCGGTTTCAAATGGGTGATGACGGCCCTGGCGCTGAACCTGCTCTGGCAGGCAGGCCGAAACTGGTTTTGAAGCATTCGCACCGCGAATTGCCAAGCTTGACGGTTCCAGAAGCGTTACTTGAGATATTCGCAACAGGCTTTGCCTTGAAAGACGAAGCCCGACGCGGTAACTGAGCCCGATCGGTTTTCAATAATTTGGGATGGAACGCTCCATGGCTTCTCATAGTCTTCTGCTCTTGCCGGGTGACGGCATTGGCGCCGAAATCATGAAGGAAGTGGAAAAGGTCGTCGACTGGTTCAACGAAAACAGCGACATGACCTTTGACACCACCGAAGGCCATGTCGGCGGAGCGGCCTATGACAGGCACGGCCAGGCAATCTCCGATGAGGACATGGCCAAGGCACTCGAAGTGGACGCAGTCATATTTGGTGCAGTCGGTGGCCCCAAGTGGGACAAGGTGCCTTACGATGTTCGTCCGGAGGCTGGCCTGCTGCGCCTGCGCAAGGAAATGGAACTGTTCGCGAACCTGCGTCCTGCGATCTGCTATCCGGCCCTTGCCGATGCGTCTTCGCTGAAACCCGAAGTAGTTGAAGGACTCGACATCCTGATCGTGCGCGAACTGACCGGTGGTGTCTATTTCGGCGAACCCAAGGAAATCACCGACCTTGGCAACGGCCAGAAACGTGGCGTCGACACCCAGGTCTATGACACCTACGAAATCGAACGGATATCCAAGGTTGCCTTCGAGCTGGCGCGGACGCGCAATAACAAGGTCACCTCCATGGAAAAGCGGAACGTGATGAAGTCCGGGGTCCTGTGGAACGAAGTCGTTACCGAAACGCACAAGAACGGTTTTGATGACGTCGAGCTGGACCACATGCTCGCCGATGCCGGCGGCATGCAACTGGTCCGCTGGCCAAAGCAGTTCGATGTGATCGTGACCGACAACCTGTTCGGCGACATGCTGTCGGACGTTGCCGCCATGCTGACAGGTTCCCTCGGCATGCTGCCCTCCGCTTCGCTCGGCGCCCCGGACCCCGTCACCGGAAAGCGCAAAGCGCTTTACGAACCGGTTCACGGCTCGGCTCCCGACATTGCCGGCACCGGTGCGGCCAACCCGATCGCCATGATCGCCAGCTTCGCGATGGCGCTGCGGTATTCCTTTGAGGAAGTCGGCGCTGCAGACAAGGTCGAAAAGGCAATCGAGGCAACACTTGAAAAAGGGCTGCGTACGAAAGACCTTGCAAAGGATGGCGACACCGTCGTAACCACCGCGGAAATGGGCGATGCCATTGTGGCCGAACTGGCTGCACTGAACGCCTGAACCTGACACCGTTTGCAATTCGAGCCGCCCGCGGGCATCCCGTGGGCGGTTTGCTTTTCTCAGAGAAGTTGTTCAGATGATCGAAGACAAAATCGCCCCTTTTCTCGGCACGTGGATCCTGGATGCGGACGAAAGCGAGTTCGATCAGGGCGAGCCGCCGCAAAGCGCAACACTGCGGATCGAGGACAATTTTGGCATGGTGATCTTCACCATGAACCAGCTTTCCGCGGAGGGTGAGGAAACCAGGGATACTTTCGAGGCCGTGCCTGACGGCCCGGAAGTCAAGCTCGGCAAGAGTGGTCTGGTAGATGCCATGCGACTTGTGTTTCAGGGAGACCGGAACCTCATTTCCGAGGCCCGTCGCGGTGGATTGACGATCATGAAAGCCGACCGCGAATTATCGGAAGATGGCCAGACCCTGACCATCACCCAGACCGTGCACCTCGTCGACGTGGCAAGCTTCACCAACACATCTGTCTACCGCAAGGCACAATAGAATCATGAAGCAGATCATCGGCGCCGTCACACTGGTAGTCCCTGACTACGACGCAGCCATCTCGTTTTACGTCGAAAAACTCGGCTTTGATCTTGTTGAGGACACGAAACTCTCGGCCAACAAACGCTGGGTTCTTGTTGCCCCGAAAGGAAGCACCGAGACGCGACTTCTGCTTGCTCTGGCGGATGATGACCAACAGATCGCTGCCATCGGCAATCAGACCGGTGGCCGGGTGTGTTTGTTCCTCAATACGGACGACTTCGACCGGGATCACCAGGCCATGAAATCAAAAAGTGTCACGTTTCTGGAAACGCCACGCGTCGAGCCTTACGGCAAGGTTGCCGTCTTTGAGGACCCGTTCGGCAACAAGTGGGATCTGATCGAGAAATACTAGGCCGGTCTTGGCCGGGAAGTGAAGTTCGGGCAGCCGTCTGAAACGGCTGCCCGACGTTTTTATTCGGCAGCCACCGTCGCGGACTTTTCACGCAATCCGTCGCGATAGAGTGCTTTGGCGAGTGCAACACACATCAGCCCCATTACCATCGTGAACGGCAACGCCCCGATGATCATGGCGCTTTTTAGTGCCTCCATCGGGTCGGCTCCGCCATTGGTCTTGCCCGCGATCAGCAGGGTACCGATGACCAGTGTCAGGATCACGCCCCAGACGATCCGGTGCTTGATACCCGTCTGCTGTTCGCCACCCGACATGATCGTGTTCATCACGAGGATGCCGGAATCCGCAGAGGTAACCAGGAAGGTCAGGATCAGGACCACGCACATTACGGTGATGGCACTGAGGAAGCCTCCGGAGAGCATTTGTCCGAGGGTGACGAACAGTTTCGCCGTATTGGAAGCACCGATGATTGCACCATCCGCACCGCCGGTCAGTTCCAGATCGATGGCAGTGCCGCCGAGAATGGTCATCCAGGCAAAGCAGACCAGAGCCGGAGCAATGACGCAGCCGATAATGAATTCGCGGACGGAACGTCCCTTTGAGATGCGCGCCAGGAACAGCCCGACAAAGGGTGAGAACGCGATCCACCAGGCCCAGTAGAATGTTGTCCACCCGGCTTGCCAGCCAAACTGACGACCCGGTTCACCGGCAGCATAGGCCGCTGTGAGAACATTCTCAGGCAATGCTGCCGCCTCGCCTTCCAGTCCGGATTTGAACGCATCGAACGATCCCCAGGCATTGGTGGCACCTGTGCGCAACGCGTCGGCGAACGGCGCAGCTTCCGGCGGCAACGCCGCTGCAAAGTCTGCCGCGGACTGCGGACCGAATGCGCCAAAGCTCAGGGATACATAGTGAATGATGTAGTCCGCGATCGAACTTGCGTATGTGGTCATCGCAAACAGGAATGACCCGAACACGACGAATGTCAGAAGCAGGATGATCGACAGAACAAGATTCAGGTTGGACAGGTATTTGACACCCCGGCCAACACCGGAGACCGCTGATATGATCGACAGGCCCATGATGACCACCAGACCCGTGATCAGCCCCACTGTCCCGGGTGCAGGTGCATCACCGCTCATGTCCATCATCCAGTCCATGCCTGAAATGGCATATAGACCGTCGATAAACTGGGACACACCGAAACCGATCGTCACCGAGACGCCGAGGATCGTTGCAACGACACCTAGCACATCGACAACGTGACCCAGGAAGCCGTTCATCAGACGACCAAACAAGGGCGTCAGAGCCGTCCGGATGGTCAGCGGCATGTTGCGGGTATAGGCATAGTAGGCAAGAGACAGACCGGTCACCACGTAAATCGACCAGGCATGAAAACCATAGTGGAGGAATGTGTAGCGATATCCCGACTGGATCGCCTCTTCTGAGTTCGCGGTGACTTCACCGGCCAGAATCAACGGATTCGACCCCCAAAGCCCAAGTGGCTCTGCAGTTGCGAACACCATCAGACCAACACCAAGGCCAGCGCCGAACATCATGGAAAACCATGAAAATGTCGAAAACTCGGGGGCCTCTCCCGGTGTGCCCATAACCCGGCTTCCAGTCTGCGGCAGTAAGGTGATCGCAAGCAGGAAAAAGGAAAAAAAGCCGACGATTACGACGTAAAAGCCGTTGAAATCTCCCAGCAGTTGCCAGTTCAGGCTGCCCAGCACGCCATTCGCGTTTGCCGGCCAGACAAGGGCCCAGATGACCAGCGCAACCATGATCGCCTTGCTTAAGATCGCGATCTCGACGCTATGGCCTTCATAGAATCCACCCGCAGATTTCTTGATCTGCAGATCAGTGAAGGGTTGTTTGATTGACATGTGTTTCCTCCCTGTTCACACGTGTCCTGATTGTCCGGGCGGCTTCATTCGCGGCTTCCCGGCTTTTACGCCGCACGACATCACGCCAATATGGCTTCGATTTTCGAAAGCGTTGTCGCATTTACGTCAACTCCATGACCTCGGGCCGACAAACGCTTGGTTCTGCGGCCATCGCCCGGCAGATGTGCACCGTCCTGAAAACGGATCGCCTCCACGAGCTCGGCAACAGTGGACGCGAAGTTACCGCCAGCGGTTGCAGCCGGATCAATCGCGATGAAGCACTGACCGGTCCTGGGTGGGCCACCGGAGGTTCCCGAAAACGGCGAAGCGTTTATTCCCAGCGTCGCACCGGTGAGTGCAGCAGCCATGATTTCCGTCAGAAGCGCGATGCCAACACCCTTGTAGCCGCCGGACGGCGCCATCGAGCCCTTGAGGCCGACATTCGGGTCGGTTGTCGGATTGCCCTCGGCGTCGAGCGCCCAGCCGATCGGGATCGGCTTGCCTTCCCGTGCGTGTTTCATCACTTCGCTTTTCGCGATCGTGCTGGCGCTCTGGTCGATCAGAAGGGCCGGCTGTCCATCGGAACCGGGCACAGCTACAGAAAACGGATTGGTTCCAACCACCGGCTTTGCCCCTCCGGATGGCGCGATGGATGCCGGCGCATTCGTAAACCCAAGCCCGACCAGTCCCTCCTGCGCCAGACGATAGGTGTGGTATCCGAGGACGCCGCAATTGTAGCTGTTCCTGATCACCAGAACCGCCAGACCCTGTTCTCGGGTCGCGGGTACAAGCGTTTCGAAACCCAGATCAATGGCAGCATGGGCAAATCCGGTCGCCGCATCGACCGCAACGACACCCGGTTTTGGTCGCGTCAGCACCGGCGTGGCCTGTCCATCGACCTTGCCGCATCGCACGTGTTCACAGTAGATCGGGATATAGGCGAGCCCGTGGCTTGCAACACCATCTGCCTCGGTTGCGGCAGTGGCCAGGGCGAGGGCGCGCGCACTTTCTTCCGACGTGCCAGCGGCAACCAGCGCGCGAAAGGACAGGTCCTCGATTTCGGCGAGTGAAAGTGTCCGGGTTTCGGTCATCATGACACCTTTTCAGTCATTGTCGGATAGCCCGGCACCTGCGCCCAAAAGGCGTGATTCATCGGTCGCCGGAGCGTAAGTGCGATAGGCATACTCATTGAGTCTGGCCCAGCTGTCGGGATCGGGTGTTGCTCTGCTCTTGCTGCGGCAGCGTGCGGCAAGTTCTCCGCCGGTTCGAACCGTCAGTTCTTCCGCCTGAGCTGGAATACCGTCAGGGCAGCTCAGGGCAACCCCGTCGGTGATCGCGAGCTGACCGTCGATGTCGACAGTCACGCAGCATTTGTGGAAACGGGCAGCATTCGCCGCAAACGGCAGGATCACCAACGGAGCGGCAACCCGGCGCATGTGGATGGCATCCTTTGCCAGTTGATGCGCGCAGTCGGAAAGGTAGGCGCCCGCAACCAGCGGGCACAGCTCGCCATCGGCGCGCCATTCGCCTTCCTGGCCTGTCGGTGCATGATCTGCCGAGACAGCCAGCCGCCGTTCCAGCAAACCCGCAAGAATTGTCACACCGTCTTGCCCGTTTGCGCAAAGCCAGCGGGTGGCTTTGGCAGCTTCTTCGGCGCACCCCCAGGAGTACCCCGCTCCCCTTGCTGCCCGCTTCGAAGCTGCCTCGATTTCATTGAGGGAATAGCTCATCCGGCGATCTCCGGATAAATCCACAAATCGGCGGTTTCCGGTGAAAGGTCTTCAGGATACGGTGCCCCGGCATACATGCAGATTCTCACCCACCGGTCCGAGCGCGGATCAAAATGGGTTGCCCCGAAGAAAGACAGTTTCGCCCGTAACATGTCGATGGGCATGACCGTGGCGCTGATCGTGTTGTCGCGTATCTCGCCATACGGCGCGACCCGGCTCATTTGCGCCCTGCGGATGGTGTGCCGGTGCTCGGGATGGTTCAGCAGAAAACGGGCGATCGGTTCCGTGGCATCCCACGCTTTCAGTGCGGCAAATGCCTTCGCGGCATCACGTGCCGGCGCCAGGGGCTGCTCATAGTCTGTGATCGGTTCCTCGAACCTTTCCCCCATGCGAGGTTCAAGCTTTTCCTCCGAAACGTACCAGGCCCTTGCGCAATTGGTCGGGTCGGTCCAGTCAAGTTCGAATGCCCAGCCGAAACCGTCTTCCAGCAGCGCTCGAACATCGCCGACCTTCATTGACCCATCAATTCTGAAAGCGTCTGAATTGCTGTCTGCCATGCAACAGGTCAATTGATCGACGAGTTCGCCATAGGGCTCCAGAACAAGGGAAGCGACAAATTCCTGCCCTTCCTCGCTGAGCGATACCTCCGACCATTCCACGAGCTTGTTCCAGGGGTAGTCATTGCCCAGATCGGCGTCGTCGAGATAGTGCGAAAGCTTTTGCAGATCGGATTTCAATTGCCCCAGCTTGGCGAGCTGAACCGGGTGTTCAGAACGCCATTGATCGACGGAAACGGTGGTCCGTTTCAGAACATTCCTGAAGGTCTCGATGTCTTCCGGCAATGCCGTCCGGACCGAGCGCACCCGTGCGATTGCTTCTTCGCGCACCATCATCCAGTTGTTGAAAAGGACAGGGTGATTGATGATGAACGGCGCCATGCCCAACCCGGTCGAGTTACCGATTCCGAGACGACGCGCGATGATCGGGTCCAGCGAGACGGCTTGTTCGCCGCCTTTTGCGTCAGCCATATGCTGCACCAGGTCCCGGACAAATGTTCGGGTCAGATAAACGGACAGCATTTCCGCCTGAAACGGCACCTGCATTTCGCTGCGCCCGGCTATGATTTCCCGGTCCGCGGCACCGAATTTTCCGGACCCGTAGACAGCGGTGGTACGCATCAGGTAGCCGACCGCCGAGATTTGCGCGGGATCGGGCTGCAGGCCGGCTGCAAGACTGTCGACCACGTGGGTCCACAGCCGGACCGAGCGGTTCGCCCGTGACAGGGACAACTCGCATTCGCTGATGCGTCCGGCTTCCTGCAAAGGAACGTTTTGCGACAACCGATTGATGTCCGCTTCCGTCGGAATACCGTCGAACAAGGCGAATGTGGCATCCCACGCATCGGCGATCACCCGATCCGAGCGTTTTTCGGCAGGCAGGTCATGAGCGAAGGCAACCAGTGAATAGACCCGCTCCGGACCTTTCGCTGTATAGACCGCACGTCCGACGCCGTTTTCATCGATATCGAACAAGGGGCAGGAAAATTCCCAGCCTTCACCGGCCATTCGGCGGGTCAGGACACGCATGAAACTCAGGCGGCACTGGTGCAGGGAGCCAAGACGTTTCAACCGCATTACTGTTGCGGGATCGCGTCGCGGAATTTGCGTGCCGCCCGTGTTCACCGGTTTTTCCTCCCGAAGTTTTCGGCGAAGAAGCGGTACCAGTTGCCCCCCATGATACCGGAAATCTCGTCCTGGTTCATGCCGACGGAACGCAGTCCGTTCTCGATATTGCCGAAATCACGGTTGTCGCCGAACCAGTCAGGCATTGGCGGAAAACCGGGGTTTTTCGCCGAGCCCTCGCCATAATCGATTTCCTTGGTCCAGCGGCCGACCCGCATCCACTCCACGACACTATCCGGCTGGTCCTGGCAGAGGTCGGTACCGATGCCCAGATGCTGCGAACCGTATTTGTCGGCGGTTCGAGCGATCATCTCGCAAAAGCTCTGCAGCGTGCAGTCGGACTTGTCCTTCAGGTGATGCGGGTAAACCGAAAATCCAAGCATGCCACCATTCTCGGTGACTGCGCGTATGACGGCGTCCCGTTTGTTTCGAAGCGCCGGAGCCCATTCATGGGGATTGGCATGCGTAACGGCGATCGGTCGTTCAGAGAGGTCCGCGGCTTCGATTGTCGACCGGTCGGCCGAATGACTCATGTCGACGACCAGCCCGACGCGGTTCATCTCCTTGATGACCTCGCGGCCCATACGGGTAACGCCGGTGTCTTCGCTTTCATAGCAGCCTGTCGCCAGCAGCGACTGGTTGTTATAGGTCAGCTGCATGAACCTGGCGCCCAGCGTGTGCACGATCTCGACCAGCCCGATGTCATCTTCAATCGGAGACGGGTTTTGAAATCCGAAAAAGATCGCAGTCCGGTCCGTCCGGCGCGCCTCGTCAATATCAGCTGCCCACTCACCCTTCATGATCAGGTCGGGAAACAGTTCGAACCAGCGATTCCATTTTTCGAAATTCAGGACGGTTTCACGGAAGTTCTCGTGATAGGCGATCGTGACGTGAACCGCGTCCACGCCACCTTCGCGCAGTTGCCGGAAAATCTTTTCCGACCAGTTGGCATATTGCAGCCCGTCGATCCGCATCAGTCCGGGCTCCCGGCGCTGATATAGGCGGTCTTGACGGTCGTGTAGAACTCGGCCGCCGCCTTGCCCTGTTCACGCGGTCCATACGAACTGTCGCCGCGACCACCGAACGGAACGTGATAGTCTGTGCCTGCTGTTGGCAGGTTGATGGTGACGACCCCGGTTCGTGCATTGCGGCGGAAGTGATTGGCCCTGGCAAGGCTCTTCGTGGCGATCCCGGATGTCAGGCCGAAATTGGTGTCATTGACGGTCGCAAGCGCCTCATCGTAACTCCCGACCTTGATGACGCAGGTGAGCGGCGCGAACATCTCTTCTCGGTTGATACGCATGCCGTTGGTGGTGTTGAGAAACACCCCCGGGGACATGTAGAAACCTTCGTGCGGCCGTTCGAGACGCTTGCCGCCGCAGGCCAGCTCGGCGCCCTCGGACTTGCCCAATTCCACGTAGGAGAGGTTTTCCTGAAGCTGCTCCGCACTGACTACCGGGCCCATCTGGGTGCCCTTTTCAAGCGCGTGACCGACCTTCATGGCCTCGGCCCCCGCAACCAGCTTGTCGACAAAGGCATCATGCACGTTTTCGTGGACAATCAGTCTGGAGGAGGCGGTACATTTTTGACCCGTTCCACCGAAAGCGCCTCCAAGGGCCAGGGTAGCTGCAAGATCCAGATCAGCGTCGTCCAGAACAGCCAGCGCGTTCTTGGAACCCATCTCCATCTGAACCTTGGTCAGGTTCTGGATTGCAGCTGAAGCAATCCCCTTGCCGACCGGGACAGAGCCGGTGAAGGTGATGGCATTCACTTTCGGGCTTTCCACCAGACGCTGACCAATGGACCGGCCAGCGCCCATCACAAGGCTGAACAGTCCTTTTGGAATATCCTGCTTCTCGATGATTTCCGTCAGCGCGACCGCCGATGCCGGGGTCATGTTGGCGGGTTTCCAGACGACGGCATTTCCGTAGCAAAGCGCGGGTGCAATCTTCCAGGAAGCCGTAGCGGTCGGGAAATTCCAGGGAGAGATGACCGCAACGACACCGACCGGCTCGCGGCGCACGTCGACTTCAATACCGTCCCTTACGCTGTCGGCATTTTCACCGATCTGGCGAAGGCATTCGGCCGCATAGTAGGTAAAGAACTGACCGGCGCGGTAGACTTCGCCTTTGCCTTCCGCGAAAGGCTTGCCTTCCTCTCGCGACAGCAATGTGCCGAGTTCTTCGGCACGCGCCATGAGTTCGTTGCCGATGTTCATCAACACAGCCTGCTTCCGCTCCAGGCCATAGGCAGACCATTCGGTTTGCGCTAACCGGGCACGATCCAGCGTAGTGTCGATTTGGTCCGGACCTGCCTGCGCGAACATCCCGATCAGGTCGCTCAGGTCGGAAGGATTGCGGTTTTCGATCTCGTTTTCGCCGGCCAGCCATTCGCCGGCAATCAGGTTCAATTTCGTCACAACAGGTTCCAGGTCCAAAGAATTCAGAATGGAAACAGGATGGACACCAATCACAATATCAGTCAAACTCAATAAACTTAACTCTATTTCAGAAAAACTGAAGAATGGCCGTCAAGATTGAAATGCTCCGGTGCTTTTGCACGGTGGCCCAGACAGGCAGTCTTGTTGAAGCTGCAGACCGACTCGGACGCACTCAGTCTGCGGTTTCAATGACGCTCAAGCAGCTTGAAGATCATTTGGGCAAGAGACTGTTCGAAGGTGAGCGCAAAAACCGGCTGTCACCTCTGGGAGAACAGGTGTTTGAATTGGCACTCAAACAGGTGCGCCAGTTCGATCAGGCAGTACAGAGCATAGAAGCAGCCGCGAATGCCGTTCAGGGACTGATCCGGATTGTGTCCGTACCATCAGTCGCCGCCCTGCTGTTTCCGCTTGTTCTCGAGCACATGACCCGTAAATTTCCCGGCCTGAAGGTCGAACTCAGGGATACCGACACACAACAGGTGCTGGACGCCATGACGCAAGGCAAGGCCGACATCGGAATTGCGTCGGGGTATCACCCGTTGAACGGTATCAAGGCCGTCCCGCTCTTTGAAGACCAGTTTGGTCTTGTCAGCGCTGCCGATCATCCGTTGATGCTGAAGGCCGAGCCATTGACGATTGCCGATGTCGTCGCCGCTCCGTTCGTCGCAAATGCCCTGTGTGAACTGATCAGAACACCCCGGTTCCTGACCGCTGTGGCAAATACCGACGTAACCATCCACAACACACATTCACTGATCACGATGGTCAGAACCGGTGCCTGGGTCACCGTCCTGCCTCAAACGGTCGCGCGCTTCATTCCTGAATCGACCGCGTTTCGCGAAATTTCGGACCTGCCGGACAAACGGGAAGTTTTTCTCTACATCCGGGAACGTTCGCGGTTCAGGGAACTGACAGAAGAGTGCAGCAATTTCATCTTGAGAACCGAATTGCTCTGAGAACCAAAAGACGCGACCCACGATTTGCGAAATTCTGCGCAGATCATACAGAATGCACGCGTTTCCGTCTCCTGGTCGTTGTGTGAATACGAGGCGTCAAGCCGCGGCAACGTCGCTCAGGAAAACCCTGATTTCCGTTCGCAGATCCTCTGTGCTCTTCACAACTTCGCTTGTCCGGCTACCCATGTCTGCGGCAGCCGAGCTCGATTGCTGCGCAATTTCCTTCACCTGGTCCATGTCCCCCACGACAGACCGGGTCTGGTCCGCTGCTTCCAGAACATTGCCCTTGATGGCGTCGGTAGACTGTCGCCGGTTTTCAAGATCCTCGGCAATCTGCGTGGTGCATCCGGTCACTTCGCCGATATCGGCGATAATTTTTTCAATTGCCTCCACGACGCGACCCGTCCGCTCCTGAACCAGTACGACCTGGCCGGTGATCTGTTCGGTGGCCGACGCGGTCTGACCGGCAAGCGTCTTGACTTCACCGGCAACAACTTCGAAGCCCTTGCCCGCGTCGCCCGCGCGGGCCGCCTCGATCGTGGCATTGAGCGCCAGGAGATTGGTCTGATCTGCAATTGCACTGATTAGGGACACGATCTCCCCGATCGACCTGGATATTTCCGCCAGGCTTTCGATCTCGGCATTTGCAGTCGCCGCATTCTGATTTGCCGCCTGCGCGATGTCAGTGGCCTCCTGCGCGCGCCTGCTGATGGCAGTTATGTCGTTGGCCAGGATTTCAGAGGCTTCTGCAACGGCGTCAACATTTTCCGATGCACCGGACGATGCGACGGCGGTGTCCTGCGCGCATTTATCGGCACTCTGGGCAATGTCCTCCAGGGATCCGGAGGTGTTTTTCATGTGTGCAAGGGCCCCGTCGACTTCTTCAAGCAGGTCCGTCATGCGGCATCTGAAACCTTCGATCAGATTGTCGACCCGTTCCTGTCGTTCGGCAGCGGCCTGTCCCTCGAGCTGCTGCCTCTCGCGTGTCAGTTCGATCGTGCGATCGCGATAATATCCAACCGCCCGGGCGATATCCGAAATCTCGGTGTGGCCGTAAGAAAAAGGCAGGTCGGTTTCCAGACCGTCGGAATCCGCAAGCTTCCGGATGCCGCAGTTCAAGGAATGGATGCAATAAAGGATCGATTTGCTGAAGTGCCAGGCAACGGCAAATGCAAGCGCAAAGACAATACCGAGAGCCCCGGCAACTCCCCACATCCGGGTCTTGGCTTCTGTGACCATTGCCTGAAGCCGTGTTTCAAGATCCGCCAAACTGACCTGCTGCAGGTCGTTCATGGCAGCAAGAAAGGCACCGTAACGATCTTGCAAAGGGGTCAGATCAAGCGCCGTGCCGTCTGCGCCCTGCCCGACGTCGCGGGCAACGCTTGCAAGTTCTCCCTGGAAACCGCCATTCGCTCGCCGGAAAGCCTTCCCTGCCTTGCCGAATGGCGTTTCATCACCTTCTGCTCCTTCATGCATTTCTGTTCTGGTCAGGCTGCTGATCTGGTCCGCGAGTACTTTGAACTGA
This sequence comes from Roseibium album, assembly GCF_965233825.1. Classification (NCBI taxonomy): domain Bacteria; kingdom Pseudomonadati; phylum Pseudomonadota; class Alphaproteobacteria; order Hyphomicrobiales; family Stappiaceae; genus Roseibium; species Roseibium album. The sequence goes on from NZ_OZ247583.1 coordinate 526,209, forward strand.
CCGGCGCCAACAAGAACCGACATCGTGTCGGAATGGCTGAGTTCGGTCTTAGCGGCAACATTTTCGCTGTTGCGGACAACGGCACTGACCCGAACCACAAGATCCGAAAGTTGTCCCGAGACGAGTTCTGCAAGGAGGTTCGCTTCCTGAGACCGGTTCGCACGAACGCCGGACTTGTCACCAATGCAATTGATCAGTCGATTGGCCTGGGTGAGCTTCTTCGCAGGTGTTTTTGCCTGCTCATCGGGAGCGCAGGCGGGATAGGCAGCCAATACGTCGTTCGGCAAGGTGCCATCCGCCATCACGGCATCGGCCCACACAGCCTGAAGAGCTGGAAGGCCCTCAAGTTTTGCACTGTCACGCGCCAGGTCCTTGTAGGCCGATTGGATAATCCAGCCCGCACAGGCGACAATCGGTACCGTCAGAACGATCACCAGGATGAACAGTCTCTTGCGGATGGTCAATGGATGTCTCCCGAATCGCTTTGGAACGAATTGAGAGAAAACCTAGGTCGAAATTCCCAATAAATTCGAAACAGGACCGCCAAATGATGAACTTCGAATCTAAATTGTTGAATTCGTTCAGTCAGTTTGGCGATTGAGTGTACTCAGGAACAGGGTCTGGCCACTTTTCCGATTTTGTGTCAGCTGCTGCGTTCTGCGACCCGGAGATTACGCCCCCCAATTGTCCGGAAATCCCTCCTCTTCCAGTTACGACGAATTCAACAGGCCGCGGCGCATTGCTACAGGAGACTTCCCGGGAGAGAGGCTCGTTCATGTGACTCACCCCTTGGGCCTGAAGGACTTGATGTTCGCGGCCATCCTCTCCGCTTGCCCCGCGAGTGGCCTGGTCATCCCTTACCAAAGGCACACTCAGGTGGCGAAACATCAAGCCGAAAACACTTTTTAAAGGTCACCTCTTGCATGTTAGATAGATAGCATACTATATAATATTAATAGCTTGCTATATTATGGAGCGACGCATGCCGAAATTCCCGGACTTCAAATCTTTCATTCTGGCCCTGTTGATCCTTGCCGGCTTTTTCGCGGGAACAGCCGCAACTGCCGCTGATCTCAAAACAAACGAACCTGTCACCTTGATAAATGTCTTTGAGGTCCCCGCGGACCAGATCGACACGACTGTCGAATTCTGGGAAAAGTCACGTGATTTCCTTTGTCAGCAGCCCGGGTACATTTCAACGCGGCTGCACCGGGCACTTGCACCGGCTGCCAGATTTCAGTTGATCAACATTGCCATCTGGGAAAGCCCCGAAGCCTTCCAGGCAGCTATCGGCAAGATGCGCAACACCAGTGTTGACACGGATGCCCGGAATACTGTTTTCCATGCAGCTCTCTATCGGGTTATCCGGACAGATGAGGAAACCGAGTGATGTCGGGAAACTTCAGGCAGGACCGGCTGATGCACTGGGCAATCGCGGTGCTTGTTCTGGCAGCGCTTGCCTCCGGCTTCGCTATGACGAGGACTGAACCGTTTTCCCTTGCCCTTCTGCAAGCTCATTTGGGATGCGGCATCGCTGCCGGCCTGCTGACGCTGCTCCGCGTCCTGATCTGGTTCAAACGCGGCGCACCGCAACCCATTTATCCGGTTTCATCGCGGCTTCAGAAGGTGGTCAGCAGGATCGTGCACGGACTTCTGCGTCTGGTTCCACTCGCCCTGCTGGCAAGTGGGGCTGGCATGATCGCATTGTCAGGAGCTTTCCCGTCTATACGGGAGGGGACACTTCAGGGTCTTGTCGTCTTTCAGGATCTGCCGCCTCGCAATCTGCATCACATGGCCGCGTTGCTGCTTGCTGCACTGACCGCGCTTCACGTGGGGGCAGCGATCTGGCATTTCCGGAAGACCAGCGCGAAAAGCCCCTCATGACAGGCGTCAGCGGTTAAAAAGTGCCAAGCCCGGCTGTCAGAACAGCCGGGCTTGTTTTCAGTTTCTGGATGAGGCGCCGTTGGTCTAGTTCAGCCGTGACGCAGGTCCGAGATCGATCAGCTGGGTTTCGCCCGGAGCATCATCGACGCCGTCATTGTCGGTAACCAGGATCAGACGCCCGCCTGCAGTCACCGCAAGGCCTTCCGGCTTGTCCTGGACCCAGCCTTTTCCTTGCGCCAGGGCAGGAAGTATATCCATCGCAAGTCGTTTCTTGAGGATCGGAAGGGTTTCGCCGTGTGCGGCTGGCGTGATGCCTTCTAGCGATACAACAGTGACCTGTTTGATTGCGGCATCTTCGCCACCCTTGTTGTCCCGCTCAAGGATCGCGAACCGGCCGTCACCGAGCGAGACGATTTCGGACAATCCGACCCAGCCACCGGCAGCACTCTTCGGCGTGTCGAGCGGATAGTGGACGAAACCCCAGGACTTGTCGGCAGGGTTGTAGATCCCGATCTTGGTGTGACCCTTCGGATCATCGTTCCATTCCCGCTGGACAGCGACGGCAACGAGGTTCTGTCCGTCCATTTCGAATTCAGCGACCCCTTCGAACGAAAACCGCTTCTGCTGGTCGATCAGGCTCTGTGGCAACGTGATTTCTTCCTGAACTGCGCCATCGGCGTCGACTTTCAAAAGAAGATGGCCACGTTCGTTCTTCGGATGGCCTTCCGAGGCCAGCCAGAACCCGCCGTCCCGTGCGACTGCAATGCCTTCCAGGTCCAGTCTCTCCTGATTGAAGCCGGTCACGGTGGTGTAAGAGGTGATCCTTGCCGGTTTGGCGGAAATGTCCAGGGTGTATATCCGGCCGTCGTCATAGAAACTGTCGTTCACCGCGTAGAGCTTGTTGGCGTCGGACGGATCGGCAGCCAGCGCGGAGATCGCACCCCAGCCGATCGGGGCTCCCTTTTCCGGATCCATGTCGGAAACGACGGACGGATATGCCGGAGATTCAGCGCCGAACTTGTAGAGCGTGATATGCGAGCGAACATTGTCTTCCGCGCTGTCAACTTCGTTGGCGACCAGGAAGAGATCGCGCCCCGGGATGGCAAGCAATCCTTCCGGGCCGACATGGGTCGGCAGGAACTGGACGAATTCCGGCTCACTTCCCGTGTCCCTGTACACGGCAACAAAGTTGCCGCGCTCCGAGTTGACGAATATCAGGGTCTCACCGCCGAATTTGCCGACAGCAACACCTTCCGGCTCTGTTCCCTTCTTGTGGGCACGCTTTGCCGGGTAATGTCCGTGTGACATGCCCAGATGCTCCATCTGGTTGCCGCTGTCGAACAGAACGTCGCCCTTGGCACTCCAGATGGTAAAGCCGCGCGAACCGCCTTCGTAGTCGCCTTCATTGGCAGTGACGAAACGCTCGTCATCGATCCAGGCAACCGCATCAGGTTCGCGTGGAACGTTCTCGCTGCTCCCGGAGGCATCGCTCATCCGGGATTTTTTGACAGGAACATTTTCTGCCGTCGCAACACCGGCGGAAAAGTCTGCGACAACTTTGCCCGTGGCAAGGTCGACTACCGCAAGATGGTTGTTTTCCTGCAGCGTCACGACCGCCTCGTTTCTGGAGTTGATGGAAACGAATTCCGGCTCCGGATCTGACGGCGCGGTTCCGGCAAGACCGGTCAGGTCGACAAGGCGCACCGCATCGCAATTGGTCGGCGCGCCATTGCCGTCAAGATCGAAGATCGCAAGGTGGCCGGCGGGCATCTGTGGCATGACACCGTCATTCAGGTCTTCATCGCGCTCGTTCTCGATCGCGATCGCGGCATACTTGCCGTCCGCCGAAATGGCAACGCTGTCCGGCTGGCCGTTGGTGTCGCATCTGGCGATGACGTCCATGCCATCAAGCCCGATCACGGCCAGATGGCCGGATGCATTGACATAGTCCTCGCTGGTGTTGACCCCGGCATAGGCGGCCTTTTCACCAACAGCGACGGATGTCGGCTCACCACCGAGATCGACCCGCCCGATCGGTTGAATGTTCAGCGGGTTGCCCGCGTTGACGAAGACGATCGCCTCACCGGGACTGTCGGTGAACGCCAGCGTGCGGCCGTCCTTCGATGCAGAAATGATTTCGGCTACTGTCTCGGTCGCCTGGTCGACACCGTCCGGCAGGGTCTTGTAAACCGGGTAGGTATTGATCCGCTCGAAAAACTCCGCCTGCGCTGCTGACACGGCACCAAGACCGCACAGAACAGCAAGGCTGACGCTTTTCAGAAAACGTCCGCGAGGGTCCGACATTGCACTAGCTCCCATATGTTTTGGGTTGAGGTGCGCGAAAACTAGTTGGCCTCATTACAGAAAAAGTGACAATCGCATGAAGGTTGTGTGACAAGCTCACGAATAAGATATGCAGCGTTTCCAGGGTGAGGTTTCCAGAAAAAGCTGGACAAGACACCGGAATTCTCTCACGTTGCAACCCTTGCATTTTCTCGCGCAAAACGCGCGCTTCTCTATTTCGGATATTCTCATGCAGATCGGATTTGTCCGCGCCGCCCTGGTGCTGGGGCTGCTTGCCGCCGTTGGTCCTTTCGCCATTGATCTCTATCTTCCGGCGACACCCCAGATCGTTCAGGATCTGAATACGGATGACGCCGGAGCACACATGACCTTCACGGTCTATTTCATTGCCTTCGGTCTCGCACAGCTCATTTACGGACCGATCGCGGACTGGCTCGGCCGCAGACCGCCCATTTTCGTAGGGCTCGTGGTCTTCATTGCCGGTTCCGTTATCTGTGCCATGGCGACTGACATTTCCATGCTGACCCTTGGTCGCTTCGTGCAGGCACTCGGGGCTGCTGCACCGATGGTGATCGTGCGCGCGGTGGTCCGGGACCTGCATACAGGCACGCAGGCGACGAGGCTCATGGCTCTGGTGATGCTCGTAATCAGCATTTCGCCGCTGCTTGCGCCCCTGACCGGCAGTTTCATCATTTCCCTTGCAAGCTGGCGCATGATCTTCGGCGCCCTCGCGCTGATCGCCTTGCTCGCAATGGTCCTGACAGCGCTCCGGCTTCCCGAAACACTTCCCGCGGACCGGCGCAGCCCGATAAATGCAGCCGCCTTGCTGCGCAGCACCGTCTACCTGATGAAAGATGCAAGGTTCCTGGGCCTGACGATGATCGGTGGTTTCGCGCTGGCCAGCTTCTTCGTCTTCATCGCCTCAGCGCCCATGGTGTACATGACCCAGTACGCCCTGACGCCGACGGAATTCAGCCTGGTGTTCGCCGTCAATGCAGTAGGCTTTTTCGCCGCCTCGCAATTCGCGGCCGATCTCGGTCAAAAATACGGTATGGGCCGTGTTGCATTCTGGGCGGTCTGCGGATTTGCCGCGGCAACCTCGACGCTATTTGCGCTCGTCTGGCTGGGTCTCGATGATCTGCCGGTACTGATGGCCATGTTTTTCCTTGGCAATTCGTGCCTCGGACTGGTCATCGCTCCGACAATGGTCATGGCTCTGGAGGAGCACGGAGAACACGCCGGCATGGCATCGTCGCTTGGTGGAACATTTCAGATGGTTGCCGGCGGCCTCATGATTCTGATCTGCAGCCCGTTCTTTGACCGCACCGCCTTGCCGCTGGTCGGCGCTGTTGCAACCTGCGCCTTCATTGCCTTTGTATTGGCTCTGTTGACGCTGCGTCCGCAACAGGAAGGCAATGCTCCCGCCTGAGGACGTCCTCAGGCGGAGGATTTTCCGATTTCGTCCAGTCTTTCCTTGAGCGACAATTTGTCGAGCGAGGACATCGGCAAACTGATGAAAATTGCGATCCGGTTGTTGAGCATGCGGAATGTCTCGTTGAAGGCCAATCGTTTTTCGGTTTCGTTGCCTTTGGCCAACACCGGATCAGGAACGCCCCAGTGTGCCGACATCGGCTGTCCCGGCCAGACAGGACATGTTTCCTTCGCTGCATTGTCGCAGACGGTGAAGACGAAATCCATTTCAGGTGCCCCAGGCCCGGCAAACTCGGACCAGTCCTTTGAACGGAAGTCTTCAGTCTTGAAATTGAGTTTCTCCAAGAGCGTTAATGCTTCCGGCCGGACGAAGCCGGCAGGGTTCGATCCAGCAGAATAGGCCTTGAAACGTCCTTTCCCATCCCGGTTCAATATCGCTTCTGCCATGATTGACCGCGCCGAGTTTCCGGTACACAGAAAGAGGACATTAAAGACTTCGTTGGACATCATTCCCTCCAGGTACTATTCGCTATTTCCGGCAGGCAATGGCCTCCATCACCTGCGCGCAGAGTTCAGGGTGGCCACCGCAGCAATCGGCCACAAGATAAGTCAGCAATTCTTTCGTTCCATCCATATCCGCGTAGTAGCGGATCGAGCGTCCCTCACGTTCGTTTCGAACCAGCCCGGCCTGCAGGAGAACAGACAGGTTGGCCGACATGGTGTTTTGGCGAACACCCAGCGCTTCACCGATATCACCCGCGCTCATGCCTTCCGGACCTGCATTAATCAGAAGCCGGAAAACATCCAGACGTGTCTTTTGGCTGAGCGCACCGAAGGCACTCAAAGCTTCATTTATATCCATAAATCATGATATATTGATTCTTTTGCGGACAGCAAGCAAAGAATCGCCATTTGATCGAACTTTCGGTATCCGGATCCCTCATTGCGCAAACAGGCTTGTTTTCCTGCGTCCGAACTGTTGATCTGCGCTGTCGGACGACGGAAGGGAAATCATGAAAACATTCGCGAACAATTGGCTCGGTAGAGGACTTGAAAACACACCGGGATTCGCGGCCGGCAGTATTTCGCAATCACCGGGCCCGGAGCGGGAGTTCTTTGCCGACGTTACGGGAATTGAACCCTCTCCGCTGTTGAACCTCTCCGAACTTGCCTTGGAGCTTGGGGTCGGCGCCCTTTACGTGAAGGACGAGCGAAATCGTCTTGGACTGGGAAGTTTCAAGGCACTTGGCGCAGCCTATGCCATTGCGAAGCGCGCATTTGCAAAAATCGAGGCGGGCGAGACAAGTGATCCCGCAACGGCGCTTCACGGCACAACATTCGTCTGTGCAAGCGCGGGCAACCACGGACTTTCCCTTGCCGAGGGTGCGCGCATGTTCGGTGCCGAAGCCGTCGTCTTCGTCGCCGAAACGGTGCCGGAGGCTTTCGCTGACCGGTTGCGGGGCCGAGGCGCAAGGGTAGTCCGGGCTGGTGCGATTTACGAAACCAGCATGGCGGAAGCGGAACGTCAGGCTTTGGAACATGGCTGGCAACTCCTGTCTGACAGCACGTGGCCCGGGATGACCGACCCCGGACGGGACGTGATGGAAGGATATCTGATCATGGGCGAAGAAATTGAATGTCAGATACCCGAGCCGCCGACACATGTGTTTCTGCAGGCCGGTGTTGGCGGTCTGGCCGCAGCCTGCGCATTGAGCGCGCGCGCAAGCTGGGGCAATGATGTCACGATCACGATCGTCGAGCCGGAGGCAGCCCCCGCCCTTCAGGCCAGCATTGCGGCTGGCAAGCCGGTGAATGCACCCGGTCCGGTTTCAACCATGGGCCGCCTGGACTGCAAGGAACCATCGCATCTGGCACTGAAATACCTGGCCAGGCAGGCAAACCGTTTTGCGACGATAACCGACAGGGAAGCAGAGGAGACGGTGTCCTGGCTGAAAGACCATGACCTTTATACAACGCCGTCGGGAGCCGCCGGCCTGTCCGCGCTTCATCACGCACGCGGCCAGTTCGATGAACTTGGCCTGACCTCCGGGTCCAGGGTCCTGTGCTACCTCTCCGAAGGTCCCGAACAAGGCTGATAAGGATCTCCCCAAAACCAATTCTCAAGAGAGGCTGACCAGAGTCTGGGCACATAACTGGCCGTGACACCATGCGTCGCCGGCCTCGAACAGTCACATGGCAAGCCGGTGGTCGATTCAGGCACTGCCCTTGTGCGGCACAGGATGCTTGCGGGAAAAACTACCAGGGCAAAGAGCCCCGAGTGCCCGTTCAATCCCGGGTTCAAGCATGTCGTTCATGAATTTCATGCGACAATGCGAGCATCAATCGAGCGATTTCATTGTATTCCTTGTTGACTTCGACGGGATTCCGGGCAAAAACACCGCCGTCTCAAGTTTTGACGATTGCGAGCACCTGATGAACCGGCTGAAAGCCGACATTCTGGATATGATGTCCATGGCCCTTGCCAGCGCTACATTTCTGCGCGGCGAGACCCGGTCGGCTGCCGCAACCGCATTCAAACGCACAACCAAGACAACCAAAACCACCGCTTGACGGTGCCGCTCATCCCGCCTCCCCGGGGATGGGAGGCGCCAGGAGCCGGCGAGCCCGTTTCCCCGGGCAGCCGGTGAAGCGGGGAGACGGACAAGGACAAGTCAGAAATGGGTTTCAAGATCGCAGTTGCAGGCGCTACCGGCAATGTCGGCCGCGAGATGCTTGACATTCTCGACGAGCGCGGCTTTCCGGCAGACGAGGTTGTCGCCCTGGCGTCCCGTCGCTCGCAAGGAACGGAAGTTTCGTTCGGCGACAGGACACTGAAGGTTCAGGCTCTGGAGAATTACGATTTCTCCGACACCGACATTTGCCTGATGTCAGCCGGAGGTACTGTTTCCAAGGAGTGGTCGCCGAGGATCGGCGCAAAGGGCTGTGTTGTCATCGACAACTCCTCTGCCTGGCGTTATGACGCGGACGTGCCTCTGATCGTTCCGGAAGTCAATGCGGACGCCATCACCGGCTTCACCAAAAAGAACATCATCGCCAATCCGAATTGCTCAACAGCCCAGCTCGTGGTGGCACTCAAGCCGCTGCACGATCACGCCAGGATCAAGCGCGTCGTCGTTTCGACCTACCAGTCGGTGTCCGGTGGTGGCAAGGACGCGATGGAAGAGCTGTTCAACCAGACGAGGGCCATTTTTGTGAACGATCCGATCGAACCGGACAAGTTCACCAAGCGCATCGCCTTCAACGTCATCCCGCACATCGACAGCTTCATGGAAGACGGCTACACCAAGGAAGAATGGAAGGTGCTCGCCGAAACCAAGAAGATGCTGGATCCGGCCATCAAGGTAACCTGCACCGCCGTTCGCGTTCCGGTGTTCATCGGCCATTCCGAAAGCATCAACCTCGAGTTCGAAAACGAGATTACAGCAGACGAGGCTCGCAACATCCTGCGGGAGGCTCCGGGCTGTCTCGTGATCGACAAGCAGGAAGACGGTGGCTACATCACGCCGTATGAAAGCGCCGGCGAGGACGCGACCTATATCTCGCGTATCCGAGAAGATGCCACCGTTGAAAATGGCCTGAACCTGTGGGTCGTCTCCGACAATCTTCGCAAGGGAGCGGCTCTCAATACTGTCCAGATCGCTGAAGTTCTGGTCAATCGCGGCCTGATAACTCCCAAGAAGGCCGCAGCCTGATTGATTCTGGCGGGCGCTTTCCAGCGCCCGTTTCTTCATTCCGAACAGGTCCGGTTTCTCACGATCTTCTTGGTGTCGGAACCGGGCAAGGGGTTGGTGGGTGGATTGCCGGTTCCAAGCACGATATTCAGGCACCGATACGAACCCTCGGTCCCGCATGCCGGGTGCGCCCGTATTGTCAGTGATTGCCGGACTTTCTGATCGTCCCATCAACAATCTGCCCAATCTTTATCCGTGATTTCAGGAGCGCGATTCCCGAATGCATGCCTCGATTGACAGCTCCTTTCAGAACTTTTCGGCATCGGCACCCGGCGCACGGTTCACCGACTGGATTGCAACACGTGCGGCACCTTATTGGACCAGCGCGACCAATCACGCATTCACACGCGCGATTGGTGACGGATCCATGCCGGACGAAGCATACGCTCGCTATCTGATCGAGGATTACACGTTCATCACGGATCTTGCTTCGACACTTGGTTACCTGGTCGCCAAAGCGCCGAACATGCGGGCAAAGTCGCGTCTGTCTGCATTCCTCGCCCTGCTCACGTCGGAGGAAAATGATTATTTCCTGCGGTCCTTCGACGCTCTTGGCGTCCCGGCCGAGACCTATGAAACCGCCGCGCAAGGACCGGTCACGCGTGCATTTGCCGATCTGCTCCTGACATCTTCAGGCAAGGGATCCTATGCCGAAGGGCTCACTTGCCTGCTCTGCGCCGAATGGTGTTACCTGACTTGGGGTCGGCGCGAGGCACAAAAGCCCCGACCGGAGAAATTCTACCTCGCTGAATGGATAGACCTTCACGCCGTTTCCGGATTCGAAGACTTCGTTGATTGGATCCGCGCTGAACTCGATGAGATCGGCCCTGCACTGTCGCCTTTGAAACAGGAAACACTCGCTGAACTCTTCGCCCGGATGAGCATGCTGGAAGACGCGTTTTTTGAAGCAGCATGGACAGGCGAAATCCCGGCAGCTTTTGATGATCCGCAACGGCCGTAACGCATGTATCTTTATGAAGCTGCCGCTCTCGGAGCCGCCAGTCTTTGGGCCCTGACCGGACTTTTGTCTGCTGCGCCCGCTCAACACCTTGGCGCAATCGCCTTCAATTGCACGCGCATGGTTCTCGTCACGATCATGCTGTGCGTTTGGGTGATGTTGACCGATGGCTGGAATTCAATCGGCAGCGGCCACCTGTCGCCATTGATCCTGTCAGGCTTCATCGGAATCTTCATGGGCGATACCGCCCTGTTTTTGACGCTGAACCGAATGGGTCCGCGCCGCACGGCGATGCTCTTCGCACTTAACGCACCCATGTCTGCAATACTCGGCTGGCTGATCCTGGATGAAACGCTCACCGCCATACAGGTTCTGGGGATCGTGCTGATTTTTCTCGGTGTGCTGCTGGCAATTCGTTTCGGCAAACGCAAGTCACAGCTGCACAAATGGGAAAGTATCAAGGGCCCGCTCTGGGTTGGTGTCCTGTTTGGCATTGCCGCAGCGCTGTCACAGTCCATAGGGTCCTTGATTGCCCGCCCTGTCATGGAAACCGGCGCAGACCCCGTTGCGGCCTCGAGTATCCGCGTTGGAGTGGCTGCACTCGGCCTCGTCTTGTTGACGCGTCTGCCATTCAGTTGGGTCAAGCCTGCTGGAAGCTTCACGCTTCCCGTCATCGGCATCATTGCGGTTTCCGGCCTGCTGGGCATGGGCATCGGCATGACCCTGATACTCTTCGCTCTCTCCGGCGGCGAAGTCGGCATCATCGCAACACTTTCAGCAACGACCCCGGCGGTGATGCTGCCAATGATGTGGTGGCGGACGAAGGAATTTCCTGCTCTGGGTGCATGGGCAGGTGCTGTCCTCGTCGTTGCAGGGAGCGCGCTTCTGTTTGTCGTCTGAGAGAATTCGCAGCAACAAAAGTGCATCGTGTCGTGAACAACATGCATGGGCCGGACAAGCCCGAGGACGTCGCCTTTTTTCGCTGCAGCGTCGATAAATGTAAACAATCGCCAGAGATTGCAATCTAGCCTGTCCAGGAGAAAAGTTGGTCAAAGTCACCCGGCAGCACACCGGGGATCCGGACGACGCTGCGAATCAAGGTTGCGGTCAAGGGGAAATGGACGTGTCCGTATTGCTCGAACCGTTTCGGCTGAAACACCTCACGCTGCGCAATCGCATCATTAGCACGTCGCATGCGCCGAATTTTGTCGAAGCCGGTCATCCGCGTGAGCGCTACAGGCTGTACCACGAAGAGAAGGCGAAAGGCGGCGTTGCCCTGACGATGATCGGCGGATCGACGAACATCGCGCCGGACAGCCCCTCGGTTTTCGGCCAGCTCTATGCTGGCGATGACAGCATCGTGCCATGGTTCAGGGAATTGACCGATGGCGTACACCGGCAGGGCGCGGCTGTGATGTGCCAGATAACCCATATGGGTCGCCGAACGGCATGGGACGACGGGCATTGGCTTCCGGTCCTGGCACCTTCAGGCGTGCGCGAACGTGCCCACCGTGCGTTCCCCAAGGTGATGGAATTGCAAGACATGGATCGTATCGTCCATGACTTCGCCGCAGCGGCGCGCCGGTGCAAGGCAGGTGGTTTCGATGGAATTGAATTGCTGTCCCACTCGCACCTGTTGGGACAGTTTCTGTCTCCGCTCACCAATCGGCGCGAAGACGATTATGGTGGATCTCTCGCAAATCGAATGCGTCTGACGCTGCAGGTGATTGATGCCGTGCGAACAGAAGTTGGCCCGGACTTCGTCCTTTCGATGCGCATCACCGGAGATGAACTCACCGGGGACGGTTTGAGCACCCGGGACTGCATTGCCGCTGCCCGGCTGATTGAGGAAACCGGTCAAGTCGACTTGCTCAACATTCTTGCAGGTGCTCCGTACGATGATTTGGGCCTTGCCGAATGGGTACGCCCAATGGGACTGCCATCTGCTCCACATATCGAGGTGGCGGGACGCATCCGCGAGGCCGTCAACCTACCCATCCTTCATGCAGGCGGCATTGCCGATATTGCCACAGCACAACATGCGATAGCTGAAGGTCACGTCGATCTGGTTGGAATGACACGCGCCCAGATGGCCGATCCCTATCTGGTGGCCAAACTTTCACGCGGGGAGGAAATCCGCATTCGTCCCTGCGTCGGCCTCGGCTACTGTGTCGACAGGGTCAATCAGGGCAAACCTGCCGTCTGCGGGCACAATGCTGCAACCGGGCGGGAACAGACCTTGCCTCACGTCCTGTCAGCCAGTCAACGGCCCAGGAAAGTTGTCGTTGTGGGCGGAGGCCCCGGAGGACTCGAAGCTGCACGTGTCTGTGCTCACCGGGGTCATGATGTTGTCCTTTTCGAGGCCTCCGATCGTCTTGGAGGACAATTGGTACTGGCCGCCAGGGGGACGACGCGCAGACAGGTCCAGGGGGTCGTGGATTGGCTGATCTCGGAGGTGAACACCCTCGGGGTCGACCTCCGCCTGAACACTTATGCGGAAGCCGGCGAAGTGACTCCCGAGATGCCGGATCTCGTCATCATCGCGACCGGCGGCTGGCCGGCACCTCCAACATTTCCCGGTGCTGCACTCGCCGTTTCCAGTTGGGACGTTTTGTCCGGTGAAGCTCGAGTTTCGGGAGAAATCCTTCTGTTTGACGAGGTCGGCGATCATCCGGCTGCGGTCACTGCCGATTTTCTGTCGCGCGCCGGAAGCTCTGTCGAGATTGCAACACCCGACCGCACGCTGCTGCATGATCTTGGCCCGACCACAAGCGCTGTTGCCTTGCGAGATCTGTCGGCCAATGGCGTCAAATTCACGTGCCTTCAAGAAATTGCGGAGCTGACCCGAATGGGTGGCAGGATAGAGGTGCACCTGCGTCACACTTTGACCGGAGAGATCACCGCACGTCACGTCGATCACGTGGTTGTAGAACATGGCCTTACTCCGATGGACGGGCTTTTTCATGAGCTCAAGCCATTTTCTAAGAATTTCGGTCAGATCAATCACACTGCACTGATCAGGGGAGAAATCGCCTTCCCGGACACCAATCCGGAAGGTCAATTCGATCTGGCACGTGTTGGCGACGCGATCGCAAGCCGCAACATGCATGCCGCAATCCTGGACGCCTTGCGCATATGTGTGCCGGTTTGAATCGCTTCCGGACTTCTTGTCGCCGGCACCCCGAGGCGATCACTGATCACCTGCTTTCAGCGGATTAGACAGGGCGCGCGAACAAAAACAAGAATACAAGTAAAAATTGAAGTCATTTGCCGAATATTTACCTTGAAAATTTACGATCCCCTACGAGAGGCTATAGGGGAATTTCATGAAAAGTCTTTATGCTCGTTTGAGCGTTACGTCCACGCTGGCAATTGTTTCGGCCGGCGTGCTGACAATCTCGATGGTTGTCGTCGGTTTCATTCTGTATCAGGTGGCGCTTGGTCAGGCTCAATCTGCTGCCATCAAGAAACAGGATGTCAACTTGCGCGTCGCCGCGACGATCCTTCAAGAACGTGTTGAAGGAACGAATGTAAGCTGGAACAATGCCGGCAACGTCACGCGGATCGAACTGGCCGAAATTCCTGCTTTCGAGAATCATCAGATGATCGATGCAATCGGCCGGATGACCGGTGAGACGGCTACTGTTTTTGCCTGGGATCCGGAAACGCGCGACTTCTGGCGCAAGACCACCAACATCATCAAGGGCGACGGCAAACGAGCGGTTGGAACGCCTCTGGGCCAGAAGGGTGCCGTTTACCCGGTCGTGACCGGCGGCAAGACGTTCTACGGTCAGGCAACGATCCTCGGCAAGGACTATTTCACGGTCTACAAACCAATCTTTGCCAGCCAGGGTGATATCATCGGCATTCTTTATGCCGGGGTCGAAAAAGCTGCTGTGCAGGCGAACGTCTGGGAACTCATGAGCGGCTACGCCATGCTGGCGTTTCCGGTGGTGATCGTTTCTGTACTGCTTCTGATTTTCGCGATCCGTCAGCAATTGCGCCCCGTGACAAAACTTGCAGAAATCACCACGCAGATTGCTCAGGACAATCTGGAGGAAGAAGTTCCTTTCAAGGAACGAACCGATCAGATCGGCGCGCTGGCTCAGGCCGTCAACACACTGAAGACAAGAGCCGTGGAACGCCTTTCGCTTGCCGATCAGCAACGAGACACGGAAGTCGCTGCACATGAGCGTCAGAACAGTGTTCAGGCATTGATCGAAGGGTTCCGCAGCAATGTATCGAACGTTCTGAATTCGGTGAACGAAACCGTCCAGAACTTGGAGGGTACAGCCGGACGCCTGTCCGACCTTTCAAGTCAAAGCGCGACCAGCGCCACGGAAACCCTCAATTCGGCCGACGATGCCACCTCAAGCGTCCAAACCGTGGCAAGCGCAGCAGAGGAACTCTCCGCCTCGATCGGAGAAATCTCCCGCCAGGTGGCCCAGACGACCGAAGTTGTCAGCAGAGCGACAGAGGGCACTCGTGTCACCAACGAAAAGGTCGAAGGTCTTGCATCTTCAGCCTCCAAGATCGGTGAGGTCGTGACACTGATCCAGGCGATTGCCGAACAAACAAACCTTCTGGCACTCAACGCCACGATCGAAGCGGCGAGGGCCGGAGAAGCCGGCAAGGGCTTCGCGGTTGTTGCGGCCGAAGTGAAGGAGCTTGCGACACAGACTTCCAGGGCAACTGAGGAGATCGGTGCCCAGATCACGGCCATCCAGGATGCGACCAAGGAATCCGTCAGCGCGATCGCGGAAATAACGACGATCATGGAAGAGGTGAATTCCTATACCAGCACCATCGCCTCTGCGGTCAACGAACAGGGGTCGGCAACGGGCGAAATCTCTCAAAACGCGCAGAAGGCCGCCGAAGGCACCACATTCGTTTCATCGCGAATGTCTGATCTGTCAGGAACCGTAAACGAGACGTCGGAGTCTTCACAAACGGTTCTGGATGCCTCAGAGCAGTTGTCCACGCGCACCGAGGAACTGCAACGGGAAGTCGAGTCGTTCCTGCAAAATGTTGCTGCCGCCTGAGGCACGCTTCTGAAGCACCGTTATCGCGCGGAGGCCTCCGGTCTCCGCGCACCGGCGCTCTCCGCCTCACCCTCTTTGCGCCCGGACGACGCGGCCAGCCAGTTGAATACCAGCCTTGCCTGTTCGGACGCATGGGGATGCAGTTTGACGTAGTAGTCACGCGGAGACGAAACGGTTTCCCGCAACAGTTTCACCAGGCGCCCTGTCTCCACGAAAGAACGGGTCAAACCTTCCCAACCGAGAACTGCGCCCATATCATCCTGCGCTGCCTGGAGCGCGATGACATAGTTGTTGACCCGGTGGCTGTTTCTCAGCTTTCCTCCATAGCCCAGCGCTGCGAACCAGTCCTGCCAGTCGGTCCAGTCTGTTCCGCCGGCGTCCAGATGTATCAGCGGCAGGGCTGCCAGATCGTCGATTGTCGAGATCCTGTTTTGTTCAGCAAAACGCGGACTCGCCAACGCTGAAATACGGTCATGGAACAATGCCCGGCACAGCCCGGTGTCACTGGACATATCACCGTAGTGAATACTGAGATCGCAGTCCGGTTCGATTTCGTCGGCGTCACTGACGATCTGCGATACCGAGATGTGTGGGTGCGACTTCCAGAATTGCGCCAGCCTAGGTGTCAACCACAACGCGCTCATCGCGGTCGTCGCCCGGATCGTCACGGATGTTTTCCACGCCCGTGCTCTCAACTGATCCAGAGCACCGTTGATCTCCTCAAATCCGCGTTGGAGCGAAACCAGCAGATAGGCTCCTGTCTCTGTCAGTTCAACGCCGCGATGATGGCGGCGGAAGAGAACGCTGTTCAGATCCTGTTCGAGCGCTTTCACCTGATGGCTGACCGCCGCCGGCGTAACATTCAGTTCGGCCGCGGCCTTTTTGAAACTGACATGCCTGGCGGCAGATTCAAAGCTGACCAATGAGCTCAGCGGTGGCAGATCATACGGACGCTTAGGCAAATCGATCTCACCTCAATCCGGGCAGCGATGTAACATCCTAAGGACCACTTGAGATATCTGCATTAGTTTTTTTGACTCAAGATGAATATTTTTGTCATTGCCAGCCTGGGCGATGAACTCGAGAAATAAGGTCAGGAACGAACTCGAAGCCTTCAGGATCTTTCATGCTGAACCCGAATACGCCGATGCTCGCCGACGCCTTGCACGCCACCCGTCAGTCGTTCGACAAAATCCCCGTCGTTGATCTGGCCCCACTGATTGATGGAAGCAATCCGCAAAAGGTTGCCGGAGAAATCAACTGGGCGCTGGCCAATGCGGGTTTCATGTATGTCAGGAACCATGGCATCGCCGACACCGTGGTTGACGATGCATTCGATCAGACCAAGGCTTTTTTCAAACTGCCGGATACCGAGAAAATGGATCTGCACGTTTCCAGATCCGGCCAGACGTTACGCGGCTACATAGAGCCCTTCGGCGAAAACACTGACCCTGGCAAGACCAAGGACCTCAAGGAGTGCTTCGACCTTGGTCCTGAATCCGAGCCTGACTGCCCCTTCTTCGGACCGAATCCCTGGCCGGACGAAGCGAAAATTCCCGGATTTCGCGATGCGGTATATCGCTACCATGAAGAAATGAAACGACTGTCGATGACAATACTGACCGGGATAGCCCGCAGTCTTGATCAGGCACCGGACTTCTTCGAAAACAGGATGCGCAACCCGATCAGCATCCAGCGTCTCCTGCATTATCCTCCACAAACAGGGATCGTGGACGAAAGCATCATCGGCATAGGTGCACATACGGACTACGGCAGCCTGACAATCCTGGCACAGGACGATGTGGGTGGTCTGCAGGTCATGAACCGCGACGGGCAGTGGGTTGAGGGTACACCCATCGCTGGCACCTTCGTCATCAATATCGGCGATTTGCTGCAGCGCCTGACCAATGACCGGTACCTGGCAAACCTGCATCGCGTAGTCAACACCAGCGGGCGCGAACGCTATTCAATCCCGTTTTTCATCGATGCGGACTACGATGCCGAATTCGCGCCTCTTCCTTCCTGCGTCTCGCAGGACAATCCGGCGCGCTATGAGGCGGTGACTTGCGGTGCCCACAAATACGGGCGGTTCGTCCAGAGCTACCCGCATCTTCAGAAAGTTCCCGCCTGACCAATGGTGGATTTTTTGCAGTTACGGGCACACATTGACATCTGCTAATTGGGGAACACGGCGTACGAACTCCCGATATGGTTGGATAAAAGCGCCGTGGTGTGGACAGCGGTTACCCCTCATAGGAAACGTGCATGAAGCTACCCGACACGATGACTGCAGTGCTGCTGACGCACCACGGTGGGATTGAAGCACTTGAATACCGGACCGACGTCCCGGTGCCCCGCCCCGGCAAGGAGGAACTCCTGATCAGGGTCTCGGCAGCAGGGGTCAACAATACCGACATCAACACGAGGATCGGCTGGTATTCCAAGAAGGTCACCGACAGCACCAATACGGGTGGCGCAGAGGGTTTCGAAAATGCTGCTGACGCCGATGCCACGTGGTCGGGCATTCCCATGTCCTTCCCGCGCATCCAGGGTGCAGATGTCTGCGGTCATGTTGTTGCCGTCGGCGAAAAAGTCAGCGATACGCGCCTGGGTGAACGGGTGATCGTTCGCAACATGTTGCGAAGTTATGTCGACTATCGTCCCTTCGAGTGCTGGACACTCGGTTCGGAATGCGATGGCGGTTTCGCACAGTTTTGCGTTGCCCCGGCCCGGGAAACGCACGCCGTCTCCTGTGATTGGAGCAGCGAGGAACTGGCCTCCATTCCCTGTGCCTATTCCACCGCTGAAAACATGTTGCACCGGGCGGCGGTCGGAGCTGAAAGGGTCCTGATAACAGGCGCCTCCGGAGGGGTCGGATCCGCTGCAGTGCAACTCGCAAAAAGGCGCGGCGCACAGGTGATCGCCGTGTCGTCCGGCGCGAAGGCAAAAGCCGTCCTGTCTTTCGGTGCGGATCAGGTCATAGACCGCGACGCGGACTTGCCGGCAGAATTGGGAGAAGGCAGCGTTGACGTGGTGATTGACCTGGTGGCAGGAAAAGCCTGGCCCACTTACCTGCAGGTCCTGAAGCGCGGTGGTCGATATGCGACAGCAGGCGCCATCGCCGGACCTATTTCCGAAATTGATGTCCGGACGCTTTATCTCAAGGACCTGACATTGTTCGGCTGCACTTTTCAGGAAGACGCCGTTTTTGAAAACCTGGTCACCTACATTGAAAACGGTGAAATCCGACCGCTGGTATCAAGGAAGTATCCCTTGGCGAATATTGCCGACGCACAGGAGGACTTTCTCGCAAAAACCTATCCCGGGAAACTGGTATTGGTTCCGCCGCAGGTGGAGGCATGAGAATACGGCGGATCGATCTGTTCCAGGCCGACCTCCCCTATTCCGGTGGAACGTACATGTTGTCCGGGGGTCGCAAGTTTTCTGTTTTCGACGCCACGATCGTCAGGATGGAGACGGATACCGGTCTTGAAGGCTGGGGAGAATCGACACCCTTCGGTTCAAACTACATCGCCGCTCACGCACTGGGCGCGCGCGCCGGCATTGCCGAGATTGCTCCATCTCTTGTTGGACGCGATCCGAGACAGGTTGAACGGCTCTATGATGTCATGGACACCGCCCTGGCGGGCCACGCCCATGCCAAAACAGCACTGGATGTTGCCGCCTGGGATATTCTCGGCAAGGCAACCGACATGCCTTGCTGGATGCTTCTGGGTGGGACCACGGCCCGGCGCATGCCGGCAATTTCTTCAATCCATGCCGGATCACCGGAAGATATGCGCAGGCGTGTAGCCGAACATCGTGCCAAGGGATTTCTGGGTCATTCGGTGAAAGTCGGCGCGTTCGACGGCGAAGGTGGTCCCGCGCTCGACGCCGCGCGGATCGAGGCATCATTGGCGGATCGCCAGCCCGACGAGTTTTTTCTGGTCGATGCCAATGGGGGCCTGACGCCGGAAACGGCTCTGCGAATGCTGAACCTGTTGCCTCACGGACTGGATTTCGTTCTGGAAGCCCCTTGCGCTACCTGGCGGGAAACCCTGTCACTACGGCCTCGCTGCCCGGTTCCGATCATCCTGGATGAACTGATGCAGACGGATGAAGACCTGGCCCAGGCGATAGCTCTGGATGCATGCGACGGAATAGGTCTCAAGATTTCCAAGGCCGGTGGTCTTACGCCCGGCCGGCGGCAAAGGGACACGGCGCGAGCGGCCGGAATGACAATCAGCGTGCAGGACACGGTCGGCTCGACGATTGCATTTGCTGCGGTCGCCCATCTCGGACAGACCGTCCCTGAAAAGATCTTGCGATGCATACTTGATTGCCGCGACATGGTCACGAAACAGCTGGCGGAGTTCGACGCACCGCTGGTCGATGGAGGAGTGCTTGCTCCGGCGGCCCCGGGCCTTGGTCTGACCGTTGATCGCGCGGCTCTGGGCGATCCTGTGGCCAGTTGGGACTGACCCACATGTTTCAGGCCTGATTGAGAACCTGTCTGCGGATTGCCTGAATGCCCGCGCCGACTGCACTCGGTTCCGCCGGGATTTGCGATTGAATCAAAACCGGGCCGGGGATGTTCCTGCCAAACCTGTCCGGCTCACCGATCGACGTGGCATTGATCAGCATCTCACGAAGCGCGGGCGGCGCTTCACCGCCGTAAACAATCGCGGCAGGGTCAAGGATGGCGTAGATGTTGCCGACAATCCGGTTGAGTGCCGGCGTCACCCTTTGCACCCAGTCTCTGACGCCTGGCCATTGCGGGTCGAAGTTTGATTTCAACACGTCGATCGACGGCACATCGACCCCGTTCTCCCGAAGCTCCGTGATCAGGTACTGCAGTGCCGGACGGTCAGCCCGTTCTTCGGCCGGAAAGGACGTCGTCAGTTCGGCTGCATTCTTGTTGAAACCGTAAAAGGGCTTGCCCTCGATAACCAGGCCGCCACCAAATCCGTGATTGAAGGAGAGGTAGGCAAATGTCGGATAGGTCTTTCCGGCACCACTCCACAATTCGGCAATCGCTCCGAGCGTCGCATTGTTCTCCGCATGCGCGGGACAACCAAAGACTTCCGAAACCCGCTTTTCAATTGCAAATCCGGTCCACTTGTTCAACGGAAGCGGGGTCGTGAACAGATTTTCCCTCGTGATCCTGAACCCCTGTGTCGAAACTCCGCAGCCCGCGACGCGTACCGGATCGATATTGAGCGCCTTGCGTTGGCTTGTCGCGGTCTCGTAGGCAGCTGCGATGACGGCTTCCGGATCGTTCGGAGACACGTCAATCCTGGATTTGGAAAGAATCTGCCCGACAAGGTCGATCCAGACCGCCTCCACCGAATTGGTGTCGACCGAAACACCGAAGCCAAAGGCTCCGGACGGATTGACCGCAAGCCTCGGACTTGGTTTGCCGCGCCCCTGGATCACCGGTTCGCAACGCTGGAGAAGTTGCTTTTCGAGCAGATCTTCCGTCAGCCGGTGAACCGTCTGTTGAGACAGACCGGTCAGGGGCGGCAGGTCCGCACGCGCGACAAGTTCGTTCACCCTGACGGCTTCAAGAATTGCCGAACTGCTCGGCCCGATAGGAAAATAACCAGCATTTTCAGAGGCTTGTTGAGTCCGAAAAAGTGCTGTCACTGATTGTTTCCCGAAGTCGCAGATTGAATCACCTGTCCATCCTAACCAGCCACACCAGCTGCGCCAATCCCTGTCATATTTTTATTACACTTAGTGAGTAATAAATGTTATTACTCACTAAGAGTGATATTATTCGACGGGTAAGAAAATGGGAGCGAGGGCGAATAATGGACGGGATAACAGCAGGCAACCTGAAGATGGTTTTCGGCGACTTTGTCGCTGTCCGCGACGTCAGTTTCGAAGTTGCAGCTGGTGAATTCGTAACGCTTCTCGGGCCATCGGGATGTGGCAAGACAACCCTTCTCAAGATGATCTCCGGCTTCCTGACGCCGACCAGTGGGACCATCCATCTCTCGGGTGTGGATGTGACCCGCACACCGCCGGAAAAACGCGACACCGCACTGTGTTTCCAGTCCTACGCCCTGTTTCCGCACCTGTCAGTTCTGGAAAACCTGGAGTTTGGCCTTCGGCAGAAGCGTGTGCCGCCGGCAGAGCGCAGGCAACGCCTGGATGCCGTAATCGATAATCTGGATCTGGCGCTGCATCTGGGCAAACTGCCGAACCAGCTTTCCGGTGGACAGCAGCAGCGTGTCGCCCTCGGTCGGGCACTCGTCATGCGCCCGAACGTGATCCTGTTCGATGAACCTCTTTCCAATCTCGACGCCAAGTTGCGCGATCAGGTTCGCATCGAAATCCGCCGCATCCAGCGTGATTTCGGCCTGACGGCAATCTACGTGACACACGATCAGGCCGAAGCCCTTGCCATGTCGGACAGGGTTTTTGTCATGAATGGCGGCAAGATCGAACAAGCCGACACGCCGGAAGAACTCTACAGCGCCCCCAAAACAAGTTTTGTCGCCGATTTCATCGGCAGTGCCAATGTCCTGGAAGCGGACGTCACATCGACGAACGGCAACGGGGACGTCGAACTGTCAACGCCCCTCGGCCCGCTGAAGGCAAATTCCGGGGCGCCGCCGATGGGACGAAAGGTAAAAATCTGCTGGCGTCCGGAACATGCCGACCTGACGGCCACGGGTGAAAACCGGTTGAGCGCACGAGTAACGCACAGGGCCTTTCAGGGACATTTCACCGACCTCCATCTGGATGACGGTGGCAACGGATACCGGATCCAGACCAACCAGCCGTCGATCCGGGAAGGGGACACGGTCACCTTTTCGCTGAGATCCGACCAGATCGTTCTTCTGGAGGCCCTTGCATGACCTGGAAGAAGTGGTTGCTCGTATTGAGCCTGCTGACACCGGGCATCGGTCTGATCGTCGCCTTTATCGGTGTCGCGGTCTATATAGCGGCTGCGCAGTCCTTTGGTTATTACAACCTGGCCGGAGAAAGCAGTTTCTCGCTTGAGTTCTGGGACAGGATGCTGGGCCGCAAGGTGTTCAGCCGCGCCGTGATGTACTCGATCTATATCGGGGTGATCAGTGCATTTCTGTCTGTGGCCTTTGCCTACCCGCTGGCAATCTGGCTGCGCAAGCCGTTTCCAGGCTCACTTGCAATTGGCGCAATGCTGAAAGCGCCCCTTCTGGTGCACGGTCTGGTCGCCGCCTTTCTGTTTATCAACGTCATTTCCTATCACGGCATTCTCAACCAGCTGCTTCAGGGTATCGGCCTTTGGGATGAACCGCACAGACTTCAGAACGACCGCAATGCAATCGGTGTTCTCATCCTGCAAACGTGGAAGAACATGCCTTTCGCGCTGCTCCTCTTGACCGGCGCCGTCCAGAGCATTTCCGATGATGTCCTCAACGCGGCCCGGGATCTGGGCGCTGGCAGTTTCGACCGGTTTCGCAAGGTAATCGCCCCGCTCACTGTTTCGGCCATGCAGGCGGCTCTCATCATCATCTTCATCGGCGCACTGGCCGATTTCAGCTTCCAGGTGATCGCGGGGCCAACCAACCGACAGTCGCTCTCACAACTGATGGTGTTTTTCAAGGACGGCGGTCGCTGGAACGATGCCGCTGTCGTCGGCGTCAGCCTGATGATCATTGCCATCGCCGGATCTGCGCTGCTTGCAGCCGTCAGCCGGATCGTGATGCGCGGGAGGATCGCATGAGCGCTCAACGTCTCAACCAGATCCTGCTGGTTCTGCTTGTCAGCCTCACCGCTATCTGGCTGATTGTCCCTTTCTCCATGGCGATTCTCTGGTCGCTCGTCGATCCGGCTGAACCCTGGACCGCCGACAAGCTGGTGCCACCGGTCATGTCATTCTACCGATGGCAGGACATGTGGGAAAATTCCTCGCTGCAGACGGCGCTCGTCAATTCCTACCTGTTGGCACCTTCCGCCGCTATCGCTGCACTCGCCCTGGCGATGCCGACGGCTTTCGCGCTTGGCCGCATCCGGTTCCCGGGCCGGGAAGTTTGCAAGATCCTGGCTTTGCTGCCGCTGATCGTGCCACCTTTCGTCACCTCCATTTTCTTCACTTCGATGCTCTACCAGCTTGGCCTGCACACATGGCGTTTCGGTGCGATCCTGTTTGCCCATGCGATTGTGTTCATGCCCTACGCAATCCGTATCATGACAGTCAGTTTCGAGCAGGTTCGCAGTGACCACATCGACGCGGCGCGGGACCTTGGAGCCAGCGCCTGGGCACGCTGGAAAGTGGCCTATCTGCCAGCTCTCAAACCGGGCATTTTCGCCTCGCTCCTGATCGTTTTTATCCAGTCGATCGAGGAATTCGCACTCGCTTTCATCGTCGGCTCGCCCGACTTCACCACCATTCCAACACTGCTCTACGGGACGCTCGGACAGGACTTCGTTCGACCGAATGCAGCCGTGTTGTCCCTCATTCTCGTCGTGCCCAACGTCATCTTGATGCTCATCCTGGAGCGGCTTCTGAAATCGGCCAATCCGGCACTGAGTTCGGGAAAGGGCTGACGAGAATACCAAGATCAACACTAATCCGGTCGGCGTCGATTGGGTGTCAGAAGTTGATCGACTTGAAAATGTTGGAGCAACTCTTCTGTGTCCGGCCGGACGCAGGTTGTTTCGAGCTTAACGGAGACCAACCGGCATGTTGAAGACTCTCATCCTTTCCACCACAGCCCTGGCCATCGGCGTCAGTGCATCCGCAGCTTCCGACCTTTCCGGCATGAGCTGGGACGATATCGTTACCCAGGCAAAGGCGGAAGGTGAACTCACCTGGTACGTCTGGTACCTGCAGGACGACCTGCGCCGCGCCGTCAAATCGTTCGAAGACGAATATGGTATCGATGTCACGATTCCGGAAGGAACATCTGCCGGAAATGCTGAAAAGCTCATCGCGGAACGCAATCGTGAAGTCGGTGACATTGACGTCTTTGCCTGGGGTTACAGTGACTTTGAAACCGTGGATCTGGCAGCAACTTTCTCACCGCTCAAGATGCTGCCGGCCGATGACGGCCGGGTCTCGGAACTGGTTGGCATCGATGGTGGCGACTTCGTGCTGGCCTATTGGGGCAATCAGACCGGCATCGCTTATGACCCGGCGAAAGTTTCAGCCGACAACTTGCCGCAAACCCCCGAGGAATTCGCAGCCTTCTGGAGCGAGAATCCCGGCAAATTCGGCTTCAACTACGAGAAAGGCGGCTCTGGTCCGTCCTTTTATCAAAATACGCTTCGCAGTCTGACCGGAGTTGATTTCTCGAATGGAGAGATCTCCGACGGCAAGCTGGCAAAAGTCGAGGAAGGCTACGGCTTCTTCAACGACAACGCCGAAAACTACGTTGTCACAGCCTCCAACGCCGACAGTATCGTTCGCGTCAGCGACGGCGAACTCTGGATGGTGCCGGCCTGGGAAGATCACCTCGCCGGATTGCAGAAACGTGGCGAAGTGCGCTCTGAAATCAAGTTCTACATCCCTGAAATGGGCATGAACGGCGGTGGCAACGGCATTGCCATTCCGAACAATGCTCCGCATCCGGCCGCGGCTGCCGTCTTCGTAAACTGGCTGACATCCGCGGACACACAGACCATGTTCAACCGTGATTTCGGCACCGCGCCGATGCATGCCGAGGCTGACGACAGCAACGCCCTTGTGCCGAACGACCAGCGCGCGAACCGGCAACCATGGGCAGGCCAGCCATTTCGCAAGGCAGTTGAGGAAAGTTTCATCGAGAACGTGATCCTGGAGCGCTAACGCGCAATACTGTCAAAGGCGGTTTCGCGGCAATCGCGGAACCGCAAACTTCAAAACAACGATACCAACCGAAGTAGCCATATGAATTTTCAACAGACACCCGTCGCCCGCCCTCCGCTGAACGATTTTCTCGCCGACCGGTCCTGGAAACTCGCCGTTGTCGCCCATCGCGGCGCCTGGCATGGGGCACCGGAGAATTCGATCCGTTCGGTCGAACTAGCAATCCGGAACGGATACGAGTTTGTCGAGATCGATGTCCAGGCAACTGCGGACGGGCAACTTGTCTGCATTCACGACGATTCGGTCGAACGCATGACGGGACAACCTCACGTCGTGGCTCAATCCGAGGCTGCTGACCTGACGGGCCTTTTTCTCAAGGAAGGCGCGGGTGGAGAAAATGCAGAATTCACATCCTCTCTTCCTGCTCTTCTCGGCGATCTCTTGAATGTGAGTTCGGACAGGATCTATGTCGATATTGACGTGAAGCACTTCAGGGATCTTGAAGTTGTCTGCGAATATGTGCGCTCACACCAAAGCCGTCACCACGTCAATCTCAAGACCGTGGTGGCAACCCCGAAAGACCTGGAATATCTGGATAATCTGGAACGACGAACTGGATTGCTGATCAAGCCCGTGCTGCATGTCACCGGCGACACTCTGGAGACCTTTCTCGGCTTCCTGCAGACACGCCCGACACCGTTGGTGGAGATCCTGTGCGATACCTGGAAAACTTTCGAACGATATGCCGAGGCAGCCCATCGAGCCGGAACCGACCTGTTCCTGAACACTCTCGACGAAGTGCCCTCTGCTGTCGTTACTGATACTCCGTCGCTGTCTGATCCGGACCAGGGCTGGGGCCGCCTCATGCGTCAAGGCGCCCGGCTGTTACAGACGGACCACCCCGAGGCGCTGAAAAAATATGCCGACAGCAAGGCGGAACCGGCTTCGGCAATCCAGGGCCTTTAGCCCGGGTCACACCTTTTGATGGCCGGAGCGGTCAAGAACGTGTGATACGTTTGCACAGGGCGACAAGCGTCGCTGCCTCGTGCGGTGTCAGTTCGGTCTTTTCAAACACCTTGTCCGTGACCTTGCAGCTCTCGCTCCACAATTCCCTGCCTTCCGGCGTAAGGTGAATGAACTTCTGGCGTTCGTCACCTTCCGCCATCTCCCGTCGAAGCAGATTTCGTCCCTCCAGTCGTCTGAGCAGAGGCGTCATCGTTGCCTTTGACAGGCCGAGGCGATTCGCCAGACTGGTGATCGAGACATTGTCCTTTTCCGCCAGCGCCATCAGCACGATATACTGGGCATAGGTAAGGTCATGCTCCTCCAGCAAGGGGCGATAATACTGATCAATCGTGTTGGATGCCGAATAGAGTGCAAAACACAACTGGGAATCGAGCGTAATCTCTGCTGCTTCCGAGACTGCCGATTTTTCTGACAAGTGAGTGATCCTTGGCTGGTGCTGCCTGACGACAATGTCAGCATATAGCACTTGATTATCTTTACGCATAATGTTAGTGCACGAACAATTCGTTTTCTAATTAATAACGAGGAGACCACTAATGTTCAGACCGGCTTTCATGGCACTTTGCATCGCCCTGACCCCAGGCACCTCGTTTGCCGATGATCCGCTCGCAAACGCGGAAAGTGCATTTGCCGCATTCCAGGACGTGTTTGGCGTGACAAAAGGCAAGCGGCGCAATCACACCAAGGGCTATTGCATTGAAGGCGAATTCCAGCCGTTGGACGCGGCAATACGCGACTTTTCCGTCAGCCCGCTTTTCACCGGAACATCAACGGTCATCGGAAGGGTTTCCCACAAGAGCGGAAACAATGAGGCATCCGACGACAAGTTCGGTCACTACGGCCTGGCTATGGAGATCACGACACCTGACGACGATGTGCATATCATCAACATGAACACCGAACATTTTTTCCCCGTCGCAACGCCCGAGGACTTCACCGAGTTGATGCGTGCGAAGGCAACCGGCAAAGAGGCAGTTGCGCGGTTCTCAGCAAAAAGCCCGGAATTGCGGGCCCACAAAAGCTATCACGCAGCACTCGACAAATCGCTCCGTCCATATGAAGGCGCAACCTACAACAGCATCAACAGCTTTTACCTGGTTGACCAGACTGGAAAGAAGACAGCCATCCGTTTCTCTTTCATGCCGGTGGGAGAGCACGAGATTGCGCTTGACCCGACCAAGGACTTTTTCCTTCAGAACATGTTGGCAAACCTGCAGGCCGGAGAAGTGGCCTGGAACATGGTGATCACGATCGCAAATCCGGGTGATCCGGTGAACAATCCGGCGGTTCCGTGGAAAGGCGATCACAAACGGATCAACGCTGGCAAGTTCGTCGTGACGTCCGCGATGACCGAAACGGATGGCCGGTGCGATGCGATCAACTACGACCCCACGGTTTTGAGCCAGGGCTTCGAGCCATCGGAAGACAGGATGCTTGAAGCCCGTTCTCTGATTTATGCGATCGGTGTCGGCAAGCGGCTTTCGGAGAAGGAATGACCTTCCGTTTTCCTCAACCAGCGACACCCGAAACAAATTGAAATTTCCTCTTTCCCGCCAGGAAACAAAAATGACCCAGGCCACAAAGCTGATAGATGCACTCAACGGTACATTCGGACGCCACAAGAGTTTTCGCGCTTCGCACGCCAAGGGATTTGCGGTCAGCGGCCGCTTTATCCCGGCACAGACAAATGCGGGTGTTCAAATCCCCCTTCTTCAATCCGAACAGCCGGTCGCGGCCAGGTTTTCGGTTGGCGGCGGCAAGCCGGGTATCAGTGACAAAAGTCCAACCGTGCGCGGTATCGGACTGATGATGGGCGGCGCGTCGGAGGTCTGGTCTCTGGCGCTGATTTCTGCTCCGGTCTTTTTCGCCAATAGCGCACAGCAGTTCGTCGACTTCCTCGCCGCCCGCGCACCCGACCCTGAGATCGGAGGTCCGGATCCGGAGAAGGTGAAGGCCTTCAACACTGCCAATCCGAATACCGTGCCACATCAGGAATATCTCAAGTCCACCTCGCCCTGCCGCTGTTATTCCACCGAGCGGTACCACTCGGGACACGCATACGGTTTTACAATCGACAATGCGTCGGTTGCTGCCCGGCTGGTCCTTGAACCGACGGCTGGTCGCACCGGATTGACGCCGGAGGAACTGGCCGTCTTTCCCGACGATTTTCTCCGGGATGCGATGACCCTCAAATTGGCCGATGGCCCGGTCTGCTGGGTGCTGAAGCTGATCGTTGCAAATGCGGCAGACGAGGTCCGGGACCCGACAGTTCCCTGGGATGGAGAACACCGGGAAATTGTCCTTGGAACAATAGAGATCGAAGACCTGGACGACGGCAAGGAAAGTCAGTTGCGGGTGTTTGATCCGGCGCATCTTGCAAAAGGTGTCGATGCTCCAGGTGACAAGGTTTTTGCTTTGCGCAGTGCTGCCTACGCGGAATCGAAATCGCGTCGCACTGAATGATCATCCGTATGGTGTCTGGCTCAGCCCCGTGAAGATCTCTGTTGTCGGTACGATACTTCCGGCACCGGGCGCTGCGATGAAGGTTTGTTTCTTGTTACCGTGCCCGGACATTCCTGGCACGGCGCATCTCGGTCAGCTCGATCAATTGCAGAAATAGACTTTACTTCGAACAAGAAAATTACCTAGAAATTCGATCTACATTACTATTTTATTTCACGAAATTTGAGTTTTATTACTTTTAATTGAAAAAAACTTCCTGCAATCCAATACTTCAAAAGAAATAACATGGGAATTGCAGAAAACTCATGGCCATAATGTTAAATCCGGTGGTTTTTATGAACGAATGCCCCACGAACAACCAGCATTTGCTGTCCGCAAACAGGAAGTGATGCATCATGACGAAGCCGTCCTTTGATCCAGCCTTCCTATCGGCGGACGAAACAATGCCTGATCCTTCCACCAGCACAGAAAGCCATGCGGAAAACCTCGACCAGGCCTCGTTGCCTTTTTTCTCGCTCGACGAGATTGCGGATCAACTGACCGATGGCTACTGGCTGAACGAGGGTGGACTGAGGCGAGCGTTTGACACAAGCAGCAGCAATCAGGTGTCGGTGAACATCGATGGTCTCAGCGAAGAAGGGCAAACCCTGGCGCAACGTGCGCTCACGGAATGGTCGAACGTCGCCGATCTGGAATTCGTCTACGTTCCCGGTGCTGCTCAGATAACCTTCAATGATGAAAACACAAATGCATCCGCGACATCCCAAACCAGTGGAGGCACGATTCTTTCATCTGAGGTCAACATTCCCCTGTCCTATCTGGAAACCCACGGCACGGAGGTTCCCGGATTTGCCTATTTCATGTATCTGCGCGAAATCGGGCACGCTCTTGGTTTGGGTCATGCCGGGAATTACGAAGACACCGCCACGTATGGCGTTGACAATCACTATGCCAACGATTCCTGGCAATCATCCGTCATGTCCGCGTTCAGCCAGACCGACAACACCTCGATAGATGCCAGTTTCGCCTATCCGGTCACACCGATGATTGCCGACATTCTGGCGGTTCAGAACCTTTACGGGGAACCGGACTACATCTATCCGGACTACAGGATATTCGGCGCCAATGTCTACGGTGATTACAACGAGCGAGGCTTTTACGAAATCAGTCCGGATGCGACTGTGACCATCTTCGATTCCGGTGGTGAAGATCTCATTCGATTTCTCGGATATAGCGGTGACCAGCGCATAGATCTCAACCAGGAAGCGACGTCGGACTTCGCCGGCGGAAAGGGCAATCTCGTCATCGCACGCGGTGCCGTCATCGAACGCGCCTACGGTGGAAACGGGAATGACGAGATTATCGGCAATTCCTCCGATAACTTTCTGGTTGGCTACGACGGTAACGACACGCTGATCGGTGGCGAGGGAGATGACTTTCTCAGCGGATGGAACGGCGTCGACCTGATGTTCGGCGGCCCGGGAGACGACACCATCATGGCGACGAACGAGGACGTCTTTTTCAAGGATGGTGCGCCGGTCGACCTGGGCGGTCCGGGGTATGATCGTTTGATCATTTCCCTTGAATCATACTTCGAGACCGACAGCCTTTCGCAATTCGGCATCGAACATTTCTGGGGTGGTGGCGGTGACGACCAGGCGATCGGCGACGATGGAACCGTCGACTACATTCTGGAAGGTCGCTATGGCAATGACATTCTGACCGGGAACGCCGGGAACGACACTCTTCTTGGTGGTGACGGCCACGACGTCCTGACCGGGGGCGCCGGCAATGATTTCTTGCGTGGCGGCATCTGGGGCTATGATCAACTCTTTGCCCAGGAGGGCGACGATACCGTCTACTACGCGAGCGGCAAGGTGTTCTGGGACAACCACAAACCCCGGGACATCGGCGGCTCCGGGTTCGACACCCTGATGATCGAAAACGGTTCGAAATTCAACACCGTAGGTCTCTCATGGTACGGCTTCGAAGCCTTCGAAGGTGCTGAAAAGACGGACCGGGTTTACGGAAACGATGCAAGCGTCAACTATCGCATGGATGGCGGTGGCGGCGACGATGACCTGCGGGGGAGTGGAGGTAACGACACTTTGCTTGGGGGAGAAGGAACCGACATCCTGTTTGGCAAGGATGGCGATGACCTACTTGATCCCGGCCCTTCCACGTCAGGACAACAGGAACTTTTTGGTGGTGACGGAAGCGACACCTACCGGATTTCAACGGATAGCGGCCGAACTTATATCGAGGAACTGTTCGAACAAGGCTCTGACAGCCTGGTTTTCGAGGGCCTGATGCCGTCGGACATCGAAACCGCGATCGTCGATGGCGACATGCTGCTTCTCTCCTGGCACGACGGCACGGGTCAGGTCACGGTAAACGACCTTGGGCAAAACATTGAACGGTATGAATTTGCCGACGGATCCGCATACTCGGCCGACGAGTTCGAATTTTCCTGAGTTATGACGCGCGCAACACCGGCACCGATCCGACGCATGACCGGACAAATTCGCTCTGCAAAACCTGTTGCAGCAGAAGAATCTGAATGCCGGGGTCAGCCACCGAAATCGCTGATCAGATCCGGCATGAACGGTAGATCCGTAACGCCAATATCTATACCGGCCTGCATGAACAGGGTTGAAAGCTGACCACGGTGGTGGGTCTGATGATTGAACATGTGCATGACAAGCAGCCATCGGGGACGACTGCGCGAGACACCATCCGTGCTTCTGGTCCAGGTCATCGTTTGTGCAAGCCAATTTTCTGAAAGCTGGTCGGCAAAGGTGATGATATCGCCGCACATGTCCTGTTGCGCCTGGCGCAATTCCAGGTAATCGTCAAAGATGTCAACACCCATACCGTTGACCTTGTAGGACTTTTCGAAAAACCGGTTCATCCAGACCCGGTCTGCAAACAGGATATGATTGAGTGTTGAGTGAACCGACCTGAAAAAGGCGCCCCGATCCTGCTTGCGATCTTCATCGCTCATTTGGTCTGCCGCAACATGGATCTTGTTCGTCATCCAGTTGTTGTAGGCAGCCATGCGTTGGTAAAGGCCTGGATCGATCTGCATTGTGCTGCTCCGTTGGCGAACCTCAGTCCGCATCCTCGGTTGATCCGGAACCGGCTGTTTCGAACCGCTGTGTTTCCGGGTCCATCAGCCGGAGTTCTCCGGAGCCGATATCGAACCAGGCACCGTGAAACAGAAGACCGTCCTCCCGGACTGCTCTTTCCACAAAGGGAAAGGTCATCAGGTTCTTCAGTGACTGGCGAACACCGGCATATTCCATGGCGAGTTGAGGATCATCCGCCTTGTCGATCGGCATGCAGGCCATGGCGATTGCAGCCGGTTCCAAGAGCTTGATCCAGCGCCCGATGAACTCGCCGGTATCCATGGGCGAATTCGCGTTTTCGCGGAAAGCTTTCACACCGCCGCACTGCCCGTGGCCCATGACAACGATATGCTTGACTTTGAGGCTGTCCACGGCGAACTCGATCGCGGCGCTCGTGCCGTGCTGACCCTGCGCTTCCTCGTGCGGCGGCACCAGATTGGCAACATTTCGCACGACAAACAATTCGCCCGGCCCGGCATGAAATATCCCTTCAGGTGTCACCCGGCTGTCGCAGCACGAAATCACCAGAATGTCCGGCTTTTGACCGTAGACAGCCAGACGCTCGTGGGTTTCCTTGTAACGGACAAAGCCCTTGCTGAGGTACCTTTCATAGCCGTCCATGAGAGATGCGGGAAAAGTCAACGATTAGCCTCCTTGAAAGCACTGGGTGCGCGCATCATCGGTTGGGAGGTTCTTATCACTTGCCAAAAGGAATGCAAATCAGCCAACGCGACTACGCTGTTGGGAGAACAGGAGCTCCGGCGCATCACGGAAACACCGTGGCGGACCGGTTAGCCGGTGACGATTTCATGTCGGATCGTCGGACCGTGCTTGCGCCGGGCACGTGCACCGGCGCAAGTCTCCGGCCTGTCAGCTGGCAGACTTGAGTTTTTGCACGACCTCTTCCGTTGTCCAGACAGCGTTGGCCATATAGCGGAAGTTGATGATCGCGGACAGGTATCCATCACCTTCTGGCAATTTCGCAGCTGCCGTTGCATCGCGTATCACGGCCACTTCGAATCCCTGTTCCAGCAATTCGCGAAGATGGCTTTCGGTACACAAATTTGCCGACATCCCGGCGAGTATGACCTGGTCCACACCGTTCTTGCGCAGCTGAAGCGTAAGGTCGTTGGTGTCGTTGCCATAAACCTTGTGCGGTGACGTCACGATGGTCTTGCCATCGTTGATGTATGGCTTGTATTGCGGCATCCAGTCGGCGCCGGACCCCTCGAAGCCTTCAGTCGTCAAGGCTCCCTTGCGGTCGAACATGCCGATCTTGTGCATCAGTTTCTCAAGCGCACCTTCGAATTTCCATCCGTGATCCGTCGGGTAGTAGTAGTGAGGCGAAACAGCCACCGTCAGACCCGCTTCCTTTGCGGACTTGAACAGCGTTTCGATGTTATCGACCGTGTTGTGTTCTTCCACGCTCGCACCGATCACGCCCCACGTCACACCATCGGGATGAAGAAAATCAATCTGCGGGTCTGTAACGACGAGAGCAGCGCGCTTGAGATCAAGCTTCATGTTCGAGGGTGGCAAGGCCGGTTCCGCCGGATCGGCATAAGGATTGGCCGTTTCTGCCGATGCGTTCCCTGCAACGGTGGCAGCGACACCTGCCGCTCCGGCCACCAGGGCACCGCGCAGCGCGGCGCGGCGCGAAACTCCCGACTTCCGCTTTTCGTTCTCATGTTCATGATCGTGACAATTGCACATCGACAAATCCTCCGGGTTTGATGTCAATGACCCCAACTTGAGAGACATGATGTATCTTTGCGTCCGAGAAAGAGACTAAAAGAACAATTTTTGTATCTTTTCATCCGAAAGGCGTGCAGTGTCACAACATGAATTTCGAGCACGTATTCGATCAGCTTGAGCTCACGACAGACCCTTTCGCTGTTTGCGAATTGCGTGGCGAATGCGATCTGGGTCTGGGACAGGATGCAAATGCCACGCTGCATTACATTCTCGCCGGGGAAGGCGCGATCCTGATCCATGGCGAACCGGCCATCGAGGTCAACCCCGGAAGTCTTGTGCTCATTCCCGCTCTCCAGAGCCATGCGCTGCGCAGCTTCGGCAGACCCGGCGAACCGGTCCCCAAATGTGATCCGGCAGAGCTCAAACTGCGACACGTGCTGGAAGTTTCTCGAGATGGCGGCGACGACAATCAGGTTATCGCGCTTTGCGCGCGTGTACGCGTGGGCTTGCGCGGTGCGGAAGACGTCATCGATCTCATACGCAGCCCGATCGTCGAGCGGATCGACCCTGATAACCCGCTGCGCCCCGTGCTGAACATGATCCTGCAGGAATTGAGCCGGCCGACGACCGGGAGCCACGCGATGATCCGGTCCCTGCTGACGCAGTGCATGATCGAGTTGCTGCGCCGTCGCGTTGTGCACGACGACGAAGGCCTGCGCTGGATGGCCGCCCTTCGGGATCCATCGGTCTGGGAAGCGCTGCGGGCACTGCTGGACGCTCCGGGAGACGCGCACACAGTGGAAAGCCTGGCTGCGCGCGTCGGCATGAGCCGTTCGACCTTCGCTCAACGATTTGCCGCTGCCTATGGAAGCGGCCCCATTGAGCTCCTGCGCGATTTGCGGTTGCACCGTGCCGCAAGGTTGTTGCGCGACGGTGATTTGCCCGTCAAGACGATTGCGCACTCGGTCGGATTCAGCAGTCGCACTGCCTTCAGCCGGTTGTTTGAACAGCGCACAGGCCAAAGTCCGATTCAGTACCGGCAACAGCAAATTTCACAAAGGCAAATCCTTTAGAAGCGTTCCGCACGCAGGACCGAGCAGTCCGATACCGTAACAACGCCGATGTGGCGCTCGACCACGGCAAAGGCCGCCTCCAGCATTTCGTCGAGCCGCTCGGGACGGATGATGCATATGATCGCGATCATGCCTCCGGCTCTGGAGACCTGGCCTTCGCGGCTCCAGCGCCCCGACCGGCCACTGCCGCCCATCACCGGCAGGATCGTGTAACCGGTCACTCCGGCTTCATCCAATGCGTCGGTCAACCGCGTTTCCATGGGCGCCTCAATGATGATTTCCACCCGTTTTGCATCATTCATCATCATGAACTCATCCTCCGGCAGCCTGGGCAATGCTGAGATAAAGCGGAATTCCGATCGTCAGGTTGAACGGAAAGGTAATGCCGAGAGACATTGTAAGGTAAATCGATGGATTGGCCTCTGGCAGCGCAACTCTCATGGCGGCTGGAACCGCAATGTAGGACGCGGAGGCACTCAACGTCATCAGCAGCATCGTCCCGCCAACCGAAAGGCCGATCACGTTTCCGGCCAGGAGGCCGGCAACCGCGCCGATCAACGGCATCAGGATACCGAACGAGATCAATCCAGGCCGCAGGAGTCCGGCGCTGCTGCGCAGTCCGCGTCCGGCGACAAGACCCATATCGAGCAAAAACAGGCAAAGAACACCCTTGAATGGGGAAACGATGAAACTTTCGATTTCCGATAGCCCTTTCGGACCGGACAGGAACCCGATGAAGAACGAACCGACAAGAAGCACGATGGAACCGTTCAGCAGGATCTCCCTCAAAAGTCCCTTGGTCCCCTTGGCCCTTTCTGCATTGGTATCGGCAGACGAGAACCTGGCCGCCAGCCAAAGAGCCGACAGGATGGCCGGAGCCTCCATGGCCGCTGCAACTGCAACGAGATAGCCTTCGCTGGCAATGCCCTGGCTCTGCAGAACCGACGTCGCCGCGACAAAGGTCACGATCGATATCGAACCGTAATGCCCGGCAACGGCAGCCGCATCGACCGCACTGAGGCGTGTCATGGTGCGCAACAGTCCGAATGCGGCAAATGGAATGACGAACGAAAGGACAAGGCCGGCAAGAAGTGCGAGCAGGAGCGTGGAATCAATGCCATGCGCACTCACGCTTACTCCGCCCTTGAAACCGATGGCGAAGAGCAGATAGATGGAAATCGCTTTCGCCGCCGCTTCCGGAACAGACAGGTCCGACTTGACCAGCGCGGCCCCCAGTCCAAGCGCAAAGAAGAGGATGATCGGCGACAGCAGGTTTTCTGCCGCCAATGAAAAGATCGTTTCAACCAAACCCGTTGCGCCCTTAGCCCGACCGCATCCCGACGAATGACTTCATCGAACAGAATACGTAAGAATACTTATATTGGCGGATATGGGTATTTCCTGAAACGCGTCAAGGACCGTCAGCAGGACAGCCGCTGAAAAACGCCTCATACCTTGAGAGATAGAGACTCAGGTCGCCACATTCACCTCGTGGGGCTCGTCGCCTTCGCCATGATCTTCGTAGGCATGCCTGATGTTGCCGGGTGGAATTCCGTCAACCGCGCCCCGGAGCGGATGAACCGGTCCATGATCAATTCCCGGTTCCAGCGCCTGCAATGCAGCCGCGCGATAGGCTGCAACGCCATCCAGAGCATGATTTTCAACGTGGTGGGCATCAATGAGCACCGCCGGTTCATTTTCGGAATAACCGGTATCGCTGTCGTGTCGCTGCGCGCGGTTACGCTTGTCTCTGCGGTCATAGCCGGTTCCATCACCGTCCTTGTCCGCAGGATACTCTGTCGCGTGCGCAACGACCTGGGCCGTTTGAGGCCTTTCGATCGTCGCCATCTGGGCCTCCTGGCCGTCAGAGAATGCCGCCTTCTGGCGGAACCCGCTGATAGTCTCAACAAAGTGTTAACAAAGCTTTACGCAAAGTTAACCTGTTGACACACCAAGAACAATAGTGCCTCGCGACGTTATGCACCCGAAAATTCTAGGCAGCGCGCTCCGCTGAACTTCCAACGATCTTGACAACGTCAGTCATGATATCTGTCAACTGGAAGTCCTTCGGAGTATAGACGGCGGCAACCCCCATCGCCTTCAACAGGGAGTCGTCTTCATCCGGAATGATTCCACCGACAACAACGGGAATATCATCCGCGCCTGCGTTCCTGAGCCGCTCCATGACATCGCGGACGAGGGCAAGATGCGACCCCGAAAGGATCGACAATCCGATGACGTGAACGTCTTCCTCGACTGCTGCATTCACGATCTGCGCCGGAGTCAGCCGGATGCCCTCGTAGACAACCTCCATTCCACAATCACGTGCGCGCACCGCAATTTGTTCAGCCCCGTTGGAATGACCGTCGAGCCCCGGTTTGCCGACCAGGAACTTGAGGCGGCGACCCAGTTTTTCCGAAACCAGTTCGACGTCGCTTCGAACCGATGCCAGATCGCCGGCATCGTCACGTACAGCCTGCCCGACACCGGTCGGCGCCCTGTATTCGCCGAAGACATCGCGCAGGACACGGCCCCATTCACCAGTGGTAACACCGGCCTTTGCCGCCGCAATGGATGGCTCCATGATATTCCGGCCTTCCTGAGCGGCCGACTTGAGTTCGGCAAGCGTGGCCGAAACGGCAGCGTCATCGCGGGCGTCGCGCCAGGCCTTCACCTTTTCAACCGCTTCTTCCTCCACGTGCTCCGGCACGGTCAGGATGGCACCATCTTCACCCGCCGCCAGCGGAGAGGATTCGCTCTCGATCCAACGGTTGACGCCGACAACGACCTGGTCGCCTGCCTCGATTGCGGCCAGACGCGCTGAATTTGCTTCAACGAGCTGCCGTTTCATATAGCTGGAATCAACGGCGGCGACCGCACCTCCCATGGTATCGATCCGGGCAAGTTCCTCACGTGCCTCGGCCTTCAGCGCGTCGACTTTCCGAGTGATCTCCTGAGAGCCATCAAAAATGTCGGCATATTCGAGCAGGTCCGTTTCATAGGCCATGATCTGCTGCATCCGGAGCGACCATTGCTGATCAAACGGTCGAGGCAATCCGAGCGCTTCGTTCCAGGCCGGCAGTTGCACCGCCCGTGCCCGCGCATTCTTGGACAGCACCACGGCGAGCATTTCGACCAGGATCCGGTAGACGTTGTTTTCCGGCTGCTGCTCGGTCAGTCCAAGGGAATTCACCTGGACACCGTAACGGAAACGCCGATAACGCTCGTCCTCGACGCCATAACGTTCCCGGCAGATCTCGTCCCACAGTTCCGTAAATGCGCGCATCTTGCACATTTCGGTAATGAACCGCATTCCGGCATTGACAAAAAACGAGATCCGGCCGACGGCCTTTGGAAAATCCTCTTCCGGAATTGCCTTGCTGGCTTTCATGGAATCCAGAATGGCAATCGCGGTTGCCAGGGCAAAGGAGAGTTCCTGGACCGGAGTCGCGCCCGCTTCCTGCAAATGATAGGAACAGACATTCATCGGATTCCACTTGGGCATGTTGGAATAGGTCCAGGCAATCACGTCCGTGGTCAGTTTCAGAGACGGCGCCGGCGGAAAGACATAGGTTCCGCGCGAAAGATATTCCTTGATGATGTCGTTCTGGGTCGTGCCCGAAAGAAGCGCGCGGTCGGCCCCCTGCTCGTCGGCAGCCGCGATGTAGAGCGACAACAACCAGGGAGCCGTGGCATTGATCGTCATCGACGTGTTCATGCGCTCCAGCGGAATTTCGTGAAAGAGTGCACGCATGTCTCCAAGATGCGCGACCGGGACGCCGACCTTGCCGACTTCTCCTTGAGCCAGAAGGTCGTCCGGATCATATCCGGTCTGTGTCGGCAAATCGAACGCAACCGATAGTCCGGTCTGGCCCTTGGCAAGGTTCCCGCGATACAGCTTGTTCGATTCCGCTGCAGTCGAATGTCCCGCATAGGTTCGGAAAATCCAGGGGCGATCCCTGTCCCCGATATTCTTTCCCGCCTGGCTCATGCCACAACTCCTTCTAAGGCCTTCTTCTGCCTGTCTTATTCTGTATTCGCAGCGCCTGGGCCGCCCAGATCTCCCGGTCTGGCAGCAACATGCATGAGATTACGCGCATGCGAAATTTCACTGTGCAATGCAAAATATGCTTGGCATTAAAATGCAAGTTAAGCAATAGTCGTATAGATCAACACCCTATTTTGAACAATAGTTGCGCAAAATGGGGTTCTGAGCCACTCGAGCCTTGTGCAGATGCGAAATCGGAAGTGACAAGAAGCCCTGGGAGGGGATGAATGACATCAGCAGCAGCAGCCGAAGCCAATGACAACCGAACTCTTGAGGATGCTCCGGTGAAAGATCTTTACGAAATCGGTGAAATTCCACCACTCGGCCATGTCCCGAAAAACATGTATGCGTGGGCAATCCGGCGTGAGCGCCACGGAGCACCGGAAGATGCCATGCAGCTTGAGGTCGTGCCGACCTGGGAGCTCGACAGCCACGAAGTGCTGGTCCTCGTGATGGCGGCTGGCGTCAACTACAACGGTATCTGGGCAGGTCTGGGTGAACCTATCAGCCCGTTCGATGGCCACGGCGCACCCTATCACATCGCCGGATCGGATGCCTCCGGGATCGTCTGGGCTGTCGGCGACAAGGTCAAGCGCTGGAAAGTCGGTGACGAGGTCGTCATTCACTGCAATCAGGACGACGGTGATGACGAGGAATGCAACGGCGGCGATCCGATGTTCTCCAATAGCCAGCGGATCTGGGGCTACGAAACACCGGACGGTTCCTTCGCGCAATTCACCCGCGCCCAGGCACAGCAGTTGATGCCCCGGCCGAAACACCTGACCTGGGAAGAAAGCGCCTGTTACACGCTGACATTGGCGACCGCCTACAGAATGCTGTTCGGACACCATCCGCATGAGCTGAAACCCGGGCAGAATGTCCTGGTCTGGGGCGCGTCAGGAGGGCTTGGTTCCTATGCCATCCAGTTGATAACGGCAGCGGGCGCAAACGCTATCGGCGTGATCTCCGACGAAGACAAGCGGCAGTTCGTCATGGATCTCGGCGCCAAGGGTGTGATCAATCGCAGGGACTTCAACTGCTGGGGACAATTGCCGACCGTGGGCTCGCCCGAATACGGAGAGTGGTTCAAGGAAGCACGCAATTTCGGCAAGGCAATCTGGCAGTTCACCGGCAAGGGAAACAACGTCGATATCGTCTTTGAGCACCCCGGGGAAGCGACCTTTCCGATTTCAACATTCGTCTGCAAGAAGGGCGGCATGGTTGTGATCTGTGCCGGAACCTCCGGCTTCAACTGTACATTCGACGTCCGTTACATGTGGATGCACCAGAAACGCCTTCAGGGTTCGCACTTCGCTCACTTGAAACAGGCGGCCTCCGCCAACAAGCTGATGGTCGAACGGCGCATAGATCCTTACATGTCCGAGGTTTTTCCGTGGGACCAGATACCCAGGGCACATACGAAAATGTGGAAGAACCAGCATGCACCCGGAAACATGTCGGTTCTGGTATCTGCTCCAACGACCGGGCTGAGAACATTCGAAGACGTTCTGGAAGCTGGAAAGCGCTGACAAAAAGCTCCCTGAAAGGCTTGAACCCCAAGCCTGATGCAGCCTGGCCGGCCCGTGTCTCACGGGCCGGTCTTTTTCGTTTTCGGCCCAAGGTCCAGGGTCATGCCGAAATGCACACCGGGAATCGGGCCCGGTTCCCGATAGAAGCGAAAAAGCCGCTTCAACACGTTTCATTCCCTGACCTGCCGCAGCACGAAGTCGCGACAGCCTCGCATGCAATGCATCTGCCAAAGCATTGGTTCCGGGCAACCAAAGGCATTGCCCACAATTCCTTTTGGGCCTGCCGCAATTCTGCTGCGTTGTCGATTTCCCTTAAGAGTCAGAATTGATTCGTTGGAACGCAACCGGAGATCCGCCGCACGTGAACAAGCACCACAGGGGTTTTCGGACCACCAAATATGCCCTTGCCGCTATTGCCGCGCTCTCCGTCGCCGCATGCCAGAGCGAACGCTTTCAAACGCCGCCGTTTTACAAGGATCTTGCGCGCGTGGACGGTCAGGTAGACACTTCCACTGCGGCACAGATGATTTCGCAATACAGGATCAACAACGGGCTGCCGGCGGTTGCGCCGGACCCGCAACTCAATGCAATCGCCAAGTCCCAGGCTAAAGCAATGGCGGCGGCCGGATCGGTTAAGGCATCCCTGGCACCAGACCAGCAACTGGCAACGCGCATGTCGTCCATCGGCGAACCGAAGACGGCTGCGGCGGAAAATGTCAGTGCGGGTTACAGGACATTTGCGGAAGCCTTTTCAGGCTGGCGGGAGTCGCCCGGGCACAATCAGGTTCTTCTGACCGGGGACGCAACCCGTCTGGGTATCGCAACAGCCTATTCGCCCACCGCCAAGCACAAGGTCTTTTGGTCCCTGGTTCTGGCGTCTCCCCGGCCCGCACAGTAGAAACCGCCTAGTAGCGGCGCGGATATCGGGGATAAATGGGCTGGACCGGCCGCACCACCGCCGGCGGACGCCGGTAGATCGGATAGTTGTTTGAGTACCGCGGCACACCGACATAGACCCCGGCACTCGGAATCGGTCGACCGTAGTAACTCCCCTGAACGCCGTAACTCAGGTATTTTCCAGACACCCAGCCCTTGACGTTGGCAAACGCCGCGTCGCACCAGGAAAAATTCGCCGTGCATCCGAATACGGTGACACCACCGCCCTGTGGAACCGTCGTGATAACAGGATAATTCGTACCCGGTCCCGCGCGCATGTTGAGGTTTGCGGTCGTGTAAGCAATCGCGGGACCCGACTGGGCCAGCGCCGGCATTGACATCATGGCCACGGCGCAAAACGCAAGCGGCAAGCGGATCATCATATTATCATTCTCCGAATAACTTGAGACCGGGTGCAGACCGCCCGGGCTCCAAGCCCACACGGTGCAGATGTGGGAAGACAACATGGCGAAAATATAGCACCTGGGCCCGTATTTCCTGATCGCCCGGTCGAAAGAAGAGATTCTCCTTGCCCTCGACCTGCCCGATCGGCTTCATTTGGGGTGAAACGACAGGTGGGGAAAAACCAACATGAACAGCATTCGCAAGCTTGCATCGGCAGTGGCAGTTTCGGCGGCCTTGCTCCTGGTGTCTCAGACCAACGCCTCTGCGTTTGACGCCCATGCAGGGTACTATTATCCCGAACCCCAGACTCGCGAAGTTTACATTTCCGAGCTGCCCGTCGCACCGGACGCGCAGGAACGGTCTCGAGCTGCCTTTGTCATCGGGCTTGCCGCCCAGCACGCGAAGCAGAATCATGCAGCCGGATATCACCTCTTTGCCAAGGGGGGAGACCTTGAGAAACTGATCATCGTCTCAACGGGTGACGACCGGTATGACACGTTGTATCGCATGCGCGCGCTTCTTGCTGCTCTGACCTCCCTGGCACGGTCAACGGAGCTTTTCGCCCGCTCCA
This sequence comes from Roseibium album, assembly GCF_965233825.1. Classification (NCBI taxonomy): domain Bacteria; kingdom Pseudomonadati; phylum Pseudomonadota; class Alphaproteobacteria; order Hyphomicrobiales; family Stappiaceae; genus Roseibium; species Roseibium album. The sequence goes on from NZ_OZ247583.1 coordinate 568,235, forward strand.
ATCATCCTCACGAATTGAATTTTCTGGACTTCTGCAAGCTTATCGGCTTCACGCAGGTCACCGTGACGAACGGCAAGGATGTCGCGCACCAGATCAAGATCCAGTAGATCGCCCCGGAGCCGACCGTCTGCCACCCGCGAGCCCTCAGCGCTTGAGCTTGCCCTTGAGCCAGGCGCGGTACTGGGACTTGGTTCCGAAGAATGCGTTGCGGTCGACGTCGCCCTTGACCCCGGAGACACGTCCTTCGGCCGTATACTGCCAGAAGACCCAGTCGTCCCGCTGGTCATAGATGTTCTTTGGATGCGTGGCGACGGAACGCAGCCAGAATTGTTCGCCCTTCAAGGCTCCGACCATCCGGTCCCGGTGAAAATCCACTGATGAGTAAATCACCGGTCTTTTGCCGTAGTGCCGCTCCATTTCATCCAGAAAAACCTTCATGTCGCGGACAATCTTTGCCCGCTCCGGTCTCAAGCGGCAGGTCTTGGAATGGGCGTTCCACTCCATATCGAGGACGAGGGGAATCGCATCGGGATCCTGGGGGACCACTTCCTTGACCCAGGCGATCTGTTCCTCGACCGGACGGCAGAAGTAATAGAAGTGATAAGCGCCCCTTGGAACACCTGCCTTGCGCGCCGCAATCCAGTTTTGTGCGAACCTGGGATCAGCATGATCTCCGCCCTCGGTCGCCTTGATCCACGCAAATGCAACTCCGGATTTTTTGACCTTGTCCCAGTCGATGTCCCCCTGCCAGCGCGACACATCGATACCGTGAACCGCATAGTCTTCCGGCGTCGGGTCCGGAAAGTCATAAGCCGAACAAGCGCCCAGGAACAATATTCCGAACATCGAACAGAAGGATTTGACCAGGGCCAGCACAGCAACCTCTACAGAGTTAAGAAAGGCTTTTCTTGTCCGCTCAAAATGCGCGCGAGTTCCTAACGGAACGTGGACGAATTGACAAAATCTCCGCAAAAACCCGTATTCATCTTTAACCGGCTACCCGATTAGGGCGGCATTACGGCAGCACGAAGACAAGAACCTGACTGTCGAGGAATTTCGAGGGACAATCAGGACGACGCTCTGGCCGTGGCCACACCTGATGTGCCATGGCTGACAAGCTTTATGGCCAGCTTGTCGACGGCCCGCCGCATATTTTGCTTGGCAGGGGAACCGAACCGATTGGATAAATTTCTGCAATCAGGCTGAAGACTGAGTGTTTCCCCAAATTTTCCAGTTTAAGACCAATTCGTCTCATCTATCGTGTGAAACCGTGCAGTAAAAACAAAAACACGGCACAATCTGGAAAATCATAGTGTTAAAAATTTGCGTGTTTACTTCACGTCGACCGCAGCAAATCGTCATTCAGGTAGACTATTTCAACCGGGGAAGATAAAAAAATCTCAAAGAGATAAAAATCCGGGGGGCATTTATGAATGAACGTGAAATCAAGATTGTTGAGACGGCGCTTCAACTTTTTTCTCACTACGGAGTCAAGAAGACAACCATGAGCGAAATAGCAACCGCCGCCGGGGTTGCAAGACAAACACTTTACAATGCTTACGATTGCAAGGAAAAGCTGATCTACGACGCCGTAGAGCATCATGTTCGCAAATCGTCAAGCCTCATTTCCGAAGAATGCGCCGAATTGGACACTCTCGGTGAACGTCTCGATGTCGCTTTTTTCCACCTGAGCGCCAAACCCTGCGAAATGATGCTTCAAATGCCTCACGGTGAAGAAATTCTCCAGATTGTCGAAGGAATTGACGCATCGAAGAAGGAGAGCATCGTTCGAATTTGCAACGAGGCGATCGGGAATGCCCTGGAGCCGTTCAGGGACAGACTGCGACTTGGCACCGTTGAATTCGGAGATCTTTGCAATTTTATCAGGCTTTCCTTCGACCAGATCAGAACCAAGAGCGAAGAAAAGAACCAGATTGACCGGTCGTACGCGCCGCTCAGACAATTGCTTGAAAACAGCGTCAGGAACTGACCAGACGCCAGCATATCTGCCGGCATTTGGCTTCTGATTTCATTGAACGGAAATCCGACCTCCAGATAGGGGGAGGCCCGGCAGTTTGGAGTCTGCCGGGCCGAATGACTGAGAGGAGGTCAATTTTTCTCAGTCAGATTCTAATCGAAAGATTAGAACGTGCGCTGCATACGAACACCAAAGAGGAGTTCGTCAAGGTCATCAACATTCTGACCGGTGATGTCGGCGCTTGTGTTGGAGTAACCAACGTCAGCACCCAGAACGAAACCGGAGACCGGCTCCCACTGGACTGAACCGTCGATTGCCCAGCGGTCGATGTCGGCATCAGTTGCCCCGATGAAGTCTTCCTGATCGACGTGTGCGTAGGAACCGTCAACTGCAAGACCGATGGTCGGGGTTGCCTGGATGTAGACACCGGCAGACAGGGAGTAACCGGTGCTCTTGTCGCCGTTTCCGCCGTAGTCGGCCACGGATCCAAGTGTCGTTCCAGTGTTGCTGACCACGGTGATATCGGTGATGCCGTTGCCAATGTAGGACAACGCACCGTCAGCATAGAAACCCTGGAAGTAGATGTTGGAACCGGAGCTCGCGAACGGCAGGTTGACGTTCACACCGGCGCCGATTGCCCAGCCGAGGCTGTCTTCATCGCCAGAAGCGTTCGTGCTGTTGAACGCCGCATCCGGATAGACCTGATGCAGGGCACCGGAAAGCTGTGCGGAACCCCAACCCTGGGACATGCTGAGTGCGGCAACGAAATCCGGAGCACGCGTACCGCCGTAGGCACCGACTTCACGGTCCGAACGGTCTTCAAGAGCGACCGTTGCAGAGAAGCCGTTGCCAAATGCAGCGGTGTAGGCGAGTTGGTTCGTTGTGACATCAGACCAATCGCGCGTGACAACACCGATGAAGGCCTGACCCGTGTAGATGTTGAAGTTTGATCCGAGGTAACCGGCTGTCAGGCCGCCCCACTGGATGTAACCCGCATCAAGCTTGAACCCGTTCTCTCCGTTTTCGACCTGCATGCGCAGCCCGACATAGGCACGCAAGGTACCGAATTCTGTCGCGTTACGCGCATCGAGGTAGGCGTAACCGCGTGTCAGCCAGGAATAGCCGTCAGAATCACGGGAGCCCCATGGACCATCTTCCAGAACGTTGTTGACAACGAACTGTGTACGAAGACGACCACCAACACGCAGGCAGGTTTCTGTGCCCGGGATGTAGTAGAAGCGCGAACCGTAAGCGTCACAGACGCGAACGTAGTCGACCGGCTCCGGAGCAACCGGAAGATCGGCTGCCTGGGCGGTGGTAGCGGTAGCAGCTGCAGCTACTCCAAGCATCAAAGCTTTCAATTTCATCGTAATCTCCAAGTTTCTGGTCACAAGCAAATAAGTTTTGATGCAGTCGGTGTAGATTTCTATATCTTGCGTTGCATTCAAATCCCTAGTGAAGATCTGAATCACTTATCTGTCCTGCTTTGACTACGAAAATCATTTTTTATTCGGAAGCTCAAGCGTAAAAGATTGAGTGAGGTAGGATTGAATTTCAGAGTAACATTTTTACAACATTCTGATATAAAAGACTTTATTGTCTTTTTCATAGCGAGGCCATCCGAAATTCCAGAGAATGGAAAACGGTTCTATACTCTATTAGATCTTTTATTCTTCTGATTTTTATTGACCGCACATCTGCGGCGAGTAACTGAGGCATTGTGAGTTTTCATGATGCCTCAGTCCGAAAATGGACTCAAATAACAAAAATGTCAAAATGTCTTTTCGTCTATATGTCCAAATTACAACACCGCCGAGATATTTCTAACCTTACAGTTGCATGCACTTGAAAACGTGCCGGCAGTCCCCAAGGCGACGGAAAGAGGGCTTGAAGGTCATCCGGCAAGTCCCAAGCGTATTGCACTCCGCACTCAAATCCTTATGACTGGCCTTTCCGTAACCATTCCCAGCCCCGGGGCCTCCATGACCGATCGTCTCAAACTAGTTACCTGGAACATCAATTCCGTGCGTCTGCGCATGCCGATTGTGGAACACCTGATCGACGAGATCGCACCGGATGTCATCTGCCTTCAGGAAACCAAGTGTCCGGACGCGAATTTTCCGGAGAACGCGTTTCGCAAGGCCGGATATGAGCACATGGCTATCAACGGTCAAAAGGGCTATCACGGCGTGGCAACCCTCTCCAGGCGACCGCTCACCAACACCGAGAAGCGCGACTTCTGCAATGTCGGAGACAGCCGGCATGTCGCAGTCGACGTTCCCTTCAACGGGTCCAGCCTGCGACTGCACAATTTTTATGTCCCGGCGGGCGGTGACGAACCTAACCGTGAAGTCAATCCGAAATTTGGTCACAAGCTGGACTTCATGTCGGAAATGCATGACTGGCTTCAGGGCGAAGAAACGGATCGGCCAGCAGTTCTCGTCGGCGATCTCAACGTCGCTCCATATGAACACGACGTCTGGTCTCACAAGCAGCTTTTGAAAGTGGTCTCGCACACGCCTGTCGAAACAGAACTTTTCGAAAGTGTGCGGGAAAAAGGCGGTTGGCTGGACGCCATGCGTCAGTTCACGCCGCTGGAGGAGAAGCTTTACACCTGGTGGAGCTATCGGGCGAAGGACTGGTCGAAAGCCGACAAGGGACGCAGGCTTGACCATGTCTGGGTTTCCGGGCCGCTTACTCCGCATGTCAAAGGCACAACGGTGATGCGTGAAGCACGCGGCTGGGAGAAACCTTCCGACCACGCACCGGTGATTGCTGTTTTCGAAGCGTAACCCTTTCGAAGTCATTCACAGATCGAAATTGTTATCCGTTTGAAACTCCGACCTCATCGCATATCGGACCGGGGCACCGCGTTCTTTTGTCTCTGAAAGATGGTTGTCAGGGCGGCACAGCAGATCAAGGTCTCAATATCACCTTGCCACGCACCTTGCGCGCCGCAATTTCCTCAAGAGCCGTCTCGATCTCCTCAAGCGGATAAACTGCATGAATATGAGGTTTTAGCCGCCCCTCCTGGACCCATTCAAGAAGCTGCGTCATGTTTTTGCGGTGACCTTCCGGATCACGCTCGATCGCCGCTCCCCAGAACACACCAAGCACATCGACCCCCTTGAGCATGACGATGTTCAACGGAATCCGGGGAATGTCCCCGGCCGCGAATCCAATGACCAGAAATCGGCCTTCCCATCCGGTAGCCCGGAGGGCCTTCTCCGTATGATCACCTCCGACCGGATCGTAAACCACGTCCACACCCTTGCCGTTCGTCAGTTCCTTGAGCCGTTCCTTCAGCGGCTCCCGGGAATAATCGATGGTCAGATCAGCGCCGAGTGAACGGGCGAAGGCAAGCTTCTCCTCCGACGAGGCACAGGCGATCACCTTTGCTCCCATGATCGTCGCCACTTCGACCGCAGCCTGGCCGACGCCCCCGGATGCGCCGAGAACGGCAACCGTCTCACCGGGTTTGAGATCCGCACGGTCGCGATAGGCGTGCAGCGTGGTCCCATAGGTCACAGCCAGTCCCGCAGCAACGTCAAAGGACACCCCGTCTGGAATCCTGATGAGGTCTTCCGCCCGCACGAGCACCTTTTCACGGGCAGCTCCGCATTTCATGTATCCCATGACCCGGTCGCCGGCGGCAAATCCGGCCACATCAGCTCCGGTGGCCTCGACCACTCCTGCAAATTCCGCACTCGGTGAAAACGGGAAATCCGGTTTGTACTGGTACTTCCCCTCAATGATCAGCGTGTCGAAAAAGTTGAGAGCACAGGCCTCGACCTTGACGACAACCTGCCCGGGCTCTGCCGCGGGCTCGGCAATCCGCTCGACGACAAGATTTGAAGGCGGGCCGAATGATTTGCAGAGACAGGCTTTCAACGGAACCTCTTTGAACACGAAACCGGAAGATACTGCTTGCGACACCGGAACCCGGCGCGAGCCAAAGGCACGTTAGCAAGTCTTTTGCACCGCACCTATAGGCATTCCGGATAAGCTCGCGGTTCAATGTCTGGCGATTTTCCGGTAAGAGGCGGCAACGCAGTAAAAAACGGAACATGTAATGCGCGGATATTTTGCCGTCGGTGCGGAGGGCCTCTCGAAGCGGATGAACCTCGGCACGCTCATGCGGTCTGCCCATGCATTTGGGGCGAATTTCTTCTTCACGGTTGACGCGGATCAGAAGATCCGAAAGGCACCTCCTTCAGATACGTCCAAAAGCCCCGGTCATCTGCCGGTTTTTACCTGGGACAGTGTCGACACAATGGAATTGCCCCGCGGGTGCCAGCTGGTCGGAATTGAACTGACCGACAACGCAATTGATCTTCCGAGCTTCGGACACCCGCTGCAGGCGGCCTACGTGCTTGGTCCGGAGCGTGGCTCGCTCTCGCCGCAAATGCTGGAGCGCTGCAATCACGTCGTGAAGATCCCGACAAGGTTCTGCGTCAATGTCGCCATGGCAGGTGCGATCGTCATGTATGATCGTCACAGGGCGCTTGGGCGCTATGCGGAACGCCCGGTCACCGCTGGCGGCCCCAAGACCGATCGTCCGAAGCATGTCAGTGGCGGACCTGTCATGCGCGGGGGGCGAAAGGTGCCGGGAACCTGAACCCGCCACACGAGGTAACGTCCACACATCAAGAGACGAAAGACGGCTCTACCGAGATGCCCCGCGCTGTGTTGCAATAAGCGATCTGCCGACGACGGCTGCCAGTACCGCCATGACCGCAAATGTGGCAAACAGCCAGATCGAGGAATTTGCCGTCGCATCAAGATCATTCCTCGTGTTGAAACCGGAAAGGTTCGCAACCAGTCCGGCAACCGCGGTGCCGAATGAAACGGCAAACATCTGGATGGTGGAAAGGGCTGAAGCCGCATTTTCCTTTTCAGAAACATCCGTGAATTGCAGCGCGAACGTATTCAGGTGCGGCCAACTCATACCGATACCGGCCCCGACCAGAATGAGTGCGAACGACAGGACGGCGGCAAGCGCTGTCCCGGCTGAACCGTACATGGGTGTCGCAATTGCCAGCAACAGGGTGCCCGCCAGCATGACCACCGGTCCGGTGACAACAGTGCGGTGCATGGCGACACCGGTGAAGCGCGCAGAATAGACCTCGGCCGATGACCAGCCGATGGAAACGAGCGCAGCGATGTATCCTGCAAGCAGCGGAGAGAGACCGTGCAGACGCTGCAGATAAAATGGCATGAAAAACTCTGCATTGACGCAGAAAATGAGCAAAGACATTACGGCGAAAGACAGAAACAAGGGCGACCCGGGCTGCATTGCACCCCGTGGAAACAGACGTATGTCGGCAGTGTTCTCCCGCCGCATCAGAGCGAGTACCAGGACAATTGACAGCGCGACGCCCGCTGCCGCCACGAGTGGAAACGTCGCCAGGGATCCGGCCCAGACAGCAAGGACCGCGCCAGCAAGAAGCGCCAGTTGGCCAAAGGCGATCGGGGCTGCCGGTGGCAGGTCGTCCCCGACCTGGGGCAGAAGTCGCCAGATCAGCACGGTATAAATGATCGTGACGGGGATGAGCGATGCAAACCCGCCGCGCCAAAAGTCATATTCTGCGAACATGCCCCCGATTGCCGGACCGAACAGCATCGCAATGCCCCAGGTTCCCGACAGCAATGCAACGGCCCGGGACCACAACCGTTCGGGATAGGCGAACACGATCATCGCATAGCACAACGTGAACATGATCCCGCCACCGATTCCCTGAATGAACCGACCGAAAAGCATGACCGGCATGTCAGGAGCAGCAGCGGTAATCAGACTGCCGAGTGCAAAGACGACCCCCGATACGGCAAAGGACAACCTTGCACCCAGTCTGTTCAGGATCTTGCCGGTCACGGCCGCGCTCAAAATGGCAGCGAGCGTAAACAGGCTGGAATTCCAGGCATATAGCGCCTGCCCGCCGATTTCAGAGACGATCGATGGCAGCATCGTTGCAGAAATATTGATGTTTATGGCATGCAGAATGATTCCGCCTGCCAGGACTGCCGAGACCGATGCGTGAGCACCCCAAAGGACTTCGCTCCAACGCGCTTCTCCGGACTGCTCGAATGTGGCTGTCATGAGTGTATTCTCTCTTTTCAGAACAGGAATTTGCTCAACGCCGCCTCTACCTAGGGGCTCAACTTAAGTTGAGGTCAAGATTTCTTTTGTATGTTTTTGCAGGGATGTTTCCGAAGTAATAAATCTTGCAATTGCCGACAACGGGCAGTTTTCTTGGAAACACAGCCGGGGGAAATCGATGACCGTTTCTATCAAGTTTCAATTGTCGGTGCTTTGCCTTTTGATGTGTCTCCTGACGTTCAATCCGGCTCAGGCGGCATTCGACAGGGTCGCGCTGGTCATCGGCAATGGCGCCTACCGGGCAATGTCGACACTTCGCAATCCGCCAAATGACGCCGATCTCATGAGCACCAAATTGTCCGGGCTCGGCTTTGAAGTCGTTCGGGTCATCGACGGAGACAAGGCAGCCTTTGCCGCGGCCCTGACCGAATTCGGGCGCAAGGCTCAGGGGGCGGACGTTGCCCTGGTGTTTTACGCCGGACACGGCGTCCAGGTGAACGGCCGTAACTGGCTGTTGCCAATTGACGCCGACATCATCGCCTCGACGGATCTCCCCGGTCAGGCAATCAAGGCAAACGACCTTCTGGAAATCATGGAAATATCCGGAGCGAGGCTGAAACTCGTATTCTTCGATGCCTGCCGCAACAATCCGTTGCCGCGATCGCTTACCAGAGGCACATCGAACGGCCTTGCCCGGCTGGAAGCCAATGCGGCAGGGATGATGATTGCGTTTGCGACGGCGCCGGGCGACGTGGCTCTCGACGGAACAGGAAACAACAGCCCCTTTACCGAAGCGCTCGCGCGTCTGATCGACACACCTGACCTCGAAGTCCGCCATCTGATGGGAAAGGTGCGCGAAAGCGTATATGTGTCAACCGGTGAGCGCCAGCTTCCCTGGCTCAATGAGGCGCTGATCGGTGAATTCTACTTCGGAGGAAAATCGGCATCGGGCGCGTCTCCCAACAGACCGCAGCCACAGGTCGCAGCAGTTGCCCCAAGTGCACCCCGGCCCTCTCACAGACCTGCTCCCAGATATATCAGCAGCCAATGTGTTGCCGCCCCGGTCCCGGGCGACACAATCGAGGTCTGTGCCAGCTCAATCCTCAACCCGCAATATGGCAATCGGTACGGACCAGGCAATCTCCTGGACGGCAAGTTGTCGACCGCATGGGTCGAGGGTGTTTCGGGAAACGGACCGGGTGAGAGAATCGTGATGTCTTTCAAACGGCCGCGACAACTGGCCGGGTTCGAAATCGTCAACGGCTATGCGAAGAACCGGGACATTTTCCGCAAGAATGCCAGAGTTCAGACGGCTCGCCTGACATTGTCAAATGGCGACAGCCAGATCATTTCCCTTCCCGATACGATGGCGACAAGCAGCTTCAGCTTCGCGCAACCTGTCGAGACGACCTGGTTGGAGCTGCAGATAGAGACGGTTTTCAGTGGCTCAAAATATACCGACACGGCCTTGTCGGAGCTTGTTCCGGTTTTTGCCGATTAGGGACGTCCGGAACTATCTTCTGTCGATCGCAAAAGTGAAGGACCGGTTCGGAAAAGGTTCACTCGACAGCGTAAAATGCCACCATTCGCCCGGGTAGTTTCGAAATCCGCCCTTGCGCATCAAACTGACCAGTTCTCTTCGAAACTGCTGTGCGTGTGCCGACACCGCAGCAGAGTCTGTTCGACTGGCCGGATCGAAGCAATCGAACGGAGTCCCGAAATCGACCGTTTCGCGGTCGTTTCTTTTACAGACCGCTTGTCCTTCCTGGAATGGCTTCTCACCCAGAAGATCGAATCCCACATCAACGGTAGAGCCGCGCGCATGGCTGCTCTTGGCGCCGATATAGCCCTGACGAATCAGTTCCGATCTTGAAACATTGGGAAAATAGGCCGGATCCGTTCCCTTCCCCGATTTCACCCAGGCAACCATGGCTTCCACGGCGCCTTGTGGCCGGTAACAATCAAAGACAACCAGTGAACGGCCAATTTTGACGGCAGCATTTTGCACCTTGCCGAGCGCTTTGGCGGCGGCTTCGGTCAGAACACACTCCCCGGCATTGTAACCGGGCAGCCTTTGGCGCATGAAATTCCGTTTGCCTGCATAGCGGATCTCCTGACGGATATCTGGGACATATTCCCGCAGATACACAAACCCGTCAGGAAGTTCACCTGCCTGGCAGAACGATCCCAGAAGCAGTGAAATCACGGCTGCCGAGACTGTCTGCCTAGTCCACATCGACGGCCTCATCGGCCTCGATCAACTGCCGCAGCCTGCCGAAAGCAAGGCGAATACGTGATTTGACGGTTCCGAGCGGCAGACCGGTGGATTCTGAGATTTCGCTGTGAGACTGCCCGAGAAAGAAGGCAAGTCGGACAACTTCCCTCTGCTCCTCGGGAAGCTTGCCGAGGGCCTCGCGCACACGCTCCTCGCGCAGTCTTGCATCCATTTCTTCCGAAACATCGGGCAACGGAGCTGGTTGCAACAGAGGTTCATCGGGGTCGAGCTCCGAGGTTTTTTGACGCCTCAGCCTGTCGATTCGTCGATTTCTGGCGACCCGGAACAACCAGGTACTCGCCGAAGATTTCCTCGGATCGAAAAGATTCGCCTTGCGCCAAAGCGTCACCATGACGTCCTGGGCGATTTCTTCGGCGATCGCCGCGTCGGCGCCTTGTTTCATCAGATAGCCCTTCAAACGCGGGGCAAAATGATCAAACAATTCAACAAATGCGGCTTTGTCGCGGTCAACCGCGACCTTGACGATCAGATCCGAAAAATACTGCGTCTGCACCAAAGGCCAACATGCTCCCCGTCTGCCACTCCTGTTTAACAGGTTCGAGAGTTTTCGAAAGAGGGTTCAGCCCTTTCTGCCACACTGTTGCCTCGATTAACCGCAACAGCCAGTAGCGGAAACAATCATAAACGAGATCAACCGGCAGAAACGTCAGAAAACCGAAATTGCCTCGTGAAAGCTTCAACCCTTTCGTAACCCGCTTTAAGTTATCATTAAAGCAACCTTTATAAGACAGACGGCAATTGCATCAAATTTGACGAAAACTCATAGCCAAACGGTGTGGAGATGATGAAAGCAAAATCGCTGGTACTGGCCCTCGTAGGCCTAGCCGTTTCGAGTGCAGCAGCTTTCGCACAAACCCCGACGCTCCTTAAGCAGCACAAGGATTGGGCGGCCTACTCACTGACCAGCGGAAGCGGCAAGGTTTGTTACGCGCTGACAAAACCCACGACGATGCTTCCGGGCGATCGCAATCATGGGGATGTATTCTTCTTCGTGACTTCGCGACCGGCTGAAGGTGTCTCGTCCGAACCAAGCCTGGTTGTAGGTTACCCCTTCAAGGACAAGTCCTCTGTCGCGATCGACATTGACGGTAAGAACTTTACGCTCTTTACCAACAACGATGGCGCCTGGGTCGAAAATGCAGCAACTGAAGCTCAGTTGGTGTCTGCGATGAAGGCGGGTCGGGAAATGAACGTGAACGGCGAATCCAGCCGCGGCACCAGGACGACCTACAAGTTTTCCCTGTCAGGTGTTACCGCGGCGATCGACACGGCTGCGCAGGCCTGCCGCTAGGCAACGGTTCGCTCTGAACCGACGGAATTTTGGCCCGGCCGGGAACACCCCGGCCGGGTAACTGCGTATGACGTTTCGCATGCATGCGCGCGTGGCATGGCTCCAATGCGGCCAATCAGCTTGATTTTTCGGCTCAATTGTGGTTTTGGAAGCGCTTGAGTTTGAGCCTGCGGATGCGGGCGACCCGGCTGCTGCTTGCTGAGCGCAAAGTGTTGACGAATGCCGGATGTGAAACGGATCACGACATGGCAACTACGCTCGACATCGCGCGAGACAATCCGAACGCGCAGACAGTTACCGCTGCAGCAATCACCCCTTTGCACAATGACGACAGGCCAACTCTGATCGGGCTGTCTCGCGAGGAACTCGGTGAATTGCTCGGGACCATCGGTGTTCCACAGAAGCAGTGGCGCATGCGCGCCTCTCAACTCTGGCACTGGCTCTATGTGCGCGGCGTATCCGACTTTGCCGACATGACCAACATCGCAAAGGATCTGCGCGCAAAACTGGCTGAAGCCTTCACCTTGGTGCGTCCGGAAATCGTTTCCGAGCAGATCTCCGTTGATGGCACACGCAAATGGCTTTTCCGGTTTCCGCCACGCGGGGCCGGCCGTCCGGTCGAGGTCGAGACTGTCTACATCCCGGAAGAAGGCCGCGGCACGCTCTGTGTCTCTTCGCAGGTCGGCTGCACTCTGACCTGCACATTCTGTCACACTGGAACCCAGAAACTCGTGCGGAACCTGACCGCCGAGGAAATTCTTTCGCAGATTCTCATGGCCCGTGACAGGTTGGGGGATTTCCCTCATGCCGACACCCCGCAAGGTGCAATTGTTCCCTCCGAAGGCCGCCTCGTGTCCAACATCGTCATGATGGGCATGGGGGAACCGCTCTACAATTTCGACAACGTCAAGAAGGCCTTGCTGATCGCATCCGACGGCGACGGCCTGTCACTCTCCAAGCGCCGCATCACCTTGTCGACTTCCGGCGTCGTGCCGGAAATATTCCGCACCGGTGACGAGATCGGCTGCATGCTGGCAATCTCGCTTCACGCAGTTCGCGACGACCTTCGCGATGTTTTGGTGCCGATCAACAAGAAATGGAACATCGAGGCCCTGCTCGATGCCTGCCGCCAGTACCCGGGACTTTCCAACGCCAAGCGCATCACCTTCGAATATGTGATGCTCAAGGGTGTGAACGACAGCAATCAGGAGGCATTGGATCTCGTCCGGCTTCTCAAGGGCATTCCAGCGAAGATCAATCTCATACCGTTCAATCCCTGGCCGGGATCGGACTACGAATGCTCGGACTGGGAGCGGATTGAGGAATTCGCCGACATCGTCAACCGGGCGGGGTACGCATCACCGATCCGAACGCCGCGCGGCCGCGATATCTTTGCAGCCTGCGGCCAGTTGAAATCGGCTTCGGAACGAATGCGCAAGAAAGATCGCGAGGCGCTCGCGGCATCCTGAACGATTTCTCAAAAAAACGGCGGCCAGTGGCCGCCGTTTTCGTTTGCGATGGCGACCGATCAGGCCGCCGCAACATCGCGTAGAAATTCCGATACCGTGACGTTGAGCGTTTCCAGCTTCTCCGACGCATCTGTCACGGCACCTTCGACGGAGCGTGCGGACATGGACGTCGTATCGACCGCGGAGCTGACATTTGACATGTTGTCACTTGCCGTGGTCGTGCCCGAGGAGGCCTCGGAAGCACTCCGGCTGATCTCGCCGGTCGCGGCATCCTGTTCCTGAACGGCGGCAGCGATGGACGCCGTGTTCTCATTCGCCTTGACCATGATATCCGCAACACCCTGGATTGCCGCGACAGCCTGCTGTGTTGCCGCCTGGATTTCAGAGATCTGACTGGAAATGTCTTCCGTCGCCTTTGACGTTTGCGTCGCAAGTTCCTTGACTTCCGCCGCGACAACCGCAAAGCCTTTGCCGGCTTCACCTGCCCGGGCTGCCTCGATCGTCGCATTCAGGGCAAGCAGGTTGGTTTGCTCCGCTATTGCCTGGATGAGACCGATGACCTCACCGATGCGAGCTGAACCGGACGACAGCATTTCCATTTTTTCGGTGCTGATCTGGGTCTGGCTCGTGGCATCTGAAATGACCTGACTGGTTTCATCAACCCTGCGGCCGATTTCCGAAATTGACGAAGACAATTCTTCGGTCGCGGCCGCCACGGTCTGAACATTGCCGGAAGCATGATTGGTCGCGGTCGCTGCGCTACTGACCTCGTCAGCAGCGTTCGACGCGGTTGCCATCATCGACGACGCATTGGATTGCATCTCGGTCATCGATGCCTCGACTGTGCTCAACAACTCAGAGGATTGTGTCCTGAAAGTCTCGATTAGGTTCTCGACCCTGTGCTGGCGCTCATTGCGAAGCTTCTCTTCTTCTTCCCGCGCTTCCGCCAGGCGTGCCTGTTCCGCAACGCCGTCACGGAAGCCCGCAATTGCCGAGGCAATCTCTCCGACTTCATCCTGACGACCGGCTTCCGCGAACTCGACGCTGACATCACCGCCTGCGAGTTTGGCCGCGCTTTGAACCAGGTTCTTGATCGGATTGGTAATCGAACGGGCGGCGAACAGGCCGATAATCGTCATGACAACCAGAATCACCGCGCTGATCACGGCGATCTGCGTACCAAGCCTGGTTACGGGGAGGAGAACTTCACTTTCCGCCTCAACAGCGACCACAGCCAGTTTTGCGCCATGAAACTCAAGCGGCGACGACGCGGCAAAAAATGATTCTCCGCGGAAGTTGTCCAGATGTCCATTGGATGCCTGGCCGGCAAGCGCCTTGTCGACAACCTCGCTGTCAAGGCTGGCCTTGAGAATATCGTTGTCTTCAGGCGTTTTCGCCGAATCGTTCCGGAACAGTTTGTCGGCGCCGATAAGGATCGCCTCACCGGTCTCGCCGAGCCCCGCAACGCCTGACATGATCGAGTTGATGTTATCGATCGGCATCTGGAAGACGAGCACGCCAAGCTTTTCATCGCCCTTGTAGATCGGGGTCGAAATGAAGCTTGCGGGAGCATCAGCACTCGGTGCGTAGGGTTTGAAATCGAAGAAATGGACTTTGTCCCTATCGCCCTTCAATGCTGCCCGGAATGCATTGCCGAGGTCAGTGTCCTTGTACTGGCCATTGATAAGATTTGTCGCGTAGTCCAGTTCCTTGAAGACCGAGTAGATCAGTGACCCATCTTCGGCGAACAGGAAAATATCATAATAGCCGTGGGTCTTGAGTGTTTGCCGGAACCACGGATGGTACTGCGCATGGACAACGTCGTACGGCGTGTCCCCGGCGCTCATCAGGGCATCCTTTTCCCCCAACGGATGCGGATTGTCGTGGATGTAGGCGTTTTGAAGCGTCGTTGCCACATCGCCTTCCCCGGTTTTCCAGGCTGCGTCGAAGTCTTCAAGGGCAGTCTGCACAAACGGGCTTCCCGCAGTGACGGTGAGATCCTGGACGATCGATTCCAGATAGTGAGAAAGATCGTCTGAGCGAACCTTGGCGAGCGCGCTCAATCGCTCCTCCGCCTGCTCCTCGATGTTGGATGCACTCACCCAGTAGGCAAGCGCACCGACAAAGACCGCTGCGACAACTGAACACCCCGAAATGATCGCGGGCAGTCGAAAACTCAGCTTGGAAAACCGGGTCCCCATGGCACCCTCCAGTTATTAAGATCACCTTACTGAGTTGACGTGAGTCTGCTTACTGCAAAGTTAATTATGCCCAATTATTAGGCTTAATGATGAAAAAATGGAAGTTGTGACTTTTATTTTATCAACCAAATCTATTTTAATACTCAATTATAACAAGATGTATACTTGGTATTTTTCAACTTATGCGAATTCTATTTTAAATTTCGCAATTCACAACTTACATCTTTTAGGTGTATCGCGCACAATCAGGCCGGTCGGCGATTCGACTGAATGATCAAGACTGCGCACATCCGGGTGATTGCAGGGAATACCAACCTAGATTTACAGCGCGGTTGTATTACTCTTCGGGATAACCACTTCACAAAAGAGGGCCAAGCCGGAAATTGCTGGATACGCAGACCGACCATTGCCCGGGTCTGTAATTGGTGCCTGAAAAAAGAATTGCCTGTATGAAGTTCACACGGCGAGGATTTTCCGGCGCTTGCTGAAAGAAAGCCCATCGAATCCCGTGAGGGTTTGGGAGAAATTGCAATGAGCAAACATGTTATCATTCTACTCATAATTATGGTGATTTCCGCAATCGTCGTGGATGCCTTTGCACAAAGTCAGCCTTTCGACAGCCATATTGCCATCGAAAATCCGGCGGATCTTTCCAAGGACGAAGCGCGCAAGATTTACAGCGACCTGAAGGAGCGCATGGCATCCCTTTACGCCATGTCGGATCTCGCGGAGATTCGCGATTATCAGTCCTGGGAAGCCTTCAACGATGCTCCCTATATTTCGGCTACTCATGGTCAGCGCTACGTCAACAATTACGCCAACGCCAGGGCCATCAACTATGCAATCCTTGCTGAAGGCGAGGAGCTGCCCGTCGGCTCTGTTCTTGCTAAGGACAGCATCACGGTTACGGGCGACGGTCGCATTTTCCCAGGAGCCATGTTCGGCATGGAAAAACTGGCCGAGGGCGCCAGTCCCAAAACAGCTGACTGGCGGTATTTCATGGTGATTCCCGATGGCTCCATCGTGGGCGATACCACTGGCGACAATCCTGACCTCATGACCTATTGTCATGAATGTCATCTTGCCGTCGAAGACCGGGATTTTACGTTCTTTGTTCCCGAAGACTACCGGATCCGGAAATAGCGGTTCGGGTGTCACTGTTGAAATGCCGATCAAACGAGCAACTGTGGGAATACGTTCGCAGGATCGACTACCCGCCTCAGCGAAAAGATACACTCGATTGTTGAGCCAACGCCTGCGCAAACGGCCAGGTTTGCGCTTTTGATCGAACGGTGGGACCAGCGCGCTTTGCGTCATAGCGCCGACAACACAGACAGTTGCAAGGTCACAAAGCAAAAAGGCCGCCCTGAGGCGGCCTTACAAGGTCAATTCGCTGTTCCGGTTATACCAGTCCTGCCTTGGTCAAAGGCAGGTTGGTGACCCATTCATCCTTTGCAGCGGCAATGGCATTCGCGACAGCCGGACCGATCGGAGGGGTCCCGGGTTCGCCAATTCCGGTCGGGGCCTCGTTTGATGCCACGATATGCACTTCGATCTCGGGCATGTCGGAGATGCGGATCGGTTCATAGGTATCAAAGTTTGTTTCTTCGACAATTCCGTCGGCAAGCGTCACCTGGTTGCGCAGGATGGCACCAAGACCGTAACCGATGCCGCCTTCGACCTGCGCCCGGATATTGTCCGGGTTGATCGGAGTACCGCAATCAACAGCTGCCACGACTTTTTCCACTTTCACCGTGCCGTCATCCCGCAAGGAGATTTCCGCAACCTCCGCAACATAGGATCCGAAGGACTTGTGCACGGCGACACCGCGATATCGACCCTCGGGCGCAGGCTGATCCCAGCCGGCTTTTTCGGCCGCCAGTTTCAGCACTTCCACCTTTCGCGGATCGTCCTTGATCATTTCGAGGCGATACGTGACCGGATCCTTGCCCGCCTGCTTCGCCAGGCGATCCATCATGGTCTCCATGACATAGGCAGTATGTGTGTGACCGACAGAGCGCCACCAGAGAACCGGAACCTTCGTTTCCTGGAAAGCCTGGTCCATGTTCATCAGCGGGAACGCATAGGTCGTGTCATGCGCACCCTCGGTCATGTTGTGGTCGACGCCGTCCTTCATCAGCATCGCTTCGAAAGGCGTGCCCTTGATGATCGATTTGGCCGCGATGTTGTACTTGAATGCAGTGACGTTGTTGTCGCCGTCAAATCCGACCTTGATCTTGTGCGCCGACATCGGACGATAATAACCGCCAGCCATATCGTCTTCGCGGGTCCAGATGATCTTGACAGGTGCCGGGTCCATTCCAGCAGCCAGCATCGCCTTTGCGAGGAAGGCGACTTCTGCAACCGGATGACTATCGGCCTGTGCCCGCCGTCCGAAAGACCCGCCGGCCCACATGGTGTTCACTTTCACCTTTTCGAACGGAACCTCGAGGATCGTTGCAGCCACGTTGTGATCGATCGTCTGGATCTGGGAACCGAGCCACAGTTCCGCTGTCTCGCCATCATACAGGAGCGCCGCATCAAGGGGCTCCATGGCACCGTGAGCGAGGAACGGAAACTCGAAATCGGCCTCGATAACGCTCGCGGATGCTTCGAGTGCCGCGTCGACATCACCGTCTTCGCGGACCTTCAGCGCCGGCTTTGCTGTCAACTCCTTCAGCTCCGCCATCATGGCATCGCTTGAACGGGTTTCCGCGTCACCGTCATCCCACTCGATTTCCAGAAGATCGCGCGCCTTGATGGCAGGCCAGGTTGATTCTGCGACGACGGCTACCCCGTTCGGGATCTGGAGAACCTTGACGACACCGGGAACTTTCTCCGCCTCGCTTGCGTTGAAGGATTTCAGCTTGCCGCCAAACCTCGGTGAGCGGGCAACCACCGCAACCAGGAGATCGTCGCGCTGAAAGTCCATGGTGTAGGTGTTCGGCGCACCGATTGTCTTGTTCTTCACGTCGACGCGCGGGAAGATTTTTCCGATATAGACCCACTGATCCGGGGTTTTCAATTGCGGCTCGGCCGGAACATCTTGCTGAGCAGCCAATCCTGCCAGTTCACCGAGTGTCGCGGATTTTCCGGAAGAATGGCTGACCACCCCGTTCGAAACTGTGACTTCACCCGTCGGAACCCCCCATTCCTGTGCAGCGGCAGCAACGATCATGGCCTTGGCCACGGCTCCGGCCTGACGGTATTGCATGAAGGAGTTGGCCATGGCGGTCGAGCCGCCCGTGCCCTGCACACCGAACAGTGTGTTTGCGTAAACCTGCGGATTTGACGGCGCGAATTCAGCGGAGACCTGATCCCAGGACGCATCGAGTTCATCGGCGACCAGCGTGGTAAGCCCGGTTGCAGTCCCCTGTCCCTTGTCCAGATGTTTGGAAAGGACGATGACGGTGTTGTCCGGTCGGATATGCACGAACGGCTGGACAAGTCCACTGTCGCCGGTGGCAGCTTCTGCAGCACGCGGCAGGTGCATCGCGATCATCAGACCGCCAACGGTGCCTGCGGACATCTTCAGGAAGGTCCGGCGGTTCGGCTTTGCGGCTTCGAGCGGCTTTTGCAGCAAATGCAACATGGATCAGGCCTCCATCTTGTCGGATGCAAGGTGGATTGCCTTGCGGATACGGGCATAGGTTGCGCAGCGGCAGACATTTCCGTCCATGGCGGCATCGATATCTTCATCCGTTGGCTTCGGCGTTTCGCTCAAAAGAGCGGTCGCCGCCATGATCTGGCCGGACTGGCAATAGCCGCATTGCGGCACATCCAGCTCGTTCCAGGCGGCTTGCACGGCCTGCGCCGCCTTGCCGTCAACTCCCTCGATGGTAGTGATTTCGGCACCTTCCAGATCACCGACAAATGTCTGGCAGGACCGGATCGGAACGCCATCCCAATGAACGGTGCAGGCGCCGCATGAGGCAATGCCGCAGCCGAACTTCGTTCCGGTCATCCCGAGTTCGTCGCGCAGTGCCCACAAGAGCGGGCTTTCGGGATCGGCGTCGAGCGTCCGCGTTTCCCCATTGATTTTAAGTGTAACTGACATGAAGGACGTCTCCCTTGGCTGGCCTTAACTGGCTAAAGGGTGTAAACTACACTGTGCAGTTTAGTCTTTGTATTCGTATCTGTAAACTCCCTAGTTTACATAGAGTGCCTTTTTTGGGAAAAAAGAGCGGGGAACTGAAAACAAAAAAAGAAATGCAACAAGGGCTGATGTGAGCAGGACATGTCCGTATCCGACCAGAAGAAAAAGCAGATAGTCGAGGCCGCGATCGCGGAATTTCAGGAAAAGGGGTATGCCGGCGCAAGCATGGACCGGATTTCCGAACGTGCGCAGGTCTCCAAGCGAACAGTCTACAATCACTTTGAAAGCAAGGACGTTCTCTTCAGGGCCATCAACCAGTGTCTCGCCGACCAGATCAATTCCGCACTTGAACTGTCCTATGATCCGGACCTGCCCATTCGCGATGCGCTTGTCAGGCTGGGCTGGGCAGAGGGTGAACTGATGATCAATCCGTGCTTCATGAGCCTTGCCCGCATGATCATGAGCGAGACCATCCGCGATCCGGAACTCGCTGCCGATATGAATGCCCGCATGACCAAACTCGTCGTTTTCGCCGAATTCATCGAACGCGCGACGAAGGAAGGCAAACTGAAGGCCGAAGATCCCGCTGTTGCCGCCGAACAGTTTCTGGGCCTCATAAAGTCCCGCGCCTTTTTCCCGAACATCTACGCCGCCCGCGTTCCCGACCGTGAGGAGATCGGCAAGATCATCGAGGAAAGCGTCGACTTGTTCCTGGCAAGGTATGGTGTTGCATCAGTGGCAAAATCGGCAGCGGAATAGGCTTTCTCTGAGCCCTGAACCGATCGCGACGACTTGTCCGTCAGGTAGCCTTCTTGTAACGCCGCAAGATTTAAACGGACATCTTTGGTTCAAAACGCTAGAGCCACCCCTTTGTCATCCTTGCGAAGACAGAGATCCGGTATTCACTGAAGGGAGAGAGACACACCGCCGCGGCGGCGCAATGGATCCCGAACCTCCACTCTGCAGCGTCCCAGACGACAATGGTTCGAGCCCATCAAACAAAACGACGACACAAGCTGACTAACCCGAATTCCCAACCGGCTTTTCCAGCAACTTGCCCCACCGTGTCCGCTCCGCCATCTGCTGGCGCGTCTCCTCGGAAATCAGGCCGTCTACATTTTCCGGAACCCAGCCACCCCCGAGCCCCTTGTAGACCGCGATCAGGTTGGTCAGCACGTTCGCTTCCGCGGCAATCAGACGTTCTTCGGCGACAAGCAGGCTCTTCTGGGCATCGACCACCCGGTTGTAGGATGCGGTCCCATCTTCATACTGCGCCTCGACCTCAGAAACGGCACTGCGGGCAGCCGCCACGCTGCGGCGCAGGTAAACCGCTTCCTGCTTGGACCGAAGAAAGGCCGTCAGGGCGTTCTCAACTTCCGAATACGCATTGAGAACGGTATTCTTGTAGTTGAGCAGCGTTTCCTGGAATTCGGCATCCTGGACCCGGACATTGTTCTGGATGCGGCCATAGTTCAGGAAGTTCCAGGAAAACCCCGGATTGATGAAACCGGTTGCCGTGCCCTTGCCGAACAGGTTTGAAAAATCATCCGCACTGACACCGATCGCGCCGGAAATGGAGAACGCGGGATAAAGGTCCGCCTTGGCAACGCCGATCTGGGCCGACTGCGCCGCGGCCACATATTCCGCATAGCGTATGTCCGGGCGCCTGCGCAGAAGATCAGCCGGAACACCAATGGCAACTTCTGCCGGGGCACGCGGATAACGGGCTCTCCGCCCAAGGCGCGACTTCATCTTGCCCGGAGGCTCGCTCAAGAGCAGGCTGAGTGCATTATAGGCCTGCGCCAGTTCAGCCTCGTAACCCGGAATGCTGGCAAGCGTGTTGTTGTAAAGAACAGTTGCCTCGTCGACATCCAGCTTGGTTGCCGCGCCGTTTTCCAGACGTAGCCGGGTAAGATCCAGTGATTTTTTCTGCAGGGCTGCATTCTTGCGCGCTGTTGCCACCAGTTGCTGGAGCTCGCGGACGGTCACATAGGTCGCTGCGATATCACCCGTGAGCGTGACAAGCGCGTCATCATAGGAAGCAATGTTTGCCTTCAGGTTGGCGTCGGCCGACTGCACGTCCCTGCGAATCTTGCCCCAGACATCAATCTCCCAGGCAGCATCGAACCCCGCAGACACACGGGTAATGTGGTCATTGACCAGCCCGACCCTCTCCAAGTCCCGGATAAACGGATCTTGGGCGCTGAAACGAATGCTCTTGGAACCACCGTTGATCTCCTGCACCTGGGGAAACAGTTCGCCCCGTGCGATTCCCAGCTGCGCGCGCGCCTGATAGACGCGGACACCTGCCGCCTGCAGCTCCACATTCTGCCGGTAAGCCTGGGCAATCAGGCCGTTCAGGGTTTCGTCCCGGAAGACATGCCACCACGGCACGGAATTCGCGCTTCTCGTGGTGAACCCGGTTCGGCTGTCGATCGGCAGATCGGCACCGGAACTCCAGCTGTCGAGAATGGGAGCTTCGGGCCGTTCAAAGTCCGGTCCGACCATGCAACCACCCAGCAGCAGCGAGCTGCCGAGAACCGCCGATAGTCTTGCCTTTTGCAATCGCCCCATAAACCTGTCGCCCGTCCTAGACATCAAAAGGTACGATGAAGTTGACCCAGGAATAAAGGCGCATGTTCACGCGCCGGAGGACCGCGACCCAGTTTCCACCACCTCCGGTATAGATTGCAGCGGCGCCATGGGCTCCCGCCGGATAGCGTTTCAGGGCCGGGTCGTCATCGAGAACGATTTCAACCGCGAACCGCCCCTGCGGGCTCATGAACAGGAATTCCGGCACGCGTCCGCGGGGAATGATCTGTCCCTGACCGGTTCCTTCCCAGATGGCCCTCACCTTGCCGTTGAAGATCTGGCCCGGATAGATGTCCAGCGCCACTTCCACCGGTTGACCGGGTTCGACGAATTTCAGGTGTTCCTGATAGAATGTAGCCAGAAAATAGGGATTTGCATCGGCAACGAAAGCTGCGATGGAGCCGACACGGAAACCACCCACGACCAGCCCGGGCCGCGCCTGCTGGCTGATGATCACGCCGTCTTCCGGCGCGTAGATCGTCGTCTGGTCGAGATAGTATTGCGCCTGATCCACCTGGGACTGCGCGGCGGCAACCTGTGCGTTGACACCATCGAATTTCGCATCCACGGCCAGTTGAGCTTTCTTCACATTGGCCTCGGCCTCCGCGACCTGCGCCTCTGCACCGGCCAGCTGCGCGTTCCACTGGTCCAGTGTTTCCTGCTTGGCCCCGCCGCGCGGCACAAGGTTGGAATAGCGGTTCACCTGTTCGTTCGCGAATTGCTCGTTCGCCCGGGCCTGATTGAGGGAGTCGCGTGCAAGCACCACGTTCTCCTCCAGGATCAGCGCATTCTGCTGGGCGTTGGCCAGGTTAGCCTCGGATTCCGCAAGTTGCGCCGCATAAAGGGTCGGATCAAACTGGTAGAGCTGGTCCCCTTTCTTCACTTTCTGGTTCTGGGAGACGTAGACTTCCTGCAATACCGTGGGATGCGGAAGGCGTGGTGCGATCTGGATCGTTTGCCGGATGACATGCCCGTCGATCGTGTAGGGCGTATAGAACCGCAGAAACACGATCAGCAGAAAAAGAACGTGGAAACCCACCCAGAAGCTCACCACACCCCAGGCGATGTTGAACTTGAGCCACTGAAACTTGTAGAACACCAGCCACATGAAGAGGGCATAAAACCCGAGGATCAACAACGCGACAGTCATGAGGACGCTCCGTCCTTTGCTGCGTTTCGTGTCGCGTCCGCCGCTTCGGTTCCGGACAGTGTTGCCTGGATTGCCGCCGTCCGGGCAACCTCACCCGTCTCCGGATCCTCGTCTTCAGGTGTGTCGCGCATGTCCTTGGGAAGTTTGCGGACATCAATGGTCAGGCTGTCGTGATAGGCCCAGATAAGGGCATGAATCCAGGGAAAGACCGTGAAAAGCCCGATCCATCCGCCGAGCTTTACGGATTCCGCATGCGGATGTTTGCGCTTTTCCGCGAGCTTTCCGGGCAAGCCCCCCAGTGTGATCATCGCATAGAAAAAAGCGATCACGACCAATAGCAGAATCAGAAAGGTCGCGTAGTCATATCCATCGAGTTTGAAGTCGATAAGATCCATTCTACCTCCCAGGCCCGCAACACAACCAGACTGATGTTTTTGTCACCTGAACACCCTCGACCGGAGCGCGACCAATTGCAAGTACCGTCACGGACGTACCGACGATTGAGCCATCTTTTGCAGGCAGGGGGAACGGCGACCATTTGGCCGAATTGAAGGGCTTGCACCGCCAAGAGAACCGGCTAAATTGCCGAAAATTTTCAACGGTGCGGTAGAACCGCCACAACATCGGACTGGATCCACCCCAAAATGGCGCATGGAGATATCAAAAAAGTCGTTCTGGCCTATTCCGGCGGCCTCGACACTTCCATCATTCTGAAATGGCTGCAGACCGAGTTCGGCTGCGAGGTGGTAACATTCACCGCCGATCTCGGCCAGGGTGAGGAACTCGAACCTGCGCGCAAAAAGGCTGAGATGCTCGGCATCAAGGAAATCTATGTCGACGATTTGCGCGAGGAATTTATCCGCGATTTCGTCTTCCCGATGTTCCGCGCCAATGCCGTCTACGAGGGCGTCTATCTGCTGGGCACTTCCATTGCGCGCCCGCTGATCTCCAAGCGTCTCATCGAAATTGCGGAAGAAACCGGCGCTGACGCGGTAGCACACGGTGCGACCGGCAAGGGAAATGATCAGGTTCGATTCGAACTCTCGGCCTACGCTCTCAACCCGGACATCAAGGTGATCGCGCCCTGGCGCGACTGGTCCTTCAAATCTCGGACCGATCTTCTCGATTTTGCCGAAAAGCACCAGATTCCGGTACCGAAGGACAAGCTCGGCGAGGCTCCGTTTTCCGTGGACGCCAACATGCTGCACTCGTCGTCGGAAGGCAAAGTCCTGGAGGATCCGGCCGAAGAAGCCCCCAATTACGTATTCCAGCGCACTGTCGACCCCACTGAGGCGCCGGACGTCGTCACGGAAATCGAGATCGGTTTTGAAAGGGGCGACGCAGTCTCGCTCAACGGCGATAAAATGTCACCGGCGACACTCTTTGCCAAACTCAATGACTATGGCCGTGACAACGGGATCGGCAGGCTCGATCTGGTCGAGAACCGGTTCGTCGGCATGAAAAGCCGCGGCATTTACGAAACTCCGGGCGGCACCATCTTGCTGACGGCGCACCGCGCGATGGAATCGATCACGCTCGATCGCGGTGCATCGCACCTGAAGGATGAGTTGATGCCGCGCTACGCGGAACTGATCTACAACGGTTTCTGGTTCTCTCCGGAGCGTGAAATGCTGCAGGCATTGATTGACAAGAGCCAGGAACACGTCACCGGTACAGTCCGTCTGAAGCTTTACAAGGGTAATGTTATTCTTGTTGGCCGGTCGTCACCCTACTCGCTCTATTCCGAAGAGCTTGTTACATTCGAAGACGACCAGGGCGCCTACGACCAGAAGGACGCCGCGGGCTTTATCAAACTGAATGCCCTGCGCCTTCGCACACTTGCCAAGCGCGACCGGCTCGACTGAGGCAGACCGACATGGCAACTCCGGTGGCGGCGACCATTGAAAAAGATCTCGCGGCCGCCGGTTTCTTGTCGCTGGGTGGTTTTATGCCTGAAGATGCGGACGGTGTTCCGGCACTCTCTGACGGCGCCGCAACCCGAGCGCTGCTTCTGATCGGCAGCACAGGACCTTCGCTCGGTCCTGTGCTTCGTCTCAGCCCCGAGTATTCCGACAATTGTCCGGACCCGCTGGACCGGTACACAAGACGTGTTCTGGGTACCATGGCGTCCAGGTACGGTTTCCAGATTCTTTTTCCGTTCGACGGCCCCCCCTATCATCCCTTTCAGCGTTGGGCCGTGAGGTGTGGCGGGTTTTCACAAAGCCCGCTCGGTGTCCTCGCGCACACCGAATTTGGCCCCTGGTCGGGCTTTCGCGCTGTGTTTCTGTCATCTTCGCCTTCGGATCTTTTGACACGAACTTCCCGGCAAGGACCTTGTGAGACATGTGTGGACAAACCCTGCCTGACGATATGTCCGGTGAACGCGGTGTCCCTCAAGGGTGATTACGATGTTGCCGGTTGCCGAACCCATCTGGAGCAGAACCCCGATGCGGATTGCTGGTCCGGCTGCCTTGCCCGGCGCGCCTGCCCCTTTGGCGTGGACCACAAGCCACCGGCAGATACCGCCCGGTTTCACATGAAGAGTTTTATCGGACTCTAGTGCAATACAACTAGTTTCGATCTGATTGGCCTAATGCTTTACAAGGACTCGGCTGGAGCGAACTGCAATTAGAAATCAGTAAACAAACGAGTGTAGCAGGAGCGCTTCGCTATCAGCATACACACCGCAGTTGCAAGCATTGCGCCGGCAATCTGATCGATGAAATAATGCCCTCCGAAAATCGGCGCAGATGCAATCATCGTAAGTGAATAGGCCGAGACGGGCCAGACCAGCTTAGTTCGCAGAAAACAGATAATCAGTATGACGCCGCCCGCAGTATGGAACGACGGAAACGTCACAAGCCCCGGTACCGAAAACAGATTTACAACCGGTGTGTCTGCCGCCCTTAGCGCCATCATGTGCTCTAGATGATAGGCTCCTGGAACCTTATCGTATCCAGGCAATGTATCTACCATTCCAAAGAAATGAATGGGTGCACTGAGAGCAGGAAACAGAAAGCCGATACTAATGGAGATTGTGGCAGCGATCAGAAAAACTTCGCAAAAGAACTTGGCGCGTCGAAAATACCCGCACAGAACAAGTAAAATGAACCCTGCAAACGAAGCAGCGTCAAACAACACGTAAGCAGTCTCAAGTGGAATCTTCAGTAGTGGGTAAGTCTCGACGAAATTGAAGTATGCCAACCAGTTCAAACCAAGCGCGACATCCGATTTCGCTAGCATCGAATCGGCAAACGGAAAAGCAATGCTCATGGTCAGGTGATTGAGAATTCGCAGCGAAGAGAGCGCAAGCAGAATGAACGCAATGCCTTTAAGAACGATTTTCAGGCGGTCAAGGATCCGAACCTGGATCGACAATGCACTGTCGCGCAAGTCGAGATACTTGGCAAAAATCAAAGAAACCAGAGAAAGAAAAAAATATGGAACTAATGTCAGAAACTCAATTTCAGCAGAAAGACTGATATAAAGCAATAAATCTGCAAAAATCACCATAAGAAGGATAGAATAAGGAAGTTTTCCGGGAAATAGCTTCAGAAAATCCTGTGTTATTCCTTCAAAGTGCGAGTCCTGCCGAATTGGTGAGATATTTTTTTCTAATTCTATACTCGAAGCAGCGTCGGATAAGTTCTCTATAGTCACCGCAATCACCGCAATTGAGTCCAATACAACAGCACGGCGCATTCATAGATTGCTGATTTTAATATTTTGTTTAAAGACACAATCAGATGTAATCAAAGTTAAGTCTTTATCACCCCGTCCTGACCCGGACAGGTTTCCAGTGCTTCTGCGGCGGTCCGCCCGTCAATCAGCAGGGCGTCCGGCCAGATTTCGGCGAGCGGAACAAGAACGAATGCACGTTCACCCATGCGCGGGTGCGGCACTTCCAGATTGTCCTCATGAATGTTTCGCGAACCGTAGAGCAGAACATCGACATCGATCACCCTTGGTCCCCAGCGGACCTCTCGGACCCGGCCGAGCTCATTTTCCACTTCAAGACAGCGTTTCAGAAGCTGCTGAGGGCTGAGAATGGTGTCAATGACAACACAGATATTGACGAAATCGTCCTGGGGCACCGGTCCCCAGGGAGGTGTCCTGTAGTTGGAAGAACGCGCAACCAGCGTGATCCCGTCCGTTTCCGACAGACGTCTGACGGCATCATCGAGATTGCCAATCGGATCTCCCAGGTTCGAGCCAAGCCCGAGCGCGGAGCGGAACGGGGCGTCGGTTGCGTGTGAGGAGGAATTCATGTCAGTCGGGTGTCCGTTCAAGATGGGTCGCTTCCAGCATACGTACACAATCTGCATGCGGACCGACATCATGGGCACGGACAATTGCAGCGCCTTTCAGGAGCGCTGTCATATGCACCGCAAGTGATCCATGCAGCCGGTCATCCGTTTCCACATTCAGGATCGCACCGATCATGCGTTTGCGTGACGCGCCGGCCAGGACAGGAAGACCGTATTTTCCAAGGGTCTCGAAGCGATTCAGAATGACGAAATTCTGGTCGACCGTCTTGCCGAAGCCAAAACCCGGATCGAGGATCTGCTTTCCATTGGGAATTCCGGCCTTGTCGGCCAGGTGGAGGGATCTTTCGAAGAACCGGTCAATGTCGTCCATAATGTTGATGCTTCCATCAGCCGCTTGCCGGTTGTGCATCATCACCACATGGACACCGGCTTCGGCAACGGTATCGGCCATGGCAGGATCCCGCTGCAGCCCCCAGACATCATTGACGATCACGGCCCCGGCGCGGCACGCCCGCCGGGCAGTTTCCGCCTTGTAGGTATCGATGGAGACAGGAATCCCGAGATCACAGACAGGTTCCAGAACGGGCGCCAGACGCTTCCACTCGTTTTCCAGCGTAATTGGCGCCGAGCCCGGGCGGGTACTTTCAGCACCGATATCCAGAATATCGGCCTTCTCGGAAATCATGACCGCTGCATGCGTCAAGGCAGCCTGGTCTTCATTGTGACGGCCTCCGTCCGAAAAGGAATCCGGGGTCACATTCAAGATGCCCATCACGTGAGCGCGATGCGTCGGCAAGGTATATTCAGCGGCTTTCGCCATTCCCAGACCATCTCTTTCTTGTCTTCCCCGACAGATGCCTGTTTGACCGGGCAGGGTCAAGCAAAGAGCTATGCGGGAAGACACAAAGAACAGCTGCCTATTCGGCGGCCGCCAGACGGGTTGCCCGGTTTTTGAAAAGCAGGTGGAGCAACATGCCGACGATCGGCATCAATGGCAGCACCGAAGCCAGGCCCACAAGCGGATCGCCAAGCGCGGCGACAATCAGACTGGCAACGATGCCGCCACCGAATTGCATGAAACCGGTCATGGCCGATGCGGCTCCGGCAATGTGAGGGAACGGCGCCATGGAATCTGTGAAACTTGCCGGCAGAATGAATGCGAGTGCAAAAACAAACAGGGCCACCGGTCCCATGACGGTCAGGACTGTCGGCTCCTGTGTCAGCGTCAAAAGGCACATGAGTGTGGATGAACCGATCCAGAGGACCATGCCGACGGGAACAAGCCGCCGCGCCTCGACGACCCGGAGCAAACGTCCCGTCACGACAGTACCGACGATAAACGACCCGGACTGAATGATCATTGCGAGACCGAATTCGAAAGGTGTCAATCCCACTTTCTCTATCAGAATGAACGGCAGAATGGTCGCAAGCGCGTAAAGACCTCCAAGTCCGCACCCGATCAGGATGCTGGAGGCGAGAAACCTCGGATCCCGCAGAAGCGTCAGATAGTTGATGGCGAGTTGGCCGGGATTGAGATGGTGCCGGCCCGGGTTCGGATTGGTTTCAACCTGGCAAAAGACAACGGCCACCATCAGAACCACGCCGTAGATCACCATGCACCAGAAGACTTCGCGCCATCCGAACAGTTCCAGGACAAATCCACCGATTGTCGGAGACACGGCCGGGCCCAGCGCCAGCATCATCGCAATGGCGTTCATGATCCGCGCTGACGCCTGTCCCGTGAACTGGTCACGGACAATCGACCGCGAAACGGAAATGCCGACCGCGGCGCCGATTCCCTGCAGCGCTCTTGCGGCAACCATGAACTCAACCGTCGGTGCAAATGTCGCCAGAAAACTTGAAGCCAGATAGAGGCTCAAGAACGCAAGAGTAACAGGCTTGCGGCCGAATGCGTCTGCCAGCGGACCGCAGATGAGCTGCGCGATCGCAAATCCCGCGAAATAGGCAGTCAGGGTCAGCTTGACGGCCGCGTCTGTCGTTCCGAAAACCTCGACGAGTGTCGGCATGGCAGGCGTATAGAGCGCCATCGAAACCGGTCCGATGGCGACGAGGCCAGCGCCCAGCAACGATGTGCGCCGCGCGCTCATGATGGCGGTGCCGGACTTCATTTCCGCTTGCCGATGCCTTCCTCGGATATCAGGTTGTCCTTCATGTCCTGCAGCAGTCTTTCCAGAACAGCCCTGTCATCTTCCGGGATATCTTCAAGCGCCTTGGCCCGTACCGACTGCAAGGCTGCTCCGATGCGTTCCAGAAGCGGATTGGATTCCGGCGTCAGTTCAACCAGTTTTGCCCGCTTGTCCTTCGGGTCCGGGCACCTTTTGATCAGCCCCGATCCTTCAAGGGAATCCAGATATCCGACCAGCGTCATCGGCTCGACAAACATGATGTCCGCAAGCGCTGCCTGTCGCTGGCCCGGATGGCGCCAGACGTAAAAAAGCGTACGTGCCTCTCCAGCCGTCAATCCGGTCTCCACGTCGGCGAGTGCGGCCTCGAAGCGGCGCCTCAGCAAGCGTGCAAGATCAACGACCAGCATGGTGACGCTGACATTTGGGTAAGCAATGTTCATGGACAGCCTATTAGTAAGGTTCCCTTACGAATTAGGGTTCCAGATACGATCTGTCAATGCACAGAAAGTCGAGGTTCGCCACTTGGGATGCAAGCCTGGACACCACCGCATTGCACAATTCAGGCAGTCCACGTATAAAGGCGCCAAATTCGGCGGGTGCGCCGATCCCAGATTTTACAAGTCCAGACATGTCGCGGGTCCCAATCGGGCCCGCTCTGTCTTTTGGAGCCACTCATGAAACTTCGAAATATTGCCATCATCGCGCACGTCGATCATGGCAAAACAACCCTGATCGACGTCCTGCTGAAGCAATCCGGTGCATTTCGCGACAACCAGCGCACTGAAGAGCGGATGATGGATTCCAACGACATCGAGCGCGAACGCGGGATTACGATCCTGGCGAAAGTCACATCGCTGGTCTGGAAGGACACACGCATCAACATCGTTGACACGCCGGGCCACGCCGACTTCGGCGGTGAAGTCGAACGTATCCTGCACATGGTCGATGGTGTCATCCTGCTTGTCGACGCTGCAGAAGGTCCGATGCCGCAAACCAAATTCGTGCTCGGCAAGGCACTGAAGCTCGGCCTGAAACCGATTGTCGCCATAAACAAGATCGACAAGCCGGAGCAGCGTGCCGACGAAGTTCTGGACGAAGTTTTCGATCTCTTCGCCGCGCTCGATGCCAATGAAGACCAGCTGGATTTTCCGGTTCTCTACGGTTCCGCCAAACAGGAATGGATGGCGCTCGAACCGGACGGACCACAGGACAATATGGATCCGCTGTTCGATATGGTTCTGGACAAGGTCGCCGCTCCTGAAGCGGACCCGGGTGAATTCCGAATGCTGGCGACCACGATCGAGTCCGACCCTTTCCTGGGCCGCATTTTGACCGGGCGCGTCGTTTCCGGAACAGCATTGCCCAACATGCCCATCAAGGCGCTTGCCCGTGACGGCAGCCAGGTGGAATCGGGACGTGTCTCCAAAATCCTCGCGTTCCGAGGACTGGAACGCCAGCCGATCGAACAGGGCGAGGCCGGAGATATCGTCGCCATTGCCGGTATGGCAAAGGCAACCGTCGCCGACACTCTGTGCGCAACCGGCGTCACCGAATCACTGCAGGCGCAGCCGATCGATCCGCCGACGCTGTCCATGACCTTTCGCGTCAATGACAGCCCGCTGGCCGGCACCGAAGGTTCCAAGGTTCAGTCCCGTGTCATCCGCGAACGTCTGATGAAGGAAGCCGAAGGCAACGTCGCCCTCAAGGTGGAAGACACCGGCGAACCGGACGCATTTGTCGTTTCGGGCCGCGGCGAACTGCTGCTCGCAATCCTGATTGAGAACATGCGCCGCGAAGGCTTCGAACTCGGAGTCGGCAGACCCCGCGTTGTCTACCAGTTCGACGATGCCGGCAATCGCCTTGAGCCGATCGAGGAAGTCATCATCGACGTTGACGAGGAACATTCCGGTGTCGTGGTGCAGAAGCTGCAGGAACGGAAAGCCGATCTTCTGGAAATGAAGCCCTCCGGTGGCGGCCGCACCCGGCTCGTGTTCAATGCTCCGACCCGCGGACTGATCGGCTATCAGGCCGAGCTCCTGTCCGACACACGCGGAACGGCCATCTTCAACCGTATCTTCCACGGCTACGAGCCCTACAAGGGCCCGATCCAGGGACGTCATACTGGTGTGCTGCTGTCCAACGGCACCGGTGAAGCCGTTGCCTATGCCCTCTTCAATCTGGAAGATCGCGGCCCGATGATGATCGACCCGGGCACCAAGGTTTATCCGGGCATGATCGTTGGTGAGCACACGCGCGGCAATGACCTGGAAGTCAATGTGCTGAAAGGCAAGCAGCTGACAAACATCCGTTCTGCCGGAAAGGACGATGCGGTCAAGCTGACGACGCCGAAGAAACTCACGCTGGAAGCCGCGCTTTCCTACATCTCAGACGACGAGTTGGTGGAAGTCACTCCCAGCTCCATCCGCCTGCGCAAGGCCATTCTCGATCCGCACGAGCGCAAACGCATCGAACGCGCTGCCAACAAGGAAAGCGCGTAAGGCTGGCTTTGCCGACCGTTTCTGGAAACAGCCCGGGCATCGTCCCGGGCTTTTTTTGTTTCCGGTGGTGGCCTGCAACACGCGGGCCGTTGCTCCAGCCGGTGCGGTCGCGGAAACCTCTATCACTCAGGCACTGTCGGGTATTTCATACCGGCAACTTCTTGCATCAACCGGATCACCTGGGTGCTGTATCCCGCTTCATTATCATACCAGACGTAAAGCACGAGGCGGTTGCCGTCGACGATCGTGGCCTGGCTATCGACCACACCGGCATGGGTGGAGCCGACCAGGTCGGAGGAGACCAACTCGGTTGACGCCGTGTAATCGATCTGGTCCTGCATCGGCGATTGAACGGAAATCCCACGCAGGTAGTCGTTCATTTCCGCGTCTGTCGTTTCACGCTGAAGGTTCAGGTTGAGGATTGCCATGGAGACATTGGGAACCGGCACCCGAACCGCGTTGCCGGTCAACTTGCCCTTCATTTCAGGCAGGCACTTTGCCACTGCGCTGGCCGCACCTGTGCTCGTCAACACCATGTTCAAAGGCGCGGCCCGACCGCGGCGATCGCCCTTGTGATAGTTGTCGATCAGGTTCTGGTCGTTGGTGAAGGCGTGGATGGTTTCCACGTGGCCATTCTCGATCCCGAACCCGTCATTGATCACCTTGAGCACCGGCGTGATCGCGTTGGTGGTGCACGAGGCAGCGCTCAGAATGTCATCATCTTCGGTAATGTCACCATGGTTCACGCCATAGACGACATTC
Source organism: Roseibium album (assembly GCF_965233825.1). Taxonomy (NCBI): domain Bacteria; kingdom Pseudomonadati; phylum Pseudomonadota; class Alphaproteobacteria; order Hyphomicrobiales; family Stappiaceae; genus Roseibium; species Roseibium album. The sequence continues at coordinate 601,080 of NZ_OZ247583.1, forward strand.
TTGATGTTGCCTTTTCCCGGCGCGGTCAGGATGACCTTCGACGCGCCCGGACATTTCAAGTGTTGACCAAGCCCTTCCTCGTCGCGCCAAATCCCGGTGTTGTCGACCACCAGCGCATTACGGATGCCGTATTTGGTGTAATCCACCTCGGCGGGCGAGTTGGCGTAGATCACCTGAATGTAATTGCCGTTGGCGATAATCGCGTTCTGTTCTTCGTCAACCGTGATTGATCCGCTGAACGCGCCGTGAACGGAGTCCCGCCGCAGAAGGCTGGAGCGTTTCTTCAGATCACCGCCCTTGCCGCCACGCACGACGATTGCGCGCAACCGCATTTTGTTGCCGGCGCCAACGCGCTCTATCAGCATGCGGGCGAGGAGACGGCCAATGCGCCCGAAACCATAAAGAACGACGTCCTGCGGTTCCTGCAGAATAGAGGTTTTGCCGGTGTTGATGCTGGCAAGCTGCTCCTGCACGAAGCTCGAAACATCGCCGCCCTCCTCCATGTAGCGGTGACACAGCTTGCCGAGGTCGACGCGGGACGCGGCGAGATCCATCTCAAGCATCGCCTTGACGATTTCGAGACTTTTGGAGACTTCCAGTTCCTGCCCAGTAATCTGCAAGGCATAACGGTGTGCCTTGATGATCTCTATTGCGGAGTTGTTCAGCAGTCGCCGTCCAAAGATCCGGATGTTGATGCCGTAATCCCGATAGAGATGGCCAACCAGCGGGATCAGCTGCTCGGCGGCGGACTGTTGTTCCTTCCAGTTGTCGAAGTGATTATCCATGGCCGCCATTTCCAGCAACTCCCTTATGGTATTTCCAGCGCAATATCTGGCCGTCTTCAGGGTCAGGACCCCGGCTCGCGCCCGGTGTTTAGCTCTTGTGCAAACACAATGTCCATAAGCTGTTTGAAGATTAATCGATTGAAATTGGGGGGCTTTGTCGGCGGAGCATTTTTGTCCCTTTTCGACACATCATGAGCATGCCAGATCATCGGAAATCGACACATGGATGCTTGGGTTGATTGTAAAATCTTAAGGCAGGTACTGGTTAATCGCGGGCATCATCTGGTGTGGCTGTTAAAGCCGCTTTTCGGTCTTGTGCAGGCATCCGTGCACTGCGCTGCAAAAGTCAGCTTCGAACCCAAACAACCGATTGCTGCGCCTTGCATGAAGGTCGGCTTTGCCGCCATTGTCCATAATCACACCAAGCTTTGCGGAGTTATGGTGCCGCTTAAGTTAAGCAGCACAATAATGTTCTTCCACGGGGAGTGTCGTGAACGCGTGGCTTAGCCTCCGAACCCCGCCGCCTCGGGAAGCAATGTGGACAAAGCTGGGAATGCAAAGACGAGGATCAGGCCCAGAAGCATCAGCGCTGCATAGGGCAGGGCGCCGCGGATTACTTCGGACAAAGGGGCTTTGGCAATACCTTTGATGACGAAAAGGTTCATCCCCACGGGAGGTGTGATCAACGCAAGTTCGAGGTTGATCATAAGCAGGATACCATACCATATCGGGTCGATCCCAAGTGCCAGCATTACAGGAAAAACAATTGGCGTCGTGATCAGGATTATCGAGATTGTCTCGAGGAACATGCCCAGCACAAGAATGAGCAACATAACTGCAACGACAAACAGGGCGGGGCTGAGGCCGATTGCCGTCACTTGTTCGACGATCTCGATTGGGAGACGAATGATGGTTACTGCATGACCAAACAGCGCAGCAGCCGCCAGGATCATGAAAAGCATAGCCGTTGTGCGCACTGTCTCAAACGCTGTAACCCAAAGGTCACGGAGACCGAAATTCCGGTAAACCAGAACACTGATTAACAGAGCGTAGAGGCAACCGATAGAAGCAGCTTCAGTCGCTGTAAAGATTCCGAGGTAGATCCCGCCTAACACGACCGGCGGCATCAACAAGGCCCAGATCGACTGTCTTATGCGCGACCAGATGACCCGCATGCCTGCAAAAGGTTGGGAGACAACTGCGCTCCCAAACCCGGCGCTGATCATCGCCCAGACTGCAAAAATGACCGCCATCATGATACCCGGCAACAACCCGGCTAGAAAGAGAGCTCCGATCGATGCCTCGGTTACGATTGCATAAAGAATGAGTGGTCCAGAGGGTGGGATTAAGATCCCCAGCGTACCGCCAGCCGCAATCACGCCGTAGGAATAACTCGGGCGGTAGCTGAAGCGCTTCATCTGCGGGATGGCCGTCGAGCCGATTGTCAGCGCCGTTGCAACAGAAGAACCGGAAATGGCTGCGAAAATGGTACAGGAAAGGATCGTTGCAACTCCAAGACCACCACGCAGATGGCCGACCATGGCATTGGCTGCGTCATAAAGGTCCTTGACCACACCAGCACGGATCATCACATGTGCCATGAAGGCAAACATCGGTATCGCCGTTAGAAGTCCGTTGTTCAGTTTGGCAAACACCGTATCGGCTGCGCTGTTCACGTTGCCTTCCGTCAGCAACATTATGATTAGCGATGTCAGCCCCAGTCCGGCAAAGATTGGCATGCCTGTTAGCAGGAGGACAATCAAACCGACCAAGATCAGAAACGTCATCATGGCCGGCGCACCGTCACAAGTGTGAAGATGCGAGCCAGCGCCGCAAGGATCAAAATGATCATGCCGATCAGCAGAAAACCTTGTGGAATCCACATTTGGATACCCAGATATCCATCTGAATAGATGCCGAAATCATATGAAAACTGCACCATGAGCACCGCGCTATAAAGAACAGCTGCGGCTACCAGGATCACACCAATCATCCCCCAAACCTCGACCAGCCACTGAATTCGGGGGCCAGCGCGTTCAGTCAGCAGGTCGACCCCGAAATGTTCGCCGCGCAAGAGTACTTCGCCAGCTCCGAGGGCCACCATAGCCACAACGATAAAGCCGTTGAGTTCGTCGGAAAAAGTGATCGGTGTTCCAAGGACGTAGCGCATGAAAACGCTATAACTCACCACTCCAAAGACGATGAGCACCAGCAACGCGGCAATGCCTGCCCCGGACAACGTAATCAGGCGCACCCCGCGTTCCACCCCTGAGACCGGCAAGGCCTCAGAGGCGTCAGTTTCATGATCTAGTTTCACGTTAGTTCGAAATCTGGTTGACCAGCTCCAGCAGCTTGACGCCGTCTTCACCGGTTGCGTCGCCAAACGACTTGTCGAAAGCCGGTACCATTATCGCATTCCAGGCAGCTTCTTCCTCGGGTGTTTGGAAATGCACCTTCATACCGTTATCGGCCAGTTGCCGAGGCGCCGAGGCCGACGCTTCTTCGGACGCGGCAACCGCCCATTCCGCAGCTTTGGCCCCCGCCTCGGCAATCGCAGCCTTCTGCGCATCGGTCAGACCGTCATACCAGGCCGGGTTGAGGTAACCATGGAAGAACACGCTAAAGAGCGGCACGACCGTGACGTGGTCTTGCACTTCGAAATACTTGCGCGAATAGGCAGCTGCAATATCGGTCATGCCCGCATCGATCACGCCGGTTGAAAGCGCTTCATAAACCTTCGATCCCGACATGGCTGAAGGCGCAGCACCCATGGCGACAAGGCCCTCATCAGCCACTGGGTTCAGTCCCCTGATCTTGACGCCTTCGAAGTCTTCGGGATTGATCAACGGTGACCCCTTCGAAGTCATCGCCGTCATTCGCGTAGTGAAAAGCCACACCGCGTATTGCACGCCTTTTTCAAGGAGCTTTTGGTCCAGAAACGCAGCCGCATCGCTGCCCGGCCAAGCAGCAAGTGTCTCCAGATCAGTTACGGCATAAGGTTTCAGCGTCACGTTCATGATGGGTAGGGTCTTGCCCCACTGCGGGTTGATCGAAAATGCGCATTCGATGTTGCCTTTGGCCACGGACGGGATGTTTTCCCGCGCGCCAACGAGGCTGTTTGCGCCAAAGACCTGAACGTCGATTTCTCCGTTTGACAGGGTTTCAATCTCTTCGGCCCACCGATCGATGACCTTCGCGATATGGTGCGCAGGCGGTAGCTGGTGGCTGCAGCGCATCTCGGTTGCTTCGGCGTGAGCCACACTGCTCATGGTCGTTGCGGCCAGCAATGCGGCGGCTGCAGTTTTCACGATGTTCATATTCTCCTCCATTTTGTCATCCGGTTGATTGTTGGGCGTGCCAGTTGATCTGGCGCGGAGCTCCTGCACGCGCCAGCGCACCGCGAAGATGTTCATCAGGCATTTCGGATGCGGCGATCTCGCGGGCAGACATCAGCTTTTCCAGATCGATGCCGGTCGCAAAGCCCTTTCGTTCACAAAGGTATATTAGGTCTTCAAAGACCACGTTCCCGGTCGCGCCAGGGGCAAAGGGGCAGCCTCCGAGACCCGCCAGCGAGCCATCGATCACCCGGATTCCAGCGTCGAGGGCAGCAGAGGCATTGGCGACCCCCATCCCCCTTGTGTCATGCAGATGAATGCTCAGCGCGACATCGCCCAGTTCATTTTTTACACACTCAACAAGGTCTTGCACCTGATCTGGGCCTGCAAATCCCACAGTATCCGCAAGACCAATGATGTCTGCGCCGGCGTCCGCACACGCTGATGCGATACGCACAACTTCGTCTGGGTCGACTTCACCGGCAATCGAGCAGCCGAAAGCCATAGAAATACCGGCCTGAACCAAAGGTAAGGTTTCCGAGTTCCTGGCCATTTCAACGGTTCTACCGACCAGAGCGATTGCGTCCTTCCGAGAACGGCGGGCGTTTGCCTGGCTATGCTCTTCGGTTGCCGAGACGACCGTGACGATTTCACCGACCGGGGTTTGAACTGCATCAGCTGCACCTCGATCGTTCAAGACAAGTGCCGCCGAATGCACGTCAAGACGTTGGCAGATGTCGATGATCTCCCGAACATCCGCGAACTGCGGCATAGCCATTGCCGGAAGGAAAGATCCGATCTCAAAATGTCGAACACCGGCGGAACTTTCCCGTCGCAGCCAATCGGCCTTCGCTGCTGTTGACGGGTGGCGCCGGACCATCTGGAGACCGTCGCGCAAACCGACTTCCCGCAACACGACCCTTTCGGGAGGGTACACTTCGGACAGACGGGTCACGCCGTTCTCCCGTTCACAGCGCCGCTTGCGGCCTGTACTTCAGAAGGTGACAGTCCAAGCTCTGAAAGAACGTTTTCGGTATCATGACCGACATCTGTGACATCGAGTGATGCCGGACGGGGACTGTCGCCATCAACTTCTATGGGCAATCCCGGAGCCCGGAATACCTGCCCACCAGACAGCATCGAGTGCTGTAGACCGCCGGGACGCAAGACATGTGGGTCCCGATACATGTCAGCCGGACGGTTGATTGGAGAAAAGGGGATGCCTGAAGCTTCAAGAATTTCGACCAATTCAGTGAAATCGAGTTTTTTGATTGCTTCTGCAAAAATGGGGATCGTCCAGTGCCGCGCTTCGATTTGGCTCATTTTCGTCTGGAGCCGGCTATCCTCCAGCAAGTGCTCTAAACCGATGGCGTTGCACAATATCTGCCAATGGCCCTCCGTGACAGCACCCACAAAGATCTGGCGCTGGTCATGCGTGTCGAAGATATCGTAGACCGGCCAAGAAAACTCGCGCTCGGGCATAGGGGCTGGTTCGCGTCCGTCCAGATCGAACTGAACCATGTGTTGCATGACAAGCATTAGGCAATTCTCAAAAAGGCCGACGCGTAAGGCGCGCCCCTGGCCGGACTGTTGTCGCTCCATCAGGGCCCCGAGAACCGCAAGAGCCCCGAAAACCCCACCCATGATGTCATTTGCAGACGAACCAATGCGCAATGGACGACCCGTTGGGCCAGTCATGTAGGCCATTCCGGTCATCATCTGAACGACTTCGTCCATTGCCGTTCGATCCTGATAGGGACCGCGCAGGAAGCCTTTGCAGGACGTTATGATCAGTTTGGGGTGCTTGTTTCGCAACTCGGAGGGCGCAAATCCCATCTTGTCAAGTGACTGGTCGCGGAAGTTCTCAACGAAAACATCGGCGGTAGCCAACAGCCGATCGAGCGCAATCGTTCCTGCCTCGGCCTTGAGATCCAAAGTGATCGAGCGCTTGCCGCGATTGAAACTTGGAAAGAACCCACGCCCCATTCCTGTCAGGTGCCTTGTCTTATCCCCTGCAGGAGGCTCAACCTTGATCACCTCGGCCCCGAGATAGGCGAGGACTTGGCCGCAACTTGGCCCCATTATCATGTGGGTCATTTCAACGACCCTGATGCCCTGCAAGGGTCTGAAATCGTTTGACACCGTTTGTGCTCCGGTTGGACTCGCGCCAGCCAACGGTACTCGATCGGCGTGCTTTGCAAAATTTCAATGTTAATAAAGCTCCTTTCTGTTATTGAGAACGCATGGACAGTCGACAGCTCCGATATTTTGCAGCGATCTTTGAGGAAGGTGCGCTGGCTCGCGCCGCGGATCGGGAAAGGGTCGCGGTGTCTGCTTTGAGCAGGCATCTTTCCAATCTGGAAGCTGAACTTGGAACGCCGTTATTTGAGAGATTGCCAAGGGGCGTTCGGCCGACGGCATCTGGTGCTCGATTGTATGAGCACGCGCGAGCGATCCTGCGCTCCATGCAGGCCGCCAGTGCCGATATCAGAGATAATGCGAACGAGGTTGCGGGTGAGATCTCGGTGGGCTTTGCGCATTCGGCCGTTAAGGCAATCGGTGTGCCCCTGGTGCAGCGTGTCTCGCAAGCCTATCCGAAACTCCGCCTGCATCTTTCCGAGATCTTTTCCGGGTCCACCGCCCAGCAGCTTGCGTCTTCGGAAGTCGATTTGACCCTTACCTACAATCAGTCTCCTGACTCACGCTTCAGGTTCCAGCCAATATTGGAAGAAGAGTTGGTTCTGGTGGGCCGCCCGGATGTAATGGGCGGGACTGACGCAATCAGCTTTGAGGCACTTCTGGAATTACCGCTGATTATTCTTCGTCAAGGCCTGAACACCCGGGCCGTGATGGACGATCCGTCCCTGCTTAGACGGATCGAAGAAAACGCTCAGTTCCAGATAAACTCGATCGCCGCTATCGGCGGATCCCTTCTTTCTGGCATCGGCTGCCTCATAGGCACCGAGTTTATCCTGAAAGAACACATTGACGCAGGCACATTGGTGACTCGCCCGATTGTCAGGCCGAAGCTCAGTCGCGCGCTCTATATCGGAGAATTGAGCGATCGCCCGGCAACGTTTGCCTTAGAGGCTGTGCGTCAACTCTGTATTGAACTCACGGTTGAAGCGGTGGAAGCGCGGCAATGGAAAGCGACGCTGTCAGGTTAACCGCATCACATCGATATCGGTTCGAAGCAGCCGTTCACTGCGAAGTGTTCCGCTGATCGCTTTGCACCACAGGCACCAGTTCGAACAATTTGATCAGATGACGCCTTGGTCCGCTCCCTGTTTGCCGATCTCGATCGCAGCGAAGGCTCAATACGGAACCAGTGTCAAACAGCGGCATTCAATAATGGTTTGGGAGGTGTAGCCCGCATCGCGGCGACAATCACGCAAGACGTGCGAACGTATTCTGCATTCGAGAATGCATGACGTTGTAAATACTGCGCAAAACATGAACGTCCGCTCAGCAATCAAAACTGCGCTCATGCGCGACCACTACAGTTCTATGTTGTTAGTTGGACTTTTCTTTCTTTGGTGGGCCGCCGCCAAGCGCTCTGCTGAGTTTGTCCGAGAGTGCAAAGAAACGTTTGCTTTCTTCTGGTCCGAGGATGTTCTCGATAATCTTGTCACCCTCACGCCAAATGTCTGCGACACCCGCAAGAGCCGTCAGCCCTTCAGCTGTGATGTTGACGACATCGGCGCGTCGATCTGTAGGGTTGGTCTCACGTTGCACGTATCCAAGTGTTTCAAGCCGAGAAATCATCGAACTCATGGTTCCAGGTGAGACGCTGAACTGTTTGGCAAGGTGCTGCTGAGAGGACGGTCCGATTTGCAATAGCGCATCCAGAACAAGAGCTTGTCGATGCCGTATCTTGGATGATCCAAGCAGGTTTTCCAATTGCTTCTCCATAATTGCTGCTGAATGGAGGAAGGGGTGAATTTGTGCGTGCTGACGTTTCATGAACTCACTTTAAGTGAACTTGCGGCCTATCAAAAGAGCCAGAATACGCCCAGGAAAAATAGTTCTAATTCAAATTGTTTCAGTTGATAGTAAATCAAAAAGCCGCTAATCAGATGTAATCTCGACAAGCTATGAAAAGGACGCACTATGCGACTTGCCATAATTTCTGCTGCGCTGCTCGGGGCGACTGGCATTGCCGGCGCCGACGCACCAAAGGTTCCGTCTGAAGCGCCGTACATCGTCCTCAGCGACAACCAGGACGAACCAAACGGATTTGGGTTTTGCATCGATACATATGGCCCCGGGCGCTCCGATCTGTTGCAGACCCATTCTTGCAAACCACCCAGTGAGGGCGAGCCGCGCAGCTATGAGGGGCATGACACCCGCTTTGAGTACAACACAAACACCATGCAGGTCGTTTCCTACCCATTTGAAGGCTTCTGCATGCAGGCCTTGGTCGCGACCGGAAAGTCGGAGTTTGCCCTGCTGGAATGCAGCGACCATCCGCGACAGAAGTTCATTTACAATGAAGCAGATCAGACCCTGAGACTGAATGAGGACAAGGCGATTTGTGTGGCGGTCGCTGCGGAAACCGTCCCAGCGGGTCCCTGGGTGAAACGGCCGCTCACTTTGGGAACCTGCGATGAGATCGATGCCTCGCTGAAGCAATGGAAAGTTGTCAGCCAATGACTCAAGTTGGGGTCGGCGGCGAGCTCGACACCTCAGCACAGGAAGGATTTGAACGTCTGACCCCAACAGCAGTTTCAACCATTGCAGACACCATAAAACTGACCGCAATGTCCGCTGACCTGGCGTTCATTCACCGAGCAGAAAAAGTCCGGAACCGCCCGCGCGAGTGCCGTCTCCTATGACGAGGCTGCCAGGATCTTCGGCACCTTGTTCGGACGAAGGCGATGGGCGTCCGGCATGCCCTTGCCCAAAAGGGGGCGAAGATACATCCGGAACTCGTCTGTAACGTCGTGACCGGAAGCCGTGATGAACTCGTCGGGCATTGTGCGGGTCTTTCCCGCAACCAGTTCCAGCGGAACCAGTTCGTAATCCACCGAGTAGTGGCCGGTGCGTTTTATCGTCACCGATCCGTCGCGATCGCCGAACATCCCGTACTGGACGGCCTTTTCACCGACCTCTCGGGCTTCATTCTGGTCAACATCGGAAACGCATCCGACAAAGCTTCGCTGGATATAGCCGAGCGTGTCACCCCGGACCCGCGTGATCTGCAGTTCCTCCTTGACCTTCTGCGTCAACAGATCGGCCAGGGCGCCGCTTCCGGACAACTGCACATTACCATGTGCATCGCGCTCGACCTCCTTGGCCAGCTTGGCGATGATCGGCTCACCCGAGCCGTCATGGATGCCTTCACTGACGGCAACGACGCAGCGCCCGTAGCGTTCATACACCTGCTTGACGTCACCGATGAACCGATCGATCTCGAAGGTACGCTCGGGCATGTAGATGAGATGTGGACCATCATCGGAGAATTTCTTTCCCAACGCCGATGCGGCGGTGAGAAAACCGGCATGGCGCCCCATGACAACGCCAATATAGATGCCGGTCAGCGCCGCATTGTCGAGATTGATTCCCATGAATGCTTGAGCCACATACCGCGCGGCTGAGGGAAAGCCCGGCGTGTGGTCGTTCTCGACCAGGTCATTGTCGATGGTTTTCGGAATATGGATGCAGCGCAGATTGTAGTCTGCCTTGCGCGCTTCATCATTCACGATGCGAACCGTATCCGAGGAATCGTTGCCGCCGGTGTAAAAGAAATAGCCGATCTTGTGCGCCCGCAGGACCTTGAAGATTTCCTGGCAATACTTCAGGTCCGGTTTGTCGCGCGTCGAGCCAAGCGCCGAAGACGGTGTGTTTGCCACCATTTCCAGATTGTGGGTGGTCTCCTGGGTCAGATCGTAAAAATCCTCGTCCAGTATCCCGCGCACGCCGTGCACGGCACCGTAGATCAACTCGACGGAGCGGAACTTGCGTGATTCCAGGACCGCCCCAACCATGGACTGGTTGATAACCGCCGTTGGACCGCCTCCCTGGGCGACCAGTACCTTGCCGTGAAACACAGAGATGTCCTCCCGAATCTATCTATAGAAACTGGCACCAATAATGGTCAAAGAACAAGCGTCTAATTGGACGGCCGGCATTATCGGACCAAACTCATCCTCGCTGCGGCCTTGGGCTTGATCACTTGTGGACGCATGGACGCACTTGCGTTTGCTGTCTAGCCCAATCCGGCGCGTAAACCCTTAAATTTTTGCGTCATGCCTCGGACGGATACTCCGGGAGATCCCAAGCACAATCAAAAGCAGGACGACAGGCAGAAGCGCCAGCGGGCTCCCCGCCGCGATCAGTGCCGTGCCCGCCGCACAGGAAATGGACGCACCGGCCTCCGCGAGCGTCGAGGCCTTCGAAGCGACCTGCCGGCGCCGGAAGGTTGTGCGTTCGGCTTGAGATCGAAACCAGAGTTGAACCAGGATTGCACTTGCTGCTGCGATCATCGCGCCGGCAAAGGTGACCACTGCCCCCCATAACGATATGAGCGCCAGGCACAGAGCAATCGGCAGTAGTATTGTGGCGATAAGCGTCAGGACCGACAACACTTTCGCCCAGAGGCGTGTAAACAGGGAGATGGGGGCCGTTGCGATCAGATCGGGGGCATCTTCACCGGAGATGGTCAGCCAGGCAAGGCCGCCGGCAAGCTGGCCGACTGCCATAACGATAACGGGAGCGATAATCACGGAAATCTCGGTGTTCTCGCCAAAACTGACCCAGAGCATGACAGCCGGCGGGATAAGATAGAGAACCTGCATCAGTGTCTGGGAAACCAGCCACGGGTCGCGGAATATCAGACTGAGCTCCTTGTGAACGAGCGCGCCGAACGGCGAGTAACTGCGAAAGGCCCGTTCGGATGCGCGTCCGCGCGCGGTCTTTTCCGTGACACCGAGTGCCAACACGACAATGCGGCGAAACTGAACCGCGCCAAGCCAGGCTCCCATCGCAAAAAACAGGACGGAGGCTGCAAAGATCAGAATAACGGCATTGGTCTGTCCGGCCACAGCGTGGGCGGGAAACCACCATGGGGAGCCGGCAGACGGCGCATGGTTCGCCAGAAAGGCCGGGTCGAAGAGAGTGAACCGGGAGATCGACCCGAAGGACAGGATTGCAACCACCTGCATCCCGATCAGGAAGGCCGCACCGACAATGGCAGCCAGTATTTGCGCAGTGAGGCGCGTACGCTGCGCGCCCACCGTTCGAAACAGCGCGAGCGTGATCAACACACCTGCTCCTGTTGCGCTCAGCGATACTGAAAAGAGAACCACATATCCCGCAAGCCAATGCTGCCCGCCAAGCACCACGGCAACGTTGAGGAACGGAGACATGACAAGTGCCGACATCACCCAGCTTGTCAGAGCCATCATGACGATGCGCACAAGAAACAGGTCACGGGAGGGCGCGGGTGAAGACAGTATCAGGTCGAGATCATCGCGGGCGTAGAACGCGCGCGTTACCGATTCCATCGCCTGCGACAGCATCATGGTGAAGCTAAGCAGGACCGTGACCGAAAGCATTGCTTGCGTGGTCTGATTGAGCATGATCCCGGTGGCAAAATAGGGCGAAAGCGCGGCGTACGCGATCAAATGCATGATCGCATAGAACACGCCCATGCCGATCAGTGCGCGCCGCAGGCTGGTGTTGCGCCAGCCCGAAAACATCCAGGCCCAGTCACGCCAGGCGAGTCGCAATTCATGCCTTGAAAAACGTATCAGGGCGGAATGTGCCGCGAGTGCGCTCATGCCACCTTCTCGTCAGGGTAATCTGCTTTGCCCGTTTGTGCGCCGCCTTCGGAGCCGCCGCCCACGATTTTGAGGAAAATGTCCTCCAGGGAATTGCCGTCGGCGCTCGCTCGTTCGCGCAACTCTTCCAGCGTGCCTTCGGCAACGAGCTGTCCGCGGGCGATAATCCCGATCCGGTCAGCCATACGCTCCGCGACTTCAAGGATATGCGTCGTCATGACGATCGACACACCCTGCGCAACAAGGCCGGACAGCACCTTCTTCACCTGCCGAGCAGATCCTGCATCAAGTCCGGTGAGCGGCTCGTCGAGGATTATCAGACGCGGTTCGTGGATCAGGGCACCGGCAAGCGCCACTTTCTGACGCATCCCCTTGGAGAACCCGCCACAGCGTTCATTGGAATGAGCCGCAAGTCCGAACGAGTCGAGCAGAGTGTCGGCCTTGAAACGCGCAAGGTCCGGTTCCATGCTCCAGAGGCCTGCCACAAACTCAAGATATTCGAGCGGTGTCAGCTTGTCGTAAACCATGGGTTCGTCCGGGACCCAGGCCAGAACATGCTTGGCGGCAATCGGGTCGGAAAAAGCGTCGATGCCACAGATCTTGACGGAGCCCGCATCAGCCTCGAGCAATCCCGCCACCATCCTCAGCGTCGTCGTTTTACCCGCGCCGTTCGGACCCAGCAAGGCATAGAATTCTCCCTCACGCACTGTCAGGGAAAGATCGTTTACGGCGGGTTCGCCAAAGTATTTTTTGAGATTGAGAATATCGAGTGCGGCAGGGCTGGAGGACGGCATCAGTATCTCGTCTGAATGATGTTTCGGCCAGTTTACCGCGGGGACCTTTCGCTAGGGTAAAATCCGGTCATGTCTCGCGGATCGAAGCACCCTGAACGAACAGGAGTTTCAGGAAACCGGATTGGTCCTCCGAGAAGGGAACATCACATCTCCACATAACATCCGCTTCCCGCCCATCCATAAATTTGCTGCTTCTGCAACGAATGACAGCTTTCGGGTATAGTTTTCAAGTTGTTGAACGTCCAAATTTTGGACGCACAGCTGTCGTTTAGTCCAAACAAATTGATGTCGGTCTTGCCGTTGGACGATGGTCCAAAGCTTGTCGCTTGCTGCTGATATAGGTATGCATGTCATGTTTATTGTTATGAACAGATAAATTGCCAGCAGGGTAGCAATGTTTCGGATTTTTCTTCTTGCTTGTGTGGTGTCGCTCGCAGCGTTTCCAGCCCTTGCCGAAAAACGTACGGCCTTCATCGTCGGCAACGCAGACTACGCCAACGCGGGGCGGCTCGCCAATCCGGTCAACGATGCGCGCCTCGTGGCCAATACGCTCGAAGGTCTGGGCTTTGATGTCGCGCTGGCGGCCGACCTGACGCGGGCAGAGCTGGCGGCGGAGTTCTCGGCCTTCCTCGACAGGACCGAGGGCGCAGACGTAACTCTCTTTTACTACGCCGGCCACGGCATGCAGTTCGAGGGACAGAATTACCTGTTGGGTGTAGACGCCGCGTTACGAAGTACCTTCGACGTGCAGAGCGAGGCGCTACCGCTCAACCGGATCGTGCAGATGCTCGAAGAAAGAGCGCGCGCCGCTCTGGTCTTCATCGACGCATGTCGCGACAATCCACTTGCCACCGAGTTTTATACCCAGAATTTCTCGCCGACGCGGGCGCTTACGACCCGGGGTCTCGCACCGATGGCGGGGCGCTTCCAGGGTTCGATGCTAATGTTCGCAGCCTCGCCCGGGCAGGTGGCCTATGACGGCGCCTCTGGGAACTCGCCGTTCACCCAGGCGCTGGCGAAGCACCTGCCGACCGAAAACGTCGAGATCCTTACGCTGATGAAGCGTGTGATTCGCGACGTGAAGTCCGACACAGACGACAAGCAGGTACCAACGGTGACGAACGACTTAGCGCTGGAGGTGTACTTGAAACTTGGCGAAGGAGGTGAGGGTTCGGCCATCGCCGCGGCGCAGGAGGAGGCGATCTTCGAGGCGGCGCTGGCCATTAACACCGAGCGGGCCTGGGATATCTACCTGAAGCGGTTCCCGATGGGATCGATGCGTGACCTGGCGCTGGCTGCGCGCGAGGAGTTGACAGCGGCAGCGCTGGCAAGCGCGCCGGGGAGCGTCGTCGCCGAGAGCGGACAGATCACGGTTGCGCGCGATACGGCGGCCTTTGCCGAGCAGTCGCTTGGGCTGTCGAAGGAAGATGCGCGGGCGGTGCAGGCGGCACTAAACGCGCGCGGCTACGATGCGGGTCCGGAGGATAGCGTGATCGGGGCGCGAACGCGCCGGGCGATCGCGGATTTCCAGGCGGCTGCGGGGCTGCCGTCGACGGGCGTGGTGACCGCGGGGACGGCAGATGCATTGAACGTCGAATTCGTTGTGGCTGAAACAAGTACAGTCCCGATCGTGTCTTCTAGCAATGCACGACGGTACGACCCAAAGACTTTGGCCCTTCTCGAGACGGATCCGCGGCTTCTGAAAGCTGCAACGGCGCTCGCAGGCAAAGAATTTGTTTATGGATATTATGAAGATCGTCTATTTGTTGGTGTGTTGACATGGTGCTGTTCGAGATCCGACGAGGCGAATGCGCTCGCCGAGCGAAGTGGTGGACATCTGGCGACACTCACGACACCCGAGGAAAACGACTTCGTCTTTCGTTTGGTCAAGGACGACAAGCGATTCTGGCGGGACCACGGCGACAATTCCTATGTAGGTCCAACCTTCGGCTTACATCAAACGGAGGGTGCGCGCGAACCCGACGGAGGTTGGGGCTGGGTGACCGGCGAACCTGCCGACTGGATACCTTGGTTCCCAAGCCAGCCAAACAACAGTGGCGAGGGCCAGGCGGTGATGGCGGCGTTTTTCAATGAACCCCCGATTCCAAATAACCGTTGGGCGGACGCCCACGTGGTCCACACCGGCATCATCATTGAAATCGATTGATAGAGGTTGCCCTTGGATCCACCAGGGCTGATCGGTCATTCCCCTTACGCAGATGACGGTTCCACAGAGACAAAATGCGATCTACCGAAATCATTTTGTTTATCAGTTCGGGGACACGTCGCGAGTGTTTTCTGCCTATCTGAACAACACATAACTTTGGAAAGCAGCGGCAAAGAACGCGATGACCAGGCAATGCTTCTTCTGGTTGGCCGCTTCGTCCGCATTAAGGTCAATTTGCGTCGACCGTATTGAAGGTCTGCTTGCCTCACCAGGCCCCAAAGGAACGTATGCCGGCAATGCGGGCGCAAATCCACCGAACACAATCGGCAGCTCGTACACAGCCATCGCCTCGAAACGACCCCGACAACAACGACACACACATTCCCTGCCCCTTCCCTAAACGTCGCACTTGCCTGTGTGCGCTGCAATAGGCTCTAATCGACGGCAACGAACCGCACCCCGGGAGGAACCGTTGAGCAAGACCAATCGCGGTAATTTTTTTGAAGACTTCGAGATCGGCCAGGTAATCCGCCACGCAACGCCGCGCACGGTTACAGGCGGTGATCAGGCGCTCTACACCGCGCTCTACGGATCCCGCTTTGCCGTGCAGTCTTCAGATGCCTTCGCGCGTTCGCTTGGCTATGCCCACGCTCCGGTCGACGATCTGCTGACCTTTCACATCGTCTTCGGCAAGACAGTGCCGGATATCTCGCTGAACGCCGTTGCCAATCTCGGTTACGCAGGTGGCCGTTTTCTCGCACCCGTCTACCCGGGCGACACCTTGTCGACCGTGTCGGAAGTGATCGGCAAGAAGGAAAATTCCAACGGCAGGACCGGTGTCGTCTATGTCCGCTCGACCGGCTACACCGCCAATGGAACCGAAGTGCTGGATTATGTCCGCTGGGTCATGGTCAACAAGCGTGATCCCGGTTCGCCTGCGCCCGACCCGGTCGTTCCGGACCTTCCCGCCGCGATCGACCCGGACGCGCTCGGCACCGCGGTTCCCCTGCTGGACAGCGCGAACTGGGACAACGACCTGTCGGGGTCTGCGTTTCGGTATGGCGATTACGCAATCGGCGAGAAGATTGATCACGTCGACGGCATGACCGTCGAGGAGGCGGAACACCAGATGGCGACTCGTCTTTATCAGAACACGGCCAAGGTGCATTTCAATCAGCATACCGAATCCAAGGGCCGTTTCGGCAAACGTCTGATTTACGGCGGCCACGTGATTTCGCTGGCCAGGGCCCTGTCATTCAACGGGCTCGGCAATGCCTTTCACATCTCGGGCATCAACGGCGGGCGTCATGTCGCGCCGCTGTTTTCCGGCGACACCGTCTACGCCTGGTCGGAAGTCCTCGACAAGTCCGAGATCGAGGGCCGGATGGACGTTGGTGCGCTGCGCCTCCGGCTCACCGCCGCCAGGAACCGTTCCTGCCAGGACTTCCCGCTGAAAGATGGAGACGGCAAATACCTGGAAGATGTCATCCTCGATTTCGACTATTGGGTTCTGATGCCGAAATAGGCGGACACGGCCATCCCTCTTCCAGGTGACGACAAGCCATATCCCGGTTACCTTGCATGAGGGAATAACCTAGAGGAGGCCGGTATGCTGACGACGCTCTCTGGAAGGGAAACCAGCCTGCTGTTCGCCATCATGGAGGACATGGTCGCGATCCGGGACGCGCGGAAACTCAGAACGCAGATCGGCGAGCGCCTGCTTGATCTGCTGGAGGCAGACTATTTCGCCTCCTATGTCTGGACAAAATCCGACGGTGACACCGGCGGCGTCTATCTGAACATGGACGAAAGCAACCTTGCTGCGTATGAAAGTCACTACCAGTACTGCGATCCGATTACACCGAGATTCCGCATGTGCCAGCGAGCCGCCCACGTAGAACAGGTCATCTCCAGGGAACAATTCGACCGCACCGAATTCTACAACGATTTTCTGGCCCGGGACGGGCTGTACCATGGCATGAACTATCACGCTTATTCGGCTTCCGGCCATCTCGGCGACCTGCGCATCTGGCGAAGTGGCAATCGCGAGACCTTTCAGGAACGGGATCTTGAACTGCTCGATGCAATCGGAGCCGCATTCGGCAAGGCACTCGGTAACCTGCGATCCGACGCGGAAAAATTGCGCGACACGGACCCGCGTATCCGAGTGGCCAATTGGGCGTCACAGCACGGATTGACGGCTAGGGAACGGGATGTGATCTGCCTGCTCGCTGAGGGAAGGCGGGATCGGGAGATCGCGACGGTTCTCGGCGTTTCGGTAACGACCGTGCGGTCGCATCTCAAGTCGATTTTCCAGAAATCCGGCGCATCCAGTCGCGCAAACCTGATCGTGAGCCTCAACGCACCTGTGCAATAAATTTCACCTTCTCCTCATTTTTGAGGATGCGGACTGACATGTTTAAGCGTTTGCTGTTGCCCCTACCGGAAGAAGGGGAACGATCATGAAAAGGCATATCACCGCCGGCCTGGCTGCTGTGGTTGCGCTTGTCATCAGCCCTGCTTCGGCCACCGAGGACATCACCACATTGTCCGCTCGGGAGGTTGCCGAAGCAATTGCTGCTCAAAGTCTCACCGCCACGGATCTCGTGAATGCGTTCATTGCAAGAACGGGCGACGACGCCGGCAATGTCTACATCACGCTCGACAGCGAAGGAGCCCTGGCAGCAGCGACGGCTGCCGATGAGGCAGTAAAGGCCGGCGCCGACCTTGGACCGCTGCACGGCGTTCCCCTTGTCGTGAAGGACAATATTGCCTCCGCGGGTTTACCGACCACCGGCGGAACGCCGGCACTGAAAGCCTGGATACCGGCGACAGATGCACCCGTGCTTGCAAAACTCCGGGACGCTGGTGCAATCCTTCTTGGTAAGACCAATCTGCACGAACTTGCCTTCGGCATCACATCCAACAATGCGGTCTTCGGAGCGGTCGCGAATGCCTACGACCCGGAACGTTTTGCCGGTGGGTCGAGCGGAGGAACGGGCGCCGCCATTGGTGCGCGACTGGCTTCTGCCGGGCTTGGAACCGATACTGGAGGCTCCGTGCGCATTCCAGCAGCTCTCAATGGAGTTGCCGGATTGCGCCCGACGACGGGTCGATATCCGGCAGGCGGTATCATCCCGATCTCGTCCACGCGCGACACACCCGGACCGATTGCAAGAACCGTCGGCGATCTTGCACTCCTGGACGCCGTAATCACGGGTTCACCGGGCACACTGCCTGCAGTCGAGCTTAACTCGGTGCGGCTTGGCGTACCCTCGGGCCTGACGGAAAACCTGTCGCCGGAAACGGAAAGGGTGTTCAGGGCTGCCCTGGACAAACTGGAGAAGTCCGGAGCCACGCTGATCGAAGTCGATATCAGCGCGGAACTCGACCTTGCAGGCAAAGCCGGCTTCCCGATCGCCCTTTGGGAAGTCAAACGAGACCTCGCGGCCTTTCTGGAGCAATACGGAACCGGGCTCACGCTGGATGATATTGCCGGTGCGGTGGCCAGTCCGGACGTCAAATTCGTGTTCGAAAACCTGGTCCTCGGCAACCAGGCGATACCCGAGGAGGTTTACCGGATGGCCATGAACGACCTGCGCCCCCTCGTCCAGTCGGGCTATGCGGATGTCTTTGTGACCAACAAGCTCGATGCACTCGTATTCCCGACAACCCCGCTGGAAGCGCAGTCGATTACAGGATCCGACCAGACGGTCTCCCTCAACGGCGAGGATGTTCCGACGTTCCAGACATTCATTCGCAACACGGATCCCGGTTCGATTGCCGGCATACCGGGATTGTCTTTGCCGATCGGCGTCACCTCTGAAGGACTGCCGGTCGGCCTCGAGCTTGACGGCCCGGCCCATTCAGACCGTCACCTGCTGTCGCTCGGACTTGCCATCGAAGCCGCTCTTCCCGAGATGCCTGCACCGGCGCCGCGTTGACCAAAAGCGACCAGACGGTAAATCTGGAGTTTCCTGTCTGGACTTTTGCCAAAATCATGGCACACACTCCCGGAAATCGAGAGGAGCGTGCGCCGTGAAAACAGTTTCGTTCACCCAGATGAAGGACGGTACGAAAGAAGACTACCAGCTTCTTGAACAGGCCGAAAAGCCGTATCTTGCGATGACGGCGGAAAGGATTCTTTCCGAGCTCCGCCGCCAGGGTGAAGACACGCTGACCGGATACAAGATCACGCGGATGGACCATGGACTTCAGGCCGCGACGCGCGCACGCCGGGAAGGCGCGGATATAGACTGGATCATCGGCGCACTTCTTCATGATATCGGTGACGGCCTTGCACCGCAGAACCATGACCGGTTTTCAGCAGAAGTGATCCGCCCCTTCGTGCGCGACGAAGTCGCCTGGGTCGTTGAACACCACGGCATTTTCCAGATGCTTTATTACGCCCGGCACTACGGCTGGGACGAAAATGCACGGGACCGTTTCAAGGATCACGTGCATTTCAAGGCATGTTCCGATTTCTGCGAACGCTGGGATCAGAGTTCCTTCGATCCGGAATTCCCCACCGATACGTTGGAAAGTTTCGAGCCGTTGGTCAGGGACGTTTTCGCACGCAAGGCTTATGATCCCGCCGTCCTGCAGGTAGGCGTCTCAAATGGGTTGCCTACAATCTGAATATCCAGCCGCGACCGTTGAGGTCAGGGCTTGGCGCCCGGTACCACATCCGTCGTGATCGGTCCGACAAGACCTTCTTCCTCGGTCGCTTTCGGTCCGAACGGAACCCAACGTTTCAAGAACCTTCCAGTCGCACTGCCGCCGGACTTCTTCTGTGGCGCGAACGCCGTTTCAACGGCAGTACCGGTGGCATCTGCTTGCGGCGCTGCCGGGTTACCGGCGCCCGCGACCGCGGCTGTTGCTTCCTCATTCGCGGCCGATTGCTCGCCTGATGGAATCGCAGCCGTCGTGATACCGGTTTCCTCCGTACCGCCACCGAGCGCCGTCGCAAGGCGGTTGGAGCGATTTTCCCAACGCTGCTGACGTTCGTCACGCGAATCGAACTTTGCAGCAAGCTGCTGGAATTTCTGGTCGTCCTTGCGTTGCTTTGAGGCAACGGCAGATGCAATGCGCGGGCTTACCTGGTATTCCGGGCACTTGGCGCTGGCCCGGAAGGGAACGCCCTCGACCAGTGTTGTCGCGTCAAAGACATATTTCTTTTCGCAAACAGAGACCTTTGGCGGCGTCTTGGTGACCTCGAAATGGTCATAGCCGGTCTTCAACATGTTCCAGTAGCCAAGATGATCGTTGTCGCGGTGGCGCGCCATGTTTTCCGGCGTCATGCGAAACGGAAATGCCTGTACCTGGAAAGAGCGCTGTCCGCCCTTGAAGCTCTCGCGGGCGAGAGCGTAGATGTCTTCCACCTGCTCATCGGTCATGGCATAGCACCCGCGCGAGGAGCACGCGCCGTGCACCATCAGATGCGACCCTGTGCGCCCGTGCGAGCGGTCATACTTGTTCGGGTAACCGAGATTGAAAGCCAGATGGTAGCTCGAATTCGGATTCATGAGCGCCGGCGTGATCTCATAGAAACCTTCCGGAGCCTGACGGTCGCCTTCCTTGAATTTCGGACCGAGTTTGCCGGACCACTTGCAGATCTCGAATTCGTCCAGAAGCTTGAATTTACCCGTCCGGGTCTGCTTCCAGACTTCAAGTTCGGACTCTTCCTTGAAGATACGGATCATGATCGGCGACGTCGAACTCATGTTGAGATCGGTCATCTTGCGCTTGATGGATTCGCTGACGGGACGCAGATGCTTGGGTCCGGCGCCGAACTCGTCGGCCTGACACGCGGCCAGAACACCGGCTGCCAAAACCAGCGCGCCGGCCCTTGATGCCGCGCGGCCGCTCCTGCGGCGTGAACCCGGGTACAGTCCGGCTGGCGATTTCGATAGGCGCCCAAAGACCATGTTACTTTCCCAAACTGATCGGAAACCGAAAAGCTGCGGCAAATGGCTTGCGTCAGCTTCGACAAGGTTTCCTGCGTCTTGCCCCCGCGCAAGGCTAGGGAATGTTAGTTGACGATAAGTTACTGAAACCCGCCTGCCCTCGCGAAGCAAATTCCGGTGATAAATAAAAATATCTTCGGCAGACGACCACCTGAATGCCTCATATGTGCCTGAATGCAGGCAGAATCTGGCCACAGCAAGGCAAACGCGGCCGCAAAATCTGCCAGCGTACCTGTAATTCTTCTGACATTCCCGTGAATTAAGGCACTTCAGGAGATACCTGATGTCTGTTGTTGACGCATTTGGAAACCGGAGCCCTAGGAAAGGGTTCGCCCGATCGCGACGAATTTTTCGCGCCTTTGCTTGCGGATTTCTTCCGGTTCGAGGCCCGACAATTCCTCAAGAGCGGCTTCGATTGACTTGCCGGCAGTATCGATCACGATTTCGCGCGCACGGTGCGCACCGCCCACCGGCTCGACGATAATGTCGTCGATCACACCAAGCTGCTTAAGGTCCTGGGCCGTGATTTTGAGCGCAGTTGCAGCATCCTGCGCCTTGGCGCTGTCCCGCCACAGGATGGAAGCTGCGCCTTCCGGCGAAATGACCGAATAAATGGCGTGCTCCATCATGAGCACCTTGTTGGCGGTCGCGATCGCGATCGCGCCTCCCGATCCGCCTTCCCCGATGACAACGGCGACCGACGGCACACCGAGACCAAGACCGATATCGGTGGACCGCGCAATTGCCTCGGACTGGCCGCGCTCTTCAGCGCCGCGCCCCGGATAGGCACCGGACGTGTCGACGAAGCTCAACAGCGGAATACCGAAGCGTTCCGCCAGTTCCATGATCCTGACTGCTTTCCGGTATCCCTCGGGACGGACCATGCCGAAATTATGCTTCAGCCTGGTTTCGGTGTCGTGGCCTTTCTCCTGGGCGAGAATGGCAACAGACTGACCGCGAAAGCGCCCGATCCCGGCGATGAGCGCATGATCCTCGGCAAATTTGCGGTCACCGGCCAGAGGCGTGAAATCTTCAACAAGTCCGGCGACATAATCGACCGCATGCGGCCGGTCCGGGTGCCGGGCAACCAGCGTTTTCTGCCAGGGGGTCAGCTTGGAGTAAAGGTCCTGAAGGGTCTGGGCGGACTTGGTGTTGAGCCGCTCGATTTCGCCGTCGACATTGACTGCTTCACCATCTTCCGCTGCGATTGCCCGCAGTTCCTGGATCTTGCCTTCAATATCCGCGACGGGTTTTTCGAACTCCAGATAGCTGTGCATGTACTTGTTTACCCGAAACATCCCGACCCGCCGGCTGTTGATCGACCGGTCCGGAAATCTGTTACAAAGGTGTTTCCACACCCAGATGGCGTAATGTGGAGCGCTGTATCAAGAGACGCAAGAGGGCGCAAGTCTCCGCCTGAACCTCTCGGACAATTCCAGATACCAGAACATTCCCGAAGCATGAGAAAGTGCGCGCGGCAACATATTCACGCACGCACGAGGATTGAGGTGTGAACTACCTGGCAGCCTGATCGCTACCGGCACCGTCTATCGTAAGCTTGCTGGCTTCCACCAGCAGTCGTCCATTCTTGGTGTCGATTGCGATACGATAAGGGACCAGAACGTTGTCCCGTCCCATAGGAGCAATCCAGACTTCCATATTGGCCTTCGCCATGTACTTGACGGATTCCTTCGACGGACGGTGACCGGCAACGGGTACCCATCGCGCCTTGCAAACAACCACGGTTCCGTCGTAGCCCCTGCCGGAGACTTCTTTTGTGCCTTCAAAACTCAGTTTGATATCGAAACGGGTCCAGCCGTCGAAAATCGGCAATTTACGGGAACAGGCCTTCGGTCCGAAGCTGTCCTTGGACCGTCTGACGGGCATCAGGGCCGCGCTGAGCGGATCGATCGCGTTGCGTTTGTGGCGCTTGGTGATCTTGACCCGTTCCGGATTCGGTTTGAACTGCGGCGCAACTTCCATGGAGCGGATATTGCGCGATCCCTGGTTCAGATTGACGTAAAAATCGAGATTGGACGCGTGGGACGCCATCCTGTACTTGGACGGGACGACCTTGGAGCCGACGAGCCAGCCCGAGGCTTCGGCACCGCCCTTGCCGGTCGAAAACAACGTGCCTATCCCAGCAGGGGCGACCGTAACCTTGGCCGAATAGGCGTTCCCCTGCATGACAAGCGACAGCGTGCCGCGCCCGATCTTGAAACCGGCCAGAGAGATTGAATAAACCCCGCCGACACCGTTCTTTTTGGCTTCCGCAGGCGCGACAAACAGCGCACCTGCCAGCAATGGGAGGACGACGAGGCGCCCGAATGACGTCAGACCAATCACTTTAACAAACCTCCGCACTGCCCCTCCGGCAGTGAACAACGCCCCCACGCCAACAATGTTCCGCCAAGCCAACCTTAGCATGAAAATCACCTGCCGAACGCAGTCAATCATTCTAAATTATGGTAACTCAGAGGTTAACATCTGAACTTGGCATAAATAAAACCACAGAATCATGCCAATGGGCAGGAGATGTCTTGACGTTGGCGCGAGCTGCCATTATAGCGGGGCAACTTTTTCCGAGAAATGCCGGAGACGATGTCGCCGGACCTCAGGTCCGCGCCGGTTCCGGTTTGGACATGCCGGGTTCCATGTAACGGCCCGGCCGCGAAAACAAAAGGTGATATCATGGCACGCCGTTGCGAACTTTCCGGCAAAGATGTGATGACAGGCAACAACGTCTCTCACGCAAACAACAGGTCCCGCCGCAGGTTTCTGCCGAACCTGTGCAACGTCTCTTTGATGAGCGAATCCCTTGGCGAGAGCTTCAAGCTGCGTGTCAGCGCCCACGCCCTGCGCTCTGTTGAGCACCGTGGCGGTCTGGACGCATACCTTCTGAAGGCATCCGACGACCAGCTCTCCGGCGCTGCCCGCAAGATCAAGGTCAGCATCAAGCGCAAGCAGGCTGACGCCGCCGCTGCTTGATCCAACCCTTTGGGGCAATTGAAATGACGGATACCCGGAGCTTCTCTGCGGGCCATCACGCCATCGCGATTCTCGCGATGGCGCTTGTCGTTGCAGCCTCCAATTACCTGGTGCAGTTCCCGGTCGAGCATGTTGTCGGTGGTATTAACCTGGCCGATACGCTCACTTGGGGTGCGTTCACGTACCCCATCGCGTTTCTGGTCACGGATCTGACCAACCGACGTTTCGGCCCTGTCGCGGCCCGCAAGGTCGTTGTTTCCGGCTTCATCCTGGCAATTGTCGTTCCGATGATTTTCTGGGCTGTCGACGAGGCCTTCACCACCCCCCGCATCCTGATTGCTTCCGGCACCGCGTTTCTTGTCGCCCAGCTGCTTGATGTCACGATCTTCGACAAGCTGCGCCGCCTGACGTGGTGGAAGGCACCGATGGCGTCCTCGCTGATCGGCTCCGTCATCGACACGCTGCTGTTCTTCGGCATCGCCTTTTCCGCAAGCTTTGCTTTTGTCGACAGCCTGTTCGGCATGGAGGACGGCTCGCTGGCCTTCCCGGTCCCGTTCCTCGGCATTGGCGGGGAAACAGAGGTTCTCCTCTGGATGTCGCTCGCGGTCGGTGACCTGATGGTCAAGATCCTCGTGGCCCTCGCCTTGCTGGCCCCCTACAGGATCATCCTGAATATCTTCAGGCCTGTGCCGAATGGTACAGCGGCGTAGATGCTGAATTTAAAAGGCACTTCAAGCTGTTTTTTTATTTAAAATCAATTGATTGAGTCGCTATCTAGTTTCAAAAATGAATAGCTGTTTTATACTCTTTGCCACTCACGCTTCGAAATACGGCTGGTTTGCCAACCGGTGTCGGATCATTCCTCCAGCCTGAACCGCAGGAAAACCGTGCGCTGCAAGATCGACCGGTTATTGTCCGACAGAAGCGTCAGGATCGTCTCTCCTTTGGAATTCTGGTGAACGGCTAAGGCTTCCATATTGTCGATCTGGTACTTGAAATCCGCTTCCAGGATGACTTTGCCCTCAGGCACGGCACCGGGTTTGATCGCCGCCCCGTCAATGCGTCTCAGACGCAGTCCGATCAGGTCACGCAGATTGAATCTCCGCTCCATGAGGATGAGGTCACCGTCCGGCAGAAAGGCCGCGTCGGTCGCATCAAAACGGTTGCTCCGCTTGATGGAAAAACGTTCGACGCCGTTCGGCCCGACGATATAGGCAGATAGGTCGTGGGCGTCGCTCTGGCTCGATTCCGCAATGGCAATCAGTTTGCCGGTCAACGCGCTGTCATCCGGTGCTGCGGCGAGCGATTCAAGGCCGGTATTGCGAGGCAGTGCGCGAATCTCGTCCGGCAGATTGACCTCGCCGATCATACGCTCCTTGCCAGTGATCAGCGGCCAGGGATAGTGGTAGATCGCATTCTTGGTTTCCGCGGAGACATAAAGACCAGATTCCGACAGTGTCAGCGCTTCCGTGTCATGACCCCATCTGGCCTGAAGCGTCTTGCCGTCGGTTCCCAATAGAGGGGTAAAGCGGATTTCACTGATATCAACTGGTTTGCCATCCGTCGTTTGCTTGATCGCACCGCTGACCCAGTGGCCATTGTCCGTCACCGCAAGAAAGGCGTTGCCATCATCAAGGCTGAGAAGTCCGGAAAGGCCGCCGATTTTCCTGTCGGAGGCCAGAAGCTCCAGACCACCAAGAAATGTCAGCGCTCCGAATTTTGTGTCGTCATGACCTATGTGAAACGTCTCTATGATCTTCGTCCGCGCCTTGACAGACCGACCTTCACTCAAGATCTCCTGCGCCAGGGCGACAGGCGTGTCCGCAACCCACACAGCAACGAATGCAGTCAGCACCAGAGCAAAACAGGAACTGAAATTCGGCAACCGACGCGCCATGGTCTCTTCAGAACCTATCGTCGGCCACCGCGGCGCCTGCCGCGGTTCTGATGATCCTGCTGGACCTCGTCGTCGAACAGATCCGCAAGCTGATCTGTCATGGCACCGGCCAGTTCTTCCGCATCCACGATCGTCACGGCCCGACGGTAGTAGCGGGTGACATCATGCCCGATGCCGATCGCAATCAATTCGACAGGTGACCGGGTTTCGATTTCCTCGATAACGTAGCGCAGGTGGCGTTCCAGATAGTTGCCCGGATTGACCGACAGGGTCGTATCATCCACCGGCGCCCCGTCGGAAATCATCATCAGGATGCGGCGTTGTTCCTGACGGGCGAGCAGACGGTCATGCGCCCACAACAGCGCTTCACCGTCGATGTTTTCCTTCAAGAGGCCTTCACGCATCATGAGGCCGAGGTTACGCCGCGCCCGGCGCCATGGCGCGTCTGCAGACTTGTAAATGATATGCCGCAGATCGTTCAGCCGGCCAGGGGTCGGCGGTTTGCCCGCACCGATCCAGCTCTCGCGCGACTGACCGCCTTTCCATGCCTTTGTCGTAAAGCCCAGGATTTCCACTTTCACGCCGCAGCGCTCCAGCGTGCGCGCAAGGATATCAGCACATGTCGCGGCGACCGTGATCGGACGCCCGCGCATGGAGCCGGAATTGTCGAGCAGCAGGGTGACCACGGTATCTCGGAAGTTGGTATCGCGCTCCTGCTTGAAGGCAAGAGGTGACATCGGATCGGTGACTGCACGTGTCAGCCGTGCCGTATCGAGCAGTCCCTCTTCCAGGTCGAAATCCCATGCGCGGTTCTGCTGCGCCATCAGCTTGCGCTGCAGGCGGTTCGCAAGGCGGGCGACAGCGCCCTGGAGATGCGTGAGCTGCTTGTCGAGAAAACCGCGTAACCGGTCCAGTTCAGCCGTGTCACACAATTCTTCAGCAGTGACCGTTTCATCAAACTGATGTGTGAATACCCGGTAATCCGTTTCAGGACGATTGGAAAAGGGCGTGTCCTGCCTGTCGTTCTCACCCGGCTCTTCCGAATCCTCCGCCATGTCCTGTTCGGCGAAGTCTTCCATATCGATGTCAGCGGCTTCGGTTTCCCCCGCTTCCTGCTCCTCGCCGGAAAGCTCCATCTCCTGCGGGGCGGCTTCCTGTTCGCCGGTGTCGTTTTCGTCGTCGCCGGTTTCGGCTTCCTCGTTGTTGCCCTGGTCTTCGTTCTGATCAGGGTCGCTGTCCTGATCCTGATCGCCAAGTTCATCGCCCATATCAAGCGATTTGAGAACATCTCTGAGGCGCGAGGCGAACGAATTCTGATCTTCAACCTCGGTCCTCAGCAGATCCAGTTCCTCGCCAGCCTTCTCCTCGACCCAGCCGCGCCACATGTCGACCAGGTTCGCCGCACTCTCCGGTGGAGGTGCACCGGTCAGGCGTTCGCGAACGATCATGGAAAGGGCATCCTGAAGCGGAGCTTCCTCCCGGCTTGAAATGTCCGGAGCTCCCGACTTGCGGAACCTGTCGTCCAGCATGACGGCAAGGTTCTCGGCAACACCCTGCATCCGCCGCGCGCCGACCGCCTCGCAGCGCGCCTGCTCCACGGCTTCGAAAATGGCTCTGGCATCAGAACCCTGCGGCATGTTTTTCGAGTGCACTGCCTTGTCATGACAGGCCATGCGAAGAGCCATGGAATCCGATAGTCCCCGTGTAACGGCGACATCCCGCGCATTGAGCTTGCGAGAGGGCTCCGGCAGACGGGCGGTCTGACCGCTCAGTCCCGGGCGATCACCTGAGAACACCACCTCAAGTTCCGCATCTCCGGCAATCGCCCGCATTGTTCCGCTGACCGACTGCTTGAAAGGTTCGGTCGACGGCGCGGGCTTGTTGCCCGGAAGTGTATTGTGACCGGGGCGCGGTGCCATGGGTTTCTCAGCTCATCACGACATTGACAGAGGATTCCGGCAGATCTTCCCCGAAACAGCGCTGGTAGAATTCAGCGACAAGGGACTGTTCCATATCATCGCACTTGTTGAGGAAGGTGAGGCGGAAGGCAAATCCGACATCACCGAAGATTTCGGCGTTTTCCGCCCAGGTGATGACCGTACGCGGGCTCATCACGGTCGACAGGTCGCCATTGACGAAAGCGTTGCGGGTCATATCTGCAAGGCGAACCATCTTCGAGATGGTGTTTCTTCCTTCGTCGGTCTGGAAGTGCTTGGCCTTGGACAAGACGATATCGACCTCGTTGTCGTGAGGCAGATAGTTGAGCGTGGTCACGATCGACCAGCGGTCCATCTGGGCCTGGTTGATCTGCTGCGTGCCGTGATAGAGGCCGGACGTATCGCCGAGGCCGACCGTATTCGCCGTCGAGAACAGGCGGAACGCACCGTGGGGCCGAATGACGCGGCTCTGGTCCAGCAATGTCAGGCGGCCCGAAGACTCCAGGATACGCTGGATCACGAACATAACGTCCGGTCGTCCGGCGTCATATTCATCGAACACAAGCGCGACATTGTGCTGGTACGCCCAGGGCAGGATACCATCCTTGAATTCGGTGACCTGCTGTCCGTCCTTGATGACGATGGCGTCCTTGCCGACAAGATCGATACGCGAGATGTGGCTGTCGAGGTTGACGCGGATACAGGGCCAGTTCAGGCGGGCGGCAACCTGCTCGATATGGGTCGATTTACCGGTGCCGTGATAACCGGTCACCATAACGCGCCGGTTATGCGCGAACCCCGCAAGGATCGCCAGCGTTGTTGCTCGGTCGAACAGATAATCCTCGTCGCGCTCCGGCACATGCTCGGACGGCGTGGAAAATGCCGGTACCTTGAGGCTGGACTTGAATCCGAAAACCTCTTCTACAGAAACTTCAGTGTCCGGCATGGCCATGGCCGCAGTCGTCGTCTCAGTCATCAGTCCTCCGCTGCCCCGGAATATTCGGGCAGGATCATTTGGGAAAAGCCGGCAGGACCCTGCAGGCTTAAAGGAAACCGGCTTTTTTCAGGACGTTGTAGGCCTGGATGATCTCCCGCAGTCGGTCTTCAGAAGATCGGTCACCGCCATTGGCGTCCGGATGGTTGAGTTTTACAAGCTCCTTATAGCGCGCTTTTATCTCGGCGCCACGGGCTGTGTTAGGCAGATTGAGCACATCCAGGGAACGTTTTTCAAGCGTTAGTAGTTTTCTTTGGCGCGGTCGGCGCACCTGTTCCGCGCGCTGCTGTGCATTATTGCGCATATTGGCGCGCGGGTCGTACCCGTCGGGGCCATCGGCGGCCTGCTTGTTGACGCCCATCTGCCAGGTAGGCCGGTGACCTGTCAGGCTGTCCTTTTGATAGGACCGGACGTCATCGTCACCCATTCCCATGAAGTAGTTATAGGACTTGTTGTACTCGCGTACGTGGTCGACGCAGAAATTGAAATATTCCCCTTCCCGGTCGCGGCCCTTTGGCGCCCGGTGCATACCGGGACGCTTGCAGCCCGGATGCTCGCACACAGGATGCTTGTCCTGCGCCGCGCGCTCCTTGTCGGGCTTCACTCTAATACTGTCGAAGAGTTTTGATTCCAGTTTCATGCGGTCGAATATCGAGTTCTATCAGATCGCGGACAAGCCGCTGGGTGTTGCATTTCCCCGGTGTCCAAAGTTAATTTCCGGGTTCCGATTCATTCAGGTCTCAAACAGCCCGACACCATATCAGTCGCGACTGTGCCAGCAAAGACTTGACTTTGAAAACTCCGGTCACACGTTGAGGATCATGAGCACAAAAGACACGATTTCCGCCAAACTGACGGCAGAGTTTTCACCGGATTATCTGAATGTGATCGACGAGTCCGAAAACCACAGGGGGCACGGCGGTTGGCGCGAAGGCGGCGAGACACATTTCAGGGTGCAGATTTCCGCGAAAGCCTTTGAGGGCATGAACCGTGTTGCCCGTCACCGGGCCATCCATGAAATTCTGGCCGAGGAACTTGCCGACAGCGTCCACGCGCTGGCTCTGGAAATCCGGACACCGGATGAGCCGGATCCGCGCGCAGCGCGCGTGGCCGGACAGGGTTGATCATCGCTTCTAGGCAGGAACCCGCGACGATTCGCCGCTTGTAGCGACGCGCGCCTGACCGAGCGGCATGATGCGCAGACGCGTGATCCGGTTTTTTTCGCGCCGCAGCACGGTAAAGCGGAAGCCGTGGAACGTGAAGATCTGGCGCTCTTCCGGGATCATTCTGGCTTCGTGAATCACCAGTCCGGCGATTGTCGTTGCCTCGTCGTCCGGAAGGCTCCAGTCCGCGGCACGGTTGAGATCCCTGATCGGAACCGACCCGTCGACGATCACCGAGCCGTCTGCCTGCGGACGCAGACCCTCAAGCTCAAGGTCATGCTCGTCGGCAATCTCGCCGACGATTTCTTCCAGAATATCCTCAAGCGTGACCAGGCCCATCACTTCGCCATACTCGTCGACAACGAGCGAGAAATGCGACTTGTGCCGCAAAAACGCGTTCAGTTGATCCTGCAGGCTGGTCGTATCGGGAACGAACCAGGTAGGGGATGCAATGTCGAGTATGTTGATTTTTGCCGCATCCCCACCTGCTGCATGGAGAGCCCTAAGCAGATCTTTTGCGTGCAGAACCCCGACGAAGTTGTCACTTTCGCCGCGCCAGAGCGGCAAGCGTGTATAGGGAGCCGCAAGCGCCGAGTTGACCAGTTTCGCGGCATCCTCGTCCGCATTCAAAGCCAGCATGTTGGTCCGGTGGACCATCACGTCGGAGACTTCCAGTTCGGCAAGATCCAGCAATCCGCCCAGACGGTCGCGTTCACCCTTTTCAAGGCCACCTTCGATATGCTGAAGATCAACCGCTCCGCGCAATTCATCGTGGGCGGACAATATGAATGCATCTGCGCCGATCTGAACACCGGCGAACCTCAGGATATGACGGACAATCCACTCCACGCCGACGACTACGGGGCCAAAGACGGCCACGACGATGCGCACGATGGGCGCTACCATCAGAGCGAAGCGTTCCGGATTGGAAATGGCCCAGGTCTTGGGCAGGACCTCGGCAAAAATCAGCACGAGTGCCGTCATGACAAGCGTTGCGATGGCGACCCCCGCCTCTCCGAAGAGCGACAGGAATACGGTAGTCGCCAGAGCTGAGGCGAGAATGTTGACGAGGTTGTTGCCTAGCAGAAGAGCGCCGATCAGCCGCTCACGGGAGGCGATCAGGCGGCTGGCCACGCGAGCGCGCCAGTCTCCGGTCTTCTCCAGCTGGTGCATACGGGCTCTGGACGCCGCGGTCAGCGCCGTTTCCGAGCCGGAAAAGAAACCTGACAGGAACAGGAGCACGAAGATGGCGGCGATCGCCAGCCAAAGAGCCGATTCCATCATGGTTCGAGTTTCTCCTTGAGGAATTCAGTTACGATAGCGGGGTCGACACCCTTTTCAACGAAGGCATGTCCGATCCCGCGCGTCAAAATAAAAGTCAGCGAACCCCGGCTGACTTTCTTGTCCTGGGCAATGATATCCATGAAGGTCTCGGCGCGAGGGAGCTGGCCCGGTATGTCTTGTAACCTGACAGGAAGTCCCACAGCAGTGAGATGCCTGTGTACCCGCATTACGGTGTCTTCACCGATCAGGCCGAGTCGCGCCGAGAACTCGTGAGCGAGCATTGTGCCGATGGATACGCCTTCACCATGTACAAGGCGCTCGGTTTCATAGGAAACCGCCGACTCAAGCGCATGACCGAAAGTGTGTCCGAGATTGAGAAGAGCACGCTGGCCTGCTTCAAGTTCATCGGCGGCAACAATGTCCGCTTTCGCCTGGCAGGATCGTGCAACGGCTTCATCTCTTTCCGGACCACCTGCAAAGATGGCTTTCCAGTTGACCTCCAGCCAATCGAAAAAATCCGCGTCGCCCAACAATCCGTATTTGGCAACCTCGGCGTAACCGGACCGGAAATCTCGTATTGGAAGCGTGTCGAGCACTGCTGTATCTGCCAGCACGAGAACCGGTTGATAGAAGGCGCCGATCAGGTTCTTGCCGTGCCGCGAGTTGATACCGGTCTTGCCGCCCACCGAGCTGTCCACCTGCGCCAGCAATGTGGTCGGCACCTGAACGAAAGCCATTCCACGACGGGTTGCGGACGCCACGAACCCCGCCAGATCGCCGACGACGCCGCCACCCAGCGCGACAATTGCATCGCCGCGTTCGAGGCGGGTGGCCAGAACGTCATCGCACAGCCGTTCGAACTCGCGAAAGCACTTGGTGGATTCGCCGGCAGGAACCGTCAGCACGGTGTGCACGATGCCTGCTGCGTCCAGACTGGTTGAAAAGGCGTCCAGATGCAGCCCGGCGACGGTTTTGTCGGCAATCACGCAAAGACGTGCCCCCGGCAGAACAGACACTATTTCGGCACCTGCTGTCTCAATCAGTCCCCGGCCGATCTTGATGTCATAACTGCGCGTATCAAGGTCAACGCGCACTGTATTTCTGTCTGATGTGGCCGGTGCCGCGATCGTGTCTGCCATGTGGTCGAAAGTCCAAGTGTCGGGTATGAAATCAGGTATGAGGCGTCGATGAGGTCAATGTGTCCTCATGTTGAAGTAGATAAGCAGCCATGGCGACAATGATCTGATCCACGACCGCATCGTGGGGAACATCCTTGGATGTTACCGTCAGCGCTGCTGTTGCATAAACCGGCTCCCGCTCGTCGAGCAACTGACGCATCGTTCCTTCCGGATCCGCATTTTGGAGCAAAGGCCGGGTTGCACGCCGCCTGACCCGCGCCATGACTGTATCAAAGTCCACTTTAAGCCAGACCGACAAACCGTGTTCCGAAATCTCGGTTCGGGTCGTTTCGCTCATGAATGCGCCGCCACCCGTCGCAAGAACCTGGGGCCCTTCTCCGAGAAGCCTCGCGATAACCCGCTCTTCACCGCTGCGGAAATAAGGCTCGCCATGTGCCGCAAAAATTTCGGAAACCGTCATGTTGGCTGCGCGTTCTATCTCGGAGTCAGCATCGATGAACTCAAGGCCGAGTCGCTGCGCAAGCCGCTTGCCGACTGTTGATTTTCCGCATCCCATGATGCCGACGAGCACGATCGACCGGGAACCGAGCGCTGCGACGAGCCGGTCGGGATCTACCGATTTTGCATTCAGTCCTGCGGTATGCACGTTCAAGTCCCGTGTCTTGTCGTTTTCAGTCATGGCTGCGTTGTAACATATTCGCTAAAAAAGACACGTCGTGGAACATCGTCAACGAAATTCTTTGCGAGCCTTGCGCTTGCCGCTGCGTTTTTGAAACAATCCGGTATTCGATTCGCCCGGGAGATCACATTTGCCGACCCTGACCCGCCTGTTGCTTGTGCTGATTCTGCTTGGCGCGCTTGGCTATGGCGCAATCTATGCCTTGGCAAATTTCGTCGATCCGCGTGAGCGGGAAATCACCGTCAGGGTAAAAAAGGACGGATTCGGACGCTAGGTCTCACACCCGCAAATGAAGTTGTAAGCGCCGGATACAAGGAACTTCCGCCAGACGAAGCACGAAGTGTGCCTGCCCTTGTAAAAGCGGACTGATCCGGCAGATCCAGGCGGTTCTGGCCGTGCCTTGCGATGGTGTGAATTTGCCGGACAACAGGGCTGCAAGCGCTTGAAAACCGGACAGTTTCCTGCAAGCTTACACTTCCGGCAGTGTCAGGAATGGTGAGAACCGGTATTCCGTCGGTGGTCGGATCCAACCAAGAACTGAGCCATTTTATGTTTGGGCGTCCAAATTGAAAATGGCCGTTCTTGCGGACAAAAACTCCTCCACCGTTTCAGTCTCAATTGCGAAGGCGTGACCTAGGATCTGAACAAATGGCAACCGGCTTCGACCTGGAGAACTTTCTGGAAATGCTCGCCGCCGAAAGGGGGGCGGCAGACAATACGCTCGACGGTTACCGGCGGGACCTTGAGGACTTTTCCGGCTTTCTCGGCGGAAAAAAGATCGCAGTCGCCCAAAGCAGCGATGTTTCCGCCTATCTGAGTGATCTGACCAGGCGAGGCTTTGCAGAAACCTCCCAGGCCAGACGCTTGTCGGCCCTGAAGCAGTTCTTCAAGTTTCTCTATTCCGAAGGCATTCGCCAGGACGACCCTACGCGCACATTGTCTGCTCCCAAAAAGCGCGGCAGTTTGCCGAAGGTCATGTCGATGGACGAAGTCGACAGGTTGATCGAGTGCGCGAGAGTGGAGACGGAAACTCCTCAGCGCAGCGCAGCGGCACGACTTCGGGCCCAGCGGATGTATACGTTGATCGAGGTGCT
Source organism: Roseibium album (assembly GCF_965233825.1). Taxonomy (NCBI): domain Bacteria; kingdom Pseudomonadati; phylum Pseudomonadota; class Alphaproteobacteria; order Hyphomicrobiales; family Stappiaceae; genus Roseibium; species Roseibium album. Next base: position 635,083 of record NZ_OZ247583.1, read on the forward strand.
CTATGCGACAGGACTGCGCGTATCGGAACTGGTAGCACTTCCCGTCAGGGCCGCCTTGCGCGACACGCGACTGATCGAAATCAAGGGCAAGGGTGGCAAGGAACGCCTCGTGCCTTTGTCGCATGCAGCACAGGCCGCCATGAAAGACTATGTCGGTCTTCGTTCAGCCGAGGGTGCCTTTGAGAAAAGCCCCTGGTTGTTTCCCTCGCACGGAAACAGTGGTCACTTGACCAGACAGCATTTCGCCCGTGAACTGAAGGATCTCGCAACCAAGGCCGGGCTGGATGCCACCAAGGTGTCGCCGCACGTGCTTCGACATGCCTTCGCATCTCATCTTCTTCAAAATGGCGCTGATCTGCGTGTTGTTCAGCAACTGCTGGGCCACGCGGACATCTCCACGACACAGATCTACACGCATGTTCTGGACGAGCGCCTCCGCGAACTGGTTGAAAGCGCGCATCCGCTGGCGCAGCGCGAATAAGACGCCCTATTGCACTGCAGCAATCCGGGCCTTAAAGTCCCTGCCTAAAAAAATAGCATCGGATCTGGAATATGCTGCAGCCTGCCGGCGATTATGACACGCTGAAAACCCGCTTCCAGTGGTCGCTGCCTGATACATACAATGTGGCGGGTGTGGTCAGCGATGCTTGGGCTGCAAGCGATCCTCAGCGGCTTGCAATCCGGCATATCCATACAAACGGAACCGCCGAAGATTGGACACATCAGGCGCTGAACCGGGTCGCCAATCGGCTTGCAAACGCGTTCAGGTCTCTCGGAATTCGCCCTGGTGACCGCGTTGCGCTGCTTTTGCCGCAATGCCCGCCGACTGCTATTGCGCATTTGGCTGCCTATAAACTCGGTGCAATCGCGGTGCCTCTCTCGGCCCTCTTCGGGCAGGATGCACTGCGGTACAGATTATCCGATTCAGGCGCCAGGGTCCTTGTCACCGATGCCGCGGGTTTGGAAAAGCTCGACGAAATACGCAACGACCTGCCCAATCTGGAATTTGTTGTGTCGGTGGATGAAGCCGGTTCGAAGGATCTGTCGTTCAACGCTCTTGCCGAGAAGGCAAGTGATCGATTTGAAACACTTGCAACGACCCCGGATGACCCCGCCCTGATGATTTATACGTCCGGCACGACCGGCCAGCCCAAAGGCGTGCTGCACGGGCACCGGGTGCTGATTGGCCATATGCCGGGCATTGAACTTTCCCAGAATTTTCTGGGCAGATCCGGTGATCTCCTCTGGACTCCTGCCGACTGGGCCTGGGCGGGCGGTCTGTTGAACGCGCTGTTTCCGGCATTGAAACTGGGCGTTCCGGTGGTCTCTTTTGCTTCGCGGAAATTCGACCCGGAGTTTGCATTTCACTTGCTGGAAAGCCAGGGGATAAGGAACGCGTTCATACCGCCGACAGCCCTGAAAATGCTCCGTGCCGTTGATAATCCGGCGAAACGATTCACGTTGAGCTGGCGCAGCGTCGGGTCGGCCGGCGAGTCCCTCGGCAGGGAAACCTACGATTGGTTCGCGGAAGAATTCGGCTTCCATGTCAACGAGTTCTACGGACAGACAGAATGCAACGCCGTCCTGGGATCCGCAGCATCACTTGGTGTTACCAGAGCCGGCGCGATCGGAAAGGCAACGCCTGGACATGACGTCGCGATCATCGATGACGGTGGGAACGTGCTGCCGGCGGAGGCATTGGGCCAGATTGCCATACGAAGACCTGACCCGGTCATGTTTCTGGAATACTGGAACAAGCCGGAGGCGACGCAGGAAAAGTTCATCGGTGACTGGATGATCACCGGCGACCAGGGCCTGATGGATGAGGATGGCTATGTACATTTTGTCGGCCGTGACGATGACATCATAACGTCTGCAAGTTACCGGATTGGTCCTGGCGAAATAGAAGACTGCCTGATCAAGCATCCGGCAGTCGCGCTGGCCGCCGTCGTCGGCAAACCCGATCCGCTGCGAACCGAGATCGTCAAGGCCTACGTTGTCCTGCGGCCTGACAATGCCGAGAGCGTTGGGCTTGAGGACAATATCAGGGGCTTTGTCCGGGACCGCTTGTCAGCACATGAATATCCGCGTGAAATTGAATTTGTCGAAGACCTTCCCATGACCACCACTGGCAAGGTGATCCGCAGAAAACTGCGCGAACTGGCACGCTCCGAAACAGTCTGACCGGATTTTTGCATCAGGATTTCAGCTTCGCCCTGACCGTGCGAGCAACCCGACGGAGTTTCTGTTCGAAAGCCATATCAGCCGCGCAAAGACTGTTTTTCAGATCACCCAGAGGCTGGTTGGCCAGCAGCAGCGTCCCAATCTCCAGGCGGCCACGCCAGAGAGGTTCGATCATCGAATGTCCCGGGATCGCAAGGGAGTCTGCATATCTGAAACCGGATTGCGCCAGATTTTCCCGGAATGTGTAAAGAACCAGCTGGGCACCAGGCGAATAGCGCGCATAGCCCTCGTCAAACGCAATTTTCCAGGAAAAGACACAGCCGCCGTCAACAAATGAGACGAGCGACGCGATAAGACTGTCGCCTGCGCGCAGTTCGTCGATCCGGATTTTGTCCGAATGTGCGCACGAAGCAATCACGCCACGTGAAAAGGCCGCGGTCTGTGGATTGCTGCCCAGCGCGGTTTCCTCCCGCCCCTTCCATCCGGACGCTTCAAGCTCAAGAAACTGTTCGAAACACCCGAGTGTCCTGGCACCGGTAACGCTCGACAGGTTGACGGTTCCGTGATCCTCGAGCCGGCGAAGGAGACGGCGCATTTCCTTGCGCCGCTTGCCTTTGAAGGCGTCTTCCAGCTGTTTTTCACCTTCGTCCCCGCCTGCATGGCTTGCCCGTTCAAACCGGGCTGTCTTCGCAACGTTCATGTTCTCCAGGTTCGTCAACCGCATTGCAACGCCTGAAGCCATTGGCAAGAACGGAACGGCCAAAATGCCGGCACCGCCGGCAGCCGTGTTGACGAATGTCTTTATCTGTTCATCGTCGGCCTGCGGAGACATTAGCGGCGTTCCGAGTGGGGAATATTCCGTCGTCCAGACCATGGCAACCGGAAGAACGAGCCCGGCCGGACATCGTCGGATAGGAGCGGCCATCAACCAGCGGCCAGTCGGTCTCTCTCTCAAGGCCAACAAGCGGATATTCCGCGCACTCATGTTCCTCAGGAACGGCTGCAGGAATGAAGGGTTGAAAAACGGGTTCGGATCAACTGCTTCATCGCACAGGGTCTGCCAGGCCTCGACCGGTGTATTTTCGCCTAGCGGATCGAAGAAAACAGTTTCGACCATTGATGTGCCTGAGGCGTCAGTCTTCATCCGCGCGCCCTCCGCTCGAGTACATCAAGGGCACAACAAATGTCGTCACATTCAGCTTCCGCTTCGCGGCAATGGCAAGCGCCGACGCTTCAAGGAATATCGCGCAACTGGTCGCGATTGCGGCACCGGCGAGCCCGAACAGTGGTATGAATATCAGGTTGAGCAGCACGTTGAACACAAACGTCACGGCATATATGCCGGCGCAGGTTCGCTGGTGACCGGTCATGGACAGCAATGAATCCGCCGGCCCGACCGACGCGCGTGCCAGAACGCCGATCATGAGGAGCGCGATCAACGGATAACCGCTTTCGAAACCGTTGCCGAATAGCCGCAGCAACAGCGGGGCGACAATCAGCAAACCCGCACCGGCCAAGAGAGACGGCCAGAATGTCCAGAGCGTCGCCTGCCGGGTATAGGTTGCCAGACCTTTCAGGTCCTGATTGTGCGTATAGGCGGAAAAACGGTGTGCCGATGCTGCCCTGACAGCGAAATAGACAAAATGCACCAGGGCCAATGTTCGTGACGCAGCAAAGTATACAGCGACCTCATCCGGACTTTGGAAGAAACTGACCATGATCACGTCGGCACTGGTGATCAGTTGGAGAAAGCCTTCCACCATCAGCATTGGCAGGGAAACCACGACCCATGATTTCAGCTCGACCCTTGACGGACCGGGCGGGATCTGCTGCGGCAGGCGTTTTCTGAGATGAAAATACTGGTATCCTGCTACGAGCAAGGTCGCCGCGACGGCAACAAACGCCGCTGTTTCCGCGGAGGCCGGCCGACCGGCGAAGACCGCGGCCACCAGCAGTAAAAGGATGGCAAGCGGCCTCCAGATGTAGGTCGGGAGCATTGCGAGTGAAGGCCAGTCGTAACTGCGGGCAATCCCGTCCTGTACGAGGCCAAACGCGAAAAACGGCAGGGCCAGAAACACGATTATGAGTGGCTGATTGTAGGAAGGGTCTATTGCCGGACGCAAAAGGTGGACCAGTCCGATTCCAATCACAGCTGCGCCAATGCCTATCAGAAATGCAATCAGGCGGCTCGCCTTCAGGAAACCGCGCAGCGCGGCAAGATCTCCGGCTTGGCGGTACTGGGGAATGAACCGGCTGGCCGATGTCGAAAACCCCCCACAGGCCATCACGCCCAGAATGATCACGACCGTCCAGGCAACCGAATAGATGCCGTAGTCATGTGCGCCCAGGAGACGTGCCAGGACAATCTGTGACAGATAGGCCAACGCAGCGCCGCCGACACGCACGGCAAACGTGGACACTGCCATGCGTCCTGCCGTCTGTTGGCCTGAAGGACTTCCACGTTTGAGGAATCCGAGTTGGTCTATGCTCTTACCGAGCCCCTGAAACCAGGTGGCGTCTTGAAAACGCTTCGTCCAGGAATGGGCGGTAAATCGCACGTTCAGGGTCCTTGAGAAAATCACCCCGTATTTGTGACATGTGGGACTTAATATTCCGTGGCTTTGAATTGACCGGCACGGAATCAGCTTCACAGATGCGTGATACCCCTTTGGCTGGCTGTGTACCCGAACTTCGCTGCGGCATCGTCACAGGCACCAGGTCCAGATATGGACCAATTCCGAAACCGAGGGCCGGTTTGGCTTGCTGAACCCATGTTCCTGCAAGGCCGCAGATATCGTGTTCCTGTTCCGGATCAGCTGCAAATGAGAAGAACAGATTGCAAAATGATCCGTTGACATTCATGAAAGAATGAGAACAAATAGGGAACAATTTATTGGACAAACAGGATCATGAAACACGGATTGTCGTTTGTTCAATTGGATTGATCTTCGCGGATTCGGAAGGTTGCCTCCCCTACGGTCCGCCCTACGATCCGGTCCCTGTGACGCCGCCAAGCTCAGGGACCGGATCTTTTTCTTTCAACCGAAAATTCCGATGGTAAATTCGAATTAACCATAATTCTCAATTACGTGGCGGAATCCCTTGTCCTTTCTTGCTCGCGAAATAAAAAAAGTTTATAGAGTCTTAAAGTTCTCTTATGGGAACCAAAAAAACGGACAATGTGCACACAAGCGAGTGTTCAGGACACACGTTGGCGGTCAAATTTCATCGTCGGCATTCAGCTTGTTATTTGAGGTGACTACCATGATGAAATCGATAATGGCTGCGACCGTTGCCGTGACCGCCCTGCTTGGCGCAAATGCAGCGAATGCGATGATCGTAAACGGCGATTTTGAAGACACGACCACCCTGGACCCAACCGGACTGGTTAAAGGCAACAAGCTTTCAAATCTCGCCACAACCGGTTCGTCCTGGGACGTTTTCAGTGAGATCAGTGGCTGGAAGACCACTGCCGGAGCCGGCATCGAGGTTCAGACGAACCGGACTTTGGGCTCCATCGACGCTCATTCCGGTCAGCATTATATCGAACTGGACAGTCACCCGAAGCCAAACTCGAATTCGACAATGGAACAGGAAGTTTCGCTCGGCGTTGGAACTTATGAGCTTTCCTTCTGGTATAGTCCACGCACCAACGATGCGAGTTCCAATGGCATCGAGTATTCGGTGAGCGATGGTCTCTTGTCCGGCTTCATAACCGGTCCGGGAGCATCTCCGGATACTTCTGTTGGTGTCTGGACCCTTGTAAAGTCACTGTTCAAGGTCGACACCGCAGGCGACTATTCACTCTCATTCGCAGCCACCGGGAAACAAAACACACTTGGCGGCTTCATCGATACGGTGAATTTGACCGCGGTGCCGATCCCGGCAGCCGGACTGTTGCTTCCGGTAGGTGTTGCAATGCTCGGATTTGCAGCCCGCCGCCGCAAATCGGCCTAAGCGAAGACACAGCGGCAAAAAAAGTGCGGCCCTTGCGGGCCGCATGTGTTTTGGAAACGACTGAACCTGGCAATCTATCTGATTTCGATGCGCCGTGCTGCTCAGTTGCTCCCTATCGAATGAAACGATCCCTAGGCGAACTGACGCCAGAATTGATAGGATCGATCCAGCCGATCCAGTTTCTTGCTTTTTTCGGACGGCTCAATATCTCTGCGATTGAGCAGAATTTCGATCTCTTTCCTGAGTTCATCCATGTGTTTGTTTGCATATCTCAACAAATGAAGTCCTCCGCTTAAACAACGTTGCGTCTGAACAAAAGATGTTGTTTCGCAAAGGCATATGCAAATTAAATATTATTCATAACTGTGGATTTATATATTTTTTGAATTTAGTAAATCTGATAAAATAACTCGCAAGATCTTTTCTATACATTCTACACAAGAAGTTATTTTGTAATATCCGCAAACAGTTTTGATGTCAGATCATCAAACCAACCTGGTTGACCCTGGACGCGCGCTATCAACATGGCACCTTCGAGTTGCGCCAGAATGGCAAAGCTCTGTTTTTCGAGATCAGTATCAGAAAAATCGCGACCCAAAGTGCTGTTCTTCAGCCCGGTTTTCAACCAGAAGGCTGTCCGGTTGAAAAATGTTCTTGCCTCTTCAACAACCGCTGCAGGCAATCCGGCAGATTCCGCAGCCAGGACACCACACAAACACATCTGCCCATCCTGTCCCAGGGCGGTGGCAAATACGGTACTAAGTCTTCCAACCGGTCCTTCGGCCGTTATTTCCGGTGATCCCGGATCACCGAGCGTCTCCATGAATTGGTCCGTGTATCTCTTGGCAACCCGGGCACCGAGATCGGCTTTCGTCGGAAAATAGTAGTGCACGCTCGAACTCTTCACCCCGACACCGGACGCGATATCGCGGAAACTGAACCCGTTGTATCCGTTTTGACGGATCAGGGTCTCTGCCAGATCGAGAATTTTGGCTTCGGTGTCTGCAATCGGCGCGTTCACGGGTCAACCTCTTTATCTACCAACTGATAGATAGGGGTTGACAGAACCCTTTGCAACACTGATATGTCGATCATCAAATCTATCTATCAGTAGGTAGATAAAATAACGTGCCGAATGTGAGGAATGTGGAAATGATGGATTCAATCGCAATAATTCAAGGTGGCACCTCCGGCATGGGACTGGCCACTGCACACCGACTGGCAGCACGCGGCATTCCGTTGATCCTGATAGGTCGAAGCACAGAAAAACTTGCCGGTGCGAAATCCGACATCGAAAACCGTCACAATGTTCCAGTTGAAATCTGGCAGGCAGATGTAACCGACACACGGGATGTGGACGGTCTCATAAGGAATATCGAGAACCTTGACGGAGCGATTGGATATCTGGTCAACGCGGCCGGATATTTCAGTCCGAAACCGTTTCTGGACCACACGGGCGAAGATTTTGATCTGTACAACGCCTTTAATCGCGGCACGTTTCTGATCACCCAAGCGATTGTGCGCAAAATGGCAGGTGCCGGAAAAGGTGCAATCGTCAATCTCGGCTCCATGTGGGCGCATCAAGCCGTCAAGGCCACACCATCTTCTGCCTATTCCATGGCCAAGGCCGGCCTGCATGCCTTCACCCAACACCTGGCAATGGAGCTCGGGGACCAGGGCATCCGTGTCAACGCCGTTGCTCCGGCGGTTGTGGAAACGCCCATATACGGCGCATTCATTCCCGAAGAACAGATTTCAAAAACACTGAAGGACGGATTTGATGCGTTCCACCCGCTTGGTCGCATCGGAACTGCTGACGACGTCGCGTCCACTGTCGACTTTCTGTTGTCGGACGAGGCCAGTTGGGTCACCGGTGCGATCTGGGATGTCGACGGCGGGGTCATGGCGGGCCGGAACTAGCCGATCGAAAAAATTCTTACCGGAGTTGCCCCCATCGTGTGGCTCCGGTGGGGCCCGGACCCCTGATTGAAGCTGATCCACCTCGTTTTGGCTGTGCGCTGGAAAGATGCACGCGGAAAGAACGGTTCATTTTCAAGAGCTTCACAACTATGCGGTGAGACAAGACAACCAAATCCGAAAGACGGTTGCTCTGCTTCACAAGGAAACACCACACTAGTGTGCCAGCGCTTCGACATAGTACCAGTTGCCGGCTTTCTTCCGAAAGCGGCTACATTCCCGGTGCGTATTCAGTTTGCCACCTGACAGATACCTTGCTTCGAACAACACCGTTCCTTCACGATCTGCCGCCCCGCCCTTTTGCACGTCAAGAACGGTCAATCCGGTCCAGTGATTTTCAGCAGCCCATTTCGCAGTGGCAACCTCATCAAAACCACGCAGATTTTTCGGCCAAAGGGTGTCTCTCAGATACGATATGTCCTGACGCACAAAAGCTGTGTAACGGGACCTCATCAAGGCTTCGGCGGTTACAGGGACCGAAGCCCGGGAGAGATAAGGTCCGCAGCAGGCATCAAAGGACTTGCCATCACCGCAGGGGCATGTTTTTTCCGTCATCCCGGCCTCTGGTTCTCCTGTCATTCTTGCGCTGTCTACCACCAGGCGTGCCTTGCCGCTATCGTCTGAACAGGAATTTCCCGGGGGCATCATTCATGAAACTTGCCACATTCAACATGGAATCATTCGGGTTCGACCGGTATGACGCCACCGCGCTGAAGCCGCGGCTGGACGCGTTGCGTCCAAGGATCATGGAACTCGAAGCGGACATTCTCTGCCTTCAGGAAGTAAACGCACAAAAGATCAAGGGTTCCTCCCATCGCCAGTTTCCGGCGCTTGAACGCCTGCTGGCGGGAACTCCCTATGAGACCTATCATCGAGTTGCCAGCGAACGCGCTCCCGGCAAGGGCCCCGGCGACAAGCACAATCTTGTCTTGTTGTCGCGATATCCGATATCGGAGCATGAGAGCCTGTTTCAACAGCACGCAAACGCGCCGCTCTGGCAACCGACAACAGCCGATCCGGCATACGAAACTCCCGAAGCCATCACATTCGAACGTCCCATCCTGAAATCTGTCGTCGATTTCGGTTCGGCAAAACCCCTGCACCTCTTCGTGGTTCATCTGCGCGCGCCGATCGCGGCGATGATCCGCGGCGGCAAGAACCCGGACCGTTCCTGGAAAAGTGCTTCAGCCTGGGCGGAAGGCTATCAGCTGTCGGTCCTGAAACAGACCGCTCAGGCCCTCGAGCTTCGCCTTTCGGTCGAGAAGCTGTTTGATGAAGACGAAGAAGCCCGGGTTGTCTTGACGGGCGATTTCAATGCGACAGGCGACACAGGCACGTTGCGGTTGCTGCGCGCCGACCCGGACGACACGGCGTCACCTGAATTCGAAAACCGCCGACTGTTTCAACTCGACGCCTCGTTGCCGCTCGACCGGCGGCAAACCGTCATCCACAAGGGCAGGGGTCAGGCGCTCGACCATATACTTGCAAGCCGGGCAATGACGGATAGGACTGCTGACGTTCGGGTCTTCAACTGCGGACTGCCCGACGAGGTCCTTGATGCGGGTGATGACGGATATGCTGGATCCTATCACGCGGCGATGCGTGCGGAATTCGAACTATAGGCCGGATTGTTCACTCAGGCGCGAGCGAACTGATGTATTTCGCCAGGTTCGCGATTTCCCTGTTGCCCAGGCTCATGTTCGGCATCTTGGGATGAGGGTCGGCAAGGAATGTCGCCAGTGTCGCCTCTGTCCAGTCCGGGTCTTTCGCCATGTCATAGAAACTCGGAAGGGAAACGCTTGTCGCCATTGGCTGGTCCTCGGCAACAAGATGGCACGCAGAACACCATTGAAGCGCGAGAGCCTTACCGGCTGCCGCGTCGGCGGCCAACGCAGGGCTAAGAGCGCCGGAAAGGCACAAAACCGCCACCATCATGCCCTGCAATCCAACGCGATGACCCTTGGCCAGAAAAGATTGTGGTGCTTCCTGTTGCCGAACCATGAATTCTCCCTCCTGCGCTTCTGATGAAGACGTGAATTGCAGTGTGTCGGTTTCCTGTTGCACTCACCTTGCGGTGAGTCAAAACTTGCAAAATACCGACAACCTGCGCGCGCTTTTTTGTTGCCTCTCTAGCGCCCGTCAGACAGACTTCGGAAATTCCGAACAAGGGAGATTGATATGGGACGTCGTCTGAAAACCGTCGTTTGCGCTGTCGCAGCGGCCATGCTTGCCATGCCACCTGTTGCCGTCACCGCACAGGATGCTCCCATCTACGCCCTGACTGACCTGTTTCATCCGGTCACGGCACAGAACGGCATGGTTGCAAGCCAGGAAGCCGTTGCCACTTCTGTCGGGCTCGAGATCCTCAAACAGGGTGGGAATGCCGTGGATGCCGCCATCGCGACCGGCTTCGCGCTCGCCGTCACGCTTCCGCGCGCCGGCAATCTTGGCGGCGGTGGTTTCATGATGATCCACATGGCCGAAAGCGGTGAAACCCAGGCACTCGACTATCGCGAAAAGGCACCCTCCGGCGCCTCCAGGGACATGTTCCTCGGACCGGATGGCGAACCCGACAAGCAGAAGTCGAGGTTTTCCGGCCTGGCAATCGGTGTTCCCGGAACCGTCGCTGGATTTGCGGACGCTTTTGCCAGATACGGCAGCGGCAACGTAACCTGGGCAGAGTTGGTCGCGCCGTCGATCGAACTTGCCGGTTCCGGAATCACGGTAACTCCGGGTCTATCTTCCGCTCTTGGCGCCAGGGCAGAACGTCTGACGAAGGATCCGGCTACCGCGGAGATTTTCTTCAAGGCAGGCCCCATTCCCTATTTGCCGGGCGAAACACTTGTGCAAGCGGATCTCGCCCGCACGCTGCAGCTGATTTCCGAGCAGGGAGCAGAGGGTTTTTACAAGGGTGACGTCGCCGAAAAGATTGCCAAGAAGGTTCAGGACGCCGGTGGCAGCATGACCGTCGAAGATCTCGCGAATTATGAACCGGTCTGGCGCGAGCCTGTGACGGGAAACTACAGGGGCTATGACATCGCTTCGATGCCACCGCCGTCGTCCGGCGGTGTGCACATTGTGCAGATCCTGAACATTCTGGAAAATTTTCCGATGAATGAATTCGGTCCGAATTCGGCCGACTCGATCCATGCCATGTCCGAGGCCATGCGCCTGGCCTATGCGGACAGGTCGGAATATCTGGGGGATCCGGACTATGTCAGCGTTCCTATCAAGGGATTGACCTCGCCGGACTACGCCGCGGAATTGACGAAAACCATTCAAATGAATGTTGCAAGACCGTCGGAAGACGTGAAACCCGCGGACCCGCTTCCCTATGAAAGTAATGAAACCACGCACTATTCGGTCGTCGACAAGGACGGGAACGCAGTTTCAAACACTTACACGTTGAACTTTTCTTATGGTTCGGGCCTGACAGCTGACGGAACCGGTGTCCTGTTGAACAATGAACTCGACGACTTTTCCGCCAAGCCCGGCGTTCCCAACGCCTATGGCCTGATTGGCGGTATGGCCAACGCGGTCGAGGCCGGCAAGCGACCCTTGTCATCCATGAGCCCGACCCTGGTGTTCAAGGACGGCAAGTTTCTGTTGGCAACCGGTTCACCGGGCGGCAGCCGGATCATCACAACGACGTTGCAGATCGTCCTGAACATTGTCGACCACAAGATGAACATCGCCGAAGCGACGGTCGCGCCGAGGATCCACAATCAGTGGCTTCCAGACGAAATTCGGATCGAAGAGGGTGTTTCACCGGATACAGTCAAGCTTCTGGAAGACCGTGGACACAAGGTCGTCGTCAAGAACGCCATGGGGTCGACGCAGTCGATCATGAATGTCGGCGGCGTGCTTGCCGGTTATTCGGACCCCAGGCGTCAGGGCGCCCTGACAGCAGGTTACTAGGCTTTGGGAGGATAGTGCCTGTTGAGGGTGCTCTGGCTGTCGAGATCTTTCAGGTGCCGGAAGAAACTTTCTGCCGACACCGCCAGAAACGACACCAGGAGCACCCCGATATAAGTCGAGTGCTCGAGCAGTTCGGCCCGATCCCCCACGATGACGTCGAAAATCGTGAAACCGAGAAAAACGGCAATCGAAACGGTGATTGCCAGATCCGTGCGATAGGCAACGCCGGGCTCACCCCGCAGGAGCTTGATTGCCGCCCAGACAAAAAAGCCGGCCGCTCCGAATTCAACAAGTCCGGCAAAGATCAGCGTTGCCTCGACAAGTGCCGGGTCCAGCGCAAGCCTGTCGAAATACATGGTGAATTTTTCAACGCGGTGATTCCCCCACCAGTGAACGAAACCGACATTCTGGCGCGCGAAGAACTTGTCGAGGCCGTTCAGCAGCCAGAAGAAAAACCAGAAGACAATGACAACTGCGGTAATAGGTTGGCGAAGTGCGTGCATGACGGATGCCGTTTCATGTGGTCCGGATCAGTCACTGACTAACAGAAAGCCGTTGAAGATTGGTTAGCGATCACATTCGCGTGAGCGCAGTGTTCACTCGATCGTTGTTTCGGAACAAATCGTACCCAGTTGCCGGTCCGCCGAAGCTCAGCTTGCATCCCGCCGGAAGGCTTTGGCTACCATCGAGGCGAAGCGTTGATCAAGACGGATCCGGTCCTGCGCATTCATGTCGGGCCAGACAATCTGTGAGCCGACATAAGCTGCATATTCGAGTTGGGCAATTTCTCTTGCAAGGCTGTCTTCCAGACCCGCATCCCGGTAAAGGCCCACGACAAACTCGGTTCTGATCCGGTCGACATCCTGGACAATCCGCCTCGCAATGGAATTTGACTGGGAAAATTGTCGAACCGCTCTTTCAAGGTCCTGGTCCAGCATGTTGGCAACATCCGACAAGGTCTTTGCGCGTTTGTCGTGCGGTTGCTGCATGATCGCATCCGCCACATCAAGGGTGTTTCGCTGTTTCCACTCCGAAAACAGCTCTTTGAGGAAAACATCGTGATCGGCAAAATGGTGGTAGAACGACCCCCTTGTCCGTGCGGCGGCGTTGCAAAGGGCTTCGACCGTAAGCCCGGATCCGCCTTCTTGCGCAAGACACGAGAGAGCAAGGTCCAGCCAGTCCTTTTTTGCAAAGCGTTTCCTTGAACTCATCAGGCTCCACCGGCCGCACCGAAAACCGCAATCGGCAGGAACAGCCAGCCTTGCGGCATCGCTTTGTAGGACTGTTTCTTCATTGGGGGAAGCACCAACCCGAGAATACAGAATGATGCCGCCAAGAATGTCGCCATCCATCCGAGTTCCCAACTTTCAGGATAGATCGCCGCGATCGCGAACATCAGCGAGATTGCGGCAAGCGCGATGGTCACGAGATGCCAGCAGTAGTAGCTGACATATTTAGGCACCGGTGCGAGATCAACCGCGTTGAGCAAGGGGACGGCAATTTCCCGACCTCCGAGGAACGTGTGGATCAGGCAGGTAAGCGCGGACAAGCCGGCAGCCAGGGCGAGAAATGTATTCATATCAATCTCCAAACATACCATATGTTATGGTTTGTATATTCTAAACCTGCAGCGCATGCCATGCGACGCACAGTCACGCATCGCCAAACATTTCCCGGAGGATTGATACAGACAGATTGACACTCAAAAAATGGAATGATAGCGCTATCCAAAGCGCTTTGAATAAGCAAGGCGTCCTTCCTGAAACATTGATGGAACCGGGAGAAACGGCGATGCCGATCAGAACCGTCGTCTGGGGCGAAAACGTCCATGAACAGCACAATGCGATTGTTGCCCGGACCTATCCGGACGGCATGCATCAATGTATCGCCGACACGCTCAACGAGGATCCTGATATCGAGGCGACAACAGCGACCCTCCAGGAACCCGAGCACGGACTGACCGAAGAACGCCTTGCCCGAACGGACGTTCTTGTCTGGTGGGGCCACGCCGCCCACGGCGATGTCTCCGATCTCGTCGTCGACCGCGTTTGCGACGCTGTCTGGTCGGGCATGGGTTTGATGTTCCTTCATTCGGCCCATTTCGCAAAACCCTTCAAGCGCCTGATGGGCAGCCCGTGCAATCTTACCTGGCGCGAGGCCGGTGAACGCGAGCGACTTTGGGTCACCAGTCGAAATCATCCGATCACGCAAGGCTTGCCGGACAGTTTCGAACTCGATATGGAGGAAATGTACGGCGAACCGTTCGGGGTGCCGGAACCTCTCGAAACCGTCTTCATCAGTTGGTTCCAGGGTGGTGAGGTCTTTCGGTCCGGCCTGACCTACAAGCGTGGCGCTGGCAACATTTTCTATTTTCGTCCCGGGCATGAGACCTATCCGACCTATCATGACGCGACGGTGCAAAAAGTGCTGAAAAACGGCGTCAAATGGGCCTTCAATCCGATGGTCCGGATTGCCGAACCGAATGCGGCCCCGAATGTCCCGGTCGACACAGCACCCGAAAAGATCGAGGAACGCGGCCCTAAACTTCATTCCGACGGTGAAGAAGGGTTTCGCTGATCACCTGCCACACCGGAGCAGAAGCCATGTTCTCCGGGTCTCTACATCCAATTGACGACGGAGTTGCCAATGGCCTCCCCTGAAAAACCGATCCGCATCCTGATCCTTGGCACCGGAAACATGGCCCAAAGCCATGCCACCGCCTATCAGAAGTGTCCCGGTGTCGAAATTGTCGCCGGCGTCGACCGGCGCCCCGACCCACTGTCGGAGTTTTGCGAAAGTTTCGGCATTCCCCGACAGTTTCAGGATCTGGAAGAGGCGATTTGCTGGGGTGAATTCGATGCTGTTTCAAACGTGACGCCGGACGCTGCGCATCACCCGACAACACTTATGCTGCTGAACGCCGGCAAGCATGTCCTGTGTGAAAAACCGCTTGCAACCAATGCGGCCGACGCTCATGAAATGGCTGCACTTGCGAGAAAGAACAATCTCGTCGGCATGGTCAATCTGAGCTACCGGGACGTTGCCGTTCTTCAAGCGGCGGCAGGACTGGTGGCAGGCGGTGCCATAGGCGCTCTGCGGCACTTCGAGGCTTCCTATCTTCAGAGCTGGCTCGCTCAACCTGCCTGGGGTGACTGGCGCACCGAAAGCCAATGGCTCTGGCGCCTTTCGACGAAACACGGCTCCAAGGGCGTACTTGGTGATGTCGGCATCCACATTCTCGATTTTACCACCTTTGCAGCCGGAAGCCCTGTCTCCGAACTGTCCTGCCGCCTGAAGACCTTCGACAAGGCCAAGGGCAACAGGATTGGCGAGTATCCTCTTGACGCCAATGACAGCTTCACGCTTCAGGCGGAACTGGCGAATGGTGCACTCGGCACCATCAGTGCAACCCGGTTTGCCTCGGGTCATCTCAACGACCTGCGCCTGCGTCTTTATGGAGACAGGGGTGGACTGGAAGTTCTGTTTGAAAAACGCAAGGAAAGCTTGCGTATCTGCAGGGATGAAAACCTGACCGAGGGCCGCTGGGAAGATGTCGTCGCAAAACCGGTGCCGACTGTGTACGAGCGCTTTGTCGATGCCATTCGCGACAGGGAACCACCGGAGCCCGATTTCGTTCATGGCGCTCGCCTGCAGGCCGCACTTGACGCGGCTGAACACTCCGATGCCGAAAACGGACGTTTTCTCAAGGTCGAGTGAAGGCCATTGAAGCAATCCCCAAATGAATTGCAGCGGAGCTGGGGGCTCCGCCGCACAAGTGGGTACTATAGCAAGGCACCATCACAGGAAGTCCGCCAGTCTTTCGTCGTGCTTCCATGCAATGTATGCAAAGACTAACGCATTCACCCTGACGCTTCGTTCAGACGAGGCTTCAGGTTTGCCTCTAATTTTAGACGAAACGTGTTTATGGGGTGGGCAAGTCTCGCAGATGCCGGCTTTTCTGGCTCAGTGGAGATGACTGAAGGAACTGGAATTGCTTCACATGCAGCCCGGTTTCGCCCCCATATCGTCAACAAAATGCAAAGCGAACGACAGGTGCAATCAGCGGACAGACACCGCACCGGTCCATCCGCTGGTCTGTCCCTTCAATTTCTGCCAAAGTACGGCGATTGAAATGGGACAACAGGTTGCTCTGACATGCGGCGCTTTTTTTTGCTTTTTTCATTGTTGTCATTCGCAGCCTTGCCTGCGAAAGCCGAAATCACCAAGCATGCGTTTATCTTGTCCAATTCCGATTATGTCGAAGTGGATGATCTGCAGACCCCCCAAACGGAGACCGATGAATACGCCAGCTTTCTCGCAGGCCATGATTACAAGATCACTCACGTAAGAAACGAAACGCAAGAAAAGACCCTCGAAGCCTTCGAAATATTTGTCGAGGGCCTACTGCCTGGCGATGAAGTGGTTCTGGTCTATTCCGGGCACGGATGGTCGGACGGAAGCACCAACTTCCTGGTACCGACGGATGCCCCTGCGCAAGCAACCGACAAGTTCCTGAAAGCGAGAACCATTCCTCTCATGAATGGTGAAGACGGGTTGCTGGATGAACTCCGGGCTGCGGAAGTGAGGATCGTCGCGATCATAGACGCCTGCCGCAACAATCCATTCAAACCTCCAAAGGGTCGACGTTCCCAGGCCATGGCAAGGGGCATGACCCAGATGGTCGCAAATGACGGCATGTTCGTGGTTTTTTCTGCCGGTGTTCAGCAAGTTGCCCTGGACAGGTTATCCTCCGATCCGGACGAACAACGCCTTTCGGTATTCGCGCGAACATTCCTCCCCCTGCTGCGCGAAGGATTGTATCTAGAGGACGCTATCAACGAAGCGCAGATCAAGACGTTCGAACTTGCGCATCGTGAAGGCGGGCATGCCCAGCAACCCGCTTACTACGATCAGGTATTGGGTTCCACCTGCCTGGGAAAATACTGTGTTCCCAGAGGCATCGAAGCAAGCCTTCAGCTGAATGAAGCGCTGTCACTTGGCGGCGAAGAGCGGCGCGCAGCGGTTGCGGCAATCATCGTGAAACACCCCGGCACCGAAGCGGCGCGTACAGCTGAAAAGCTCTTGCAAGACCTGATTGCCGCCGCACCAACGGAACTCCGCAATGAAACGATTGAGCCGCAGGAACAGGATTCTTCCCAAAACAGCGACGAACTTGCAGATGAACTGGAGCGTTTCGCCGTGGGCGGAACCGAAATTGACCTGCCGGATGGCGTTTCCATTGACCTGTCTGCAGGACCGTCTTCACTGGCAGTTGGCGGATTCCATGTACTCAGCAAGGATGGCAGCCGCCTCGTGATCACCAATCCTCTTGGGCATCAGAAGAAGATGCTGGTGGTCTATGACACCGAGACAATGACCGTACTGAGCCAGAAGGTGATTTCCGGAGAACCCGGCTCGCTTTCTTTCAGCGAAAACTCCGAGTTTTTGGCTATCGGCATCTCGGAACTCACGCGGGGCGACCTGCCATGGGTTTCACGAATTGAATTGCTCAGATCAGATGATCTGTCCCTCGTGCGTGAACTGTCGAATGTCGATGACCTTTTGGGACGGGTCGCCTCGGTTACTTTCAGCCCCGACGGAAAAAAAGTCGCTGCTGCGGCAAGCTACACAAGTGCAGATTATGGGGTCTGGCGTGTTTCCGATGGCAAGCGTATTTTCACGGGCAAAACCGGCGGGAAACGAACCGACATAGTCAGGTTCAGCCCTGACGGAACCAGGCTGATGGCAATCGGGACCGAACCAAACGCCTGGTCTGTCGTGGATGCAGGCAATGGCCGTCCGGTTTCCGAAATCGATGTCACGGAAGTTGGCACTCGGAACCTGGTAGCGCCGCATTTTTCCGCTGACGGCAAGACAATCTTCGCACAAACCGAATTCTCCACCTTGGCGGAACAAAACAGCCTTGTTGGAGAATGGAACGTTTCCGATGGGCGCTTGCTACGCCGCTTTGGAAATCTGAAAGACAGGGAAGATCGCGTTCTGGGCATCTCGCAGGATGACAAGCAAGTTGCGGTTTTATCTGGTGACAGGAACATTCGCTTCCTGCGGATTGAAGACGGGTCGGTGTCTGACACATTGCTCCTGGAAGGTGCTGAAACAGGCAATCCTGGTTTTTCCGGCGACCTGGGTAAAGTCGCCATATCCTATCCATACGGATTGAGATTGCTGGAATTGCCGTCCGGTCGCGTGATCGCTGATATTCCAAGCCTGGCGTCAAGTGTCTCGACGGTCGCATTCAGTCCGGATGGGCGCAGGCTCGCAATGGGGCTCGACAGCGCCTACCAGAAAAGAGTTCCAGCCCCGGCAGATGGCGAAGACAAGTTCCAGTTGCAGGCATACCGGGCATTCGGTGTCTGGAACTGGGCATCCGGAGAACCGGCATTTATCGACAACGGGGAGCAAAACACATTCGCAAGCGCGGGAGCGATGAACTGGCATCCCACCAAACCCTGGCTTGCGGTCGCCGGCAAAGGCGACAACATAGCGATTTTCGAAACCGAAGGTTTTGACATCGACAAGAGGCTTGCGCCTCTGCCGGACAAGGATGGTTCTCAACCCTACGGCGCCGATAATCTCCAATTCATCGCCGGTTCCAACCTGGTACTGAACGGCTACAACCGGGACGCCCTGAAATTGTGGGACGGCGATACCGGGGCCTTTGTCCGATCGCTTGGCGCGGACAGGTTTGCCGTGTCGAAACAGGGTGACAAGATTGCTGCGGTCGATCTCCATTTCGGATCTCGAAAACTCGACGGAGCCGATCTGCTTCTTTTCAACCCGGAGGATGGGACCCGGCTTTGGACGCAGGACCAGGAAGACAATATCCCCACGGCAATTGAGTTCACCAATGCCGGAGACCGGATAATCGGACTGCTCAGCGCCAAAAATGGGGAAGGTCTGGGCTGGCGTACAAGGCTGGCAATCTGGCGAGCGACGGACGGAAGGTTGTTGGCAAGCTTCGGCGACTTCGAGGGTTACATTGGCCGGTTTGCCCTGTCCGCGAACGACCGCACAGCTGCTGTCGTCACCGAATCGGGCCAAATGATCGAGATTTGGGACATTGAAGACCGGCGGAAAATCCGGACACTTCGCTTGCCCAATGCAGAAGTCAGCTCCCTGGACATGAGCCCCGATGGACGTTTTCTCGCCGTTGGTGCGCGTCCTGCACAAACATTCGTCTATCAGGTCGATACGGCAAAACTCATCGCACAATTCGCGATCTATGCGGACGGCACCGCCTCTTTCGTAAGAAATCGGCTTCAGTTATCCGATCAAGACCTTATGAGGCGGGTACATGCTTATCTCGGCGGAAACAGATACGCATCAGTCAAGGATCTGAGCGAAGGTCAGATTCCTCCGTCAGACACTGCCGAGCGGGACATCAGTTCACTCAGCCCGGAAGAAGCCATGACACTTCTCAAGAGCGGTGACAAGGACCTGCGCATTGCAGTTGTCGAGGAACGCGCGCAACGTTTCGACGACGGCTTTCGCAAGCAGGTCCAGCGCATTCTTGCAGATGCAGGTCACTACAATGGAGCTATTGATGGCTTGTTCGGGCCCAACACGCTGCGTGGACTTTCAAATTACCTGCAAGGGATTTGAGACCGATGCCAGCCCCAGTCGATGCCGGGGAAACAATCTCGTCTCAAGAACGCCGGGCACCAACAAACTAATTTTGCACAAACGCGTTGTAAGCCAGGATTTTCCGCTCGAACCTGCGAATTGGACCGGGTGCGATTAACGGCTCTCTCAACCGAGGTTGCGCTCGCCGGAAAGCCGGCTCGCAACATTCGTGGTTTGTCGGGTGCCTCAAAAGAACACTCATCAGATTCCAACCGCTATCGGTTCAGATCTGTCCAGCCGACACATTTTCAAAAATCGCGCACAAACTGGCAGAGTTGCTTTTTTACCCTCAATTGCCGCGGGCTTTGACCATCGCATCAAGAACGATCAGCTGCTCCGATGGTAACTCATCGCTTTGCGGCAGGCCGAATTGTTTCTGGAATGCATGGATGGCAGTCACCGTTCCCTCGGTCACGACACCGTCGACCGGACCGGGGTCAAAGCCGAGTGCTTTCAGTTGTTCTTCGATCTCAAGATCCGAACTTGTTCCACTGTTTGAGCTTTGATTGCTCTGTTTTGGATCACTTCCCGTGGAAGTTGTGTAGAGAGGCCCGTAACCTTGGATCAGAATTGAGCCGAATGATTTATGAACGAATCCATCCTGGTCCACGGTTTGGCCGGTGATGAAGCCAAGGCCGCGAAATTCCTGGCCTCTCGTGCCGACGAAATAGCCGACAATATTGGAGATCTTCCAGTCCACGATTTTCCAGTCTGTCGGATTGAGCCCCGCAGCACGGGAATTTGTCATATAAAATGTCCCGGAACCTTCTATCTGACCATCTTCGGCTATTTCCAGACGAAGGTTCATATCGCCAGTTCCGTCCGCCTCGGTGTCAGCCTTAACCACAACATCGTTGACTGGACCGATAATTTCCGCTTCGTCGCTCAAGACGACGACTGGTGTTTCACCGCTCCGCTTGAGACCGCTTGCCCTGTTCAGATGGCTCCACATGTCAGTCACATGTATTGTGATCTGATAGTTCCCCAATTGAACACCGCTAAGCGGTGTGGTGTCCTTGTAGACAAAGCCGGTGGCCGAATGCTGCTGAGCACTTTGACGTATCGCAGAATTGTAGTCAGCCGAGTGATAACTGAAGCTTCCCGATTCAACTGCCCACTCATCATCCGCAAGATGGGGACGGTAGAGTTGCGCCGACACCTTCGTTCGCTGAAAGGATTGTGTGTTCGGTTTGATGACTTCGAAAGATTCGATGTTTGAGAGATTCTCTACAAATGTCAGATTGGAAACCGGCTCAGCTGCCTGAACTTCTCCCCCTTTTCGATCGAAACACAGATCCGTAAGCTCCGCTTTTGCTGGACTGTCCAGGAAACTGTAACGGGTGATTGCCAACCCTTTTTCATGTTTACAGGCTCCCAACTTGTAGTAGACAAATCCATTCTTTTCCGTGCGAGTAAAGTGCCCGGGAGAAGAGTTCGTTTTCTTGGCTTGCGTGCCCGTTGTCTCCGGCACCAGTGCACTCGGCAAGGCCGTTGCCTGGGTTGAGGGTTGCTGGAGCCTGCTGATAACCTTGGCGGAATCGCTCGGCGGTGCGGCCATCGCCATAAGCGTCGCCTCTGTTTGCCTCTCCAGCAGTCCGATGTGCTCCGGTAACAGCCGCCCGAGAACCTCCAGTCCGTTCGTCTGCTGAAAGGCAATGATCGCGGCTGTTGTCGAAGCGTCAGTGACACCATCGACCGGCCCGGGATCGAACCCGAGGATCTTCAGGTATCTTTCATGAGACTGGTTTTGATTGCGCAGGTCCTCCTCATAACCTTCCGATCCGGCGATGGTCTGAGGGGCAGACCCCTGACCTGTGCCTGGCGCCGGACTGGCGTCCTTTGCGACATTTTCGATCTGAAGTACTGGCGCAGGTTGGGTCACAGGCCCGGTGTCGGAACTTGTGCCGCTCACGTCACGATCATTGAACTGGCCACGATTTTCGACTTCCTCCGGGTCATAGAAACAAAAATCGTCCACAGCCGGAACTGTTCGCTCTGCGAGAACGCGCCAGCGCGTGCCTTCAACGGCCAGATCCCGTTCGCTGCAGGTGTTGCCGTCCCAGCTGCCTTTCCAGCGGACCTTGACAAGGCGGCTGTCGCGAAAGAACAGCAGATCCATCTGATACTGCTCTTCGCCACCGTAAGGAAAGTCAAACACTTCGCCAGATCTGAGATCGACCACGAAAGCGAACCGGCAGCTGGTGCCGCAGCCGATCGTCACAAAGGAATAGTGCCCTGCAAAGTTCACTCCCGCGCTCACGCCGTCGCGCAGTCTCGTCCGATAGTCCCTGAATGCATTGTCGCGTCCGTTGAATTGCGGAAACTTCGCTGCGGAATTGAGGATCGCCGTGGGAGGGTAGTCAGCAAATTTGTTGTCGGAACCGCCGCTTCCCTGGTTTGAAGATGCAGCCGGTCGCGCTGCTGCGGCGGTGGCTGCCGTCAAGTCGCGCGCTGTTGGCGTCGCTGGACAATTGCCGATCGCCCTGCTCGATCCCCGGAGCGAAAAGCGCGCCTGTTTTCCGTTCGGCAGGCTCACCAGCACAGTGCTGTGCCGCTTCAGACTGCTGACGATGAAATTGAACTGACCGATGCTTGCATTGGAGTTTTCGACCTGGACCGAGTTGTCGGCATTGAAATGGACCGGTATCGGCTGCCCGCCATCGAAAGCCATCGTCCCTGTCGAACCGGCCGGCGCCTTGTCGCCGCCGATCTCGATCGAAAGAGAGCTTCCGGCGCCAAAGGGAGACGCACCCAGGTCGCAGGCAAGGAGAAGCTGGTTTTGTGGTCCGCTGGTGACCGATGCTTCCCGGATGCCCTGCCCGGTATATGATCCCCAGCGGGCATTCGGATCGTATGCAGGACGCGCGTTGCTGGCCGAAGTCGGTTGCTGCAGCCGCTCGAACCCGTATCCCGTCCATCGGATCGCGGCTTGCCCGCCACCATGACCCAGAACACGAATGACCGGAACCTGCTCATTGCCGATAGAAGGCTGCATGCCGAGAAAGTCTTCCTTGAGCTGCAGCAACTGACCTTCGCGCACATAGATCCTCATCGAGCAGACCTGCATGCCGCACTCGAGACTGGATCGTGGCGAACCGTTGCAACTGATCCCCCGATGATCGATGAGCAAATCGTCCTTGCCGTCTCCAGTCAGATCGCGTTCGATGAGCCCGCCCGGTTCAAAGGTACCACCACGTCCGTCGCAGGCGACGCCGATCTGTTCATCCCGCAGGTAGGCCGCCGCCCGCGAAATGGTTTTGGGTGAGCCTGGCCCCGCAGACTGCCCCACATTCGGTCCAAAGACCGCCTGCCGGCGTTTTGCGAGCGAGAAACCGTTGCCGTCGCGGTTCGTGCAGGTCAGGCCCTGACGGGAAGAGTGACAGGTTATTCCGACAAACTCTCCCGTGACCCCGTACTCCGCCCTGCTTGACCCGCCGCGATCCTGGCTCGGAGCACCACATTCCATTTGGACAGGTCCCCTGTTACGCATGGAGAAGACATGCCCCCAACCTGATGCGCAATCATTGGGTCGCGGCAGGGCCGGCGGTCCGGATCGGTCAATGATCGTACAGGTAATGTCCGACTGGGCCTGCTCGTTTTCGTCGAAGCCCTCACCCACGGTGCATTGAATGTTTTCCGAGGGCGTTTCGAACGTCCAGACATCTGCAAGTGCCGGCAGGGAGAAAAGGGTTAAGAAGCAGGCGAGCGATGATCTGAACATGTATGACCCTGAGGTATCCGGATAGGCACTGAAATTTGCGTGTAGACAAGTTGTAAAGTTACGCTTGCAACCTGTCACATGATCAAAATCACAAAATCTGTTTATTCGTGCGCAATACGCCATCCGCAGGCGGCATTGCCGGTTTTGCGGGGGCGGTTTATGGCCAGAAACTGCTATTCGGCGAATTGGGCGCGTAGGGATGCACCCCAATCGTTTAGCGACTGAGCCTGTTCAGCATCGGGCATGAAACATTCCCGTCCGAGCAGTTCCTGGTAAGTTCAGCCAACGCCGCCTCGAGCCTTTGAAGTTCCTCTATTTTCTCCCTGACTTTGGCGGTGTGACGCTCGGCTATTGTCTTTACAGACTGGCATTCATCGTCATCGCGGTGCGACAGTTCCAGCAATGCCTTTGCATCGGCAAGCGGAAATCCGAGGTCGCGGCATCTCTTTAGGAAGCGAAGTCGCCCGACATCATCTTCCGAGTAAAGCCGCCTGTTGTTGGCAGCCCGCACCGGTCTGGGGACGACGCCCTCGCGCTCGTAGTAGCGAATTGTCTCAATGCCGACGCCGCTTCGCCGCGAGGCCTCGCCAATCGCAATCATGTGAAATCTCCTCGCTTGATCCTGTAGTTGCTACAGGATTTATAAAGGCACAAACTACGGCCTGCAACGCATTTCGGCCTGCCACCTGGGGGAATCGGCTTGAGAAAGCACATTGAATTCAGCTACTTGAGCTCTTTCACAGCACTTGGTGTTGCCACCTGCTGCGTGTTGCCCATGACAATGATGTTGCTCGGCTTTGGCGGAAGCTGGCTGGTAATCTTCGGAAAGATAGCGGCGGCCAGTTACTACGTGTTGGCCGTTGCAACGCTTTTTGCCGCATTGTCCTGGTGGTTGTCGCTTCGTCAAGGCGCGGTCTCGCGGCTCAAATGGTGGCTGACAGGCAGCACGGCAGTGACCGCAGCAGCGTGGGTGATCGTTTTTTACGAAACTCAGATCAACGAATTTCTCATTACACAGATGTGAGCACATGGAAAAAGAAAGTATGGAGCTTCAAAGCACGCTGACATGCCCGGAATGCGGACACAGGGAAACTGAGACAATGCCGACAGACGCATGCCAGTGGTTCTACGAATGCAAATCTTGCGGAAGCATCCTCAAGCCGAACAAAGGCGACTGTTGCGTCTTCTGTTCGTTCGCAACGGTCCCTTGCCCGCCAATTCAGGCGGGTGAGAACTGCTGTCGTTGATAGCGATCCGGCCTCCCGGATTCGAAAACCTCGGTGGCCTGCAATACCCTTGAACCGAACCGGTTACGCACATCGGGACGGGAGCGCGTTCGTCATCTTCCGCAAACACTTTGTAAAGAGCTATGGAAACGCGAACAGGCCGCAGCAAGCGGCGAATTGAACCAAGTTCCTGAAAACAAAAAAAGGCCCAGGTGTTGTCCTGAGCCTTTCTGAAAATCTGGAGCGGGCGATGGGATTCGAACCCACGACCCCAACCTTGGCAAGCGAGAAATTAGGCTATCGAAGCGTTCGATGCGAGTGCGTCCAAGTCTATGGGAATCTTGCAGAATACAAGCTCTCTTAGCATTCAATAACCACTGACTGTTGAACCAATTTGAAACGCAACATACTCTGCTGAAACCTAATAGAATGCCGAATGGTAACCGCGCTGTAACCCGCACGACCTTTTTTCGAAAAATTGCAAATCCGCGCAGTCTATGCCGTCTAAGCTAAAACGTTGTCAATCAGGTGTCGAATTGGGCCGTCAAAAGCTGTGCGGAATCGACTTACCTAGTGCAACGAAGTGCCATTCCACGCCTCAATATAGCAGCCACTTCGTTGCTAGAAACAGCGTCATTCCGCTTGCGTGAACTGCACCACCACCCTCTGAGCGGAAGCAGCAATTTTCGACATCTGTGTGATACCGAGCTCCATTTTCAGAGAAGCAATTGACACAGAGCTGTGTACTTTGTAAACAGCACAATGTGTACAGCGTTCACAGGCAGCAATTAAATGGATGACGAACTTGTAGGCATCAATGAGATAGCCGAGATGGCCAAAACTTCTAAACAGGCCGTCGCCAACTGGCGATCACGTAACGCTGGCTTCCCAAAACCCATTGCAGTGCTCGCATCCGGCCCAGTATTCCGTCGATCACAAGTACGATCTTGGTTACGTAAGAGAAAGGTTCCAATGGCCCACGTATTTTCAACAATCAACCTCAAGGGTGGGGTTGGCAAAACGACGACCACAGTTGCGGTAGCTGAGACGCTAGCGACAACGTTTCAGAAAAGGGTCCTCGTTGTCGACCTCGATCCGCAAACCAATGCTACTACGATGCTAATCGGGGAGAAGAAGTGGCGTGAACTCAACGACAGCGGGTGGACGCTTGCCCGCTTATTCAAGGACGCTCTTGAGCCCGACAACAAGCAGTTTGATTTCGATAAGGCTCTGCAAAAGCAAGTGTCGGATGTAAACGGCGTTCGGACACTAGACCTGCTTCCGTCCAGTCTTGACCTGATTGATGTTCAAGATAAGCTCGCCTCAACCCCCAGCGGCAAGTTCTACTCGGTGAACCCGATTGAATTGCTTTGGCGGGCGGTCAAGGCTCGACTTGATGATTATGATATTGTGATTGTGGATTGCCCGCCTAATCTAGGAATCATCACTTTAAATGGACTTCGAATCTCACACGGTTACATTATCCCAACTATTCCGGACATCCTGTCTACATACGGCATTCCGCAGATTGTCACCCGCGTTGGGGAGTTTTCCGAAGAGATCGCCGAGATGATAGAGCCCTTGGGTATCGTGGTGACAAAGTTTCAGGCCAATTCCTCTGTCCATGCGAACGTCCTGCGCAATCTTCGGGCAGGAGAAGATGCTCCAGTGTTCAAAACAATCATACCACAGGCGAATGACATAGCCGCCGCGGCCGATCATGTAACTTATGCCCGCACGCTCAAGCAGAAATATGGATACCGCAGTACTGCTGAAGCCTATGAAAAGCTTGCCAAAGAGATCATCGCAAAGCTGGAAGGATGAACTGTGAAGCTGCGAACCAAACTGATTAAATTCGCGAAAACAGTAGCCGACGCGGCCGATCGCGACCCGGAGTTTGAGGCTAAACTGAATGAACTTTTCGGAATGGAACAGCTAGAGCAGAAGCGACCCAAACCAGCCTCCAAACGCCCGAGAAACCGAAGGTCAGCGGCGATTCTTGATCCAGTGCTAGTGGTCAAAAGAGGGGAGTCTCTGTTGCGCGAAGAGCTGGAGCTGCTCTCACTAGAACAGCTCAGAGATATTGTTGCTGAATTTGGGATGGATCCGAGCAAGCTAGTCATGAAATGGAAGGACCGATCTCGCGTGATCGAACGGATCGTAGAGACTTCACTTGCACGTTCGCAGAAAGGTGACGCATTTCGAGCAGGCTAAGTGATACTATGCAGCAACGCTAACTATGTTCACTTAGCCTACACTATTAAATGTCGCGACGAACGACTGTGCCCACTTAAAATTTGCGATCTAGCTACTGATCATATCGAGTAAACAAACATATGAAAAAAACGTCAGACGATGGCTGCGATTCATAATGTTTCTCAATATGAACGGTATGCGATACCTCCGCGATAACATGCGGTGGAATTGATCGCTTAGTTTAAGGCGCGCCGGTGAAAAAGAAATTTTCTGAAACAGCGCAATATCCGATGTGACCGCAACCAACTGGCGACTTAATAAAACTAGCCTAGCGAAACTGGATCGGCCCTTTCCACGATTTATCGCCACTAAGCGCTTCAACTATAAAATCAATTAGGCTTCTCCCTGCAATGAGGAACTCTGCCGTTCGCTCACGCGTAAAATATGCTGGAAGCTGAGCTTTATTTCCGTGAGCGACATTATTTCTCAGCTGTGCGTAACTTCGCCCCAACAATACTTGCCAAGACGAGACCTCGACTTCCTCGCTATCCCACTTAAGGCCGCCTAGGTCGGAAACTACGAGCTTTTGAGGTACGGTCAGTTTAAATATTTCAAAATCCGAGTTCGAGAATTCGAACTCATCAAAGGGGAAGACTTCTTCCATTGCCTGCCCCAACAGTTCCCAGTTTACGCCCATAACAACATTAGTCACTGGGTCGATGTGGGCAAAACGTAGGTCTAAATTGACCACAAAAAACTCAAACTTAGCCGCGTCAATCATAAACCTAGCGATTTCACTATCCATTGCCACCTCCTTGTCCTTTCTAACTCAGAACGAGTTTTTCGAAAACTCGCGCTACAGAGCCGGTAAAATGACAGGGTCTGATATTGGGCCAGTGTTTTTAAAACCTACTGCGGAGAACCCAGTCGGCATAAAGGGGACCTCTGAAAGTGGAGCTGTGAAAGTACCTGGTGCCACAGTTTTTTCCTTTTGATCAATACGCCTGCTGACTGGGAAGGGTTCCGGCTGCTGATCAAGCGAATCACAATCTTCATCCGAAATTTTGAATAGTTTCACTTTAGAACTCCCCAAGGTGTATCGGACAACTCAAATTATTTGTGGCTGTCCGTATTGGAGCTTGTGCGAACGTATAGGACCTAGTTGGTACACATTACCGCAACTAACTTGCAGACGCGCCCTTATTGCTCTGTCTAAACTCTTTTGAATGCTGAAGCGCCTTATCCAAATCAGTGTATTCGAAAGCCGCAGCACGGTTGATCAAAAACTTTGGCGCGAGCTGATCAATGAGCTCTTGTCCCGGCTTCAAAGATTCCCGGATTGCCTGTCGCACTGGTTTTAAGTGTGCGCTGGTAGGCTCTGATATCTTGTTACGCTCTAAAATTGCAGTTACGAGCTGTTCCTGGCGTTCTCGGCGTCCCCGACCTGCGCAGTATTTATAGACGTAACGCAGTAACGATTGGAAAAATAGACCCTGACAATGGATCAATTCCATATTTTCGCTAAGAGTACTTGTGAAAGCTGCAGTTACGTTGTTGGTGTGATTAACTTCGCGGTAGAAGGCAAATGTTTGAGCCTCCAGAAAGCCAACGCTTACCTCTGATGGTGGAGCAATAAAGAGATAAGCAGGTACCGGTTCCATGAGGCTCACCTGTTTGTAAAGATGTAACCCGAAACACAACGCAAAAACGCAGGTGAGATTATTCGCCGTAGCAATATTCAAACCTCGAAGTAATCCAATGATTTCAATCCAACTCATACGGTCACCGCTCGGGGCAAACAGGAGACCATCCTCGGCAGTTCCATGAGCATCGACGTGGAGAATAGGCCGCCACCCCTGCACTGCATTGGATATCAAATTACCTAGGACATTCTCAAATTCTGCTCGGTTACCAACTGAAAACTCGAAAAGCTGAAAGCCGTCAGCAATGGAGAGTCCGTCGAGGTCTTCTAGTATGCGCCGGGTTGGGCCCAGCTCGTTGTCAGGGAGGGAGTGGATCCAAACAATGCAATTGGTCTCTAACGCTTCGGAGATGGTGAGCGAAGTATCAGAATAAGAAATCATCTAAAAATACCTCATCAACTTCCGCGTCTTGACGTTTCTGAAAGCACCACCTGACACTTAAGGCTTTAGAATTTCGGTCGATTAAAGACATTATTTAGGAAATCACTCAAGCATACAAATGCGCCATAATCGATCTTATGCGAATTTCCGTTGCAAGGCTGAGCCAGG
Organism: Roseibium album; assembly: GCF_965233825.1. Taxonomy (NCBI): domain Bacteria; kingdom Pseudomonadati; phylum Pseudomonadota; class Alphaproteobacteria; order Hyphomicrobiales; family Stappiaceae; genus Roseibium; species Roseibium album. The sequence continues at coordinate 664,158 of NZ_OZ247583.1, forward strand.
TGTCACCAAATGAACTTGTGTCCCACTCGGTCAAGTCTTCTCAGGCGATCCTCGTAGTCTGGCATGATCGTTTCTAACGAGCGCCAAAACCGCCGTGAATGGTTGTGCTCAAGTACGTGACACGCCTCATGGGCGATAACGTAGTCAACCAACGGCATTGGCGCCATCACCAAGCGCCAATTCAGGCGGATGTGCCCTCGGGCATCGCAACTTCCCCAGCGCTTTGACTGGTCAACGACGGTGACGGTCGGCGTCGGGATGCCAAGTGTCTCTGCGATCATTCGCGCGCGCACGGGAAAATGCTGGTTTGCGTGTGCTCGATACCAGCGCTTGAGCCCGCTACGGACAGCCGAGCGCTGAACGGATGGGTGTTCATTTGATGGCACTGGTGCAACAAGGGTTGAACCTCTCGCGGCAACCCGGGTGGTGAGGGCGGTTTCATCGGGAATGAGCTTCAAGCGATACTGACGGCCGAGATAGTGGAAGGTCTCGCCGCTTACAAATTCCTTGGCAACCGGCTGCCCACCAAGTTCCCGATATGCGGCCTGTTTGCGAAGGAGCCAAGCCCCTTTCTTGCGAACGATGCTAAGGACGTGATCATCGTCGAGATCTGGGGGAGCGAGCACGCGCACTCCATCGAAGCCAACAGATATCGCTACGGTTTTCCGGCGCGCGGTCCGCTCGATCTGAAATGCGAAGGTTTCACCACCAAAAACGATGGAGTGCCACGCCGCGTCCGTCATCCCGTATATCTCGCGCGTGCGACATCCATGATCTTCGCTGTCGCAGACCCGACCTTGCTCGCATCCATTCCCAAGTTTCGCAATTGCTCCTTGATGGACCGGCGCATCTGCCGTTGCACGTCCTCCTTTTGATGCCAGTCGACGACCGCGGCGTACTCTTCGAGCGCCTTGGTGATACCAGCTGCGCTCTTGGTGCGCTCGGCCTCGGGAAGATCAGCGTCGATGAAAGGCAGGATAGCGGCAGCCGTTCCTGTAAGACCATCGCTTCTACCCCCCGCGCCCGCGCGAAGCTCTGCGGCTTGCCCGACCATGGCTTCAAGATGGGTCAAGGCGCTGGCAGCGGAGACACGCGTTTCTCGTCTGTCGTTGACGATCCGCTCAAGCTGTTCCCAGAGCGAGGCATAAGCGGTAGGGTTTTCGTCGCGATGGACGTGGATTTCCTGGCGGATGGCGTGCTCGATCTCGGCCGCTTTGGCGTCGCTTGACCCTAGGCTGTCCAAATGCGGGCGAAAGGCCGGATCAAGAATGTCGAACTTCACCAACAACTGTTCGACACCTGACACAGACAAATGGCTGGTGATGATCTCTCCCACCTTAGCGCCATAGTCCTTGGGATCAAACGGCTCCTCGTGATAGGTGCGACGGGCAAGAACGCGAATGCGCGATAGCCATTTCAGGTCGGACGGATAAGGATCTTCCAGGGCCTTCGGGTCCGGCAAGACCATGTCCATAGCTTCGGCGAAGCGCAGGAAGTCGAGTTCGAACTTGGCACGGATGTCATCGGGGCGCAGGAGGCCGACGCATGCCGCATCGTCTTGACGGTCAAACCCTTCGAAAAGCCGGATCGCGGCTCTGTGCCGACTTTCAAGAAGCTGGATTTTCTCGGACAGCGGGCGGAGCGCGTTGGCGATGCCATCCTCGTCGGAGAACATATCCAGGGCATCCGCGATGCGCCGGTTGTCCCCCCAATAATCAACGACCAGCCCATAGGTCTTGCCGTCAGCGGTACGGTTCACGCGGGCAATGGCCTGCAACAGCGTATGCTCGCGTAACGGCGCATCGAGATACAGAACCTGCTCAATCGGCGCATCAAAGCCGGTCAGCAACATGTCGCACACCACCAGGATTTTCAGCGGATCGTCGCGCTTCTTGAAGCGGCCAATCAAGGTGTCACGCTCGCTCTTGGACAGGTGATGGGCTTGCAGCCGGGCGCTGTCATTGTTCGACGTGGACATGATGAGCGCGCATTCGGGCGCGCCAAGCTTCCTTAAGGCCTCGACATAGGTTACGGCGACGTCACGGCTCACCGTCACGATCTGTGCCTTGAAACCATTCGGTTCGATGGTGCTTCGGTAGTGCGTGAGGATATCCTTGGCGATGGCCTCAACGCGGACCTCAGCTCCGGCCAGTTTTTCCTGAAGCCGCATGCCGCGTTTGAGCTTCTCAATCTCGTCGTCAGATAGTTCGGGAAAGGCCACCCGCATATCCCGTTCAAGATCGCGTCCGCCGATCCGCAATTGCGCGTCGCGCATTTCGTAAAAGATCGGAACGGTGGCGCCATCTTTCACAGCCTGATCGATCAGATAGCGGTGCAGGTAATCGCCAAAGACTTCGCGGGTGTTGCGGTCTTTCTTGTCGATAGGCGTGCCGGTGAAGGCGATCATGCAGGCATTGGGCAACCCGGCGCGCATGCGGGCGGCCAGAGCGCCATACTGGGTCCGGTGTGCTTCATCAACCATAACGAAGACGTTTCGCGCCCTGGAAATGACAGGCGCGCCCTTCGGCACGGCGCTGTGAAACTTGTGAACGGTCGTCAGGACGGTCGTCCCCGCCCCGCCCGAAAGAGCCTCGCGCAGCGCCTCCCCGCTTTCCGCCTGAATGGGGTTGGCGAAGCCCGAGCGCTGGAACTGCCCCGTGATCTGGTCATCAAGATCGGTCCGGTCCGTAACGATGACGAGAGTCGGGTTCTCGGCCTCGGGCAGCCGTCTGAGCTTGGTCGCCAGAAACACCATGGTCAGCGATTTGCCCGAACCTTGGGTATGATGGATGACACCGCCCCGGCGTTGGGGGTTGACTGCGGTGCGGATGCGCTCAATCGCCTTGCCGACGGCGACGAATTGCTGATAGCGCGCGATCTTCTTGATCCGTCGCCCGTCGATGGTCTCAAAGATCACGAAGTTGCGGACGAGATCGAGCAGATTGGCAGGAGAGAGAAGCCCGGCGAGCAAGGTGTCTTGCCCGGTTGGCGTCCGGCCCAGATGCGCGGAGAGCGCATCAAGCGTCAGCGGATAGGTGTCCTTCCACTCCGCCCAATGGCGCACCGGGGTCAGCGTCGTGCCGAATTTCGCCGTGTCGCGGGCGAGCGCGATGGAAATCTGTGCCGTCTCGAACAGGCGCGGTGCGCCAAGGCCTGAGAACTCGTCCCGGCTTTCATAGCGGCGGAACTGGCGGATCGCCTCGCCCATCGGGTCGGCCAGCGATGGCGATTTGCACTCGATCACCGCCAGCGGGAGGCCGTTCACGTAAACGATGAGGTCGGGAATGATCTCCTGTCGCGAGCCTTTGATCGCGACCTGCCGAGCGAACTCGAACGTGTTGGCCGAGGGATCATCAAAATCGAAGAACCGCACAGTGCGGTCTTGCCGCCTGCCGCCTTCGGTATGGGCGGCGGTCACGCCATAGGTGAGCGCTGTATAGGCGGCCTCATTGGCCTCCATCACATCAACAGCGGAAACGCGCGTGACGGCGGCGACCGCGCGGCGCACGCCATCCTCCTCAAGCCATGGATTGAGGCGCTTCAGGCATTCGGCCAGACGTACCGTCAGAACCGGCTCGGTCGAAAGCCCCTCACGCAGGCGCCGCACCTCTTCAGGAGACAGGGGCTTAAAGTCGAACAGCACCCGCAGCAGGTCCGCCGCCGGCTCCTCGACCCAGTCGCGCTCGAACTGGTCATTCGGTCCAGTCATGCGGCCTGCCCGGCTTCGCCACGATGGCGCGCAATGAGGCTCTCCGGGAGGCGTATGCGACCCGAAAGGAGTTCCTGGGCGAGGGAAACGTGTGTTTTCTTCAGTTGTCCAAGAGCATTGAGCTCCGAAGCGGATCTTGCTTCTAGCTTTTGAGCTAACTCACCAATTTGTTTCTGGAATTCTATTGTAGGGATCGAAACGCTTATACTTAATAAAGCTGATTTCGAGATGTTTTGCATCGAGCCACTTGTGCCGTTTGCTCGCAGTCGCATTTGCTGCCTGACCCTAGGGGAATTCAGGACAAGTGCAAGCCATCGGACACAAATTCGATTTCGATCTGAAACGTCAATTTGCCAAAGTTTGTCAGATAGATACACGTTCTCGTAATTTGAGCTGACATAGGCACTTGCCCCGACCAGATCGGGCGTATTAGCTCGGCTAAGAATGATATGATCCGCTTTTGGTTTGACCGATACCCTATCTAAATCACTTTCAGATATTACCTTGATCTGATCAGGACGAAACGTCCCGCTGGACACGCTGCTCGTTCTTAGCACACCGTATTCTCTCTCTTTGAGAGAGCGCAATTCGCCACCTACACTGACACCCGCTTCGATTGTACTAGCAATATTTTTAAGGCGCTGTTTTGAGGACTTAGATGGGTTTGAACCGGCTAGTCGAGCAATTTCGGTTCTAGTGTCTACTAGTTGATTGATTACTGTCTCCGTCTTGGCAATAGCCACCTCCATCGAGCTCAGGACCTCGGCAATCGCGCGCTGTTCGGCGAGTGGGGGAATGGCGATCTGGACCGTCTCGAAGGCGTCATAGGGCGTCAGCTTGCGCTTGCCTTCCAAATTTCCGCCTTGGCTCAACGTATCGTATCTCGCGATCATGCGTGGCATACGAATGAGTGTTTCTAGATAGTCGGGGTCCGCATTCGCAGTGTGGCGAAATACATTATATGCTGGGCTTATGATCCCCGGAGCGCCGCCGCGATACCGACCGATGGCACCATAGTAGAGCGCCATGGGAGCCAACCCGAATTCACCGGGCTCGATAACCCGGTAGCGAGAGACGTCCTCACTCGCGATTACCTTGTCATAGGTCTGCGATTGCGGGACGACGCCACGTTTTGTGACGCTCAAGACTTCAAGCTTGTCGCCGTTTCCGAGCCGTCGCTCGACACTCTCGCAAAGGTCTTTCAATCGACCTTCCCGCCACCCCTTGGGCACCTCAACCGACATAGCCCATCTCCTTGAGAAGGGCGTTCATGCGGGCTGTCGCTTCATCGCGCGCCTTCTCGGCGTCCCAGAGCTTGGCGAGTTCAGCCTGCACATCGATCGGCTTTTCCGGCTCTAGCGTGTCGATGTAACGGGAGATGTTGAGGTTGAAATCATTCTCGGCGATCTCTTTCATGTCGACGACACGGCAGAAGCGCTCCTCATCTTTCCACGCCTCAAACGCATCAACGATCCGCGTGATGTTGCTTTCGCCGAGTATGTTCTTCTTGGGCCGCTCCTCAAACTCCTTCGCGCCGTGGATGAACAGCACCTTGCCCTTGCGCTCGGGCGCTTTCGCCTTGTTGAGGATCAACACGGTCGCCGGGATGCCGGTTCCAGCGAAGAGGTTTTCGGGCAGGCCGATGATCGCCTCGAACAGATCGGCCTCCAGCATCGCCTTGCGGATACGTCCATCGCCCGAGCCGCGGAACAGCACGCCATGCGGCATCACCACCCCGCATACGCCCTTGGCGTTGAGCGTCGCCACCATGTGCTGAACGAAGGCCAGATCGCCCATATTTTTGGGCGGGATGCCATAGATGAAGCGGTTATAACCCTTCTTCTCGGTATCGCCTTTGACATCGTCTGCGCCCCAGCTGTCGAGCGAGAAGGGCGGGTTGGCGATGACGCGATCATACAGGAACAGGTTGCCGTCCTGATCGAGCAGGCGCGGATTGCGTATGGTATCACCCTTTTCAATCCGCGCATCACGAAGCCCGTGCAGCAGCAAGTTCATCTTGGCGATTGCCCATGTGCCAAGGTTCTTTTCCTGCCCATGCAGCGTGATGTTGAGCGCTTCGCCCAGCCGCTTGCTTTCAAGCTTTGCCACATGCTCGGCCACCTGAACCAGCATGCCGCCCGAACCACAGGTGGGGTCGCTGATACGCATGCCCGGCTGGGGGTCCAGCAATTCGACAATCAGCCGCACGACGTGGTGGGGCGTGTAGAACTCGCCGCCCTTCTTACCCGCATCGTCCGCGAACCGGTCGATCAGATATTCATAAGCGCGGCCCAGCATGTCCGGTTCGGACAAAGAGGCGTTGGACAGGTCGATGCGCGAGAAGTGGTCGATCAGGCGCGACAGAACGCCTTCGCGGTTCTTGGCGTCGCCGAGGCGTGATTCAGAGTTGAAGTCGATATTGGCCAGCACGCCTTCAATGGAGGGGTTGGCGTCCTCAATCGCCGCGCACGCCTTGTTGAGGTGGTCGCCAATGCCGGTCGTCAGCTTCTTGATGGATGACCAGCGCGCGCGTTCAACCAGGAAGAACTCATGCTCGTCTGGATCGCTATAGGCGACCTCTTCCGGCAGACCCTGACGGATCGCCTCCTTGGTCTCTTCCTCAAACCGATCAGACAACCGTTTCAGAAACAGAAAGCCGAAAATGTAGATCTTGTAGTCGGAACTATCGATGGAGCCGCGCAGGATGTCGGCGGACTTCCAGAGATGGTTTTCCAGTTCGGTACGTGTGAGCTTGGCCATACTTCCCTCAAGTGTTCTGGTTGCCGCCGAACAGGCGCGCGTCAATCAGACGCCTCGCAAGCGTGCGGCGGATGTCGGCGGCCTCTAGGGCGGTGCGATAGGCGATCTGCGTCTCTTTAACGAGGGCGGCAATGCGCTCCTGTTCATCTCGTGACGGCAGATTGATTTCGAGCTTGGCGAGGTCTTTCGGCGACAGGGACAAGAGCGTGGTCGCCCCGCGCCGTAAAACTTCGATCTTCGGACGGAACACCTCGCTGGACAGGATCGCGAACAGGGCGCCGCCCATCACATCGGATCCTGGGCGAACAACGATGATATTCGCACTGGCGATGGCGCCTGCTGTTTCATCCCCCACAAGGCCGAATTTCAGCAGTGTCCCACGCCCTGTGACGAGCACGTCGTCAGTCTGAACAGCATAAGTTATTGCTTTGGAGGGGGATGAAAATCCGACGGTATCCAGTTCATCTCGTTGAGCGACTGCGCCGTCCTGAAGGTCGCGCACTCCAATAACTGGCAGCCGCTCGCCCGGACGGGCCACTGCTTCCTCGCGCGACACCCCAACGCCAGAGAAGACTTCCGCGATATCCATCAGACGTGCGCGGGAGCTAATTGGGCTGATTAATTCCACATGTTCTTTCATATACACCTATTTGTCAGTAGCGCGCTACGATGTCAAGACATAGACTAACTGTAGCGTGCTACGGAATATATTTTTTAGATTTTTTGTTGACATGAACGTAAACCTCCCTCATATAGGAAGGGTCAGCGTAGAGTCTGACGTCAAAAAACATGGAGAACTATATGGCATCACGAGCGAGGCCGAGTGGCCTCAAAATCACCGAGCGCGATGCAGCGCTCATTCGTGGAATGATCAATCGGGGCGACCGCCATCACGATATCGCAGCGTTCTTCGGCCTCAATCAGGGCCGGATCGCTGAAGTAAAGGATGGAACTCGGTTTCCTGAAGTTCCGTCGGCGAGTCCCGACGAACTTCCGCCAAGGGGGCCGTATCTGACCCCGAAGGCTAAATGGATGGAAAACCGACTGGTCTCGTAAACCAGCCGATTTCCGAATACCTGGGCCGAAGCCCGCTAGGCATGCTTGAAGAACATTATCCTAGCTGGCCCCTCCTTAAAGATCAATGACTCGGCGCTTCGGACGGGTCAAAATTCCGGCCCAAGGAGGGCCATCAACATGTTTGAAATTCTTCGCGCGAACGCAGGCGGATATTTCTGGCGCTTGAAGGCCGCCAACGGCGAAACCCTGTGCCACTCCGAGGTCTATACCTCCAAGCAGTCCGCACAGGCGGGTGTCGACGCGGCAAAGAGGGTTGCTCCCCTCGCACAGGTCCACGACCAGACTTAACGCCAGTCAATCAATACGACCATAAGCCTCGCGATCTAAGTCGCGGGGCTTTTCCGTTTTAGCGCATTTTATTCGCCGTCCGCCGTACGTGAGATACCCTGTACGTCGCGTGCCCTACCGTTCCCCAGTACCCCAGCCGTACACTGCGGCGAAGCTACGCGGGCGCGTGCACGTGGCCGCAGCCTGACACCTCCCCCTCCTCAGCTGTTAGATACGGCATGGCATAGTGCGTCACTGCCAGCACAGCGTCACGTCGTGACGGTGGTGACGTGCATAACGGCAACTGGACCGGCGGTGTCGTTATGCTATGGGGAGGGGTAGGAGTAGCTAAGCAGGTAGAAAAGATATGAAAGAGTCGAGGCCCGAGCTGCTTTTGGATCAAACCGAACGAACCCTCCGGATAATTTTAAGGGCTATTGTTCGCGGTCACTCCGATGAACTCCATCGTACAGAAGAAGCTCGCGTTGCCCAGGCTACGGCAGTTTTACTTGGTCGAAAGCCTCCACGCGGAGCGCCAGGTATATGGCGTGACGACATGTTGGAAATGATGGCCTTCTTATACTCCGTAGCCGCCTATTCGAATAAAACCGTTTCTATAGAGCCGCTTGCTAAGGCAGTAATTGATATGCCAGGTGGGCCAGGAAAGGACCCCGAAGGCTCGGTGGCAAAAGACCTAGTCCGCAAATTCAACGCCAATCGGGAAGAATTGTTGGCAGCGCACTCCTACGATGGCGAGGAAGACTTTGATAAGTTTTATTCACCGATTGCGGATGTATTTGAAGCTCTTGAGCGGGCAGGTATCGCTTTGGATAGAGACGTAATTCCAGCAGGAGCTTGGCGAGGGAGATAAATCCAGTATTTTACTCCGGTGCACAAACCGCATCAATGTGAAAGTTAGGCAGCCTTCTTAACAACAAGGAGGCACCTGTGCCCGATTCAACTAATCTCATACATATCGAATCTCTCCTTACCATTCAGCAGGCTGCGAAGGCCCTTGGCGTTCATACCTGGGCGCTGCGGCGCGCGGTGAACGCTGGTTCGATCCCAGCCTATGCGCCGTTCAACGGCCGCAAGCTCGTTCGCCTTTCAGAAGTCATCGCGGCGATCAACGCCTCCAAGATTGGGGGCGAAAATGTCTGACGGTATTTTTGAAAACGAAGCGCGACGGTATTGGGGTCGAGGTCTCCCTGTTGTTCCAGTCAATGGCAAAGCTCCGATTCCGAGCGGTTGGACGGGGCTCTTGGGAGGCATCCCTGGCGAGGACAAGCAAAAAGAGTGGCTAAGTTCCTATGCAAACAAAAATATCGGTTTGCTCTTGGGCAGTTCTTTGGGCAACGACAAAGTTCTTGATGCCCTGGATGTTGATGATGATCAGCTTTTGAACCTTGTACTCCAGTTTCTTGGACTGAACCGCTCCGAACGGAGAGCAGTGCTTGCTGGTAAGCGAGGGAAGAAAGGGGCTACGATTTTCGTGCGGGCTCCAAGGTCGCTAAAATCCACAGTCATCAAAGGTGCAGGGGAACTTGGCAACATCGATTTTCTGGCCGGCGGCAAGATGACTGTGATGCCGCCGTCCATCCACCCGGACACCGGTAAGCCCTATGAGGACTACGGAAAGTCGCTTTTGGAGGTTGATTTCGACAACCTTCCGGATATCACCGATCGACATATTAAATTGCTGAAAACTACCATTGGCTCCGAAAACGCTAATGTTCTGATTTCCGGAAAGGCAACGCACGACGCGGGTGTACCATTGGCCGCGATACTTGTTCGTGCAGAGGCCACGGACGAGGAGATCGAAGATATTTTTGTCGGACTTCTACCTGAAAGGTATTCAGGCAACACGTTGGAAGAGCTACCAGAATGGATTCGGTCTGCCCGTGAAAAAGGCTTCGCCGATACCGATGGGGAAGCTGAAACTCAATCCGCAAAAATGGTCAATTTGGCGTTGGCGGAAGGGATGTTTTTGTTCCGGGATGAGGCCACAAGAGACGTCGCCATGGCAACGTTGCCTCATACCGGCCCTTCGATTGCCTACCGGGTGACCTCGGGCAATGTTAAACTATGGCTTCGAAATCTTGCTTACAAATCGTTGGGTAAGCCGATCGCATCCCAACCGTTGAACGAAGCCATCGCGACGTTGGAAGCGATCGGGTTGTTCGACGGTCCGCCGTACCCTGTTTTCGCGCGTGTTGCAGGTGACGGTCGCGCGGTTTCCATAGATTTGGGACACGACGACGGCAGCACGGTTTTGATCGAACCGGACGGATGGACTATCGAATCCACTGTTTCCTATAAGTTCGTACGAGGTGCCGGTTTCGGAGAACTGCCGCTGCCGGTATCCAGCTCCATCGAGGATCTCTATTGGTTCCGAAACTTTTTGGCCTTGGACCAGCAGAATTATCGACTGCTTTTGGCTTTCCTGATCAATGCACTCAGGCCCACTGGACCGTATTTCATCCTGTTGGTGGAAGGCGAACAGGGGTCGGGGAAGAGCTTCTTTTGCGAGGTTATCAAACGGATCACCGACCCGAATATGGCAATGCGAGTGCGACTGCCTGATAAGCCCCAGGATCTGATGATCCAGGCGCAGGAATATCGTCTGCTCAGTTTTGACAACGCGTCGGGTATGAGCGCGGAAATGTCTGACGCTCTTTGTGCGCTTTCAACCGGTGGCGGTATTGCCGTCCGCAAGCTTTATACGGACGGTGACCTCTATGTAATGAACTATACGCGACCATTTATGATCAACGGAATTGGAGGATACGCTAGTCGGCCTGACCTGATGGAAAGGGCCATCCCGATCAAGCTTTCGCCGATGTCTGAAGGTGGGAGGAAGACTGAGGATGAACTTCGTGCCGAATTCAATCGGCGGCTACCGGGTGTTCTCGGGGCACTTTATGATGCCGTTGCACATGCTCTGCGAGAGTTTGACGACATTGAACCACCGCGCCACCTCCGAATGGCGGATTCTGCCCGTTGGATCAGCGCCGCCGAGGGCGGTTTGGGCGAGGAAGCGGGAGCTATTGTTGATGCGATAGCCGCCGCGCAAGATGAGTTTTTCATCGAGCAAGTCAATGACAACGCCCTTGTTGTGGCGTTGCGGAGGGTCGCTGGACCACTGGGCTACGAGGACTATGTCGGCGGTCTATTCGTAAAATCATGGAGCAGGAAGATGCAAAGCATCACAGAAGCCTGCCAAAATCGCCCTCTCAATTGTCGAACCAACTCATCAGAATGCGTCCTGCAATGAAGAAGGCCGGGATTGTGGTGGAGTTTCTGCCCAAAGACCGGAAAGGACGCAAGGTTCGCATTCGGCACGTCGATCCAGGAGACGCAAAGCCGCCCATTTTGGCGTGACGGCGTGACGCCCGTGACGGCGTTTGGTGTCGAGGCGCTCCTGTGCCACAGCAGGGGGAGGGATACTCCCCCTACCACCCGCAGCCCGGTGCGCGCGCTGCCTGCTGCCGCCACTGGCGTCACTACCGCCACCCTTCCCTAAACTGCGATTTCAACCTCGTTGAGCGTGGAATCCAAGCACTCCGAAGCCGCGTCGTCTCGCCGCTTCGCCATTCAAACAACAGCTGAGGTTACGTGCGCGGTTACCGCCAAAGCCGCATAGAGCGTCTTCTGAGACCTCCGGCGATTACTTGTGTGGGTTACGCCGCCGTGTTTTCCTCCTCGCTTTTTTATTTGGAAAGAGCAAGAACATGAAAAACTTCAATGTCTCAATCACTTCGACAACGCGGCGTCGCAGGCTGAAAGACGGTACTATCGCCGCCTATTCGCAATGGTACTGCGAGTATCAGGACCCGCAAGTACACAAACGCCGCCGTCGCGCCTTCAATCGGAAGAAAGATGCAGAGGCCTTCAGAAACAGCCTTTTGCTGAAAGTGGCAGAGGGGAACTTCTTTGACGAGCGCAAAGCTCCAACTGTCGCAGAAGCTATCGAACATTGGCTTGGGACAAAGGACGGCAGCGTCAAAGCCTCGACGTTGGTGGGATACAAGGTCGTGGTCGTTGGTGCGATCCGTGGACCACTGCTCATTGGTACCCCGAAAGAGAGAGCGGCATTCACTCAAAGCGGCGTCGCGGCGAAGGGAGCGCGCTTCATCAAACTTCTGGGCGATGTAAAACTGACAGACCTGAACACGGCGATGATCCGCGCATGGCACAAGACTATCACCGAGCAGTGTGGGACTTACACAGCGAACAGGGCTAAGTCGCACCTCAGGTCTATTCTATCTTTGGCAGAAGAAGACTTTGGCATTCGCGCGCCTTCGATGCCTACAGGGCTGCCCCGAGCCCGACAGAAATCTAAGAAGACCATTCTTACGCCTGACCACATCGCCAAGCTGATTGCTGCCGCCAGGAGTGACGAAAGTGACGGCATCTATTACGCGTTCGCTTTTCTCGCCGGGACCAGGCCATCAGAACAACTTGGTCTCCTGTGGAGCGAAGTGGACTTCGAGCGTGGCGTCATCTGCATTCGCCGCATCCAGGAACGCGACGGCTCGCTAACGGAAATGACCAAGACTGAAGCTGGGACACGGGATGTCCCCATGAGCGCCACCTTACGCGAGATGCTCCTCGACTGGCGCGTTCGCTGCCCAAGAAAGGGCAAGGAGCTTCACCGCGTCTTTCCTGGCCCTGGAAGGCTACAGGAGTGGCCGAAGCCGCGTCTTGGAGGCGGCGGACCGCTGCTCTACCAGAATTTCCGGAAACGCTATTGGGCTCCCGCCTTCAAGAAGCTTGACCTTCCCTACGTGACGCCACACTCCGCACGCCACTCCTTTATTTCCACCCTGCAAGCGCAAGGAATTGAGGTGGGACTGGTCGCGCAGATCGCCGGTCATGCCAATCCGACCGTGACGCTTGGCCACTACACCCAAGCCGTTCGAAACGGCAGCGCTGCTATTGAGGCGCTGGACAGGGCCTACGGGACTCAAACACTCACCGAACAAAGTTGGAGTTAAAATTATGGGCATTGTTGTTTCAGTTGGTGGGGTTTCGTTCCCAGCAAAGGCTGGTTTTATCCGCCATTGCCAAGCGATCCTTCACAAGGAAGAAGGCGGCAGCGAGATTGTTGGCGAAGACGCAGCGTTCGTCGATGCAATATTGAAGGGCCGTCCAGATAAAATTGCAGAAATCGGACCGAGAAAAGTTGTCCGATATCTGCGGAAGCACCACAGACACTGCAACACGCCGTGCTTCTTTGCCGAACTGGATGATGGTTCAATTCTCGACTTCAGTTTCAAGAAGTTCATCGCCGCCTATCCGAATGCCACGGTAGCTTAGGCAGTGTGGGGCGTGGGTAGGTACGCAGCGCCCTGCCCACCGTACGCGCGCTGGCGGAGGCCACTTCCTACGGCCCTTGCTACCGCCCAGTTACAGTGGCCGCCCCTACGCGCTGCCGCCACGAGAACGCCTCGTAGGACACTTGCAATATTTAGCTTAACTAACTGATATTATGCAGATAATTGCGCCAGAATTCTCGCCGTGTTTTCCTGTCCTGTTCAGCACAGGAGATCGCCATGAAGGTCTTGGTTAGAGACAAGCGCACCAACAAGGAGAAATGGCTTCCTTTGGAAAAGGCAGCGGAACTGATGCGCCTCGCCGCTGAGGAACTCGAGTGGGCGTTTGAAGAATTCGGGCAATGTGAGTGCGAAGACCACGTTGCCGTCGACCAAAAATGGTAGGCTGACAACGCCACTTAGCTAATTCGATGAAGCGCGAGCGTCGGCAATATCGGCGCTCGCGCAACTGTTTGCCCCTGCTTTCCGGGGGAATTGCTTCAACCCTCCCCCCTTGCGCGGGTCCCATCTGAGCAGCTGCCGGGGACCCGCTTAGGCCTGGACCGCTCGTCGCTCAATATGCTTGCGTACGTCCCGGTGTGTCCTTTCGAAATTCGGCATGAAAAATATCATGTCAACGCCATCACAAATTATCAGGGGCAAGGAAAGGCTTGCCGCATCGCCAGCCTTACCGCTTCAAACGAGTTGATTGACTTGAGTTGGCTAGAAGCAGTGATTGTACGCTCCACGGCCGTTACAAGGTCGGTTCGAGTCGCTCCGTTTGGGATACAAACTCCGTCGCCCACGCTCAGGCTGTCAACGGTGGCTTGAACGTAGCCATTACAAAAACTTATCCAGCTTTCGGTTGCACGCGTGCACGCATCAGAAAAGTTTGCTCCTCTCATCTGCATTCCCGGGTCAAAAGCCCAGGCTGGGCAAGAGAATAATGTCGCGGCCAAAAACAACTGAAACCGTCGCATTCTAAGGCTCCTCACGTTCGCTAAAACGGGAATCGAAACACGAGGAGACTCAAGGGTCAATTATACTACTGCGGATTAATTGAACGGCGCGATTTCATACTTCAACGGTTCTGGTTTCTTGTAACCGCGCGGTAACCTTGGCCAATTGGGCGTTGTCTCAACCGACTTGAAACTAAGGCCAAAAACAACAAAAGCCGCGGAGATCCGCGGCTTTGTTTTCAGAAAAATCTGGAGCGGGCGATGGGATTCGAACCCACGACCCCAACCTTGGCAAGGTTGTGCTCTACCCCTGAGCTACACCCGCATAGTGTCACGAGCGCTCCGGCGGTGGCCGCCTCGGCGTCGGTGGCGCAGTATATGGACTAAGCCGGGACGGATTGCAACAAGGAAATTGAAGAAATTATGAGAGCTGCCTTTCTGTGGACGTCCTGTGAATCGGGATCGTAAAATCCGCGGATTTATGCGGCTTTTCATCAGCGATTGAGCTTGTGGCGCAACCCGTAATCGCGTTAAACAGCCGGAAAGCTCAAATTGCCGGAAAAAAACATGCCAGCGACACGCGACGAACTGATGACCTTCCTTAAGGAACTCGATATCGGGGTTTCGACCGTAGATCACGAACCGGTTTTCACCGTTGCAGAATCCGGGGGTCTTCATGACCGGATCCCGGGTGGTCACACCAAGAACCTTTTCGTGAAGGACAAGAAAAGCCGCCTGTTTCTGATTGTCGTCCTGCATGACGCGGAAATTGATCTGAAAAAGGTTCATCAGATTATCGGTGGCCAGGGCAGGGTCTCCTTTGGCAACGCGGATCTCTTGATGGAAATCCTCGGCGTGGAACCGGGATCGGTCACACCGTTTTCACTGATGAACGACCGCGAGGCATTGCGGGTCACCCCGGTTTTCGATGCCGCGATGATGCAGCACGACATTCTCAACTATCATCCGCTGAAGAACGATGCCACCACGACGATCCGAGCAGAAGATCTGGTGAAATTCGCAAAGGCTTGCGGACATGATCCGCAGGTTTTGGCGGTCAGTGAACAGGCAAGGAATGCTGCACACTAATCTTCGCGACGCCGGAGTTTGTATTTCCGGCGCGACAGCTCCATGTTAGGAGCAAATTCAACCAGTTTAGGGTTCCAGATTGGCCGGAGCGCGGCAAGCGCCGGCCGGAAAGCATGAGGCGGGCAGATGAGTAACGGCAACTACAGCGTCGGTGGCCAGGTTGGCGGCGGATTCGGGGCCAGCATGGGCGGCGGCTATGGCGGTCAGGGCGGTGGATTCGGTGGCGACGGCGGCAATGGTGGCCCGACGGGTGGCAGCGGTCCGACCGGCGGCGACCTCATTTTCGATGTTACCACCCAGACATTCATGGCCGACGTTCTCGAAGCCTCGCGCCAGCAACCGGTACTTGTCGATTTCTGGGCCCCCTGGTGCGGCCCCTGCAAACAGCTCACGCCGATCATAGAAGCTGCGGTGAAGGCGGCAGGTGGCACGGTCAGGCTGGCAAAGATGAATATTGACGATCACCCGGAGATCGCCGGCCAGATGGGCATCCAGTCGATTCCCGCCGTGGTCGCCTTCAAGGACGGTCAGCCGGTGGACGGTTTCATGGGCGCACAACAGGAAAGCCAGGTGAAGGCCTTCATCGAAAAACTCGGTGGACCGGCCCCGGCGAACGAGGCTGACGCCTACCTGGAACAGGCCACGGAACTTCTGGCAGCGAACGACTTCGCCCAGGCCGCACAGCTGTTCGGTGCCGTGATGCAGATGGAACCGGAAAATGTGAAAGCGTTGGCCGGTCTTGCCCAGTGTTATCTCGGCGCGGACGAACTGGAACGGGCCAAACAGGCGCTAGAACTGGTGCCGGAAGACAAGCGTTCGGACGAAGCCTACACTGCCGCCGTGGCTGCGCTGGATCTCGCCGAGCAGGCCGCGTCCCTCGGTGACCTTGCCGAGTTTCACAATCGTATTGCCAGCAACCCGCTCGATCACCAGGCTCGCTTCGACCTGGCTCTTGGGCTGAACGGCAAGGGTGACAAGGAAGGTGCTGTTGATCAGCTGATCGAAATCGTCCGGAACGACCGCGAATGGAACGAGGACGGCGCCCGTATGCAACTGCTGCAGTTTTTCGAAGCCTGGGGCTTCAAGGACCCGGCAAGCAATTACGGTCGCCGCAAGCTGTCTGCAGTCCTGTTTTCTTGACGATTGCCGGAAATGACACACATTTACGGGGGATACCGGTGCAATCGGTCCCCGGTGCCGAAACAAACACAATAAGAAGGCGCGGAAATGCAGGCAGGAAACGCCATTTATGAAACGATCGCGGACTTGCCACCGGTCTTGCCCGTGTTTCCCCTTTCCGGCGCATTGCTACTGCCCAGGACACAATTGCCGTTGAACATCTTCGAGCAACGCTATCTCGACATGATGGATGCTGCGCTTTCCGGCAATCGCCTGGTCGGCATGGTGCAGCCTGCGCATGAAGCACCGGGCCAGGAACCGGATGTGCCCGTGCTGGCAGATGTCGGCTGCGTCGGCCGCCTCACGAGTTTCCAGGAAACCGGGGACGGTCGCTATCTTGTGACGCTGCAAGGTGTTACGCGGTTCGCCCTCGGCAAGGAACTGCGCACCTACAGCGCCTTCAGGGAAGTCGAGTGTGATTTCGCGCCGTTCGCGGCCGATCTCAGATGTGGTGACGGTGAAGAGGATGTCGACCGGACCGGGCTGCTTAGAACCTTGCGGGATTATCTGGACGCCAACAATCTCGAGGCTGACTGGCAAAGCGTTTCGGAAGCCGAAACCGAGGTTCTCGTCAATGCGCTCTGCATGATGTGTCCATACGGCCCTCAGGAAAAACAGGCGTTGCTGGAAGCCCGCGACCTGAAGACGCGCGCCGAAACGCTCATTGCGATCACGGAGATGGATCTGGCAAGGTCGCAAAATGATGGCGGCTCGACGCTTCAATAGGGCGCCACGCACCAAATATCCGAATTGAAAGACACTCAGATGACCGAAACGAGCGAACGCCCAGTCGACAGGAAACTGCTTGAGTTGCTTGTCTGTCCGGTGACAAAGGCGACCCTGGAATATGACGCCGAGGCAAGGGAGCTCATCTCAAGATCTGCCAAACTCGCCTATCCGATCCGCAACGGCATCCCCATCATGTTACCGGACGAGGCGCGCAAGCTGGAAGACTGACCGGTTCCGCAAGGTCTGGACACAAACAAAGCCCGGATCGACTGATCCGGGCTTTTGATTGACCCACGCAGATTGCAAGATCAGAAACCGCTAAACATCGGCAATATGTTGATGATGATGATCTGGCGCAAAAAGATGATGCCCAGAAGCAGAACAATGGGTGAAATGTCGATACCGCCAAGATCGGGCATGAACCTGCGTATGGGCCGCAATGCAGGCTCGGTCAGATTGTAAAGGACCCTGCCGATGGAATTGATGATCTGATTGCTCGAGTTCACAATGTTGAAAGCGTAGAGCCAGGAGAAGATCGCACTGGCAATGATCACGTAGGTATAGAGTTCCAGCGCAATGAGGATGACGTTGAATAATGCGGTCATGATCTGGTCCGTTGCCGTTCAGGTTCTTTCTCGTTTCTCATGTAGCCCCGAGTCCGCGCGCCTGCAAGACAGCACTTTCAAGAACGCGGAATTGTTTGTAACCGCTTGTCGCATTTTCTCCGCCAGAAGAATCCGGTGCGGAAATGCAACACTTCGACAAAACCGGGATTCCTTAGGCTTTGAGTAAGCCTGCTTCGTGCTATCTTGCCGGCAATGAATTCCATATGGATGTGGCCTTAATGTTCAAGACTTTGTCACGCGTTGCGCTCGCTCTTTCACTGGGCGCCGTGTCCGGAACCGCTCTGGCACAGAGTGGAGAGATCTCCGCCCAGGACGCCAACAAGCAGTTCGTCGTCGATCTGGGGATCGGCGCCATCGCACAGCCACGGTATGAATCAGCTGATTCCTACCTGATCTATCCGATGCCGATCATATCGGTGGGCCGCTTTTATCTTCCAGGTCTTGGACAGGTGGTCGACGGACGCCGCAAGTCGGGGGTCTTCTTCTTTCCCTCCTTCAATTTCATCGGGGAGCGAAAGGCAAGCGACAGCACGGACCTCACCGGAACAAGTACCGTAGACTGGGCGCTGGAACTCGGGCTTGGCGGCGGTTTCCGGACCGAACATTTCCGCGCCTTTGCCGAACTCCGTCAGGGCATCAACGGTCACACCGGCCAGGTTGGCCAGCTTGGTCTCGACGGCATCATCTACCCCAGTGACAAATGGGAAGTCAGCTTCGGTCCACGTGCCAGCTTCGCATCCGGAGAATATATGGACACCTATTTCGGTGTCACTGCGACGGAAGCTGCCAATAGCGGCGGCCGCCTGACGCAATATGACCCGGGTGCGGGTTTCAAGAGCGTCGGTCTCGCAGCGCGCGGCAGTTACGACTGGAATGATGACGTTCGCCTGCACATCCGCGGAACTTACGACCGGTTGATCGGCGACGCGGCTGACAGCCCGATCGCGGAAGCCGGCAGCAAGGACCAGTTCAGCCTTGGCGTCGGCGTCAGCTACCGGTTCGCATTCGACATCTTTTAAGAGCTGAAGCTGCTACGATCGCCATCGGCAAATCGGACCGCGAGGTTCGCTCCAAGATATCTCGACCGGGAATACGGCTGTTTAACAATTCGCCTGACCCGTTTGTTCGGTGTGACAGTCGGAGCCTCTGGTCCAGCCAGAGGAGCGACTATACTCCAAGGCTTCCCGGGCGATCGGCAACGGCAGGAACCATGAAGCGGGTTACGTGTCTTGCTGACCTAACGTCAGCACGAAGTTGTTTTCCCAGTCCGGGATGCGTGAGCCGAACCCGGCATTGCCTTCGTGCCGCTAATACGTGAATCAGCCAATAAACCCGTTAATCTGCGCGCAGACCGGCAGTCATTCGCAACCGCTGGTCCAAATCCTCGACATTGGCTCATAGCGAACCGACAGAGCACTGGCGTCTAGGCGGCCCGGATCCAGCTGAGAAAGTCTCAATACGAACACTCGATCAATTCGATACCGCGCGGCAGCTTGGTGTTTTCATCACCGCAAGCACCCAGAATACGGCTCGGATCCAGGTTATCGGCGCCGGTCAAGTCAGCTCCGACAAGACGTGTCCGCCGCAGCAAGGCGCCGTCGAAATTAACATTCGTCAGATTGGCGTTTGAAAGATCCGCACTCACCAGCCGGACACCGGTGAAATCCGCACCGGAGAAATCCGCGCCGTCAGCCTTGATCCGATCCAGCTTGCCTTGCCGGATGCGGGCGTTCTTGAAGTTCGCGCCGGAAAGGTCGACACGCTCCAGATTGACCCCGTCCATCTTTGCGCCCTCAAAGGATGCGCCGGTCGCAACGGATCTGATAAAACCAGCGCCGCGAAGATCTGCTCCATCAAAATTGGCATTGTTGGCGATGCTGGCGTTCAGGTCCGCGTCCCTGAGGTCGACGTCTTCAAGAATCGCATTGGTAAAATTGGCTTTTTCCAGGTCCGCGGAACGCATGTTCGAACCCGTAAAATTGCTTCCCGAGAAATCCGCACGCTCCGCCTCCGTGCGGCGCAAGTCTGAATTTTGAAAGTCGCCACCGGGAAGAACAGCTTCCTTCAAGTCGGTTTCACGAAGGTTGGCACGGTTGAAGTTCACATTCTCTACGGTCAGGAACCTCAGTTCTGTCAGCCGCAGATCGCAGCGCGGGCAGCCGCCGTTCTTCTTGATGTCGGCCATTTTTTCTTCATCGCTACCGGCAAGCGCTCCGGTGGACAATGAACACAATGCAAAGACACCCAAAAAGCCTGCCAGAAAATGCGTAAACCTGTCGCTCATGCCAAAACCTTTTTTCAGACTTCTCTAAAGATAGGTATCCAATACCAGCAGTTTAAGGACAGTTTCTGTCCAGAAAACGTATATTGTCGAAAATGAGAAAAATGTCGTGAAAAACAAGTCCTGCCGGCATGGCTCCTATGGGAGGAAGAAGCGAGCGGGGTCGCAGTTGCCCACCTCTTCCGTCCACATAAGGCGCTGACGACGCACTACCTGACAATCAGCGTGCCAATTCCATCGCAAAAGGCTTGCCAATTGGTTTTTGCGGATAATTTTCCAGATCTAGTCGCATTCTTCGCCTTCACCACAAGATGCTGATCTTGTTTAGAAAGTCTTCATCTTTCATGCATTGCAAATTGCAAAGCCACTTGCAAACGTGGCTAAGAGAAGGTTAACGCGCAGGCTCTGAACCGCGAACAGGATCCTCAGGCAAACTCGTCTCTGAGGTCGACCGATGAACGCTCACCAATGTCGTCGTAATGGTTGTCCAGCCATTCTCTTGCGGTCTGGCGGCCAAGATCGCGCAACTCGATCAGAAACGCCCATTCCGCATTGAGCTTGGAGGACGCCTGGAGCGGCTTCAGTTCCCGAGCAAAGATCCGGTGCATGTGCACCTTCATGTATTCCTCGGACGAAAGCTTGCCTTCCTCGATCAAGCGGGTCACGAAGTCGATGGCCCTGAGTTCTCTCAGCAGCGTGGAATTGAAAGTAATCTCGTTCAGCCTGTTGACGATCTCGCGGGCAGTTCGCGGTACCTGGCGCCGTTCCAGAGGATTGATCTGCACGAGCACGACGTCCGGAGTCGCGGTTTCATAAAACAGCGGATAAAGCGGTGGGTTACCCATGTAGCCGCCGTCCCAATAGGGCTCGCCATCGATTTCCACCGCCTGGTAAAGCTGCGGCAGACAGGCAGACGCCATCACCGCGTCAAGGGTGACTTCCTTTTCGCTGAACACCCGGATCTTGCCGGAAAAAACATTGGTCGCGGCAATGAACAGCCGGACGCCGGAACAGCAGTGCACCTTGTCGAAATCAACCATTTTCTCGACAACATCCCTGAGCGGGTTGACGTTGAGAGGATTGAATTCATAGGGCGATGCGAACCGCGACACGACATCGAAAAAAAGATAACTCGGCGAATGATCAAGGCTCCAGTTGCCGAGTAGAACGTCAAGGGGTGTTCTCTGGATCGGGCTGAACCGCGCTTCTTCGCTGACCTCGCGCCAGAATGCTTCCAGGCTGGCGCGCGCGCCTTCCTCGCCGCCCGCTTCCATGCCGCTCGCGAGAACCACGGCATTCATGGCACCGGCCGACGTCCCCGTGATCGCATCGATGGAAAGGCGGCTGTCTTGCAGAAACCAGTCCAGCACCCCCCATGTGAAGGCACCATGCGCACCGCCACCCTGCAAAGCCAGGTTAATCTTCTTGGGTTCGGCCACAGCACACACCTTTCCTTTTTACGGCAAGATTTCGCGTTCGGTTATTGTGCCGTCCAGCCGCCGTCGATCGGCAGAACGGAGCCGGTGATGGCAGAGGCCGTATCGCTGCACAGGAAAACGGCATAACCGGCAACCTGATCGACCGTCACGAATTCCTTGGTCGGCTGCGCCTTGAGCATGACTTCCTTCTTGACCTGCTCCTCTGTCATGTTGCGCGCTTTCATCGTGTCGGGAATCTGTGCTTCCACCAGCGGCGTCCAGACATAACCCGGGCAGATCGCATTCACGGTCACACCCTGTTCAGCGACTTCGAGCGCGACAGTCTTGGTAAGACCCGCAATTCCGTGCTTTGCGGCGACATAGGCGGATTTGAAGGGCGAGGCGACAAGCGCATGGGCGGACGCCGTATTGATAATTCGACCCCAGCCACGCTGTTTCATTCCCGGCAGGGCGGCCCGGATGGCATGAAAGGCGGAGGACAGGTTGATCGCAATGATCGCATCCCATTTTTCAACCGGGAACTCATCCACGGGAGAAACAAACTGGATACCGGCATTGTTCACCAGGATATCAACAGATCCGAACTCCTTTTCGGCATCCGCAATCATGCCGGCAATCTCATCGCCATTCAGCATGTTCGCAGACGAATAGCTGCAACGCACGCCAAAATCCGCCTCGATCGCTGCGCGGGTCTTTTCAATCTCGCCGGCATCGCCAAGACCATTGATGACAATGTTTGCACCTTGCTCTGCAAATGCACGGGCACAACCTAGTCCGATCCCGGACGTGGATCCGGTAATGACGGCAGTTTTGTTGGCAAGCATTCGGGATCTCCCAGGAAGTGAATTTGTCTGGTGCAACACTTCAACAGATTTCGCCGCACCGCAACATCACATTGAGGAAAAGTGATTGCCTCGTCATGTCAAAGGGCGGGTGCGCCTCATTTTCCTAGTCCCGCTTCATCCGTTTGGCACCGGCGAGCGCCTTGGTTGCACGCTCACGCGCCATCTGTCTTTGCGCATCCACTTGCTGGAAGTCCTCCTTCTTCAGTCCAAGTTCATTCGCAAACCGCTCGCGGATCAACCCGTAGAAGGTTGCCTGCAGGCTGGCGAAAACCCAGACGAAGATCAGCATCGTCCCCATAGGAAAGATGGCAGATCGGATCTGCAGCCAAAGATCACTTGCCGGCAACAACCCGTCACTCATGCTCAGGAGAAACCCCCAGACGAAGATCAGCAAAGCGGCCAGGAGACTCATGACGAGTGCCGAAAAGGCCATCGCCCAACCGAAGCCCGACGTTGCCCGCCAGCTCTCCCTGAGCGTCAGGGGATCATCGACAGCTGCCGCGGGAAGAACCACGGACAGTTTCTGAACCACCATCAGTGCAATGAATGGTGCCAGAAACATCAAAAGAAGACCAAACCCCGCTGTCAGGGCGGCAATTATCGAAGAAACGATCATCAGAGGAACAAGTGACAGAAACCCGATCAGCCCCAGAACGATCTGGTAGTACATGACACGAAGCGTTCGTTTCCCGAATGTGACCGGAAAGTCGCGGGCGCCAATCAGGATGCGCCGGACATAGGCAATTGCGATCGAGAAGCCGACGAGAAGATTTGCAATGGCAGCCAATGCGCGCAGCGCACCTTCATCGGCCTTGGCCACCGGCTCCGTCATGTAGGACATCGTCGAGAACCCGCTTTCCGGCATCAACGAAGACCCTATCGCAAAATTGAGCGCCAGCAGGAGCAGGATATAGGCCCAACCTGTCTTGAACAGCGTCCCGATATTGTGCTGCGCCAGGGAGACTGAACGTTCCAGGACGGTGATGAACATGAGCTACCCCAGTAATCCTTTGCCAAACACGAAAGTAGAGATTCTTCTGAAAATCGCTAGGGCACAGCAACATTGCAGCCAGACAATTCCCCAATACCTGACCTTTTTCGCCGCAGACCCCGATCCAGCGCTGGAAAGTTCGACCAAATTCCCTCATATGGTGGACACATGCGTAAAACCGGTTGGCTCCAGTCATGATTGATGATTTCGCAAAACCCCTGTCACGCCGCAGATCCGTCGGTGTCATGGTAGGCAACGTCCAGGTCGGTGGCGATGCTCCGATCGTCGTTCAGTCGATGACCAACACAGACACGGCAGATGCAGACTCGACTGTTGCCCAGGTCGCCGCGCTGGCACGTGCCGGCTCGGAAATCGTTCGCATCACCGTTGACCGTCCGGAGGCGGCCGAACAGGTTCCGCGCATCAAGGAGCGCCTGGAACGTATCGGCATTTTCGTGCCGCTGGTCGGCGACTTTCATTATATCGGCCACAAGCTGCTCACCGACTATCCCGATTGTGCCGCAGCGCTGGACAAGTACCGCATCAATCCGGGAAATGTCGGCTTCAAGGCAAAGCGCGATACACAGTTTTCCCAGATCATCGACCTCGCACTCAAGCACGACAAGGCGGTGCGTATCGGCGTCAACTGGGGCTCGCTCGACCAGGAACTGCTGACGCGATTGATGGACAAAAACGCGAAAAGCGCAGCGCCCGTTTCTGCAGCTGCCGTTATGCGTGAAGCCATCATCCAGTCAGGCCTGCTGTCGGCCGAACGTGCCGAAGCGCTCGGCATGGGCCGGGACAAGATCATTCTTTCCGCCAAGGTCAGCCAGGTTCAGGATCTGATTGCCGTTTATGCCGATCTCGGGCGGCGTTGCGACTACGCCCTTCATCTCGGTCTGACGGAAGCAGGCATGGGCACCAAGGGCATCGTCTCCTCGGCTGCCTCCATGGGTATCCTGCTGCAGCAGGGTATCGGCGATACGATCCGGGTCTCGCTCACGCCGGAGCCGGGCGGCGACAGGACCCGCGAAGTTCAGGTCGCCCAGGAACTGTTGCAGGTTATGGGTTTCAGGGCCTTTGTTCCGGTAGTTGCAGCCTGTCCGGGCTGTGGTCGAACCACTTCTACCGTGTTCCAGGAATTAGCCAGCGACATTCAGGATCATATCCGCGATTCCATGCCTGCCTGGCGCGAGCAGTATCCAGGTGTTGAAGGCCTCACCGTCGCGGTCATGGGCTGCATCGTGAATGGTCCGGGAGAATCCAAACACGCGGACATCGGCATCTCCTTGCCGGGTACAGGTGAAACGCCTTCGGCGCCGGTTTTCGTCGATGGCGAGAAGGTCGCGACGTTGCGCGGCGAAGGCATAGCCGACGAGTTCAAGCTGATGGTTCTGAACTATATTGAAAAACGGTATGGCACCGGAGCCAATTCCTCTTCCGACGCGGCCTAGTCGCTATCAGGGATCAACCGAATGATGCAGCAGCCGGGAGTAGCCGAGCCACCGAGAAAGCCGCTTCTGGTGATCACCTCTCAAGTTGTCAGGGGTGGAATCAGCGGCCGTGGTCTGACCTTTTCGCTGGAACGGATCGGACATGACGTCTGGTTTCTGCCGACAATCGTCCTACCGTGGCACCCGGGGCACGGAAAGGGCACTCGCATTGTTGCGTCATCAACCGACTTTGCCGCGATCATTGGTGATCTGACGACGTCGCCGAAACTCGGCGAGGTTGGTGGCATTCTTACCGGTTATCTTGGCAACGCGGACCAGGCTGCGGCCATCGCCACACTGGTGAAAGCCGTCAAGGCGGCAAACCCGGATGCGCCCTATCTTTGCGATCCGGTTATCGGAGACCACCACAGTGCCTCCGGCGGCGGTCTTTACGTTCCAAAGGCAACCGCACAATCGATCCGTGACGACCTTGTTCCACTAGCAGATATCGTCACGCCGAACGCCTTCGAGCTTGGCTGGCTGACGAAACGGGACATCGAAACAGAGCTACAGGCCCTGTCTGCCGCCCGCGCGCTCGGCAACGAACGTGTTTTGATAACGTCGTCCCCGGCCATGCGCCGCAATGCCATCGCCAATTTGCTGGTCGGTCCACGCGGTGCCGTCGCAGCTGAACACGCGGCTATTGACAGCCCTCCCCATGGAACGGGCGACCTGATTGCAGGGCTTTTCCTGGCCAATCATCTCGCTGGCCTCAATGACGAGGAAGCCTTGAAGCGCGCTTCCGCCTCGGTCTTCGAACTCGTCGCAAGAAGCGTCAAGAAAGGAGCGGATGAATTGATGTTCGCTCAGGAACAGCAGTCAGTCGTTCGGGCTATGGCGCTGGTGACCTCGCGGCGCGTGATCGAAACAAAAGCCCGTGCCTGAAGACAACGATATCTGGCTTGCCGGCGTCGACGGATGCAAGGCAGGCTGGGCCGCCGTCATTCGAAACCTGGCCGATCCGGCTTCAATCCGTCTGGAAATCGTCCCGGATTTCGAATCCCTCGTGAACTTCAGTCCTTCCCTTGGCATTATCGCCGTTGATATGCCCATCGGCCTGCCGGACTTCATTTCACCAGGCGGCCGAGGGCCCGAAAAGGCAGCACGCATGCATCTTGGCGACCGCCAGTCATCCGTCTTCGCCGTTCCGTCCCGTGCTGCCGTCTACGAGACAGACTACAAAATGGCTTGTGCTAAGGCATTCATGACCTCAGAGCCGCCCAGGAAAGTCTCCAAACAGTGCTTCTTTCTGTTTCCCAAGATCCGGGAGATTGACGCCCTGATGACGCCGGATCTGGAAAAACGGATCTACGAGGTCCATCCGGAACTCGCCTTCTGGCGGCTGAACGGCGAGCGGGAAATGAGCCTGCCGAAAAAGGTCAAGAGCCTCGCCAATCCGGAAGGCCTCGACCAGCGACGGGACCTTCTCGTTCGCAACGGTCTGCCGAAAGAGTTCCTTGACCAGCCGCCTCCAAAGGGCTGCGGCCGCGACGATCTGCTGGATGCAGCAGCTAACAGCCTGATCGCGGAACGCATTCACCTTGGCCTGGCCGCTCCGTTTCCCGAATTCCCTCGAAGGGATGACCGCGGTCTCAAAATGGCGATCTGGGCTTAGTGCTAACTTTACAAACCTTGCTCCAGTCCGGCGCTTAGCACCTAAAGACCATCCAGCAATGCCATGATCCCGTTGCGGATCTCCGGACCGCGCACGATTTCTCCGTGACAGGGCACGACGACACTGGGAACCTCTTCACCCAGGCGATTACGAACCCAGTTCGAGAAGCGCTCCTTGTCCTTTAACCCGTATTTCGGAAAAGTCTTCAGGAATCCGATCTGCGCTGTGTCCTCACCCTTTTGCCTGATGCCGCAGAAGGCATCGGTGACAACCCACACCACCTCGTTTCCACGTCGGACAACCAGCCAGACTTCACCGGTCTTGAGTCCTTCGGGTTCGACGAGCGTAACGGATTGCGGCAAGACCTCCGAAAGCGCAGACAGGGATCTGAATTGGCTCCCCGTCACTTTTTCAAGCCTGGGTCTTGCTGCGTCCGAGCAAACGAGATCTGCATTCCCGAAAGCTTCGACATGCTCGGGAATAGCCTTGTTGTGATAATGGTTTGGTGCGAACAGAAACCGCACGGGCTCTTTGTGCCCAACCGCCATGCTGGTGCTTTCGACAGGACTGTAGAGGCAGACACCTCCGTTAGAAAGACGCGCCGCTGTCGCGCGGAGGTTTCCGCGCCGGATGGTCCAAAGACCATCGATACCCTTTACACTTTCCAGCATCGGTTCTTGTCGTGTCATGACAGCTCCATGGATTTCAATTGGCTGCAAAGGATATCGACGAGCTGTATTCCTGCGTCGGTCTTCTGATCCAGCCGGTTTTGGGCGTGCACGCCCATGACCGCGGAGACCAGCCCCTTGGCAATCTGTTCGGGATCAATGTCCGGATCGATTTCTTTTGCTGCAATGGCGTTTTGCAGGCAGACAAGAAAGCTGCTTTCGAGCTCGTGCCAATACCGCCTGACGGCCTCTTCGAGGCGTTTACTTCCAACACGGGCATTCTCAATACCGGTGTTGACGATCAGACAACCGTACTTGCTTGACGTCATCGACCCGTCCGTCACCAGCGACGTCAGGAAAACGCTTATCTGCCGGAAGCCACCTTCTCTCACAGGCTGCATGGCATGAGAGATCGCCCTTTCGGTGTAAAGCTCCAGCGCGGTCAGGTAGAGCCCTTCCTTGCCACCGAACTCGTTGCGGATCGCGAATTGGTTGAGCCCGGTAAGGTGCTCAAGCTCTCTCAGACCGAGAGCCTGATAGCCATGTTGCCAGAACGCGTAGACCACGCGTTCAACAACCTCTTCAACATTGTAACTTTTGGGACGGGCCATTTAACGTTTCTCTACAACTGCATGAAAATTATTCCTATACACTTGCAGAGAAATGTCAAGTGCCCGATTTTCCGAACCCGAACTGCCTGCCCCTTCCCTTTTCGCCAGAACCTGCTAAAACGCGCGCCGCTCATGTGAGGTGAGCCACCGGTCGCAGCCTACCCGGTGCTAGCGAAAACAAGGGACCACATCGTTGAAAGCACTTGTCATCTGTTCCGGCGGAATGGATTCCGTCACACTTGCGCACAAAATGGCGCAGGACCACGAACTCACGGGTCTGATCTCATTTGATTATGGCCAGCGACACAGGAAGGAACTGGATTACGCCAGAGCCTGTGCCGATGAACTCGATACCGAGCATATCCTGATGGACATTGCCAATATCGGCCGCCAGCTGACCGGTTCGGCGCTCACCGATGATCTGGATGTTCCGGACGGCCACTATGCCGAAGACACCATGAAAATTACCGTTGTGCCGAACCGCAACGCGATCATGCTCACCATTGCCTACGGCATCGCTGCCTCGCGCGGCGCTGATGCCGTCGCGACCGCGGTCCATGGCGGTGACCACTTCATCTATCCCGATTGCCGTCCGGCCTTCACGTCAAGCTTCGAGACCATGCAGCGCCACGCGCTCGACGGCTATGCGGAGATCAGCCTGTTTACCCCTTATGTCCATGTCAGCAAGGCGGACATTGCGTCAGAAGGGCTGCGCCTCGGCGTCGACTACCGCAAGACCTGGTCCTGTTACAAGGGCGGCGAAAAGCACTGCGGTCGTTGCGGTACATGTGTCGAGCGGCGAGAGGCATTCCATCTGATAGGCGGCATCGACCCGACCGAATACACGGACGCGGACTTCTGGAAGGCGGCCTGCAATGTATAAAATTACCAAGGAGTTTCATTTCTCCGCGTCCCATCAGCTGCTCGGGCTTGGAGAGGATCACCCCTGCAGCCGGTTTCACGGTCACAATTATGTGGTCGAGGTGGAACTGGCCTCCGATGAGCTGAACACCATCGGTTTCGTCCGGGACTACAATGAGCTGAAGGCTCTGAAAGCCTACATTGACGACACACTCGACCATCGGCATCTCAACGACGTACTCGGCGATGATTGCGTGACGGCCGAACGCCTGGCGAAACATCTGTTTGACTGGTGCAAAGTGGAATGGCCGGAAACCATGGCCGTGCGGGTCAGGGAAACACCGAAGACCTGTGCCGAATACCGGCCGCTGGTCTATGTCCCCGTGGAGGCGCGCCGATGAACACGCAAACCATTCGCGTCAACGAGATCTTCGGCCCGACCATCCAGGGCGAAGGTGCCCTGATCGGTCAGCCCACCGTCTTCGTCCGTACCGGCGGCTGCGATTACCGCTGCCTCTGGTGCGACACGCTCCATGCGGTCGACAGCGCCTATCGGGACGACTGGCATCCGATGACACCTGCCGCCATCATGATGCAGGTGGAGATCCTGTCCGGGCATTGCCCTTTGACGGTGTCGCTATCCGGCGGCAATCCGGCCATCCAGCCGCTTGGCGGCCTGATCGACCTCGGACGCAAGGAAGGTTACCGGTTCGCGCTGGAGACCCAGGGAAGCATCGCGCGGGACTGGTTCAGGGATCTTGACGTCCTGACTCTCAGCCCGAAACCGCCCTCAAGCGGCATCGTGACCGACTGGCAGAAACTGGCCGAGTGCGTGGAAGCCGCAGGCCCGTCGACACAACTGGCCCTCAAGGTAGTGATTTTCGACGAGAACGACTACGCTTATGCCAGGGAAATCGCCTCGCGCTATCCGCAACAATCGCTTTACCTGCAACCGGGCAATCACACACCCCCGGTACCGGATCAGGAAGACGGGGTCATCGATATGGCCGGCATCATGGACCGCATGCGCTGGCTTATCGACCGGGTCACCACCGACCGTCTTTATTCGGCGACCGTCCTCCCTCAGCTGCATACACTCATCTGGGGCAATCTGAGAGGGGTTTGAGTCAGGCCGTCATTCTCAAACCTAACCCGGCGGAGCCATGCCAGCTGCATCTCGCGCGCCTGGATAATGTCGTTATCTGGAGTAAACCATGTCCGACAAAAGCATTTACGAAAACCTGACCCAGCTGGGAGCCTCGACGGATCTTCCAGGTGACCCGGACGAGGCTGTTCTGGAAAAGGTGCCAAACCCGCAGGCCGGCACCGGATACATGGTGCGTTTCGTCGCCCCCGAATTTACCTCGCTGTGCCCGATCACCGGCGCACCCGACTTCGCTCATCTGGTGATCGACTATGTACCGGAGGAATTTCTGGTCGAGAGCAAATCGTTGAAACTGTTTCTGGGTTCGTTTCGCAATCACGGTGCGTTCCACGAAGATTGCACGGTTTCCATAGGCAAGCGGCTGGTCGACCTGCTCGATCCGCAGTGGCTGCGAATCGGTGGCTATTGGTATCCACGCGGCGGCATCCCCATCGATGTCTTTTATCAGACCGGTCCGGCACCGGATGGTGTCTGGATCCCGGATCAGGGCGTCCAGTCTTATCGCGGGCGAGGCTGAAGTTCCCAGGCATGGACCAGGCTGGACCCGACATTCTCTCCCTAGATTGTGATATCCAGGTCGATAATGGCGCGTTTACCGATCTTGTACGGTCCCCATTCAAGCGGGTTTTCGATGGCGTTGCCATCCTTGTCGAACCCCTGAAGTTTTACCGAGCAGGTCTCACCAGCAGTGACGGTGAAGCCTCCGCTTTGTGGGAATCTCGCCGAATCCCGGAAGAAAAGTGTCTTGAACCCTCTCAGTTCCCCGTCTCCGGAAATTGTTCCGATTACGGACATCGCATCTTTGGGACCGTAAAGAACACTCACTGGCCCGACTGCGTTTTTCCTCGTGAGCTTGACTGATATCCAGGCCTTGGTTTCGTCTCGGGGTCCCGTTACTTCTTCCGGAATATCCAGTGATCTCAAGCCGAGTGTTCTAAGAAGCTTGTTCACACCTTTGCTGCCTCCCGCAACAATCATCGCTGTCAGAATGTATCCGATAACCTGACCATCCAGCATTTTGGATGGTTGTGTGTAGATATTGAACAGGTCGGTTACGACATCGAGCTTGAAAACGCTCCAGACCAGCAACAGGGAAAAGGCGAACCCGACCAGCGGGTTCAAGGCGGACGTATTGAAATGCCGCATGTAGGGGCGCCACCGGAACAATAGCGCCAGGCCGCTTTCGACCAGAACGGCCAGGATGAACAGGATAAACACCGCCTTGAAGGATTCGGTGTAGACTTCCTGGCTCCCCCAGGGTCCATAGTCCTCCTGGACCGAAACCGTTGCCGTTTGCGTGTCTCCGCCCAGGGTGTAGGTAACCGTGTCCGTGAATGCCCCGCCATTGTCGGGGGCGAAATAGATCAGGACGTTGTCTTTGCTTTCACCCACTTCCGCGGCGACTTTGACACTTCCGTACTTTGCGCCTTCGTTTTCGATGGTCTTTTTCGACCGGAGGATTTCGACCACGCCGTCAGGTTTTACCTGAAATGTGGATTGGGCGAGCGCGGTGGAGGTGCCGCCTGCTGCAATCACGGCAAGAAACACGAGTGGCAGTCCGAACCATTTTCTCAAAGTTCTGCAAGTTAATGATCTTTGTCTCAAAACCGCCCCCCAAACTCGTCAGATATCCTATTCCCTCATGATTGAGGAAACAGCCTCGACCACCTCTGGTAATCCACACTAACATTCTCCACACGGTTATAGAATTCATGCAGCAGATCTATTTCCTGCAACGCTGGTCTCTCCGGGACTGAAGTTCGGGGTCGGCAACACCTTGTCCCGATGCGCGCCAGGCATTTTGTGTGCAGGTTCAGAGGCGAGTGAAAATGCAACTTCCAAAAAGAATAAATTTCTCTTCCATCGGCCTACCATGACGCGATATCTATGGCTCGACATCAGCAGGGAATCGGTCTTGCAACAAAAAACGTCGCAATAGACCGGTCAGATATTCCTTCATGACGTACAAACTCCGTATGGCTGAAACTCACGGGTTCCGGCATGTGGGATTTCGTCTCCAGTGGAACGGAAAGGGAAATCATGTCCAAGAAGGGCATCATGATCTGCGGCCACGGCAGCCGCGCGAAATCTGCCGAAGAAGAATTCGCTCTTCTGGCAAAAGGCGTGCGACGGCTGTATCCGGACATTCCGGTCGAATACGGCTTCCTGGAATACTCGGCACCCAACATTCACATGGGGCTGGACGCCTTGCGCGATGCCGGCGTTTCAGAGATCATCGCCGTACCGGGAATGCTGTTTGCCGCCACCCACGCAAAGAACGATATCCCGTCCGTGCTGACAACCTATCAGGACAAGAACGAAGGCCTCACGGTTCGCTATGGCCGTGAACTTGGTCTTCATCCGCAGATGATTGCGGCATTCCAGGCCCGCATCCTGGAAGCACTCGGTGTTGATCATGTTCACGACGGCGACCTCTATGACACGATGCTGGTTGTTGTCGGTCGCGGGACATCCGACACGCTGGCCAATGCCGAAGCCGCACGCCTGACCCGTATCGTGTCGGAGAACCTGGGCTTCGGCTGGTCGGAAACCGTGTATTCCGGCGTCACCTTCCCCTCCGTCGGTCGCGGTCTGGAGATGGCGCTGAAGCTCGGCTACAAGAAGATCGTCGTCGCTCCCTATTTCCTGTTTTCGGGCAAGCTGATCGACCGGATCTACAACTATGTCGATCGGGTTGCAGCGTCCGTGCCTGACGTGACCTTCTACAAGGCGCATTACCTTTCCGATCAGGACCACGTCATCAACACGTTTGCTGAACGGATCGAGGAAGCCGCTACCGGTACGATTGTCGAGACGCAGGACCTGATGGCATCCTTCAAGGACCGGCTGGCAAAAGGCGAGGTCGAGGTTCACCACCACCATGCGGAATTCCGGGATCCGCTGGATGATGAAACAAAGGACGGGGATGGGCACGATCATGATCACCACCACGATCATGGTGCCGGTCATTCACACGATGACCATGACCATGGCCACGGCCATCACCACCATCATGGGCATAGCCATGGGGTCTACAAGCATATCGGCCACCCCAACGGTCCGCGCACGATGATCGATCAGGGTGTGTGCTGCTGCTTCATGAGCCAGTTTCCCCAGGAAGTCATCGACGAGGAACGTGCTCTGCGCATCGAACCCACCGGGGCCTCCGCCAGCGCCTGACCCTGGATTGAACCTGAAATTCCATTAGCCGCTGTATCTGGGTCCCGGCTCTGCCCCCAGTGCATCAGCAACAGAAAACAAGGTCGCTGGAACGAATCCCCGATCAGAGCGGGGATCCTGCATTTGCAACACCATGATACGGTGGAACGCCGAATGTTACTCCGCCGGTGCTCCGGGTGCCGGTGAACCTGCTGCTCCGGAGAACGCCTTGTCCTTGATCTCGACGAACTTGTCCGACATCTGGGAAAGTTTTGCATCCCATTCCGGGTTCGGCGTCTGACCGGCCGTCACCTTAAAGAAGACCTGCATCATCAGCGTGATTGCGAGCGGTTCCAGAACGGCTGCCTTGACTGCCCATGCGAAGATGATGGCAAACACGAGGCCGCCAGCGCTCCAGGATCCCGGCATCAGGTAAACAAGTCCGGCAGCGGGCGCCAGCATGAAGAGAAACACCAGAATGGCAATGATATAGGTGAAAAGCGCGATGAACGCGGCGTTCTTCAGCATCAGCTGGTAGTTTTGTCCGTAAAGGACGAGTGCCTCGCGCGCAGATGCCCAGGCGTTGTCTGATCGGGTCCGGATTGCGTGGGCCAGAATGACCTCATCGACAAAGCCGACGGCAACTTTCATGAATGCCCGGAACAGGGAAACAAGACCGTTCAGTCCGGGTATCGGCAGGACGGAGGCAATGCTTTCGACAAATCCGCTGATCGCCCGGATCACACCTTTCACAAGCTGGTCGAGACCGAAGAGGGCGCTCGACTGAACGAAACGTTCCTTGACCACCTTCGCTCCATACGCCACCTGACCTTGCCCGTCCGGCAGGTCCTTGTCGTCCATGAGTTCGACCAGGACCGCAATGTGCCCGGCCTTGACCGTATAAAGAAGATATTCGCGCAGCAGATAGATCGCTGTCGCCGTCAGCCCGAAACCGATCAAGCCACCCCAGAAGGCAAACCCGGCCTGACTGTCCGGCCCACCGAACCAGCCTAGCCCATAACCGATACCGGCACCGAAACCCGTCACGACCACGTATGCAACGGCAATTCCGCCATAAACGACAATTCTGAAAACAAGATAGGGAAAAGTTCGCACCATCAGACCGACGGCACGGGGAAAATCAAAATCCCACATAAAAAACTCCTGTCATTCGCAGGTTATCCAGACAATGACCCTAGGTTAGACAATGTCCGGCCTCTGCGACAAGAGAGGACGTCACAGTTCGTCCCAATCCATTGTGCGGACCCTCACCTGAATGCTCAGGAGCTTTCGCGGCTGTCCTGGGAAGTGTGGTCATGGGGATGGAAAATTCCGTGATACCAGAAGCTGTTCCACAGGTGTCTGTGCTGAGAAGTATCGGCCTCTTTTTCGGCTGGTGATCCGGAAGCTGCGTCCGGCTTGTCTGCCTCTGCCGCATCGACCCGGTCAAGATGCTCCCCAAACAGCAGAACGTTGCCGTCGGGATCAACCGTTTCAAATTCCCGCATGTTCCACGGCTGGTTCGCGATGTCTTCGGTAATATTGGCGCCTGCCGCCTTTACCAGCGCATAAAATCCGTCGACGCCATCGACAAAACAGTAGGCCGTCGTGCCGCCTGGTTTGTCGCTTCGTGTCAGGTGCACGCCAGACTTGCCACGTTCCAGCACGGCATATCGCACCGGCTGGCCTTCCTGGTCAGCCCATTCGAAAACGACATCGAACAGCAAATTGTCGCGGTAATAGGCAAGAGAAGCCGTAAGATCGCTGACCCGAAGCACAGGGGCGATGTGGGAAATCTCTGGTGATCCGGTTTCAGTCATGGTTCCAAACCCGCAAGTTGCGAAGCCTTGGGAAATCCCGGCGCTAGAAGCACTCGAGCATGGCTCCGGTGTTCTCGTATCTGCCTGTTGCCAGATCTTGCGGTGAAATGCGGAAATAGACAATACCCGCGTCGCCCCAGACCCAGTTCATTGCATTGTCACCGGCAAGGTGCAAAAGCAACAGGCTGTCTGTTGGTCCAGCACTCGGATTGGACTGCAATGCATCGAACTCGCCACCGACACGATGGGGGCGGCTGTCGAAGAGCTTACGCCAGTAGGGCTCAAACGCCTTCAACACGCTCGTTGGAATACTGTTACGAAATTCCGGATCAACGTAGTAGTCGGCAACGAATTCCCAGAGTTGAACGTAATTCTTGTTGTAAAAGTCCCAAAGTGAGATCTCCCTTTCGAACGCGAAAAACTCACCGTTGCTGTTTCGCTGAAACCTGAAATAGCTCGTTCGGGTTTGCTTCAGGTATTTTTGAATTTCCGGCCATTCGTCTTTGGCGAGCACCCGATTGCGATCAGATGAACTGACCTGATCGATAATGTTCTCAAGATCCCGGACCGCCTCCATTCGCCAGGCGTGATTGGCGCGAGCCACGGCGTCCCGATAGTCTTTTAACGAGTCAGCCGAAGGATAACGGTCCAATACAGCGGCCAGCCGGCTCTGGCATCCCAGTTCCATTTCCAGCTTCCGGATATGCTCCCTTTTTGTCTCTGTTTTCTCGTCGCCTGGATCACCGTCATCCTGCGGGGAATTCCGAAGCTCTTCGAGCGTGTGTTTTAACGCCGGAATATCCTTTTTGAGCGACGCAAACGCGTCAGGGTTCATCAGGCCTTCAATGACCTCGTCGTTCCACTCCGGCTTCAACGGGTGTTTTCCAAGCCGGGTCCTGATGGAGGTCAGGATCGCAAGCGCCATCTGCTCGGTGAAGGGGTCGGGTACGGGTGGACGCTCCGCATCCGACACCTCCTGACCGGCATAAAGCGTTGCGGCGAAATGATCGGGCGTCACGCGTTGAACTCCGTTTTCGTCCTCCAGGAGACGGTTCGGAACAGTTACGAAATCGACGGGCCAGCGGCGCCAGCTTCTCGGAATCTCGTCGATTCCTTCCAGATACCCGTAATTCGGACCGGAAAAGGTCCCGTCATGCACCGGGCCAAGGTCTTGGGGCAGTTCCCGCTCCACTCCCAGCGACTGTGTATGGATGACCCTGTAACCTTCGCCGTCGCCCTCCGGCCCACTGCTGTTCGGATCGACGAAAAACAATAGCCAGCCATCACGTGGACCAAGGCCGCCCCAAAGATCTTCAGGGAAATCCGAACAGCGCAGTTGCGCCAGAAAATGCAGCGGAATTTCGCCTCGCTGCGGATGATCGCGCGACAGGGATCTCGGCCAGGGCACATTGTCCGGCATCATCGGCAACCCGCCAAACCAGGACCGCGGCGCCTCATCTGCACGGATCGGCACCTGACGGCGCAATACGACCGAGACTGTTTCGAGAATTTCGGTCGGCAACGCAGCATCATGGCCGACATCGTGTGCAGACTGCCCAACCCGGTCGTAAACACCCTCGCGATTGGCTCCTTCCTCAACCACAGTGTTTCTTCGTTCCGCAGGTTGATGAACCACCCGTTTCATACGGCCTCCTGCCCGGTAACCGGAGGCATCCAGCACATTCTGGATACGATCAGCCCCGATGGCGACCGCCTCAAACTGCTTCTTGTGATTGTTCTTTTGAAGAAGATTATAGAGAGTTGAAAAAATAAGCCATAAAATAGTAACAAAAATAATCGATATTAGTACCAATCCTGAAATAAATATAATTCCGGCTTCATCTTGAAGATATTCAGGCATTCCAAAGTCCAATGCGAAGCGAGATCCTGATCGATCTATGCTTACATTCATTAAACCTTGGTAAATTGCATCAGAAGCATTTTAAGAGCCCGGCTTTCCATGCCGGAAAAACCAAAAACGGGCCCCGCAGGGCCCGCTCAAGTCACTCTTTCCGGCTGGTTCTGGTCAGCTCGCTACCAGGTTCCGCAGCACATATTGCAGGATACCCCCGGCCTTGATGTATTCCAGTTCGTCCTCGGTATCGACGCGGCACAGGCATTCGATCGTCTTGGTCGTGCCGTCCTCATAGGTAACCTCGACATCCATCATCTGGCGCGGTTTGATGTCGGCGATGCCCTTGATGGTGACGCGCTCGGTGCCCTTGATGCCGTGAGATTGCCAGCTCTCGCCTTCCTTGAAGGTGAGGGGGATGACACCCATGCCAACTAGGTTGGACCGATGGATACGCTCGAAGGACTGGGTGATCACTGCCCGGACGCCGAGAAGTTTTGTGCCCTTCGCTGCCCAGTCACGAGAGGAACCTGTTCCATATTCCTTGCCGGCGAAGATCACCAGCGGGGTGCCGGCGTCCTTGTAATCCATGCAGGCGTCGTAGATCCATTCCTTCTTGCCGTCCTTCATGGTGACGCCGCCTTCGACACCCGGAACCATCTGGTTCTTGATGCGAATGTTTGCGAAAGTGCCGCGCATCATGACCTGGTGGTTGCCGCGGCGCGAGCCATAGGAATTGAAGTCCTTGCGCGCGACCTGGTGCTCGGAAAGATACTGGCCCGCCGGGCTGTCTGCCTTGATGGCACCGGCCGGAGAGATATGGTCGGTGGTGATGGAATCCAGGAACAGTCCCATGACCGCCGCATTCTCAATGTCTTCGAGAGGTTTCGGCTCCATGGTCATGCCTTCGAAATAAGGCGGGTTCTGAACGTAGGTCGAAGAGACCGGCCAGGTATAGGTCAGTCCACCCTCTACCTTGATGTTCTGCCAGTGTTCATCGCCTTTGAACACATCGCCGTAGCGCTCGCGGAACATTTCCTCGGTGATGGAGACGCGGATGAGATCGGTGATCTCTTCCGTGCTCGGCCAGATGTCTTTCAGGTAAACGGGATTGCCGTCCTGGTCCTCACCGAGTGGATCCTCGGTGATGTTGACATTCAGGCTGCCGGCAATGGCATAGGCGACGACCAGCGGCGGTGAGGCCAGGTAGTTGGCGCGCACGTCCGGGTTCACCCGGCCCTCGAAATTGCGGTTGCCGGACAGCACCGAGCAGGCAATCAGGTCGTTGTCGTTGACGGCGGCGGAAATCGCCGGATCCAACGGGCCGGAGTTGCCGATACAGGTGGTGCAGCCGTAGCCGGCAAGGTCGAAACCGAGCGCATCAAGGTCTTTCTGCAGGCCTGCCTTTTCCAGGTAATCGGTCACGACCTGGGACCCCGGCGCCAGGGAGGTTTTCACCCAGGGTTTGACGTCGAGGCCTTTTTTCAACG
This sequence comes from Roseibium album, assembly GCF_965233825.1. Lineage (NCBI taxonomy): Bacteria > Pseudomonadati > Pseudomonadota > Alphaproteobacteria > Hyphomicrobiales > Stappiaceae > Roseibium > Roseibium album. The sequence continues at coordinate 702,158 of NZ_OZ247583.1, forward strand.
CGTTTCGGGCGACCAGACCGGCCCCGATCAGGACCGAGGGGTTGGATGTGTTGGTGCAGGAGGTGATGGCGGCGATCACGACGTCGCCATTGCCGATGTCGTAGTCCTTGCCCTCGACAGCGACGCGTTTCGAAAGCTCGTCTGCCTTCTTGAACTCGTCCGCCATGGTCTTGGCAAAGCCGGATGCGGCATCGGAGAGGTTGATCCGGTCCTGCGGGCGCTTGGGTCCTGAAACAGCTGGAACCACTGTGTTGATGTCGAGTTCCAGCGTATCGGTAAATTCCGGCGCTTCACTACCCGCGCGGAACATGCCCTGCGCCCTGGAGTATTCTTCAACAAGCGCCACGCGGTCCTTGTCGCGGCCGGTGGCTGCCAGGTATTTCAGCGTTTCCTTGTCCACCGGGAAGAAACCGCAGGTCGCACCATATTCGGGAGCCATGTTGGCGATGGTAGCCGCATCTTCGAGGCTGAGATTGTCGAGACCCGGACCGTAGAATTCGACGAATTTGCCGACGACACCCTTCTGGCGCAGCATTTCGACAACCCGCAGCACAAGGTCGGTCGCGGTGATGCCTTCATTCAGTTCGCCGGTCAGCTTGAAGCCGATGACTTCCGGAATCAACATGGAGATCGGTTGGCCGAGCATGGCGGCTTCCGCCTCGATACCGCCCACACCCCAGCCCAGAACCGCCAGGCCATTCACCATGGTCGTGTGGCTGTCAGTCCCGACCAGCGTGTCGGGGTAGGCGACAGTTTCACCGTTTTCATCCCGGGTCCAGACAGTCTGGGCCAGGTATTCCAGGTTGACCTGGTGACAGATACCGGTTCCCGGGGGCACCGCACGGAAGTTGTCGAATGCAGACTGGCCCCAGCGCAGGAATTCATACCGTTCCTGGTTGCGCTCGTATTCCAGATCGACGTTCTTCTTGAACGCGTCCTTGGTACCGAAATAATCGACCATGACCGAGTGGTCGATGACGAGGTCGACGGGAACCTGAGGGTTCACCTTTTCCGGATCCCCGCCGAGTTTGACGGCTGCGTCGCGCATCGCGGCAAGATCGACGACGGCGGGCACGCCGGTAAAGTCCTGCATCAGGACGCGGGCCGGGCGGTAGGAAATCTCCTGAGTGGATTTCCTTTCCTTCAACCAGTCGGCGCAGGCGATAATATCTTCCTTTGTCACCGTGCGCCCGTCTTCGAAGCGCAGCAGGTTCTCAAGGACCACTTTCAGCGAAAAGGGCAGTCTGGAAACACCTTCCAGACCGTTCTTTTCCGCTTCGGGAATGGAAAAATAGGTGTAGGTCTTGTCGCCGACCTGAAGCGTCTTTCTGGATTTGAAACTGTCGAGGGACTGGGTCACGGCACGTGCTCTCCTTCACTGTCCGTACAGCCGGACCGCGTCTTTCCAGCTGCCTGTCATGATCTCAGGCGATTCCGGGGAAGGAACCGTATGTGCCCGTTCCGGGCATTATTGCAGCGCTTCTTTTGTTGATCAAACGGCCTTTGCCGACAATTTCGCGCGCCTCGCTGCCCCTATACAAAACTTTGGCACCGTTCACCAGCGATTGAGTGCCTGTCGTGTCCTGGAGGACGCAGCAAGTGATCAGCCGTGAAGGCCGGAGCCTTGGTCAAAGAAGTCAGCTTCTTTTTATATACAAACGTATACAAAATTTTCCATACCCGAAATGGCGATGACTTGGCGCCGATCGTCGCACTTCGGGATGATGCGGGCCGAAGACAGGACTGCAACGATGATGCAACCACAGATCGGGGTATCATTGCGACACCTGATTATTGCACCGTTAACCCGTTCCGGCTATCAAATCGGCCATGCGCTGTATTTTCCTGTTTGTATTCGTTTTCAGCCTTGTGGCGTCCGTATTTCAAACCAGCGCCCAGGAACCGGTCCAGGAACCATTGGAGATCGGTGAATCGGGCACGGAATACCTCCGTTCGATCCGGCTGCAGGGGATCGATTCAGATGTTTCCTATTTTGATCCAACCGCCCCGCCACCGAAGCTGGACACGCAGCAACAGCCATCCGCACAGGAACAGGAAGCCAAGGGCCGGACGTCATCCGGCACCGGCACTCGCTGGACGTTCGGCGTGATAGCGGCTCTCGTGCTGGCCGGGATCGTCTACCTTTTCCTGCGGTTTGGCGGAAACATCGCGGTTTCTCTGAAACGGGACACCGACAACCCGGAGAGCAAACGTTCGGGCGGAGTACAAAATGCCCCTCTGTGGGCCGAGAAGCTTGGATCGTTCAATGACATCCTGCGGATGGCAGACCGGCGGCGCGCACTCGTGTTGCTGACCCAGAAGGTGTTGGCTACGCTTGCCAAGACCAATGGTGTGCTCATGCAGCGCAGCTGGACCGCACGAGACACTCTCGGACATATCCCGCTCGGACAACCGCAGCAGTCGGTTTTGCGGAACCTCGTATTGAACAGCGAACGTGTACAATTCGGCGGACGGGATGTCTCGGAAGATGAATTCCGCGAGCACGTCTCTTCCTGTCGCCAGTTGCTCGGGACAGGTTCGGTATGAGCGACACGACCACCACGCCCCGTTCCGGCGGGCCACGCATCGAGATCCTGTTGATCGCAGCTGTTTGCATAATCGTGCTCGCAGGGATCTGGTATGTCCTGACACAGCGTCAGCAGACACTGCGCAGCTCTCCGGCAGGCCTGGACGGATTGCAGGTCTGGCTCGCGTCAAACGACGTGACTGCCTATAATTTCTCCGGCGGCTGGCCGATTGACCAGACAACGGTCGATCTGCTGGTGCTGCCGGTCTACGACACGTCTCTGGACGAGACGCGCACCTCGCCGGCAACGAAAGAAGAACTGCTGCTGCAGCCGGACGAATACGACCTTGGGACCGAGGCAATCCTGACCAAGGCCCAGAAGGTCCCGACACTCCTCGTTCTGCCGAAATGGCGAAGCGGCATGCGACTGACGGGCCTGGCACACCCGTTTATTCTGATCGGCAAGGACGGGATTGCAAAAACTCTCGGTGACGTCACCGGTGGCAGCACGCCTGAAATTGTCTTTGGCAAAACACCGTTTACGGAATTCCGCTACAGGTCGACCGAAGGCGAAGAATTGCGCGCCAGCCTTTACGCTGCGCAGATGTTCCGAAATGAAAGCTGCACACCAATAATCGGTACTTCGGACGCCATGATCCTGGGTGAGTGTCCTCTGCCTTCCGGTCTGGAACCGGACGACGACGGAAGCCGCACCAGCATGCTGGTGCTGTCCGATCCGGACCTTCTGAACAATCACGGACTTCGTCTCGGCGACAACGCCCGGATCGCGCGCGATTTCCTGTCCTCACGGACCGATGAGGGTAACATCGTGATCGATTACAGCCGAACCTCCTGGCTGCGAGATCCATTCGAGGAACCGGAGCGCGAACGGACCTGGGCCGATCTGCAACGCTTTTTCGGCCCCCCCTTTCTCATCCTCTGGCTCGGTGGTGGATTGCTGCTGGCACTCTTCCTCTGGCGCGCGGCCCTGCGTTACGGACCTGTGCTGCGCGACCGCGCTGAACCTGGCGCATCCAAGGCACTTGCGATCGAGGCAAGAGCCAGGTTGATGCGTCTGTCCGGACAGGACGGTGCCCTGGTTCGCGAATATGCGGCAGCCCGGATTTCTGCCGTGGCATCGGCGCTTTTCGGTCCTGCGCACGCAGGTCATTATGCGCAGGAGGATGAATTCCTGAAGTTTGCGGATCGTCAGCATCCTGCAGAAGCGGCCCGGCTCCGCTCGGTCCTCGACGGCATTCAAAAGCTGCCGGTGCGCACTCACGCAGTTGAAGCCATCCACCTCATTGACGAATTTGAACAGGTTTTGGAGCAAATCACCCATGACGCTTGAGGTCCTACGCCAACGGACGGACGCCCTGAGGACCGAGATCGGAAGAACCGTTCTCGGCCAGGACGAAGTCATCGACCTGCTGCTGGTCGCCCTGTTTGCACGCGGGCACGTCCTGCTCGAAGGACCTCCGGGTACGGCGAAAACGTTGCTTGCCCGGAGTTTCTCCGCTGCTCTTGCTCTGGATTTCGGCAGGATCCAGTTCACGCCGGACCTGATGCCCGGCGATGTTCTGGGAACGTCCATCTTCAATTTCCAGACCAACGCTTTTGTCCTGACAAAAGGTCCGGTGTTTTCGCAGGTTCTCCTGGCGGATGAAATCAATCGCGCGCCACCCAAGACGCAGGCGGCACTGCTGCAGGCCATGAACGAGCGGATGGTCAGTATTGACGGAACAGATCACTCGCTCGGCAGCGAATTCATTGTTGTTGCGACCCAGAACCCGATCGAACAGCAAGGCACTTACCCGTTGCCGGAAGCCCAGCTCGACCGGTTCTTGTTCAAGCTCGTGATCGACTTTCCGCCCGAGGCAATCGAAATGGCGATCCTGCGCCAGCATGCGGCCCAGCCTCTGGAAGCCGGATTGGAAACGGCCAACCTGTCGAAAGTCCTCGATGCCGCGGCGCTTGCCGAAACTCGGTCCCTTGTCGATGGCATTATCCTCAAGGACGACATTCTGGCCTATATTCTCCGTCTTGTCCGGGCCACCCGCGAGAACTCGGAAATCGCCTACGGTGCATCGACACGTGCGGCCGACGCGCTGGTCAGCGCAACGCGAGCATCCGCGGCGTTGAACGGACGTGACTTTGCCATTCCCGACGACGTCAAGCGACTCTTCACCCCAGCCCTTCGCCACCGCATCGTGCTTGGTCCGGCAGCGGAAATCGAAGGACGAAGTTCCGACCAGGTTCTGGAAAACATTCTCAATCAGATCGAGGCACCCCGCTGATCCGGCCGTCCAAAAGACTTCTCGCGCTTGCCGCCACCACGTTGCTGATCTCCCTGATCATGATCGTGGCCAGCACAGCCTTGCGTGATCTGGCAATCCTTCCCTGGATACTGCTGGCGCTCCTGATCATGGTCGACATGGCCACATCGCTTCGCCGGCCCGGAAATCTGACGGTCGAGGCTCCACCGGAGATTTTTGTTGGAGAAACAGCAACCCTGCACCTGCGTCTTGATCGTGCACGTGCGAACCTGAACGCAAAGCTCGACTGGCCAGAAGGACTGAGCGGCCGGAAGGAATTTGAATTCCGCCCCGGTCCGGATGACACGCTTGAAACGAGTGTCCCTTTTCGCGCTGTGCGGCGTGGCGTCTGGCAGCTCGATCATCTCTGGCTCTTTTGGGACTCCCGACTGAAACTGCTTGAATTCGTACCAAGGCTCGATCTTCAGGCGGAACTTCGGGTCGTGCCCAACATCCGCCAGGTCCAGTCCGGGGAAATCACGACGACGGTCATGTCGACGCTTTACGGCGTCAAGGAAAACCGGGCTCTCGGTGAAGGATCGGAATTTCACCAGTTGCGGGATTTTGTTCCCGGGATGGACATCAAGTCCATCGACTGGAAACGGTCGGCGCGCCGCCGGTCCCTTGTCGCGAAGGAACTGCGCGCCGAACGCAACCATCATGTCATCATCGCGCTCGACAACGGCTATCTGATGCGCGAGGAAATCGGAGGGTTGCCGAAAATCGATCACGCGGTCACGGCGGCGCTCGCGACCGCCTGGGCTGCCGCGATCGGCGGCGACCTTGTCGGCTACTATTCCTACGATGTGCGTCCGCGAACCTTTTCCGCCCCGGCTCCGGGACGCAACGCCTTTGCCCGCTTGCGCAACTGGACTGCCGAGCTCTCCTATGTCAGCCGTGAAACCAACCACACCCTGGCATTGACGGAATTGAACGCCCGCACTCCCAAGCGCAGCCTGATCATCGTCTTCACCGATTTTATCGATACGACATCGGCCGAACTCCTGATCGAGAACATCGGCATCCTCACCAAGCGCCATCTGCTGATCTTTGTTGCCATCCGCGATCCCGAACTTGAAACATTGATCGAAACGGCACCGGATGACATTGACGGTGCTGCGACGCTGGTGGCCGCGAACCAGTCGATCAACGAACGCCGGCTGGTGCTTGAACGGCTCGCGCGCATGGGTGTCACGATTGTCGACGCAAAACCCAATACCGTGACGGCACGTCTCATTTCGACCTATCTCGAGATCAAGGCGCGGGAGATGATTTGATGAAAGATCAGGATCTCATGCGCTCGGCGCGGTTCCGCAAGGAACGTGAAACGGACTGGCGACGCCTTGAAACCCTGGTGCTGGCCGCTGAACAACGGGGCCTGCAGCACATGGATTTCGCGGAAGCCCGGGACCTGGCTTCGCTCTATCGACAGGCGACGACATCGCTTTCGATTGCCCGTGAAATCTCGCTCGACAAGGCCCTGCTCGGGTATCTGGAGGCCCTGACGGCACGCGCTTATCTTTGCGTCTACGCGCCGCAAGAGCGGCTCGGCGGCGTATTTCACCGGTTCTTTGCTCAAAGCGCACCGCAGGCCATGCGACGGTCCTGGCCGTTCCTCGTTCTCGGCTTTCTGTGCATGGGTCTCGGCGCGCTTGCCGGATACCTTCTCTATTTCGAAAGTCCGGACTGGTACTATGTCTTTTTGCCGACCGAACTGGCCGGCGGCCGGGGTCCGGACGCGACGTACGAATCTCTCAGGGCGGTCATCTATGATGAAGACCCGAATTCGTCCGGGCTTGGCGCATTTGCGACCTATCTTTTCTCGCACAACACCCGCATCGCAATTTTTGTCTTCGGACTTGGCGTTTTTGCCTGTGCTCCCGCGATCATCCTGACATTCTACAATGGACTGATGCTGGGTGCCTTCTATGCGCTCCATGTCGATCGCGGCCTGGGACCCGACATTGCGGGCTGGCTGTCGATCCACGGCGTCACGGAACTCTCTGCAATCTGTATTGCGTGTGCAGGCGGACTGAAGCTGGGAACGGCTCTTCTCTTCCCAGGAGATCTATCAAGGGTCGCATCCCTCCGCCGGGCCGGGCGGGACGCCGTGAAACTCGCGCTCGTCGCAGCGCTGATGCTGCTCGTTGCAGCATTTCTGGAGGGCTTCGGACGCCAGCTTGTGCAGGACATGTACATGCGCTTCATCATTGGCTGGGGCATCGGTGCTCTCTGGCTTATCTGGTTCGTGTTCGGAGGCCGGGTGCAAAGATGATCCTGCGTCTGAAAAAGAAGAACAGGAAAAACCGGCCGCCGCGGAACGAGTTGATGCCGCCGGAAGGCGTGCCGCTGACCTTGCCGATCGCAGGTGTTGGCGTCCGCCTCGGTGCCCAGATCACGGATATAACGATCACCTTCATGGCGTTGGTCGCCATCATGATCCTGCTGGCGATGCTGAACATCACCAGCCCGCAGACGATGATCGCGATCGGTGCACTGCTGTTCTTTCTGATCCGCGTTCCCTACTACGTTCTTGCCGAACTTGTCTGGAATGGTCAGACGCTCGGCAAGCGCATCTTGAAAATCAAGGTTGTTTCTCATGACGGCGGGCCCCTGACGACCCATGCACTCGTCTTGCGCAACATGATGAAGGAAGCCGAGGTCTTCTTGCCCGGAACCCTTGTCCTGATGCTGGATGCATCCTCTCCACTGGCCTCTCTCGGCGCCCTTGTATGGATATTGATTTGCCTGCTGATACCGGTCTTCGACCGGTACCGACGACGGCTCGGCGATATGATGGCCGGCACACATGTCATCCATTTGCCGGTTCCGGTTCTGCTGAAGGACCTTGCGAGCGAACCCCGCATGATTTCACTGAACCGCAAGGAATTTGTCTTCCTCTCTCACCAGCTCGACCATTACGGGGCATTCGAACTGCAGACGCTCGAAGGATTGCTGAGAGCACAGAACACGCAACCAACGTCCGATGGCGGTGCGCAACGAAACAAGACAATTGCCGCGATCGTGGAAAAGATCCGCAAGAAGATCGGCTATGCCAACCCGGTACCGCCCCCGGACCGGCTTCGATTCCTTCAGGCGTTCTACAAGGCACAGCGGGAACATCTGGAACAACGCCAGCTGTTCGGTGACCGCCGCGAAAACAAGCACTACGCGAACAATGGAGAGGACACTTGAGACCTGAAACATCCGTCCGGATGTGTGTCTGAAAAGCGCCTGGATGCTATTTGCGAGACTTTCGATGACCGAGACGAACAGCACAGAATCTATTGTTCCGCTTGGGGTGGGAACACTTATCGGCGACAGCTTTTCGATCCTGTTCAGGAATATTGTTCCTATTGTTCTGATCGCCTTTGTTCCAAGTCTTCTGGGAGTGCTCCTGTCCGGATACCTTGTCGGGTTCGAGGCACTTCTGAGCCTCGGAGAAACGGACGAACCTTCCGGCGCGGCCAGTGCATTGACAAGTCTGGTCGATCTCGTCGTCTATTCGCTGACGACCGCGTTCCTAGTTCAACTCGCCTATGACGCGAAACTGAATCGGCCGATCAGGATTGCAAAATACATCCGCCCTGCGCTGGCGTCGGTCATCCCGATCGCGATTCTAGGCATCGTGGTAGGTTTGCTCATCGGTCTTGCGGCCCTCGCCTTTATCATTCCCGGGCTTTGGGTCTACGCCGTTTTTTCCGTTATGGAACCGGCCGTCGTCATCGAGCGGCTCGGCTTCAGGGGCCTTGGGCGGAGCGAAAAGCTGACGAAGAACTATCGTTGGCCGATCGTCGGCGCACTGGTCCTGGCATGGATTTGCGCACTTGTCGTCATTGTGGTCGCACTGTTCGCCGCTGATTTCGCCCTGACCAGCGGTGTTCTTGCCGTATCCATTTTCCTGTACGCGACCTTCACGGCAGTCGGCACCGGTCTTCTCAGCATCCTGACCGCCCTGATCTACGCCCGCCTGCGCGAGATCAAGGAAGGCGTCAGTGTCGATCAGATCGCCGAGGTGTTCGACTGATGTAACAGGGACGACAACAGTTTCCGGACCAGTGCTTGTCGCTCGCATTCATTGGAACTAGGGTATCGGGGTACAAAAACATGAGCCGCCTTCCGATGCCTCCTGGCGGTTTTTCGGGGCCCCATTTGAAATTACGTTTTTAACTGAACGGAGCAATTGCATGACTGACGCATCCCTTGGCCAACCCAGGGTTCCCCTTGGTGTGGGCGCGATTATCGGTGAAAGTTTTTCGATCCTGTTCGGGCACTTCGTCCAGGTCATCATCATCGGATTTGTTCCGACACTGATCGGCTTTCTGATCTCCGGCCTGCTGACCGGTTTTAATGTGGCGCTTGGGCTGGAAGCTCAGGATTTCAGCGGCCCGGGTAGCGCTGTGGCCAGTGTTTTGTCCATCGTTATAAATATGGTGGTCTATTCCATCACGACGGCGCTGCTGGTGCAGTTGGCATACGATGCCAAGCTCTCTCGCCCGATCCGGATCGTCCGGTACCTTGGACCTGCCATAAGCGTCGTGGTGCCGCTCGCGATCATGACGATCGCCGTGACAATCCTGGTTGGTATCGGCTTCATGCTGTTGATCGTCCCCGGCCTCTGGGTCTACGCCGTGTTTGCGGTCATTGCGCCTGTCATAGTGATCGAGCGCGTGGGATTCGGTGCGATGGGACGCAGTCGGTTGCTGACAAAAGAGTATCGCTGGCCGATTGTCGGTGCGCTCATCCTTGCGCTTATCCTGTCCATGATCATCAGTTTTGTCGCACTTTTTGCTGTGGGCATCATTGCCTCGTTCGGATCGATTGGACTGGTTCTCGGCGTCATTCTCTTCGCCGGCCTGTCGACCCTTGGCGCCGGCTACATGAGTATCTTGCTTGCGCTGGTTTACGCTCGTCTTCGCGAAATCAAGGAAGGTGTCAACGTCGACCAGATCGCGTCCGTCTTCGATTGATGTGGATCCGGAGCGCTGTGGATGTCTTGCAGCGCTCCAAAACCATGGTTCAACAATGTCACGGAAGATCAGACCGGCACGGTTTAAAACCTGGACAACCAATTCTGCTTCAAAGAAACCTTCGAATGTGAACCGCCTTGCGCAAATCAGGCGGAAAACAGAAACACGGCAGATGCTGCGACCAACAACCATTAGCGAGCAACTCCAAATTGCGAACTCCGAGCATCAAGCCGACCAAAGCTGCCCCTTCAGCGCAACACTTGGATATACCTGTCAACTCTGGGATTGAGCCACGGCCGCCGCTTGGCACAGGCACCGTGATCGGGGAGAGTTTTTCTATTCTCCTGAAAAACATTGTTCACGTGATTGTCGCATCAGCGGTACCAGTGATTTTGTTTTTCCTGCCGATTGGTTTCATGATCGGCAACAATCAAATGCTGGATCTAGAGGCACCGCAATTCGACTGGCCGGTCTTGTTGACTTACTTCGCGATTTCACTTTTCGCGATGTGTGCAGCCTTTTCCGTGTCGGCCGCGGCCGTGAACAAGCTTGCATATGACGCGAAGTCTTTTCGAACGGTGAAGGCCTCGAGCTATTTCAAGCCAACTCTCTCGGCTGCACCGGTTATTGCGTTGCTGACCATCGCGATGGGCGCAGCTCTCTTTTTGGTCTGGGTTTCAATCTCCGTTTTAAGCTCAGTTTCATCGCTCCTGACGTTCTTCACATTTCCGGTTTTTTTCGTTGTTTACTTCTGGACGGTCGCGGCCTGCTCCCTCATGCCGGCCGTTGCTGTCGTTGAGAAAGCCGGGTTCTCAAGTCTGAAGCGCAGTATCGCGCTTACAAGAGGCTATCGATTTCCGGTTCTTGGAACCATTTTCCTGGCAGGATTGTGCAGCATCGCAATTCAGATCGCGATTTCGATTTTCACGTTTCTGGTGACGCTGACCGCATCGTTGGCATCAGAAACCCTCGGCGCCATCCTGTCATTCGCGTCTTCCCTGGTCGCGTTCGCGCTCATGATCGGCTACCTGTGTATCGTCACCAGCCTCATTTACATCCGGCTTCGGGAAATCAAGGAAGGCGCAGGTATCGATCAGATTGAAGCCGTTTTTGAATAGCAGGGACACTGCGCCTCTCACGCCGCACTCCTTCAGACCTGATCCGGCACGCGCCGATGACAACCATCTGCGGGAAACACCATCGACTTGATAAAGATTAAGGCTGCCGAATTTGCTTGCATGATATCTGCGCGCAGAACTAACAAGACAAACGTTCAAATTCATGCGGAGCAGCCTTCTGAAACTCATCGCCGAAAATCTGACCATTGATCGCGGCGGGCGCCGGGTGTTTCAGGACCTTTCCTTTTCCCTGTCGCAAGGCTCGGCACTGGTCGTGACCGGCGCCAACGGCATCGGCAAGTCGTCGCTGCTGCGCACGCTTGCCGGGCTGGTTCCACTTGCCGCGGGTACGATCCGCCTGGAAGGTGGTGAGACAGACAGGCTCCCCCAGGAACAGGCGCACTATTTCGGCCATCAGGATGCGGTCAAACCGGCTTTGTCCGTTCTGGAGAACCTGCGTTTCTGGCAGAACTTTGCCGCCGCATCCGTTTGTGAAGGCTTTACCGGCTCGACCCTTTCCCCCTCGCTGGTCCTGGAAACTCTTGGCATCGGCCACACGGCCCACCTGCCTGCCGCATATCTGTCGGCCGGGCAAAGGCGCCGGCTGTCCCTCTCGCGCCTTCTGGTCACACCGCGTCCCGTCTGGCTGATGGACGAACCGACTTCCGCGCTCGACAAGGCATCCGAACAGCAACTTCTCGGGATCATGAACGATCACCTCGCGTCAGGCGGCCTGATCGTCACGGCCACCCACACCGAATTGGTGCTCGACCGTGTCGAAACACTGCATCTTCAGGCTGCTGATCCCGCCGAACAAGCTCCGCAGGAGGCCTTGCTATGACGGGTTGGGCGATGGCCTTGTTTCAGCGTGATCTGCGCCTCTCCGTTCGCATCGGCGGCAGCGCTCTTGTCGGCGTCCTGTTTTTCCTCGCCGTCGTTACGGTCATCCCGTTCGGCGTCGGCCCGGACCTCAACCTCCTGGCGCGCATTGGCCCTGCCATCCTTTGGATCGGCGCGCTCCTGGCAACGCTTCTGGGGCTCGACAGGCTGTTTCAGGCCGATCGGGAGGACGGCACGCTGGACCTGATGATGATGGCCGGCAGGCCTCTGGAACTGGTGATCCTGATCAAGTGCCTGGCACACTGGATCGCAACCGGGCTGCCGCTGGTCGTTGCGGCCCCCTTGTTGGCAATCTTTCTCAATCTGGATCCGGTATCCATGGGTGCGGTTACTTTGACACTGCTGGTGGGGACGCCCGCCCTGACATTGATCGGCGCTATCGGGGCATCCCTTACCGTGTCATTGCGCAGGGGAGGCCTGTTGCTTGCCGTTCTGGTGATCCCCCTTGCCATACCGGTTCTGATCTTCGGGGTCAGTTCGGCGGACGCGGCCATACACGATCCGGTTCCCTTCCTGACACCGTTTCTGATCCTGTGTGCCCTTACGCTGATCGCCGCTGTTGTTGGTCCTATCGCGTCGGCAGCCGCCTTGCGGTTTTCGGCAGATTAGGAATTTTGTACGAACCTGGGAACACGAAACCTGCCAACGGGCCAATCGGGTGGTGGCGCTTGTTTCTGTCCGGCCCGGCAATGCATGGGGGTCACGAATTCCCGTGCAGGATGACGTCAATTCAGTTTGGATGATTTTCGCACGGGTTCCCTGTTTCGGACAGGCCCTCACCCCTTCTTGATCAAACGCAATGCGATCTGCGACGCTTGGGTGCATTGAAGGCGGCGGGAGAGTAAAGTAAGTAAGACGCTATGGCATTTTGGGATTATGCAAATCCGACGCGGTTCTTGAGGCTGGTGCAGGTCGTTCTGCCCTGGCTGATCGGTTTTTGTGTCCTCGCATTTGCTGCCGGCCTGTACATGGCCTTCTTCACGGCACCGGAGGACTATCAGCAGGGCAACACCGTGCGGATCATGTACATCCATGTACCGGCCGCCTGGCTCTGCATGATGTGCTACACGGTTATGTCGATCTCATCGATCGGCACCCTCGTCTGGAAGCACCCGCTGGCGGATGTTTCCGCCAAGAGCGCCGCTCCGATCGGCGCGGCCTTCACCTTCATGGCGCTGGTCACCGGCTCGCTGTGGGGCAAACCGATGTGGGGCACCTACTGGGTCTGGGATGCGCGCCTGACGTCAGTCCTGGTCCTTTTGATCATGTATCTCGGCCTGATGACACTCTGGCGGACAATGGATGACCCCATTAAGGCGGGCAAGTCTGCTGCCATTCTGACGCTTGTCGGAGCGCTCAACTTGCCGATAATCAAGTTTTCTGTCGACTGGTGGAACACCTTGCATCAGCCGGCGAGCGTAGTGCGCATGGATGGCCCAACCATCCATCCGGATATTCTGTGGCCGCTGCTGGTCATGGCGGTCGCATTCACGCTCCTGTTTTTCGTCCTCCATCTGATGGCAATGCGAAACGAAATCCTGCGCCGCCGCGTGCGCGCCCTGCGCATGCGCGCGGCGAGCGTATCCCGGCCGGGAACTGCTGCCGCAACGGCGCAGCCAGCGGAGTAGACCAATGGAACTTGGAACACATGCCGGCTTCATCATTGCCTCATACGCTCTGTGTATTCTGACCGTCCTTGTCTTGGTCGCCTGGGTCAGGATTGACAAGGCCAACCAGGAACGCGCCCTGAAGGAACTGGCCGAGCAGGGCATATCCCGTGCCCGGCGGGATCACGAGAGCAGATAACCAAGATGAGTGCATCCGACACCGACCTCGCGACTGAAAAGAGTTCCGACAAACCGGCAAAAAAACGCGGTTTTCCAGTTTTTGTCCTGTTACCGTTGATCGTGTTCATTGCACTTGCGGGCCTGTTCCTGTTTCAGCTCACCATGGGCAACGACCCCCAGACCATTCCTTCGGCGTTGATAAACAAGCCCGCACCTGATTTCTCGTTGAGTGCTGTTGAAGGTATCTCCAGGGACGGAACTCCGGTTCCGGGGTTTTCCCGAAAAGACCTGCTCGGCAAGATATCCGTTGTGAACGTTTTCGCCTCCTGGTGCGTCCCCTGTCGGCAGGAGCATCCGCTGCTGGAAGAACTCGCCAAGGTCGACGGCATCCAGCTTCTCGGTATCAACTACAAGGACAAACCGGAAAACGCCCGCCGTTTTCTGGGCAGCCTTGGCAATCCCTACAGCCGGATCGGTGCTGACAACGCCGGCAGGGCCGCAATCGATTGGGGTGTATACGGTGTGCCGGAGACTTTCGTCATCGATAAGGAAGGCACAATCCGGTACAAGTTCATCGGACCGCTCAGTCCGACTTCCTACCGGGACGTGTTTCTGCCAGAGTTGAACAAGGTGATTGCTGCAGGCCGGTAACGCAGGGACCGGCTGTAGTCACATTCCCGCGAAATATTGACCATACTCTCCAATGTCACCGGCTCGTGACTCGCGATTGAAAGCCAAGTTGCATATTTTACGTGCAATCGAAAAAGGAAACGAGCCAAATGGTGGGTCTCACATATCGGAAAGCGCGGCAGGCTTTCCGAAAGAGCTTTATTGCCGTAGCCGGAATAGTAGGCGTCATTGCAGCAGTCCAGACTGCCGATGCACAGCCGCAGAAGGTGATTGAACTTTTCACAAGTCAGGGCTGCTCTTCCTGTCCGCCTGCAGATCAGCTTGCAGAACGGCTTGTTGAAGAAGATCCGAAAGTACTGACTGTTCTGATGCCGGTCGATTACTGGGACTATCTCGGCTGGAAAGACACCTTTGCCAGTCCGGTTCATTCGCAGCGACAGCGCACCTATGCCACGCGAAGGGGCGACAGGTCGGTCTATACGCCGCAAATGGTAATCAATGGCGAAGAGCACGTCGTCGGCAGCAGGGAAAGGGATGTTCGCGCCGCACTCGACCGCGCAGAACCTTTCACCGCCGATGTCGAACTGAAGATTTCCGACATGGTTGTCCAGGCCAAGGTGGATGGAAGTCTGCCGGAAGGCGCAATGGCAACGGTTTACTTTCTGCGGATCGAGGACGAGGCAACCGTTGATATCGGGCGTGGTGAAAACGCGGGCCGAAAGATCAAGTATGTCAACGTGGTCCGCAATCTTCAGCCAATCGGTGTTTGGGAAGGTGGAGAAGAAACCTTCCGCATGCCGAAGTCCAAGCTCATGCTGAAAGGCGATGCCCGTTGTGCGATCCTGGTACAGATCGAGGATCACGACGGCCCGGGCAAGATAATCGGAGCAGCCGTGATGGATTGGCGTGACGGTCTCTGACGCCGGTGTTCGGAGGCTGATGATCTTTGGCTTTCTCTGCAGAAAGTGCAGGATTAACGCCTCCATTCCCTTGTAACCTGCGCAAAAACTGATACCCCTTGCCGCGGCTTGATCAGCGCGACAGGGAAGTGAATGGACCTTAAGATCAGGATCCGGGTTGCCGTCATCAGCATTTTCATCGGCATCCTGGTGTTGGGGCTGAAAACCGGCGCTTACGTGCTCACCGACTCGGTCGCATTGCTTTCCGACGCGCTGGAAACCACCGTCAACATTGCCTCCTCCATAGCCGCCCTCGTTGCCATCTGGTTCGCTTCAAAACCTGCGGACAGCAATCACCCCTATGGTCACGACAAGGCGGAATATTTTGCAGCCGTTCTGGTCGGCGTCATGATTGTGCTGGCCGCGATTTCCATTTTCAGGGCGGCGTGGATCGGGTTTACACAAGGTGACAACCCGGAATTTTCGGCTGTCGGTATCGGCATGAACCTGCTGGCTGCGGTAATTAATGGTGCCTGGGCGCGTTATCTGATGCATTACGGAAAAAATGCCAGATCCCCGGCGCTCGTTGCCGATGGAAAGCATCTGATGACGGATGTGCTGAGTTCCATCGGTGTGCTTGTCGGCGTCGTCCTGGCGCTTTTGACCGGTTGGCATATCCTCGATCCAGCGCTGGCCCTGCTCGTTGGACTGACGGTTCTCTGGTCAGGTTGGGAACTGGTCAAGGAATCTGTCGGCGGACTGATGGACGAAGCCGTTTCGGCCGATGTTCTTGAAAAAATCCGCATCCAGATTTCCGAACATGGCGAAGGCGCACTGGAGGCACATGATCTGAGAACCCGGATTGCAGGCCGGTCGACCTTTGTCGATTTTCATCTCGTGGTTCCCGGGACAATGTCTGTCGAGTCGGCACACGAAATCTGCGACAGGATAGAAGAAGCCATCACCGAAGGTGTCCCCGGTGCGCATGTCACCATTCACGTGGAACCGGAATACAAGGCCAAGCACTCGGGTATTGTCGTTGTTTAGGGCAACCTCTCATGAAGGGCACATGATGAAACTGACAGGAACAGATTTCTGATGCCGGGCTTGCAGAGGCGCACCGCACAGTTGGCCGACCATCTGATCCTGATCACCGGCGCCCTCGTCATGAGCCTGCCGGTCTATTCGCTTTTTGCCGCAACCACACATCCGCCCGGCAGCCCCATGATGCCGCGCCTCGATCCGGGCGCGGCTCTGCTGCAGAACTACGGCGGCTTCATCACGTCCACCGCGGGTTTTTCCGGGGACGTAACCGTCGTGGCGATGCTTTGGAACTCCTTCCTGCTCGGATTTGGCTTTGCTACCTTGAAGGTGCTGACGTCATTGTTCGCGGCCTATGCCCTGGTCTATTTCAGAATAAGGTTTGCCAGTGCGATTTTTGCCGTTTTGCTGCTCACGCTGATGCTGCCGCTGGAATCCCGGTTTCTGCCCACCTATGCCGTCGTCGCCGACCTCGGTCTGGTCAACACAAGGACCGGCCTTGTCCTGCCACTGGTCGCTTCCGGGCTGGGAACCCTGTTTTTCAGGCAGTTTCTTTTGACGGTCCCCGACGCACTGCTGGAATCTGCCCGGCTCGACGGTGCAGGAGGCTGGAAGTTCTTCAAGGATATCCTTCTGCCGTTGTCGGTCCCGACCGCAGCAGCACTCTTTCTTGTTTTGTTCGTGAACGGCTGGAACCAGTATCTTTGGCCGGTGATCGTCACGTCCGAAGAAGCAACCTATACCCTGGTCAGGGGCATGCAGTTTTTCGGACGCGCAAGTCTGCCTGGACTGATGCTTGCGATATTGGCCGTCATCCCACCGTCACTTCTTGTCATCTTGTTTCAAAGACAGGTCGTTAAAGGACTGTATGACGGCTCTCACTAATGCAGGCATCTGCCTCGAAAAAAGGAAAAGGCGACTACCGTATGGCATTTGAAGCGATCCTGTTTGATTGCGACGGCGTCCTTGTCGATTCGGAAAAGATCTACGTCAGTGTTGAGCGCGAGCATCTGGCCAGGATTGGACTTGACTATGAGATTGACGAGTACATGGACAGGTTCCAGGGCCTTGGCAGCGACGATTTCTGGGCAGAGCTCGATCGCGACCACCGTGCACTCGGCAAGGGTCCCTTGCCGGAATCCTTCGGCTCGGAACTCGACACCGCCACAATGGAACGGATCGACCGGGAACTCTCCGAGATTGCCGGGATCAAACAGTTTCTCGATATTCACGAGGGACCAAGGGCGGTGGCGTCTTCCTCACGCCTGCAACGGCTGATCCACAAACTGCAGCACACCGGGCTCTATGCCTATTTTGAACCTCACATCTATTCAGGCGAGCAGGTCGCCAACGGCAAACCCGCACCGGATCTGTTTCTGCATGCGGCAAGCAGGCTTGGAGTGGATGCAGCAACCGCCCTCGTCATAGAAGACAGCGCAAATGGCGTTAAGGCCGGTCTTGCGGCAGGCATGACTGTCTGGGGATTTGTAGGCGGTGGCCACAGCCATCAAGGACATACGGAACAGCTTCTGGAAGCGGGCGCCCACAAGGTGGTCGACAGCCATGATGACCTGGCCGGGCTTCTTTTCAATTCAAAAAGCCCATCTGAGTGATTGATGAATGCGGGGAGCGGCAAAACCACTCCCCGGGGCACAGATTTACCGTCCCAGATCTGCTTCCGGATTGGCACCGATCTTGTGGATCGACAGGTCTGCGCCCTGATATTCTTCCTCTTCGGACAGGCGCAGTCCCATGGTTGACTTGAGAATGCCATAGACAACAAATCCGGCACCCGCGGCATAGCCGACACCCAGCAGTGTTCCGATGATCTGCGAGATCAGCGAGACGCCCCCAAGCCCACCAAGGGCCTCCAGCCCGAAGACACCCGCCGCAAGGCCACCCCAGGCGCCACAGATCCCGTGCAAGGGCCATACGCCCAGAACATCGTCGATTTTCAGTTTGTTCTGGCAGTATTCGAACCCTGTCACGAAAATGGCGCCGGCGACACCCCCGACGATCAGACTGCCGACCGGATGCATGATATCGGAACCGGCACAGACCGCCACGAGACCGGCAAGCGCACCGTTGTGAACAAATCCGGGATCATTCTTGCCGACAATCAGGGCAACCAGAATGCCGCCGACCATCGCCATCAGCGAGTTGATCGCCACCAGACCGGACGCCGCTTCCAGCGCTCCCGCCGTCATGACATTGAAGCCGAACCAGCCGACGCACAACATCCAGGAACCCAGGGCAAGCCAAGGCAGGGACGACGGCGGAATACCGATCGGGCGGCCGTTTCGGTCGTATCGCCCGCGTCTTGCACCCAGGAGCATGACGGCGGCAAGGGCAATCCATCCGCCAACCCCATGCACCACGACGGATCCGGCGAAATCGTGGAAACTAGCCCCGAACTGTGCCTCAAGCCAGGACTGAAGTCCGAAATTTCCGTTCCAGACAACCCCTTCGAACAGGGGATAAACGATCCCGACAAGCGCGACAGTTGCGGCACATTGCGGCCAGAATTTCATTCGTTCGGCAATTCCGCCGGAGATGATGGCTGGTATCGCCGCTGCAAATGTCGTCAAAAAGAAGAACTTCACCAGCGTTAGCCCCTGAAGTTCAAATCCTCCTCCGCCTCCCGAAAGGGTCGCCGCATTCACGAAGAACGTCGTGCCATAGGCAAAAGCATAGCCCACGAAGAAATAGGCAACCGTTGAAAGTGCGAAATCGACCAGGATCTTGACCAGTGCATTGACCTGGTTTTTGTGGCGCACCGTTCCGACTTCGAGAAATGCGAAACCGCCATGCATCGCGAAGACGAGGATCGCTCCGACCAGCACGAAAAAGACGTCTCCACCGACAGCAGAATTACTCATGATTGCCCCCCAGTTAGGCAGAATGCCATTAGATTTTGCTTATTGGGTCATGAGGAATTCAATTTGCATGCCAAACAGGCAAATGCCGAAAAAAAGGGCTGAAAACAGCCAGTTTTGCGAACATAAAACCAATCTTGCCTGCATATGATTATGTCTATATCGCATAAAAAATAATCAATTGAACACTTCTTATGCGTCGACGATTCCCTCACGCATCGGTGCCTCAATGCACTCGATAACAATGGAAGCCGATCGACCGGTTTTCACAGTATTAACCATGTTATCCGATCATGCTGCCGCTGCGAGGAGAAGGCTGAGTCAAATGTTCAAGCGAGCCTTGATAACGGCGATTGTCGTCGGGTCGATACTGACAATTATCAATCAGGTGGATGCCATCTTCGGAAATGCCGAACTGGTTGTCTGGCAGGCGCTTCTTTCAACGGTAGTGCCGTTTCTGGTTTCGCTTGTCAGTGCCTATCTGACACTTAAAACCAGGGATCCGGCAAACAAGACCGGGCAGGAAGCGACTGATCATGAAAGCGAACCTCGAGATAGTACGGACGTAATCCACCTCTCTTCTGGCAATGATCGGGATTTGCCCACCGATGTCGACATCGAACAGCTCAAAGAAGCTTGGGCAGTCGTTTCCCAGATAGGCGAGAACGCCCGGGCCGTAAACACGGCGAGCAAGGAACGGGCGGACTTTCTTGCTGACTTGATTTCCACCGCGGAACAGATCCAGGAGGATCTCCATTCCGTCGGAACCCAGGCGCAAAGCTGTACGCAAGATCTTGTCAATGCAGGGGGCAAGATTACCGAAGCCCGTGAAGGTATCCAGTCAATTTCACAGACCTGTATCGGTGCCGCGGAATTGATCGGTCATCTGAACACGGCAACGAGCGACCTCACCCACAAGTTCAACGACATCGAAACCCTCGCGCAGGAAATTTCGTCGATCTCCGCGCAAACCAACCTCCTTGCTCTCAACGCCACAATCGAGGCGGCCCGTGCCGGAGATGCCGGCAAGGGTTTTGCTGTCGTAGCGGGCGAGGTCAAGGTACTCGCCGGGTCGACCGAGAAGGCAGTTGAATCGATTGCGACGATCCTTTCGGAAATGACGCGATCGCTTGCCGAAACGCGCCAGCTTGTCGAAACCGCAAGAGAAAAACTGCAGCTTTCCGATACGCAAAGTGCAAACAGTCTCGAACAGATTTCATCAGTTGAGCATTATCTGAGCGATCTGACATGTCGCAACGAGGCAACATCGAAACAAATGACTGACAGAACGATGGCGCTTGATGAAGTTTCGACGAACCTTCACAAGATCCGTCAGGACACTGAAAACGCTATCAAGGGCTCGGCCCGGAACATCGAACTCGCGCAGCGCGCTTCCGAAACGGTTCAGGAAGTCGCCGAACGACTGCAACAGCCGGCCTGAATGGCGTTCGTACCTCCATGCGCCCCCCAAAAAAAACCCGGGGTCGCCCCCGGGTTTCCAGTTAGCGGTCCGAGCCAATAGACCGCCTGGGAGATTTTAATTCAGCGTCCTGAAAGGCTCAAAGACGCTGGGATCCCGTTCCGAATTCCGGATAGGCCTCCACACCGATTTCGACTTTGTCGAGACCAAGCGCTTCTTCTTCGTCGGATACCCGTATGCCGATGGTAACCTTGAGGACATACCAGACGATACCGCTGGCCACGAAGGTGAAGGCACCATAGGCAGCGATCCCGGTGATCTGCGTGCCGTAGGATGCATCGCCATTCGTCAACGGAACAATCAGGGTTCCCCAGATACCGGCCAGCAAGTGAACCGGGATAGCGCCAACAACATCGTCGATCTTGAACTTGTCGAGCACCGGAACGGCAAGGACAACAATCGCACCGCCGACACCACCGATGAAGAGCGTTGCCCACATGCTCGGAGCAAGCGGTTCTGCCGTGATCGAAACCAGGCCTGCGAGTGCGCCGTTCAGCGCCATGGTAACATCGACTTTCTTGTAAAGCAGTTGGGTCATGATGACGGCAACCACTACGCCGGCAGCAGCCGCCATGTTGGTATTGGCGAAGATGCGTGAAACATCGGTCACATCGCTGATGGAGCCCATCGCAAGCTGCGAAGCACCGTTAAAGCCGAACCAGCCGAGCCAGAGGATAAACGTACCAAGCGTTGCGAGCGGCATGGATGAACCCGGGAATGGATGAACTGTGCCATCCGCACCATATTTGCCTTTACGCGCACCTAGAATGATGGCACCGGAGAGCGCAGCCCAGCCACCGACGGAGTGAACGATCGTGGATCCGGCAAAATCGGAAAAACCCATCTCGGACAGCCATCCGGCACCCCATTGCCAGGAACCGGAAATCGGGTAGAGAAAACCGGTCAGGATCGCTGTGAAGATCAGGAAGGGCCACAGCTTTACGCGCTCTGCAACTGTTCCCGATACGATAGAGGCAGTCGCGGCCACGAAGACCATCTGGAAGAACCAGTCGGAAGCGGTGGAATAGCCTGTATCGAGCGCATCACCGCCGACAGGATCAAAAGAGTACGGACCGAGCGACCCGATGAAACCGCCGTCGACACCGGTGTACATCAGGTTATAGCCTGTGACCCAGAACATGATGCCCGCGATGGAATAGAGTGTGATGTTCTTCAGGCATTGCATCGAAACGTTCTTGGAACGGACAAGACCTGCCTCCAGCATGGCAAATCCTGCCGCCATCCACATGACGAGAAAGCCGCCAATGAGGAACAAGAGCGTGTTGAAGATGTAGGCGACTTCCGGAGAAACGGCCGGAGTTTCCGGTGCAGCCGTCGCGTCCTGAGCCAAAACCGGGAGAGCCGACAGGCTCAACACGGCAAGCGCTGTCGCGCACTTAGCAGCGATACTTTTCATAATACGTTTCCTTACCTAAATCACAGAGCTTCGGCGTCTGTTTCGCCGGTGCGAATGCGCACAGCCTGATCGATCGTATGAACGAATATTTTCCCGTCTCCGATCTGACCTGTTTTGGCCGCGCCGGAGATGACGTCGACTACCTTCTCGACAGCTGAGGTATCGACTGCGACTTCGATTTTCAGCTTCGGCAGGAAGCTCACGGCATATTCCGTACCGCGGTAAATTTCGGTGTGCCCCTTTTGGCGGCCATAGCCTTTTACTTCGGTCACCGTCAGTCCCTGGATGCCGATGCTTGTCAGGGCATCACGCACTTCGTCGAGCTTGAACGGCTTTATGATGGCCATCACTGTTTTCATTGCTCGTACCATTCCCCTTCTTTCGCCCCTTCCCTGCGAAGGAACCTTGCAGCCTGTCCCGGTGCCTGGCCTGTTTATTGTCCCCTCTGGAAGGATGTTTCAGGTCGCTGGCACGCCATGGTCTGAAAAACCGGACGGGCGTCGGGACTTGATAATCAAGGACCGTGCCAACTTTGCGATAGCGAAAACAAAGTTGTTATTTTTCAGATAGTTGATGAGAGAAACAGTGAGTCAGGGAAGCTGCCCGTGTGTGTTCGCTGAATTTGCAGGCAGATGGTCTGATTAAAAAATAACCAGCAAAAATCGCGTTGATTAATATTTATGCAAACTGGGATTGGGCAAAAAACGGGCCCGGGATCCCCTGGATCTGCGGGCCCGGCAATTCCGGCGGTAACCAGGTCCGATCAATCAGGCAACTGTTCGGCGACGCATTGTCAGGCGGAGAAGCCACCGTCCTTGAGAAAGGCATCTTCGTCTGGCGTCGACTCCCGGCCAAGGATCTTGTTGCGATGAGGAAAACGGCCAAAACGGCGGATAACATCCATGTGGATCAGGGCGTAGTGATAGAATTCCTTGTCACCAAGCAACCTGCCCAGATCGACGGCCTTTTCCTGGTGCGCCATGTCTTCCGAATGTTCGAACGGCAGATAAAAGAACCCTCTTGCTTCCTTCGGAAAGGCGCGGTCAAAGCCCTTTTCCATCGCTTCCGTCGCAACGGAAACAGCCATCGGATCCGAAGAAAACGCTTCCGGAGTTCCGCGGTAGATGTTCCGGGACATCTGATCAAGCAGAAGCAGCAGTGCAAGGCTCCCGTCCGCGGTCTCGCGCCAGTGATCCAATGCACCGGTCTTTGCAGCTTCAAGAGCATTCTGGAACCGGTCACGGCACTTGACGTCAAATTTGGCGTCGCCGGAAAACCACTTTGAAGGTCCTGCCTGCCACCAGAAATCAAGCACATCCAACGGCGTTATCGTCTTGTCGCTCATTGCAAATTTTCCGTTCGGGCTGTTGATCGCACTGCTTATTCCCACCACGCGGAAACTTGATGAGCAAGTTCTTTGTTCTGTTCAATTGAGGACAGGGACAGGGCCGCTGGCTTGCAACTAGTCTCCGCAGGCGAGTTTCTGCCACTTGGCGCTGTGCAATTCGGTGATTTCGTCCAGATAACCGCTTTTCTTCAAGACGGACATTTCCTCGCGAACTGCTTCGGTCAGTGCCGGATCGGTTCCCCTGCTGAAGACGGCCCATAACGGTTTGGCCAGGTCCTCTATGAACACGACGGGTTGCAGCAGGGACCCGTCATATCCCTGCTTGCAGGCGGAAGCTTCAGCAAGAAATCCCGTGAGTGGCAGAAGATCGATCCTTTCCAGATAAAGCATCTCTATCCCCTGTTTGTAATCGGTAATCGGCACAAGGTTTCCGGACTTTTCAAGGCCCAACTCCGTCAGATAGTGGTGCATGTTTCCACCATCCTGGACACCGATTTTCACATCGTGGTCTTTCAGGTCCGCGATCGTTTCAACATCGATCTTCGGTTTTGTTCCGAGTTGGTAGAGATACTGGCCGTAAGGTGAAACTTCTCCAAGCCACAGGAATTTGTCTTCGCGGTCCGGCGTGCGCGACAGGGAAAAAAGCATGACGCCCGGAGTCGTCTGGGCAGTCAGCATCGCCCTTTTCCAGGGCATGAATTCAAACGACCCCACTGTCACCTGATGTCGCTCGCCGACCCTTTCGAACACGGTCAACATGAAATTCGTCACATAGCCGTCCGGATTGCCGTCATTGTCCCATTGGAGAGGTGCAAAGCTTTGCGTTACGATTTGAATTTCAGTTGGTTCGGACCGAACCGGCGCCACTGAAATCAGAAGAGTCCAGGTCACCGCAACCAGCTTTGTCCAACGCCCAACGCTCACTAGAGCCCCCAAAGGCCAAACAGTTTACGCCTGACGGATTCAATGTCCGGATCCCCAGGCTCTTCAAAAATTCGATCAGACTTTTTCTAGTCGCGAACCATTAAATCCGATTGAATGATTGGAAAATGATACGTATCTGAAATAACTTGGCCTGAAGTAATATAGCATAGAGTTAATGGAAAATCCTTGGTGTCTGAAACCACACTTGATTTGAAGGGACTGAAATGTCCCCTCCCGGCGCTCAAAACTCGAAAGGCCATGACCCGGCTAGCGGAGGGAGACCATCTGGTCGTCCTCACAACCGACCCTATGGCTGAAATAGATATTCCCCACTTCTGCCAGGAAAACGGTCACGCACTTCTCGCGCGCGAACGCACCGATTTCGGTCACCGTTTCCTGTTGTCAAAGGGTGGCTGACCATGTGCGTCAACGAAAGTTCAGGCAGGTGACGCAATACGATTGATTTCTTGGGCCAGTTCCAGGTCCAGGTCGCTCAGGCCGCCGACGTCGTGGGTTGCCAGCGTGATATCAACTGTCCGGTAGACGTTTGACCACTCGGGATGATGGTTCATTTTCTCGGCAACGAGCGCAACCTGCGTCATGAAGCCGAACGCTTCCCGAAAATCCCTGAACTTGAAGGATTTGAAGATTGCCTCCCGTCCTTCGCACAAATGCCAATCCGGCAATGAATTGAGACCTGCGGCCCGGTCTTCCGGTTTCAGTCGCTCAACCATCTGATCCTCCTGTGATTCGAAACCCCCAAAGACTCCGAAGGCGTTGTTACTGTAGATGGGTGACAGCGCGAAGGCGACGACAAACCCTGAATTACGGGATTGCATTTGCCCTGGTCTGGCAGCACGGTGTCCTAAGTTTGAACGGCGGAGAGCGAATTGACCCGGAATGTCTTGTTTGTCTGCCTAGGAAACATATGCCGGTCTCCACTGGCCGAGGGGATATTCAAGGACCTGATCGGCAATGCGGGGCTTGCCCGCCAGTACAAAGTGGATTCCGCGGGGACCGGTCCCTGGCATGTTGGCAATCCGCCGGATCAGCGGTCAATCGAGATTGCATTCAGACATGGCATTGACATTTCGGCTCAACGTGCTCGCAAGGTCCGCAAGTCGGATTTTGAAACCTTCGACGCAATTCTTGCAATGGACGGCAACAACCTCAAAACGCTGGCAACGATGAGCGGCCGGCCCAGCGCGGAAATTCGCCTGTTGCTGAACACTCCCCCAATGGATGTGCCCGATCCGTTTTTCGGCGGCCCGGAAGGCTTCGAAGACGTGTTCAGTCTCATTCGGTCAGGCTGTGTCGAATTTCTGGACAGTATTGTCTGATCGCAAGGTGGAACGCGACTGCCAGATTTTGACATGTCCCTTTCATAAATCCTTCTTGCTGCCCACGGTATGTATGGCGTTCAGGTTTTTTTGAGCTCGGCACAAAAATGAAAATCTTTTGGTGGTCACTGGCCGCCGTTTTGATTTTGCTTGGACTGGCGACGGTCTGGCTTCCTATTCCAACCGGCGTGCCCCTGCTCGCGCTGGGTCTGATCGTCATTGTCGGGACAAGCCGCACCGCTGCCCGACATCTTCGCAAGCGTCGCCGCGAGACCCCCCCGTTGAACTATGCAATCTCCTGGGTGGAAAACAGATCCCCACTCCGCTTCGCCCGTATCCTGAAAAGGACGCGTCCACGCGACACAAGGCATCCGCACAATCCGGAAAACCGGACCTGAACCCCGTGAATTACGCAGCGAAATGCTATCTGAAAGCTAGGTGTCTGAAATTTTGCGGACGAGAGAGCGCAGCATGGCGCGGGCGCGCAGCACCAGGCGATGCACGCGCCGTTGCAGGCGCCGCCCCTTTACCGTGAACCATTCATCCAGCTTCCGGTCGCTGACAACAGGTGGTACCCGCTGGTAGAGCAAATGATGGACGGCAAGTATCAACAGCAGCGTCACCCCCCAGGAAATCAGCGTATCTGAAAAGAAGTGCCCGCCAAATGCGACCCTGTTGACAGACAGGACCAGGCAAAGCGGCAGAAGGAAGGCGAGGGCTGCCTTGCGCCAGGTTGCAGGAACGAGAAAGGCTATGGACGTCAGCCAGATGGCCGCCGAGGCCTCGCCGGAGACGAATGAACAATTGCTGTCGCAGTAGTCCGTGATTTTCCAGACGGGCTGATAAGGCAGATCGCCGCCGAACTCCTCGACATATCGCGGTCTCGGTCGCCCCCAGTTATCCTTCAGGATCGCATTGACGAGAATGCCCGGTCCGAGAATGAGTGTCGACAAGAGAAAGACCGGCTGGCGCAACGGCATGATCGGTGGCCGGCCAGGTACGAGGAGTTTTAGAACGAACACCGCGACGCATGACACGGCGATCACGCGCACAAGAAACGGCCCCAGGTGCCTGACCTTGCGCAAAAATGGTTCATTGCTGGCCCAGAACCCGGATATCTCGGAATAAAAAAGTCCGCTTGCCCAAAAATCGACATTTGGAAAAATCAGGAAAAACAGTGATACTGCACAGACATACAACCCGACCGCAATCATAGGGCGTGCGAGACAAGAGCCTATCAACTTGCGAAGGCCGGACGTCGGGCTATTCTTGAGAGGATCGGTTTGTTTCATTTTTGTTTTTCAGACCAACTAGAGAACTCATGATCTAACGTATCTGCCGCGCCTGTCCAATCCCCGAAAGATTCAGACAAAGGCGTTTGCGGAGTATCACAAGGTGTCAATGAGCCGCCAGTCCAATCAGTCTGCAGATTCAAAAATAGTCTCGCTGCGACCTGACCCGCGGCCTGTTGTGCAATTCTGGTATGAGTTCGCTTCGACCTACAGCTATCTTTCGGCAATGCGCGTGCAGACACTGGCAAGTGACAGCAATGTCGCCATTGCGTGGCGCCCGTTTCTGCTTGGACCCATATTCAAGAAGCAGGGATGGGACACGTCCCCGTTCAACCTGTATCTGGCAAAGGGCCGATACATGTGGCAGGACATGGAAAGGCAATGCGAACGATACGGCTTGCCGTTCACAATGCCCGTTCCGTTTCCCCAGCACAGCCTGCTTGCGTCCAGAATAGCCTATGGTGGTCGTCAGCAGCCCTGGATCGGAGCTTTTACGCGAGCAGTCTATGTGGCGCAATTCGGTCAAGGTCTGGACATTTCGGACGAAGGTCTGATGGTGGATCTTCTGTTCGAAGCCGGTGCCCCGGTCAAAGAGGCGCTCGAGGAGTCGAGATCATCCGGAACCAAGATTGGGCTGAGAGCAGCGGTTTCGGAAGCTGAACAGCTCGGGATCTTCGGTGCACCCAGTTTCGTCCTGGAAAACGGAGACCTCTACTGGGGTGACGATCGGATGGAGCAGGCCCTGGAAAAGGCTGCCCAGTCTTGAGGCTGGACGGGCATTGGACCTTTTTGATGCCGGACCCGCCGTCCCTCCAGGTCATGTGATGACTTCCTGGCAGACAGTTCCATATCAATCCGCACCAGTGCGCCGCATTGACCGTTCCAGAACGGCATAAAGATCCGCCGGCAATATCGGTTTGGAAACGGTCTCCACAAATCCGGCTTCACGCAACTCGCCCTCGCCAACCGTTTCAAGAGCCGCACTGACCGCGACAAGCGGCAGCAGCGAGCCACCGGGAGCCGCTCTGATTTCCCTGGCAGTTTCAATTCCGTTCTTGCCAGGCATGTTCAGATCCATCAGGACAAGGTCGTAGTGGTTACTTTTCACAAGCGAGAGCGCCTGATCCCCCGACTTCGCGACCTCGTAACTGCATCCAAAGGATTCCAGAAGTGCGGAAAGCAATCTGCAATTCGTATCATTGTCGTCCACGATCAGGACATGGGTCTTGACCGCAACAGAGTGTTCCAGTTCCGGTGAGCCCCGGTCCATGCGCGCCTCGGAAGTTGGAACCTTCTTCCGCTTGTTGAGAGGAAGGCGGATATCAAACCTGCATCCTTCCATATTGGAATCGACCAGCACGAGTTCACCTCCAAGCGCGTGCAACTGTCGATCGGCGCCCCACAATCCAAGTCCGGCCCCCGGACCGGCGGCAAGGCCATGTCGGCCACGCCTGAATGGCTGGAAAAGATGGGCTGCCTCCTCGGCGCCGATTCCAGGTCCGGTATCGACAACGGAAATCAAGACCCAATCCTGGCCGCCAGCATCAGATCCACCTGAATCCGAGTTTCCGACCTGATCAACGCAGATCCGGACGGCGCCTTCTTCGGTATATTTCACGGCATTGTCCAACAGGGCAGCGACGACCCGGCGCAATTCAGCGGGATGTCCGGTCTCAATACCGCTTGCCCGGTCCTCGATCCGGACCTCGAAGTCAAGGCGCTTTTCCTCCGCCGCAACCCGGAAAAGGTCCGCGCAGTCCTGAACAACATCGGAAACACGCTGAAAGACGGGCCCGGATCCGGGCTCCGCATCAGTCGTTGCCACCAGTTCTCCGGTTAGAGCCGTCAAGGCATCGATCGACTTTATGAGGATCGACAGTTTCTCAGTCTGATCTTCGTTGAGCGGTCCGTTGCCGATCAGTTCGGCAGTAAGCCGCATCGCGGATAGCGGTGTTCTGAGGTCATGAGCCAACAGTGCGAGGCTGACGTTGTCCTGTTCACGATCCTTCATTGGGCGCATTTCCTCCTGATGGACGAGGCAATCGAACATACCCGGCTGCCTCTGCCAGTTAGACGGCAAAGCGCATCGTCCTCTATCCTTTTCACTTTGAAGGCTGGCGGCGTGCGATCCAATCCCCTAAAAACAATTGCCAACCGCAATTTGACTTCACGGTCTTGATCCCAACCCGTCCAGATTTCGCTTCAGATCCCGGCACGACTACAGATGCTTGCACAAACCCTATCAATCGTCGCACCGGTTTTCCTGCTGATCGGTATCGGTTACTGCCTTGCACGATTTCAGGTTCTCGATCAGGCCATCGGCGACGCACTCGGCCAATTCGTGTTCATAGTCGCGTTGCCGGTTCTCGTCTTCCGCTCCCTGATCCACGCCGACCTCTCGGGTGGATTTCCGCTCTCGCTTTGGGCAAGTTACTTTCTCGGAGTGGGCGCAGCCTGGATCCTTGGAACGCTGGTCATCCGAAAAGGTTTCGGCAGGGAAGCCCGGGCTGGCGCCATCGGTGGCATTTCCGCGTCCTACGCCAACCTGTTGCTGGTTGGAATGCCCGTTGTCTCGGCCGTCTATGGAGACAAGGGCCTGATCCCCGTACTTTTGATCATTTCGATTCACCTGGCAACCATGACTGTCGTCATGGCGATTGCAATGGAACGGACTGCAGCCATCGACAGTGGTGAAGCCAGTCCACCGATCGGCAGGCTCTTTCTGGACGCCGGCCGGAAAGTGATCGCCAATCCGCTGATCGTCACAATCACCCTTGCATTTGCCTGGCGGCAAACGGGCCTGTCGATCCCGGACATCGGCGAAGACATCCTGGACCGGATAGCGGCAACGGCCCTTCCGCTTGCCCTGCTCTCGCTCGGCATGAGCCTTGTTCAATACGGTCTTCGCGGAAACGTCTTGCCCGGCTTTCTTCTTGGAACGATCAAGATATTCGTCATGCCAGCAGTTGTTTTTCTGGCCGGCACTTTCCTGTTTCAGTTGCCGCCTTTATGGATCGCCGCCGCCACGCTTGCAGCAGGATGTCCTACGGGTGTGAATGCCTACATTTTCGCAAACCGCAACGGCACTGGCCATGCAATGTCGGCCAATGCGATTACGATGACCACCCTGAGCGCCATCGTGACCACGAGCTTGTGGATCTGGTTCCTGGGTTTGTGGTTCGGGCCCGAACTCGGCTAGCGGAAAGTCCGAAACGTTCAAAGACCAATGCGCTTGCGAAGTTCCGCGTGAGTCAATCCGGCCGCACGCAACGATCTCAGGCTTGTATCCTGGCTGGATTTCGAAAGCTTGCGGCCATCCGGTCCAAGAACAAGCCGGTGGTGCCGGTAGCGGGCCTGTGGCAGGCCAAGCAGTTCCTGAAGAACCCTGTGAACGCTTGTCGCGTGATAGAGGTCCTCGCCGCGCAGTATGTCCGTAATCCCTTGCCGGGCATCATCGACGACAACAGACAGATGATAGCTTGTGGGCGTGTCCTTGCGCGCCAAAACGACATCTCCCCACGCAGCCGCATCGACAGGAACCTGCCGTGAAGGCTGAAACAGGGACGGCCCTTCTGCTCCGGCCTCCTCCCAGGTCAGATCTTCTCCGACCCGGCTCAGCGCCTTTTTCATGTCGAGCCGGAGAGCGAAGGTCTCATCACTCTCCTTGCGGGTCTGCACCTCTTCGGGTGAAAGCACCGTGCTGTCACCCGGATAGAGGGGCGCCCCGTCCGGATCTTTCGGCCATGCCTTTCCAGTTGCTTCATAATCCGACACGAAACGCCGGATTTCCGCTCTTGTCAGATAGGCTGCGTACACGAGCCCCATATCCTGCAGTCGTTCAAGGGACGCACGGTACTCGGGAAAGACTTCCGATTGCCGCAGGAACGGTCCTTCCAGCGGCAGGCCAAGCCATGCGAGGTCCTCGAACATGTCGTTTTCCAGCTGCCGTGTGCATCGCGTCTGGTCAATATCCTCAACCCGCACCAGAAAGCGGCCATTGAAGGCCACGGCAGCGCGGACATTCAACAATGCGGAAAGCGCGTGACCGATATGCAGATGGCCATTTGGCGACGGCGCAAATCGGAATACGGGCTTTGACATTTGAAGAGACGGGACCGGGTTGACGCAGGCGAGGTCATGAACCATGACCGTCGGTATAACTACCATTCCCGGCCGGCGGTGCAAGAGCAGAAAACTTGAGTGACACGATGAAACCGATTGCAACGAAAGACGATGTTCAGGCAGGTTTGAGGGAATTGATCGCTAATGATCCCCGTCTGAAGCCGATCGCGGGCAAAGCGGGCGAACTGCCATTGCGCAGACGCGCGGCAAACTTTGCAGGATTGGCGCAGATCATCACGGCCCAGCAGGTTTCTGTTGCCAGCGCCACAGCGATCTTTCAACGGGTTCAAGCGCTCGTCACTCCCTTGACGGCTGAAGCATTGGCATCCTTCAGTGACGAAGACCTGGCCGGTGCGGGCTTGTCCCGTCCGAAGGTCAGAACCCTTCGCGCCGTCGCAGCCGCCTGTGAAAATGGGCTGGACCTGGCCAGGCTTACTGAGAGCCCCGCCGACGAGGCACACGCGCAACTATGCGCCATCAAGGGTATCGGACGCTGGAGCGCTGATATATTCCTCCTGTTTTGCGCCGGTCACCCCGACATATTTCCAAGCGGCGATCTTGCGTTGCAAATAGCGGTGCGCGACGCGTTCGATCTTGATGAAAAGCCGACCCCGAAGGAGCTCGATGACATCGCCTTGCGATGGGCGCCGAACCGGGCCATCGCCGCAAGGCTCTTCTGGGCGTGGTATCGGGTGCTGAAACAGGGCCGGGAAACCTTGCCGGTCTGAGGTTCCCATTCAGTCTCCCGACATTTCCCCGATCGAACGCAGGAGCAATTCGATATCCTGTGGCCGGGACAGCCTGTGATCTCCGTCGGGAACCAGGCTGAAGGTCACATCCTCTCGCGGAAGCGCCTCGACCAGACGTTGCGCGTGACTTGCCGGGACGTCCGGATCCTGTGCGCCCTGAATGATCGTGACCGGGACACCGAGATGAATGTCCCGGTCAAGGAGCAGGTGACGACGGCCATCCTCGATCAGCTTTCCGGTTATGACGTAAGGCTCGTCGGCGTAATCCGATGGTTGCGACCAGCGCCCATCCTGTTGGATCGCCTCGCGAATCTCATCGGTAAAGCGCTGTTTCCACATCAGTTCTTCAGTGAAGTCAACGGCCGGCGCGATCAGAACGAGCCCCTTGATTCTGCCGGTTGGCTTCCGGCTCAACGCCAGCAGGAGTGAAATCCAGCCGCCCATCGACGATCCTATGAGGATGGTGTCCCGCTTGCAAAACCTGTCGAAGACGGCTTCCGCCTCTTCCAGCCAGTCGGAAACGCAGGCATCCTCGAAGTCGCCACCGGAACGGCCGTGACCGGAATAATCGAAGCGAACCACTGCCTGATCCCTGCTTTGCCCGTACTCCGCAACAGCCTCGGCCTTGGTGCCGGTCATGTCGGATTTGAACCCGGACAACCAGAGCAGTGTCGGGTCCTTGCCGGAAACGACGTTCACAGCAATACTGCGCGTCTTGTCTCTTTTTCCGACCTGGATGAATTGCGGTTCCTGCACACCCATACTAAGGCTCTCATTCACTCTTTTTTCCCAACCCGCCATTTGGCACAGCTTCCCCAGTTAGAAAAGCTCTCCGGAGATCCGAATTGAGTCAACTTCCTCCCGCAACAACCGTGTTGCAAGTGATCCCGGATCTCAACTCCGGCGGTGCGGAAAGAACGACGCTTGATGTTGCAAATGCAATCGTCGAAGCCGGCGGCACCGCACTGGTCGTCAGCCAGGGCGGACAACTGGTCGCCGAACTGGAAGCGGCTGGCGCGGAACATGTGGTGATGCCGGTCAAGTCAAAGAACCCGTGGACACTCTGGAAGAACGCCGCCAGTCTGGCTGACTTGATAGAAGCGCGGCAGGTAAACATCCTTCACGCACGCAGCCGGGCACCGGCATGGTCCGCCCTTCGCGCGGCAAGGCGCACGCGTACACCATTCGTGACGACTTACCATGGCACCTATAATCAGTCGAATTCCCTGAAAGCGTATTATAATTCGGTTATGGCCCGCGGGGACGCAGTCATCGCCAATTCGAATTTTATCGCGAATCTGATCAGGACCCGTCATCCGTTCGCCCGTGACAAGATTACCGTGATCCCGCGCGGGTCCGACCTGAAAGGCCTTAATCCCGAAAATGTCAGTGCACTGAGGCAGCAGGCTCTGAAAGACAGCTGGGGCATACCCTCCGGACATCCGATTGTACTGAACATGGCCCGTCTGACAGCCTGGAAAGGTCAGAAAGTCCTTGTCGAGGCGATGGCGATCCTGAAGGAATGGGGCTTCGACGAGCCGATTGCCATCCTGGCGGGCGATGCACAGGGACGCGACGGTTATGTCTCCGAACTCAAGAAGACGATTGCAGACAGAGGACTAGGGGATCAGGTCCGTCTCGTGGGCCATTGCACGGATGTCCCGGCAGCGCTGGCGTTGTCAGATCTGTCCGTGGTGGCCTCCGTAGAACCTGAGGCTTTTGGCCGTGCGGCCGTCGAAGCCCAGGCGGCAGGCATACCCGTGATAGTGTCAAATCACGGCGCGGTGCCCGAAACCGTGCTCGCCCCACCGGAAGTCGAAGAAGATCAACGCACCGGCTGGCGGGTCGCGCCGGGAGAGGAAGCAGCACTTGCTGACGTCATGAGAACGGCTCTCACCCAGTTGCCTGAGGAAAGACAGGCGATGACATCGAGAGCTCTTGCCCATGTCCGGCAGAACTTTTCCGTCGAGACAATGTGTTCAAGGACGCTTGCAGTCTATGCCGGCCTCCTCGATCACGCTGCGAGCGGGTAGGCCTCCTCGACCAGATAAGGGCCGCCTCCGACACTCGACTTGGCCGAAAACAGCACGAAACGCCCGGCAACAAAGGGTTCCGCCTGAAAATTTCCGTGTTCGCTGAGCCACTTTGCAACGTCTTCGTTGGTCGACGTTTTGCAGCGTGCGATGGTCACATGCGGAATGTACTTGCGCCTTTCGGGAGGGAGTTGCAGTCGCTGCAGGATCCGCTCCTGTTCGGCTTGCAACTCGGCCAGTTGAGCCGTTGGTTCGACCCGGGCCCACACCGCATGCGGCTTTCCATTGCCAAACGACCCGAGGCCGTTCAGCCGGATTTCCACAGGCTCACGACGGACACGGTCGAGTGCAGCCGCCACCTCGTCGGCAGTTCGATCGTCAATATCGCCGATAAAACGCAAGGTAAGGTGATAGTTCTCTGGATCAATCCAGCGAGCGCCCCGGAGGCCTCCCCGGAGCATTGAGAGCAAGAGCGCCGTCTGGGACGGTATCTCAAGGCCTGTAAATAGGCGCGGCATGGGTACTCCCTCCGCTGTCGCTGACAAAAGCCATGAGGAATCAACTTCATGAAAATCGCAAGACAAAAATATAAGTTTTTGACGCTGAATCGGAATTCGGATTGGGCGATGTCGGCCAACTTGATTGATCGAAGGTCAATTTGGCAAATCGGCTGGAAGTGATTCTCTTGAGAGATTTTGCGCAGCAATCTCTTACGGTGCCGTGTTGCCGAATTCCTGATGAATCGCATCGATTTTGCCAAGCACGTCTTCGTTCAATGACAGATCAGCAGCGGCAATATCCGTTTCAAGCTGCTCCATCCGCGTTGCTCCGATAATCACGGATGTCATGAAACTGCGCGATTTTGCAAATGCAATTGCCATCTGTGCCGGATCGAGACCGGCTTCCTTCGCCAAAGCGCAATACGCGTCCACTGCCTCGAAGGTACGAGGGTGCTCGTAGCGCTGCATTTTGTTGAAAAGGGTTTTGCGCGCGCCTGTCGGCAAGGCTCCGTCACGGTACTTTCCGGTAAGGTACCCCTGCGCCAGTGACGAATAGGCCAGCAGGCCGACATTTTCCCGTCTTGACACCTCGGCAAGACCCGTCTCGAAGGTCCGGTTTACCATTGAGTAGGCATTCTGGATGGAAGCGATCCTGGGTACATTGTAAAGTTCCGAGGTCGTGACATAACGCATCGTTCCCCAGGCGCTTTCGTTCGAAACACCGATATGCCGAACCTTGCCCGCCTTGACCAGATCACCCATGATTTCCAGCGTCGACTGGATGCTGTTTTCATCTTCAACCGCTTCTGCATCCTGCCAGCGCGACGGATTGGAGCCGAAACCGGAAACGTTCCGGTCCGGCCAGTGGATCTGATAGAGATCAATGTAATCTGTCTGCAGGTTCTTGAGACTGCGGTCGACCGCAAACTCGATCTGCTTCCGGTTCAACTCACCTTTTTCTCTGTTGTCCCGGAACCAGTCCATGACGGTCCTGCCGACAACCTTGGTTGCCAGGACCACCTGGTCTCGATGGCCGGAATTTCTGAACCAGGTTCCGATGATCCGCTCTGTCCGCCCTTGCGTCTCCTTCTTAGCCGGGATGGGATAGAGTTCGGCGGCGTCAAGGAAATTGATACCTTTTTCAAAGGCGTAGTCCATCTGCGCGTGACCTTCGGCTTCCGAATTTTGTTCGCCAAAGGTCATTGTTCCAAGGCAAAGGGTACTCACCTGCACATCGGTGCGGCCAAGACGGCGCTGTTCCATCAGGAATTCCTTCGAATTTTGAATAGGGTATCCGGCATGCCAGAAAACTGAGTGGCCAGGAAAGAACCCTCAGGAAGACGAGGCTTTTGCCAAAAGCTCCTCCACTTTCGGCAGGATATTCTCAACAATGATCGCAACCCCATCCGCGTTGGGATGCATGCCATCGGATAGATTAAGGTTCGGGTTGAGCGCAACCCCTTCCAGGAAGAACGGGTAAAGCAGCGCATCGTGTGCCTGAGCAAGATCAGAATAGATCGGATCGAACGCCTCGGCATATTCCGGGCCGAGA
The DNA here is from genome assembly GCF_965233825.1 of Roseibium album. Taxonomy (NCBI): domain Bacteria; kingdom Pseudomonadati; phylum Pseudomonadota; class Alphaproteobacteria; order Hyphomicrobiales; family Stappiaceae; genus Roseibium; species Roseibium album. The sequence continues at coordinate 737,978 of NZ_OZ247583.1, forward strand.
TTTCTGGGCGCAAGCATGCCGGCAAGCAGCACTTCTATGCCGCGGTCCCGCAATCGCCTCGTGATCTCGTTCAGGTTGTTGCGGGTGATATCAGGCTGAATGCCGCGCAACGCGTCATTGGCCCCCAACTCGACAATCACCGCATCGGCATCGGTTCCCACGGACCAGTCGAGGCGGGACAGTCCCCCGGAAGTCGTGTCCCCCGAAACACCGGCATTGACCACTTCAACCGAAAGACCCCTTGCATCAAGTGCCTTTTGCAGCTGCTCCGGAAATCCGTCCTGGGGAGCGAGTTGATACCCGGCGGACAGGCTGTCTCCCAGGACAACAAGCTTCAGGTCGGCGGATTGAACCGCAGTCGTTGACAAACAAAAAAGCAGAAAACACAAGGCTACACGGATTTGGTTCACGCTAAAACTCTTTCAGGACTGGAAGACCAGGCACATCAGGCCCATATGGTCGCACAGCGTCCAATTGTCGAGGGCAGATTTTGATAAGGAAGACGCTAATCATGTCCCTTGTAAAGGTTTAATGATGACAAATACTCCGGCGATCTCTCTCAAGAGCGTACATCTTACACTCGGCGAAGGTGCCGGTAGGGTACATATCCTCAAAGGGATCGACCTGGACATTTCCAAGGGAACGTCTGTTGGCCTTGTTGGACCGTCCGGGTCAGGCAAGTCGACACTTCTGATGGTGATGGCCGGTCTTGAACGGTCAGATGAAGGCACCGTTGTCGTCGCCGGTTCAGAACTTGGCCCCCTTTCGGAGGATCAACTCGCCCGGTTCCGTGGCCGCAATGTCGGCATCATATTCCAGTCTTTTCATCTCGTTCCCAACATGACTGCGCTGGAAAACGTCGCGGTGCCACTTGAATTGGCTGGCGATGCATCGGCTTTTGACAAAGCCAAAGCAGAATTGGACGCCGTCGGCCTCGGCCACAGGATGCATCACTACCCAGCGCAAATGTCCGGCGGTGAGCAGCAACGGGTTGCTGTCGCGCGCGCACTCGTCGTCGAACCTCAAATCCTGATCGCCGACGAGCCGACCGGTAATCTTGACGAGAGCACAGGCAACCAGATCGTCGATCTGATGTTCAATGCCCAGCGCGAACGTGGGACAACCCTGGTGCTTGTCACACATGATCCGGGTCTTGCCGAAAGATGCGATCGTATGATCAGGGTCCGCTCCGGAGAGATCGAGGAAACACAATCCGACGCATTGGGTGAGCAGCAAGAGGTTTCTGCATGAGCAGCTTCGTTCCTGCGAACATGCAGAGAAGCAACCAGACCTTCGGGCTGGCCACGCGCTTCGCCTTGAGGGAGCTGCGGGGAGGACTGCGAGGCTTTTACATTTTCATCGCCTGCATAGCACTTGGTGTCGCCGCCATTGCTGGCGTAACCTCGGTCTCCCGGTCCCTCACCAACGGCATTGCAAACGAAGGTCAGGCGATCCTCGGTGGCGACCTGTCCTTTTCACTGATTCACCGGCAGGCCGGGGAGGAGGAAGCCGCCTTTCTGGACACGCTCGGATCCGTATCTCGCGTCGCCACGTTGCGGGCAATGTCACGGCGTTCCGATACGGGAGATCAGGCTCTCGTCGAATTGAAGGCCGTCGACAATTCTTACCCGCTATACGGCTCGCTCGATCTTGCCTCAGGCCAGATGCTTGGCGATGCACTCGCAAAACGCGACGGGGTCTGGGGCGCCGTTGCGGACCTGGCTCTTCTGGCGCGGCTTGACATTTCCGTCGGCGAGACACTGTCCCTGGGTCGCACGACTGTACGCGTTACCGATGTTATCGAGGCTGAACCCGACAAGCTTGCAGGCGGAATGGAATTCGGTCCGAGGTTAATGATTTCGGATGCCGCGATCGGCGACACCGACCTTGTGCAACCCGGCAGCCTGGTTCGCTGGCACTATCGCGTGCGATTGTCCCCCGCGCCTGACATCGACGATCTCGGAAACGTCATCGAACAGGCCAAGAACGCGACACCCGAAAGCGCATGGAGAATCCGCTCACGTGCCAATGCCTCGCCCGGTCTGCAACGCAGCATCGGGCGTTTCGCACAATTTCTGACGCTGGTCGGGCTGACGGCGCTGGTCGTTGGCGGGGTTGGCGTCGCCAACGCGATCCGTGCCTATCTTGAAACCAAGCGGGAAGTCATCGCCAGCTTCAAGTGTCTTGGCGCGACCGGAGACTTCGTCTTCAGGATCTACCTTGTCCAGACGCTGGTCATCGCCATGATCGGTATCTTGATCGGCCTGGTGATCGGAGCATTGATACCGTTCGCTGCCGGCGCCGCACTCTCCGGTGTGCTGCCCGTCCAGCTCGCCGCAAGCATTTATCCGGCGGAGCTCGGACTTGGACTGCTCTATGGTCTGCTGACGGCCCTGGCTTTTGCCCTGTGGCCGCTCGGCCGCGCCCACGACGTTCCACCAACGGCATTGTTCCGGGACATTGTGACCGGTGGCTCCAAGCTTCCGCGCAAGCGGTATCTCACGGCAACGGCGGTTACGGTGCTGCTGCTTGCGGGAATTGCAATCGTCCTGTCCAGCGACAAGTTTATCGCCAGCGTCTACATCATTGCCTCGGCCGGCGCGTTTGTTCTGCTCGTGGCTGTCGCCCGCGCCATCATGTTTGTCGCCCGCCGGTTGCCCGGCGTCCGATCGACCGAATTGCGGCTGGCGATTGCAAATATCCACCGCCCGGGCGCACTGACATCTTCTGTGGTGCTCTCTCTCGGTCTCGGCCTGTCGCTTCTTGTGGCCCTGGCACTCATTGACGGAAATCTGCGCCGCGAACTCACGGCAACCATGGCCGACCGGGCTCCGAGCTTCTTTTTTGTCGACATCCAGAGCCACGAACGCGATGCCTTCGAGCAGGCGCTGAAGGATCAGGCGCCGGGCGGAGAACTGCAGAGCGTGCCCATGCTGCGCGGCCGGATCATCAGTCTGAACGGTATTCCGGCTGATGAATTCGAACCGGCGCAAGAAGGATCGGACTGGGTTCTGCGAGGCGATCGCGGCATCACCTACGAAGGCACCGTGCCGCCGAACTCCAAGCTGGTTGAAGGCAGCTGGTGGCCTGAAGACTACTCCGGAAAGCCCCTTCTTTCGTTTGATGCTGAAGCCGGAACAGAGCTGGGTCTCAAGATTGGCGATCAGATCACCCTCAATGTTCTCGGCCGTGAAATCACTGCCGAGATTGCCAATTTCCGGGATGTCGAATGGCAGTCCCTTTCGATCAACTTCGTGATGGTGTTCTCGCCCAACACATTTGCCGGCGCGCCGCATGCACATCTGATGACCCTCGGCTGGGAGGATGACGTTTCGACAGAAGCCGAGCTCGAACTTTTGAAATCCGTTTCCAATACATTTCCGACAGTCACGGCGGTTCGGGTGAAGGACGCGATTGCCCAGGTCAATGACCTTGTATCCCAGCTCGCATGGGCGATCCGCGGCGCAAGTTCGATCACACTGATCGCAAGCGTCCTGGTCCTTGCCGGTGCACTCGCGGCAGGGCACAGAAGCAGGATCTACGACGCGGTGATCCTGAAAACGCTCGGTGCAACGCGTCCGAGGCTGATACTTGCCTATGCTCTTGAATACGCGATCCTGGGTCTGACAACCGCGGTCTTTGCACTTGTCGCCGGTGGTCTGGCGGCCTGGTTCGTTATCACGCAGATCATGGATGGTTCATTTGTTCTCATGCCCGTCACCGCCGCCGGTGCAGCCGTGGTCGCCCTGGTACTGACCGTCGGTTTCGGTCTGATCGGCACCTGGCGCATCTTGGGTGAAAAGCCGGCGCCTGTGCTCCGAAATCTCTGACAACCGCGCTGTCGACGAAGCAGGAAGTCAGGAATGCGCCGGAAGAAACCGAACATTCCTGACGAACTTCTCGCAAGTCCGGCTTGCATGCTCTTGTGATCTTGGATATCCGGATATCAACGGGACGAGATCGAAAGAAGGGCAGGGTCAATGTTTGAATTTCCGACAAAATTCGTACTGAAATTATTAGCCAGGTCTGCAGCACTTGCTGCTGTGGCCACGATTCCATTTTCGGCACCGGCACTCGCCGAGAGCCCTTTCCATACCGGCGTCTGGCAATTGAACACGCCGGAAGGCCCGCGGGGCCTCGTCGTCAGTGACTGGCTGGTGTTCGAGGACGGTTTGCCGAAACGCTGGCTCTATCGCCGCGCAGGCACAAACGATGAAAACCAGTTCGACTTCTTCAGCCGCACCATGGGCGATTCAGGATATACGCCTGTTGGCATACGCGTTTACCGGACAGGCGAGAATGCAATGAAATACACGCTCGCCCCCAAGGGTGAGGAACCGGTTGAAGTCTCGGCGGTACGCCTCTCCATTCCCAACTTTGAAAATTCCTGCCTTTCGGTCGAGAAGAAAGGCAAGCGCTTTTTCGGCAACTGGGTCGGCACCAGCGGCTCCAAGCTCAAGAAACTGAATGTCGGCAAGAACAAGATCACCATCGACGGTGAAGCGCGCGAAATTTCGATAGAGGAAGTTCGGGTCGGCCGTATGGGCATCACCGAAGGTGGCAAGCCGATTGCCTTTCTGACGGACGCGGGAGGCGACTATGCCGTGCTTCAATGGTTCAAGCCCGGCGTAACCGTTGAACAGATGCGCAACAAGGAACGTGAAATTCTGGATTTTACGTCCGAAGAAATCGTTCGAAATCCGGGCGGTGACTGCGACAGGCAGATAGCATCCCGCCTAAAGGCGATGAAATAACTTTCATTCTTTTAAGCATAATGGCTTATAATGCGGTCTGGAGCAGGTAGATTAAGATTTTTTCACAAATCCTGTCTTGTGCTCCTGTCCGCATTTTCCCATATGTTGAGGGAGTTGTGCTGCACGTAATGGTACATGCAATAAACGATCTAGAAGGGGATTCACGCAACCATGTCGACCTTTGACCGTCAAAATCAAGGCGCCTATACCGTTGCCGGCTCGCGCGCCGAGGCCGGCATCGATCAGGGCCTGCGCGCCTATATGCTGGGCGTCTACAACTACATGACAATCGGCCTGGCACTGACCGGTTTCGCTGCTCTTGGCACCTTTGCGATGGTGTCGAGCAACCCAGGCCTCGCACAGACCCTGTTCAGCGGTCCGCTCTATTTCGTGCTTCTGTTCGCACCTTTGGGAATGGTGATGTGGTTATCGTTCCGCATCCAGTCCATGAGTGCATCGACCGCCCGGACAATGTTCCTGGTGTATGCAGCCGTGATGGGCGTTTCGCTTGCACCGATCTTCATGATTTATACAGGTGGATCGATTGCGCGCGTGTTCTTCATCACTGCCGCCGCGTTCGGCTCGCTGAGCCTGTTCGGATACACCACGAAGAAGGACCTGACCGGTTGGGGATCGTTCCTGATGATGGGCCTGTTCGGCATCATCATTGCGATGATTGTGAATATCTTCCTGCAATCGTCCGCCATGCAGTTCGCCATCTCCGTGATCGGTGTTCTGGTGTTCGCCGGCCTGACGGCCTACGACACCCAGAAGATCAAGGAAATGTACTACGAAGGCGACAGCAGTGAAGTCGCAACCAAGAAGTCCGTCATGGGCGCGCTGCGCCTCTACCTCGACTTCATCAACATGTTCCTGATGCTGTTGCAGCTGTTCGGCAACCGCGACTAAGCAGCCCATCAGACAAATAAACAGAAAAGCCCGGCAGAAGCCGGGCTTTTTTTATGCCTGAACAAACAGGGTTATCAGGCGTCGACGACGCGCAGATGTTTTTTCTTCTCGAGAACACGCAGGACCTGAGCCAGGTCGTGACCGCGCTTCATGATCATGCCACCCGGAGCAACAACGGAATATGCGCCCTGCTTGCGGGCAAGCTTCGGGTCTTTTTCGATGCGATAGAGCGGCATCTCGGAGGACCGTCGAAACACCGAAAAAACCGCCCGGTCGTTCAAGAGATCGATAGCATAATCGCGCCATTCCCCATCAGCGACCATGAGGCCATAGAGGCGCAGTATCGTATCAAGTTCTCGCCGGTTGAAGGCTACAACAGATCTGGAAGACAGAGCCGGTTGGCTTAGCGGCGACGGGTTGGTTCCCGCGCCGCGCTGAAACGCGCTGTCATCGGCTTCGCTCATTCCGCCTCCTTACTGTTCACGACCTGCGCCGTTCAAGAACCCCGATAAAAGAGTTTCCGCCTTTACCTTGTTGTCATGATGCGTTGGCTTTGGGTCGAATGGCAAGCCCGGTGGCTCAGAAACATTTTCAGGCTCGCGACCATGTCGCCGCTTGCAGTCGCTTTTGGCGGGTAAAAATCAAAAAACGGACGTAACGGAAGTTTGCCCCGAAAGAATGATCAAAATTCCATGATTTCGCCGCAATGCAGCCCTTGGCAAGTCAAATTAGCTCCCCATATTTCTATTATACCCTGATGGGTATGACAGGTAGGGACCGCGGAATGCATTAGCCCCCCAGCCCCCCGGGGTTCTTACCGGTCAACCAGGTTTACTTAGTCAAACATCAGGGCAACTGAAGGGCCGGCTATATGCCGGCCCTTTTCATGTTCAGGCTGTACGATTCCGTCGACCTGTTCACCGGCAATGACGGATTATCCGTGAGCCTGGGGAACTGGTTTCATTTTTCGCGTTTCTGCAACCAATTGCCACTTTTCCAATCCCTCTCTTGATGTATCCTTTTCTCAGGATGACCACGGACCTGATAGATCTTCGTGCGGCTCGAGCCGCAGATTGCAACGCGCTGGCAGACATTCACAGCGCGGCCTGGCTGGGTGCGTATCGTGGCCTTCTGCAAGGTGTTGATCTTCAGAAAATGGTCTCCCGCCGCGGCACGGGATGGTGGCGAGGCGCGTTGGCACGTGGGGTGGACATAAAGCTTCTCTGCGTTGCCGACATCCCGGCCGGCTATGCCACCTTCGGCCCCTGTCGCCTGCTCGATACCGGCATGGAAGGCGAGATCTACGAATTGTATCTCAAACCTGAATACCAGGGTCTTGGCTTTGGCCGAACACTTTTCGGCAATGTCCGTAAAACATTGCGTTCCCAAAGACTTCGCGGGCTTGCTGTCCAGGTCCTGAGCGACAATCAGCCGGCCCGGAACTTCTACCGGGCAGTCGGTGGCAAGCTGACGGCAAAATCCTGGTACCGGCTTGGAGGGCGCCGGATGGAGCTGTCCATCTATGCCTGGCCGCAAGCCAATTGATGAGCCCTGCATCTCAGCATTTAGGTGCAATGCAAAATAAAGGGCTTGAACTTCGCCAGCGGGATTGCGATAGACGGCAGCAACGATCAACAGGAGTTTGTGATGCGTATCGACGCCGTGCCGATTGGCAAGAACCCGCCTGAAGACATCAATGTCATCATTGAAGTGCCCGTCGGAGGCGAGCCGATCAAATACGAGATGGATAAGGACGCTGGCGCCATGTATGTCGACCGGTTTCTCTATACCCCGATGCGTTACCCGGGCAACTACGGTTTCGTTCCGCACACATTGTGTGGCGATGGAGACCCGATCGACGTGGTCGTCGTCAACCAGCGCCCTGTCGTGCCGGGTGCGATCATGTCCTGTCGTCCGATCGGTGTTCTCTTGATGGAAGACGAGTCGGGCCAGGACGAGAAAATCATCGCGGTTCCGGGTCACAAGGTCACCAAGCGTTACGACGCGGTGCTCGACATCACCGACCTGCCACAGATCACTGTCGATCAGGTCAAGCACTTCTTCGAGCATTACAAGGATCTTGAGCCAGGCAAGTGGGTGAAGATCACCGGTGTCGAAGGCGCTGAAGTTGCGAAAAGACTGATCGCGGAATCCATTGAGCGCGCTCAGGTCGAAGCCGCAGAATAAACTGCAACAGAACCTGGACAAAGGCCCGCGCGAGGCTGCCTAACGATCAGTTGCAGCCTCGATGCGCTCCATGTCCTGATCGGACAGACCGAAATGGTGTCCGATTTCATGGATCAATACATGGGCAACCACCTCTCCCAATGTATCGTCCATGGCGGCCCAGTAGTCCAGGATAGGCCTGCGGAACAGCCAGATACGGTTAGGCATCTGCCCGCTCCACTCAATGTCACCACCCTGCGCAAGACCCTGCCCTTCGAACAATCCCAGCAGATCATGCGGATCTTCGATTGAAAGTGCGTCCAGAACGTCGTCCGGGGCATAGTCGGCAAGACTGATCTGGATATGACCACAGCGCAGCAGGACGTCGTCCGGCAATCCTGCCAGGACTTCGCTCGCCATCTGCTCGAAATCGGCCAGTTCCGGAGCTTTGCGTTCAGACCAGCCACTGCGGCTTATCGGTCGGACGGATGCCATGTTGCCTGCCTTGATCCTTCAGGAGATTATTTGCCTACAGGTAGGTCACCACGAGGTAGATCACCAGTCCAATCGCAAAGACCAGCCCTGCACCGCGGCCTATCCGGGTGCCCCAGACCTCGATCTGGTCGTCTTCGTTCTTGTCGGCCGCACTCATGTGGCCCTTGGCGCGGTCCGCCATTCGAACAAATGTCGAGCCGGCAATGGTTTCACTTTCAGCCCCGACGCGGTCGAGTGATCTTAAAGCGTCCTCGCGCTGCCGTTCCTTGGAATCCTTGTTTTTGCTCATACGCTCACAGTGGCCTTGTTTCTCCCCTGTTTCAATAGAAACACGGCAAGCAGGCTAAGGGCTGCCAGCCCGGCGGACGCAACTGCGTTCCAGCCTGCAAAGGAAAGACCCAGCATCCGCCAACTGGCTTCCGTACAGCTGACGACGCGCGTGGACTGCAATGCCTGCAGCATGTTTGAAGCCGAAGCCGGCGCTGCACTGCCGCCACCGCAGTCGTTCGGGCCATCCCAGAACTGCCACTCCGCACCGGCCTGATAAACGCCCAGGCCAGCCCCGTAGGCAAAAATCGCTGCTGCAGCCAGAAGCGTCAGCATCGCAAGCCGGTTCCGCTGCTGTGACAGCAGGATCAGCGCAAGGGCCGTGAGCGGCAATCCGGCATAATAGGGAATACGTTGCTCAAGACAAAGCTTGCAGGGCACGTAGCCGCCAATCAGCTGAAATCCCCAGGCAGTCGCAATCACGACAAGTCCGCCGAGCAGAGAGAGGCCAACCAAATTTCTTGCCCATTGATATTGGGTCATTGTTTCCACTTCACTCAGATGTACCGTAACAAAATGAAGCCGCCGACCAGCAACACCACGAAGAGGGTGAACATGAGACCAAGGCGCTTCTCGATGAAATCCTTGATCACTGGTCCGAACAGATAAAGCAGTCCGGCGACGACAAAAAACCGCAAACCCCTCGAAACAATACTCGCAACAACAAATACCGGAAGGCTCAGACCGGCAACACCGGAGGCTATCGTTATCACCTTATAGGGGAACGGTGTCAGACCGGCGATGAAGACGAACCACCAACCCCAGTGATTGAATACGTCACGGAATTCATCGAATTTTTCCATCTTGCCATAAAAGGACAGGATCGGCACGGCCACCTGCTCAAACAGGAACATGCCGATCAGATATCCGAGCACCCCACCTGCGACCGACGCAACCGTGCACAACAAGGCGTACCACCAGGCCTTTTCCCGGCGGGCAATCACCATCGGGATCAGCAGGATATCGGGTGGAATCGGAAAGACGGAACTTTCAACGAACGATACGGATCCCAACGCGGCGGGTGCGCGTGGTCCGGCGGCAAGGGACAACGTCCAGTCATAAAGGCGTCTGATCATTCCGTTCCATTAGCCGCCCTCGCTTGAAATGTCATCAATGGATGTGCGCATTTTCGCAATCCGGTTTGAAAGAAGGGCCAACGCACCCGTCCTGGGCACTCAAGTGACTCGAATTCAGAACATGGCCCCGAAACAAGCGTGTTGAATATTCGGAAACAAGTTCAAATTCTGAGTGAATTATCCAATATTTTGGTGAACATTTTCAAATAAATATTCTTTGTTTTGCGTTTAAAAAAATAAACACTGCATAAATTCAGACTTTCTCCTTCAATTGATCATCAATTTGTCACACCTTCGCCACAGATATACTGATCAATTACTAAAGAAAGCCAGGTATTTAGTGAACAAAAACACGTTCGATTTCATTGACATCCAGCAAAGCTGAGGAGGGGAATTCGATGGCAAGCCAGTACGCGACGTCGGATGCGACACTTGATTACACCGTCAGTGATCAGTGGCAAGACGGGTTTGTGGGGCGAATGGCCCTGTCTTCCCAAGAAGGAGCGAACGGTTGGCGCATTGCATTTCGGCTGGATGCCGAGATTGACGCGATCTGGAATGCCCGCATCATTTCTCACATCAATGACACCTATGTCATCGAAGGTGTCTCTTACAATAGCAGCCTGACCGCGGGTGACACGGCAACATTCGGATTTACGGCCCGGGGAACAGACACATCCATAGATGCGGACAGTGTTTCGATAGACAGCACGCCGGTCGAAACCGGACCCGTCGACCCGGATCCAGAAGAACCTGACCCCGGTGAGCCTGATCCTATGGACCCGGCGCCCGTCGACCCATCACCTGGTCCGGGCGACTATGTCGATATTACCTCTTTCGGCAACTTCCACGGCAGCAGCAGCCACACCGGTCACGATGAACTCCATGGCGGGCGCACGGCCATCACCACGGAAGCACTCGTGGCTTACAACGGATTGCGCAATTTTCTCGGCTACCAGAACGCGGAACTGGAGACAATCGGCCAATGGGCCTTCGACAAAGACCTCACGAACAATGACCAGGCATGGGGTCAGGACTTGCAGGGTGTTGGCCTCTACTACGCGATGCAGGCAGCAAAGGTTGGCTGGATCCGCGACAATGCGTTTGACCCGCAACTCCTGGCCGATATCCAGCGCACGGCACGGCTCGGCGATCCGGCCGATGTCATGACAATGGTCGAGGCAAACAGTCACGAGGGTTTTGCGGACTACCTCATTCAAAACGGACTTGTCGGGACATTCATCAACACGCTGAAGATGGAACCACACTACGGCGGCTGGATGCACGGCCGCGTTCACGGCGACCTGACCTTTCCGGATGGTGATGGTGCCCGGGCTCATGATGTCAACCACCTGACAGTGCTCAGCCATGACCAGACGCAGCCATTCATGAATGACACGTTCGACTGGCCGCAATGGAGCGCCCTGGACGTGCCCCATCAGGACGTCATCAACTATTTTCAGTCCATGGTCATTCTTGGTGATCCTCTTGGCGACGCCCTGCCGGATGGCAGTGCACCCGACCCGGTTGATCCTGATCCCGTCGATCCTGATCCGGTGGACCCAGATCCGGTTGATCCGGACCCTGTGGATCCTGCGTCAGGCCTGTCGGCGGAGTTTCAGGTCGTCAATGACTGGGGACACGGCGCAACGCTCAACATCGTGGTCAGCAACGAGGGAACCGAAGACGTCTCGGACTGGGATCTTGAATTTACGCTCGGGTCGGACATACAGCACATCTGGAACGCAGTCGTGGACTCTCAGGAAGGAGACCGCTATTCGATCGATGACGCAGGTTACAATGCCGGAATCGGTGCCGGCGAAACGATTACGGTCGGTTTCAACACCACGACCGGCGGGTTCGACGTCGCACAGCTCAATGAGGAGGCACAATTCCTCTTCTAGGATGGAATTCCGTTCATGGGCATCTGATGCGGACCGGAGAAACTCAGCATTCGGGAAGATTGACCGCAAGGCCGCCGAGAGACGTTTCCTTGTACTTGTCCCGCATGTCCTGCCCGGTCTGGCGCATCGTCTCGATGCAATTGTCGAGCGGCATGAAATGTGAGCCGTCGCCGTGAAGAGCAAGAGAAGCTGCCGAAACCGCCTTGATGGCTCCCATTCCGTTCCGTTCGATACAGGGTACCTGAACAAGACCCCGGACCGGGTCGCAAGTCATGCCGAGATGGTGTTCCAATGCGATTTCCGCCGAATTTTCAATCTGCTCGTTGCTGCCGCCCAGAGCGGCACACAAGCCTGCCGCCGCCATGGCGGAAGCCGAACCGACCTCGGCCTGGCAGCCGCATTCCGCTCCGGAGATGGACGCGTTGTGTTTGATGAGCCCACCGATTGCCGCAGCCGTCAGAAGAAAGGTGTCGATGCCTTCGCGCGAAGCGTCGACACAATGATCGCGATAATAACGGATGACGGCGGGAACGACACCGGCAGCACCATTGGTCGGCGAGGTGACCACCTGGCCACCGGCTGCGTTTTCCTCATTCACCGCCATGGCATAGACGGACAGCCAGTCGTTGATCGCATGGGGTTGCTGGCTGTTTGAGCCGCTCTGCTCGAGCAGGCGCCGATGGATTGCCCTGGCGCGCCGCTTGACGCTGAGCCCTCCAGGCAAAATACCTTCCAGTGACAAACCCCGGGCGATGCAGTTTTCCATGACGCCCCAGATTGCCTCGAGCTTCTCATTCAGAACCGTTGCGCCAAGTACGGATTCCTCGTTGGCCCGCTTCATCTGGGAAATGGTCAGGCCGGAGTCCCTGCCCATCTGCAACATCTCGGCCGCAGAGCCGAACGGATACGGGTACCCGATGGCTTCCTTCTCCTCGTGAAGGTCGGCATCAGGTGCCTTCTCCGCGGCGAGCAACTCGGCTTCCGTCACCACGAAACCGCCACCGATGGAATAGTAGGTATCGGCCAGCAGAACTTCACCGTTCCGGTCAAATGCCGTCAACTTCATACCGTTGGCGTGAAGCGGTAGTGCCGGACCGTAGTCGAAAACAAGATCCGCTTCCGGATCGAAGCGGACCTCGCCACATTTCGACACTTTCAAAACGCATGTGTCTTGCAGTTCCGCCAGTTTTTCTTCTGCCAGATCCGCATCGACCTTGTCTGGACGAAATCCGAGAAGCCCAAGCATGACGGCCCGGTCCGAGGCGTGACCTTTGCCGGTAAAGGCCAGCGAACCGTGAAGAGAGGCGATTATCCTTGCCACCGCAGCAGGATCGAACTTGCCGTTTTCACCTGCCGTGAGGCGGTTCAGAAAATCAACCGCCGCCGTCATCGGCCCCATTGTATGGGAGGATGACGGTCCGATCCCGATCTTGAAAATGTCAAAGACACTTAGAAACATGGCGGTTCGCTCTTGGAGTCGCGCGGCACATTGTCGTGCCGCGCATCCGGGTTCTTATTCGGCTGCTTCCGCATAATCCGACATCGGCGGACAGGTACAGACCAGGTTACGGTCACCGTATGCGTTGTCGACACGATTGACCGGCGACCAGTACTTGTCGACATCGAGCGAACCGGCTGGATAACACGCCTGTTCACGGCTGTACGGACGGTTCCATTCCCCGACCAGATCGGCCACGGTATGCGGCGCATTCTTGAGGGGATTGTTTTCCGCATCGATCTTGCCGTCGATGATGTCCTGGGCTTCCGCCCGGATTGACAGCATCGCATCGCAGAACCGGTCCAGTTCGGCTTTGGGCTCTGATTCCGTCGGCTCTACCATCAGTGTGCCTGCAACAGGCCACGACATGGTCGGCGCATGGAAACCGCTGTCGACAAGACGTTTGGCGATGTCCTCAACGGTGACCCCGCCGCTGTCGGCCAGCGGACGCGTATCAAGGATACACTCATGCGCAACCCGGCCCGTGTCGGACGTATAGAGGATTTCGTAGGCATCCTTCAGACGTTCGGCAATGTAGTTGGCATTCAGGATGGCAACCTTGGTTGCCTGTGTCAGTCCAGAACCGCCCATCAGCAGAACATAGGCCCAGCTCACCGGCAGGATCGACGGCGACCCGAACGGAGCCGCAGAAACGGGTCCGACCGTGGTGCCATACTCCGGATGACCCGGGAGGTAGGGTTCAAGATGTGCCTTGACCCCGATCGGGCCCATGCCCGGCCCGCCGCCGCCATGTGGAATGCAGAAGGTCTTGTGCAGGTTGAGGTGGCTGACATCGCCGCCGATCATGCCAGGCTGAGCCAGGCCGACCATTGCATTCATGTTCGCGCCGTCAATATAGACCTGACCGCCGTGATCGTGAGTGATCTGGCAGACTTCCTGTACCGTTTCCTCAAACACACCGTGCGTGGACGGATAGGTGATCATGCAGGCAGCAAGACTGTCGGAATGCTGTTCCGCCTTTTCGCGGAAATCGACAAGGTCGATATTGCCCTGTTCGTCGGACTTCACCGGAACCACCTTGTAGCCGACCATCTGCGCAGACGCCGGATTGGTGCCATGCGCGGATGTCGGAATAAGGCAGATGTCACGATGGCTGTCACCACGCGCGGAATGGTAATTGCGGATCGTCAAGAGGCCCGCATATTCGCCCTGCGCACCGGAATTCGGTTGCTGGCTGATCGCATCGTAGCCTGTGATCTGGCAGAGCTTGTCGTTCAGATCGTCAATCATCTCGTGATAGCCAACCGCCTGATCGGCCGGAACGAACGGATGCAGGTCGGAAAATTCCGGCCAGGTGACCGGGATCATCTCGATGGTTGCATTCAGCTTCATTGTGCATGACCCGAGCGGGATCATCGACCGGTCGAGCGCAAGGTCCCGGTCCGCCAGACGGCGCATGTAACGCGTTATTTCCGCTTCGGCACGGTTCATGTGGAAGATCGGATGCGTCAGGTAGTCGCTTTCGCGAAGCGCATGCTGCGGCAGCCGGTAGTCGCGATTTGCCTCGCTGTCATCCGTCATGTTTCCGCCGAACGCGCGCCACACGGCCTCGATTGTTGCTGGTCGGGTCTGCTCGTCAAGCGAGATACCGACACGGGTTTCGCCGATTTTTCGCAGATTGATGCCATTGGCAACCGCTGCGTCCATGACAACACCCTGAAGCGCTCCGACCTCGACTGTGATTGTGTCGAAGAAGACGGCCGGTTCCACCTTGAAGCCCATGGATTCCAGACCGGTTGCCATACGCGAGGTTTTCCGGTGAACGGACTGGGCAATCGCCTTGATACCGTCAGGACCGTGATAGACCGCATACATGGAGGCGATGACTGCAAGCAGCGCTTGAGCGGTACAGACGTTGGAGTTGGCTTTTTCCCGGCGGATGTGCTGCTCACGTGTCTGCAGGGCGAGGCGGTAGGCCTTCTTGCCGCGGCTATCGACGGAAACACCGATGATCCGGCCCGGCATGCTGCGCTTCAGCGCGTCCTTGCAGGACATGTAGGCGGCATGCGGACCGCCAAAGCCCATCGGAACACCGAACCGCTGGGTCGATCCGACAGCGATGTCCGCGCCCATTTCGCCCGGAGACTTCAGGAGTGCAAGCGCGAGCGGGTCGGCTGCAACAACCGCCAACGCCTTGTTTTCGTGCAACTTGCCGATGATCTCGGTGAAATCACGAACATGCCCGTAAGTGCCCGGATACTGGAAGATCGCGCCAAACACGGTCGCAGGATCGAGGTCCTCAGGGTTGCCGACGGCAACCTCGATGCCGAGCGGTTCGGCGCGTGTCTCGATCACGGCGATATTTTGCGGATGGCAGTTCTCGTCGACGAAGAAAATGTTCGACTTCGATTTCGCCGCGCGCTTGGCCATGGTCATTGCTTCGGCGGCCGCTGTCGACTCGTCCAGAAGCGAGGCATTGGCTATGTCGAGACCGGTAAGGTCCGAGACCATGGTCTGGAAGTTCAGCAATGCCTCCAGGCGGCCCTGGGAGATTTCAGGCTGGTAGGGCGTGTAAGCCGTATACCAGGCCGGATTTTCCAGAATGTTGCGCAGGATCGGAGCTGGTGTCGTCGTCCCGGAGTAGCCCTGTCCGATCAGTGACGTCAGGACCTTGTTCTTGCTGGCCACTTCCTTCATGTGAAAGAGCGCATCACGTTCTGAAAGACCGGGCCCACCCCAGTCGAGCGCTTCCTTCTGACGGATCGCGGGCGGCACGGTTGCGTCGATCAGATCGTCGAGACTGTCGAATCCGATCAGCTTCAGCATGTCCGCCATTTCAGCCGGAGAGGGGCCGATATGCCGCCGATTCGCGAAGTCGTAAGCCTGGTAAGTGGTAAGTTCAAAAGCCATATGTTGCTATCCTTTAGGCAATGAAGGCCTTGTAGGCATCGAGATCCATCAGGTCATTCAACTGGTCGGTATTCGACAGTTTGATCTTGTAGAGCCAGCCGTCGCCCTCGGGGCTTTCGTTCAGTGTCGCAGGGCTGTCCGCGAGCGCTTCATTGGCCTCGACAATCTCTCCGTTGACGGGAGCATAGATTTCAGACGCGGCCTTGACCGACTCGACAACCCCGATTTCATCACCCTTTTCAAAAGTATCGCCGCCGTCTTTCTGCTCGACATAGACGATTTCACCTAGCTGCTCGGCCGCATGCGCGGTAATGCCGACAGTGGCAATGTCACCTTCAACGGCAATCCATTCGTGTTCTTCGGAATAATAAGTGGTCATGTCGGTCTCTCCCCGATTAGCGCTTGTAATTTTGCTGCACGAAGGGCAGCGAAACGATTTGGGCAGGTTGCGCCTTGCCCCTGATCATCAGGTTGACTCTCGTTCCTGGTTCTGTCGAGTCAGTGCTGATATAGCCCATCGCGACCGGTCCGCCAGCCGTCGGCCCGAATCCGCCCGAGGTTACGACACCGATGGCTTTGCCGTCTTCGCTTTGAACCTCGACACCTTGTCGCGCCGGTGCCCGGCCTTCCGGCCGGATGCCGACGAGTTTGCGCGACGTGCCTTCGGCAATTTCACGCTGAATACGGTCGGCTCCCGGAAAACCGCCTTCTTCACGGCGGCGCTTCTGAATCGCCCAGATCAGCGACGCCTCGATCGGCGACGTTTCATTGTCGATGTCATTGCCATAAAGGCAGAGCCCTGCCTCCAGCCTGAGGGAATCGCGTGCACCCAGGCCCGCGGGTTCGCAGTTTTCGTCCGCAAGGAAAGCGCGTGCGACTTCGACCGCACCGTCCTGCGGAATGGAAATCTCATACCCGTCTTCACCGGTGTAACCGAGACGCGAGATCCGGCACTCCACGCCGTTGATGGCACCGATCATCGTTTCCATGAATTTCAGGTCCCGAACACCAGGACACAAGTTTCCGACGACATCCTCGGCCTTGGGGCCTTGTACCGCGATCAAAGCCCGGTCGAATATTTCGATCACCTCGATGCCGTCGAGATGCTTCGCCATATGCGGGATATCCTGATGACGCATGGAGGCATTGACGACGACGAAGAAATGGTCACCGGCATTTGAGACGATCAGATCATCCATGATCCCGCCGTTCTCATTGGTAAAGAAGCCGTAGCGTGCCTTGCCTTCCTTCAGTGTCGAGAATGCCTGCGGACACAGGGCTTCCAGTTTCGCACCGACATTCTCGCCTTTGAGGATCACCTGGCCCATATGGCTGACGTCGAACAGGGCCGCCTTTGCGCGGCAGTGTTTGTGCTCCCCCATGATGCCAAGGGGATATTGCACCGGCATTTCCCAGCCGGCGAAATCGACCATTTTTCCGCCCAGTTCGACATGAAGGTCGTAGAGCGGGGTTCTTTTGGGGGCGTCAGCCATGGCGCCGGTCCTTTCTTGTTATCTTTCAGCGTCAGTCACGCACCACCGTAACGGTACAATGCGCATTGCGCACGACACGGGCAAGGTTCGGACCGATTTCATAGTTCGGAAAATCGCCCTTTGCGGAAGCCATCACGATATGGTCGAAACCTTCCTTGTGAGCCAGTTTGAGAAGTTCGCGGTAGACGCTGCCTTGTTCGATGTGAATGGGTACATCACCGGCACCGCCCGCTTCAAGGACCGCCGCCAGTTTCTGGTGTACGAAATCCTTTGCGCCCGAGCCGTAGTTGGGCGGCAGATTTGGCAACTGGATTATTTCTGGAATAACGGAAACCGCATGCAGTTCAGCACCATAGAGTTTCGCCATTTCCAATGCCGTCGGCAGGGCTTTCTTCCAGGACCGGTCGTCCGTGTGATCAATCGGCAGCAGAATTTTGGTGGTCATCTGTCATCTCCACACAACTGAATTCTATTGAAGGAGAGCCGGAGAACCGGCCCTCCCGCCCGTTGCTCATTCCGCGGCGTTCTTTTCGCCTTCTTCACTGGCACCATCGGTGGCGAAGAATTCCTTGGTGAGCGCGAAGACCACCGGGCTGAGCAATGCCAGCGCGATCAGGTTCGGGATCGCCATCATGGCATTGAGCGTGTCTGCCAGCAGCCAGATAAACCCGAGATCCGCGGTTGCGCCGAAGTAGATCATCGCGATCCACAGGACGCGGTAAGGCACCAGCGCACGGTATCCGAAGAAGAAGCCCACGCATTTCTCGCCATAGAAGGACCAGCCCAAAATGGTGGTAAAGGCGAAGATCGACAGAGCGATCGCGATGAGATAACCACCGACACCCGGCAGCGAGGTCTCAAAGGCGAGCGACGTCAGCGCCGCACCGGATTCTCCACTTGTCCATGCGCCCGAGGAAATGATCGCCAGGCCCGTGATCGAGCAGACGATGATGGTGTCGATGAACGTTCCCAGCATCGCGATGAGGCCCTGGTTGACCGGTCCCTTTGTCGACGCTGCCGCGTGTGCGATCGGAGCAGAACCAAGGCCTGCTTCGTTGGAAAACACGCCGCGGGCGACACCAAAACGGATCGCTGCCCAGACAGCCGCACCTGCAAAACCGCCCTGAGCTGCGGACGGTGTAAAGGCGTATGTGAAGACAAGACCGAGCGTCTCGCCGATGGCACCGATATTGATCAGAAGCACCAGCAGCCCGGCAACGATGTAGCAGATCGCCATGAACGGCACGAGCTTGCCCGCGACCGCACCGATGCGGGTGATGCCACCCAGAATGACGGCAGCAGTCAGAACCATCAGGATCACGCCGGTGACCGACGTGTTGAGTCCGAAATTCGCTTCCAGCACGTGGGCAACACCATTGGCCTGCACCCCGTTGCCGATACCGAAGGCAGCAATCGCGCCGAAGAGGGCGAAAGCCCATGCGAGCCAGTGCCAATGCGCGGCAAGGCCGTTCTTGATGTAGTACATCGGGCCGCCGACAAAGTTTCCGAGTTCGTCGGTCTCGCGATACTTCACCGCACACACGGCCTCGGCGTACTTTGTTGCCATGCCCACAAGAGCGGTCATCCACATCCAGAACAGCGCGCCCGGGCCACCAAGGAAAATCGCAGTTGCGACACCGGCAATGTTACCCGTTCCGATGGTTGCAGAAAGCGATGTCATCAAAGCGTTGAACGGGCTGATCTGGCCCTCACCCTGGTCGGTTCGGCCTTTGAACAGCAGCCCGAAGCCTGTGCCGAGTTTCAGGATCGGCATGAATTTCAGACCGACCTGCAGGAAGAAACCGACACCGAGGATGAGGACCAGCATGAGCGGCCCCCATACGACACTGTTGATCTCGCCTACAATACTACTTAACGCTTCCATGGCTTTCCTCCCAGTACGTTAGGTTTGCTCTCAACTACGCCGGTTGGCATAGAGGCCCGAGAGCGTTGGAATTCTTGTCCGGCCGAAACGCTCGACCATCAGGTTCGCCAGCCGACGATTGTCAGGCGTGGATTGCGCGGCCAAGCGCGTCGAGGCAAGCTTCCTTGACGGCTTCGCCGAGTGCCGGGTGTGCATGGCAGGTCCGTGCGACCTCCTCCACACGTGCACCTTTGCTCATGGCCAGAACCAGCTCGGCAATCAGATCACCGCCGTGGGCACCGCAGATATGCGCGCCCAGCAACGTCCCGTCCGGTGCTGCCAGCACCTTGACGGCGCCATCCGTTTCACCGGCCGAACGTGCTCGGCTATTGGCCATAAAATTGAATTTTCCGGATATATAGTCGGTGCCGGCTTCCTTCAGCGCCTCTTCCGTCGCACCGACAGCCGCCACTTCCGGATCCGTGTAAACAACTCCGGGAACCGTGTTGTAGTCCACGTGCCCGTTTTGCCCGGCGAGCGTTTCGACACAGGCAATCCCGTCTTCCTCGGCCTTGTGCGCCAGCATCGGACCTGGAACACAATCACCAATCGCATAGATGCCGGGAACGGAAGTTGAGAAGGAACCGTCGATCTCGATGAACCCCCGGTCGTCGGTTGCGATACCGAGCGTGTCGAGACCCAGCCCGCGCGTTACCGGGCGACGCCCGATTGCCACGAGAACCTTGTCGGCTTCCAGCGTTTCGGTTGTTTCCTTGCCGACCCGTTCGAGTGTGAGTGTCAGGCTGTCGGCGCCACCCTCGATACCGGTCACCTTGCGTCCCAGTTGGAATTTCAGGCCACGCTTCGTCAGAGCTCGTTGCGCCAGCTTGGCGATTTCACCGTCATTGCCCGGAAGGATACGGTCAAGAAATTCGACGACGGTCACTTTTGCACCCAGCCGCGACCAGACCTGGCCAAGTTCCAGTCCGATAACCCCGGCACCGATAACAACCAGGTGCCGAGGCACATCGGCAAGCGCAAGGGCGCCCGTGCTGCTGAGAATGTTCACTTCGTCGATCTCGACGCCCGGCAGAGGTGCCGGCTCCGAACCCGTGGCGATCAGGATGTTGCCGGCGGCAAGCAGCATTTCGCCGCCGTCACGAGAAACCCTGACGACACCCGGTTCGGGGACCGAACCCCAGCCTTCGACGTGCTCAACACCATTCTTCTTGAACAGGAACGCGATACCCTTGGTCAGATCGCCGACGATCTTGTCCTTGCGGCCCATCATGGCAGCCAGATCAAGGGTCGCGCCGTCTACGCCGATCCCGTGCGCCGCCAAGTGTTTCAGTTCGGCATACTTCGCCGAAGAGGTCAAAAGAGCCTTGGAAGGCATGCACCCCACATTGAGGCAGGTTCCCCCCAGGGAACCGCGCCCTTCCACACACGCAACCGACATGCCCAGTTGCGCAGCGCGAATGGCTGCTACGTATCCACCCGGCCCTCCGCCGATGACAACTAGATCGAAACGCTTCATCCTTGCAGCCTCAGCTTTCGTAGATCGGAAATTTCTTGCAGATCGCAAGAACCTCGGCACGGGTAGCAGCTTCAACGTCGGCGTTGCCTTCCGGGTCCTCGCCAAGAGCATCCAGAACATCGGAGATCAGGTGCCCGATCCGGCGGAATTCCTCGGGCCCGAAGCCGCGCGAACACCCTGCGGCCGTGCCAAGCCGCACACCACTGGTGATCGTCGGCTTTTCCGGATCACCCGGAACGCCGTTTTTGTTGCAGGTGATTCCGGCACGCTCCAGAGCCGCTTCGGCGGCATTGCCCTTGACACCTTTCGGACGCAGGTCGACCAGCATCAGATGATTGTCGGTCCCACCCGAAACGATCGCGCAGCCGCGTTCGATCATGACGTCGGACAATGCCCGGGCGCTGTCCACGACACGCTGGCAATAGGTATTGAACTCAGGCTTCAGCGCTTCGCCAAAAGCCACCGCCTTGGCTGCAATTACGTGCATCAGGGGACCGCCCTGGAGACCCGGAAAGACTGCGGAGTTGATCTTTTTCGCAACGGTCTCGTCATTGGTCAGGATAATTCCGCCACGAGGACCACGCAAGGTTTTATGAGTGGTCGACGTTACAACGTGTGCGTGAGTCATCGGCGAAGGATGCAGACCGGTCGCGACCAGGCCGGCGATATGCGCCATGTCCACCAGCAGCCAGGCTCCGACCTCGTCCGCAATCTTGCGGAATTTGCCAAAATCGATAACCCGCGAATAGGCTGACGCGCCCGCGATAATCATCTGCGGCTTTTCGGTGCGGGCAAGATCAGCCACCTGGTCATAGTCGATCACACCTTCCGGCGTCAGACCGTACTGGACCGGATGAAACCATTTCCCGGACTGCGCCGGCTTGGCACCATGGGTCAGATGCCCGCCTGCATCGAGCGACATTCCCAGGATGGTGTCGCCTGGCTTCAGGAGAGCCAGCTTGACGGCACCGTTGGCCTGCGCGCCGGAATGCGGCTGCACGTTCGCGAACTGCGCACCGAAAAGTCGTTTCAACCGATCGATTGCTTCCACCTCGACTTCGTCGACGAATTCGCAACCGCCGTAATAACGGCGCGAGGGATAGCCTTCGGCATACTTGTTGGTCAGAACCGAGCCCTGCGCCTGCAGAACGGCCTTGGAAACAATGTTCTCAGACGCGATCAGTTCGATTTGATCCGCCTGTCGCTTCGCTTCACGATCGATCGACCGGGCGATGACCGGATCTGCGTCTTCCAGATTTGTCTGAAACATGGTTCCCTCCATCTGTTTCCCGAAATGCTACTTGTTTCCCTTTCGGCATCTTGTGTTTCTTATAGGAAACTTTTCACACATTTGCAACATTAGTTTGCTTAGGAGAAATTTGACCCCTTTTCGAGAATATGCAAGTTACTGGAGAAACAATGGAAAGGCCGGACATGGATCCCGTTTCACAAAGCTCTGAGGACGACATCACAAACACGCCTGATGCCGATCATCTTGGAAAAATGATCCGTGAGGCTCGTCTCAAAAAGGGCTGGACGCTGGAAGAAGCCGGCAAGGCGGCGGGAATTGGCAGGTCGACCTTGTCAAAGATCGAGAACAACCAGACCCGGCCCAGCTTCGACATTGTCCGACGGTTGACCAAGGCTCTGGAGCTGAAAACCCCACAACTGTTCGTGCAGTCGGGACCGAGTGACATTTCCGGTCGCAGAGACGTCACCCTCGCAGGCCAGGGCGAATCCCAGGACACCCCGACCTATTCTCACGAACTCCTGTGCACCGAGCTCACCAGCAAGCGCATGTTCCCCTATATCAGCACGATCAAGGCCCGCGACGTCTCGGAATTCGAGTCCTGGATCCGCCACCGCGGCGAGGAATTCATGTTTGTAATCAGTGGCGAACTGACTTTCTTCACCGAGCATTACAAGCCTTTGCCGATGAAGGAAGGTGACAGCGTCTACTACGACAGCGGCATGGGTCATGGCTGTGTCTCCACCGGCAAGGAAGACGCCAAGGTTCTCTGGGTGTCACTGGAATAGGGTGAAGTGCCCGGCGCGCAGGACGGCCGGGCTGCAGATGGTGTTTCCTGTAGGAAACTTACGTCTTGTTGTGGAAAATGAACCCGATGAAGTTCAACAGGACCTGCGCCGCCAGGATTTGCGTGCTCTGGCTCGGATCATAGTCCGGCGCGACCTCTACCAGATCGATACCGGCGACATCGCCCCGTTTTGACAGGCCCTGCAGGATTTCCAGAACGTCATAATAAAGAAAACCACCATGGCTCGGTGTACCTGTACCCGGCGCGATTGAGGGGCAGAAGGCGTCAATGTCAATGGTGACGTAGTAGCGGACACCAGCCGGGATCCGCTCCAGAACGGCATCTGTCCCAAGCTTGCGAACCTGGCGGACAGACAGAATGTCCGAACCCCGCGCGCGTGCATCCGCATAGCCTTCTTTCGCTGTTGACGACACATTGCGAATACCGAGCTGTGTCATCCCTGAGACATAGTCTTTTTCAATCGCTCTGCGCATCGGGTTGCCGTGTCCTGCCGTCACCCCGTGACGCTCGTCGACGAAGTCCAGATGGGCATCGATCTGAATTACGTGGATCGGCCCGTTCTTCGCACAATCCTCCTCAAAGGCATTGATGCAGGGAATGTTGACAGAATGATCCCCGCCGATCACGACCGGCAGTGCACCTGCGTCGAGGATTTTTTTCACACCGTATTCGATATTGGCGTGGCTCTCCTCGGTCTTGGTGTGAATGATGTCGGCATCGCCGATATCGACAATCCGGACCTCCTCGCCGAGATAGGTGGCGTCATCCTCGTGATCATAGGCGCCTGCATGCCCGAAACTGAACAGCGTCGATGCCTCCCGCACGGACCTTGGACCGAACCGCGCACCGGACCGGAATTGGCAACCGAAGTCGAAGGGGGCTCCAAGCACGGCAACATCGGCAGAAATCTTGTCCCAGTCGGAAACGTATTCTCTTTTGCCAAAGGTCGCGATACCGACAAAGGGCAGGTTCAAACGGCCGGATTCATAGCCATGTCCTGACATGAGGCACTCCGTAACATGTGTCATTGCACCAACAAGGGTGGCAACACACACTGCTGGAAAACCGGTCGTTTGGAAACAACTGCGTTTACGCGGCCATCAGGCAATTTCCCGAAGGCAAAAACCGGAAGTGACGAACACCTGAAGATAAAACCGCGCTTGGATACCAGAAAGATGATGGTGCTCGGGCAGCCGGCAGGCGATAGCGCAACATTTGTGGTGCCCCCCGCCGGAATCGAACCGGCACTCCCTAAGGAACGGGATTTTGAATCCCGCGCGTCTACCAGTTCCGCCAGAGGGGCAACTGACACCGGAGAGGGTGCCTATCATGGTCACTCCGGCGATGCAAGCAATAGCTCGCTGTCCAAGACCTGAATTCACAAGCCACCCATTGCTTATCAGGAGTTGTGGAAATTCAGGGCCCCTTGGAATTCTTGCAACATTCGCCAGCGAACAAAAGCGCAAATTGTGCGCTTTTTCTGGACAAGCGTTTTGGGCTTGTTTAGAAAAAGCATCATGAGCAAATCAGGACGGGAAATCGAGCTTAAGCTTGAATTGGATCAGGCGGCCCAGGACGCCATCAAACGGGCGGGCAACATTGAGGGTTTCACCGCCAGCCGCGCAGTGACCAAGACCTTGCAGTCGATTTATTTCGACACGCAGGACCAGTCTCTGCGCAAGGCAAAAATCTCTCTCAGGGTAAGAAAGTCAGGCCGCAGCTGGGTTCAGACGGTCAAGATCGGAACAGGAGTTGTTGCCGGCCTGTCGTCGCCGATCGAGGCGGAACACCCGGTAAAGGGCCGCGCCCTGGATTTCTCGGTGATCGAAGATCCGGACGTAAGCAAGATGCTTGCAAAGGTTATCGGCGATGCGCCCTTGTCGGAGTGCTTCGAGACGGTCATGAAGCGAACCACCCGCCAGTTGAAGCG
The DNA here is from genome assembly GCF_965233825.1 of Roseibium album. Lineage (NCBI taxonomy): Bacteria > Pseudomonadati > Pseudomonadota > Alphaproteobacteria > Hyphomicrobiales > Stappiaceae > Roseibium > Roseibium album. The sequence continues at coordinate 762,859 of NZ_OZ247583.1, forward strand.
GGAGAACGACGACGCTCACGTCGAGCTTGCCTTCGACACCGGCAACATTCTTGCCGGTGAGGGCAGTCAGCCTCTGGTTGAACTCGAGATGGAACTGATGTCGGGTTCGAGCCAGGCGATCTACGAGGTCGCCAAGGCTCTCTTGAAGGATGTTCCCTTCCGGTTTTCGCCCTACAGCAAGGCGGAACGCGGGTACAGGTTCGCCGAAGGCCAGAAATCTGAAACGCCGGACCCCTACTTTGCCGAAAAGATAAAGTTTACGCGCGGAACGAGCGTGGAACTGGCGTTTCGCGATGTGCTGCGCTCCTGCCTGAAGCAGATTTGTGAAAACCGCGTTGTCGTTCTCGCCTCAGAAGATCCTGAAGGCCCGCATCAGCTTCGCGTCGGTCTGCGCCGTCTGCGCAGCGCCTTTCGCCTGTTCAAACCGGTCCTCAATCCTGCGACAGTCGCGCCGCTGGACCGGATGGCACGCACGATCGCCAAGGAAGCCGGCTCGATCCGTGACATTGATGTCCTGATCGAAGAGATTGTCGAACCGCTGGTCGACAAGGCACCCGATATACTGTCTTTCGATGCTTTGCTGGAAGCGCTCCATGCCGCGCGCGACAAAGACACGCGCAGTTCCGTGATCAATCATCTGAAATCTGCCGAGGTCAATCGTTTCATTCTGGATCTTGCAGCCTACACGGAAGGCCGCGGCTGGCTCGATCCGGAAAATTTTCACCAGACGTCGTTGCTGGCGCAGCCGATCGAGGCTTATTCGAGCAAGGCACTCGCCAGGCAGTGGAAGAAGGTTGTCGGCTACGGCAAGCGGTTGGAGGACCTGACCATTCCCGAGCGCCACGACATGCGCAAGGCTATGAAGAAAATGCGTTACGGCATTGAATTCTTCGACAGCCTGTACTCCGCAGACACGGTCAAACCGTTCTTGAAACGGATGAAAAAACTGCAGGATATTTTCGGATATCTCAATGACGTCGCAATGGCTGAATCCTTGCCTGAAAGATGCAACGTGACCGGCAGGAACGCACTCGCCGCAACCCAGGCCATCGGCTTTGTCATCGGTTGGCACGAAGCTCAATGCCAGGCCATGTGGCAACACGCCAAAGGCAACTGGAAGGCCACTCAAGAAACGCCGCGTTTCTGGGTCTGACCTGCAAGGCGGCACACGAAATGCGACCGACTGCAAATCAGATTGGCTGGCCCACGATCGACCGGGTCAGGCATTTGCGACCGATACGAGCGTTTCGCGAAGCCACTTGTGCTTGGGGTCTCGCGTCATGCGAGGATGCCAACTTGCGACAATTTCCAGGTAGGGCAGTTCCAAAGGGGTCCTGATCCGCGAAAAACCGTGGTCAAAAGTTTCGGCGATCCGGCCAGGAACAAAGGCCAGCAGACTTTTTGATTTCATCATTTGCAGGAGCATCGCGAAGGTCGGCACTGCAAGCACGACATTCCTTTCTCTTCCAGCCGCCGCCAGTGTGTCGTCAATCGGTCCGCGAAAACTGCCACCCGTCGGATCGACGAAAGCGTGATCGAGACTGCAAAGCAGATCCAGCGCAATTTCCTCACCCTCCTCAAAGTTCCCGTAGCTCGAAAGACAAACAAAACCATCCTTGTACAAGATACGCGCAGGCAGGTCAGGCACCGCCAGTTCGCGATCGCTCAAAATGAGATCGATTTCCCCTCTCTCCAGTTGACCGGCAACTCCGTCGGCTGGTCTCGGAAGGATCGACACGCGAGCATGGGGCGCTGCCAGGAACACTTTTTCAGTAAAGGATCCCAGAATCGTGTGCTGGAGATAGTCGCTGCCACAAATTCTGGCTGTGAAGGAAGACCTGCCGGGATCAAAATCGTCCGAAACAAGTAGCAGGCCGATTTCTTCCAAAAGGTCCGCAACCCTTGATGCAATTCCATCAGCCCTCGGCGTAGGCACGATACCGTGAGAGGTGCGCACGAAGAGGTCGTCGTCAAATGTTTCCCGAAGTCGTTTCAGCATCCCGGACACGGTTGGTTGCGTGAGGGAGAGCCTGGATGCTGCCCGTGTAACACTACGCTCTGAGTAAAGCGCATCAAATGCGACCAGCAGATTGAGGTCAGTGTTCCTGATATTGATTTTCGACATAACAGTTATTCAATATTACATTTTGAACAATAACAAGCGAAACGCAAGTATCTCTCTGTTCCGCGAAACTGGTGGCAAAGAGAGATAGCCGAGGAATCGAAAGACTGTCCTGCATTGCAATCAAGCGTGTTCAGGACGCTCCTGTCCGCATGGTCGGAGATGTTCCGGGTTTGGCGTCAGAAACGGCATGACTGCAGACAACTGAATTTGCTCAGCGACTCCGGCCTCAAGGATCTGGCAATCGATCGCAGCGAGATCCCGTCCATCGTCCACGCGGGCACTAACGAACGCCGTCGAAATCATGGCGACTGAAGCGATACCGCGACACGGGAACCCGGTTGGCAACCTGTGCCTGGACAGCGCGGAAACAGCAATCCTCAAGCTTGGCAACGCCTTTGTCGCCCTCAACACATCGGAGAATTCATATGCCAGCAACGTCCAATCCGGCAGCGCGATTTCTGTTCGATCCGCGCTTCGTGTTGCTCGCCGGATCGCTGATTGCGCTCGTGGCTCTTGGCATGCGGCATTCCTTCGGCCTGTTCCTTGATCCTATTGCCGGCAGTCTTCCGGATGTGGACCGGGAAGCCTTCGGGTTCGCGATCGCGCTGCAGAACCTCATGTGGGGTGTGGCGCAACCCTTTGCCGGCATGATTGCCGACCGGTTCGGCAGCGCCAGGGTGATTTTTGTCGGCGGCATGCTTTACGCTGGCGGACTTGTCTGCGCGTCAGCCGCATCGACATCTCTCGGTCTGGTGCTCGGCTTCGGTGTGCTCGTCGGCGTCGGCTTGAGTGCCACAAGTTACGCGGTTGTTCTGGGCGCGGTAGGACGACGGTTTCCACCCGGGCGCCGCACGTCGGCCCTTGGTATTGCCTCGCTTGGAGGATCTTTGGGCATCTTCCTGTCGGTTCCGGTCACCTTGAGCCTGATTGATTCACTCAGCTGGCCCACGGCACTCGTTAGCCTGGCGCTTGTTGCGGCAGTCATCTGTGTTCTGGCGCCGGTCCTGAGTGGACGATCTGTAGAACCCAATGCCGATCAAACGCTGAAATCCGCACTTGGAGAAGCCCTGTCACATCGTGGATTTGTGCTGCTTGTTCTCGGCTTTTTCGTCTGCGGGTTCCAACTCGCATTCATCGGCACTCATTTGCCTGCCTACCTGCTGGACAGGCATCTTGCGCCCTGGCTTGGTGGCGCCGCACTCGCCACGATCGGCGCAACGAATATCGCCGGAACATTCGTCTGCGGTGTAATGGGTGACATTCTCAGCAAGAAGAAGATCCTGGTTGCCCTCTACCTGGCGAGATCTGGTGCCGTGGCAGTGTTCGTTTTATTGGCGCCGTCCGATGTTTCCACACTGCTGTTTGCAGCCGTGATGGGCTTTACCTGGCTCGGAACGGTTCCGCTTACCACTGGAATCGTCGCTCAGATCTTCGGCGCCCGGTATCTGGCAACGCTTGTCGGCATTGTATTTCTCATGCACCAGATCGGGAGCTTTCTGGGCGCCTGGCTTGGCGGGCTCGTGTTCGAACACACCGGCAATTACGACATCATGTGGTGGAGCGTTGTGGCATCCGGCGTCCTCGCCGCGGTGATTCATCTTCCGATCAACGAACGCTCGCTGGCAGATGAGGGAACCGTTCCCGGGAGAGCCTTGAGCAATGCCTGACCGGTCCTGGATTTTATGGGTCATTTTGAGTTCGGTGGTTCTGACGGCCATCTACTGCCTCTGGACCCTGACAGCCGATGCCTACCAGAGGCTGTTCCTGGACCTGGCGGTCACTCGCTTCATTTGTCTTGCGGACCTTCTGCAAGTCTTGGCGTTTCTTTGAACTCTCTGAAACGCCTGAACAAGGAGAAGTTCATGGATGCAACTCAGCCCGACAAGGGTCCGGTCCTGCGACTGTTTCAAGTCAAGATCAAGGAGGGTCACGCGGAAACCCTGATGCGGAAATTTGCGACAACGTCTGCAGATGTCGTTCGACACGAACCCGGCAATGCCGGATATTTCTTTGGCCGGGGCTTTGCACCGGATGAGGGTTATCTCGTTTTTGCTTCCCTCTGGGACACTATTGAATCCGTGAAACAGCGGTTCGGAGACACCTGGCAGCAGTCATTCCTGCCCGAAGGCTACGACGACCTGATCGAGGAACATTCGATACGCCATATTGATTTGAGTTCCGGTTGGTTTGTTCCAGCAAGGGAACCGGAGTGAAGTTCGGTTTTCGCGTATTCAAACCCACTTTGAATCCGGCAATTGTCAATCAAAGGCATCACGGCCTGGGTCTCACAAGCTTGTTTTTTGCCCGCGGATGGACAAGCTTGACTTGTGAAGGATGCTATCTGCAAATCGGGTTTGTGGCGGTGTGCGGCGAATGCACTTCGCTGTTGGAATTGCGTGAAAAGGATAGCGGCGTTGAAGTCCCTGCTTGTCAAGAATGCCCGGATTATCGATGGAACGATGGATACTCCATCCGATCCGACGGACATTGCTATCGAAAACGGCCGTTTTGCCGACGTTGGCCGTGACCTGACATTCAATGCAGAAGAAGTTGTCGACCTGGCGTCGAGCTATGTACTTCCGGGCCTGATTGACTGCCATGTGCATGTCGTGGCAACCACTGCAGATCTCGGTCGGAATGCCGAACTTCCCAACTCCTGGGTTGCCCTTCAGTCTGCGCGCATCATGAAATCCATGCTCATGCGGGGCTTCACAACCGTGCGCGACCTTGGAGGAGCGGATATCGGGTTGAAACAGGCCGCCGACGAGAACCTGATTGATGCACCAAGGCTCGTTATCTGCGGCAAGGCCCTCTCCCAGTCAGGCGGTCATACAGACTACCGTGGCCCAAATCACAGTCGCGATGTCAGCTACTATGCCGAGCGTCTCGGTTCCCCCGGACGCATTTGCGACGGAGTGCCGGAAGTGCAACGGGTGGCCCGGGAGGAAATCAAGAACGGCGCCCAGTTCATCAAGATCATGGCGGATGGCGGCGTCTCCTCACCGTCCGATCCCATCGGTTACCTCACGTTCTCTGTCGACGAACTTAAGGCAATCGTTGAGGTCGCCAGCAACTTCGGAACCTATGTGGCAGCCCACCTTTATGACGATCATGCGATCCGCCGGGCTCTCGACTGCGGCGTGACCTGTATCGAACACGGTAACCTGATGAGTGATGAAACCATCAACCGCATCGGTCAGGAAGGTCAGTTCGTCGTTCCCACGAACGTGACCTACGACTATCTGGCCAAGGAAGGACAAACGTTCGGCTTGCCGCCAGAGTCGGTTGCCAAAATCGAGGGCGTGCGGACACAGGGCCTGGAACGCCTTGCGAAAATGAAAAGGATGGGCGTGGTGATGGGCTACGGATCGGATCTTCTGGGCGGTATGCACGTGCATCAGTCCGACGAGTTCATTCTGCGCGCCCGCCATCTACCCACGGCCGACGTGATTAGATCGGCGACCCTGGATGCGGCCAGGGTCCTGCGCATGGAAGGCCAGATCGGCTGCATAGCGCCCGGTGCTTTTGCCGACCTTGTTGCGGTGGATGGAAACCCGCTTGAGGACATTTCTCTGCTTTGCGATCAGGGTGCCCACATGCCGCTCATCCTGAAGGAAGGGCGCGCGGTCAAGACATCGGGCGCGCTCTGACCTGCTGACCGGGTTCCAACTGTTCAAGGCGCTGGTGCGCAATCCTGTACCGGCGCTTCAGATGAGGCACCTTGGCATCAGATTGAGGGCACTGCCGGAAACCGGCTGCACCAAGCCATGTCGATGTCCTGTCCCTCAGAATTTCCATTTGAAGAAATGATCAACTCGAGTTGATCGCCAAAGGATCGACGATGTTTTCCCGACACCGAAGTCCGTTCAGCACGCCGGTACCCGGAGCGTCATCCTGGTATCGGGCAAAAGCAAGCCGCATCCCATGTTCAATGGAGCGGTGCTAAATCCCGAAACCATTTGACAGGAAAACTCGGGAATCTTCGTGGAAAAACAGCCACTTCCTCAATTCCGGAGAGTTTTGCGGAGTGCCTTACCCAATTGGGTAATGTTGGGCAACATGCGAGCAGATATCATCGTTTCTGTTTCAAGAAATTGGTGTTTTAGGCATACTGCAGACAGTGTATTTTCGACGAACTTTACCGCACTGGGCAACACTCCGTCTGTTACGGAGTGTTGTCTGGCTCGCCAAAACCGGGAATACTCAGTATAAATACCATTTGAAACGCAACGTAATATTGTCATTGGTTATTTGCTATTCTTGTGTGTCAGATCATGGGAGAATGAAATGAAATTTCGGTCCTTGTTTTTAGCTGGTCTGTTCACGTTGTCCGGTGGCACGGCCTTCGCAGCGTGTGAGTACAACGGGACTTATTATTCAGCCGGATCGCAATTGTGTTTCGACGGCTGGTTACAGGAGTGCACGGTCGCCGACTATTGGAAGGCCGTCGGCATGTGTCACCACCAGCCAGATCAAATGGACCCCCTGACACATCAAATGGGTTTCAGCACTGTCCTCATCACGCAGAGCCTGAAAGAAAACCAGCCAAAGAATGTAACGCCGATAAAGGCATTCGCACATTTTCACAAAGGCTTGGCTGCGGCTTCTTTCGAACAACTCGAGATCAGGCCGCACTGAAGCCCAACGGCATGAACTCGCCGCCTTTTCCAGGGGAAATTCAAAGCTGAAACGGGCTGCGAGGCTGCAGGTTTGCTCGACACCGGATGTTTTTGGCGCAGTGGGCAGATTCCCTCAATTCGCGACTTTGCAAAATCACTGATTTTTCCGATGATCGGATTTTTCATTGGTACAAGACCGTTCCTATTCGAATATCGATGAAATATCCGGCATCGCGAACACGTACTGAACAACAAATCATCTCTCCAATTCTACACATCGTCGAAATTTGATACTCTGGGCCATGATTTATTGCTTTGGTGATTTTGAGCTCGACACAACGCGCCAGGAGCTTCGGTGCGGTCATGAGCCTGTCAGTATTGAGCCGCTCGCCCTCGGACTGTTGCAACTGCTTCTGGAAAATCACGACAGGCTGGTCACCAAACAGGAAATCAACTCTGTCTTGTGGGACGACCGGGCGGTCTCCGACGCCGCGTTGACCACCTGCGTGAGATCGGCGCGATCTGCTGTCGGCGACTCGGGGGCGGGCCAGCAGATGATAAAGACCATACACGGACGCGGTCTTCGATGGATCGCACCTTTTGATGTCCGATCGGAAGCAGCCTTCTCAGGTGATCCGGCGGCACCTGCTCAGGACATGCGGGTCCCGCCCTGGCAAAAAGCATCGCCGCGGCCGTCGATTGCAGTTCTGAAGTTCGGTGCAATGGGCGGCGAACCGATTGCCCAGACCCTCGGAGAAGCCATTCCACACGAACTGATTGCCGCAATCGCTCGACTGAGATGGATCTCGGTGATCGCGCGCGGTTCCTCCTTCAGATTCGGATCGGATGACCTCAACCCGGAGGATATTCGCGAGCGTCTCGGCATTCGCTACGTCTTGTCCGGAAGCGTTGAAGTGCTTGGCAGGCAACTGATGGTCAATGTGGTCCTGACGGACACGATCGATGGCCAGGTCATCTGGGCGGATCGAATGAATGCCGCGCTCGACGCGGTTCATGAAATCCGTGAAAAAATCATTGCAGAAGTCATCTTCGCCATCGAGGTCCAGATCCCGTTAAGCGAGGCATCCAAGGCGCGGCTCCGCTCTCCCGACAGCATCGACGCCTGGACGACCTACCACCTCGGACTTCAGTCGCTTTACCGCTTTGACGAGGCCGCAAACGAAGTGGCTGTTTCCATGTTCAAAAAAGCGGTGGCCATGGAACCGGGATTTGCGCGTGCCCACGCCGCACTGTCCTTTGCGCATTTCAAGACGGCATTCATGCATTATTCAACGAACCGCGGATTTGCCGTCGACGCTGCACGAAGGGCCGCTGAGCGTGCGATCGAGATCGATCCCATGGATCCGTTCGCAAATTTCAGCATGGGCCGGTCTCTCTGGCTGATTGGTGATCTCGACGGCGCAAAGGGTTGGCTTTCCCGGTCAACTTCCCTCAGCCCGAATTTTGCGCAAGGTCTTTATGCAAGGGCATGGACGGAAACCATCTCGGGGTCCAGTACCGATGGCCTGCGCCTCTCGGACGAGGCACGCACGCTTAGCCCGCTTGACCCTCTTCTCTATGCGATGCTCGGAACCCGGGCCCTCAGTCTGTCTGTTGACGGTCATGATCAGGAAGCTGCCGAATGGGGTGAACGGGCAGCCCGGGCACCGGGCGCGCACGACCTTATCCGCGTGATTGCGCTTTTTCTCAACGAACTTGCTGGAAACCATACTCAAGCCTCCGATTGGGCCAGCATGGTACGCGCGGACCGGGAAAGCATGACGCAGGACCTCTTTTTCAGATCGTTTCCGTTTTCGAGCTCAGATGTACGAAAGCGGATTTCCGGAGCATTGAAGACGCACGGCATTCCTTGAATTCCGCGGTTACTCAGCATTTTGTTCGATATCTTCAGGAAATCCTCAGGGCCTGCTCAGGACCCCCGACACAAATCATGCAATCTTCCTCTGCGTAAAGCTGTTACCCGGCGGACATTTGTCCTCGCGGGTATCTCCACAGCAATATATGCGACCAAGAGGAACAAACATGACCGGCAAGACACTCAGGACGACCCAGGGCGTTGGACACACCTATGACAGCATCCTCGACACGATCGGAAACACACCATCGGTTCGGATAAACAACCTGGCGCCAAAGGGCATCGACATGTTCGTCAAGTTCGAGGCGGCAAATCCCGGCGGTTCGGTGAAAGACCGCCTCGCTGTTAACATCATTGAAGCTGCCGAACGCAGTGGAATGCTGAAACCTGGACAGACAGTGGTGGAAGCCACGAGCGGAAACACAGGAATTGGACTGGCCGTTGTCTGTGCGCAAAAGGGGTATCCGCTCGTCGTGACAATGGCGGACAGTTTTTCCATCGAGCGCCGCCGCCTTATGCGCATCCTGGGTGCCAGGGTCGTGCTGACACCGCGCGCGGAAAAAGGCTTCGGCATGTACCGCAAAGCGGTGGAACTGGCCGAAGAACATGGATGGCTGCTGGCCCGCCAGTTTGAGACCGAAGCAAATGCAGAAATACATGCATCGACCACCGCCCGGGAAATCATGGCGGATTTCGAAGGGCAACGGCTGGACTATTTCGTAACCGGATACGGGACCGGCGGAACAGTGACAGGTGTCGGCCGCGTGTTACGCGTCGAGCGTCCCGGGACGAAGATCATCTTGTCCGAACCTGCAAATGCGCAACTTCTCGGCAGTGGTCAGGTTCAAAGCCGGTCTGAAGACGGATCACCGACAGCAAGCCATCCAGCCTTTGAACCCCATCCCATCCAGGGCTGGACCCCGGATTTCATACCCGCCGTGCTTCAAGAGGCTGTCGACAATCACTACTACGATGATTTGCTCCCGGTTCCGGGGATGGTTGGTGTCCAATGGGCGAAAAAACTTGCCAGCCAGGAGGGAATTCTGACCGGGATTTCCGGCGGCGCGTCCTTCGCCGTTGCAATGGAAATTGCACAGAAGTGCGAACAGGGGTCAACAGTTCTCTGCATGCTGCCGGACACGGGCGAACGCTACCTTTCAACGCCACTGTTTGAAGATATTCCCGAGGACATGACCGATGAAGAAGTTGCGATCTCCATGTCGACACCCGGATATCACCTTGCCTGACATGTCCGATGAATTCTCGGTCCTGCACGCAGCGCTCGACCGCGCGGTCTCGTACCGTGGTCGCGTCACGGACACGCCTTGCGGTCCGGTGCGAAACTACCGGGAAATGCTTGAGGTGTTCTCAGAACCCCTCCCCGAAGCCGGCTCCGAAGACGTCGACGTTTTAAACGACCTGGCAGATCGCGGCGAACAGGGTCTCAATCCGATGACACATCCCATGTTCTTCGGGTGGGTGCTGGGAGGATCGGCACCAGCCGGTGTAGCGGCCGACTGGCTATGCAGTGCATGGGGGCAGAATGCTGCCTTTCATGCCTCATCACCCACATCAGCCGCGATTGAGAGCGTTGCCTCGACCTGGTTACTGGACATCCTGGGACTCCCGGCCGATGCCGCCGTCGGTTTTGTCACCGGCGCGACAGTCGGAAATTTTACCGCACTCGCGGCAGCGCGCGGCGCTGTTCTGAGACAAATCGGCTGGGACCCGGACAATGACGGCCTCTTCGGTGCTCCGCCGATAACTGTATTTGTCGGTGACGACGCGCACACTTCCGTGTTTTCGGCCCTCGGTTACCTGGGCCTCGGGCGTCGGCGGGTCAAGCGCGTCGAAACCGATAGCCAGGGCCGTATGGACGCGGTCGGGCTGGCTCGTCAGATCCGCAATCATCGGGGCGCTGCGATCGTTGTCGCCCAGGCTGGCCAGATCAATACCGGAGCATTCGATCCGTTCTCCGAGCTTCAGGAGATTGCCGGAGAAAAAAACGCCTGGCTGCATGTCGATGGTGCGTTCGGGTTATGGGCACGTGCACATCCGCACTACAGGCACCTCACCAAGGGTGTGGAATGTGCGGATTCCTGGGCGGTCGACGGGCACAAATGGCTGCAAACGCCATTTGACTGCGGTTACGCGATTGTCCGTGACAAGAACAGCCTTGAACGGGCCATGTCCGTCGATGCGAGTTATCTGCCATCCGGCGAGAACAATGACCGGATCCCGTGTTTTCTCGTGCCGGAGCTTTCGCGTCGTGCGCGAGGACTGCCAACCTGGGCAATGCTGAAGACACTCGGCAAACAGGGTGTTGAGGAGATCATCGCCCGCCATTGCGGAATTGCCCGGCAGATTGCGGATCGTCTGCAACAGGCGACCGGTGTACGGATCGTGAACGACGTCGTGTTGAACCAGGTCATCGTGAGTTTCGGAGAGCCGGGACTGGACTTGCCCGAGAGGAACAGATTGACGGAAGCGGTGATCGAAACGCTTCGTTCGGAAGGTTCGATATTTGTCGGAGGGGCTCGCTGGCGTGAAGAATGGGTCATGCGTATCTCCGTCATCTGCAATGCCACAATGCCTGCCGACGCCGATCTTGTGGCCGACGTCATCCTGGACGCGTGGAAGGCGGTTTCCGGTTCGCAAGAGTAAATGGAAGGCGATAAGGTCAGGTCCTGGCGTCAGGCGCCGTCACGCATTGCATCCCGGATGACGAAATTGTCCAGCAAACCCCGAAAGGCCTGGTTCCGGCGGTACCAGGTGCCGATCTTGACCCGGTCCATGCCATGGCTGACGACCGCCGGAACAATGCCGGTTTCCGTGACAAGGGCGCCGTCCAGATAGAGCTGTGTTTTTTCGCTGGTCCGGTCGATAACAAGCCTGACCTGATGCCAGTTCAAGGTCATTGCGCCGGGACCGGACGCCAGCCGCGCCTTTGAACCGGTCACGTCCTCCATCGCGACACTCAGGACAGGTTCCTCGCCGTTGGAAAGATTGAAGATGACATGGCGGATGCGATCTCCGCTTTTGCCACTGACCACAGCGACGGTTTTGACCGGGGCGCTTTTTTCATAGGGATTGGTCCAGTCCTCCGCCTTGATGTCGAATGATATGTCGACACGCTCGGAAAGACTGATCATGTCCGGCGTCTTGATTTCCACGTATCGGCCATCGCCCTGGGCAAAATAAGCCTGACCCGTCTTCCCGGCAGAAAAGACGGCTTTGCCGTCAACCGACTGAGGGTGAAGATCGATTTCGCCGATCGTGTCGACAGTGCCTTCAAATCCCAGTTGTACATAGGCGCCTTCGATCGGTGCCGTGACGTGAGCACTTTTCTGCCCGGGGATCAGCCACACGGCAATCAGAACAGCACAACAGGCTGTGGCGACGACCGCTACAAGTGCTGTTCTACTCATTTTCTGCTCCCGGGTGGTCAGGTCTGCATCGGCAATCGGTCTTTGAACTAAGGGTAAGCCTAGTATGAAATTCTTAAGCGCCCGTGATCCCGGCCGGAACACCATTCAAAACACGTCTTGCCGCATGGTGGCTGCCAGACCGGGACACCGCTTGAAATGCATCTGCACATGAAGATACCGTTTTCAACGAAACAGCGTATGTATCTGCCAGCGTCAGGGTCCGGTCCAAAGCAATGAAGATATCACCTGAACTTCGCGACACATTCCGATGCATCGGCAAGGTCCGGAACCTCACGAAGAAAGAGTGCGTTTTGGAACAGGGGGACGTCAGCCGCCACGCTTACTTCGTCGAGTCGGGATGTCTGCGTCTTTGGCACAATGACGAAGGCAAGGATGTGTCGCTGAAGTTCTTCCTGCAGGAGGAACTCTGCGCATCCCTGCAGAGTTTTCATCAGGAACTGCCGAGCAAATACGGCCTTGAAACGATTGCCCCATCTGTCGTGCGGGTGTGCACAAAGCAGGATCTCCGGAATTTCATGGAGCAGTCACCGGCTTTCAGAGAGTACGTCGATTCTGTCATGGTTCACTGCATGGCGAATTATCAGGACCTCTTTGCGGACCGAATTTCCAATTCTCCCGAAGATCGGTATCAGGTCCTGATCGAACGGGAACCGGAGGTCCTGAACACGGTTCCGCTCCACTACATCGCATCGTATCTCGGAATTACACCAGTCTCTCTGAGCAGAATTCGCCGGAAACTGGAAAAGTCTTAACAATCGTTAAGGCAAAAAAACACGTTATTTCCTAGTCCTGTTCTCAGGAGCGGACGTTCGTTTGATGACGACGGCCGAGCGTTTGGACACCTCCGGAATTTGATGCAAACCGCATTCCATCAACACCAAACGGCAAGTAACGGAAGTTCGGTCATTTGCGATCTTTCGACACAGAAGAATTGTGAAGAGACGAGTGAAACGAGATGACGCGTTCCAGAATTCCAACAGGCCGGGTCCTGTTGCTTTTTGCCGTTCTGGCTGGCTTCACAAGCTTCTGGTTCACATTGCAATTCACCTGGACACCTGAATTTCAGGCGACTGCCCTGCCTGACGGCCCCACCCACTCCAACTACCATGCGTTCCGGGGCGCAATGCTGGCGTTGGGGGTCAACCTGCTTTTGGCATGGGTTGGCATAAGAGCCAACGCCATCAGGCTTGAAAGCTGGGCGATCGTTGTCTTCATGGCGGTCTTTTACTACGCAGGCTGGTGGCTTGCCTGGCCAATCTGGGGACTGCATGCGCCATATTTCTCGGCAGAGGTGGTCCACGCTGTTGGTACCGTTTGCGGCCTTGCAGGTCTGGCAACTCTCAAACCTGATCTGAAGGCGCTGTAAATCCATGGCAACGATGCAGGCATGGGTTGCACGCGACTATGGGCCGCCCGAAAAGGTTCTTCGGCTTGAAAAACTGCCGATACCCGAGCCGCAGGGTCGGCAGGTTCTTGTACGCATTCTTGCGTCATCGCTGAACCCGATTGATCTTCGAATGGTTCAGGGATACGGCGCTCGGCTTCGACGCCTGGTCGCACGAGAGGAGTTTCCGTTCATCCCGGGACGAGATGTCGTTGGAGAGGTGGTTGATTCCGGTCCTGAAGTCACGAAATTCGAAACCGGCGACCTCGTCGTTGGAATTACCGACCTCAGGGAAATTGGCGCGCACGCACAGTTCTCGGCCATAAGCGAAACCAACTTGACGCATGCACCGCCCGGTATCCCGCCAGGAAAACTGGCTGCCATTCCCTATGTCGCCATGACCACCTGGAGCGCACTTGTCGGCCGTCTGGATCTCGATCCGAGTTCGGCTGCCGGGAAGTCACTGTTCGTACACGCCGGATCAGGCGGCATTGGCAGCTTCACCATCCAGTGGGCCAAATCTCTGGACATGAAGGTTTCAACCACATGCGGCCCGTCAAACGTCGAGTGGGTCAAGGAGCTTGGCGCAGATGTCGTGGTGAACTACAGGGATCAGGACTATCGAGAGATCGTTCAAGACGTCGATTTTGCCTACGACACTCTGGGTGGAAAATACGAGAAAGGAACGGTGGCGCTTGTGAAAAGCGGTGGTGGTTACGTTTCACTCATTCATCCGACCATGCGCTACACGGACAGGTTCGGGCTATTTGGCGGTGGGTTGGCTGCAATCGGTACCCTTTTGGGCCGAAAGATATTGCACGGCATGAAGGGGAGAAAATACGCCTGGGCGATCGCGCAGCCCAGCGAGGCAGGCATTACACATGTCATGGGAAAGGTGGGCAGCGGGAAGATCCGCGCGGTGATCGACCGCGAATTGCCGATGAAAGACATCATTTCCGGGTTCGAACACCTTGCATCGGGCCACGCAACGGGGAAAGTCGTACTTCTCTGGGAAGATGTCTAACCAGGGCAGGTATCCTGGCCGGACACTGGAGTCGGCCCTGAAACCCGCGACGAACCTCGGCAGAAAGGCACGCCACACTGCGGCGAGCGTCCACTGCCCTTTCCAGTCTTCAGAGGTCAAATCTGTTCAGGGCATCAGTGCAGGTTCCTGTGCAAGCTGTTCCAGAAGACGGGCAACGGCCTCGGCGCCCGGATCATTGTGACCCGACAGATTGGCTTCAGAAACATAGCTCGCCCTGCCGGCACGCGCCCTGGTGATCCGAGACGTTGCATCCGCGCCTTGTCGAGCTTCCCTGGCTGCTGCCTCGATACCGTTTTCCAGTGCATTCAGCGCCGGCATCAGGGCGTCGATCATGGTCCGGTCACCCGGCTTGGCACCACCGACCTGCATGATGCGGTCGAGGCCCGCTTTCAAGGCACCGATGGAGTTCCGCCCGCTTGAAGAGGCATCACCCGCTGCCGCGAAGAAAATCGCCAGAAGAACGCCGGAAGACCCGCCCATGGTCTGGCTCAGTTCCAGGCCGATCGCCCGGTAAAGCTGCGTCAGGTCGGCGAGCGGCATACGGTCGAGCGCGGTGATCAGTGCGCGCGATGCCGTCGCCAATGTGCTGCCCGTGTCACCGTCACCTGACTTTGCATCAAGCGCGTTGAGATCGGCTTCAGCCGCAATCAGGATATTGCAGCACTTTTCGATGAATTTCCGTGTCGCGTCGTTGTTGGACGGCAGCGGCTGGATCGGTGACAACCCGTCCGGCAGCGGCAGGATGGACACCGGTCCGAGCGCAAGACACCCCGGCCAGACCCAGGGCGCGACCGGTGCCTGCAACAAGGCCTCCTCGGTCTTGCTGACAGCAAGAAGGGACACTGAAAATCCATGCATGTCGAGCGAAGTCATCATGGATGCCGGGCCGACCAGCCAGCGGATCTGCCCGCCTATGCGCGAGTGCGTGAGTTCTTCGGCGAGCACCGACATTTCCAGCGGCGTCGTGCCACCGAGATTGTTCAGCAGTGCCACATGCGGTCCTGGTGTAAGCGTCGGCTCAAGCCGGTCGACAACCATGGCCATCGCCGTTTTTGCATTGGAAAAAGCGACCTGTTCGACACCGGCCTCGCCATGAATGCCAAGACCGAGTTCAGCCATGCCGGGCTTGATCCTGTCTTCCTTCGGTGATCCGGGGATCGTGCACGTATCAAGGGACATGCCGATCGAGACAGCGCCCGAGATCACCCGCCCCGCAGCCTCTGTAACGGTCTCAAGGTCAGCACCCTGATCTGCAAGCGCACCGGCAATCTTGTGGACGAACAGTGTGCCCGCCACGCCCCTGGCCTGAGGAAGGTCCGGCAGTGCGACATCGTCGTCAACGATCACCATGTTGACCTTGAGGCCGAAGGCCCGGGCCCTCTCGACCGCAAGGCCGAAATTCAGCCGGTCCCCGGTGTAGTTCTTGACGATGACCAGGCACCCGGCCTTTCCTGTCACGGCAAGAATGCCAGCAAGAACCGCATCGACCGAGGGTGAGGCGAAGACTTCCCCGCACACCGCGGCCGTCAGCATTCCCTGGCCGACAAATCCCGCGTGACTGGGCTCGTGACCGGAACCGCCACCGGACACCAGGGCCACTTTCGACTTGTCCCAGTCGGTCCGCACGACCACCTTGATGTGCGGGTATCCGTCAAGCCGGGCCAGCCGGCCGCCCGCTGTTCGCAAAGCACCGTCAATGGCTTCCGTGACGAGTGTTTCCTTTGAGTTGATGAACTGCTTCATGTTCCCTCTCCTCAGGTGATACGGACGCCGCTTGCATCAAAGAAAAGCGGATTACGAGGTTGAATGGCGACAGTGTCTCCGGGTTCCAGATCCGAATGCGGTTCGGAAAGCGTGACAACGTCATGGCCATCCAGCGTCAGGTGAAGGCGTATCTGGTCGCCCAGATGTTCGATACGCTTGACCATCGAACCCTTGCCCTCACCCTGCTGGATGTGTTCGGGCCGAAGGCCCATCTTGTCCGCGCCCGCCGGAGCCCCGGCGAACATGTCGGCCGGAAGCACGTTGATACGCGGTTGCCCGAGCCGCCCGGCGACATAGAGATTGACCGGATTCTCGTAGATTTCCCGGGGCGTCCCGAATTGCACCAGCCGGCCATGGTCAAGCACTCCGACATGGGTCGACATGGTCATTGCCTCGATCTGGTCATGTGTCACGTAGAGAAGTGTGGCTCCGAGGCTTTCCTGAATCCGCTTCAATTCGATGCGAAGATCCGAGCGCAGCTTGGCGTCGAGTGAGCTGAGCGGTTCGTCCATCAGGAAAATTGTCGGTTCCCGTACGAGGGCCCGGCCGATCGAAACCCGCTGCATTTCCCCGCCGGACAGCTCGGTTGCCTTGTTGTTCATCTTGTGTGAAATGCGAAGAACTTCGGCGATCTCTGAAACCTTGCGTTCGATCTCTTCAGCAGGTGTTTTCAGGAGCGGTGAGCGCAAGGGAAAGGCAAGGTTGTCCTGCACGCTCATATGCGGATAAAGCGAATATTGCTGGAACACCATCGCCACATTGCGCTGAGCCGGTGTGTCATCGACAACAGAGCGGCCACCGATGGAAACATCACCACTATCAGGCTGCTCCAATCCGGAAATCAGCCGCAGGATCGTGGTCTTTCCGGCACCGGTCGGCCCGAGCAGTGTAACAAGAGCCCCGTTGGGAATGGTCATGGTCACGTCGTCGACCGCGATCGTTTCGCCAAAGGCCTTGGAAAGATTGGACAAACGCACTTCAGACATGGGAGAGGATCCCCTCGTTGAGATCCGACCGCAAGGCGCGTCCCGATTGATTGTCGAACAGCGTCGCAGTGGTTCCGTTGAATTCGAGCGCGACGGTCTCGCCTGGCTTTGCCGGTTGATCCGACGCAATCCTGGCCTTGAGGTTTCCTCCGGATGTCTTCACGGTGATAATCTGGGTGGTTCCGAGATATTCGGCGGCAACGACTTCGCCGCGATTGTCGCCCTCGTCGCGAAGCGAGATGTGCTCCGGCCTGATGCCGTAGACCAGATCCCCCTGGAAGGGTTCACGAACGGTGGGCACGGCGAGGTCAACATGATGAAGCCGGACATTCGACGATCCTGCGTGCACTTCACCATGGAACCTGAGGAAATTCATGGATGGTGAGCCGATGAAATCGGCGACAAACATTGTTGCCGGCTTGTCGTAGATGTCCTGCGGCGTGCCGAATTGTTCGATCACGCCATGGTTCATGACGACGATCTTGTCTCCCATCTGCATCGCCTCGAGCTGGTCGTGTGTGACATAAACCGTCGTTGCCCCCATGCGGTCGTGCAGCGCCCGCAACTCTTCGGCCATATGCTCGCGGAACTCCGCATCCAGGGCCCCCAGCGGTTCATCCATCATGAAGGCCTTCGGCTCGCGGACAATTGCCCGTCCAAGCGCGACCCGTTGCCTGTCACCGCCGGAAAGACCGCTTACAGGCCGGTCGAGGATGTCCTCGATTCCAAGAATCCGTGAGACTTCGGCGACCTTGTCCTTGACCTGACGTGTCGACATACCCTGACTGATCAGCGGATAAGAGATGTTGCGCCTTACATTCATGTGCGGATAAAGCGCAAACATCTGGAACACGAAGGCGATATCCCGCTGTCTTGCCGGTTTCTGTCCGACTTCTTCCTTGTCGATATAGATTTCGCCTGATGTTGGAAGTTCCAGGCCCGCGATCATGCGCAACGTGGTTGTCTTGCCGCATCCCGACGGTCCAAGCAGCATGAAGAATTCGCCGTCCTCGATCTTGAAAGAGGAGGACTGCACGGCGGTGAAATCACCGAATTCCTTCCTGAGATTTTTGATTACGATCTCGGCCATGACGCGTTGTGCTCTAATCTGGAAAGTGGCTGACGACGATGAACATCACCGTGCCGGTCAGCGTGACGATAAAGGAATAGGTGTAGGCCCACAGCACGACCGGCTGCATCAGCATGACGACACCGATTGCAATGAGAACCGAGGCCAGCATTTCCCAGGGGCCGCGCCGGAACCGCATCAATCCATGAACGAACTGGCTCATTTGCGCACCGCTCCGAAGGTAATGCCGCGCAGGAGATGCTTGCGAAGCAGGATTGTGAACACCATGACCGGCACCAGGAACAGCGTTGCTCCAGCCGCAACGGCAGGCCAGTCCTGCCCGCCGACACCGATGATCGTCGGAATGAATGGCGGTGCCGTTTGCGCCGTTCCCGAGGTCAGGAGCACAGCAAATGCATATTCGTTCCAGGAGAAGATCAGGCAGAAGATCGCGGTCGACGCGATCCCGGTTGCTGCCTGTGGCAGCACCACCTTGTAGAAGGCCTGGAACCGCGTATAGCCATCGATCAGGGCCGCTTCCTCGTACTCGCGCGGTATTTCGTCCATGAACCCCTTGAGTAGCCAGACAGCGAGCGAAATGTTCACCGCGGTGTAGAGCAGGATCATGCCCAGATGCGTGTCGGATAACCCGAGTGTCCGGAACATCAGGAAGATCGGGATTGCCACGGCAATAGGCGGCATCATCCTGGTGGAAAGGATAAAGAACAGGAGATCGTCCTTGAGCGGCACCTTGAACCTTGAAAAGGCATAAGCGGCCAGGGTTCCGAGGAAAACGGACAGGAAGGTCGATCCGAAACCGATTATGACCGAGTTAAGAAAGCGCTCGCCGTAACGCGAGGGCCCCGCAATCACCATGTCGCGATTGCGCACGACTTCCTCATACCATGTTGCCGGCGGAGGCAGCGCCTCGAGTGTTTCTGGGGAGACACGCGTGCGCGTGGTGAAGAGATTGACGTAACCCTCAAGCGAAGGTTCGAACAGGATCTTTGGCGGATACGCAATGGCATCGACCGGCGACTTGAAGCCCGTTGTCAGGATCCACACGAGCGGGAGCAGGGTAATGACGGCGTAGGCCACGACCAGGGTGCCTGCCAGCCATTTTTGCAGCGACGAGGGTTCGGTAATGGAATAGCTGCTCATCTTTCCTTCACCTTGTTCAGCGCCTTGACATAGATGGACGCCAATCCGAACACCGTCACGAACAATATGATCGCGTAAGCGGATGCATAGCCCGTGCGCCACTTTTCGAAGGCTTCGCGTTTCAGATTGATGGACGTCAGCTCGGTGATCGATCCCGGACCACCGCCTGTCAATTGAACAACCAGATCGAACATCTTGAAGTTTTCAATCCCCCGGAACAGGACGGCCAGCATCAGGAAGGGCAGCACCATCGGTATGGTGATCGTCCAGAACTGCCGCCACTGGCTGGCCCGGTCTATCTCGGCGGCCTCATAGATGTAGTCGGGAATGGATCGGAGACCGGCAAGGCATATCAGCATGACGAAGGGTGTCCACATCCAGGTATCGACGATCACGATGGACCAGGGCGCGAGCGTGACATCGCCGATCATCTGGAACGACGACGGATCGATACCGGTCAGGAATGAAATGCCATAGTTGAACAAGCCGATCTGCGGCTGATAGAGGAACGTCCAGAAGTTTCCGACGACCGCCGGAGATAGCATCATCGGCAGAACGATCAGGGTTGTCCAAAGGTCGTTGCCCTTGAATTTGCGGTTGATCAGCCATGCGAGCGTGAACCCGATCAGGACCTGAAAGAATATGGTCCAGAACAGGAAATGCGCCGTCGCCTGCATTGTCAGCCAGATATCCTCGTCGGTCAGGATGCGCTCATAGTTGCGCAGGCCGATGTAATCGACCTCCCGGTTCGGCCGGTTGGCGCGGAAATTCGTGAAACTCAGGTTGATGGTCCAGATGAGCGGGAAGATGTTCACCGCCAGCAGCAGAAAGATCGTCGGCAACACGAACAGCCAGGCGATGGCCCGATCGCTTAGGCCGCGAATTTTGGACGCGACAGAGGGCGGCGTCGCTTTCGCCACGCGATCGATAGGAGTGTCTGACATCTTTTGCCCGTTCGAAGAAAATTTCCGGAAAGCCCGGCCGGCTCTCATATGGCGGCGTGCGCCACGCATTGCCCGCCGGAGTTTCGGCTGCAGGCGACCGGCCGGCAGCCGGCCGGTCGCCTGCGCGCCCCAGTCCTAGAGCTTGCCTTCGTCTTCGAAGACCTCGGTCCAGTCTTCGATGAGCTTGTCCAGGGCTTCCTGCGCCGTTCCCTTGTCGGCCACGACATAGTCATGCAGGCGCTTTTGCATCGCCAGCAGAAGTTCCGCATAGGCCGGCTCCTGCCAGAAATCCATGACGCCGTCCATGGCGAGCAGGAAGTCGGCTGCAAACGGTGCGCTGTCGGCAAAGTTTGGATCGTTCAAAACGCTGACATGACAGGAATACCCACCGAGGCTCCACCATTTTTTCTGAACGGAGGGTTGCGCGAACCACTTGATGTATTCAAGCGCAGCATCCTGCTTGTCGGAATAGGCAACAACCGAAATGCCTTGCCCGCCGAGTGTCGATGCTTCCTTGAGCTGACCCGGATTGACGAAGAAGCCGATCTTGTCGCCTCCCGTGTCCGGATCCGCGTAGAGGCCCGGGAAGAAGGCAAACCAGTTCATGGCCATGGCCACCTGGCCCGACTTGAACGCATCAAGTGACTGTTCCATGTAGCTGTCGGTGTAGCCCGGCGGTGTCGAGGTCTTGTAGAGTTCCTTGTAGAACTCCAGACCGGCGACGGCATCCGCCGAATTCACGGCACCTTCCATGTCATATTTGCCCGGCGTGTTTTCGTATTTGAAGCCGAACGGATACATCGCGCTGGTGGCACCCATGGTGATGCCTTCCGAACCGCGTTCGGTGAAGATTGCAGCCCCATAGCGCTTCTGGCCGTCAATTTCACGACCCTGGAAGAACTTGGCAACCTGCAGGAGTTCCATCTGGGTCTTTGGCGGCGCCAGGTCACGCCCGTGCTCTGCCTTGAATGCTTCCTGAATTTCGGGCTTGGCGAACCAGTCCTTGCGATAGAACCAGCCGTTTGCGTCCCCCATCGCCGGCAGCGCATAGTAATTCGGCGTTCCCTTCGGCCAGGTCGAGTAGGCATAGACGGTCGCCGGAGCGAAGTCGTCCATGCTGATGCCTTCCTTGTCGAAGAACTCGTTCAGCTTGACGTAGTGGCCGTTTTCCGCACCACCGCCGATCCACTGGCTGTCGCCGATCAGGAGATCGCAGAGCTTGCCGCCCGAATTCAGCTCGTTGAGCATGCGGTCGGCAAAATTCGGCCAGGGCACGAATTCGAATTTCATGGTGTGACCGGACTGGGTCTCGAATTCCTTGGACAATTCCACAAGGGCATTGGCCGGATCCCATGCAGCCCAGCACAACGTCAGTTCGTCGGCGGACGCGAGAGAGACGTTAAGCCCGCTCGCCGCCACAAATGCGGTCGCCGCGAGAAGTTTCGCAGATTTCATTGCTGATTTCCTCCCGTTTGGTCGCGCTCCGGCGCAGGCCGGGCGGCAGCACTCCTCCAAGTGCGTGCCAACCCTATTTGACATACGTATGTCAAGTCAACAAATAAACTGACATACGTCTTTCTTTTTGAACGCAACCGACAGATGAATCCATCGAGCTCTTCGGTCAAGTGGTTCATTTTATTCGATTAATAAGTGAAAATGCGTCGGATATCGTCGCGATGCAGGTTAGTAGAGATTTTCCCGCATGACGATTTCGATGCGAATTTGCTCCTGCGCTTCGTAGATTTCGATGTCATCGCATTTCGCCCGAAGCACGCGCAGGGTACTCCTGGCGAGATGTCCGACATTCTGCACGATGATCGCATCCACGCCCCCGTCGACCAATGCCTGACGGGTTACGGAGGTCAGGTCGTGCGCAACCACAACGAGGTTCTTTTCGCCCGCGTGATCACGCAGAGCGTCCAGCATCGCTGTGTTTCCCGATCCCATGGAATAGATGGCCCTGAGTTCGGGATGCTCTGAAATGGCTCGCTCTAGAGTTTCGTGAATTCTCTTGGTGTCATCGTGAAACTCGATGGTGGGCAGCGCCGTAAGACCGGGATAATCGCGGGAGAGAATCTCGTCGAGACCATAACGGCGCTCGATGCTGTCGCGTGCCACCATCGAATTGGTTGTCACCAGAATGCTGCCGGTTTCATTCCTCAGAAACTTGCCGAGCAACGCGCCCGCTGTTTGGCCTGCCGAAAAATTGTCTATGCCGATGAAATGATCACACCTGGAATTCGGCAGATCGGAGACCAGTGAGACGACATAGGCACCCGCGCTTTTTATATGCGCGACAGCGTCCCTGACCTGAGGCGTTTCGGGCACCATGATGGCAACACCGTCGAGCTGACCCAGATCAAGTGATTTCAGACATTTGACGATTGCGTGCGGGTCGGCCGCATTGACATAGCGCACTTCGACATCAGCCCGGTCCGTCACTTGCGCATCCGCCGCCTCGCGAACTGCCGCCGCGACCGTATCGACAAAACTGCTGGGCCCTTCCGGCAGCACAAATACGAAATTGTAGCGCCGCTTCTTTGCAAGATTGGCGGCATTCGTGTCCCGGACATAGCCGAGCTTCCTCACCGCCGCCTTGACGCGCTCCGCATTCTTGGGCCTCACGTCTGCCCGGCCGTTCAGTACCCGGTCAACGGTCGAGAGACTGACGCCCGCCTCGCGCGCAATATCATGAACCGTCGGCTTCACATTTCTTCTCCCAGTGACACCCAATCTGTCGTGCCAAACTGACATACGTCAATCAAAATGTTGTTCGTTTGGAATGTTGTCCATGATTTCCGTTCTAGTTCAGCCGGTTACGGTAGTGTCTTGCAAAGCTTGAGTAAATTTTATGCCAGCAGAGTACGGATCTTGTCGCCGTTGACGGATACGGACGTATTACCGGATTTTGAACTGAATTCCGGCTCGTCGGGTGTTTTGATTGTCCTTCGGATTTGGGATGAACATCGAGAGCAACAGGTTGGGAATTTCGCTTCGGCCCCTATCGCTCATGGTGGGCGTGCGCCGCTCGCAGGCGTTACTCACGATGGAGCCAGCGTCTCGGTGTGGCCGTCTATGGCCAGTATCTGGCCGGAGATCTTTCTTCCGGCATCTGACGCAAGAAACAATATCGAGTTGGCGACATCGTCGGCATTGACCCATGTCTTCATTGAGACACCGGTGACATAAAGTGCCCGCACTTCGTCCTCACTCATGTCACGCGCCACCGCTTCCTTGGCAACAACCCTGTCCATGCGAGGTCCCTCGACGGCGCCCGGACAAATTGCGTTCACGCGAATACCGAAGGGCCCAAGCTCCATAGCAAGGGTTTTCGTCAATCCGACGATTGCCCACTTGGCCGCGGCATAGGGCGACCGCATCGGATACCCCATGAGACCTGCCGTGGATGACGTCAGCGTTATCAGGCCGGAACGTTGTGCCTTCATGACGCGCGCAGCCCAGCGGCAGGTGAGAAATGCACCGTGCACGTTAGCCGCGATGCAGTTCTGCCAGTCTTCGTAGTCAAGAGTTTCGATCGCACCGGCAGGGCCGCCCGTTCCGGCATTCGCGCACACGACATCGACACCACCCCATTGGGTTTCCAGAGCATCCAGGAAGCCGGCCATTTCGTTTTCCGCGGTGACATCGGCGACCGCGGAAACCGCTTGCGGGTAGTCCGCCTGGAAATTTGCGACCGCCGCCGGGTCTGCGTCGCAAATGGCGACCTGCGCCCCTTCACTCAGGAATCGCTCGGCAATAACGCGGCCAATCCCCGCAGCACCTGCCGATACAAAAACGCGCCTGCTCATGCGATTGCACCTTTCCAAAAAGATTGCCGACCAAATCAAGTCGGCAGGAGTAAGCGTCAATCGACGCCCGGAAGTCACGCGGATACAAGGCCGCGTCGCCCTTGCGATACCCTGTGACGCATTCGACAGATTCAATGCGACATTAGTTCGCACAATCAATGGACGCTGACCCGGTTTCTGTGCAACGCTGCAGGATGGGCGGACGCAAATGATGGAGGGGATATGTCAGACTCGTCTGAATCAAAGAAGATGCTGGACCCGGATCCCCGGGTCTGGGACTTCGAGACGGAATACGAACTTGGACAGGACAATATCCGGCCTTTCGGTCTGGATCTGCACAATCCTGTCTTCCTGATCTCCAGTATACTGATTGCCGCATTCGTTTTGATCGCGCTTGCGAACCAGGAAGCTACCGCATCTTTCTTTGGATGGTTGCGACCATGGCTGACCAGCACATTCGACTGGTTCCTCGTGCTGTCGGTAAACGCAATTACCCTCTTTTGCCTCGCATTGATCGTTCTGCCTGTCGGCTCGGTCCGTATTGGTGGCAAGGACGCGAAACCCGATTATTCCTACGCCGGCTGGATCGCGATGATGTTTGCGGCTGGCATCGGCATCGGACTGCTGTTCTTTGGCGTCCTTGAACCGGTCTACTACAACTTCGCCGAAAGTGGCGCCGCAAGTCCGCTCGGGGTAGATATCAGCGAACCGGGGAACGAGTATGCCGGCGTCGTCGGCACGATCCACCACTGGGGCCTGGAAGGCTGGGCGATCTACGCTGCAGTCGGGTTGTCGCTGGCGATCTTCTGCTACAATCTCGGGCTGCCGCTGACCCTGCGTTCGGCGTTCTATCCCTTGCTGGGCGAACGTGTCTGGGGCTGGTGGGGCCATATGATCGATACGCTTGCGGTCTTCGCAACACTGTTCGGCCTGACCACATCGCTGGGTCTTGGCGCGCAACAGGTCGCCGCGGGTCTTTACGAAGTTTTCGGTATCGAACCGACCCCAACGGTGACAGTGCTGCTTATCATCTTCATTACTGCGATCGCTTTGGGTTCGGTTTTGCTCGGCATGGACGCCGGCGTGAAGAGACTGTCTGAAATCAACATGATCATGGCCGTCGGTCTGTTCATCTTTGTAATTCTCGTGACCGGAGTCGGTGTCGCAATCTCGCGCTACTTCTCTGTCATGACCGACTACATTTTGATGCTACCGGCGCTATCGAACCCGTTCGGGCGAGAGGATACGAGCTTCTTCCACGGATGGACCACGTTCTACTGGGCGTGGTGGATTGCATGGTCACCGTTCGTAGGCATGTTCATCGCCCGGATTTCAAGGGGCCGGACAGTGCGTGAATTTGTGCTGTGCGCTTTGATCGCGCCGACGGCAGTGTGCGCTCTTTGGATGTCAACCTTCGGCGGCGCGGCTATCGATATGCTGAACGCAGGCGGCGCAGAAGGTGTCCGCGCAACGGTGATCGAGGCGTACAAGCCGGAAGGGGCTCTCTTCGGCTTCCTGAAGGAACTGCCATTCTACCAGATCGTTGCACCGATCTCGTTGCTGCTGATCATCATCTTCTTCGTGACATCGTCGGACTCCGGTTCGCTCGTGATCGACACCATCACGGCTGGCGGAAAAATGGATGCCCCTGTTATTCAGCGCATTTTCTGGTGCACGCTGGAAGGTTTGGTCGCCATCGCGCTGCTGCTCGGTGGCGGGCTGTCTGCACTCCAGGGAGCAGCGGTCTCGACCGGCATTCCGTTCACGGTCGTTGTTCTGATCATGTGCTATTGCCTGTGGCTGGCCCTGAGAGCCGAGCGGGCGAAAATGTAGAATGCTGACGAAGGCGGCGGGCACTTGCCTGTCCGCCGCCTTCTGATCTTCCGTCAAGCGGAACAGTCTTCCGGCTCCGGTTCCGGCGACGCACTGTCAGGGGTTCAACCGTCCTTGTAATAGTAGCTGTAACCGTTGAGCGCCGGCGCACCTCCCAGATGCGCGTAGAGAATCCGCGATCCTTCTGGAAACCTGCCTTTTCCGACTAGATCGATCATTCCCTGCATCGACTTGCCCTCATAGACCGGATCCGTGATCATGGCTTCCGTCTTCGCCGCCAGACGAATTGCATCGTTGGTTTCTTCCGAAGGAACGCCGTAGGCGGGATAGGCATAGTCGGGATTGATGACGATTTCCTCTTCAGACACCGGGCGGCCCAGTTCAACGAGTTCTGAAGTGTTGTCGACAATCCGGCGAACCTGATCGCGTGTCTGCTCGAGCGTTCCCGATGCATCGATACCGATCACCCTGTCAGCCCTGTCCTGAGCCGCGAAGCCGACAATCATGCCGGCCTGGGTCGATCCCGTGACAACACACACGATGACATAGTCGAACTTGAAACCGAGCTCGGCTTCCTGAGCCCTGACTTCTTCGGCAAAGTGCACATATCCGAGGCCGCCATACTTGTGGACGGATGCCCCGGCCGGAATGCCGTAAGGTGTCCCTCCGGCATCGCGGACTGACTGCATGGCATCTTCCCAGCTTTTCCGGATCCCGATGTCAAACCCATCCTCAACCAGCCTGGAATCCGCGCCCATCAGGCGTGTCAGGAGAATGTTGCCGACACGGTCGTAGACCGCATCGAAATGCGGCACCCATTTTTCCTGAACCACGACGCATTTCATGCCGATTTTCGCGGCAGTGGCGGCAACCATCCGTGTGTGGTTCGATTGTACGCCGCCGATCGAGACCAGGGTGTCGGCACCGGAGGCGATCGCATCCGGGACGATGTATTCAAGTTTGCGGAGCTTGTTGCCGCCAAACGCGAGACCGGAATTGCAATCCTCGCGTTTTGCGTAGATCTGGACCTTGCCGCCAAGTGCATCCGTGAGACGGGGTAAATGCTCGATCGGCGTAGGTCCGAAAGTCAATGGATACCGTTCGAATTGTTCAAGCTTCATCGGGATCTTCCTTGTGGAATTGAGATGAAACAAGGCTGACAGAAACTACTCGGAAGGTGCTTTCAAACTTTCGCAAAATGATCGGATATAATTCGGAAAATCTTCCTTGATTGTCTAAATGGTTTCTATCAATCTATATTGGATGAAAGAATCTTCCACATTGCATTCTCTCGACAGAACCGACAGGAAAATCGTCAAATTCCTCCAGGAAGACGGCAGGCTCTCGAATGCCGACCTTGCCGAACGGGTAAATGTCAGTCCGGCAACCTGTCACAGGCGCACGCAGCGCCTGTTCGATGAGGGCGTCATCGGCTCGGTGCGTGCCATTGTCAATCCGGAGCAGGTGGACCGGGCTGCCCTGGTAATTGTCGGCGTTGTTCTGGATCGATCGACACCGCAGAGCTTTGCGGAATTTGAAGACGCTGTCAGAAGATTGAATTTTGTACTGGACTGCCACCTGGTTGCCGGCGACTTTGACTACTTCCTGAAGATCAGGGTCAAGGACATGGCAGACTTCAACAGGCTACACGGGGAAAAGCTGATCGCGTTGCCCGGTGTGCGCCAGACGCGAACCTTTTTCGTCATGAAGGAAGTTACGGACAACGCCCCGCTTTCATTTTGACATCCGCCAGCCTGGCCAATTGAACCGGGTCTTTTCAGATATCCGCGGCCATTTCTCAGACGTCCCCGTTCACGACAAGCTGGATCCGGTCCGCCGCGGCCCGCGCCCGCGTGTATTGGATCGGGCGGCCCGTCATGTCGAGATTGACGCTTTCAACCACAAGAACCGGCTGTCCGAGCGGAATGCCGAGTTGCTGCGCATCCTTTGCCTCCACGAGTTCCGAGGTGATGCGGGTCTCCTTGCGGCGATAATCCTCGATATCTGCCAGTTCGAGCGCCTTTGTAATCGATCCCGTCTCGGCATAGTCGGCGACGAAATTGGGAACACGTGACCGTTCGAACCAGTTTGTACCGACGATTATCGGAACGCCATCCGCCACGCGAAGGGTCTCCAGACGGATCAGCATGGTGCCGAGCGATATACCGAGCTGGTTGGCAAGAAGCGCATCTGCCTCTTCCAGCGCGGACCCGATCAGGCGGCCACTGGGAGCGCGGTCCTGTTCGGAAACAATTTCCGAAAAACGCGTTCGCGGGCCGATCGGATAGCTGAGAGGTGCGGACGCAACAAATGTGCCGCGGCCCTGATCTGCCCTCAGGATACCCTCCGACGTCAGCGCCGCAATGGCGCGTCGCACGGTGTGACGGTTCACACCGAAACGCTTTGCAAGATCCGATTCCGGCGGCAGACGGCTGCCTTCTTCGAAGGCACCACTGACTATCTCAGCCTTCAGGGTTTCCATGATTTGCCGCCAGACGGCAATGCCTGCACTGCGATCAAGAATGGTGTGGTTTGTCATGCGCTCGTCATCAAATTTCGATACCAAAGAGTCAACTCTAATATTTGTATAGACAAATAGACAAATTCTCGATAGAAAAATCCCGATTTCGATTTTCTCTCCAATGATCGCCAACCCGAAGGCGCGACTCATGACCGAAACCACCCCGACAAACCTGCCTGAGGACGGACACTCCGCCCGTCAGAAAAACATGGCAACCCTGGCGGCCGCAACGCCTGCGGACATTGCCGAAAATTTTCGGAAGCTGGATGCTCCGACCTATGAATTGGTGCGCCAGCCCGAGACCGGCCTCGTCATGGTACGTGGCCGCATGGGCGGCACCGGAAGTCCGTTCAATCTTGGTGAAGTCACTGTCACCCGCTGCGTCGTTCGTCTGGCATCCGGAGAAACCGGCAGCGCCTACAGTCTTGGTCGCAACAAGGAAAAGGCGCTTCAATCAGCTGTGATCGACGCCCTCTGGCAACGCGCCGATGCGCGAGAACAGATCGAGGAGATGATCATCGCCCCGCTTGCTGCCGCTCAGGAGACCACGACCGAAACCGTCCGGGAGGAAACCGAGGCCACCAGGGTCAATTTCTTCACTATGGTCCGGGGAGACAACTGATGGAAAGCTCCGCAGCACCACGCGGCAATAACGGCCATGACACTCCGCTCGCAGCCGGTTTCACCGATCCGGTCCACGACGCCCAGGCCTGTTTCCGTACCATCATGCATGTCATGGCAAGACCCGGCACTCGTCAGACCCTCCAGGTTGGAGACCTCACTCCGCCGGAGCCGTTGACACCGGTAGCCGCGGCGATCGCCCTGACCCTGTTCGACTACGACACGCCGGTCTGGCTCGACCGGGCCTTGATGCAGTCGGAAGCCGTGAAGGCGTTTCTCCGTTTCCACACCGGTGCCTCGATCCTGCCGGAACCCGTCAACGCGGCTTTTGCGCTTGTCAGTGAACCGCAATCGATGATTTCGCTGGCAAGTTTCAACCAGGGTTCAGCCGAGTATCCTGACCAGTCAACCACGGTCGTCCTGACGGGCCAGGTTTTCGACAAGGCCCGGACCGTTACCCTGGAAGGTCCCGGCATAAAGACGAAGACATCTTTCAGCACAGGTCCGACCCCACCGGTCTTCTGGGATCAGGTTATCTCCAACAACCGGCAGTTTCCCCGTGGCATTGACCTGATCTTCGCCGGAAAAACGGAGATCGCTGCACTTCCCCGTTCCACCCGCGTCACGCTCACGGAGACCTGATCCATGTATGTTGCCGTCAAAGGTGGCGAGAAAGCCATCCGCAACGCTCACAAGCTGCTGGCCAAGCGTCGCCGGGGTGACACCTCAGTCCCCGCGCTGACCCTTGAACAAATCGCCGAACAGCTTTCCCATTCCGTCGCCCGCGTCATGGGCGAAGGCTCTCTTTACGACGAAAAGCTGGCCGCACTCGCTATCAAGCAGTCTCGAGGCGACCTGATCGAAGCTGCCTTCCTGATGCGGGCTTACCGGACGACGTTGCCGCGTTTCGGCTACAGCCAACCCGTCGATACTGCGAAAATGCTGGTCGAGCGGCGAATATCTGCCACATACAAGGATCTGCCCGGTGGACAGGTGCTTGGTCCGACATTCGACTACAGCCACCGGCTGCTCGATTTCTCCCTCGCTGCAGAGGACGACGAACGTACGCCTCAGGCTGAAACAGCTGAAACCCGCGACGAACCCGTGCCGCGCGTCACCGACCTTCTCGGCGACGAGGGCCTGATGGAACCGGACCCCTTGACCGACGAGGACGCACCTGTCGGCGACCTGACTCGCGAACCGCTGTCCTTCCCCGCTGATCGGGACCTGCGCCTCCAGAACCTTGCACGGGGCGACGAGGGTTTTCTGCTCGCACTCGCCTATTCGACCCAGCGCGGCTATGGCCGAACACACCCGTTTGCAGGTGAAATTCGTTATGGTGAGGTTGAAGTCGAATTTTACGCGGAGGAACTCGGTTTCGCCGTGACGCTTGGCACGATAAAGGTCACCGAGTGCCAGATGGTCAACCAGTTCCAGGGGTCTGCAAAGGCGGCACCCACCTTCACGCGTGGTTATGGTCTTGTTTTCGGTCAGGTTGAGCGGAAGGCCATGTCCATGGCAATGGTCGACCGCTCGATGCGATGGCAGGAACTGGGAGAAGAACAGACTGCGCCTGCACAGGACATCGAGTTCGTCCTCTCCCACTCCGACAACATCCAGGCGACAGGCTTTGTCGAACACCTGAAACTTCCGCATTACGTCGATTTCCAGGCCGAGCTCGACCTCGTCCGCCGCATGCGCGGCGAATGGTTCGAGAAACGCGCAAGCGCGGAAAGCGATGGAACTTCCCGGGAGGCTGCGGAATGAGCAGCGGCCTCAGCCATATCACCTTCATCGTCAGCGACCTCGAAAGGATGTCGCAAATACTGACTGATGTGCTGGACGGCCGGGAAGTTTATGCAAGCGGAGAGGATACCTTCTCCCTGTCACCGGAAAAGTTCTTTCTGGTCGGCGATATCTGGATTGCGATCATGCAGGGAACGAGCTTGCCCGAACGCAGCTACAATCATGTCGCCTTCAAGATCCAGGAAAGTGAATTCGAGACCCGGCTGGACGCTATCGGAAGGCTCGGCCTCGAATGCAAGCCGCCGCGCCATCGCACCGATGGTGAAGGCAGGTCGATCTACTTCTATGACCACGACAATCACCTCTTTGAGCTGCACACGGGAACCCTGGAAATGCGGATGGAGAATTATTCCAGGATTCTCCAGAAGCGGAGGGCTACACAATGAACGACACAGCTGAAATTTATGATCAGGGCGAATACAACTTCGCTTACCTCGACGAGCAGACCAAGCGCATGATCCGCAGGGCGATCCTGAAAGGCATCGCGATACCAGGTTATCAGGTGCCCTTTGCTTCCCGCGAAATGCCGATGCCCTATGGCTGGGGTACGGGCGGGGTTCAGGTCACCGCGTCTATCCTCGGCCGGGACGATTGTCTGAAAATGATCGACCAGGGCTCCGACGACACGACCAATGCTGTTTCACTGCGGGGATTCTTCGAAAAGACCGCAGGCATCAGGACGACCTACGAAACGTCCGAGGCAACCGTCATCCAGACCCGTCACCGCATCCCGGAAAAAACCCTGACAGAGGACCAGATCCTTGTCTTCCAGGTTCCCATTCCCG
Source organism: Roseibium album (assembly GCF_965233825.1). NCBI lineage: Bacteria > Pseudomonadati > Pseudomonadota > Alphaproteobacteria > Hyphomicrobiales > Stappiaceae > Roseibium > Roseibium album. Next base: position 794,656 of record NZ_OZ247583.1, read on the forward strand.
AGCCGCTCCGCTTCCTGGAGCCGCGCGAGACGGAAACCCGCAAGATGCATGCCCTTGAAGACTACGGCCTCATGCATGTGAAGCTCTACGAGGACATTGCCAAGAACGGTCACATCGCCACGACCTATGCCTATCCCGTAAAGGTCAATGACCGTTACGTGATGGACCCGTCTCCGACGCCCAAATTCGACAACCCGAAAATTGACGAGATGGCGGCACTTCAGCTTTACGGGGCCGGGCGGGAAAAGCGCATCTACGCCATTCCGCCCTACACCAAGGTAAAGAGCCTCGACTTTGAGGATTATCCATTTGAGGTCCAGAAATTCGACAAGCCCTGCGGCCTTTGTGGAGCGGAAGACGTTTACCTCGACGAGGTCATTCTGGACGACAGGGGTGGACGCATGTTCGTTTGCTCTGACAGTGATTTTTGCGAGGAACGCCGGGCTGCCGGCCATGCAGGGCCGATGGCGGCCGATCCGGCAGCGCTCCAGATCGGCGGAAATACTCAAGGGGAGACGGCCTGATGAGCCTGTTTCAAGCCGACGAACCGCTGCTGCAGGTTCACAACGTCACCCGCTATTATGGCGACCGGGTCGGTTGCGCCGACGTTTCGTTCGATTTGTGGCCGGGCGAAGTGCTTGCCATTGTCGGTGAAAGCGGTTCGGGCAAGACAACCCTGCTCAACTGCCTTTCAACGCGGCTGGCACCGACGGCAGGCGCCATTGAATACCGCATGCGTGACGGTTCCATGCGCAACCTCTATCAGCTCTCGGAGGCCGAACGCCGGCTCCTGATGCGCACCGACTGGGGCTTTGTCCACCAGAACGCAGCCGACGGACTTCGCATGAATGTGTCTGCCGGCGCCAATGTGGGTGAACGGCTGATGGCCGTAGGCGACAGGCACTACGGCAACATTCGTTCCACTGCCGACGACTGGCTGGGCAGGGTTGAAATCGACAGCGACCGGATCGACGATGATCCCCGCTCGTTTTCCGGCGGCATGCGCCAGCGTCTGCAGATTGCCCGAAATCTGGTGACACGCCCCCGGCTTGTCTTCATGGATGAGCCGACGGGAGGTCTCGACGTCTCCGTTCAGGCGCGCCTTCTCGATCTGCTGCGCCGCCTCGTCGCCGATCTGGGCCTGTCGGTCGTGATCGTCACGCATGATCTCGCAGTTGCACGTCTGCTGTCTCACCGCATCATGGTGATGCGAAACGGCAACGTCATCGAGGCCGGTCTGACCGACCAGGTTCTGGACGATCCGCGAGAGCCGTATTCACAACTGCTCGTTTCCTCGATTTTACAGGTGTGAGGTCTGAAATGCCCGTCCGTCTTTATCTCAACAATGTCGGCAAATCCTTCACAATGCACTTGCAGGGCGGCTCGGTCATTCCCGTCGTCGACAAGGTCGAATTTTCGGTCAATGCAGGAGAATGCGCCGTGCTTGGTGGCCCGTCGGGTGCTGGCAAGAGTTCCATCCTGAAAATGATCTACGGCAACTACCGTTGTGATCAGGGCCAGATCCTGGTCACCATCGGCGACGACATCATCAACGTCGCAGGTGCCGAACCCCGCCGTATTCTGAAATTGCGTGAGGATACTATCGGCTATGTCAGCCAGTTTCTGCGGACAATCCCGCGCGTGTCCGCAGAAGATGTCGTCGCAGAGCCGCTGGTCGCACAAGGCACAAGTGAAGAAGAAGCAGTTGAAAAGGCGCGCTCGCTGCTGACGCGGCTGAACGTTCCCGAGCGCCTCTGGACCCTTCCTCCTGCGACCTTCTCCGGCGGCGAGCAGCAGCGGGTCAACATCGCCCGCGGGTTCATAGCCCACTATCCGATTCTGCTGCTCGATGAACCGACTGCCTCGCTTGACGCGGCCAACCGGGCGGTCGTCGTCCGCCTGGTGCAGGAGAAAAAGGAACAGGGTGTTGCGATGGTCGGCATTCTTCACGATCAGGACGTCCGTGAGGAAATTGCCGACCGCATCATCGACGTCACCGGGTTTGCCGCAGAAGTGGCCGCCTGACGTTCTTGGCCAAGGAAACAGTTGCAGGTGGGGGAAAACTGTCACAGAAAGGTCATCCCCCTCCTATAGGCCGGGCTTCCCGGCCACCACGAAAACGACCGTGATTCTGATATGCGCTACGCCATCTATTTTGCCGCCGACGCAGACGATCGTTTGATGCAGCTCGGCAATACCTGGTTGGGAAGGGACCCGTTCTCCGGGTCGGATCTCTGCCAGCCGGCGCTTGACGGCATCGACAGAGAACGTTTCCTGCACCTGACCAGCAGCCCGCGTCGCTACGGGTTTCACGGGACGCTGAAGGCACCGTTCCATCTAGATCCCGAACGGAGCGAGTCTGCCCTTCTGGAGGCCTGCCGGGATTTTTCAGGTGACCTTGCACCGTTCGAGATCCAGGCTCTCAGTGTAAACAGGCTCGGCAGGTTTCTCGCCCTGACACCGGATAATGCCGAGCCGGACCTCGCAGCCTTCGCAGCCTTGTGCGTGCATCGGTTCGAGAGGTTTCGAGCACCGCTTTCCGGGGCTGATCTGGAGCGCCGCCGCAAAAGTGGCCTGACACCAAAACAGGATTCCTATCTGACCGGTTGGGGCTATCCATACATCTTCGATGAATTCCGCTTCCACATGACCTTGTCCAGCAAGCTGGAAAATGATGCCGAAGCCACTGTCCTGGCAGCGGCGGCCAGGAATTACTTTGCAGCGGTAACGGGGCAGTCACGCACTTGCAGCTCATTCGCTCTCTATGTCGAGCCAGAGAGAAACGCTCCATTCGAGGTTCACACGGTGTTCGAGCTGACCGGAAGCACATCAGCGCAAACGGCCGAGTCCCTTGCCGCCCCTTTGACCCGCAAGGAGAATGCATGAGTACGGATCTGAAAATCTTCAAGAACGCCAGGCTCATTCTGGCCGATGAAGTGAAAGATGGCTCTCTTTCGGTTTCCGGCTCGGGTCTGATCAATGCCATCGACGCGCCCACCAGCGCAAACGGGCATGATTGCGAAGGGGACTATCTCCTGCCGGGCCTCGTCGAGCTGCACACCGATCACCTTGAGACACATTACGCACCACGGCCCATGGTCCGCTGGAACCCCGTAGCTGCCGTTCAGGCACATGACGCGCAGATCGCCTGTTCCGGCATCACCACAGTCTTTGATGCTCTGCGTGTCGGCATGGATCAGGACGCAAATCTGCGCTATCGCGACATGCGCATCCTCGCCGACGCAATTGAGACCGGCAAGAAAGAGGGCAGACTGCGGGCGGATCACTTCGTTCATCTGCGCTGTGAGGTCTCCGCATCCGATGTCATGAACGCCTTCAGCGTGTTCGAGGACGATGACAGTATCCGGCTGATTTCGCTGATGGACCATACGCCGGGTCAGCGGCAGTTCGTTTCCCTGGACGCCTACAAGGTTTATTTCCAGGGCAAAAAGGGCTTTTCCGACACCGAGATGGAAGATTTCATCAGGCACCGGCAGGAAAGTGCCTGCGCGCTTGCGCCGGAAAATCGCAAACGCCTTTCTGCCATAGCGCGGGCTCGCGGCATTTCCATTGCGAGCCACGACGATGCCACCAGGGAACATGTTGACGAAGCGATCGAACTGAACACCAGGATTGCGGAATTTCCGACCACGAGGGAAGCAGCAAAGGCCTCTCACGACGCGGGCATGGCTGTTCTGATGGGTGCTCCCAATGTCGTGCGCGGCGGGTCCCACTCCGGAAACGTTTCTGCAAAGGAACTGGCGGAGGCAGGTCACCTGGATGTGCTTTCCTCGGACTATATTCCGGCGTCCCTCATTCAGGCAGCTTTCCATCTTGCCAATGAAGTCGAAAAAATTTCCTTGCCCCAGGCCGTCAAGATGGTGACCGAAACGCCCGCAAGATCCATCGGACTTTCGGATCGGGGCGCATTGGAATGCGGACTGCGCGCCGATCTTATCCAGGTGAAACTGGTCGGCAATGTTCCGATCGTGCGCGGTGTCTGGCGCGAGGGACGGCGGGTTGCCTGAAGCAGATACAGGAAACAAGCCGAAACTCGGCCCCGGTAGAATGGTTCTTGTGGTCGGTCCGAGTGGTGCCGGCAAGGACACGCTGATGTCCGCGCTCAGGGAAAAACTCGAGGGTCATGCGAATATTCACTTTGCCCGGCGCGCCATCACTCGCGAAGCAGATACCGGTGCGGAAGATCACGAGACGCTGACACGTCCGCAATTCGACCGGCTCGTGAGCCATGAAGAAACAGCCCTTTCCTGGGAAGCCCATGGACTTGGCTATGTCATCCCCGAAGTCTACGACGCTCACATCAGCGCAGGCGATACGGTGATCGCCAACGGGTCGCGCCGCGTTCTGCAAAGAGCGGCGGACAAATACGAAACCGCGATCGTTCTCCTGATCACGGCGCCTGTCCCCGTTCTCGCCGAGCGCCTGGCCGCGCGCGGCCGGGAAAGCAGGCAGGACATCGAAAGACGCTTGCAAAGAGCAGATCTCGAGCCTGAAAACGTACCGAACCTTGTTCGCATCGAAAACACCGGACCGGTGGAGAACAGCGTATCGAGGATGATGGTGGCCTTGTCGCTTCAGGACTGACCCGTCGCACATTGTCTGACGCAATCCTTCGGATCTGAAATATTCTGCAAGGTATCCTGTAACGCTTCGACAGCGATTGTGGTACGATCCGTTCATTGATTGAGAAAATATTACAAGAGGCCGATTGAAACCTCTGAAAAATGTGTTGTTTCACAGCCGGCTAATTCCACAGTTGTGAACAGATGCAGCAGACCCAAGCAGTCCGATCAGAACGCCTTTTTGATGGAGAGTGATTTTGGCCGAAGCTTTTAATTTGCCGTTTGAATACGTGAACCGCCTTACCAATCCCGGTCTTCCGACCAGCGCAGGACCTGTCAAGCTCAACCAGTATCTTTGCAAGGACCGCGGAAACGGGGGCAACGACAGCGCACACAGTTTTTACAAGAACTTCCGCTGGATCAAGAACGAATTCGGTGAAAACCTGAACCGGCATGTCGGTGGAAGTGCGATCGACCTCGCGCTGAAGGGACAGGGCAATGATCAGACCTTCGTCAAGATCTGGAATTTCATGCTGAAACACAAGGACCTGCTTGACAAGTACAAGGTCGATGTTTGCGGACGTGCCAACAAGGATGGCTCCAAGGATGTCGAGCAAAGGGGCAAGATCAAGAAAATCTACTTCGACAAGATGTCGGATCGCGGCGCGTTGCAGGAGATGGTGCAGGATCGTTTCTTTGGCATGGACTGCATCGGCTTTGTCGCCAATTTCCTGATCTGGGTCGGGGAATGGGACAAGTACTACGGCGTTTCGCCACGGAAGTATCCCGAACGGGTCTGCAAGATCAACATCGACGAAGTCAGCGAAGTCAAACCGCTGGATTTCATGGTCTGGAACGGTCACGTCGCCCTTGTCGACTGGGTCTGGCAGCAGATCGACGACAAGAAGGCGCGGATAGACATGTGCCAGAGTTCCAGCGGTGGGCCTCAATGCAACCAGTGGGTAATCCTGCGGCAGACCGGCGGCAGAGGCATCAACGGGGGACGGGAATTCACGATCGACGGCGGAACGCCCGCTCCTCCCGTGCGGGGCCACTTCACGATCTGGCGTCGTGAAGGTTTCTGGTACTGATCGCGCAAACTGGCAAGCGCATCGCGCAGTCGGTGACCGTAAACATGAGGCCCACTGGCCGGCATTCGCCGTGGGCTCTCATGCGGTCCTGATGTTCAGACTCGATTTCAACCAATTGGCATAGTCTGCAAGCGCGGTTTCGTCCCTGGAACAATAAGTCCATTTTTGCTTGCGCTGCGCCCGGATGAACCCGGCGCGTTTCAGCAGTTCGATGTGCCGGCTCATCGTCGGCTGGCTTATCCCGAAATGCTCCGCGAGCATCTGGACACAGACCCCCGTTTCTACAGGATCCGCTGATTCCTGGTGTGCAAAGTGTTCCATGGGCCTGTCCAGCAGTCGCAGGACTTCTATCCGGGTCTCATTTGCAAGTGCCTTGACTTGGTCTTCTCGATTCGACATAACATTGTTATATAGCAATTTTGCTAATTGTCAATGCGAAGGAAAAGACCGATGCTGCATCTCAACGAACGATTTTCCTTTGAAGGTCAGTCCATAGCATGGGGTTCGCTGGGTGAGGGCGACCCGATCGTGCTTGTGCATGGTTTTCCCTGGTCTGCCCAGTCCTGGAGGGCAATCGCACCCTGGTTGGCAAAGACCCACAAGGTCTATTTTTTCGACATGCTCGGGACCGGTCTGTCGGAAAAAAATGCAGCTCAGAATGTCACCGAATATGTTCAAAGCGACCTGCTGGAAGCGTTGATCGGACACTGGGAACTGAAAAGACCGCAGGTCATCGGCCATGATTTTGGTGGCCTCGCCGCTTTGCGGGGACACTTCGTCAACGGCATTGACTACGGCAAGCTTCATCTCGTGAACGCGGTTGCCGTCCTGCCGTCCGGGTCGCCGTTTTATGCCCATGTTGCAAATCACGAGCCCGCATTTGCAGGCTTGCCCGACTATGCCCATGAAGCTCTTTTTCGGGCCTATATCCAGGCTGCAGCTCATTATCCGCTCCGGGAAGAGGCGACCAGGATATATTTCGATCCCTGGTCTGGAGAGGCTGGCGAGGCGGCGTTCTACCGCCAGATCGCGCAGGCTGATATCGCCAATATTGAAGAGGCGCAAAAACGCTACGGTCCTACCGATTTTGATGTTCACCTCACCTGGGGAATGCGAGACACTTTCATTCCGCCGGCACAAGGCCGCGAGCTTCAGGACCTTCTGCAGGCCAAGAGCTTCACGCCGATCGAGGACGCTGCCCATCTGGTGCATGAAGATGCGCCGGCAGCCTTGCTGGGATCGTTGGCAGGGCGCGTTTGACAAGGTCGTCAAAATCGATCGCTGCTGACCTGAAGACAGTGACGTAATGTCACTTTCTTCAAAGTGAAACAAATATAACCAAGCTCTGAATAAATTCACAGGATCAAAAAATTAATTGGGAAATTTCCAAAAAACTTTTCTTTAAGTCCGCAGTCGCCTACTCTGTTTCTACTGCATTGAAATCAGCTGTTAATCGAGTATCCCAGGTATGTCCAAGGCCCTTTTTGACAAATACGGTGGCTTCAAATCCGTAAGCCGCGTTGTAATGGCTTTTTATGACAAAATTCTCGATTCCGATCAGGTCGGCGACTACTTCGACGACATCGACATGCCGAAATTGATTGATCATCAGACCAAGTTCATTTCATCTCTTCTCGGTGGTCCGGTTTCCTATTCCGATGAGCGGCTCAGGAGAGCACATGCCTCGCTTGACCTGACACACGAAGATTTCGATGAGGTGAGCAGGCTCCTGAGCGAAACGCTCGCGGAACATGACTTTACGCCCCAGGACATCGACACGGTCATTTCGGAAATCGAAGCCCGCCGGACCTGTATTCTTTCGACGGGCCGCTCATGAGTATCACGGCCATCAATCAACAGCTTCTGCGCGCCATCGGCGTTGGTATCGCCGTTGTCCGGGGAGATGACTTCCAGTTCGTTTTCAGCAACGCCCCCTTCGCGGACTGGTTCGGAAAACCCGATCCCGGGTCTCCGTTGCAGGACGTTCTTCATGATATCGACATGGATGGTGTACGCGCAGCGCTGGACCAGACCGGCCGCTATTCCGGTGAGATCTCTGTAAAGCTGAAACGCCGCACACTGGTCATCGCCCTTTCGATTTCCGGAGCGGACGAAGAGACAAACGACCTGTTCGTCGTCGAATGTCAGAACATCACCCGGATCCGTGAACTGGAGTCGATGATCGACAGTTACTCGTCCATGGTCGAGCGCAACACGCGCGAACTGGAACGGGAAAAGGAACGCGTGGAACGCCTGTTGCTGAACCTCATGCCCCGCACTGTCTATGAGGAGTTCAAGACATTCGGTGTCGTGACGCCCCAGCTTTACGAAAGCGTCTCCGTTGTCATGCTGGATTTTGTCGATTTCACTCGTTTTTCGACCAATCATGACCCCACGGTCACACTCGGCGAGTTGAACGACATTTTCACGGCGTTCGACCGGATTGCCGAACAATTCGGTTGCGAACGGATCAAGACCATCGGCGATGCCTATCTTGCGGTCGCCGGGATGCCCGAACCTTCTCCTGACCACATGCGGGCGGTTGCAAATTGTGCGGTGCGCTTCATCCGCTATCTCGAACGTCGCAATCAGAGCCACCAGTACAAGTGGGAAGCACGCATAGGCCTTGGCACCGGGTCAGCCGTGGGCTCGGTCGTCGGCATCCAGAAATACGTATATGACGTTTTCGGATCAGCCGTGAACCTTGCCGCGCGCCTGCAGGCATTTGCCAATCCCATGTGCGTCGTTGCCCCCGATTCGATGAAGGAATTCCTCGTTGAGGAATTTCATCTTGACGATCTCGGGAAACAGGAAATACGCAGTTTCGGCGAAATGCGCCTGATGCGGATCAGCCCGGGTATTGAACTGGCCCGCAAAGCCGGCAGGTTTTGAGGCGACCCTGCCGGACAGAAGGTAAAGCCCACGCCCTGATCTTGAGGCACTATTCCGCGGCCTCGCGATGTTTTTCGGTCCAGTCGAGACAGGAGCGCAACAGGCGCAGGTACAGTTTTGGCGGGTAGTAGTCGTGGGTCGACTTCGGATACCCGACCAGATGTGCATCCGCACCCTCTCGCTTCAACGCACGATAAAACTCCTCCAGTTGCGTAAAGGGAACATTGTCGTCCAGTAGTCCGCCTTGAATGAGCACAGGGGTCTGCACATTCTTCACATGGAAGATCGGTGAGCGATCCAGAAACATCTGCAGATTGTCGATGAAACTGCCCCCCAGGTACCAGCTTGTCTGAAAATAGCCGTTGGTGCCCTCCAGACTGATATAGTCCGTTTCTCCGGCAACCGGGCATGCAGACCTGAACCGGTCGGTCTGGGTGATGATCCAGCTGGTCAGCGTACCACCATTGCTCTGGCCGATCACGAACAGCTTCTCGGGATCCGCCAATCCCTGGGCGATGACGTGGTTTACGCCCGTCATGACGTCGTGAAAGTCCGGGCCACCGAAATTGCCGATCAGGTCTTCCCGGAAATTCCGGCCATATCCGAGTGTACCGCGATAATTGATGCGTAGAACGAAATACCCGTGTTCCAGATAGGACGCCGTCGCAAAGAATCTCATCAGCGGCAGGTATTCGTTGAAGTCAACGCCATTCGGACCGCCGTGTATCTGCACGACCAATGGATATGTCTCGCCTTCCCGGTAGTCCTCCGGATAGCTCAAAAGACCCTCGACAGGCGTTGTGTCGAGCGACGTCCACTCGATCAGCTCGGTCCTGAGTGCCCCGATCCCATCGAACTCGCTGTTCACCTGCGTGACCCTTGAAGGATCGAACTGGGCGACATCGGTGACATACGCCTCGGGGGGTTTTGCGTGTGTCTGTCCGATGAAGGCGAGTGTCTGTCCGTCTGAACTAACGTCGACAAAGGATGACGTCAGATAGGTATTGAGGCCCGGCACATCCAGATCTCGTGGAGATCCGAACACTTTCGAGTACGAGGATCCGTCGATGGGCATCTCGTAGAAGGAATAGCTGACACGGTCATTCTCTATGTAGTAGAGGCTCTTGGAATCGGCCGCCCACTCCCACGGAAACGGAAGCCGGTTCTTGCTGTTGGGGAGATTGATGATATCGCCGCCATCGACCGGGAGAAGTTTGATATCCCAAAGGAAAGACCATTTGAAGGGGCCCGGTGCGTTTATGAATGCAATCCATTTGCCGTCCGGCGAGAACTTTGGAAAATATTTCCAGTGCTCATTTCCTGCATCGATACGACTGAATTCCCCGGTTCCGGCATCGGCAATTGAGAGCTGCGCCCTCGTCCAGTAGTCGAGGCCGGGTCGTTCCTGATGCGCAAACACGATCCGGCGGCTGTCGGGAGCCCAGTCATACGACCAGTTGCCGCCCCATTCGCTAACCGAGAATTCTGCATCCCGCGTCAGGTTGATCACGTTTCCGTCCGGTTTGACGCCCTTCAGTTTTTGCAGCCAAAGGTGATTTTTGACGAAGACATCTGAATCTTTCACATCCGGCGGAACCAAATCCGGATCTGCCATGACAAACGCAATTGAGTTGCCGTCTGGCGCCCATTTGAAACTCGAAATATCCCGCGAAACGCGGGTAATCTGCTGGCCGTCACCCCCAGCGGCCTCGACGACCCAAATATTGTTTATCCCCGTTTCGGTAGACAGATAGGCAACGAAGCGCCCGTCCGGTGACCACTGCGGCGCGGATTTTTCAGCAGACCGCTCCAGCAACGTTCGCACGTTGCCACCATCGGTGTCGGACACGAAGAATTCGACCGGATATTCGTCCTTGACCAGATCGACGCTGTTCACACCGTAAAGCAGCTTTGAATCGTCGGGAGAAAACGAGAGGTCTGAAAGACGTTTTACATTGAGGCTGGTTTCGGGGCTCCAGGAGCCTTGTGCGAAGGATTCTCGCGCCGGCAACGCAAGACAAAGTGTGACACACAAGAGGATGAATTTCTGCGAAACGGTGCCCCGCATGGACATGACGATACTCCAATCAACAACGAAAGGTGGTGTCTTTGTCCAACACTATACCGCAAATACTATTGTTGATTTTCACAAGGTCGGGATTTGCGACCCAAGTGCTCAGGCAGCGCGGAAACATGATTCGCCGACCGGTCTCGCAAGACGATGGCACCGCTCATCCTGTCTGGCAGGTCACCTTGCCCGACTCGGCAGGACGCGCGCTGTCAGTTGCTGTCTTCTTTCTTTTTCTTGCCCAGAACACTTCCAAGCAATCCGGGAGGAAGGCCGAAGCCCTCTTCAACCGCTTTCAGCACTTCTTCGTCATCGACATCGCCGTCGATAACCTTCTGGACATCGATCTGGGTCCGCCCACCGGTCGCGCGTTGAATAACCTCGTTAGCCGTATCAACCAGCTCCTGCGGAGCGTCCTTGTTTCCCTGGAGTATCGAGATCAGCTCGCCACCCGTTTCCTGAAGCTGCTTGTAGGCCGCCTCCGGGTTTTGCAGAATACCGGCAATATCGGGATAGATCCGGGGGTCATTCCAGGACCCTTCGATGACAATTGGAACGCCGAGACCAGCCATTTTCTTGTCCTCGCCCTTCCGGCGCGGCATCGGCGGTTGCCCTTCCAGGGTCGGAACGATATTTGGCTCCACGCGCCAGTTGAGGCTTTGCTGCGGCAAGTCCGTCGTTCCCTTGCCGTTCATACGCAACAACGGCCCGACCATGGCAAGATCTTCGGTCTTGGCGATCCCGTTGGCAATTTGAAACGAAGCCCCGAGGGTACTGAAGTCGGTCTTCGCCGAGGGATTTTCCTGCCAGCCGAGCAATGTTTCGACAGAAAGACCCCGCACCATTTTCGGAATATTGATACCCCTGATTGCTCCGTCCACGAATTCATAGTCGGCCGAACCGTTCAAACCCTGGACCAGCGCTTGCTGCGATCCGCCGCTTGACGTCACATTGAGATTGATCGAGGTGCTGCCTTCAATCCACTCAAATTCAGCCGCGTCGCGCAGCAAGGGATAGGCATTGAGCCCGCTCAGCGAAAACTGCGCGGCGACTTCAGGTGTTTCCGAAGCTCCGTTCAACGTGACAGTTCCCTTGCCCGCGCCTTCGTATAGAGCCAGCTTTTCCAGGTTCGCAGTCAGAACCCCGTTTTGAATGGTCGTGGAAAGCGCACTCTCGTCGATCTTGATCTTGTTCCAGCGAATCTCGCGCGTCGTGACCTTGAAATCCGCATCGACGGCCCGAAGACCCTTGAAGTCGATCGGATCCGTGTTCCATCCGGATGCCGGCTTTTTGCTTTCGTTTCCGCCACTTGCATTGCCTGAAGACCCGGACCCGCCAGAGCCGCCACCGGTTCCTGTGCTGGAGCCGTCACTAAGATACGGATCCAGTACCAGCTCGCGCAGCGCCAGTCGTGCCGTCACCTTCGGCTTGGCACCAAGTTCGATCCTCCCGTTGGCTTCACCGCTTGTCTCATCAAGTGTAAAGCGGGTTTCTTCGAACGAAACCGCACCGGGCTGCATACCGAAAATCCCGGAGGCCTTGAAGGTTTTCAGCCCGCCCCCCGAACCAAGCGGCTGACCAAGCCAGCCCATCAAACCACGCAGATCAGCCGTATCCACATTGACCGCGCCATCGACATTGCCGCTCATTGCGACCTGTCCGGCAAAGCCCGCACTAACCCTGTTCCCTTTCAGGGAAACGGATACAGGTGCTGAGTTTCCGCCAAGCAACTTTGCGGTATCGGCCTCGCCTGTCAGGCTGAATGCTTCACCCCGCCATGAAAGCGCGCCCGAAAGGGAGATCGGTTTTTCAAGGCCCTGAAGATCCACGTCCAGCGCAAGGTCGGTCAGACGGTCCGCCTCCGGGTCACCAACGGTGGAGGACAGGCCGAGGCCACCAATTTCGCCCTCTGAAATCGAAATCGACCCGTTCATGTCGAGACCGGCAATCAGTTCCGCGCCTGTCAATCCGACGGTATCGAATGCCATATCGGCGCTCAGCTTTCCGCTTGCCGGCAAGTCCTGGCCTGCCAGAAGAAGAAGGTCCTTGATCGATCCATCCTTCAGCACCATGCGGCCGGACACTTCCGGCACGAGACCTGCGAGATCCGCGTCTGCCGCACCACCGAGCGAAAGCTGGCCGAGCACAAGATGCAGATCGGCAACGGAAATCGACGCTTCCGAGCCTGAAATGCTGGCATCGAATGAATAGGCCCCCGGGTCTGCCTCCAGGCTCTGACCGGCGAGCGCTGCCAACGACTTCAATGATGGTCCCGCGGCATTCAGGGTCAGTTCGGCGCGCGTTGGCTTGAGCCCTGTTTCACCTGACATTGTGATGGAATTTTCACCGGTCGAAATCGTCAGGTTGACCGGCACCTGATCGCCGGATGTCAGCCCCAGCGGATTATCCAGCCCACCGGCGACATTGAACGGTATGTCCTGAAGCACGAAACTGGAAGTCAGATCGACCTCACCGCCGAGATCCGGAGCAGTGAGTGCAAGATCCAGATTGCTGATCCGAACCGGCTCGCTTGTTGACGGATCCTTGTAGGTGAGCATGCCACCGTTGATCGTAAGACTGTCGACACCAATGCTTTTCAGGTAGTTTCCGGATGCGGTCGCAGGCTCCGATTGGGGCGCTTGCGTTGCCGAGGTCTGATCAGCCTGAGCGGCTTGTCCGGATTGGGCGGCAAGGTCTTCGCCAAGACCGAGATTCCGGCGCGGTTCCCAGCTGGTCGATCCGTTTTGACCCACTTCAAGATAGATGTCCGGCTTGTCCAGAGTAATGCCGGTGACCTGGATGTTGCCCGTTATCAACCCACCCCAGGCGAGACCGAACTCCACTCGTTCCGCCTTTGCAAATTCAATACCGTCGGCACCGGCTTCTCCCGCGACACCGATATCCTGTGCGTCGAGAGCAAACCCGGGAAACAGGGAAAGCGACACGGGACCGTCAAGCCGGACGCGCCAGCCAAGTCGCTTGTCCACCTGTTCAACCACCTGACGTTTGATTTCGTCCTTGGGCAGGAACAGCGGAACGACCAGAACGATCGTCACCAGCAAGATCACCAGACTGCCCAACCCGATCAAAAGCCGTCGCATATTTGAGCGTCTCCTTTCGCGAATCGGCCCTAATGTAGACCAATCGCAGCTTCGTCCACACCCACACTGCACTGTGAATTTGACAAAAGCAGGAAACAATACGAATTCGCAACCGTCGAGCGCAGAGCTTCCTCGGAAATCGTCACGCCTGGGAAAAGGCAACCAAGTGATTGTCCCACGAAAAGCCCGGGGGCCGCGCCAGGATCTCGGCTGGCAAGTCCGGTTCATTGACGAAAGACAAACCGCCATTTCCGTCAGAAATCAGAAAACTGCCCTGATCGATGGGCGCGACACCGCAGCCATCGGGGATCGCCTGCGCGCCAAGGAAACCGCCTGTTCCTGCGTCCCAGAATAGGGTCTGGCCGCCACGCGGTGCGGATGTGGCAATGACATCGCCGGAAATGCTGGCGGTTACGGACCCGATGTAATTGTTCAGATTGCCTGTGAATGACGCTGGTATTTCTGTCGTATAGGGCGCTTCGTCAGGTGCGAAGACGGCAACGAGCGGCGGCGCATCAGATGCCGGCCCCTCATATTGGCCACCGACCCAGGCCCGCCCCTTTCCGTCCAGGGCCATGTGCCGCAAGGATAATTGATGCAGGGACCTGTCCAGTTCATGTTGTCTTGCCAGATCGCCTGTTTGTACATCAACAAAGGCGATCGAGGGCGCCATGGTGGCAAGATTGAGCTTCTCTCGACCCATGTTCGGGTGCGTTTCAATGCCGCCATTTGCAATCACGAGTGTCCGTCCGTCGGACGATAGCGCGATATCGTGCGGTCCAAGACCAAAAGAACTGATTTCACCGATCCGTTTCGGCAGGTGGCCACTCACGTCGTAGACGCCCACAACCCCGCGAACGGCTCCAAAATCGTTCTCCACCGCATAAAGCAGACGGCCATCGGCCGAAAAACAGCCATGACCATAAAAATGCCTGCCGGGTTCGGAGACAATCACGGAAGGGTCGGAGTTCTGAAAAGGCTGCACAAACAGAGCGAACGTCCCGGGACGCCGTGCAAAGGCAACAAAACGCTGCCCGTCCGGAGAAACGGCAATACCATGACCACGTCCGGGGAGCGTTATTCTGGCAAGGATCTGTCCGTAGTCGTCCAGCAGTCCTATGCCGAAGTCACCATTGGAATTCCGGTAGGCGCTGGCAAAAAGTACAGCATCTTCACCGTCTTTCCGCTCCAGCAGGCTTTCTGCCAGTGGCGACCGCGAAAAGGCAGGCAACGTTGCGATACCGCCCAGCGCCGTCAAGAACCCGCGGCGCGAAAACGAGTGTCGTTCAGTCGCCGTCAAGGGCATTGAACCCTCCGGCAAGTCCCAGGCCACCGGCGACACCCTGGGTCATCAGCTCCTGGATCGAGGAAAGCGTGATCAACAGGGCAGCAACCTGATTGTAACCATCGTTCTCGCTGAATGTCCTGCGCAAGGGCGGATTGAGTGCATCCAGGTAGTTCCTGGCATTCTTGAATTCAAAACCGAGCGTATCCAGTGTCCACTGATCGTCGGATGACATCATTGGTTTCAGATCCATGCTGGACAGCGCATCGTTGATACCGGCAAGCTCGCCCGTGAGGTAGACTACCGCATTGCCCGAGCGTGAAAAGGGAAACCGGTTCGGTTTTGTTTTGTCCTTCGACTTTCCCATCGCCGGCAAAATATCCTGATCCTTGGTAATCGTGATACCGGTTGCCAGCGAATTGAAAACGTCCTCGAAGGCTTCCTTCGAAGTACGATAACGGTCATTGTCCGGCCCGGCAGACAGGAGAATTTTGCTGTAACCGTCCGGGTCGATCCAATCGGCCGAGGTGTCATGCGCAATCTTGGAAACGTTCTGCGCAATGGCGAGGGCGTACCCGCACGTGTAGTCCTTGTTGTCACTGTCATTTCCGAGGACGACTTCCGTGTCCTTGTTGAAGGCAATCAGCTCCAGTGCAGTCAGGCTCTGAACCGCGACGCTTTTCTTGCCAAGGCGCACAGGCGACAAAATGCTGTTGTCCGCCGCCGCATAGAGTTTTCTGATCTGCTTTTGCGCCCTGCCGCGCGGGTCAGGCCGGAAAGACAGGCGGCTTAGCCTGTCGTCTTCAAGGAGGGGACCGAACCTCAGAAACTGAATGCGTGAAAAATCACGTATGGTTTCCGAAAAGGCGGTTTGAAATCCAAGGACGTTTGCCTCGGTTGCCTCGATGCAGATGGCTGAAACGGCATTGGGCAGTTTTCCGGCGCTTTCAGAAAAATCGGCTGCCGCCGGGCGAAAATAGCCCGAAATGATATTTTCAAGCGGTGCGTTGAAATCAGCTGCTTGCGATGGAACCGCAAGAAGGATCGCAGCAATTCCCAGGACCAGGTTTTTCATCAAAGAGACTCCAAGAAACGGATCAGCGCCTGTCGATTTTCCGGCGGCATTGCAACAACAGTATCACGTGCCGCCTGTGCTTCGCCGCCATGCCACAGAACGGCTTCCAGAAGATTGCGTGCCCGTCCGTCGTGCAGGAACCTTGTATGGTTGTTTACCGTCTCGGTCAGGCCGATGCCCCAGAGCGGCGGCGTCCGCCATTCCCGTCCGTTTGCATCACCCACAGGGCGATTGTCAGCAAGACCCTCGCCCATATCATGCAGAAGAAGGTCCGTATATGGCCAGATCAGCTGGAACCTGTGCGCCGGGTTTGCGGCATTTCTTCCTGTTACATATTTTGGCTGATGGCATTTGGCGCAACCCGTTTCGTAAAAGACCTGCTTGCCCTTCAGGACGACCGGATCGTCAACATCGCGCCGCATCGGCACTGCGAGGTTTTCCGAATAGAAAGTCACAAGATCCATGACAGGATCAGGGGCCTCGGAAACGCCGAGCGTCACCTGCTCGCCATGCGGCAAGGCTCTGCATTCGGTTTGCAATTCCGTGCAATCGCCGTAGTTGTCGGGCCGGTCCGGCGTGCTGATGCCGATATCGCCGGAAAATGCACCCGCCGTCTGGGTCCGGATAGAGGGGTTCGATGCCTTCCAGCCGAACCGGCCAATGGTGAACTCATCGGTTTCCGGATCACGCACGCGGCTGATCCTGCCTGAAACGCCATCCCCATCGAGATCCTCCGGATCCGCAAGCCTCTCCAAGTCGCCAGGGTGGATGGCTTGAAGAAGGCCAAGCCCGATCATCGGCGGCGCAACACGGGGGGAAATCATGGTGTCGGGATGCATGTCACCAAATCCGAGATCGCGGATCTGGTAGACGGGTTTTTGAAGAATGGCTGTCTCACCGCCATTCATGTGAACTTCGATGTCTTGCGTTCCGATATCGAACCGTCCTTCGCCGGGAAGGCCCTGCACAGCAAAGGCCTGGAACTGACCGCCATAGACCGGTTCCGGAACACGCAGGATTTTCCGCGCCGCCAGGGCCAGTTGCTGTTCTTCCGTCTGAGGCGGAATTGAAAGACGCAGGAACAGCGAAACCGCTTCATCCCCCGGACGTGGCGGACGGCCCCGGCCGTCCTTCAGATGGCAACCCTGACAGGAGCGCGCATTGTAGAGCGGTCCAAGACCGTCTGAGGCGCGTGTCGACGAGGGCGAAGAAGTCCAGAGTTTCTTGAAAAGCCCGTTTCCGACCTTGAAATCGTGCTGCTCTTCGAACGTCAGGTTGGCATTCGAGTGCGAAAATGCATCCCGATTTGGGCGGCGGGTAGAGGTGCCGGCTCCGCCCTGCATCGGCTCGAACGGTTCGGGCGCTTCAAAATCGGCAGGCGCCGAGAGTATGTTCGCGATCCTGGCCCTGTCTTTCTCCGACAGGTCGTCGCGGTGGGAAAACGGATCCCCTGCAGCGACAGGATTGACTGCAAGAAAAACACACAAAACAGCGCTCTTGGCGGCGTTCGACCGAAGGGCCAGCCTCATAAATCGCATCCTGATTGTGACCTGCGAGCCCCAATTCGCAGATAGAAAAGCGTCAGGCGGCCCGAGAGCCGCCTGACGAGATTTGCTTATTCGAAAACCGCGCCCGGGTTGTCAAGGCTGTCGGAACCTTCAAACGCGACTTCGTCCAGACCGAGCACTTTTACGACGCGTTCGATGGACGCCGTCTGATCGACCAGAGCGTCGACGGCGGCCTGCACAACGGCGTTGCCCTCGTCGTTGCCTTCACCAATCATCTGGTCATAGGCTTCACCACCTTCGGCCCGCGCCTTCATGACCTCGAAAGCAGCCAGCGTCGCGTCGAGCTTTGCCTTCATCTCGTCGGCAAGTGCCGGATCCTTCGCCGCGACAATGTCAGCGAGCGAAGCACCTGAAACATCGTTGCCAAGCGGGCTTGAATACGAACCGAAGTAGACGTTTCGGATACCGACGACATCATTGAGGTGCGACATGTGGGTGTTGTCGGCGAAGCAGTCATGCTCTTCCTCCGGATCATGCAGCAGAAGGCCGAGTTTGATGCGTTCCCCGGCAAGTTCACCGTAGGAAAGCGAACCCATACCGGTCAGGATCGTCGCAAGACCACCGTTTTCTCCCTTGGCTGCCAGCTCTTCACGTGCCGCTCCGCCAGGCGCCCAGGCGGCTGCCATTTCTTCAAGATCGGAAATCAGAAGGTCGGTGACTGCTCGCAGGTATTGGACCCGCCGCTCACAATTCCCGCCGGTGCAGTTGGCCGGATCGAAGTCCGTCGCGGGACGGGAACCGGCCCCGGCGTCGGTGCCGTTCAGATCCTGACCCCACAGCATGAATTCGACAGCGTGATAACCGGTGACCACGTTGGCCTCGACTTCACCGGCTTCCTGAAGCTGGTCGGCCAGCAAAGACGCGGTAATATTGCTCGCATCGATTGTTTCGCCACCGGCCTTGAGGGACGGATTGGCAATCAGGTTGGCCGCATAGAACGGGTTTTCTTCTGAATCTTCACCATAGGACGCGTCAACATAGTCGATCAGACCTTCGTCGAGCGGCCACGCATTTACCTTGCCTTCCCAATCATCGACGATCGCGTTGCCGAAACGGTAGGCTTCAGTCTGCTGGTAGGGATTGCGCGCTTCGATCCACGCAGAGCGTGCGTCTTCCAGGTTTGCCTCGGTCGGCTCATCGAGGAACTTGTCGATAGCAGCCTTCAGCGTCTTTGCCGTTGCAAGGGAATCGGCATAGCTCGCCTGGGCAATATCGCCGTAATTCGACAGGACATCAGACGGCGCCGCTGCCATTGCAGGCGTGACAAACAGGGCCGTAGCCGTCAGCAGGCCAAACTTGAGTGATTTCATGGGTCCACCCCCTTTTCAATGCAATCGGGGCCGCGAACGCCACCCCGTTTTTGCAATTACAAAAATTTAAACAACGCCAGCGGGCGTCGACAGCCTGTCGGTCAAACCATTTCCTGAAGCATAGTGTCAAGTTTAAAATCAAGAAAAATCAATAGTTTAGAACGATTCCAAAAAGTTGACTCGAAAATACCGGATTAAATTCCCACCTGACACGATTAAAGGTATCAACAACTCTTTGATGCCAAAGTGGGAATGGTATAGCTATTTAAGGAAGGCAAGCAGGGATGCCGGAAACAGGAAAACCAAGACATGCTGAATGCGCTGAAAAGCTTTGTCCGGGAAATCACATTTGGTGACGACGGCAAGAAGAAGTTCGCAGAAGACGACAAGCGTTTGGCTGCGGCTGCCCTGTTGTTTCACCTGATCGATATCGACGGCATCATCGAGGAAAGCGAAAGCACGAAACTTCGCGAGATCCTGCAAAGCCACTACGACCTGTCCGACAAGGAAACGACGGAACTGATCGCCGCTGCCAAGCAGCGAGACGAAGAGGCCGTCGACCTTTATGGTTTCACGTCCGTATTGAAACGGACGGCCGACGAGACAGAGCGCCTCGCGATCGTCGAGATGATGTGGGAGATCGTTTACGCGGACGGCCACGTCCACGAGTTTGAAGACAATACAATCTGGCGTGTCGCCGAACTTCTGGGAGTTTCAACGCGAGATCGCATGACGCTCCGGCACAAGGTTGCGCAAACTGCACCTGAAGAAACGGACAGCGAGTAGCAATCCGGTATCGAATCCGGGCGAGCATCGATAGCCGGGGAAATTTCATTGAACAGTTGTTGGAGCGGGGGTCGATTTTTTTGGCGGGCTCCCTCATATTTGTCTTATGAGATTTGAACGCGCTCCAGCCGGTAACTGTCCCAAGGTCCTCATTGTCCTCCACCAGGAAGCCTCCTCACCCGGCCGTGTCGGAATGGAACTTGTCAAACGCGGCTTCACACTGGATATCCGAAAACCCCGTTTCGGTGACACGCTGCCTGACACCATGGCCGGGCATGCCGGTGCTGTGATATTTGGTGGTCCGATGAGCGCCAACGATCCCGATGCTTTCGTTCACAAGGAAATTGACTGGATCAAGGTACCGCTGAAGGAGGAAAAACCTTTTCTCGGTATCTGTCTCGGGGCCCAGATGATGGTCAGGCACCTGGGTGGCACGGTCGCCGGTCACAGGGACGAACTTGTCGAGATCGGCTATTACCCCTTGTCGCCGACAAGCACCGGCAAAACAATGATGGACTGGCCGAAAAAGGTTTATCAGTGGCACCGGGAAGGTTTTGACTGTCCGGGTGGAGCTGAATTGCTGGCTTCTGGCCCGACGTACCCCAATCAGGCCATTCGTGTCGGACCGGCCGCTTACGGCATCCAGTTTCATCCGGAATTGACTCACCAGATGATGGTCAAATGGACCACAAAGGCAGCGCCGCGCATGGAACTGCCCGGAGCTCAGCAACGCCGCGATCACTTCGCCGGCCGCTTCATCCACGATCCTGCCGTCAGGAAATGGCTCGACGATTTTCTGGATCTCTGGATCGGGACAGCACAAGCGCCGGTTATGCACGCCCAGATGAGAGCGGTGGAATGATCCGCCACCAACTGGTTGCCGGTCTGCGCATCTAGTCTGCGGAAACGATTTCTCCAGGCCGCCAGGTTTTCTCGAACCAGGGTTCCTCCGGTCCGTACAGACGCAGGATGGCAAACCATCCCTTGTTCGCGATGGTCTGGATCCAGTTCTGCTGCTTCCCTGACGGCGCTTCGGGACCGAAGTAAAGCGTTACTGATCCGTCGTCGTTGACGGCCAGATCATCACGTTGATTGTTCTTGCTCGGGAACGGCTGACCGGTCTGAAGCTCGGAGCGGGTCTGAGGGTCATAGATAACGACCGACCAGAAGTCTTTCGCAGGAACGTCGGCCGGTATGGTGAGCGAGTAGGTTTTGGAGCCATCCAGGAATTCCCCCTCGCTATCCGTGACATTCAGGGCGTATTGCGAACCTTTGCCCGGGAGCTTCAGAACCATCGCCGGCGTGTTGACGGTTGCCATGTAGAAGAACATCGTTCGGGCATCCAGATACCGTCCACCGTTTCCCTCGTCACGCAGCCACTGCCAGTTACTGCCTATGAAAGCGGTATACCAGCCACTGTTTTCATACAGATAGGCAGTCTTGTCGCGTGGTTTCAGCCAGATCGATCGGGCGGTGGCATTTCCTATGGCGACCGCTTCCGTCAGAATTTGCTTCATACGCTCATCAGGATCGAAGGCTTTGCCCTTTTCGATCCCGATCGCGGCCGCAAGACCACGCAGTTCGGGATCGAATGCCGATATCGGCTCTTTCTGGATTACCGTATTCAGTTCGTTGTAGAACTCGAACGTATTGGCGTGAATGGTATTGAACGCCTTCCTGGAAACATTGATGAATTCCATCTCTGGTGGTGCGGATCTGTCACGAAGAGGGTAGATCTTCAGGCCGGTCCGATAGGCTTTGACAGCCGCATCGGTCTTGCCGTCGACAAGGAACCCGCGGGCGATGAACCAATTGATGTAACTGGTCGATTTCGAAACGAAGTAGGTTTCACCCTCGACCTCCGCCTTGTATCCGCCGACCGGCGGCGCAAGATCGCCCTCATAGTCGGGCGGCAATATGAGGTATTTCCCGCCCTCTCCCTTGTCGGGGCCCGGCACGCCCATGTCGGTAACAAATCTGAAATAGGCATCATTGACCGTCGTCGGCCCCTGACCCTTCGGAATCTCGATGACGACCGGACCGTCGCGCTGCAGATCCAGAATGGTCGAACCATAGACCGTGTCGGTGTTGCCGGTCAGAAACAACGGATTTGAGTCCATCAAATCCTCAAACACCGCAAACTTGTTTGCGGCATCGACACCGACTTCGACCATCCCTCTTCGGATACCCTCTATGGAAGTCGCGGGTATGAAATTCAGAAAAACCTCGACACCGCGCATGAAGTCGAGTGTATCAAACATCAGGGCACTGGTTTCGGGTGTCGGTCGTCCATCGACGAATTTTAGGGTACCGAAGCGCGTTTCCACTTCATCCGGGGTCAGGATGTCTTCCGGGATCGGCGTATTGTAGTTCGGAAGGTCGACTTTGTTTTCAGACGCCAGCCCAAACTGGACTTGAAGGAGAACAAACGCAGTAAAAAACAATAAGGAATTCTTCATGACGGGCTCCCGGATCGAGGCGAACACACAAAGGTGTTCACCCCGGAGACTGGAGAGTTTCCCGCAGAAGTCAATAAAAACGCTACGTTAGCTTGCAAGGGCAAGATCCTTTGCCTCACCCTTGCGACTGCGTGAAACAGGCCCTGCCTATTTGATCCTGGCGTCTTCTACCGGATATCCAAGACCGCCTTGCTCGCCGAAATTCTCAAGATGGCACTCGCTGCAGGCGGTGAACACGTTGACCGCTTGCGGCGATCCGTTGGGCGCGACCATCATGTAGTACCAGTCATCGGTCTTGGGCGATTTTCCGGCCGCAACCTTTTCCATGAGGAACAGCGGTCCCTTGGTAACCTTGCCGTCGTCATCGATCGCAAAGGATTCCTTGGCGATTTGAGTTCCGGCCGGAATGGAAACATTTTCCGGCTTGTACTTCAGATACTCGTCGGCACCGATAGAATTCACGTAGGTCACCAGAAACCTGCCACCGTGAAAGCCGGGTGCTGCCGGAAATGCACTTGCTTTGGTCCAGCCCGGATAATCCTTCACGAACGCTTCCGGTATCCAGCGTTTCGAGCCCTTCTGGTATCCGGCCTGCAGATCAGACTTCAGACAATCATAGACCGCCTCGGCTTCATCGCCGGTCAACTCGTAACCCGGCTTGTTTACATCGCAAGCCGCATAAGCGGATGTCGTGAAAACAAGGGATGCGATTGCACCTCCCAGCCAAACAGGTAGCTTCCTCATTGTTCTCTCCCTAAGCTTACGCCTTTGTTCAAAGACGTGGCCACGGAAGCTTCAAGCTTTGGAGAGCATGTTTACAACTCACATGAATGGTGATGAGTCGTGATTTGGCGTGATCGGCACTGTTTTAGCAATTGATAACAAGTAACTAGAAAGCAAATCGCACCAATGTGCGATCTGCTCACCTTTTCTCGATCAGCTTTCGAAGACCACGAGAAGGTCTTTTGCGTCAATTTGAGCGCCAGGAGTGACCAGCACTTCTTTGACTTTACCGTCTCGCTCCGCATGAAGCGCTGTTTCCATCTTCATGGCCTCGATGGAGACGAGAACGTCACCGGCCTTGACGTCCTGCCCGGTCGCAATGGCAACCGTGGAAATGACACCCGGCATCGGCGCTCCGACATGCGCGGCGTTTCCGTCTTCGGCCTTGCGCATCGCGGCGGCACCGGTTGCGCCGTGAGCGCGGTCCGGGACCTTGACATTACGTGGCTGCCCGTTGAGCTCGAAGAATACTTTCTTCTCGCCCTTTTCATCCGTTTCCCCGATCGCCTGACACCGCACGACCAGTGTCTTGCCGGCCTCAAGATCGACAAAAACCTCTTGGCCTGCTTCCAGCCCGTAAAAATAGACCGGCGTCGGCAGGACCGAAGTCGGTCCGTATTGCTGCTGTGCCTTGTCGAAATCGGTAAAGACCTTCGGGTACATCAGGTAGGCCGCAAGATCCGTGTCGTTGATATCACCTCCCGTCGCGGCCGCTGCAGTCTTGCGTTCCGCGTCAAGATCGGCGTCTTCCAGCAGCGACCCCGGACGAACGGAGATGGGCGCACTTCCCTTGAGCACCTTTTCCTGCAACGCGGCCGGCCAGCCACCCGGCGACTGGCCGAGATCGCCGTGAAGCATCTTGACGACACTGTCCGGGAAGGCGACATCCTTGTCCGGATCCTCGACTTCTTCGACGGAAAGCCCCTGGCTGACCATCATCAATGCCATGTCGCCGACCACCTTTGAGGACGGTGTCACCTTGACGATGTCCCCAAACATCATGTTGACGTCTGCATAGGCCTGCGCAACTTCATGCCAGCGGGTTTCGAGCCCCAGCGATCTTGCCTGCTCTTTCAGGTTGGTGAATTGACCGCCCGGCATTTCGTGCAGGTACACTTCCGAAGCACCAAATCGCAGATCACTTTCGAATGCGCGATACTGCGTCCGAACAGCCTCCCAGTAGAAGGATATCTGACGGATCGTCTTGGCATCGAGCCCCGTGTCACGCTCGCTTCCACGCAAGGCCTCCACGATCGATCCGAGACAGGGCTGTGACGTCAATCCGGAAAGCGCGTCCATCGCGGCGTCGACGGCATCGGCCCCTGCTTCGACCGCGGCGAGAATAGTTGCAGCCGCAATTCCGGAAGTATCATGGGTGTGGAAGTGGATCGGCAGATCCGTCTCGTCCTTCAGGGTCTTGATCAGGACCCGTGCCGCCTCCGGCTTGAGAAGGCCTGCCATGTCCTTGATACCGAGAATGTGCGCACCCGCCGCTTCCAGCTCCTTGGCAAGGCCGACATAATATTTCAGGTCGTATTTTGGCCGCGCACTGTCGAGCATGTCGCCCGTGTAACAAAGCACGCCTTCGCAAAGCTTGTTCGCTTCCTGAACCGCGTCCATCGAAACGCGCATGTTTTCAACCCAGTTGAGGCAATCAAAGACACGGAACAGGTCAATTCCATTTTCCGCGGCTTGCTTGACGAAAAACTTGACGGTGTTGTCAGGGTAATTCGTGTAACCGACGCCGTTGGAGCCGCGCAGCAGCATCTGAAGGAGAATGTTCGGTGCTTTCTCGCGGATGAGATGCAGCCGCTCCCACGGACTTTCGGTCAGGAACCGCATTGCGACGTCGAAGGTCGCTCCCCCCCAGCATTCCAGTGAAAACAGCGTCGGAAGGCCGACGGCATAGGCATCGGCGACATTGACGATATCATGGGTCCGCATGCGTGTTGCCAGCAGCGACTGATGACCATCACGCATCGTGGTGTCTGTGATCAGTGCCCGTTTCTGGCCTTTCATCCAGTCCGCGAACCCCTTGGGACCGAGTTCATCGAGAAGTTGCCGTGTGCCGGAGGGCTTGTCGTCGCCGAAATCCGGAATGGTCGGGGGCGCCACATCCTTGGGCGGACGCGCCCGGTTTTTGGTCTCTGGATGTCCGTTGACCGAAACGTCCGCGATGTATGTCAACAACTTGGTTGCCCGGTCCTGACGCTTGGTCTGTTCGAAAAGCGAAGGAGTCTCGTCGATGAAACGGGTGGTGTATTTATTTGCCCGGAAATCATCGTGATCAATGATGTTCTCCAGGAAGACAAGGTTTGTCGCCACGCCGCGGATCCGGAACTCCCGCAAGGCGCGGTCCATGCGCTTGCGCGCGTCTTCCGCCGTCGGCGCCCAGGCCGTGACCTTTTCCAGAAGCGGGTCATAAAACCGTGTGATCACCGCGCCCGAATAGGCGGTACCGCCGTCCAGGCGAATGCCGAAGCCCGTCGCGCCGCGATATGCGGTGATCCGGCCATAGTCCGGAATGAAGTTCTGTTCCGGGTCTTCCGTGGTGATCCGGCACTGAAGTGCATGACCGTTGAGGCGAATGTTCTCCTGCGCCGGAACGCCGCTTTCCGGTGTGCCGATCCTGGCACCTTCCGCTATATGGATC
This sequence comes from Roseibium album, assembly GCF_965233825.1. NCBI lineage: Bacteria > Pseudomonadati > Pseudomonadota > Alphaproteobacteria > Hyphomicrobiales > Stappiaceae > Roseibium > Roseibium album. The sequence continues at coordinate 820,310 of NZ_OZ247583.1, forward strand.
TGCGCCTGCACGATATCGATGCCGGTCACTTCCTCTGTGACCGTGTGCTCCACCTGAACTCGCGGGTTCACCTCGATGAAGTAAACGGCACCCGTGTCGGCATCCATCAGGAATTCGACCGTTCCCGCACCCCGGTAGTTCACCGCACGGCCGATTTTCAGACCGTATTCGCAGAGCTCCTGGCGTTTCGCTTCTTCCAGATAAGGTGCCGGTGCACGCTCGACGACTTTTTGGTGACGACGCTGGATGGAGCAGTCCCGCTCAAACAGATGCACGACGTTCTCGCCATCGCCCAGGATCTGAACTTCGACGTGACGCGCCTGCTGCACGAGTTTTTCAAGATAGATTTCGTCCTTGCCAAAGGCGGCCATTGCTTCGCGTTTGGCGGCCAGAACTTCTTTTTCGAGCGTCGCCTCGTCCGGGATGACGCGCATTCCCCGGCCACCGCCACCCCAGGACGCTTTCAGCATCACCGGATATCCGATTTCGAGCGCTTGTCGCTTGATATCACCAATATCGTCCGGAAGCGGGTCGGTCGCCGGCATCACCGGGACACCGGCCTCGATCGCCAGGTTTCTTGCAGCGACCTTGTTGCCGAGACGCCGCATCGTGTCGGACCTCGGGCCGATGAAAGTGATGCCTGCAGCATCACAGGCATCCACGAATTCGGGACTTTCCGAGAGCAGGCCGTAACCTGGATGAATGGCATCTGCACCGGCAAGCCTGGCAACACGGATGATTTCGTCGATGGAAAGATAGGCTTCGATCGGACCAAGCCCCTTGCCGACCTGATACGCCTCGTCCGCCTTGAAGCGATGAAGCGCCAGTTTGTCCTGTTCGGCATAGATCGCGACGGTCTTCAGACCCAACTCATTGGCGGCACGAAATACCCGGATCGCGATTTCAGACCGGTTCGCAACGAGAATTTTTGTTATTGCCAAAAGCCCATTCCCCTAATTTTTCGCAAAAGCAAGGCCGATTTTGCGCAAGATTTCTACTTTGGTCGAAGGCACTTGAAAAGGGGCAGAAAGGGTGTCCTTTTCTAAACTTGGAAAATATTTTTGCGCCTGCACGGGTAACTCATGGAAAACGCGTGCGAATTGCCGAAAGTTACGAGTGTAACTAGACTTATAAAAAATTTGCAGTGCAAAAATTCGGAGCTGATTCAGAGATTTCTCATCTCAAAAACAGAGTGAATCCCGTGACCCGATTTGAAACAGGTGAGGGATGCGGTTGACGCCGACCATTCAGGCAAACAGGATTTGTCGCTTTTCGACTAGCGTCCGGCAAGTCATCACACACCATATATTGTAAGAACAGACAGGAAACATTCGGGAGTCAGCGATTCGTCCGGGTTTCGTTCTTGCTGTGTCCGTTTATTAACCGGCACATTGACGGCGCCACGTACCCGATTCAGATTAAATTAATCCTTGACACAGTTTCCTGGAATTTCCGCACGCTGTTTGCGATGCGACTCAAGTCTTTGACCAGATTCAGGATTTCGTGGGGCAAATCAGCGCACGGACCATATCTTGTAGGGAACAAATCCTGAATCGTCCGGAGTCCGCGATTCGGTTTCGGTTTGTTCTGGAGTCGTTCTCCACAAGAATTTTGTTTGCTATGATTCGATAGAATTTCACCAAAAGAAATGGCGACATTGTCGTCCGGCCTGTGCTAGACACGCGGCACTAGATATAGGCGCAGAGCCCGAAGAAAGCCGATCAAAACCAATTCCATGTCACGCCCACAAACGTTGCCGCTGCCACCGTCGGCCAGGTCCCGCACCGTCACGGCTGTCCTTGGCCCCACCAACACCGGAAAGACCCATCTCGCCATAGAGCGCATGCTCGCGCAGTCATCCGGCCTGATTGGACTGCCTTTGCGCCTGCTTGCGCGCGAGGTTTACGGACGGATCGTCGAACGTTCCGGTTCGGACTCGGTTGCCTTGATCACCGGCGAAGAAAAGATCATTCCGGAAAAACCCCGTTTCTGGGTTTCCACCGTCGAAGCCATGCCGCTCGATCTCGATACGGAGTTCGTGGCGATCGATGAGGTGCAGCTGGCCGGTAATCTTGACCGCGGACATGTCTTCACCGACCGCATCCTGAACCTTCGCGGCAAATCGGAAACGCTTCTTCTGGGTGCTGCAACTGCGCGTCCGCTGCTGGAAAGGCTGCTCCCGGGCATAAATGTCGTCACGCGCCCGCGCATGTCCGTCCTGGAATATGCCGGGTCGAAAAAAGTGTCGCGCTTGCCGGCGCGGTCTGCCGTGGTCGCCTTTTCGTCAGATGAAGTCTATTCGATTGCGGAATTGATCCGGCGACAGCGCGGTGGCGCCGCCGTCGTGCTTGGCTCGCTTAGCCCGCGCACGCGCAACGCCCAGGTTGAACTGTTCCAGAACGGTGACGTCGACCATCTCGTTGCAACCGACGCGATTGGCATGGGTCTCAACCTCGACGTACAGCACATTGCCTTCGCCGGAAATCGCAAATACGACGGCTACCAGTACCGTCAGCTGACTCCATCGGAAATGGGACAGATTGCCGGACGGGCGGGCCGGCACACAAAGGATGGGACCTTCGGCGTGACCGGCCGTGTGGATCCGCTGGACGACAATCTTGTCGAACAGATTGAAAGCCACCACTTCGACAGCCTGAAAGTGCTGCAATGGCGCAACAGTTCGCTGGATTTTTCATCTGTGCGCACATTGCGGCAAAGCCTCGATACGGTGCCTCAGGAACAAGGACTCGCCCGTGCACCGACGGGTGATGACGTGACCGCTCTTGAACTTTTATTGCGTGACACCGCAATTTCCGGCATGGCAAAGGGTGAAAAAGCGATCGAATTGTTATGGGATGTGTGTCAGGTGCCGGACTATCGCAAGATCGCCCCGGCCAACCATGCAGAGCTTCTGGACACCATTTACACCCATCTGATGCAGGACAACTGCATCGCGGATGACTGGTTCACGCGTCAATTGGCCTTCGCAGACCGCACAGATGGTGATATCGACACTCTCGCCAACCGGATTGCTCATATCCGGACCTGGACATATGTTGCCAATCGCCCCGACTGGCTGGCCGATCCGGCCCACTGGCAGGGTGAAACGAGCAACATTGAAGACAAACTATCAGACGCCCTTCACGAGCGCTTGACGCAACGTTTCGTGGACCGGCGGACTAGTGTATTGATGCGACGTTTGAGAGAGAACGCAATGCTGGAAGCAGAAATTACCTCGAGTGGCGATGTGCTCGTAGAAGGTCAGCACATCGGAAATTTGCTTGGCTTCCGGTTTGCACCCGATGCGGCAGCTGAAGGCCCGGACGGAAAGACCGTTCGTGCCGCTGCACAAAAGGCCCTGACCACCGAAATCGAATCCCGGGCCGAGAAACTCGGCAAATCGGAAAACAGCGATTTCGTGCTGACATCGGAAGCCGCGATCCGTTGGCGTGGTGAACCGGTTGCCAAACTGGTCGCCGGCGAAGACGTGCTGACACCGACAGCATTGCTGCTTGCAGACGAGCACCTGACCGGACCGGCGCGCGATACCGTGCAGAACCGGCTTGAGCTTTGGGTGAAAGCCCAGATCGACACACTTCTGAAACCGCTGGTCGACCTGAAATCCGGCGAAGGACTCGAGGGGCTCGCCCGCGGCATTGCTTTTCGCATAGTCGAGGGGCTCGGCATTCTCGAACGCCAGGACGCCGCTGACGAAATTCGCCAGCTTGATCAGGACATGCGTGCGTCGCTGCGCAAGCATGGCGTCCGTTTCGGTGCCTATACGATTTTTGTTCCTGCTCTTTTGAAGCCGGCACCAAGCCAGCTTCTTGCTCAGCTCTGGGCCTTGAAGCACGGTTCGCTGGATATGAACGGCATGACCGAACTGCCGCAATTGTCTGCGTCCGGACGAACGTCTATTCCGGTTGATGAGACCATCGACAAGGCACTGTACAAGGTTGTCGGTTTCCGTGTGTGCGGACCCCGGGCCGTCCGCGTCGACATACTGGAGCGTCTTGCCGACCTGATCCGGCCGTTGATCGCGTGGAAGCCTCTGGATGCTGAAGTTAGCCCGCCGGAAGGTGCGATCGAACAGGGCGGCGGTTTCATGGTGACCGTCGCCATGACGTCTTTGCTGGGTTGCGCCGGTGACGATTTCTCCGCTGTTTTGAAGTCGCTTGGTTATCGGGTCGAAAGCAGGGAAATACAACGTCCGGTGACCGCAAAACCAGACGCTTCCCAAGCTGCGGAAACACTTGCAGTCGAACCGGAAGCGAAGGGTGAAAGCACATCTGCCACGGAAGAATTGGCAGCAGATACCGGGGCGACAGGCGAAGAAACCACCTCTTCAACCGACGATACGACACCTGTTGAAATGAATGCGGAGCCTTCCTCCGAAGAACTTGTGAGTGTTGCTGAAACTGTCAATTCCGACACAGCGGCGGCAATGCCGACGGAAGGTGCCACCGGCGATACCATTGTGGAAGAGGCACCCGCCATTGCAGCGACGGAGCCCGTCGAAGACGCGGCGCCCTCTGCTCCGGCAGGTGACAACACCGGTAAGGAAGAAACTGAAGGCGCAGAAGCCGCCCCTTCCGAGGCCACGATTGCCGCGTCGTCCGATGAGCCTGCAGCAGAACCTGCCGACATGGAAACGGTTACGATCGAGATCTGGCGCCCGGGCCGTCAGGACCGGAGACCACGTGGACGTCAGGATCAGCGGCGCGGTGACAACCGCAAGGGCCAGGGACATGGTCCCAAAGGAGGTCATGGTGAAAAACGCCACGGCAAGGGAGGTGGCGGAAAGGGTGGACCGAACCGCAATCGGAGCGGCCATCAGGGTGGTAACAGGGGATCTGACGGCGGAAACCGCCGCAACAATCCGCCAAAGGACAAACCGATCGATCCGAATTCGCCATTTGCCGCTCTCATGGCCCTCAAGGCGGATATGGATAACAAGGACAAGAAGTAATTTCCCCCGGTCGCACACAAGCTGCCGCTGAAACAGACGGTGGCAGTCTGCGCATCGACAAGTGGCTCTGGTACGCCAGGGTCACCAAATCCCGGTCCCTTGCCCAGAAACTGGCGACAACCGGCCACGTACGGATCAACAGGGACAAGATTTCATCCGCGAGCAAAACCGTCAGGATCGGTGACGTGCTGACCATCGCGTTGGAACGAAGGGTTCTGGTTCTGAAGATTGCCGGGCTCGGATCTCGGCGCGGTCCGTTCGAGGAAGCCCGCAAACTCTACGAAGACCTTTCACCTCCGCTGCCGCCCAAAAAGGAATCGCCACCACCGCCACCTGGACAACGGGAGGCCGGTGCCGGGCGGCCGACCAAGCGCGACCGGCGCAAGATGGACGCGTTTCGCAGTGAAAGTTGATGCTGAATCCGGTATTTGAAGATAAAACGGAATAACTTTCTATTGTCGGCAAGGATTGCGTCAACCTGTGCGCTTGCGTGTGCCAAGCAAAAACGATACCCAACACCGATCTATGGATGAATTCGTGCGCACGAAAGGCAAGTGCCGCACGCAAACGACCGCCGGGCGAATGAGGGGCGCAACAGCCACGAAAATTCGCGCCGGCACGCAGCGAGGATACCGATGACCTACGTCGTCACAGACAATTGCATCAAATGCAAATACACGGACTGTGTTGAAGTCTGCCCGGTGGATTGCTTCTATGAAGGCGAAAATTTTCTCGTCATCAATCCGGATGAATGTATCGACTGCGGTGTCTGCGAACCGGAGTGTCCGGCAGAAGCCATTCTACCGGACACGGAACCGGGCCTCGAGAAGTGGATCGAGATAAACGCGGAATACTCGGAAAAATGGCCGAACATTACCGAGAAGAAAGACCCGTTGCCGACTGCTGAGGAATTCGACGGTAAAGAAAACAAGTTTGAAGAGCATTTTTCACCGAATCCACCGACTTGATTCGTTCAGATATTACCTATGCGGCGGTCTGCCGCATGCGTGATCCCGGCGATTGCGAATCATATTTGACCATTAATTTCAATACCCTGCACATAATCGGCGGGCACAGCTTTGTGGTGATTGTGCACCACGAAAGCGCGACACTTTAATTTTCCACAAAAGTATGTTACATATAGGGAACAGTCGTCACCCACGAGAACAACCCCCAAAACGGAGTTTCGAAAACGTGGTCCGGATCCCTGGGAAACCGGATGCGTCGGCTCCCGACAGCGCTTATCGACTGAACAAGGTTCTATAGTGGAAATCGACGACTGACCAGCCCTGACACGCCGCATATCAACAGGCGTTCCATATCGGATCGCTCGGCAGGATGCCGTGTCGCAAAATTAAGGTGACCGTTCAACGGTCCAACACCGGTCCGAACGGATCGAAAACTGCGCAGGAGAGAATACGAGTATGGCAACGAATCCCAAAAAGGCCGCGCAGCGTCAAGGTTTCAAGACCGGCGAGTACATCGTTTATCCGGCACACGGTGTCGGCCAGATTACCGCGATCGAAGAGCAGAATGTTGCGGGCCACTCTTTGGAGTTGCTCGTCATCGTTTTCGAGCAGGACAAAATGACCCTCCGCGTTCCGGTTGCAAAGATCGCATCGGTGGGAATGCGCAAACTCGGCGATCCGGCAGCAGTCAAGAAAGCTCTGGAAACGGTTCGCGGCCGCCCGCGCGTGAAGCGCACAATGTGGAGCCGCCGTGCACAGGAATACGAAGCAAAGATCAATTCTGGCGACCTGAATGCAATTTCCGAGGTTGTTCGGGATCTCTTCAGATCTGACAGTCAGCCGGAACAGTCCTACTCCGAGCGGCAGCTTTATGAAGCGGCTCTCGACCGGATGGCGCGCGAAATCGCTGCTGTTAACAAGTGTTCTGAAACTGAAGCGGTCAAACAGATCGAACAGAACCTTGCGAAATCACCGAGTCGCTTGAAAGCTGCAGCAGCAGCTGAAGCCGAAGCGGAAGCAGAAGATGATGAAGACAAGGAAGAAGCTGCTTGATTTCGAGCAGTTTTTACTGTCACTGACAGTTGAAAGGCCCGGCCATTTGCCGGGCCTTTTTTTGTTCAGGGCTACTCTCGAAACCCCGTCAGGCAATGTAGACAAGGGTTTACGCTCGCGCGGCAATCACGCAGAAGTGCACAAAATCTGCGCCATTGCCCCTGCCAAGTGATCTAACCTACGCTTCGGTACGTAATTCTCCCGAGATCCCATCGGAGCGCCAATCATGTCAGGAAACGAAAAGCGGCAACTGGTTCAAGCGGCAATGAAAGCCCCTTACCTCACACGTGAAGAGGAAAGGGAGCTCGCGGTAAGCTGGCGCGAGCAAAAGGACGAGAAGGCACTGGAAAAGCTGTCGCTGTCGCACATGCGGCTCGTGATTGCCGTGGCCTCTCGGTTCCGGAACTTTGGATTGTCGCTCGGCGACCTGATCCAGGAAGGCCATGTTGGTCTGCTCGAAGCAGCCGCCCGGTTTGAACCGGAACGGGAAGTCCGTTTTTCGACTTATGCCACCTGGTGGATCCGGGCTTCAATACAGGATTACATTTTGCGCAACTGGTCGATCGTTCGCGGCGGCACGTCCTCTTCGCAAAAAGCTCTCTTTTTCAATCTGCGCCGGTTGCGTGCGAAACTCTCCAGCAACCAGACACCGCTCACGGACAGCGAACTGCACCAGAAGGTTGCCGACGCAATCGGCGTCAAGCAGTCCGATGTTGCCTTGATGAGCGCACGTCTGTCGGGGCCCGACACATCCCTGAATGCACCGGTCGCCGACAGCGAAGGCTCAAGTGCCGACCGGCAGGATTTCCTGGTGTCCGATGCGCCCCTGCCGGACGAAATCGTCACCGGCAACATCGATTCCGAGCGGCGTCACAAGTGGCTTTGCTCGGCGCTCAGGGTGTTGAGTGAGCGCGAACTCAGAATTGTCAGGGAGCGCCGCCTTTCCGAAGACGGTGCAACACTCGAGTCCCTTGGTGCAAAGCTTGGAATTTCCAAGGAGCGGGTGCGCCAGATCGAAAGCCGCGCCATGGAGAAACTGAAATCGGCTCTCCTTGCCGAACAACCCGACAAGGCGGTCTACAGCACATAACCGGCTGTTTTCAGCCCTCCGCGGCGCAGGAGTTTATTTGAGCTGCAACACGAATGCGCTCATCGAATCGGCGATCCTCCCGTGAATGGCTGCCCTGTCGGTACCGGCGGGATCATCGCAGATCGGGTCGTCTTGCTCTTCTTTCAGCAACTTGGCGCCCCGCTCCGTGCATTCGGCCAGAAACGTGAAATGATGCGCCGGGGACAGCGTGACGTGGTTCGCGTTTTTCAGTTTCCCGAGCAGATTGCTGCCATTCACGCCGACATCCGTCGCCGGCCACAGGTTTTCCCTGCCCAGACTTATCACTTGAATGGGGATTGAAGTCTCCAACAGGCTGTCGTCGTCGACCGCGTATGTGAAACCGGGGTCAATAGCAATCACGCCTGCGATACGCGTATCCAGACCGCTTTCTTCCAGACCGTCCGCCATGCTGACCAGGTCCACATCTCCCTTGGCGAAAAACAGGCAATCCTGAGCGGTTCCTTCGAAGCGACTGCAATATTCCGCATAGGCCTTCGCATCAAAGGTAACTCCAGCCAGTGTGAGGGCGCTCGCACCCCCGAGCGAGAAGCCTGCAGCAACAATGCGTTCCTCGTCGATGAACCGCGAAAAATATGGATCGGACAGCAGGTGATCGAGAGCAGCACTGAGGTCGGCTGCCCGCTCCGCAGGTTGCAAGGACCGGCGTGGTGACGAATCTCCGGAAGTTGATCCTGGATGATTGACACCAACAACGATGATGCCTCGTTTGGCCAGCTCTGACGACATCCAGGACAGGGTATCCATGTTGCCGCCGGACCCATGGGAAAACAACAAAACGGGATAGCGGCCTTTCTTCATACCGGCTCCCACCATTCCCTTGGTACCCTTGAAGAGCGGGTTCTTGCCGATAAAACCGGCATAGGTTCTGGTTCCTGCGGGATACCAGATCGATCCCTGCATCAGTGACGGCCTGTGTGTCGCGGATACCGGGAAACGGTCAAAGCCGGCCAACTCCTGTTCATCGGCATTGGCAACGCTTGCTGACAAAAGAGACAGGGCAAAGAGAAAACGCTTCATGATCGAACATCCTTTCTTGATCTGCGCTTGGCTGATTGGATGGTCTTTTTCTGGCACCCGCCTCTCGATCCGGCGTCCTAAAACCGGATTTAGGTCGCCTCGAACCTGTTTTTGTCCTATCGCGTTGTCTCGTCATTGCATTAACCGAGACGAAGATGATTGTTCTGCCCCTGCCGTTGATCGTTGCCCTCGTGCTTGGCTTTCTGTTCGTCCAGGCAATTCTTGCAGGAAACCGGCCTGTGCTGTTTTCCGCGCTCTTGCTGTTGTGCGCCCTGCAAAACTTCGTTGTCGCTGCCGGCCAGTATTACGGTCTGCACTTCGCCTTCCAACTGCAGCCAATCCTGGCTTCAACAATCCCTCCACTGGCCTTTGCCGCCTACATGTCCGCCTCGGTTCGGCAGGTCACACCGGCGCGCGACTGGATACACCTGCTCGGCCCGGCTTTCGTCTTCTTTTGCGTCCTGTTTGCGCCCGTGACCCTCGATATCGTCCTTGCCGCGATCTTCCTGAGCTATGGTTTGGCGCTTCTCCTCAGCCTGCACGCGCATAAAGATGCACTGCCGCTGGTCAAACTTGAATCCGGTGCAGTTCCCCAGCGGATCTGGATGGCGATTTCGATTGCGCTGCTGGTTTCCGCCATGACGGATCTTGTCATCGGCTATGCATTTCAAACCGGCAGTCCGGGTTGGGCCCCAAAAATCATCAGCGCCGGCTCGGTTGCTTCGCTTCTGGCAATCGGATTGCTGAGCGTTTCTCCGGACCTGCGGACGCCGCCTGCCTGTTTGGACAAATCGAGCGAGGATGAAATCGGGCAGGCACCGGCGAAACCGGTCACAGAATTGGAAATCGACCTCGTCAGGCGCCTCGATGAACTGCTTGTTGTCAGAAAATTCTACCTTGATCCAGGCCTGACTCTGGCGATGCTCGCACATCGCCTCCAGGTTCCCGCAAAAGAGCTTTCAACGGCGATAAACAAGACAACAGGTGAGAACGTATCGCGCTACATCAACAAGTACCGGATCCGGCACGCCTGCAGCCTTCTTCGGGAGGGCGCATCTGTCACGACCGCAATGCTGGATAGCGGATTCAACACGAAATCCAACTTCAACCGGGAGTTTGCGCGGGTAACGGCGAAAACACCAAGCACCTGGGTTCAGGTCGACGCCAGTTACCAGGCTGAACCGGCAGCCAGACTTCCATCCGACAAGCCGGGAACGACATCTAGTCCACCACAAGCTTGACCGCGGTTCCTGCTGGAATGACCTTGTTTCGATTGAGGTCGTTCAGGATCGAGAAGAATTCCAGCCTTCGCGACGGTTCCACACCGCTCATTCCGATCGCCAGCTTGCGCGGCGTGTCGCCTGCCTTTGTCTTGACCACCTTGATACGCAGCGACTGAAGGCGCGCCCGTTCGGTCGGCGTCAGCTGCCGGAAACTGTCGACTGTTTCACGAAAATCATCATCAAAGCCCTGGTTTGGCGACCTGCTCGCAAAAATGAACCGGTATCCCGTCCGGCCAATACGCACGACGGAAATTCGGAAGGACCAGCCCTGGGTGATTGCAGCGCCGGTGACAGCCGGAAGGCCGTTGATGGTCGTCTCGCGGACACTTTCAGGAAGCAACCCGTTGATCCAGCCTGAATTCATGTAGTCCGCCAGGCTTGAGTATCCGCTGACATCGGCACCGTCGAAACGGATCGCCGTGCCGTCGCCGTTGCTTGCCAGCACGGCCTCTGTGGAGTTTTCCAGAATATAGCCCTTTGGTACGGTAAATCCGATTCCAAGTGCCTTGTGCAGGAAGGATCGCCCTCGCACGAAACCTTCAAGCGGATCGTCGCCATACAGCATGCCGTTGATCTGGGTCAGGTATCGATCCCGATCACGTTCTCCGATACCTGGCGCTCCAATCTGCCGGGCGGACCGGACTGCGATCTGCAGGCGCTCCGGGGTCGATGGATGGGACGACAGAAAATCGGGCGCACCGGACGATGACGAATCTGCGGACTGATAACGCGCATAGGCGGCCATGGACCGCAGAAAACGAGCTGCTGCATAGGGATCGAAATCTGCTTTGGCCAGCGTCTTGACCCCGATCGCATCCGCCTCCAGTTCCTGAACCTGGCTAAACCTGGCGAACGACAATTGCGACGAGACGATCGCTTTCCGGGCCTCTTCGGAATCCTGAACAACATCCGTCAGGACCTTGTTGGCAAGCTGCTTTGCTTCTGCCCGCTGCTGGCGCTTGATCGCGTGGTTGGCGGTAACATGCGCCATTTCATGCGCGAGAACAGCGGCCACTTCCGAGGTGTCGTTCGCGAGCGCCAGCAGACCGCGAGTGACATAAAGATACCCTCCCGGCAGCGCGAAAGCATTGATTGCCGGGGAATTCAGGATCGTGATCTTGTAGCTCTGGGACGGATCGTCCGAGGCGGCCACCAGGCGGCCGACGACACTTGCGACAGCCCGTTCCGCGCCGGGATCCTTGTAGACCCCGCCATAGGTGGCAACGACGCGAGGATGTTCACGCGCGCCGATATCGTTGGTCAGGCCCGGGCGCAAGGTGCCCGGCGTCACAGTGCCAACGCTGGTTCCATCACCCAGAAGCTGGCAGGACGCCAGGGTCAGCGACAAACCGGCGACGAAAACAGCGCGCAGCCAGTTGCCTGCGGTGACGCGAAGGTCCGCAGCTAGTGCGCCGAAGCGGTGCTTGCGACGGAAATCAGTTGCTGTATCGACCGCCACGTTTTGCCCTTCTGCGTTCGAGAACCACCAGTTGCTCGGGATGCCGGAGCGCAATATACGGTCCGTCTTTTTCCTGCAAGACACCTCTTACTTCAACGACATGACCGGCCAGACCCTCGATCTGCCATCCGGACAGGGCGAGAGCTTCGTTGAACCTGTCTTCATCGGAGGATTTGAGCGTCACCGTCAAATCGGACTTCCAGTGTCTTCCGAAATTGAGATAGCGGGTGCTGCGGGTTTTTCCAAGCGAAACTATGCGGCCACGCGCGATCACATACTGTCCCGCCCTGCCGTCGAAGGATTTCGGCGCCGATGTCTGGAAAACCTCGGCGCCAGCCTGGCCTTGCCAAATCCCCGCGTGGGACTTCCTGGCGAACTCTTCCGCGCTTCGCAGCAGGTCAGCACAAGAGGGCGATGCTCTGTCGGGTGCAAAGATCGCACCACCGTCCTTGAGTATCTGCACCTGCAGAAGATCAGCATCTTCACCATTTTGCATGACGATCCATGAGGGTATCAGGCCCCATCGGTTCGGCTCGTCGATTGGAACCGCCGTAAGACGGGTACCGCTCTTGGCCGAGAGCCGGATTGCCGATGGTGCGCGCTCGGCTCCGGTCGTGAGCACCAGGAGATCGGTGGCGATGAAGCTGCGCCCCTCCCCATCCTGAAAAACACCTTCCTTGTCCCATGAGACGATCTCGGCAAGATTTGCCTGATCGTCGACACAGGATGCGACGCCATCATCAATACCAAACGTCCCGGACACGGGAAGGGATTCACCGTCAGCCTTTGCTGGCATTGCGACACCAAGGAACAGGCTGAACAGGCTGAACAGGCAAGATATGACCGCGCAGCTTCGGGAAATGACAGCGCCGTTGCCGGCACCTTCCCGAAAAAAATATAAACTGCATGTACCGGTCACCAATTCCCCTCACGTCCGAACGACGCCTGGCCGCCACAATCTTCCGGCAAAGCCGTTCGCTCCCGCCAGCCGGTCGGCAGATATCGGTCTGGCTCATCAACCTGCGAACGGTTCGCACTGATCCAGTTGCTAAGCAGCGAATAAGGCAAGTCCAAGACAAAGCCCTGAAACGGTGCACTCCTCCATTCAACTCCAGGGCGGAGCAGCAATCTTGCAACACCGTGTCATTCCGGATTGCCTATCATTCAATGGGGCTCGCAAAGTCGCGCAAATCATGTTAATCGACCCCGATCAGGCCCCGTAGCTCAGCAGGATAGAGCATCAGATTCCTAATCTGAGGGTCACAGGTTCGAATCCTGTCGGGGTCACCAATTTCATAATGTTTGCAGATACTTGAAAATCGCTCCTGCGCTGCATCATGTGCAGTGTCGGACACCGGACCGCGAACTTGTCCTGTGTCACGATTGGTTGACAATCCGGATTTCAAGTCTTGAGGGAGCTGCTTGGCGGTCTATTTGCCAAGCTCGATCAGCGCCTGCAGAAACAGGTTCGCACCCCTTTCGATGTCGACCCAGTCGCTGTGCTCACCCGGAGAATGGCTGATTCCATTGCGGCTTGGCACGAAAATCAACCCGGAAGGACAGATGCTCTGCATGGTTTGCGCATCGTGACCGGCACCTGAAGGCATCCGCTTGGTCGCAAGTCCCATGTTTCCGGCCAGGGTTTCCAGCCGGTTCGCAAGGTCTGCATCAAGTTGTACCGGCGGCAGCCAGCTTCGCTCGGCAGACTTCAGGCTCAGCCCCGACTTGCGAGCCACATCGAGGGCTCGGTCGTGAACCATGTCACGTAACATCCCCATGACGCTTTCAGATGTGTCACGAAGGATGATGGAAAAGTGGGCCTTGCCAGGAATTGTATGCGGCTGATTTGGTTCCAGGACAACGTGCCCGATTGTGATGCGGGTCTGGTCGGTTCCGGCCTGCTTGATGATCTGCGGGATCTGGTGCGCCAGTTCCGCAAGGCCTGCAAAGGCATCGGAACGCATCGACATCGGTGTTGTTCCCGAATGATTGGCAATGCCGCTGAACGTGTATTCAAGGTAACAGACGCCGGATACCTGGTCTGAAACTCCAACCGATACCTGGTCCTGCTCAAGGACAGGGCCCTGTTCGATGTGGAGTTCAAGAAACGCCCTGATCGTCCCTGCCGGTCTTGCCGCGGATAAGATGGCGCGAGGATCAAGGCCTTGCAACGTCATCGCATCTGCCAGTCGGACGCCGTCTGCATCCCTGGCCCGGGCGATCCAGTCAGCAGTGGCCAGGCCCGCAATTGCCTGTGATCCCAACATGCCGCCAAACCGTCCTTCTTCCTCCGAGGTCGCCACAACTTCGATTGCAGTGGCCGGTTCGAAACCGGCGTCCTTCAGTGTCCGGACACATTCCAGGGCAACGCAGACACCAAGCGATCCGTCAAATGCACCACCGTTCGGCACAGTGTCCAGATGCGACCCTGCCAGGATGCAAGGCCCGTCGTCGGGGCCGTAACGACCAAAGAGATTACCCGCACCGTCGGACCAGACCCTCAGGCCGTCTTTCCGCATTTCATCGCCGAACCATGCCCGGCAGGCCAGGTCCTCGTCTGAAAAACCCGGGCGGTTGAATCCGCCGGTTTCAACATCGAACCCGAACCGGTTCACACCATCGAGCAGGGTCTTGAGGCGGTCCGGACGAATGCTGGGCCCTTGGTGCGGCATTCGGATTTCTCCCTGATTTACAGCGCTTAAGCCTTGTTTTCCCCGGTGTGTCAGTCCCCGGATGAAAATTAATATGAAATAATTATTGCGAATATGCAATTAATCATGATTAATTAGATGAAGACACAAAGAGGGGAATGGTCATGAAAAAGATTTTAGCTGCGGCAGTTGCCTCGGCCTTTTTTGCATTTGCGCCTCAGACACAAGCGCAAACTCCACCCAATGTTCTGGTTGTCGGTCAGATCGCGGAACCGAAATCGCTGGACCCCCAGGCCGTAACGGCGGTCAACGACTTCCGTATCCTCGTCAATCTCTATGACGGTCTGACGCGCTACAAGGACGGTACGCTGGAAGTCGAACCGTCACTTGCCGAAAGCTGGACGATCTCCGAAGACGGCAAGGCCTATACCTTCAAACTGCGCGATGGCATCACCTTCCACGACGGCACACCGTTCAACGCCGAGGCAGTGAAGTTCAATTTCGACCGAATGCTGGATGAAGAACACCCATACCACGACACAGGCCCTTTCCCCTTGTCGTTTTTCTTCTCCGCGGTCGAAGACGTGATCGCGGAAGACGACACCACCGTAACCTTCAAGCTGAATGCGCCCTATGCGCCGTTCCTGTCCAATCTCGCCTACCCGACCGGCCTGATCGTTTCTCCGGAAGCGGTCAGGAAACACGGCAAGGATTTCGGTCGGAACCCATCGGGCACCGGCGCCTACAAGTTCGGTGAATGGGAAGCAAATGCGAAGGTCGTGGCGGTCAGGAATGAAGACTACTGGGACGGTGCCCCGGCCCTGGAAGCCCTGATCTACCGCCCGATCACGGATGCCAATACGCGGATCGCCGAAATGCTGTCCGGTGGACTGGATGTCATGGTTGAAGTTCCGCCCGACAGTTTGCAGCAATTCAAGTCGGACGCGGGTTTCAGTGTTCTTGAGCAGGCCGGTCCCCACGTCTGGTTCCTGATCCTGAATGCCAGGGAGGCTCCGTTCGATACCAGGGCAGCCCGGCAAGCCGCCAATTATGCAATCAACAAGACCGCGCTCGTTGACAACATTCTTCAAGGCACGGCAGACGTCGCCGCCGGCCCGACGCCTCCGGCCTTCGCCTGGGCGTATAACGAAAGCCTCGAGCCCTATCCATATGATCCGGAAAAGGCGAAGGAACTGCTGAAAGAAGCAGGCTACAACGGCGAGGAAATCACCTTCTACGTCACCGAAGGCGGTTCCGGCATGCTGGATCCCGTTGCTATGGGCACGGCGATCCAGGCAGATCTTCAGGCCGTCGGCATGAACGTCAACATCGAAACCTATGAATGGAACACCTTTCTGGGCAAGGTGAATCCCGGCCTTGAGGGCAAGGCAGCCATGGCTGAAATGGCCTGGATGACCAATGACCCGGACACGCTGCCGTTTCTGGCTCTTCGCACGGAAGCATTTCCCGACAAGGGCGGCTTCAACTCCGGATATTATTCCAATGCAAAGGTCGACGAACTTCTGGACAAGGCCCGTCAGGTGACCGATCAGAACGAACGCGCCGCTCTTTACAAGGAAATGCAGGAAATCGTCAGGGAAGACGCTCCCTGGGTTTTCGTTGCCAACTGGAAACAGAACGCTGTCACCAGGGCGTCCGTCGAAGACTTCAAGCTGCAACCGTCCTTTTTCCTGATGTTGCAGGACGTCAAGAAGCCGCAGTAAACAGGAGATTGTCCCGGCGCGAACGAAAAGCCGCCGGGACAATCGTGTTCATCTCAGTTCCGGCATGCTAGGGAGCAAGAGCATTGGGCGCCTACATCGCCAAGCGTCTTCTGGCCGCCATTCCGGTCCTTTTCGGATTGACGATCATCGTTTTCCTGATCATGGCCATGATCCCGGGAGACCCGGCCACAGCCATTCTCGGGTCCTATGCCACTCCGGAAAATGTTGCCAAACTCAACCGGGACCTCGGGCTCGACAAAAGCCTGCCCGAGCAATACGTCATCTGGCTTGGAAATCTCTTCCAGGGAGATCTCGGCCGCTCCTACAGCCTGAACAGGCCTGTGCTCGATGAAGTCCTGGAACGGTTTTCCGCAACGCTGATCCTTGCCGGCACCGCACTGGTTCTGTGTTCTGTCTTCGGGCTTCTGGCCGGGATCGTGTCAGCGGTGCGCCAGTACGGATGGGCCGACAAGATCATCACGCTTCTTGTGCTCATGGGCATTTCGACGCCTTCCTTCTTTCTGGGGCTGCTGCTGATCCTGGTATTTGCCGTAAAGCTTCGTCTGTTTCCGGCATCGGGCATGTACGCCATCTACGGCGGTGGTGACCTTCCTGATCTCTTTCAGCACCTGACCTTGCCTACACTGACGCTTTCCGTCGTTGCGACCGGTGTCGTCGCGCGCCTCACCCGGACGGCGATGCTGGAAGTCCTGAGGCAGGATTACATCCGCACCGCCCGTGCCAAGGGTCTCCCGGAACGCAAGGTCATCTGCAAACATGCATTCAAGTCGGCATTCGTCAGCGTCGTTCCGGTAATCGGGATTCAGGCAGGATTTGTCATCGGGGGGGCGGTCTATATCGAAACGGTCTTTCAGTGGCCAGGCATCGGCTCCATGCTGGTCAAGGCGATTGCCACGCGCGATCTGTTGCTTGTTCAGGGCGGAGTTCTTGTCGTCGCGGCAGCCTATGTTCTGTTCAATCTGCTTGCTGATGTCGTGCAGACGCTGATCGATCCGAGGTTGCGCTGATGACGAACGCGGCAATCAGCGGGAAAGGCCGGCAGGCCGGCAAGTCAGCACGGCCGGGAACACTTTCCCTGCTTCTCAACAACACGCTGGCAACAGCCGGTCTCATCATCCTGATTGCCGTCTGTCTTCTGGCGCTGGCAGCACCCGTCCTGCCTTTGCTCAACCCGGACGTGACTGCCCCTGCAAACCGTTTGCTGCCCGTTTTCAGCACCGGCCATCTGCTTGGAACCGATCATTTGGGAAGAGACCTGCTCTCCCGGCTGATCTGGGGAACTCGCGTCTCACTTGCGGTGGGCGTTTCCGCCACGATCATCGCCGCGGTCTTCGGGTCGGTTCTTGGACTGGTCGCGGGATATGCCGGCGGGCGCACCGACACCGTCATCATGCGCGGTATCGATATGGTGATGGCGTTTCCCTATATCCTGCTCGCGCTTGCCATCGTTGCCGTGCTGGGGCCCGGATTGCTCAATGCGCTCTACGCGATTGCCCTGGTGAACATCCCGTTTTTCGCCCGAAACATACGGGGAATCACCCTTGGTCTGTCCCGCAGGGAATTCGTTGATGCCGCACGACTGTCGGGAAAATCTCCGGCCCAGATCCTGTTTGTGGAAATCCTACCGAATGTGCTGCCGGTTATCGTCATTACCATGTCGACAACGGTCGGCTGGATGATCCTCGAAACGGCGGGACTGTCGTTTCTTGGCCTCGGGGCACAGCCACCACAGGCCGATCTCGGCTCCATGCTTGGCGAGGGACGCAAGATCCTGTTCACCGCGCCGCATGTATCTATCGTCCCCGGGGTTATGATTTTTGTGCTCGTGATGGCGATCAACCTGCTCGGTGACGGCGTCCGGGACATCCTGGACCCGCGTTTGCGGGCGGGGTCGCTGACGAGACCGGTCGCACGGACCGCGGTTTTGCGCAATCCTGCAGATGTTCCTGCCCCGTCCGGTGACGAAAACATCCTGGACGTGCGCCGGCTGCGCACAGAATTTCAGATCGGTGGAACAGTCTACCATGCCGTTGGCGGCGTCGACCTGGCTCTCCGCCAGGGCGAATGCCTTGGCATTGTCGGCGAATCCGGGTCCGGCAAATCCGTCACGGCAATGTCGATCATGGGCCTGGTTCCAACGCCGCCCGGTCGCATTGCGGGCGGAGCGGCCTATCTGGAGGGCGAGGATTTGCTTGCAGCGAGCGACCGGCGCATCCGTGACCTCCGCGGCGACTCTGTCGCCTACGTGTTCCAGGACCCTCTCTCTACCCTTCACCCGCTCTTCACGGTTGGAAATCAGCTTGAAGAAGCCATCCGTACGCATCAGCCCCTTTCCAGGGCGCAAACCAGGCAAAAGGCAATCGAACTCCTGTCACTTGTCCGCATTCCAAATCCGAAGGAACGTCTGACAGCCTATCCACACGAGCTTTCAGGAGGCATGCGCCAGCGCATTTGTATCGCAATGGCACTGGCAAATGACGCCAGGGTGCTTATTGCCGATGAACCGACAACGGCACTTGATGTTACCGTTCAGTCCCAGATCCTGACCCTGATCAACGGCCTGCGCCGCGAACGCAACGCTGCAATTCTCTTTATCACGCACGATTTCGGCGTCGTGTCCGCAATTTGCGACCGCATTGCTGTCATGTATGCCGGCCGGATTGTTGAAACCGGAAAGACAGACGACATCCTGGCCAACCCGCAACATCCCTACACTGCAAAACTCATCGAGTGCGTACCGGTCCTGGGCGAACCTGAGCGACGCCTTGACGCGATTGAGGGGCGCCCGCCTGTTGTGAACGACCTGCCTGACGGATGCGCATTTGCCGACCGTTGCCCACATGCCCAAAGCCTCTGTCGCACAGGGGACATTGAGCTTGTTGCTGCCGGTGCAAACCGGAGTGTGCGCTGTCTTTTCCCGGTGAACACGGATCCTTCCACATGAACGACGGGCGAAAAAAGACATCCGGTGAAGACACGTTGCTGACCATCAGCGACGTGGAAAGAATATTCGGCGGCGAACGCAGGCTTTTTGGCGGACGAGCTCCGGCTGTTCATGCGGTACAAAGCCTGAGCTTAAATGTCCGGAAAGGCGAAACGCTTGGCGTCGTCGGTGAATCCGGATGTGGCAAATCCACCCTGGCGCGCCTTGTGGTCGGTCTGGATGATCCAACGTCGGGAAAGATTGTTTTTGACGGTGAAAATCTGGCCGATCTTGCCCGAAAGGACGGCAATGCCCTCGCGCGAAAGGTGCAGTATGTCTTCCAGGACCCAGTCGCCTCGCTCAACCCGCGCAAGACCATCCGGACCATTCTGGAAGCGCCGCTCAAGCATCTGACAGACCTGGACAAGGATGGCCGTGAAAAACGGCTGACAGAACTGCTGCAGGCAGTGAACCTGGCGCCGGAATTCCTGGAACGGTATCCACACGAGTTTTCCGGTGGCCAGGCCCAGCGAATTGGCATTGCGCGCGCACTTGCGGCCGGACCGGAACTGATTGTGCTGGACGAGCCTGTTTCCGCGCTGGATGTCTCCGTGCAGGCACAGGTGCTGAATCTCCTGGACGATTTGAAGAAGACCTTTGGATTGACCTACATCTTCATCAGTCACGACCTGTCGGTGGTTGAGAGTGTGTGTGATCGTGTCGCGGTCATGTATTTCGGCCGGATAGCTGAACTCGGACCGGCGCAAAGTTTATTTGAAGCACCCATGCACCCCTATACGGATCTTCTCATGCGATCCGCGCCGGCTCCCGGGCGGCATGAATTGATGGCTGAAGACGCTTCCGCCGAACTTCCCGACCCCTACAATCCTCCCGCCGGATGTGCATTTGCCGCCAGATGCAACCGCAAGACCCGGACATGTCTGGATAATCTGCCTGCCTCTGATCAGGCACCAGGCCCCGATTCCGGCCACATCGCAGCTTGCTATCATCCACTAATAGAGGCATAGCCATTGGAATGTTGGCTTTGAAGTTAGCCTCGGCATGAAGATTGAAGACACACCATTGGACCCGAAGACCCGCAAACGTCTGCGTCGGCCGGATATCGTTGCGCAACAGATCCGCGAACGGATTATCGAGGCCGGGCTCCGTCCAGGTGACAGGATTCCCGCAGACTGGCTGTTACCGGGATCCGTCAAGGTATCGCGTGGGACCTTGCGCGAAGCATTGAAAGTACTGGAATTCCAGGGATTGATATCGTCCCGCAGCGGCCCGGGTGGCGGCATCTTCGTTTCCTCGGTGGAGCCGGGGGAAGCTATCGGACTGCTGGACAACCTTTTCCTGTTCGACCCGCCCTCCATCGCCGATATCTATACGCTTCGCAAACAATTGGAACCCGAGCTTGCTGCATCGGTTGCAGGCAATCTGACCGCGGAAACTTTCCAGGCACTGCAGGGCTGTATCCGGCTTTACGAGGACGAACCCGAAACAGCGGAAGAAGAATACGCTCAGCGGCTCGCCGAGCTTGATTTTCATGAAGAACTCACCCGGCATTGCAACAATCCGATCCTCGCATTCACCTGTTCCTTCCTGCTCAGTCTCCTGCGTGACATGACCGTGTGCCGGTCGATCTACAAGGAACCCAACCCTGCCTTGCGGGAAACAGGCCTGCACTATCAGGTTCGTCTGCTGCGGGCGATCAAGGCAGAAGATCCGGAACTGTGCCGGACGATCATGCGGGGGCACATGCTGGAAGCGGAAAAGTACATGCTGGAGCGTGCCGCAATGCGTCCGCCCGGGGAAAGCTCCCCAACCAGCTCCACCGACTCCCGATAACAAGTCAAACAGAACGGTCACCGCGGTGCTGTCAGTGTCGACGCGGGGCGTCAAACCCCTTCTGTCGATTGCCATCCGGCCTCAGACCACGGGTGCCCGGATTTCCGTGCCGGCAAAGTTATGCGATTGATCGGTTCCCATTCCAAGATGCATGAAGTCGATAAAGGCCTTTGTTGCCTCGCTGTAACTGCGGCCGTTGTGCCAGACGAGGCCAACATCCATCGTCGGAATTTCATCCGAAACCTCGATCACTTCAACGCGCCGTCCTTCCAGGCTCCAGGGCCGGTGCACCATGTCCGACAGGATGGAGACACCCATCCCGTTGGCCACCATGCTGCGCACGGCTTCCACCGAGGATGTCCGGAAAATTGTATTCGGCCTGTAAGGCGTGCGGTTCCAATAGCGCTGCGCCGTGTTGCTGGCCTCGTCAACTGTCAGCATGATGTAGGGTTCCTCGGCCACGTCCTGCAGTGAGACCGAGGGTTTCTGTAGATATTTGTGATGTGCGTCGACCCAAAGCCGCCGACGGGACCGCCAGAGAGTGTCGTGTGCCAACTCTTCGTGATTGACGATATTCGATGTCAGCATGACCGACAGGTCGAAGCCGTTCGTAACCAGGCCTTCCTCGATTGTCGGGCGGTCGGCCTCTGACAGATTGATTTTCACGTTGGGAAAAGCACGTGAGAAACGCGCGAGAAACGGAGGGAAGAAATAGCCGGAAATCGTATAGCTGAGCGCCAGGTTGATCGACCCTTTCACATCATCGCGGATACGGCGCGGGATCCTGACGGCCTCTTCGACCGATTCAATGATATGGCGGGCATGTTCCAGAAAGAGATTGCCTTCATAAGTCAGTGACACGCCGCCCGCATGACGTTCAAACAACCTTGCCCCGATAAGGTCCTCAAGGGACTTGATAGCAGTCGTGATCGCCGACTGGGAGACATTCAGGTCCATTGCTGCCCTGGAAATCTGACCTGCATTGGCGGCGGCGAGGAAATAGCGAATTTGTCGAAGAGACGGCTCCATCTGATTTTCCGATTCTGTTTATCTATTTTTCTGAATTTCGATAAAAACCCATTTCACGCCCAGATTGCGCTTACCGCTCAAGTTCAATCGCATTGAGTGCATAAAGTCAGATCTTTCATTGCTTTAATAGTTGAAACAGGCGAACCGACACTCTGCGGAATGTCGATCGCTCAAACTTATATTATCTGAATTTTCGATATTATTATGTTTAAAATCATATTTTACAATATTGCTTGCGCTCCTCAATATCAAGCCGTCCGCAGCAGAAGACCCGCGGCAGGGTCCGCCGGATCGATGAAATCAAACCCGTAAACGTTTGAATCCAAGGGGAACGAGAACTCATGAAAAGAACTCTGGTAGGCCTGTTGGCCTCGACGGCGATATCGTTCGCAGCCGTGACGGCCGCGTCGGCCGCAAACTGGTTCCCGGTTCCGGTTCAGGTCTGGGAACCGGCCTTCGACATGGACAGCCCAAGGCGGGACTTCACCTATGTGCCGCTCGACAAGGCCTCCAAACCCTGGGAAGTATGTGTCTCCTTTCCGCATATGAAAGACGCATACTGGCTGGGCGTGGATTATGGCGTGACGGAAGAAGCCAAACGGCTGGGCGTCAAGATGCAAGTCGTCGAGGCGGGTGGATATACCGAACTCAACAAGCAGATTTCCCAGATTGAGGATTGTGTCTCCGCCGGTGCCGATGCCGTGATCATCGGTGCGATTTCCGCAGACGGCCTCAACAATCTTATTCAGGAAATCCGCTCCAAGGACATCCCAGTCATTGACGTGATCAATGGAATTTCTTCCAAGGAAATCACCGCGAAATCTCTTGTCTCTTTCGGTGAAATGGGCGCGAAAACAGGGGAATACCTTGCCAAGCTGCACCCGGCCGGCTCCGGCAAGGCAAAGGTTGCGTGGTTCCCTGGCCCCTCCGGAGCAGGATGGGTGGAAGCCGGCAATGCAGGTTTTGCAAAGGCCGTCGAAGGCAGCGACATCGAGCTAGTGGAAACCAAGTACGGTGACACCGGCAAGGAAGTACAGGCCAAGCTTGTTGAAGACACGCTCGAGGCACATCCCGATCTCGCCTACGTCGTCGGAACTGCTGTCACGGCCGAAGTCGCCGTGCCGATCCTGCGCTCGCGTGGCCTGACGGACCAGATCAAGGTCGCGTCCTACTACTTCACGCCCGGCGTCGCGCAAGGTTTGAAACGCGGCCAGATTCTCGCCGCACCGACCGACTCAACAGTCCTTCAGGGCCGCATCGCTGTCGATATTGCCGTGCGTGCGCTGGAAGGCGAACCCTATGAAAAGCATGTCGGCCCGGCCCTTTACGTGGTGCATCAGGGCAATCTGGGTGAGTTCGATGCGTCCTCCACCCTTGCGCCGGATGGCTTCAAACCGGTTTTCCGGGTCGATTGACAATGGTCTCTCAAGCCTCGGATGCAGTGGTCCAGGAGGTTGGGGAGGGTGCGCGCACCAGCGCGCACCCGCTCCTCAGGACCGAAAGCCTGACCAAGGACTATCCCGGTATCCGCGCCCTCAACGAAATGAATTTCGATCTGCGCAGCGGTGAGGTCCACATACTCTTCGGTGAAAACGGTGCCGGCAAGTCGACGTTGATCTCGATGCTGGCGGGTGCAAATCATCCCACCAGCGGCAAGATCCTGTTCGACGGCAAAGAGGTGCACCTCGGCAGCGTTCATGAAGCAAGGGAACTGGGCATCAGCGCGGTCTTTCAGGAATTCTCGCTCATTCCGCAGATGACCGTTGCCGAGAACATGTTCCTGGGTGCCGAACCGACACAGGGCGGGTTTCTTCGGCCGCGGGAACAGAAGGCAAAAGCCGAGGAGATTCTGAAAAACCTCGATTTTCATTTGAAGCCTGGCCGCCGTGTCGATCACCTCACGCGTGCGGAACAGCAGATGGTCGAGATTGCCAAGGCTTTCCGCACGGATCCGTCGGTTCTCATTCTCGACGAGCCGACCGCGTCGCTGACAAACCATGAGACCGAACAGTTGTTCAAACTGGTCGCCAAACTCAGGAAACGCGGTGTCGGCATCATCTACATTACCCACCGCATGGCGGAAATCCGCGAAATCGGAGACAGGATCACCATTTTGCGCGATGGCAGGTTCATCGACACGGTCGATGCCGCCACGACCAGCGAAGATCGCCTTGTGGAACTGATGACCGGCCGCGTTGTCGGGCAGATATTTCCGAAAGTGAACTACAATCCGGGCGAAACGATACTGGAAGTCGATAACCTGCACACGCCTGGCTCCGGTGGGCTAAACGGCGCGTCAGCCTTTGTCCGCCGAGGTGAAATCGTCGGATTTGCGGGGCTGGTTGGCTCCGGAAAATCAAAATTCGCCCAGGCCAGTTTCGGCTCTTACCCGATAGAAAGCGGCAGGATCCGTTTCAAGGGACAGGACGTCGGCAAACCGAAAACCCGGGACATGCTCAAGCGCGGTTTCATGTATCTGCCATCGGACCGCCGGTCCGACGGGCTGATGATGATGCGGCCTGCGCGAGAGAACATCAGTCTCGCCTCGTTGACCAACGCACCGCTATCGGCAGGCTTGTTCCTGAACACCCGTGCTGAGAACCGTGTCGCATCCGAACTCGCCGACCGGCTGAACCTGTCTCCGCGCCGTATCGAGCGCCTCGCTGGACAGTTTTCCGGCGGCAACCAGCAGAAGTTGATGCTTGCACGCAGCCTTACCCGCGAGTTCGATCTGATTGTCTTCGATGAGCCGACCGTCGGCGTCGATGTCGGCACACGTGCGGCCATCTACCAGTTTATTGCCGAGCTCAGCGAGAACGGAGCGGCCATTTTGCTGATTTCGTCCGACCTTCCCGAAATCCTTCACCTGACCAATCGGACTTACGTCTTCTATCGCGGCGAGATCCAGGCCGAACTCGCCGGTGACGACATCACGGAAGCCAATGTCCTGGCCCATTTCTTTGAACGAGAAGAGGTTTGAATGACCGTCTCATCCGAAAGCTCCGCAGCGGGTACAAGCACACTGGCGGATCTGCCGAAGAAGGTGTTCGTCAGATTGGGGATCCTTCCGTTTCTGCTTGTGATTGCCGTTGTCGTGTTCACGATCCTGTCCGACAATTTCCTGACCGGTCGAAATCTGCTGAACGTCCTGAGGCAATCGGTCTTTCTGACCATCGTGTCGATGGGGCAGATGCTCGCTCTGCTGACCGGCGGTTTCGATCTGTCTGTTGGAACCACACTTGCGTTGACCTCCGTCGTCGGTGCGATGGCGATGGCAGCCGCTTATGCCGCGATGCCTGACGCTGTCTGGCTGGCTATCTTTATCGGTTGCTTCGCCGGCATCGTCGCAGGAACCATGATCGGTTTGTGCAACGGTATTGGTGTCGCATTTTTCGGCGTCTCACCTTTCATGATGTCGCTCGGCATGACATCCGTCGGCTTCGGCATTGCCCTGTTTCTGACGGGCGGAACACCGGTCTACGGCATGCCGCAGGCTTTCGGGGATGTATTCGGTTTCGGATCCTTCCTTGGGATCCACACTCCGATCTATGTCGCCGCCCTGCTTGCCGTCCTGCTGTTCGTCTATCTCTACCGCACCCCGTTCGGGCGATACATCTATGCCGTCGGCGGAAACGCCAAGGCGGCAGGACTTTCAGGCATCAACACCAGGGCAACACTGCTTTGGACATACATCATGTGCGCTGCCATGGCATCAGTCGCCGGCATGCTGCTGACGGCCCGGCTGGATACGGGAGAAGCCAATATCGGAGCGTCCATGCCGCTCGAATCGATTGCCGCCTGTGTGATCGCCGGCGTCAGTTTGCGCGGTGGTGTGGGTCGTCTGGAAAACGTCATTCTGGGAGCTCTCTTCATCGGATTGGTCCAGAACGGCATGAACCTTGCGCGCATTGAATCCTACCTGCAGACGGTGGTCCTCGGAGGATTGCTGATCCTTGCAGTCATCGCCGACCAGATCCGCTTGCGCTACGTTGCATCCCTCAAAGACTAAGAGCCAGAACATGCAGACAAATATAAATTGCGACATGGGAGAGAGCTTCGGCATCTACAAGATGGGCAACGATGAAGCCATCATGCCCTACATCACCGAAGCAAATATCGCCTGCGGATTCCACGGCTCGGACCCGAACCACATCCGCAGAACCGTCGAACTCTGCGCCCGTCACGGCGTCAAGGTCGGGGCACATTTTTCCTTGCCGGACCTGCCTGGTTTCGGCCGGCGCGAGATGAAGATCGATCGCGAGGAGATGGCAAACATCATTCTCTACCAGATCGGCGCGCTGAAAGGTTTTCTGGACGCGGCGGGAATTCAGCTCTGCCACATGAAGCCGCACGGTGCGCTTTACGGAATGGCGGCCCGGGAAGAACACATCGCCCATGCAATCTGCGATGCCTGTCACGCCTACGCGGTCCCTGTCTTCGGCTTGAGCGGCACGCTTCACGAGGAGATCTACACTGCACGAGGTCTGGAGTTTGTCGCCGAATTCTTTGCAGATCTTGACTACGATCAAAACGGCAAGCTGCTGATCACGCGGGAACATCCCGTGCTCGATCCCCAGTCGGTCGGCCAGAAGGCACTGCGCGCTGTCACCGAAGGCAAGGTCACGAGTGTTACCGGAGAGGATGTACCGGTTACCGCGAAAACAATCTGCATTCATTCCGACACACCCAACGTGGTGGATATCGCAAAGGCCGTCCGATCGGCGCTTGAAGACTACATCGAGGCCGCTTGATCAGTCGGCTGACCGAACAAGGCAAGAGGGAATCTCAATCATGGCAATCCACGAAGTCAGGGCAATGCTGCCGGGTGTGTTCTACCGCAAACCCGCACCTTCCGATCCCAACTACAAGGAAGAGGGCGACGCGGTTTCCAAGGGAGACGTCATTGGCCTGATCGAGGTGATGAAATCATTCCACGAAGTCATTTCCGATGCGGACGGCACCATCCGGGCGTTCAAGGTGGAAAATGAAGACGCCATCATGCCCGGTCAGGTTCTCGCGGAAATCGAAGGGTGATCGGAGCTTCCATGTCCCTGTCCAAGATACTCATTGCAAATCGCGGTGAAATCGCAGTGCGGATCATTCGCGCAGCGAAGGAACTCGGGCTGAAAACAGTCCAGGTTTACAGCTCTGCCGATGAAACGTCGCTTGCTGTGCAAATGGCCGATGAGGCCGTCGAAATCGGCCCGCCGGCAGCAAAAAAGTCCTACCTCGATATTGATGCGGTTTTGAAGGCCGCCAGGGAAACGGGTGCAGATGCCATTCACCCGGGCTACGGATTTCTGGCCGAAAACGCGGAATTCGCGGATGCGGTCGCTGCGGCGGGCATAACATTTGTCGGCCCGTCCGGTGATGTCATCCGTCGCATGGGAGACAAGGCGTCCGCCCGCCAGGCAGCAACGGAGGCCGGCGTCCCGACCGTCCCCGGCAGCCAGGGTGTGATAGACGATCTGAACGAGGCCTGCAGACTTGCGGAAAACATCGGCTTTCCCGTGATGATCAAGGCGACGGCCGGTGGCGGTGGCCGGGGCATCCGGATCGCGAACAGTGCCGGGGAATTCATGGCGCTGGCACCGCAGGCGTCTTCCGAAGCAGAGGCGGCATTCGGTGACGGTGGGCTTTACCTTGAAAAGGTGATCGAACGCGCAAGACACATCGAGGTCCAGATTCTCGGTGACGGAGAAAACTTCATTCATTGCTACGAACGTGAGTGTTCCCTGCAGCGGCGGCGCCAGAAGGTCTGGGAAGAAGCTCCGTCGGCCGCACTCTCGTCCGACGTCCGCGAGAGGCTGTGTGCATCCGCCGTCGCCCTCGCGGCGGCCGTCAGGTACAAGGGTGCCGGCACGATCGAATACCTCTACGACGATGCCAGCGGCGACTACTACTTCATCGAAATGAACACCAGGATCCAGGTCGAACACCCGGTCACGGAGAGCATTACCGGCATCGACCTGCTGGCAGAAATGATCGCCGTGGCCGGAGGCCAGCCCCTGTCGGTCCGGCAGGAAGACGTCACCTATCGTGGCCATGCGATCGAAGTGCGCATCAATGCGGAGGATCCTGCCGCGAATTTCATGCCCTTCCCGGGAGTTGTCGGTGATCTGCGCATCCCCGGCGGACCCGGGGTGCGCTTCGATCACATGCTTTATCAGGGCTATCAGATCCCGCCTTTTTATGACTCGTTGCTGGGCAAGCTGATCGTCAGCGCCGACTCTCGCGAGAAAGCCATCATCCGCCTGAAACGGGCAATCTGCGAGCTCGGGCTGGACGGCCTCAAGACCACGGCGCCGCTCTTCAAGGCGCTCGCGGAGGCGCCGGATGTTCTGTCCGGCGACGTTCATACGAAATGGCTGGAGCCCTGGCTCGAGGCAAATTCAGACAAACTCTCAAGCCAGTAGGGAGATCCAGATGAGCTCGAGATACACATTCGGAGGCGACGAGCATATCTTCGTGGAAGTCAACGAGGAAATGTCCCTGGAGGCATTCTTCAAGGCTCTCTCGATGACCAATGCCGTCAGGAACGCCGATATCAGGGGCGTGACCGAGATCTGCCCCGCCAATGCATCGTTTCAGATCAAGTTCGACCCGGATCTGATCCATCCGGATGATCTCATGTCCGAGTTGAAGCGAATGGAAGAAATCGCTGACAAGGAAGAAGCGGTTCTCAACACGCGCATCATCGAAATTCCGGTCTATTACCAGGACCCGTGGACACATGAGACGCTGATGAGGTTTCGCGAAAGGCATCAGGACCCGGAGGCGACGGATATCGAATATGCCGCGCGGATCAACGGGTACGACACTGTTACGGATTTCATCCAGGCCCATTCCGCCTCGCCATGGTTTGTCTCCATGGTCGGCTTCGTCTCCGGCTTGCCGTTCCTCTATCAGATGGTCGATCGGAAGCGGCAGATCCAGGTGCCGAAATATTTGCGCCCACGAACCGACACGCCCAGGCTGACGGTGGGGTACGGCGGCTGTTTTTCCTGCATTTACTCAGTCCGCGGCGCCGGCGGCTACCAGATGTTCGGCATCACGCCCATGCCGATTTACGACCCGGAACAAAAGGTCAATTACCTGAAGGACTTCCTCGTCTTCTTCAAACCCGGCGACATCGTGAAATGGAAACCGATCACCCGGGAAGAATACGAAAGGAACCTGAAGGAGGTCGAGGCGAACACGTTCAGTCCACGTATTCGCGAAGTCGTCTTTTCACTGGACGATTTCAACCGGGACATCGATGGCACCAACGCCAAGCTTCTGGAGGTTCTCAATGCCGGTTAATGTAAAATCTGCTGGACTTGCAACAACGGTCCAGGACCTCGGCCGTCCGGGCTACTACCACCTCGGCATTCCGATCGGCGGTGCCATGGACAGGCTTGCCCTACGGGCCGCAAACATGCTCGTCGGCAATGACGAGGGAGCTGCATGCCTCGAGGCCGTGTTCATGGGTCCCGAGCTCGAGTTCACCGAGGACACGCTGATCGCCATTACCGGCGCCGAACTTCCGCCGAAGATTGACGGCGAGGTTCGGGACACCTGGACGACGCTCAAGGTCAAAAAGGGACAGGTCCTGTCCTTTGACTATCTGCGCGCCGGAGCCAGGGCCTACATTGCTGTCGCCGGCGGCATAGACACGCCCGCCAATCTCGGCAGCCGGTCGACCTATGCAATCGGTGCGCTCGGCGGCGTGAACGGCAGGGCCATTCAACCGGGCGATGTACTGCCCGTCGGAAATGCCTCCGTGACAGTCTCGGAAGGAACGACAGTTCCGGCAAACCTGAGGCGCGGCCCGGACAAACCGGCGGAGCTGCGGGTCTTGCCCGGGCTCTATGCTCACCGCGTCAGCGAACGGTCGCTCGACCGGTTTTTCCAGGATACCTGGAAGGTCGCCTCCGAGGCCGATCGCATGGGTTACCGCTTCCAGGGCGGCGCTCCGATCGAATTTGTCGACAGGGAACCGCCCTTCGGTGCGGGATCCGACCCCTCCAACATCACCGATGCCTGCTATCCCTACGGTTCCATACAGATACCAAGCGGCACCGAGCCGATCATCCTGCACCGCGACGCGGTTTCCGGTGGCGGGTACTTCATGGTTGGCACCGTGATTTCAGCCGATATGGACCTGATCGGACAACTTCAACCCCATACGGAAACCCGGTTCGTGAAAGTGAACATGCACACGGCACTGTCAGCACGCCGCGAACGGGCCGCAGCGATTGAAAACATGCGTCAGGCCCTTGCCTGAGCAGAACCGAAACAAGGAATTCGCAATGATCAGCACGCAGAAACATGCCACGCTTGCCGACATGCTCTGGCAAAGCAACCATCCAGGGCTGCGCACTCTGGCGCTTGCGGTCCTGGGAAGTATGGCGCTCTGGGTTTCGGCTAAGATCCAGGTGCCGTTTTATCCCGTTCCCATAACCATGCAGACCTTCGTCGTTCTGGCGATCGGCATGGGCTTCGGTGCGCGGCTCGGCGCTGCGACCGTCGGTCTTTATCTCTTGCAGGGCCTTGCCGGATTGCCGGTCTTTGCCGGCACCCCGGAAAAGGGAATCGGGCTGGCCTACATGATAGGCCCGACCGGTGGTTATCTGCTCGGCTTCGTGCTGGCCGCAGCTGTCGTCGGCTATCTCGCCGAACGGGGTTTCGACCGCAATGTCTTCACGACCGCAATTGCCATGATCGTCGGCAACGTCGTAATCTACGTGCCCGGCCTGCTGTGGCTCGGTACGGTCGTCGGCTGGGACAAGCCGGTGCTGGATTGGGGCATAACCCCTTTCCTGTTCGGCGACGCCTCCAAGATGCTGCTGGCCGCTGCACTCTTGCCCATGATCTGGAAGATAATCGGTTCCCGGCAGTCCTGACTGACCTTTCCTGCATTCCCGGAAAGTCCGGAGAAAGGGAGCGGATCACAAATCCGCTCCCTTTCTCGTCTTGCAGTCCGCAATCAGGTATCAGACCCGGACGCCCTGCAATCATCTGGCACACGCATGATCACACGTTCAAACATACTCATACGTGCCAAGCATATGCTTCAACCATGTTTGAAACCGTTGAATTCGTTCATCATTGGCAACTGCGGGCCGCATCAGGAGAAAGTAGCCGCCAACCTTGATATCGGTTTGGAAGAGCTCGACCAACCGGCCTTTTGCGATTTCCTCTGATGCCAGAAGATTGCTCGTAAGAGCAACGCCCTGACCCGCGAGCGCCGCGTCAAATCCGAGGCTCGCGTCCCATAACCTTGATCCGCTCAGAGCATGATTGAAATCCACCCCGGCGTGCCGGAACCAGCTTGTCCATTGTTCGTAGGAATCCTCGTGAATCAGCGGCAGGCGCGTCAGGTCTGTCAACGAACCCGGGTGACCGTTCTTCTTTAGCCAAATTGGACTTGCGACTGGAAACATGCGCGGTTGCATCAATGGAGTCGCGCCTTCGGGCAGTCGATTGGCATCCGAAAACCCGATCATCAGGTCGGCTTCTCCACCGGCAAAGTCGGGGATTCGGTCAATCGCACGCAGCAGAACATCACCGTGCAGGATTGCTTGACGGATCCGATCCAGCTTGGGTGTGAGGCAGCGGGTTGCCAGACCCGGAACGCACCAGATGACCAGTTCGTCCGCTCCTGCTTTCGAACGCAGCTGGGCCGACACACGGGCGATATCTTGAAAGGCGTCTGTCGCCGCCGCAAAAAGCGTGGAGCCCTCGGTGGTCAACGTAATTCCACGTGGCCCTGCAGAGACCAGCTTCCGGCCAAACCATGCCTCCAGGTTCTGAATATGCCGGCTGACAACTGTGTGGCTTATGCCGATATCTTCCGCAGCCTTGCGCATGCTGCCGGTGCGGCCGGCTGCTTCGAAGGCACGCAACATGTGAAGCGGCGGCAACCGGCCTGCAAGTGGCCGTGCCGGATCGAAATGCCGGCCGCCGGCATTTCCTGAATGACTTGGTTTTGGCATCGAATGATCGCAGATAGTGGTACATCAGGTGCACCACAGTATCATAATCAAACTGCTACATTAAGCCTCGGAATAACCGTTAGCGTTCACGCGACTTTGCCAGCTCAAAGGGTAAAAACGTGAACAATGAAATCTTGCAACACCGCAGGCGCGCTGCTGTTCCGCGCGGGATCGCCACGGCCTATCCGACATTCGTCAGCCGGGCGGAAAACGCTGAAATCTGGGATGTGGAAGGTAATCGGCTCATTGACTTTGCCGGAGGCATTGCCGTTCTGAACACGGGTCACCGTCACCCGCGGATCATGGAAGCAGTCAGGCAGCAACTCGACAGTTACACCCATACGGCATTCCAGATCTTGCCCTATGCGCCCTATGTCGAAGTCTGTGAACGCCTGGTACAGCTTGCTCCGATCAAAAACGCGAAAGCGGTCCTGTTTTCAACCGGTGCGGAAGCCGTCGAAAATGCGGTCAAGATTGCACGAGCGGCCACGGGACGGCCCGGTGTCATCGCCTTTTCGGGAGGATTTCACGGCCGCACGGCCATGACCACGGCCCTTACCGGCAAAGTCTCTCCCTACAAGACCGGGTTCGGAATCTCTCCGCCCGGGATCTATCACGTTCCATTCCCGGTTCCCCAACACGGGACCAGCACCGAAGACTCGCTGAAGGCTCTGGACACACTCTTTCGAACAGATATCGGACCTGACAACACCGCCGCGATCATCATTGAACCGGTTCAGGGGGAAGGCGGTTTCCATCCGGCGCCTGTTGATCTGCTCACCAAGCTGCGCGGGATCTGCAGCCGGGCCGGTATCGTCCTGATCGCCGACGAAATACAGACCGGTTTTGCGCGAACCGGCAAGATGTTCGGCGTCGAGCATAGCGGCATTTCACCCGACATCATGACGGTTGCCAAATCCATGGCAGGCGGCTTCCCGCTCTCCGGGGTTATCGGGCGTGCCGATATCATGGAGGCAGCTGAACCGGGCGGTCTGGGCGGGACCTATGCCGGAAACCCGGTCTCCTGCGCAGCGGCGCTGGCGGTCATGGATGTCATTGCAGAAGAAAAACTGGTCGAACGGGCCAATACCGTGGGTACGCGCATCAAGACCCGGCTTCAGGAGATTGCGAAACGCAACGACAGCGTCCCCATCGCAGCACTCCGCGGCCCGGGAGCAATGGTCGCATTCGATATTGTCCGCAAGGAAGATGGGCAGGAACCCGATGCCGTCGCGGCAAAACGCGTCACGCAGGCAGCACTCGATGCCGGTCTGGTACTTCTGTCCTGCGGTGTTTTCGGCAATACCATTCGCATCCTCAATCCGCTGACAATAACCGACGACATTCTCGATGAAGGTCTCGACATTTTGGAAGGGGCGCTGAAAACAGCCCTCGAGACGGAGGATTGAACCCTTGTTGAACTTGAATGACTCAGGTCTTCTAAAACAACAGGCCTACATGAATGGTCAGTTTACCGGTCATCCCTGTCTACCCGTGATCAACCCGGCAAATGGCCAACGGATTGCTGCAGTACCGGATTACGGTGCCAGAGAAACGGAAACAGCGGTTGAAGCCGCTGGGGCGGCTTTTCGGCCCTGGGCATCAAGAACGGCAAAGGATCGCGGCAGCGTGCTCAGGCACTGGTTCGAACTTCTCATGGCCAATCGGGAAGACCTTGCAACCATCCTGACGGCGGAACAGGGCAAGCCCTATGCGGAAGCGCTCGGCGAGATCGACTATGCGGCATCCTATGTCGAGTATTATGCCGAGGAAGCCAAGCGTATTTCAGGTGAAATCCTGCCCGCGCACCGGGCAGACGCCAGGATCACGGTCTTTCGCCAGCCAATCGGAGTTGTTGCCGCCATCACGCCCTGGAATTTCCCTGCGGCAATGATCACCCGCAAGATTGCACCCGCTCTTGCTGCGGGTTGCACCGTTGTCGTCAAACCGGCTCCCGAGACCCCGTTGACCGCCCTTGCGCTTGTCGAACTGGCACACCGGGCCGGCTTCCCCGTGGGCGGCATCAACGTTCTGACCGGCAATGCGGTGGAAATCGGCAGGGTTTTGACAAGTCATCCGAAGGTCCGGCTTGTCGGCTTTACCGGGTCGACAGCTGTCGGCAAGCTCCTCATGGCACAGTCCGCCACCACCGTGAAGAAGGTCGCATTGGAACTTGGTGGCAACGCCCCGTTCATCGTCTTTGACGATGCCGATCTCGACGCCGCGGTCGAAGGTGCGATGGCATCGAAGTTTCGCAACATGGGCCAGACCTGCGTCTGCACCAACCGGATCTACGCCCAGGCCGGAATACACGACCGGTTTGTCGATCGCCTTGCCCGTGAAGTTGCCTGTTTGAGTGTCGGAGACGGTTTTGAGAAAGACGTCACACAGGGGCCACTCATCACCGAAAACGCCGTGTTGAAGGTGGAAGATCATATAGCCGATGCCCTTGCAAAGGGCGCAAGGGTCGTTGTTGGCGGCCAGCGGCACAGTCTCGGCCGGACCTTTTTCCAGCCCACTCTCATGACAGGTGCAACAGGTGATATGACACTTGCCCGCGAAGAGACCTTCGGCCCGGTCGCAGCCGTCTTCAGGTTTGGTACGGAAGACGAAGTGATTGCCGCAGCCAACGAAACGGAAACCGGCCTCGCGGCCTATGTCTATACACGCGATCTCGGCCGCGTTTTCCGGGTCATGGAACAGCTGGAATATGGCATGGTAGGTGTCAACACAGGTATCATCTCAACAGAGCTGGCGCCCTTTGGCGGCGTAAAGCAAAGCGGCAATTCGCGCGAAGGCTCCCGACATGGCATCGATGAATTCACCGAACTGAAATACGGTTGCATCGCGGGTTTGTGATGCCGTGGCATTGATGCCCGGGATGTTACACCATCGCGCAAACCCCGTCAGACAACCCGCTTTGAAAAGAGGTGCCGCCAGTCGTTTGCTCCTGATTCGACGCAGTCAATCTGCAAGGGCGCGGGATAGCGCCGTGAAATCGCGTTCGCAACCCGGACTTGGTCTGGACAAATCTGCGAAACAGCGCCACGACATTTTGGTCAAGTATCTATAGTCTTGGACCGGAACTCGAAAACCGACCTTCCCGACAGGTTCAGACACGAAGATGCGGAGGAGCAACGCAGCAGATGCACGTACTCATGACCGGCGCGGCCGGAATGGTGGGCCGGAAACTTGTGGCCAGGCTTGCCAGGGAGCCTGATCTCTTCGGTGCCGAGGTCACCCGACTGACACTCGTCGATATCGTCGCGCCTCAGGTGCCCCCGGCGTTTCAGTCAAAGGCATCCGCCTTGACGCTTGATCTGGCAATACGCGGCGAAGCAGAGAAACTGATAGCAGGTAGGCCGGACCTCATTCTTCACCTGGCAGCGGTCGTTTCTGGAGAAGCCGAAGTTGATTTCGACAAGGGATACGCAATCAATTTGGATGGAAGCCGCGAGATTTTCGAAGCAATTCGCCAGGAGGGAATTCAGAACCCCTACTTTCCGCGCGTTGTTTTTGCGTCGTCGATCGCCGTGTTCGGCCAGCCATTTCCGGAGAAAATCGGCGATGAATTCTTTACAACGCCCCTGACGAGCTACGGGACCCAAAAGGCAATTTGTGAGCTGCTGTTGTCCGACTATACCCGAAAAGGCGTGTTCGACGGGATCGGCCTTCGCCTTCCAACGATCTGCGTCCGGCCAGGAAAACCCAACAAGGCGGCTTCGGGATTTTTCTCGAACATTCTGCGTGAACCGCTAGTCGGCAAGGAAGCGGTCCTGCCGGTCGGCGAGGAGGTTCGCCACTGGTTTGCAAGTCCGCGTGCAGCGGTTGGATTTTTCGCCCATGCGGCGCGCATGGATACCTCCCTGCTCGGATCCCGTCGTGCGCTCACGATGCCGGGTCTGTCGGCACTCGTCGGAGAACAGATCGAGGCCCTCAAGCGGGTCGCAGGCGAAAAGGCGGTCAATCTCATTCGCCATGAACCCGATCCGGAGATTGGCAGGATCGTAGCCGGATGGCCCCGGAATTTCGACGCCAGACGGGCAAGCGAACTTGGTTTCGAGGCAGAGACGAGTTTCGACGACATCATCAGAATTCACATTGAAGACG
This sequence comes from Roseibium album, assembly GCF_965233825.1. Classification (NCBI taxonomy): domain Bacteria; kingdom Pseudomonadati; phylum Pseudomonadota; class Alphaproteobacteria; order Hyphomicrobiales; family Stappiaceae; genus Roseibium; species Roseibium album. The sequence continues at coordinate 856,480 of NZ_OZ247583.1, forward strand.
AACTTGAAGGTGCATCCGCATGACCGAAACCACAAACAGCACGTCCGGCAAAATCGCTCTTGTCACCGGTGGCGGAACCGGCGTCGGCAAGTCGGTTGCACGGGCTCTCAGCTCCGCCGGCTGGCATGTTGTCATCACCGGGCGCCGCGAAGCGGTTCTTGCCGCAACTGCTGAGGAACTTTCTACCGAGACCGGGAACAAGGTCTCCTGGCTGTCGTGTGATGTCGGGGATGAGACATCCGTCAAAACCCTGTTTGCAAATTTGGCCGATGAGTTCGGGCGGCTTGATCTGCTGGTGAACAATGCCGGGATCGGCAATTCACCGGTTCCCCTGGAAGACATCAGCTTTCAGGAATGGTCCAATGTTGTCGCAGCCAATCTCACAGGAGCGTTCCTGTGTACGCAGCAGGCGTTTCGTTTGATGAAGGCACAGGATCCGAAGGGTGGCCGGATCATCAACAACGGCTCGATTTCGGCAACCACTCCAAGGCCGAATTCGGCACCCTATACGGCAACCAAACATGCAATTACCGGCTTGACGAAATCGACGGCGCTTGACGGACGGGCCTTCGACATAGCCTGCGGCCAGATCGATATCGGCAATGCGGCAAGCGACATGACGGCCAGGATGAGCGGTGGCGTACCGCAGGCGAATGGCGAATTGGCGCCGGAGCCGACCATCAGCCCGGCCCACGTCGCGGACGCCGTCGTCTACATGGCCGGGTTGCCGCTCGACGCCAATATTCTGACCCTGACCGTCATGGCGACGAAAATGCCATTTGTCGGCCGGGGATAAGCCAAGGACAGGCGGGGGGCAAGCTGTTGCGCCGATGAATTTCCGGCATTTTCGGATCCAAGTTTCGGCGCGGCAGAAGGTTTGAAATTGCTCGCCGCTACGACCCGCCGCTGATTGCCGCTTCCGATCCGGCAGCGGTCACGACGTCCGGGTCGCCGGGCTCCAGAAAACGCTCCTGCGCATTCACGGCCGACCGCCCGTCGCGCGACAGGTTGGTGTTGTAGGCCTGCCTCGGGAACGGTTGCACCGTATGGATAGCCATGTTGGCGTCCATGGCGTTTCCGGCGCCCACCGTGACCGTATCCCGGCGGCTCATGTAGTCGGCACATCCGGACAGCAAAAGCACCAGGGCGAAGGCCGCCAGTCGATCAGTTCTTGGAGTACACATAACCATCCTCAAGTTTCAGATCGACAATGTGGCCGTAGGGACCGATCAGGCCGTCGCCTTCCTTGTATTTCCGGAGCATGTCCTTGTTGACCTCGAGAATACCGAGGGCAAACATCTCGACATCGTTTGTAGGCCGCGTCTGGTCGAGTGGTGACGCAAGGGGTTCATTCGGGCGCGCCGGACGTACAAGGCGGGGTGTCACAACGATGACCAGGTCGGTTTCGCGTTTCTGGAAACTTGTAGAGCGAAACAGAACACCCAGGACCGGCACCTGCCCCAGCCACGGCAATTGGCTGATATCTCTGGTATCGACATTTTCCAGCAGGCCCGCGATGGAAAAGCTCTGCCCGTCCTTGAGTTCGATCACCGCTTCCGCCCTGCGCGAGGTGAAACCCGGGTTTCCGTTGACATTGATCGAGTTGTCGATGTCGCTGACCTCGGTCATCACACGAAGATTGACCCGGCTGTTGTCGAGAACCGTCGGCACAAATTCGAGACGGACACCGAACGGACGGTAGTCGGTTGAGGAGGCAACTCCGCCCGCATTTGAAACCGCTGTCTGGATTGGCACTTCGCCACCAACATGGAAACGGGCCGTTTCACCGCTGATGGTCGTCAGGTTCGGTTGTGCCAGGCGGCGGACAAGACCCTTGCCTTCCAGGGCGTCAATAATGGTGTCGATGCGAATACCGGCCGTTTCGAGAACCTTTGCGATCAACGTTCCGAACGGAAGCGCACCTTGCTGCGCGACACTTGCACCCGACCCGAGAACCGAAATCAGGCCGCCGGCCTGATTGGTTCCGACCTGAACCCGGGAACCGCTCGTGCTGACATTCCCATTGGTCGACCGTCCCACCCAGTTGACACCAAGGTCTCGGCCGATCGAGCGGCTGGCTTCCAGAACACGCACTTCCAGGGCGACCTGCTGAGGGCTGCGTACGCTAACTGCGTTGATCACCGGGGCTTCTGAAAACTGCTGCGCAACTTCCAGAACCTTGGTCAGTTCGACCGCATTGCTCACCGATCCACTGAGCCTGATCTTGTTGCCGGCATTGGTAACCGACACCTGCGCTGTCGGTGCGACGGCACGAATTGCACGGACGACATCTTCGAAATTGAGCTGGATACGGACTTCGATCACGCCAAGCAAGGTCTTGGAGGCGTCGTAGATCGAGATATTGGTCAGTCCTGGAGCCTTGCCCTGAATGTAAAGAACCTGTTCGGAGAGAGGCACGATATCTGCGGTTTCGGGATTGCCGACGACAAGGTCCGAGAATTTCTTGTTCGTTCTGACGGTCCGGGTTGTCCCCGGTGGCATTGTAATCCTGGAAACGCTTCCACCGTTGATCACCAGGGTCATTTCGTCGACTTGCGCGATGACCTGCCCGGCATAGGTGACGCTTAAAACGAAAACCGAGATCAAAACTGTCAAAATGGACGATATCTTCACGTCGTGTCTCGTCTGTGGCATTTGTTAAATTCCAAGATCACGCTAGGTCAGTTTTATTCTCACCTATCGGGAGAAATACCTAAGAACACCAAAGACCTCGTGCCTTACCCATTCCAATATTACGATCCTGACGATTAACGGCTCGTGAAAAAAAACTTAAAACTAGTCGCTATTGAACTGGATTTACATTAACGCACGGAACCTTAGCCTTCTTCATTGCATAAATTCGGGCATGGATGTCAGATTTCAACCTACATACACTTGAGAGTTGCACAAAATTGCTAAAGAAGAAGAACCGCCCGTGCGTCTCTGGCACGGACGCATCGCACAGCGAAAGGCAATCAATCGAGGATAGCCGGATCGTCCGGGTTTCACTGTTGTTTCAGCAAAAAAGGCTTCGCAGCGGGACATCAGTCGAGCCGGTCGAACGGACCTTAGCGCTTTTCATACCTGACCTTGCCGTCAGGCGTCACAATTCTGCGAAACAGGGCAGAGCCATCCGATTGGCCACTCGACTGCGAGACCGAAACCTGAGGAATGTTGCTTGCAGTTTCGAAACGGCCGGAATTCTGGGCAGATAGCGCCGGCGAAAACATCATGGTGGCGGTCGATGAATGGAAAAAATCGATGTCTTCGTCGACCACAGTCTTTAATTTGTCGATCGGAATGTCTGAGTCACCCCTTTCGATCCTCATTAGTCTGACACCGGACTGGATCTGACCGATGCGCTGATCGATCTTCGACAACCTGCTTTGGACACCGGCATTCATCAGATTGACGTTGCCTGATATTCTCTTTTCGAACTGCTGCAGGCCGGAAAGCTGCTGCCTGATCTGATTCAATTCCGAGGTTGCCGACCAGGAAAAGAACAGGCCCACGAACAATAGAATTGTGACGGCAACCGACACCGCATTGAGTGCCATCAGGATCCGGACATTGCGCTGCAAATAGGTTGTCAGCGGTGACTGCGCCGGCTTCGCGGCGGAAGATTTGCCTTCACCGGGCGCGCTGGTCCTGGCTTCGGTCGCTCTTTCGGAGACATTCACGTCGCTGGTCATCTGCCTGCCTATCCCCGATTGGCAAAAGATACGCTGTTACGCAGGAGTTCCAGGTTGTTGGCGGTGGTCTGATTGTTCGGATCGATATCATAGGCCTTCAGGAAATACCGCCTTGCCGATATGAGATTTCCGCGCAACATGTAGGAATAGCCGACATTGTTCAGGTATTCCGGGCGGTTGGGGATCATGCGCGCAAGGCGCTTGTAGCCGATATCCGCATTGTCGAACCGTCCGATCATGTCCGCGGAAGCGGAATAACCGAGCCAGGCGACCGGATCCTTCGGATAAACCTCGACCGCCCGCTTGTAGATCGCATATGCCTTGCCGAAGTTCTTTTCCTTGAACTGAACATTTGCCTGGGTAAGCAATTCGTCGTCCCGGTAATAGGCGACTTTGGAAAGATCTTCATTGGACGCGGCACTGTCGCCATAGGTCGACAGGTTTGCCAGATCACCAGACTGGCAACCGGCCAGCACAAATACCGAAACCGCAAAAGCAGAGAACTGTCTACGCAACCACATTGTCTCTCACCCACACCGATTATACTCTGACGGGAGCTTACTACTGCAGTATCGCTACTAGTCAGTATTCACAATAGCTTCCGCCGCTACTCTGTCGGTCTATGAGCAAATTAGAGAAATTGGGAAAATTATTAGTTAAGAGCCCTGAATTACATTTCGTAAATAGCTGCGGATCTCGATTTGGGCCGCGAAGTGGAGCTTAGTTTGGTCTTGCAACCTTCCAGTGCAGCGGCGTCAGGACAACCGCACCCGGCAAACCGAAAACCCGCGACTGATGCGCCGCCATCCGGCGCTCCGCAAAGATCACCTGCACGACACATGGAAGAACGGACTGTCTTGTCACCCCTTCAAGACGCATCGTCATGGGCTGCCGGGAGGGGCCGCCGGGATGGCTGGTCCAGCGTTTGGACCGGAGCCATACCATCCCGCCGCCTCCCGGGAGGAAAGATAGTTTCTGGTATCAGGGTGTTGCCGGCGTCCGCAATGTCGTCACCGGCTCCCCCGAAAACGTCGTGTTTTCCGTGAGCACGTGGCTCGGGTTTGAGGTTTTCGCGGCAGCGACGCCGACAATCATCAGGGCAACGGCTGCCAGGCTCCAGAATTTCATTCCATGCGCTCCTCAATGCTTGGGGACAACAATGAACACCCGCCTGTTCCACTCAATCAGTCAAACTACGACTTTCGTCTATATTAGACTTTAGACGTAGATCAGGCAATGCCAAGCCGCGAATTAACGGCCACGCCAACGGTGCTGCGCGGAAAGAGTCAGTGTTGCGGGAGTAATTACATGCGATAAATCAATATGTTAATATAACACTCAACTGATGGCAGTATGTCGCTTGTAAAAGAAAATTTTGCACCAAAGACACTATCAACAGCTCGACACACAGGTCTGCATCCGGAATTCGGGACGAATCCGGACGGTTTGGCGCAGGTAGTCGCGATGGATTTCAGTCTTTCTTGGGCCCGCGGCGTTGCGCTGCCAGTTCCCTGGTATACGCGCAAAGGGACTCCAGGCTGATCGACGCCCCCGCCCCGTCCTGCCTTTCCAGTGCAACGGCAAGCGCTTCGTGCAAGTCGGCAATCCGCTCCCGGTCGCGCAAGCGGTAGACCAGCATGTTCATCAACGGCTGCATGGCCTCGAAGGCCGCTGACAACTGGAAGGTCAGCAGCGGATTGCCGGTCGCCCTGGCTATGACCGAATGAAAGGTAACGTCGGAAGCGCAGAATTCCTCATCGCTGGTCAGCGGGTCCCGCTGGCGGTCGATCTCCCTGCGCATTGCTGACAGATCGTCTCCGGCACACTTTTCGGCAGCCAGCGGCAGAGCCGCCGCCTCCAGCGCAAACCGGGCTTCGATCGCGTCCTCCAGCGGAATATCATTCATGCCGATCAGGAGACGCGTCGTGGTCACGAGATTGTCCTGAGCCTCCGACCACGTCAGACGATTGACGAACGCCCCGCCGGACGAACCGCGCTCGCTTCGGATCAGGTTCTGTGCCGCAAGCCGCTTCAAGGCCTCGCGGACGGTGGACCGGGACACACCGAACCGATCGGCAAGTTCGGCTTCACTCGGCAAGCGCTCTTCACTGGATAGTCTTCCTTCCAGGATGGCGTCTCGAATGGCATTGGCAATCTGGACCGAAAGTCCTTCCTTCTGAATTGTATTGAATTCGATTGCCAAGATGGTCCTCGCACGCCCGTGGATCGGTTTCCGTCAAACTAGAGGGCGGTCACCAAAGGGTCAATTGTAAAAAATTAAATGTCAGACAATTAAATGTTTGACATTTATCAGATCGAAGCGCAGCTTTCGTCCAAAGAGCATTGGGAGGAACGGGTGAAGGCAATCGAGCGTCTTTTGCCCGGCCACGGTATTTGGTGGCTGACTTTTTTTGGCGGTGTCCTGGCGGCGTGGAGCATCCTCTTCGCGATGCAGCTACCTGTTGACGTACCGCCTGCAGCGAACGACTTCGGCGTTGCATACCTGATCTCTCTTTGCACACAGACAGCCGCCGATGCAGGCTTCCTATCCGCCGTCCTGATGTGGGCCCTGATGTCACTCGCAATGATGGCACCAACCGCGTTCCCGGCGTTCAGGACTTATTCGGATCTGAGCCACACGGAGGCAGCCAGCGGACCTTCGCTCGGGGTCCTTGTGCTGGGATACCTTGTCGTCTGGCTCGGCTTTTCGGTCCCGACAGCCTTTCTACAGGTACAGTTTGCCGGGCTTGGCCTCCTCGATCATGACGGCCGGTCTATGTCGGGCATGTTGAATGCCGCGCTGCTTGTCCTTGCCGGACTTTATCAGTTCAGCAGTCTCAAGAATGCCTGCCTGTCCGCCTGCCAGAACCCGATGACATTCTTTTTCAACCACTGGCAACCAGGGCTTCCTGGCGCCCTCAAGCTTGGCTTGCGTCTTGGAGCCGTCTGTCTCGGCTGTTGCTGGGCCCTGATGCTGCTGGCCTTCGTCGCTGGCACCATGAACCTGGCTTTCATGGGAATTGCCATGGTTCTGATGACGCTCGAGAAACTGCCGCAGATCGGAAACCGGATCAGCGCTCCGCTCGGCGTTTTCCTTCTCATTTCAGGGACGGTCGTGTGCGTCCTGTCGTTTACAGAACTCTAGTACGGGAGATATCAGATGTCCGGATGGGCCATACGCGGTGAATTGATACTGAACTGCAACTGCACGGTCTTCTGTCCGTGTGTCGTTTCACTTGGAAAGCACGCGCCTACCGAGGGCTACTGCCAGGCTTGGGCAGGTGTGCGTATCGACGAAGGACACTATGAGGGCGAAGATCTCTCCGGCCTCAACGTCGGGCTGGTGCTGGAAATTCCCGGCCTTATGGCGCGCGGCAACTGGAAAGCGGCAGCCTATATCGATGAACGTGCAACGGATGCCGCCTATGAAGGCCTGTTGAAGATCTTCTCGGGCCAGGCAAAGGGCACAACGGGTCTGTTCAAGGTGCTGGTCAGCGAATTTCTGGGAGCCGAGCGCGCTCCGGTATCCTACACCAATGAAGGCAAGAAACGGCGCCTGATTGTCGGAAAGGCGATCAAGGGAGAGATCGAGCCGGTCCGTGGCGGCAATCCCGACGAAGATATCATCGTGACCAATACCGAATACTGGATGGGACCCGACATCACGGTGGCGACGGCCACCCAGGGTCGCGTGCGGGCCTACGGTCGCGTCTGGGATTTCGATGGCCGCAGTGCCGAAATCTGTCAGATCGACTGGTCCGGCCCCCCCGCCGAACAAGCTGCCTAAGGAGGACCGTCATGCAGGTCCCGTCTCTCTCCATTTCCCGTCGCACGCGCTTCACGCCGTTTTCGCGCCGCGTGCAAGCGGCAGGTGTCAAGGCATACACGATCTACAATCACATGCTGCTTCCGACGGTGTTCAACTCCGTCGAGGAGGATTACCGCCACCTGAAGACAAAGGTTCAGGTCTGGGATGTCGCCTGCGAGCGGCAAGTCGAGCTCTGGGGTCCTGATGCTGCGCGTCTCGCGCAGATGCTGACGCCCCGGGATCTTTCCGCGATGACGGAAGGCCAGTGTTACTACACGCCCATGGTCGACGAGACGGGCGGCATGCTCAATGACCCGGTCACAACAAAACTTGCCGAGGACAAATTCTGGGTCTCGGTCGCAGACAGCGATCTGCTGTTCTGGATCAAGGGACTTGCGCATGCGCTGCGGCTCGAAGTCGATGTCGACGAACCCGATGTCTCGCCGCTCGCGATCCAGGGTCCGAAGGCGGAAGAACTTGTTGCCCGTGTATTCGGCGACGACATCCGCTCGATACGGTTTTTCCGTTACAGACATGTCAGTTACCAGGGACGCAAGCTTGTTCTCGCCCGGTCGGGCTATTCCAAACAGGATGGTTTTGAACTCTACGTCGACGGATCGGATCTCGGCGAACCGATCTGGGACGCACTTATGGCTGCGGGCGAGGATCTCGATGTTCGCGCCGGCTGCCCGAATCTGATCGAGCGGATTGAGGGACAGCTGCTGTCCTACGGCAACGACATGACCCGAAACAACACCCCGCACGAATGCGGCCTTGGCCGCTTTTGCCAGACCCAGGCGGCAATTGGCTGCATCGGGCGCGATGCGTTGCTTCGTGTGGCCGTTGAAGGTCCTGTCAGGCAGATCAGAAGCATTGCGATCGATGGCGATCCGGTGCCGCCTTGCGACGAACTGTGGCCGGTAATAGGTGGCGGCAAACAGGTTGGAACAGTCAGCTCCGCGGCCTGGTCACCGGACTTCCGCACCAATGTCGCCATCGGTATGGTGCGCATGACACATTGGGACGACGGAACCAGGGTGCAGGTCGATACACCTCATGGCATGCGCTCGGCGACGGTTTGGGAAACACCCTTCACCGTTCAGGGAGGCTGACAATGAGGGAACACTTCGAGGCTTTTTCCAGACAAGCCGCCAATCACGTTCCGCTGTCACCGCTTTCCTTCCTGGAACGGACAGCTTCTGTTTTCCCGGATCGCATAGCTGTCATCTACAACGACCGGCAGCTGACCTGGAGTGACGTTCAAGAACGGGTACGGCGGCTTGCTTCGAGCCTCAGGAGCCGGGGTGTCGGCCAGGGCGACACGGTTTCCGTCCTCGCCGCCAACACGCCGGAGCTGTTCGAATTACACTACGCGGTTCCGCTGACAGGCGCCGTTCTCAACACGATCAACATCCGTCTGGAAGCTGAAACCGTTGCCTACATCCTTGATCACAGCGACGCCAGGCTGATCATTGCCGACACCGCCTTTTCCGGCGTCGTCAGCGAGGCCTTCACGATCAACGGCAAGAACATTCCGGTTATCGATATCGACGACCCTGACGGTCCGGGAGGTCAGCGGATCGGCGAGGCAGACTATTCGGAGCTGATCGAAGAGGGCGATCCCGCCTTTGCCTGGCGCGGACCGGAAGACGAATGGCAGGCACTGGCGCTGAATTACACTTCCGGAACGTCGGGGCGCCCGAAGGGTGTCGTCTATCACCATCGCGGTGCCTATCTGATGGCGATGGGAACACCCATCGCCTGGGAACTGCCCCGTCATCCCGTCTATCTTTACACGGTGCCGATGTTTCACTGCAACGGATGGTGCCATGCCTGGACCATGACACTCATGGCCGGAACCATCGTCTGCATCCGACAGGTCACGGGAAAGGCCGTATTCGACCTGATCGGCAAGCTCGGCATCACGCATCTGGGTGGCGCGCCGATTGTACTGTCCATGCTGGTCAACACGCCGGAGGCTGACAGAAAGCCTCTTGGCGGACCCGTCCGGATCATGACGGCAGGGGCACCGCCGCCAGCGGCCGTCCTCGCGGCAACAAAAGCCCTCGGTTTCGAGGTCATGCAGGTTTACGGATTGACCGAAACATACGGTCACGTGGTCCAGTGCCTCTGGCGCGAAGAATGGGAAGATCTGTCCGCGAACGAACAGGCCGAGCTGCAATCCTGGCAGGGTGTCGGATTTCCGATGACCGAAACCGTCGATGTGATCGATCGTGAAACGGGTGACCCCGTCCCCTGGGACGGAGAGACCCAGGGCGAGATCGTCATTTGCAGCAACACGGTCATGAAGGGGTATTACAAGAACGCCGATGCCACCGCGGATGCGTTTTCCGGTGGCGCTTTCAAATCCGGCGACGCGGCGGTGCGCCACCCGAACGGCTATGTCCAGATCAGGGACCGTCTGAAGGATGTCATCATTTCGGGAGGCGAGAACATTTCCTCCGTCGAAGTGGAAGGGGTCCTGCACCGTCATCCTGACGTTGCCCTGGCCGCGGTCGTCGCGCTGCCGGACGAAAAATGGGGTGAAGTACCCTGCGCATTCATCGAACTCAAGGATGGTGCATCGACGACCGAAGAAAGCCTGATTGAATTCTGCCGCCAGCACATGGCCGGCTTCAAGAGACCGAAAAAGATCGTTTTCACGGAGTTGCCGAAGACGGCAACCGGAAAAATCCAGAAATTTGTCCTGCGCGACGACGCCAGGACTCTCTCGGAATACACCAGCTAACAGGGCAGTTTGATCATGACTTTCAAAGCACTCCTCGTGGAAAAGAATGACGAAGGCAAGACCTCGGCGTCGGTTCAGGAACTCGATGAGTCCCGGTTGCCGGAAGGCGACGTGACGGTGGCGGTCGAGTATTCGACACTGAACTACAAGGACGGTCTTTGTGTCGGCCCTGGCGGCGGTCTTGTTCGAAATTATCCGCACGTTCCGGGCATCGATTTCGCCGGGACGGTGCTGGAGTCATCCGACGACTGGTACAAACCCGGTGACAAGGTCGTGCTCACCGGCTGGCGTGTCGGCGAGGCCTGGTGGGGCGGTTATTCCCAGAAGGCCCGCGTCAAGGGCGAGTGGCTCGTTCCGCTGCCCGAGGGTCTGTCGACGCGCAATGCCATGGCGATCGGCACCGCGGGTTTCACCGCAATGCTGGCTGTAATGGCGCTGGAGAACCATGGACTGAAACCTGGAAACGGACCTGTCCTTGTGACCGGTGCGGCAGGCGGCGTCGGTTCGGTTGCAACCGCCATCCTCGCCAATCTCGGCTATGAAGTTGCGGCCGTCACGGGCCGCGAAAGCACGTGGGAGTATCTCAAGTCACTGGGAGCCAGCAGCATCGTGCCCCGCGACGACGTCAACGAAACCGTCAAGCGGCCGCTGGAGGCCGAAACCTGGGCCGGGTGCATCGACGCCGTCGGCGGAGCCATGCTTGCACGCGTGCTCGGCCAGATGAAATACGGAACGTCAGTGGCCGCGGTCGGCCTTGCCGGCGGCGCCGCCCTTCCGGCCACCGTCATCCCGTTCTTGCTGCGCGGTATCAACCTGCTCGGCATCGACAGTGTCATGCGGCCCTATGAGGCGCGCCTTCCTGCCTGGGAGCGCCTGGCAAAGGACCTGCCGATGGACAAGCTCGACGCCATGATCCAGCCTGCAAAGCTGGAAGATCTGCCAAAGCTTGGAGCCGATATCCTGAAAGGCCAGGTCAAGGGGCGTGTGGTCGTTGATTTGAACGCCTGATTTGATCAAGGCGGTCAGCTACCTGACCGCCTCACTTCCGCCTTCAGAAAATCGATCATCACCCGAACTTTCTGCGGCAGGTAGGATCGGCTCGGATAGATCAACCAGGCCGCTGTCTCAAAGGAAGTCGCCGCGCAGGCATGATCCGGGAAGAGGTCGAGCAAGGTGCCTTTCGCCAGATCCCGCTGCACCAGCATGATGGGCAAGAGCGCGACACCCATGCCAAGCCGTGCCGCCGAGCGGATGGATAACGCATTCGAGATCACTGTCGCGCCGCCGACCGGTACGCTGAAGGACTCGGTGTCACCGCCCTTGCGAAACTGCCAATAGGTCCGGAAGCCCGGAATCGCGAAGCAGATGCAGTCGCGCTCCGACAGATCATCCGGGTGCGAGAGCGGTCCCTTTTCCTCAATATATTCCGGCGAGGCAACCACGCGGTAGCTGGTTGTCATCAGCTTGGCAACGATCCAGTCCCCCTTGGGCAAAGATCCGAAGCGCACCGCCAGGTCGACTCCCTCTGCCCGCAGGTCCAGATTGGCATCGGAAGCCAGCAGCTCAATGTCAATCTCCGGGTATCTTTTTCTGAATTCGGGAAGAATCGGGATCAGGCATTCCTGAACGAAGGAGATGCTGGCGGTCATGCGCAAGATGCCGCGAGGCGAGATGGCTGTCGTGCGGGCCTCATCTCCTGCAGCCTCGAGTTCCTCGACCAGTGGTGCGATCCGATTCAGATAAAGCTCTCCCTCGCCGGTCGGCGCGAGACTTCGGGTGCTGCGTTGAAACAACCGAAATCCGACATCCTGCTCCAGCTGGGCTATGACCCGGGAGACGCTCGAGGCGTCCAGATCCAGAAGCCGTGCAACAGCGGCAAAACTGCCGACATCACGAACCAGCAGGGCGGTTTTGAGTGCTGATAGATCCATTCATGCATAATACGCATGGGTTTGATGCATTTCGATCTATTTTTATTAATCGCGCAAGAAACTAGATCCGGACTGCCATTCAACAAGGAAGCAAGTTTCATGACGCAGTTACTTCGCATCAATTCAAGTTCGCGGCTGGAAGGGTCGCATTCGGCAGCGGTCGCCGATGCTTGTGAAGCCGAATTCCGGCAGAAGCACCCTGGATGCCGGGTCATCACGAGAAACGTCGCGGACGGGTCCATTCCGTTGATCGCCCAGAAGACGATCGAGGGTTTCTATGCACCCCAGGACGCACTGACCGACGACCTCAAAGCGGCGACGGTCTTGTCAGATGAACTCATCGCTGAAATTCAGGGATCCGATATGCTGCTACTGGCGGTTCCGATCTACAATTTCTCCATTCCCGCCGCTCTGAAGGCCTGGATTGATCAGATCTCTCGAATCGGCCACACATTTTCAATGGACGAGACCGGATTCAAAGGTCTGGTCAAGGCGCGGCGGGCCGTGATTGTCTGCGCCTACGGTGCCGAAGGCTATTTGCAAGAAGAACCGTTTGCCGCAGCCAATTTTCTCGAACCTTACCTTAAATTCCTGTTCGGATTCCTGGGCATCGAGAAGATCGAATTCGTCCATGTCCAAGGCACGGCAACAGCAGCCCCTGAGGCATTTACCGGCAAGCTGGAGGAGGCACGCTCTGAAGCCAGGCGGGTTGCCTGAATTTTGCGGTGCGGCTTGATGTCATTTCCAGCCGCATGATGGCATCAGCAACCGGCTTGCCGGAGCACGTCCACTGAATGTGCTTCGGCTCCGGATTCCGGTTGCAATCCGCCAAAACCTCCCATATAAGCGCCCGGTCCAGAGTCGTCCGGCTCGTCGTGGACTGGATTGCTGCATCCAGGTGCAGATCCTCCCGACAGATCAAGGGCATGCCGTGTCGGCTCTGAATGCACCAACAAAAAAGTATCCGCTTTTTGGCGGATGCACCAAGGAAAGGATGCAAAATGCCCAAGCTGAAGACGAAATCCGGCGCCAAAAAGCGCTTTAAGGTGACCGCGACCGGCAAGGTGAAAACCGCGCAGGCCGGCAAGCGTCATGGCATGATCAAGCGCACGAACAAGTTCATCCGCAACGCCCGTGGGACAACCACGCTGAGCGACCAGGATGCAAAGATCGTGAAGCAGTTCCTGCCCTACGCATAACGCCAGCCCCGAAGGAGATCATCTAAATGTCACGCGTCAAACGGGGCGTAACCGCCCACGCTCGCCACAAGAAAGTTCTGAAAGCCGCCAAAGGTTATTACGGACGCCGCAAGAATACCATTCGCGTTGCCAAGCAGGCAGTCGAGAAGGCAGGACAATACGCCTATCGCGACCGCAAGGCCAAGAAGCGCACATTCCGTTCGCTCTGGATCCAGCGCATCAACGCAGCAACCCGTGAACACGGCTTGACCTATGGCCGCTTCATCGACGGCCTGAACAAGGCCGGTGTCGAAGTCGACCGCAAGGTCCTGTCGGACCTCGCCATCAATCAGCCGGACGCCTTCAAGGTTCTGGTCGAAAAGGCACAGGGCGCTCTGACCGCCTGAGGTCGTTCCCTGGTTAGATTTTTTGAAAAGCGCAGCCCCCACGGCTGCGTTTTTTTGCTTTTGGTTCCACCGATTTCGATATTTCGCGGGCAACAACAGGTTGCCGTGCAGCAAGGCTTCGGCCACAACCTTGACATCGGTGCGGATGGCAGCCTCTTTCCCGCTCACGCCGCAATCCAGCCCTGGAAGAACGAGTTTTTCAATTCTCCCGAGGTAACCCCAAAAGATCCGGCTGTTAAAAGCCGGGCCGGAACATGTCTCCCTTGCGCAGCGGCACGCTCTAAGAACAGCCCTAGGCTGCATTTCCGTGTCCCCTCCATTTTTTATTGCAAATCCGTCTGTTGCGGGCCTACCCTTTGAAATCCATCTGGTTCGGGCACGTAGACGGAACGTGCCTTGCTGTTACATTGGAGGGGTAGAGACATGGAATTCATTCAATCATTTTTCGGTTTGATTGAGGACCTGACCTGGGGATGGGCGCTGATTCCGTTCCTGGTGATTATTGGTGTTTTCTTTACGGTCGTGACCGGTTTTGTTCAATTCCGGTTCTTCACACGCATGTTCCGCGTCCTTTCTTCCAAGAACCAGACTGGTGATCCGAATGCCATTTCAGCGCGCGAAGCGCTCCTGCTTTCCGTGGGGGGCCGGGTCGGTGGCGGCAACATCGCCGGTGTTGCTGTTGCCATCACGCTCGGCGGGCCAGGTGCTGTCTTCTGGATGTGGGCGGTCGCGCTCGTCGGCATGTGCACCAGCCTGATCGAGTGCTCACTTGCCCAGCTTTACAAACGCTCGGAAGGCGACGGCACCTATCGCGGTGGACCCGCCCGCTCCATCATTCACGGGCTCGGCAAGGACTATCGCTGGCTTGCGGTTCTCTACGCGGTCTGCCTGATCGCATCGTTTGCGTTCGGCTTCAACGCCTTCCAGGGCAACACGGTTGCCGGCGCGGCTGAAGAAAGCCTGGGCATCGGGCGCCTCTGGACCGGGATCGGCCTGACAGCTGTCACGGGACTGATCGTCTTCGGCGGCATTCACCGCATCGCGAAAGTGGCCGATGTCATTGTGCCGATCATGGCCATTGGCTATATCGCAATGGCACTGCTTGTCATCCTGCTGAACATCACGGAAGTTCCCGGCGCGATCTACACGATCGTTGCCAATGCCTTCGGCCTGGAAGAAGCGGTCGGTGGCGGCATGGGCGCCGCGCTGGCGCAAGGTTTGCGTCGCGGCCTGTTCTCCAATGAGGCCGGCCTCGGGTCGGCGCCGAACGTGGCGGCAACCGCGGACGTGCGCCACCCCATCAGTCAGGGTATCACGCAATCCTTCTCCGTTTTCATCGATACGATCATCATCTGCACCTGCACAGCGTTGATCATCCTTCTGGGAGACGTTTACACGCCCGGCGACGAGGGGGTCGACGGCATTGTCCTGACGCAGCAATCGCTGGTGTCCCATCTTGGTGGCTGGACGAGCTACTTCCTGACGCTGGCAATCCTGCTGTTCGCATTCAGTTCGATCATCTACAACTATTATCTCGGCGAGAATGCGCTGACATCAATGACGGGAAACACCGCAGCGATTCAGGTTTTGCGAGTTCTGGTCATGGGTGTGGTCTTTCTCGGCGCAACGGCGCCGGGCGCAACTGCAGTCTTCTTCTTCTCCGATCCGCTGATGGGAATTCTGGCTGTCGTCAACCTGTTGGCCCTCATGATGCTGTTCCCGACCGCCAAGAGAATTCTCGACGACTTCAAGGAGCAGGTCGGCGCCGGTGTTGCCCGTCCGATTCTCGATCCGGACAAGTTCGCCGATCTGGATATCGACCGGACGGCCTGGACTGGGAAGGATCCCGACGCGGATTGAACGTCAACACGCTTGAACGGCCGGTGCCAGTCACCGGCCGCCATCTCCGCCCGGACAACCGATCTTTGCTTTACGTGAATGCGTTCAGGAGCAAAGGGGGGAAACCGGATGTCGACCGGGTTTGGAGCCCAGACCCCCGGCCTTTTCACCGAACAACCTCTCAATAATCTCCGGAAAGTGACGACGGCGGTCCCCGCTGATCACGGCAATCTGTGCGCTTCCACACCAATCCGTTAACTTTTGTGACCCCGTTTTGCCCGGTTTCTGCGGACAAATAGTTAACGCCTTCCTATATTGGCATGGTGATTGCGACGTTTCAGGCAAGACGGCACTTGGCGTGCCATTCTGAAACAACGAGGCGTAAAGAAGTGCGGGTCAACCCGGTTAGTGCAACAGGCCGTGCCATTGTGAGGCACAGGCGTCCCTCTTCGGGAGAAGCGCGTTCAGAGCGCCAGGCGGACTTTGCTGCCCAGTTGCCACCGCCTCCGGAACAGACATTCGAGCGAGAGCAGGAAACCCTGTTCACGCACTATCATCCCAATTCGGCATTTCTCGCCCATTTGATTGCGACAAGCGACGTTGATCTGCAGATACGCGGCCGGAGAAAAACCGTTCCTGAAATCTGTTCGGATGCCTACCGCGCAACAGCTTCGCTGCCGAGAAAGCGCTCTGCCGGACACCTGATCAAGACGGATCGCTAGGCCACGCTCTTCAGAGTTTTGCATTTTTCCAGATGTACCACTGGAATTCCTGGCCCGGAGCGTTGCTTCGGGCTTTTTTTTCACGCCGTCGCACACTCTCGTGAACCCGCACCAAATGTGACGTCTGCCACAGTTTTTCGACGAAAGAGTTCCTATATCTAGCAAAGATCCGGAAGACACCGGACCTCCGACAAGACAGGCCACGGACTGGCCCACCACGGAGTACCGAGATGCAAGTGACACCCGTACCTGCCGTTCATGCCTTGCGCATCCGGCAAAAGCCGCTGGAAATCCCGGCAACCGAGACAGACAAGAATACACAATCCACACGCTCGTTCGCCGACATGACGATGACCCCGGCACATGTCGCCTCTGCAGCCCTGCGTGACACCTATCACGGGACGCATGCAGAATATGCGACCCAGTTGCTGGTCAGTGGCGAAGAATACCCGGAAACTCAGCTGGAACGTCATCTCCACATGGAGCAATACGTGCCCGCAACAGCTCACGAAGACGACGAACGGAGCTACACACTGTCATTGTCGGCCTGACAGACAATCAGTCGTCGATCCTCAGGAAACCGGCCAGGCCGGTTTTCTGGTGTTCGATCACATGGCAATGAAATGCCCAGTCCCCGGGGTTGTCCGCCACAAGAGCCACATCCATCGTTTCTTCCGACAAGAGCAGGGCCGTGTCGGTCACCAGCGGTGGCAATTTGCGCTTGTTTGAGCGGAGCAACTGGAATGAAACGCCGTGAAGATGGATCGGGTGGTCATTCGGCGACTCGTTCCGCAGCCTCAACACATAGGATTTTCCGAGCTTGAGCCGTGCGAGGGGATCGAGAGGCCCGGGCACGTCTCCGGGCCACGCTGTCCGGTTGATCGACCAGAATGTATAACCGAGCGTCCCGCAGATGCTTGCTTGAGGCGCATCGCCTTCGGGCGACCAGCCAAAGACGAATTCTATCACTTCCGCATTCGAAAGATCCGCTTTCGGAACCGGATTCGGAGCCAGGGGCGTCAATTCGCTGAGATCCCGCCTGGTGCTGGCGCCACGCGGGGCGAACCGCGCCAGAACCTTCTGGTCGAATTTCTTTTTCAAAATGAGACTGACGTCGTCTTCCTCGCGATCCGGAACACGCAGGGCGATATCCGCCCGCTGACCCGGTGACAGGACAACGTCCCGGGCCGGCAACGGCATTGGCAACGGATTTGAATCAATGGCGATAACCCGGGCATCCGCACCGGCAATTTCATAGGCACCGACCCTGGTCACATCGGTCACGGCAAGACGAAGCCGTACCAGGCTTCCCGCCTGAAGTTCAAAGACCGGGTCCACGTGCCAGTTGACGGTTGAAACAGTCCCGAATGTGCCGCCCCTGGCGGCGTTGCGTGCCTTGAACAACTTGATGAACTGGCCGTCACCACCAAGCCTGAAATCGCGAATGTTGAGTGGCAGATCGTAATCGAAGCCCGGGTCTTCCGCCTCTTCGACGATCATCACCCCCGTCATGCCCCGCGCCATCTGTTCCAGCGTGTTGCAGTGAGGGTGATACCAGAATGTCCCCGCATCGGGCGGCGTGAATTCGTAGCGGAACGACTGACCTGCTTCGATCGGATATTGTGTGAGATAGGGAACGCCATCCATGGCGTTGGCGATCCTGAGACCGTGCCAATGGACGACGGATGCTTCATCCAGATGGTTGGTCACGCCGATGGATGTTCTTTCCCCCTGCTTGAACCGGAGCACCGGCGGAGGGCCGTCCGGTGAAAAGCTCATCATGTCTTTTGTCAGGGTGCCTGGCACAATGCCATGATCGAGATGTGACATTATCAGTGCATGGTCGGAAGCCTGTGCCTGACCAGCCGCAAAACCTCCGGCGGCAAATGCTGACATTACTCCCGCGGTGCCAAACAGGACTTCCCGCCGCGATAGACCGGGCATTTTCGTTCCTCATGAATTTCGGGCGCGTCCGGCGGCAACAGAACACCAGGTGATTGCATTACACAAGGTTGTTTGTGTCGCAGGGCTATGGCGGTCAATCAGTACCCGCCCGCGTTCCCGTCCTTGCGCGGATCAGACCCGGCGGTGAGGAGGCCACGGGCACGATCGATCATGATTGCCTGGCTGCCTCCGATCGGGTCGTTCGCGGCAACGACGGTATGCCCGAGCGCCTTCAGGCCCTCGATCGTCGACGGAGGGATCAGTCTTTCCGCCTGAAGATCATGGTTCGCCATGTCGAAGAACATGCGCGGGAAATCAATTGCCGCCTGAACGTCCATGCCGTAGTCGATGATGTTGGTCAGCAGGTGTGCGTGACCGGCTGCCTGGTATTGCCCTCCCATGACCCCGAATGACAGCCACGGCGATCCATCCTTGAGCACCATGGCCGGTATGATCGTGTGCAGCGGACGCTTTCCGCCATCGATGGAATTGGCATGTCCCGGCGCCGCCTTGAAGGATTTGCCGCGACAATGAAGCAGAACGCCGCTTTCAGGCGCGACGATACCGCATCCGAAATCGCTGAACAGCGAATTGATAAGCGATACGGAAAGGCCATCCTTGTCGACCACGGTGAGATAGACCGTGTCGGTCTGCGGGCTCAATGCGGCCTCGGGAACGGACGTCATGCGCGCATCAATGGAAACCTGCGCGGAAAGTTGATCAATATAGTCCGATCCGATCAACCGTGTGTGACACACGTCCATATGACCTGGATCCGTGACGAATTTTTCTCGCACCGCGTAAGCGATCCGGGCCGCCTCCATCTCCAGATGGAATCGTTCCGGACCAAGCGGGTCAAGGCTTTCAAGGTCGAATTTTTCCAGGATACCCAACATGACCAATGCGATGACACCCTGGCCGTTCGGTGGCAACTCGGCGACCGTGTGGCCCCTGTAATCGCGCATGACCGGCGACACCGCCGTGGTATGGCAGGCGGCAAGATCGTCTTCGGTAAGCAGACCGCCGCGAGCCTGAACCGCGGAAACGATATCCCGCGCGACTGCACCGGTATAAAAGGCATCTGCACCGCCTTCTGAAATCTTGTCCAGCGTTTCACCCAGATGTGGATACTTCAGGATCGTGCCGGCTGAGGGGGCTTCGCCCCTGATCAGATAGCGTGCAGCGGAAATTTCGTCTGAGCGCAGCTTTTCAACATCTCCCGCCCAGTCCCGGGCAACACGGGGGGCAACCGGAAACCCCTCCCGTGCGTATTCAATGGCCCGCTTGAAGAGCTCCTTGAACGAACGTGTTCCATGGGCCTTGAGCAAGGTCTCCCATGCACGGACGGCGCCAGGCACGGTGACGGAATGTGGTGACGTATCCGTTATTTCCGTTACTCCAAGCGCCGCAAGCCGATCCGGACTCGCGGCTTTCGGCGCAGCGCCCGAACCGTTGAATCCGGTCAGTCGCCCGTCGGATTCCGTCACGATTGCAAAACAATCACCACCGATGCCGGTCATGTGCGGTTCGACGACACATTGGACCGCGACCGCCGCAATTGCGGCGTCGACCGCATTGCCACCATCCTGCAAAATCTCAAGCGCCGCGCTGGTCGCAAGGGGATGGGACGTAGCAGCTGCTGCATTGCGCGCGAAGACCGGAGACCGGCCCGGTGCCTGAAAATCACGCTTCACTGAATTCCTCCCACCCGAATTTCTCTTCATTTGTTCCGTTTCGCCGCAGAAGTTTCTCGGCAAAGCCATCTATTCGTCAGTACGCTGTTCTGGTAGCAAACCCTGATTGCGGCCAGCACCTTAAGGAGTGGCAGTCAAATTCGCAAACCCTCACCGGTTGCGCGGCAATACGAACCATGCGGCTCGATGTTCGGGTCATGCGGTGGCAAACTCCCTGCTGGCACGTGTCTGACCCGTACTCGATATGAACCTCCGGAAGGATGACAATCAATGGCAAATGGCATTTCACTTTCAACGGCTGAGACCATCACTTCCGCCGCATTTGCAAAGGCGGCCGAGCTCGGTTTGAAACCGTTGACCGTCGTTGTCCTGGATGCCGGCGGCCACACAATCATCCTGAAAAGACAGGATGGATCATCGAACCTGCGTCCCGAAATAGCGACCGGCAAGGCAAATGGCGCACTCGCTGTCGGAACGGGCACCAGATGGCTGAATGCCAACGCGGAAACACGACCGCATTTCGTCAATGCACTGAACGGTGTTGCTGGCGGCAACATCATCCCGGTTCCAGGTGGTGTCCTGGTGAGGAACGAAGCTGGTGACACGCTTGGCGCTGTCGGCATCACCGGCGACACATCCGAAAATGACGAAACTTGCGCGGTGGCAGGCATCGAAACCGTTGGCCTGATCCCGGATTGCGGTTGATCGGGCACGAACGGTCAGCAGGACTGCTTTAGTGATTTCCTGAATATCTGGAGCATGCCGGGGTCCACCTTCAAGGTGTCATGAAGTTTCCAGCCCCGGCGTACGAGCAGGGATTGCGCCGATCCGGTCGTCGCGTGGATTTCGTCAAATCCGAGACGATCGGCTTCTCTTTCGGCTGCAGAAACAAGCATGCCGCCAATCCCGGACTGCCGCCGGGGTTGAGGAACGAGGAGTGCGGTCAGCCAGACGCCCGGATACCTGTCCGATCCGGGTGAGGTATCCCGGAGTGACACGGTTCCGAACGGCCTTGACACATTGTCGACAGCGACGAGGCACCGGGGCAGGATGCGGCGGTTGTGCAGGCATTGTTGCAGGTCGGATGCAGGGTTGCCGGGACCGCCAGGACCGTACCAGTCCGGCCACTCGCTCTCAAACCACTGAACGATCTGACCGACAGCCTCCGGTACGGTTTCCAGCGCAACGATGCGAAGTCCGTTGACGGGCCTCGTCTCAAATGCACTCACGCCGGCATGATCAGGACTTGTCGGTCAGCTTGTTGATCTTCTTTTGCATCTCTTCAAGCTGCCTTTTCATTTGGTCCAGATCGCCGGAATCGGACTTCTCCTTTTTCGCCGTACCGGCCGCAGGTTCCGAACCCTCGGCAGTCCCGGCCTCGCCCGCCGGAAAGGGCATGAACATCTTCATTGCCCGTTCAAACATTTCCGTATTTCGCTTGACCTGGTCCTCGATGGCGTCGAATGCCGTTGCTCCGAATGCTTCGCTCATCTGCGAACGCAGTTTTTCCTGCTCTTTCGTCAATGACGTCATTGAATATTCCAGGAAGCTCGGAACAAGTCCCTGCATGCTGTCGCCATAAAACCGGATCAGCTGTCGCAAGAAGGTGACCGGTAGAAGGTTTTGCCCCTTGCCTTCCTGTTCGAAAATGATCTGGGTCAGCACCGAGCGGGTGATGTCATCTCCCGATTTGGCGTCAAAGACCACAAAATCCTCTTCTCCCTTCACCATCACCGCCAGATCCTCAAGCGTGACATAGGTGCTGGTGCCCGTGTTGTAGAGCCGCCTGTTGGCGTATTTCTTGATGATTGTAGGCTCGTTCGTCTTGGCCATCCGTCATATCCGCCTGTCAGCCTTCCGGCTAGTTTTCCGTTTGATGACAGGGCCTCCGCAGACCCGTCATCTCCTCCAATAGTGAGACTAAGCCAATCGTATCGGATCGTGCCACTCTTTTTATGTGCGCCGACGAAAGGATTATACCGCAAATGCGAAAAGAGGGCCCAGATAAGGGCTGATACGGTTGACACGATACCAACGGCAGTTTCTAGTCCTCTCATCGATAAGGATCAAAAGGTGCCCCAACGGCACCCACCTTCTGTGGCCACTTGGCCCCTAGTCCTGGAGAGTAGAATGAGCGCTTCCACAGATATCGTCATTGTCAGCGCGACCCGCACACCCGTAGGGTCCTTCAACGGTTCCTTCGCTAACGTTCCGGCGCATGATCTGGGCACCATTGTCATGAAAGCCGCGATGGAACAGGCCGGCGTGGACGGCGGTGACATCGACGAAGTCGTCTTTGGTCAGGTGCTGACCGCAGCGCAAGGCCAGAACCCCGCCCGGCAGGCCGCGATCAATGCCGGCATCGCCGACAGTTCGAGCGCCTGGACATTGAACCAGGTATGCGGCTCGGGCCTGCGTACGGTCGCTATCGCAGCGCAGCAGATTCAGACCGGTGACGCCAACATCATGATGGCCGGTGGCCAGGAAAGCATGTCGCTCTCTCCGCATGCCGCCTACATGCGCAGCGGTCACAAGATGGGCGACTACAAGATGATCGACACCATGATCAAGGATGGCCTCTGGGACGCATTCAACGGCTATCACATGGGTCAGACGGCCGAGAACGTCGCCGAAAAGTGGCAGATCAGCCGTGATCAGCAGGACGAGTTCGCTGTCGCCTCCCAGAACAAGGCGGAAGCTGCCCAGAAGGCGGGCAGGTTCAAGGACGAAATCACACCGGTCACTGTCAAGGAACGCCGGTCGGAACGTGTTGTCGAGGACGACGAATACATCCGCCACGGCGCGACCCTCGAAAGCGTCGCCAAGCTGCGTCCTGCTTTCTCCAAGGAAGGCTCGGTGACGGCCGCAAACGCGTCGGGCATCAATGACGGCGCAGCCGCCATTCTCGTCATGAGCGCCGCCGAAGCGGAAAAGCGCGGTCTGACCCCGCTTGCCCGCATCGCGTCCTGGTCAACGGCAGGTGTTGATCCCGCGATCATGGGGTCCGGTCCGATCCCGGCGTCCCGCAAGGCGCTTGAGAAAGCCGGCTGGGCTGCTGCCGATCTCGATCTCGTCGAGGCAAACGAAGCCTTCGCCGCGCAAGCCTGTGCCGTGAACAAGGACATGGGCTGGAACCCCGATATCGTCAATGTCAATGGTGGGGCAATCGCGATCGGACACCCGATTGGTGCATCCGGTGCCCGCGTCCTGACCACCCTGCTCCATGAAATGAAGCGCCGCGACGCCAAGAAGGGCCTCGCCACGCTTTGCATCGGTGGCGGCATGGGCGTCGCCATGTGCCTGGAGCGCTGATCGTCGGACATTGACAAGGATCATGGCCGGATCGGTCCGGCCATGATTGAAAATCGCAAATTCTGGAACAACAGAATTTCGAAGAGCCCTGGGGCACAGACCCACAGGGCCACAACTGGAAGTCAGGAGGAAGGGGAATGAGCAAGGTCGCATTGGTCACTGGTGGAACGCGCGGCATCGGCGAAGCAATTTCGCGCGGTCTGAAAGACGCCGGCTACACCGTGGCAGCCACCTACGCCGGCAATACTGAAAAAGCGGAGGCCTTCAAGGCCGACACCGGCATTCATGTCTACAAATGGGATGTCTCCGACCCTGACGCCTGTGCAGCTGGAATAGCGCAGGTTGAAAGTGAACTTGGCCCTGTTGAAGTGCTGGTCAACAATGCCGGCATCACAAGGGACGGCATGTTCCACAAGATGAGCTTCGACCAGTGGCGCGCAGTCATGTCGACGAACCTCGATTCCATGTTCACCATGACCCATCCGGTCATCAATGGCATGCGTGGTCGCGGATCTGGTCGCGTCATCAACATCTCCTCCATCAACGGCCAGAAAGGTCAGATGGGCCAGACGAACTACTCGGCTGCCAAGGCGGGTGTGATTGGATTCACCAAGGCTCTGGCACAGGAAAATGCCTTCAAGGGCATAACCGTCAATTGCGTCTGTCCGGGCTATATCAACACGGACATGGTCGCCGCCATGCCGGAAAAGGTCCTGGAGTCCATCATTTCCGGTATCCCGGTTGGCCGTCTCGGCCATCCTGAGGAAATTGCACAGACCGTTGTCTACCTTGCCTCCGACGCGGCCGCGTTCATGACCGGTGCGGTGATGACAATCAACGGCGGTCAATACGTCGCGAACGGCTGACCAGACCACGTGATATGTTCCAGGTTCAAGGGGCGCCCGCTGGGCGCCCCTTTTTTCGTCAAAGGCACTTGCGGGCTCAACAGAACCCCGCACCGGATATGGCAAACAAGCGATCCTGTCCCACACCGTCAATATGCTGCTGGTTCTGTGCGCCGTGCAGGAATTTCGAAGTCAATTTTGAACCCTTGAAGCGCGAATGACCGCAGAGCGGCACAAAGCGACCTTCGCTGAATCAGCCTAAATTGGAAAGTTGGGCGGGAAGCAGACTTTTGCTTCGGATTGAACCAGTGACCGGATCGGGACCTGGAACTGACTGGCGAGTTTAGGTTCGTCCGACTAACAAAGTGGACGTTCACTTACGCTGGACGCGCGGACACTAGTGGCTCTCTAGTAACCTTTGCACGTCGTGCGACGAACGGCAGCTTTGCATATCGGGGCTAGATCCTGCGAACGATCGAATTTGGGAGAAACCGTCGTTGGTTCTAGCGCAGCGAACGTCTGGTTAGAACCCAAACCCTCTGGATACTGCGCATTTGACGAATAGCAGTGAAGTGCAGATATCCGACACTGGACTTGCTAAGGTTGAT
Source organism: Roseibium album (assembly GCF_965233825.1). Lineage (NCBI taxonomy): Bacteria > Pseudomonadati > Pseudomonadota > Alphaproteobacteria > Hyphomicrobiales > Stappiaceae > Roseibium > Roseibium album. The sequence goes on from NZ_OZ247583.1 coordinate 881,209, forward strand.
TCTGTGCGCGAGGAAAGAGGCGGCACCTCGCCTCGTCATTACGAGTGGAAACAGTGTATAGATTTCGAGAGATAATGAGACGCAGTCTGGTCTTTGTCAGATCTCGGAGCTGACGGATGAAACACCTTATCATTACCGTTCATGGGATACGTACATATGGGCGCTGGCAGTCTCGCTTGGAAAACCTGATCAATTCAGGGTCGAATAAACGAAAAGCAGAATTTGCACACTATAAATACGGAGTATTCACGCTTGTTTCCTTTCTAATTCCATATTTGCGAAGACTAGCCGTGCGTCGCTTCAAAAACGAACTGGTGACCATAGTTGAAGAAGGCCAGTATTCGTCCGTTGACATCGTAGCCCACAGCTTCGGCACATATCTGAGTGTTGAAGCATTGCACCAATTGGCTGGAAGCAGTGGTCTACGAATTAGAAACTTAATTCTCTGTGGTAGCGTTGTTTCACCAGACAGAAATCTGAACGTACTTCTGGCCAAACGGGGTAATGTTTCGCGTGTCATCAATGACTGTGGAACCCGAGACGGAGTTCTATTGCTTACGCTTCTTGTATTTGGTGTTGGCATGGCAGGCAGACTCGGCCTGCAGGGAATGTCACGCGACAAACTAATAAATCGATTCTTTTGCTTGGGGCACAGTGGGTATTTTGGAGAAGGTGGAAAAGACCCCGACGCCTTCATGCGGAAGTGGTGGGTGCCAGTTCTTAATGACGGAGAAGTGGCGTTATCCGATGAACGTTCTGAGGCACCAAATTTCTCGGATCGTTTCTGGGCTGCACTTGGCTCTAACGGATCATCGGTGACCGTATCAATTTATGCCGCGGTTCTAGGAAGCTTGGCTTTCTCGTTTTGGTCGCTTTGGGCGGATGCTGTTGAAGCACGACGAACATCAGAGTTCAGGCACGCTAGCGCTTTGGCCGCACTATCTTCTATTGAGCTCGAAAGCGGATATCCGGCAACGGCCAAGAAGCTTGCTCTCCATGCCTACAACACAGCAACTTCTGCAAATTCCAAAGTTCCGCCTGAGGTTTGGCAATCCTTGTTCGAAGCCTCCCGGCAAGACCGGCAGATAGCTGTCTTTCGGGGGCAGGATAAAGAAAGACAGCCTCTCCTGTTCAATAAGGCCGGCAACAAACTGCTTGCAGTGTCTGATGACGGCTATCCAACCCTTTTGGATTTTGGGAACGAGAAGAACACGATCAAGTTTCAATTCGACCGCTTTCCTTACACCGTGGGCCTTAGCGACGACGGTTCAAAACTTCTTTCGGCTTCCAACGATTCATACGCCAGAGTCACGAATACCACTGACATCGCTGATAGTACCGATCTGTTACCAAACACTCAGCATTCCTTTGCCTTGTCTTTCATGTCCACTGACGGAAGATATGTGGTGGTGCCAAAATATAGCGGGGGGCTGTATGTGTACGACATCAACAAGCCAGCGACGCCCGCGTTCATACTTGACAAGCTCCCAGGAAAATCGCTGAAAAGTGCCGCATTTAGTCCCGACAACAAATGGCTAGTGATGGGGTTTGACACAGGTAAACCCGGACTTTTCAATCTTCAGGAACAAGGCGAAGTCACTTCCTTGCCCTACAGTGATCGTTGGGACCAGGAACTAAAATTCAATCGCGACGGAAGCGCCATCCTTTCGGTTGACGCAAGCGGTGGTCGACCACAGGTCTGGAATTTGAGCGACCTATTGAATCCGATCGAACTTGAAGGTCACAACTCCCCCGTTCGCACGGCCGAATTTGGACCAGAAGGCAATAAGATTGTAACTGGGTCTGAGGACGGGATTGTTCGGATTTGGGATGCTGGGGGTGCTGAATTACACGTTCTCACTGGGCATGAAGGCAAGATAAATCACGCTTCATTTCACCCCAGTGGCAAAAGCGTCGTATCTGCATCGTCAGATGGAACCGCGAGAATCTGGAGGATTGGTGAAAATCGGAAATCGGTAGTGCTGCGTGGTCACAGAGGTAGTGTTGATCGGGCAACTTTTGATCCACTCGGTCGATTTGTGGCGACAGCCTCGAGCGACGGAACAATCAGGTTTTGGGACCCAAGTGAATTGGATGGCAAGCGGATAATTGAGGGGCACACCGGTCCAGTCAACTCTGTATCTTTCTCACCAAGCAGCGCATTATTGGTCACAGCATCAGACGATCTATCGGCAAGGATCTGGGACATTCATGATGGTGCTATTTCAACGGCCAGATTCCAGCACGATCGTAAAGTGAGTCGGGCGGTCTTTGATTCGAGCGGCGAAACGGTGTTTTCGTCGTCATTTCGAGATCGTGTCTTCGCGTGGCAAACTTCCGTGCCCGACAAAGCTAGGCTAAGCACCCCAGCCTCCGGTGCTCTGGCAATAGACCCCGCAGGCGATCGCTTTGCTACCGGAACATTAGACGGAATTCTTCACATTTGGGCGTCCAAAGAAGCCAATGAACCAACCGCGTTGTCTGGTCACACGTCCGAGATATCCTTTGTAAAATTCAGTCCTGATGGGAAGTGGATTTTGTCGATTGGAAACCGCTATGCATTGAACGATCCACCCAGAGTCTGGAATTCTCGCGACAGCTCTAAAGTATTCGTTCTCGATAATTTGCCCAGTAATGCGAGAACAGGAACATTCGACAACGCCGGTGACCGGGTCGCTTTGGGGCTGGACGACGGGTCGCTGGTCTTGTGGGATTTTGGAACAGCGAATGAACCGATTGTTACAAGGCGGCACCACAATACGATAACTGAAGTGATATTCAGTCCAAACGGTGAAAGTATACTTACTGCGTCGGAAGACTTCGCTGCGTCAGTTTGGGATGCCCGGAACTTGCTTGAGCCCCTTTTTCAAGTGCATCACAATGCCCCGATATTTGCAGCGGACTTCCATAGTAGTGCAGAGCTATTTGCTACGGCATCCGGCAAAAACCAGGACAATACAGTTCGCATTTGGAGAGCGGATGGAAGTGGTGAAGCTATTATTTTAGAGGGACACAACGACATTGTATACGATGTCGAGTTTAGTCCGGATGGCGAATGGGTTGCGACGGCATCAAAAGACAACTTAGCAATTCTCTGGCCAATACGAGGCTTGCCGCTAATTGAGCATGCCTGCAATCGGTTGCCGGAAAACAAATTTACGCGGCGGGAGTCTCAAGAATTCGCTCTGCCGGCAGACTTAGAACTTTGCAAATAGACTTCCCGAGGCAGAATTGGGATGACTGGTATACTTATTGCAACGACTTTCGGATCTAAAAACTTCCAAAAACGGGAAAATTCTGTCATCAAATTAAAAGGTTACCGGTCCTTGAAAAATCGAAAATGATAGTCCGGTTTGCCCGCATCCCGGTCATTTCCCTTCACTGTTTTGAAGGTCTGCTTTTAGCGTTAGGGCTCGAAGGGGCGAACATCCGAATTGGCGGCAAAGCTGCCATTGAGCCAATAGGTAGTTAATGACCGCTTTGGGCCGTCTGTACCAGTAGTTGCTCCCGGTCGAAGGTCTTGAATGGACTCTAAGCGGTCGTTGCGGGCTTCCGGATAAATAGGTCCTGACCTCAGGCAAGTATCATGCTGACCCGGTCATCCAGATCCTGCCGCATTGCCTCGGCGGTCCAGCCCGCTCTTCCGCGAAACATGTAGCCCTGCCGGATGTCATAGAGCAGCCGCGCCCGTTCCAGCGACGGAAATGTCTGTGGCAGAACCTTCTTCTCCTTTTCAAGATCAAAGCGGGCCGCCAGACGCCTGTCTGTATCGTCGATCGCCTTTTCGACCCTCTCCTTGACGCCGTCCACCTCACCAATGCTTGCCGAAACGCTTGATGCCAGGAAACAGCCCTTGGCACCACTCTCGTGTGCGGTCGCATAGACGATGACTTCTTCCAGAAATCCCCTGACCGCCAGTCGAATGTCGGGTTCGCCCTCGAAGACGACAATCGGCGCGCAACCGTCGACGTCCCCGTAAAGATCTATGGTTTTCAGAAACAGTTCGCGCTTGTCGCCGAAGGCCGCATACATGCTGGGACCACTGATGCCCATTGCCTTCGTCAGGTCTTTCAGCGACGCACCGTCGTAACCCTTGGCCCAAAACACATTCATCGCCGCCATCAGAGCTTGCCGGCCATCAAATGTTCGTGGGCGTCCCATTTTTTTTGTATCGTTCAATATATATCTCTTGACTCTGCTGGTTCACAATATTTATGTATCGATCATTATATATATCACGGAGCCATGGATGACAAACAACAAACCCCTTGTAGGCGAGACTTTCCCCAAAATTACCGTACCGCAACTGGGCGGTGGCAATCTGGAGCTTGGCAAGCCTGACACCGGTCACGACTGGCGGCTTGTAGTCGTCTACCGCGGTAAACATTGCCCGATATGCACCCGATACCTGAAGGAACTTGGCGAGATAGCGCCGGATCTGGCCAAGATCGGCATCGATGTCGTCGCCGTGTCCGCCGACCCCGAAGATCGCGCCGGAGAGCAGATTGCAGAGGCCGGCGTCAGCTTCCCTGTCGGGTTCAATCTAGACATTCCTCAGATGCGGGAACTCGGTCTTTATGTGTCCAATCCCCGATCTGCGCAGGAAACGGACCGTCCTTTTTCCGAACCCGGCCTCTTCGTCGTCAACGACGAGGGCAAGCTACAGGTAACCGATATTTCGAATGCACCCTTTGCCCGTCCGGCGCTTTCCTCAGTGCTGATGGGTCTGAATTTCATCAAGAATCCCGACAACAACTACCCGGTAAGAGGGACCCACAATGATCGAAGCTAAAGACCCCGCACATGAAGTCAGGGATGTAATCGAAACGCTGATTCAAAACGTCTCGAGAAACAATGACGCCATTCTCGACGAGATTTATCACGACGACATGCAAGTGATCATGCTCGACCCGGACGACGGGATCAGCGTCTCAGACAAGAATGCCATGAAGGACATCATTCGCTCCGCTCTTGAGGCCAACAATGGCACGATTGGAACCTGGGCAAAATTCCATCACATCACGGTGGACGGCGACAGTGCCCATGTCCTCGTCTCAAGACAGAACGAACTGACCGGCCCCGATTTGCAGATCACCCTGGGGATAGACCTTAAACGGCAACGGGATCGCTGGCAGATCACGCGCGAGGTAATCGTGACAAGACCAAGGTCCGAGGCAGCCTGAGAGACATCGGACGACAGGCAGGCGATAGCGGCCTTGCCAGACCGGCACACAACTTCGAAAGATCGCAATATGAATCTCAAGATGTCTATTGGGGGGATCGCGCTTGCAACTGCACTGGCGGCCAGCGTCGTCTCCACAGACGCAAAAGACAACTCTCCCTCCATCGAACTTCATGAGTTGAATGATAAATTCAACGAAGCTGTTTCCAATCACGACGCGGAGGGAATCCTGAAACTTTACGCGGACGATACCATCTGGATCGAACAGGGAAAGCCGGCAACGAGCGGATTGCAACAACCCAGGGAACTCTTTGAATTCGTGACGGCCAACAAGGGAGAGGTGACCCATTCGGTCGACACGTTGTTCATCTCGGACGACGGAACGCTGGCCGTCATGATCGGATCGGTGGTCGCAAAAATGGAAACCGTGGGAATGGATGCGACCGGAACATATCTCTACGTTCTGAAACCGACAGACGACGGATGGAAAGTGGTCACCGACATGTGGCACCAGCACGCGAAATAGGCGTTCCTCGGGACATGCCGAAATCTCGCAAGCGCCGGTGTCATTGGTTCGCCGGCGCTTCCTGTTGTTGGGATTTCGACTTCAGGAAATCCAGAAACGAGCGTGTGGTCGACACCGGTTCCTGCTCGGCAAGAGGCGTTACCCGGGTTACTGTCATGTCGAAAACGGCAATCATCTCAATCTGGCCGTCCAGCAGAGTGATCTCCTGCTTGGTCGGCCGGATGCTCAGCGTTCCTGTCAGTCGAACCGGCTCGTAAACCGAATCTGCCTGCCATTCTGTCGCCAGTGTGTATCGGATCATCTGGTTCGGGTCCGGTGCCGGCATATGGCTGCACATACCGCGCTCAGGCACCAGGTATCCGCTTGTTGACATCTCGCTGTCCGCATCGAGAACAGGTATGACATACCCCGGGATCGCGATTTCCTTGCCGTCGAGGTTGGAGTTTCCGGCCATTGCGGCTTTCGCACGTTTTCTGCCGATCGTTTTTCTTTGCGACAACAGCCAGTCGACGTCGATACCCGAAACCGCCAGTTTCGCCTCTAGACGCTTGAGCCGGTCTTCGATCTGAAGCCGGTCTTCCGTGGCCAAATCCGGTTTGGCGAGATTTTCGCGCAAACGGATTACGGTGCCGAGCGACCGAAGCTCCGAAACGCTCAAGCTTGTGAAGGGATCCTCGAATTCCGCCACTTTCCGGTCGATCAGGTCCTGCCAGTCCACTTGCGTGGCAGCCCAGACCGGCTGAAGCATTCCAATCAAAAATACCAGGCACAAACACAGGCGCATTTCGAAAAATCCGTTCGGCACTTGAAGTCGGATATCAGCGACATACCAGATTAACGCACCAGAGGCACTTCACATTGGCGCGTGGCACAGATCAGGGGCGGAGCGAACTTGAAGTTTGGACAAATTCCCGACGCGTGATGATTCAACTGCTTACCGGGCATTGACAACAAGTGAGCTGGGCAAAATCGCTCGCTTCGAATCTCCTGTCTTGTGGGCAAATTGCAAACTCCCCATCGTTTCGAATTGTCCATCCAAGCGTTCTTCGGCACATTCTTTTATGAGCGACCGGTTTTTTGTCGTGTGATAGGAAACAAATCCGAATTTGAAGTAGCTCCATTCCCAGACCTTGTTGTTGGTCGTAAGCAGAAAGTGAGCATCGCTGTCGCGTTTTGGCGCTGTCAGCAATGTGAACTCGAGCCATGATCGAGCAGCATCTTGCCTGTCGACATTCCAAAGGCAGTAATCTGCATCACCTATTGTTTCACGCACGGCAGCTTGAACGACCGACGGGTAATGAAACCAACTGTACGATGTTAGCAAAAGCAGCGTGAGACCGCATCCGAGACAAGCCTGACGCAAGAAGCTGAGAGCTGTTGGCCGTTGCTGTGCCAAAAGCCACCAAGTGCCGACCATACTGGCACTGAGGACAGCCAGGCCGATATGCAAACCAACGGGATAAGGAAAATTCTGAGTCGACCAGGTCAAGGAGACAAAAATCAAGAACGTCACGCAAGCAGATATCCAGAGCCCTGTCACCAGGTGTCCCCACCAGGGCAATTCCAAATCACCACCTGGATCGAATTTTTCGTTATTGAAGAGCTGTAAAAGACCGGTCAAGCCGCTGCGAAACAAGCTGCTGCCGGCAAATCCGGCAACGACAAAAACAAAAACGAGTCCGCCGACGAACCTCGCAACTGAGTCTTCCGGGTTCAGTTGCGCCAAGACCAGGAAACCACAGGCTGCAGCAGCACAGAGCCTGAGGCCAGACGTCAACCTGAATAGATGCAACGGAGCCGTCGCAAGGGAACCAAGAACCACGAAAGTCAGCAAGAAACCTAAGAACTGTTCCATTTAAGATCGCAATAAACGTGAGCCGAAAACACTGCCCACTATGGATCGCAGAACCGTTTGCACTATTCGAATAGGTTTCACGCAAGATACGTGCAATGGCTCCTTGAGTCTTTCAGGGAAACGGCTCCAATATCAGTTCGACAAGCGACCGCAGTAATATCGCGCCAAAAACCTTGACCCGCCTACCTCTTTGACCCTATTTCCCGGGAACACCTCTTGAGGAGCCGAAGCCCGCATGGAATTTGAACACGCCCCGAACGATCCCACCCGCAAGGAATTATCGCCGCTTTTGAAACTGGCGCTCGAGCTGGGCCCACTCGGCGTGTTTTTCCTGTTCAACGCCAGGGGTGAACAGATCGCGGAAGCCTTTCCGGTACTGCAATCCATCGGGCAGCCGATTTTTCTGGCAACGGCAGCCTTCATGGTCGCCATCACGATATCGCTCACCGTCTCCTTGTGGCTGACCAGGCGCCTGCCGATCATGCCGCTGGTGTCAGGCGTGGTTGTGCTCGTGTTCGGCGCACTGACGCTGTGGCTGCACGACGAACTCTTCATCAAGCTGAAGCCGACGATCGTGAACTGCCTGTTCGGCTCGATCCTGCTTGGCGGATTGTTGTTCGGCAAATCTCTGCTTGGTTACGTCTTTGACAGCGCCTTCAAGCTGACAGATGAAGGCTGGCGCAAGCTGACACTCCGATGGGGCCTGTTCTTCTTCGTTCTGGCCGTGATCAACGAAATCGTCTGGCGCAGTTTCTCGACAGACTTCTGGGTCAACTTCAAGGTGTTCGGCGTCATGCCCATCACGCTGCTGTTCACGCTGACCCAGTTGCCCCTGATTCAGAAATATGCTGTTACGGACGAGTCCAAGGATGCCTGAGGCCGCCCCAGACCTCCCTTAGTGCCCCTGGTGGCCGAAGGAAACGTCCCGCCGTGCTCCGGTGATGGAAATCGAAAACCCGGCAATCACATCGATCAGGGAAATCACCATCAGGATGAAGAACAGGGACGTTGCTGCCTGTTGCAGGACCAGGAACTCCACCAGGTAGGCGACGAAGACCACAACCGAAAACATGTGGTCCAGCAGGGCGGTCGTTCCGATTCTCGTCGCCTTCAGGATTTCGATGAAGAGAAAGAACAGGCCGAGAGTGATCAGAAGATCACTTGCAAGCAATTCGAAAGTCGTGCCGGAGACCATTGCAATGGATATGACCGGCTGCGCCCAGAAGAGCGGATTGTCGGCACCAGCGGTAAAAGCAAAACCATTGTAGATCAGCAGAGAAAAAAGCGTGAAAGGAATTGCAGAAAAAAGGCGCATGGAGCGGCTCTCCTTGGACGGGGCCCTGTGCGGGCGAATTGCCGGACCTGACACCATCAGCTGAGCGATTTCAAGGCAAAAGAAAAAGGCCGGCCTGTCGAAACAGGGCCAGCCTCAATCCTGGTTTGCCATGTGGCGATCCACCCCGGGTACGAGCTTACGCGTCGTCCTTCGGGGAAAGGATCTGACGGCCCCGGTACATGCCGGTCTTCAGGTCGACGTGATGAGGGCGACGCAGTTCACCCGAATCCTTGTCCTCGACGTAAGTCGGCTGCTTCAGGGCGTCCGTGGAACGGCGAAACCCGCGCTTCATGCGCGAAGTTTTTCTCTTAGGAACGGCCATTTTGTTTTTTCTCCGTGGTCCATAACCGCGCGGCCCGGACCGGGTAAGCCCGGGGCGTGGCGTCACGCAACGTGTTGGAATGCGCGGCGTTATACAGGCAACGCAAGTGTTTTGCCACCCCAAAGGCGAATTTTTCTTGAGCAGATTGGAACATGACGGAATCACCTTCAATAGCGTAAACGTCAATTCCCCGGAACGCAGCCGAAAATCGGTCCGGCAGACCGCACTCTGGCCAGGTTTGTCGCTGCAAGGCGCCGGTGCCCGGCCGAAGGCCTGGCCGGGTTTCGTCCAAGCGGATTCGGCAAGGCTGTCGCCAGCCTGGCTGCCTCGACGCGCGACAGGTCTTTCGCCGATTTGCCGAACCAGGCCTGTGCGGCGGCCTCTGCACCGAAGATGCCCTCTCCCCATTCGGCGATGTTCAGGTAAATCTCCAGGACCCGCTCCTTGGACAGGATTGCGTCCAGCATCAGGGCGAGTGGCAGTTCCAGTGCCTTTCGGATATAGGAGCGTTCGCCCCAGAGAAAGAGATTCTTCGCGGTTTGCATGGTGATCGTGCTGGCGCCACGCGGCCGCTCGCCCTCGCTGAGTGCTTCGACCTGGTCCTGCAATGCATCCCATTCGACACCGTCATTGCTGCAAAATCCGCTGTCTTCGGATGTAATCACCGATCTGGCCAGGTGTGGTGAAATCTCCTCCAGCGGCACCCACTGACGGTCCACCCAGAGAAACTGGACATACCGCGCAAGCATCAGCGTGCTGATGGGCGGCACGACGGAATAGACGATTGTGAGAACAGGCGGCAGCAGGATCAGGACCAGAAGCAGCTGCAGCACACGCCTGCGCAGCGTCCGCCACAACGAACGTTTTCCGCGGGTCCTTCCACCCTTGGCCGTTTCCCGTCCGGCAGCGGTCTTACTTCTGCCCATTCAACTTCCGTTCGTTGTCGACAATGAAGTCCCGGATGATCGGCACCGCGTCCCGTTCTTTCGACAGCAGCAACTGGAAAACCATGTTCGAGCCATGCAGGAAACCCAGTTCAACGGCACACAGGTAAAACTCCCACATCCGGCAGAAGGCCTCGTCATAGAGCTCGGCGGCAGCCTGCCGCTGCCCTTCGAACCGGAGACGCCAGTCGCGGATCGTGTAGTAGTAGTGCAACCGCAGGATTTCCGTGTCGCAGACCCATAGTCCAAGACGCTCGGTCGAGGCAAAGACTTCCGATAACGCCGGCACATACCCGCCCGGAAAGATGTACTTGCGGATAAACGGACCTGTCGTTCCCGGAGGTGTCATCCGCCCGATCGAATGGATGACCGCAAATCCCTGATCCGTCAGGCAGTCGCGCACCTTGCCGAAATAATCGTCGAGATGACCTATACCCACATGTTCCATCATGCCGACGGAGATGACCCTGTCGAAGCGTCCCTCGAATTCCCGGTAGTCCTTCAGGACGAACGAAACCCTGTCTTCCACCCCTGCCGCACGCACACGTTCCTCAGCGATCTTGACCTGTTCGGGCGACACATTGAGCGAGGTCACGCGCGCACCGGCCTGGGCCATGCGAATCGCCAGAGACCCCCAGCCACCGCCGATCTCGAGGACTTCCATGTCTTCTTCAAGATCGAGCTTTGCAACAAGATGCGTCAGTTTGGCGTCCTGCGCGGCTTCCAGGCTCTCGTCCGGATCCGTGTAGTAGGCGCAGCTGTAGTTCAGCCCGTCGTCAAGAAACAGGCGATAAAGCTCGGTGGAAAGATCGTAGTGATGCCGTGCCTGCTTCTTCGCGCGTTCCACGCTGTTCTTCTGATGATGGCGCCGAAGCGCCTTCCAGCCCTTGCGCAGAAGTCCCTGCACGGGGTGCGCACCCAGAGGAGCCCGGTTGATGGAAAACAGGAACATGAAATCAAAGCATGTCGACCCTTCCTCCATCGTCAGGGTGCCGTCCATGTAGGCTTCGCCTGCTGCGAGCTCGGGATTGAGAAAGAGGGACCTGTAGAGCTTTTTGTCGTGAAGCCGTATCGTGACCGTCGGACCATCCTCGCCGGATCCGAATTCGTGAACTCCTCCGTCGACATCGATGACGCGCATGCGGCCGCGCTTGATAAAGGAACGAAGAAGGCTCGACAGCAATTTCATGGGCAGGTCTCCGGGGCGGCGGCACCAACGATGGCCGCGCTTTGCTGTTCAATACAGCCAGTTGGTCAGTTTTTCAAAATCCGGTCTTGACGATACAGCGAATTGGTTTCAGGGAAACCGGAACTTGCGGTACGCGGACAAAATAGGATCTACAATTGAATCGTGCCCTGGACAATGACGGCAAAAACAGCCTGGAGTACATCGTGACGTTTGATTTGAAGCAGCACCTGACGAAACAGGCCAGCCGAATCGAAACAGTTCTGGACAAGCTCCTGAACGACGCGGTGCTTGATGAGGAGATGGCGCGCCCTCCTCGCCTGCTCGCGGCCATGCGTCACGGGGCCCTGAATGGCGGAAAGCGCCTGCGGCCCATCCTTGTCATGGAAACCGCGAAACTGTTCGGACGCGATGACGACGGTGTCCTGCTGGCTGCCAGCGCATTGGAACTCGTTCATTGTTATTCGCTTGTCCATGACGATCTTCCGGCAATGGACGACGACGACTTGCGCCGCGGCCGGCCAACGGTACACAGGGCCTTCGACGAAGCAACCGCAATCCTGGCTGGTGATGCCCTTCTGACGCTCGCCTTTGACGTGATCGCAAACGAAGATGTTCATGACGACCCCGCTGTCCGGCTGCGCCTGTCCAGGGAACTGTCACGCGCTGCCGGGATCGGCGGCATGGCCGGCGGGCAGATGCTCGACCTTGAATCGGAGCACAGGGACCGGTCGGAAGCGGAAATCCGGACACTCCAGTCGATGAAGACCGGTTCCCTGCTTAGGTATGCCTGCCGCGCCGGGGCATTCCTTGCCGGCGCACCGGCCGCCGATCTGGAGCGGATGAGCCGCTTTGGTGACGTGATCGGTCTAGCCTTTCAGTTGGCCGATGATCTTCTTGATGTCGAATCGAACCCCGAGGCAATGGGCAAGGCAACGGGCAAGGACGCCGAAGCAGGCAAGGCAACGCTTGTCGGTCTGTGGGGTGTGGAAAAAACGCGCGCCGAACTGAACAAGCTGCTCAACGAGAGCGAAACTCTTCTGGCTGTTTATGAGGGACGCGAAACGACTCTGTCGGCAATCGCAAACTATATCGTCAATAGAAAATCATGACTCTTCTTGTCTGAATTTCAACCAGTCTTCAAATTCGTCGAAAGTGTGCGAGCGTTCCAGCGCTCCTGAGGAAAAATCGTGAAGTTGCAGAATCGAAATGGTTTCAGGTTCGTACAATATCGCAATCACATCGTCATCAACCATGGACTTTGCCACTGGGAATAATTCTTGAGCTTTGTTCCGCTGCTGAAAACGTAACAAATACAAATCAAAATGCATTTCGTTTGGAATCTCGAATTCAACTGAATTCAGATCGTCAACCAGCTTTTCGGAAAGGAGAAAGTCGGGAACGACGCGCCTCGCTTTCCTCAACCGGTCGACAATAAAATCCTGTTTCACGAGATCGTCCGCACGGTATGTCTAGTTACTGCTATCATGTCCCGCAACGTGACGGCCGAAGTCAGGCGCATCGGTCTCTTGGCCTGCCTCGATGATCGAACGGCGAATGCCTCTCGTGCGGGTAAAGAGATCGAACAGCATTTCGCCATCCCCCCAGCGAATCGCCCTCTGCATGGCAGACAGGTCTTCAGAGAACCGCGCCAGCATTTCCAGGATCGCTTCCTTGTTGTTGAGACAGACATCCCGCCACATGGTCGGATCGGAGGCCGCAAGACGGGTAAAGTCTCGAAAACCGGAAGCGGAGTACTTGATCACCTGCGACTTGGTCACCGTGGCCAGGTCGTCGGCCGTGCCGACGATGTTGTAGGCGATCAGGTGCGGCAGGTGGGAGACGATCGCCAGCACCAGATCGTGGTGCTTTGGCTCCATCAGGTCCACGTCGGAACCGCAACTCTCCCAAAATGTCTTGAGCTTCTGAAGAGCTTCCTGATCAACATCATCAGGCGGTGTCAGAATGCACCAGCGCTGATCGAACAGGGTTGAAAACCCCGCGTCCGGGCCTGAGTGTTCCGTTCCCGCGATCGGGTGGCCGGGAATGAAATGCACACCGTCCGGAACATGCGGGCTTACCTGCTCGACCACCGACTCCTTTGTCGAACCTGCGTCGCTCAGGATGGCGCCTTTTTTCAGTGAAGGCGCAATCCACTTGGCCACTGCCTCGTTGGCTCCCACCGGAACACACAGAATGACAAGGTCAGCGTCTTCCACGGCAGCAGCCGCATCAAGCGCGTAGTAATCCCCAAGGCCGAGTTCTTCCGCCCGCTGCAATGTTGCAGGAGAGCGGGTGGAAATGGAAATCTCGTTCACCAGGCCCCGCTGCCGGGCAACCTGTGCAAGGGAAGATCCGATCAGGCCGATGCCGATCAGGGCCATTCGATTGAAAAGGGGAGCACCAGTCATGTGTTGTCGTTCTGCCTTCAGGCTTGTCCCAGAAATTCTTTCAGATGTTGGAGAACAGTCCGGTTCGCCTGTTCCGATCCAACCGTCATGCGCAATGCATTCGGCAGGCCGTAGTTACCGACCTGGCGCAAGACACAGCCGCGCTCAAGAAGATAGGCATCCGCATCGACCGCGCGCTTGCCGTCTTCATCCGGGAAATGCACAAGAATAAAGTTTCCGACACTCGGCGTGACCTGAAGACCAAGCCTTTCCAGCTCCCCGGTCAGCCAGGGCAGCCAGGCATCGTTGTGCTCCACGGCCCGCGTAACGAATTCCCTGTCCTTGACGGCGGCAATCCCTGCCGCGATCGCCATGCCGGAAACGTTGAACGGTCCACGAATACGATTGAGTGCGTCAATGATGTGTGCAGGCCCGAAGCCCCAGCCAATCCGGAGATTTGCAAGACCGTAGATCTTCGAAAAGGTCCGCGTCATGACAACATTCTGGGTTGTTGCCGCCAGTTCTATGCCGCTTTCATAGTCGTTCTTGCGCACATATTCCCCGTAGGCAGCATCGAGCACCAATAGAACATGCGCGGGGAGACCCTCGTGCAGGCGCTTGACCTCCTCAAACGGCAGATAAGTGCCGGTTGGATTGTTCGGGTTGGCGATAAAGACTATCTTGGTCTTGTCTGTCACCCTGGCCAGGATTGCATCGACATCGGTCTTGAGGCCCGTTTCCGGAGCAACAACCGGAGTTGCGCCTGCTGCCCGGATGGCAATGTCATAGATCAGGAAGCCATGCTCGGAATAGATCGCTTCATCGCCAGGTGAGAGATAGGCGTAGGCAAGAAAACTCAGAATTTCGTCCGAACCGGCACCGCAAATGATCCGGTCCGGATGCAGGCCATAGGTTTCGGCAATGGCATCACGTAGTTCATTTGCAGCACCATCCGGATAGAGTTCCAGATTCTGCGCAACCGTCTCGATCGCGGCTTTCGCCGCGGAACTCGTACCGAGCGGTGTTTCGTTTGACGAGAGTTTGTGCAGCGTCTGCCCATGAGTTCCCTTGGATTTGCCGGGAACATAGGCCGCTATGTCAAGAACACCGGCCTTCGGCAGGGGGCGATCCGATTTGGTCACGTCAGGTTCCTTCAATTTCGTCATCTCGTTCATCCTTGCGACTCGCCGCCGCCAAATTCGTCACCTGCATCACCGTCGATCGGTATTGCGTAGCCACCGACCCGCCGCAAGACATCCGGCTCGGCGCCTGCATCGGTGCAGGCCTTCAGGACATCTTCTTCTGTCAGCTCGCCGGAAATCGCCAGCAGGGCGTCGACACCGTTTGCCGAACGGAAGAAACTGAGGACTTCAATACCCTGATCCATCAGTTTGCCCGGCAGCAGATCGGACCAGCGGGCGTCATAAACTGCTACATCCGCGTTGTCGACAAGGCTTCCGGTCTTGGCAAGTACCAGCGCCGGTAGATCTGAGGGCCTGTCGTCCTGCATGACGAACGGCAACCGCGCCCTAACAAGGGCGCCTGAGTCGCTCAGGCCACGCCACCAGGGCAACTCTGCCCGGTCGTTCAACGCGACAATGCCGATTGCTCCATCAGACAGTCCGACTGCGTCGACGACATCGGCCGCATCGCTGCACGGATCCAGCTCGACGGAAAATCCGAAATAGAACCGTGCCAGATCGAGCATCTCGATCAGCTCGGCGCCACCATCAAGATAGATGACGGCTTCCGCCTTCAAGTTGGTACACGCGCAGATGATGTCACGCCAGATGTGCTCGACCGTTGCAAGCGGCAGAACACCCTCGTGTCGTTCCACCATCTGCCGGACACTTTCCGCATCCCGCTCCGGATCGAAGAAAGACGCACTGGTGACGGCCGGATCAACTGCAGACTGGATCACAGCTTCGATTTCGGCTCGCTCCATGAGCGCCTGATGAAGCCGCATGTCGATCTCGTCAACACGCCTGCGCAATTCGGCAATTGTCGTCCCGCCGTCCGGTGATTGCGACATAAGGAAATCCAGCCTTGGTTTTAGGGTCAGCGGCGCATAGTCATAGGCATGTGATCGCGCAAACGCAAAAGAAATCATTGACTCTGAAAGCCCGGCACGGCTAGGTCGCCAGTCTGGTCGTAGTCACCGATCCGGACATTGAGACTGGATTTGCGGTACCTGCAGCACCACTTAGTTTCGATCCGCCCGAGTATCTTCGAAAAACGAGTAGAACGCCCTATTGAACCATGCCCGCTGACAGCAACACTCCAGCAGCACTCAACGACGTGAAGGCGAACGAAGCGGAAACGCCTTCCAGCCGACTTGTGCGCTTTCAGGCGGAAGATCCGCTGGAACTGGATTCGGGCACCCGGCTCGGCCCCTGGCAGATTGCATACGAGACCTACGGCACGCTGAATGCCGAAAAATCGAATGCGATTCTCGTCTGCCACGCGCTGACCGGCGACCAGTATGTTGCGTCGACCAATCCCGTCACCGGCAAACCGGGCTGGTGGCAACTGATGGTCGGACCCGGCAAACCGATCGACACCGATCATTATTTTGTCATTTGCGCCAACGTCCTCGGCGGGTGCCTGGGCACGACCGGTCCGGCAACGATCAATCCTGCGACAGGCACGCCGTATGGTCTCGATCTCCCGGTGATCACAATCCGCGACATGGTTCGATCCCAGGCCAGGCTGGTTGACCATCTTGGCATCGAGACACTGTTTGCTGTAATCGGCGGCTCCATGGGCGGCATGCAGGTTCTGCAATGGGCCGCAAGCTATCCCGACCGTGTTTTCGCGGCTGTTCCCATTGCGGCTGCCGCCCGGCACACGTCTCAGAATATTGCCTTCCACGAAGTCGGGCGGCAGGCAATCATGGCTGACCCCAACTGGCGTGGCGGCAACTACATCGGGGACAATGTCCGGCCGACGAAAGGTCTTGCGGTTGCCCGCATGGCAGCACACGTCACCTACATGTCAGACGAGTCTCTTCATCAGAAGTTTGGCCGCAATCTGCAGGATCGCGAAAACCTGACCTTCGGGTTCGATGCCGATTTTCAGATCGAAAGTTATCTGCGTCACCAGGGCATGACCTTTGTCGACCGGTTCGACGCCAATTCCTATCTCTATGTCACCCGGGCCATGGACTACTTTGACCTGTCGCAGGAATTCGACGGCGTGCTGCCCAACGCCTTCGAGAAAACCGCGACACGGTTCTGCGTGATGTCCTTCACGTCCGACTGGCTCTTTCCGACTTCGGAAAGCCGCCGCGTTGTCAAGGCGCTCAATGCAGTGGCCGCGAACGTCTCCTTCGTCGAGATCGAAAGCGACCGCGGTCATGACTCCTTCCTGCTGGACGTGCCTGAAATGTTCGAAACCATTCAGGGGTTCATGACAGGTGCCGCGCATGCGCGCGGCATTCCGGCGCCGGGGGAGAAGGCCTGACATGAACCTTGCTCCCAGACAGACCCGCGCCGGCGAAGTTCGGGGCGACCACAGGGTCGTCGCCTCTCTTGTTCCGATCGGCGCCCGCGTGCTGGACATCGGCTCCGAGGATGGTGCCCTGCTCGATCACCTGGTGCGGCAGCGCCAGGTCGACGGGCGCGGCGTCGAACTCAGCCAGGTCGGTGTGAACCGCTGCGTGGCGCGCGGCTTGTCGGTGATCCAGGGCGATGCCGACAAGGATCTTGCGGATTATCCCAACGATGCCTTCGACGTCGTTATTCTGAGCCAGACGCTGCAGGCGACCCGCGAACCGAAAAAGGTCATGCGTGAGTTGCTGCGCATCGGCAAGCAGGTGGTGGTCTCGATCCCGAATTTTGCCCATTGGCGCAACCGGATGCAGCTGCTCTTCCGGGGGCGCATGCCGGTGACCAAGTACCTGCCTTACGAATGGTACGACACGCCCAACATTCACTTCTGCTCGCTCAGGGATTTTGTCGAACTGTGCCGTGAGCTGGACGCGGACGTCGAAAAGGCAATTGCCCTGAGCGGTCGCGGCAACAAGATCCCGGTCAATGCGCCCTGGTGGGTCTGGAATATCGTTGCCGAACAGGCGGTGTTCCTGCTGAAGCGTTAAGGCAGCAAAAATCAATTTGCTTGTC
Source organism: Roseibium album (assembly GCF_965233825.1). Lineage (NCBI taxonomy): Bacteria > Pseudomonadati > Pseudomonadota > Alphaproteobacteria > Hyphomicrobiales > Stappiaceae > Roseibium > Roseibium album. Next base: position 899,071 of record NZ_OZ247583.1, read on the forward strand.
TGTTGGCGCGCAACACGCCTCCATTTCTCCATTGGCAAAGCGATCGGCGCGGACCGGAGTCAATGCCGGTTTGAACGCTGTCAGTCATTCAGGACCCTTTTGCTGCCTCGTTGGAAAATGGCCCATTCTGGGCACGCACCGCCCTGACAGGTTTCAGGCCGGTTGCAACACCTTCCGGAATGAAGACGGGTCGAAGAACCCGCAGGCGGCTGCGTTTTCCGTCGGCTGGCAGGCTCTGGAAAACGACTTTCTCCGCTTCCACGACCAGTACACCACCAAAAACCGGCCAGATCTTCCTGCCGATCCCTTCCCAGGTCCTGGCAGCACGGAGGATTGTGCGGGCCTTGAACGGAGGCATGAACAAAGCTTCCTTGTCTCTCAGGACATTGAACTGGCAACTCTTGAGCAGGTCCTTCAACTGACCGCCGGAATAGGGCCGGCCGTAACCGAATGGCGACAGCTCCGACTGCGCCCAAAGGCCACGCCGGTTCGGCACGACGGCAATCAATCGTCCACCGGGTGCCAGGACACGCCAGGCTTCCCTCAGGACGGCTTCGGGGTCCGAACAGTGGTCAAGCGCATGCACCAGCATGAGACGATCGAAGGAAATGTCCGGAAACGGCAGGGCGGCATCTTCCACCAGTGTGCAGGAACTGTCTCGCTCCCGCGGCCATGGCACGGCCCCCTGCGGCGCGGGCATCGCTGCAATCGCGCGTTCGGCGGTATCGAGATAAGGACGCATGAAGGGGCCTGCATAGCCGAGCCCCAGGAGCCGTTGACCCTTCAATTCCGGCCACATGCCCTGTACCGGCGCTCCGATCAGGCTCCGGAGCAACTGTCCGAGAGGCAGATCGTAAAAGGCACGCAAATGGACAACGTCGAGATACATTAGGGCACGACCCGCAAACGAGTTCCAAACGGTCTGAGGCGGAGTTTGCCTCCGTGAGGACCCAAAGCACCGGCATTGCCGTCTTGCCCTCCGGCTTCCTGTTTGCCACTGTGGCGAACAACAAGTCAATCACTTCAGGATCCTTCTTCATGGCCTTGAGCGACACCACCGAGATCTACCAGTTCCCCTGTCTCAACGATAATTTCGGCGTGCTCATGCATGACAGCGACAGCGGCACCACAATCGCATTCGATGTACCGGATGCATCAACCTGTCAAAATGCGCTGAAAGAAAAAGGCTGGCAGCTGACCCATATCCTCATCACGCATCATCATTGGGATCACGTGCAGGGATTGGGTGAACTGAAACAGGCAACAACCGCGAATGTTTGCGGACCGGCAAGATCCAGCCAGAAAATTCCGGAGCTTGACCGAACCGTGGATGATGGCGATCACATCCTTTGCGGGCCTTACAGGATCAAGGCCATCGCAACCCCGGGACACACGCTTGATCAGATTTCCTGGTACATTCCCGACATCAAGATGGCCCACACGGGAGACACCCTGTTCTCGCTCGGCTGCGGGCGCGTGTTCGAAGGCGACAAGGAAATGATGTGGTCGTCCCTGGAAAAGCTGGGACGCGAACTGCCGGATGACACGGTAATCTACTGTGGACACGAATATACCGAAGCCAATGCGAAGTTCGCCTTGACCATCGACCCGGGAAACAGTGATCTCAAGGCGCGCGCGGCGGAAGTCGCGGAGCTGCGTTCACGCGGCGAGCCGACCCTACCCACCACGATGGCGCAGGAGAAGGCCACCAACCCGTTTCTGCGTGCCGCCGAGGCATCTGTTGCACAGGCCCTCGGCATGGAAGGCAAACCAGCAGTCGAGGTTTTTTCCGAAATTCGCACACGCAAGGACAACGCCTGATACCGATTCGTTGCCGATCGTTCAGCTGTTCGATTTACGCCGGTGATTTCTGCATCCGAAACCTTAAAACGCCGGCTTCTGCCCCCATATGCACTTCATTGTGATCATGTAGGGGCAGAATCCATGACACCCGCAAGTACTGTTACGTCCATCTCACGCACTGCCGAACAGCGCGCTCAGGACGTCGTTCACCGCATCGTCAGCCAGGCTGAACCGATCCCCGTCAATGATGGCGGCGGTCACAAGCTGGACATGCAGATCCTTTATGAGGAAGTCGTTGCCGCTTTGCGGGAAACCATCGACGATCTCGCTTTTTGTTCTGAATCCAATCCGTCCTGAGGGAAGACCGGCGCTTCCCTTCCCCACTTTCCTGAAAAAGAAACACCGGATGTCATGTCAGTTTCCGCGAGCCTGACCGCAGCCAAGGTCGTTGATCTTCTGAAGATGCAACCTCACCCTGAGGGAGGCTACTATGTCGAGACATTTCGGGACGAGGTCACCGACCAGGAGGGCCGGGCGGCCTCGACGCTGATCTACTTCCTGCTTCCTGAGGGGGTTCTGTCGCGTTGGCACAAGGTAGACGCGGTCGAAACGTGGCATTGGTATGCGGGTGCGCCACTTGAACTGTCCATAAGTCCCGACGGGGACAGGAAACAGGTGCTTAAACTCGGAAACGACCTTGTCAGCGGTGCGCGCCCACAGGGCATCGTCCCGCGCCATGGCTGGCAACAGGCACGGTCGCTGGGTGCCTGGACGCTGGTCGGCTGCACCGTTGCACCCGGCTTTCAATTCGCCGGATTCAAGATGGCGCCGGAGGGTTGGGAGCCGGCGCAATCGTGAAGCGGCTCTTGTTCAGAAGGCGAATCATTCTTGGCTATTTTTATAGCGTGCTTTGTTCGAGCCTGGTGTTCACACTGACGCTGAATTTCCTGGACACCGGCGGCCCGAGAGAACTGGATTCAAGTATCGTCATTATTTATGCTTTTATTTCCATACTCATTTTTATGTATACGGTTCTACCATCTGTTTTTTACATCATGGTGTGCGAAGCCAGTGCGAGACAAAACGTCCTTTATTACGTCGTGTTCTCAAGTGGCTTAGGTTATCTTCTCTTTCCTCTCCTCACACAGCGGCTCGATCAGGAAACACTGACTCAATCGCTTTTCCTGGTACCTGCCGGAATAGTGGCTGGAGGTATCTACTGGTTTTTCTCCGGACGTTTTGCAGGCGAGAACAAAACGGACGACAAGGAGCAGATCAAGACATTCGAATAAGCCACGCAGCGCGGTTTTTTCACTGTTCGGTCGGCTCGATTTGAATTCCAGGATAAAGGCCTGTCGAGGTCGCAATCTGAAAGGACATTTCTTGGACCTGTTTCGTGGCGCTGAATCCTTGATGCGTATGGATGACAGGACGTGGAGCCGGCATGCGAATCCATGGAGCGTTTATACGCGCATCGCATCAAGCCTCCCCTTGTTCCTGGCGATCTGGAGTATCCACTGGATCGGCTGGTGGTCAGTGATGCCAATCGGCATCATATCGATGTGGATCTTTATCAATCCCGGATTTTTTCCCGCGCCTTCAAGCGCGAAGAGTTGGGCTGCCAGTGGCGTTCTGGGGGAGAGGGCCTTCCTGAATCGCAAGACAGTCCCCATTCCGCACGAACATCTTGTCTTTGCCTATCTGACGAGCGGACTTGGCGGTCTCTTTCTGCTCGTGACAATCTGGGGGATTGTTTCAGCCGCGTTCTGGCTGGCCTTGACCAGTTGGCTTGCCGTGGTGGTTTCAAAAGTCTGGTTTGTGGATCGGATGGCCTGGCTTTGGCAAGACGTCAAGGACGCACATCCTGTCTATCAGGCCTGGGACGATGCCGACTGGTCAAAAACGTTCTGACGCAGATGCGCGAGAGCGGCCCGCCTCAGGTCTTCTTGCGCAACCTGATCAGGCCTTCCTGAGCTGTCGAGGCGACAAGCCTGCCATCCATGGAGAAGAGCGATCCTCTGTTGATGCCGCGCGAGCCCGACGTGGATGTGCTGTCGGTGGCATAGAGCAACCACTCATCTGCCCGGAAAGGTCGATGAAACCACATTGCGTGATCGAGACTGGCAGCCTGAATTTTCGGACTGAAGACAGAGGTTCCGTGCGGAAACAGCGATGTGTCAAGCAACGTCATGTCTGATGCGTATGCCAAAACACACTGATGTATGCGCTCATCGTCCGGGAGTTTTCCGGTTGCCCGGACCCAGACATATTGCGCGGGTGGCAGTGGTTTCTTGCTGAAATAATGAGTGAGTTCCACGGGTCGCATTTCGATCGGCCGCTCCCGTTCCCAATAGCGTCGGACATTTTCCGGGGCGACGGACAGAAATTTTTCCTTCATTTCCCGATCACTTGGCAAATCGTCCGGTTTGGGAACGTCGGGCATGTCGATCTGATGCTCAAGCCCCTCTTCGAGCAATTGGAAAGAGGCGGACATCGAGAAAATCGCCTCGCCGTGCTGTATGGCGACCACGCGCCTTGTGGTGAAGCTGCCGCCATCCCGAATCCGGTCGACTTCATAGATAATCGGAACCTTAGGATCGCCCGGACGTAGGAAATAGCCGTGAAGGGAATGAATGTGGCGGTCTTCGACTACCGTGCGGGACGCCGCGACAAGCGCCTGGCCGATTACCTGTCCGCCAAACACACGTTGCCAGCCAACCTGGGGGCTGCGACCACGGAACAGATTGCTTTCCAGCGGTTCCAGGTCAAGTATCTGCAGAAGGTTGTCGATGGCCGTGTTCATCGGCGTGATCCCTGTTACAAGTGCTGCTCAAAAGCCGCTGGAAAAGACGATCCAGATGCGCACTCTTGAACGGGACCTGACGTTAAAGTCAAGATGCCTCTAGGGAAACCGGGGCCAGGAGAAATCGGGTGGCGAAGAAAACGAAAACCACAGACATGTTTGATGTCCTGATCGCAGGGGGCGGATATGTCGGGCTGTCTCTGGCAGTGGCATTGAAACAGGGTGATCCCGGATTGAAATGCGCCGTTGTAGATCCCAAGCCAATGAATCAACTTCACAAGGATCCCCGGGCATCGGCGATCGCGGCAGCTGCGTCCCGAATGCTGACCCAGCTGGGTATCTGGCAGCAGATCGAAGCCGAATCCCAGCCGATCAACGAAATGATCGTAACAGACAGCAAACTGCGGGACACGGTACGCCCCGTTTTTCTGACATTCGGAGGTGAGACGGCCGAGGGCGAGCCATTCGCGCACATGATGCCGAACGGCATCATGATGCCGGCACTCTATGAAGCTGCAAGATCTCTGGGCGTTTCCTTCTTTGCCCCGGGAACAGCCGAAACCTTTCGCACCCTTTCGGACCATGTCGAGCTCGAACTGGCGGACAGCGCGGTGTTGAAGGGGCGCCTGCTGGTCGCGGCAGATGGCGTCCGGTCGAAACTGCGGGATCTGGCCGGAATCCGCACGGTCAACTGGGACTACGGCCAGTCGGGAATCGTGACCACGGTCAAGCACGAGCGACCACATGGCGGCAGGGCGGAAGAGCACTTTCTTCCAGCTGGCCCGTTTGCGATCCTGCCCTTGCCGGACAACCGGTCGTCTCTCGTCTGGACCGAGAAAACACTGGATGCGGACCGTTTGGTGAAGTCGGACGATTTCACATTCGAACTCGAACTTGAACGCCGGTTCGGTCATCATCTGGGAACCCTCGAAGTAGCGGGCCCGCGACGGGCGTACCCTCTTGGCCTGAAACTCGCGCGCGATTTCGTCAAACCCAGATTTGCGCTGATCGGCGACGCAGCGCACGGCATTCACCCGATTGCCGGCCAGGGACTCAACCTTGGTTTCAAGGATGTTGCCGCACTAGCAGAAGTTCTGATCGATGCGCGCCGTCTCGGGCAGGACCTTGGCGCATTTGATGTTCTGGAAAGATATCAGCGCTGGCGGCGCTTCGACACATTCCAGATGGGGGTCGTGACAGATGTGCTCAATCGCCTGTTTTCAAACGACAGCGACGTTCTTCGGGCGGTTCGTGATTTTGGCCTCGGACTGGTGGATAGAATGCCGGGACTGAAAAGCCAGTTCATCAAGGAAGCCGCGGGGTTTGCAGGACCTGTACCGAAATTGCTTTCCGGGGAGCCAATCTGATAGGACTTGCCATGTCAGCTGTGGCGCAAGCCACCTGCCGAGGTTTCAATGCGACTGGATCTGCCTTGAATGAATGAAAAGCCCGAGGGTTACACCGCACCCCGTTCCATCCTGATTACCGGGTGTTCTTCAGGAATTGGTGCCGAAGCGGCGCATATCCTGCGTGGCCGGAACTGGCGGGTGTTTCCAACAGCTCGAAAACAGGAAGACATCGACCGGCTTTCCTCCCAGGGGTTCGAAGCTTTCCGGCTGGACTACGAGGATCCCGAGAGCATTCGTCAAACAGCGGATGCAGTCCTGAACCTGACCGACGGAAGGCTGGACGCCGTCTTCAACAATGGCGCCTATGCCATTCCGGGCGCTCTTGAGGATATTCCTCCTGACGCTCTCAGGACCCTGTTTGAAGCCAATTTTTTCGGCTGGCACGACCTGACGCGGCGCCTAATCCCGGCGATGCGGTCGAACAAGTCGGGACGAATCGTTCAGTGTTCTTCGGTACTCGGGTTCGTGGCACTCAAATTCCGCGGCGCATATACCGCATCCAAATTCGCGCTGGAGGCGTATACAGACACCTTGCGGCAGGAGCTCAAGGGAAGCGGTCTGCATGTTTCGCTCATTGAGCCGGGCCCGATCGACACCCGGTTCACGCAGAACGCACTCGCCAATTTTGATCGATGGATCGGTGAAGACGGACTGAATTCCTCGATATTCCGTGAGACCTATCTGAAGCGGCGGGTACGCATGGAGGCAGGAGAACCCGGACCGTTCAAATTGCCAGCGAACGCGGTTGTGAAACGGCTCATTCATGCTGTGGAAGCCAAACGACCTAAAGCGCGGTATCATGTCACGGTGCCGACCACAGTCATGGCAGTCGCGAAGCGGATGCTTTCCACCGGTCTTCTCGACCGGTTTTGCATAAAAGCTGCTGACGCGGAAGAATAACAAATAACACCTTGCCGCAAGATGTTGGTCTGACAGGGAAAAGACATGGCTGAACTCTTCAATATTCTCATTCCGGTCGGCATGGCGGCCGTGGCGATTGTGCTCTTTCTCGGCATCTGGAACATGTTCCGGAACGGCCCGGCGAATCGCTCGCAGATGCTGATGCGTTGGCGCGTCGGATTGCAGTTTCTGGTAATTGTACTGGTTATGGGTGGCCTGTATTTCTTCGGCTCCGGCCAATAGCGCGTTCGAACAGGCAGTAACGGGAGAAACGGAACAACATGGTTGTCCTGAACAAGATTTATACCAAGACCGGTGATGACGGCACAACCGCGTTGGGAACAGGTGAGAGGCGCCCGAAAAACGACCTGAGGATCGATGCCTACGGGACTGTGGATGAAACCAATGCCGTTGTCGGTCTTGTCAGGCTGCATACGTCGGGATCTGCGCCCGAAGTAGATCTGGTGCTGGGCCGGATTCAAAACGACCTTTTCGACCTTGGTGCCGATCTTGCAACACCGGAGACCGACCAGGATCTCGGATACGAGCCACTCCGCATCACAGACAGTCAGGTGACCGCGCTCGAGACCGCGATCGATGATCTCAATTCCGAGCTGACACCTTTAAGATCATTTGTGCTGCCGGGGGGAAGCGGCGCTTCTGCTCATCTCCACCTGGCGCGTACCGTCTCCCGCCGTGCGGAACGGCTGATGGTGGAACTGGCCCCCAATGAAAAGATCAACCCGGCAGCAATACGGTACATGAACCGGTTATCGGATTACTTCTTTGTCGCTTCCCGCTTTTTGAATGAAAAGGGCGAACAAGACGTTCTGTGGGTGCCTGGCCAGAACCGATAGACCCTGTTCCGGCATCCGTGGGAGACCGATTGTTGAATGTTTATTCCGCTTCATGATCAAAATCAGCTGGATCACGTACCGCGACCGTATGTGAATCTTGCACTCATAGCCGTTAACGTGGTCATTTTTCTGGGTTTTCAGGGTGCCGGAGAGCTGCAGGCGGTTGGTGCCTCTTCAATTTCCCACGGACTGATTCCAGTTGTCTTGTTTGATATCCGGGACCTGGCGCCCCAGTTTCAGGTATTGCCGGACTGGATGTCGCTGATCAGTTACGCATTCCTGCACGGCAGCTTCATGCATCTGATCGGCAATATGCTGTTCCTGTGGGTGTTCGGCGACAATGTCGAAGATGCCATGGGGCATTTTCGGTATCTTGTTTTCTACCTGGTGTGTGCTGTCATAGCTGGATTGGCCTACGCGGTTCTGGACCTGAATTCGGACACCCCGCTGATAGGTGCATCGGGAGCGGTTTCAGGTGTCGTTGCGGCTTATTTGATGCTGCATCCGCGGGTCAAGGTCTGGGTGCTGGCCTTCGGGCGTATCCCGCTGCGCCTGACGGCACAATGGCTCCTCGGCGCGTGGATTGTCTATCAGATATTCAATGCAATTGTTGCCGAGGACAGTCAGGTTGCCTGGATTGCCCATGTCGGGGGCTTGGTTGCAGGTGCCATCCTGATTGTATTCTTTCGCCGTAAAGGCGTGCCTCTATTCGACAGAAATCTGGACCCAACCGGGTAATCAGGCGGATTTCCAGACGGCATTTTCTGCGCGGCAGGCGACACCCTCGCGGTTGAGTGATTTTCCGGACGAAAGAATTATTTTTTCACTGTAGGACCGACAGTAGGTACCCTCGGTCGTTTTCCACGTCTTAAGCGGTGTCACGGATCCCTTTACCCCGCTTATCGGGTTTTGCCAGCGCGTCGCTTCGCCTGAAAGCGACTTTTCCAAAGCCAGCTGCAGTTTCTCGTTCGCCATTGAGCGATCGGTTGTTTCCAGTGTCGTCGATACGGAAGGGACAAGTGGCTCAGACTGATCCTGTGTGGACACCATCGTGCATGCAGGTGCCGCCGCCAAACATGCTGCTGCAAGCACGACCCTTGCAGGGAGCAGATTACCGTAATTTCCCAAGTTGATCCCGCCTCTTGGATCTATCGCCAGCCGCTTTGGATCGCCTCCCTTTCTTCGCTTCTGGACAAAGCGCCGCCGGAAGGCTCACTGTCGCCCCCAAACGCGGGGCCCCCAAATATACGCTCCATCAGACCGTCAGATCTAGACTTTTCTGAGGCAGATTCATTCGAATTTCCATTGGAATTTGACGGGGCTTTCTTTTGCCGATTGGACGTATCGCTCTCACCACCGCTGCCGCCGCCGGAACTGCCGTCGCCGCCGCCTCGTCCTCCGGTGTCACCACCGCCGCCACCGCCGCCGTTGCTTCCGCCGCCGCTGCTTTTGCCGCCGCCGCCGCCGCCTTCTCCCGATTGCGCAGCCGCAGCGATGGAGTCCTTCCAGTCAAACAAGGGGCTGAAGAAGACGAGAGAGAACACCACCGCCGAGGCCGCAACACCCGGCAGAATGCGGAACATCGCAGAGAGGCGGTCTTGCAATGAATTCTGACGGGCGTGTTTCATTGGGTTTCAGCTTTTCGGCAATTTGCTATGGTGACTAAGCGCAGGAACGGTTTTTCCCCTCGCACACATAACACGCGGTGGTCTCACTTCTTCCGCAGCATAAATCAAAAAAAGTCGGGATTGAAAGATCAGTTTGCGTGTTGTCCCTCTGAGAGCGGTTTTGCGGAGAACTTCTTGTCTGATGAAGCACTGAAAACGGAGATGATCCGTTTGCTCCCTAAATTGAGGAGTTTTGCATTGAGACTGTGCCGGAATCCGGATCAGGCGGATGATTTGGTTCAGACGACGTGCGAGCGTGCGATTCGGTCACTGGATCAGTTCGACCCCGCTACGCGTCTCGACAGCTGGATGTTTCGTATCCTGCAAAATCTATATTTTAATACTGTAAGGGACGGGGCAAACCGGGCCCGTTTGTTTGATTTGGCAATGATGGACTTTGAAGAAAGCTACGACGGCGCGAAAGCGGCTGCCAGCAGTCTGGAATTGCAGAAGGTTCAATCGTTCATCGGGCAACTTGAAGAGGACAATCGGGAAGTCCTTTTGAAAATTGCCATTGAAGGACAGAGCTACAAGGACGTAGCAGAAGAACTCGGAGTTCCGATCGGCACAGTCACCAGCCGACTCGCCCGCGCACGTTTGAAACTGAGAGAATTTCTGGAAGCAAAAGACACGGCACCAGGGGTCGCATTGCGCAGCATGCCAGGAGGTATGTCATGACATTTGACGAAAAACGCGAGCAAATACTGCTTGCAGAAAACATCGGCAGGATTCTGGACGGCGAAGGATGCCGGGAAGAACGTGTCGATCTTTTGAATGAAATCAACGAAACCGGCGAGGGCGATCACCTCATGCGATTGCTGGCGGAGGACAATGCGCTGTTGCAAAGGGCGCTTCCTGCCGACATTCCCGATGAAAGCATGGCCCGGTTTCGCGACGTTATAGACCGCGAGTTCGGCAAGCTCGATGGTGGGCAAGTCCCGCGATCTCAGCCATTCTGGTCGAGCCCGATGGTTCAGATTGCCGCAGCCGTGGTTCTGGTCGCAGGGACCTTCATGTTCACTGCTTTCTGGATGCAGAACCGCATGGACACTGCCGTTGCCTCGCTCGCGGCTCATATGGAGACCGAACGTATTCTGCTTACCCAGACCGTGCAGGAGGCCCTTGAGACCCGCGTCAGCGGTGAACCCGTCTATATCGGCCAGGACGGTGCCTGGACGGACGTGCTCACACCAATCAAGACATATAAAAGCAAAAGCGGGCACTGGTGCCGTGAATACACCAGACAGTCGAATTTCGGCAATCTTGACCTGACGATCAGGGGCACTGCGTGCAGGGACGAAAACGGCACGTGGACGACGGTTTTTGCTGAACCGGTCTCCGACAAGTTCGAGCCGCAAGGTGCCGACACCGGAATCTGACCAATCCGTTTTCATTTGAAACACGGGCGCGGCGGGCGATGTTCCGCCGCAATGCTGCATTGCGAACTATCATCATTGCGACGCATGTTTTTCCAAGCCCGGCAAATTTCGACGTTACACCCTATCGCGCAATTGACAGCCGCCCTGCCGGTAAGTACCGTCCCGCGCCATGCGCCACTATTGGCTAGTTTCCGCGGTTTGTGACATCAAGTCACTTCAGCGGGTGCGCCGGTTACTGCGGTGCGGTGAAAACCGCCCAGGAAGAGGTTGAGACCAAAATGAAAATCCTTGTGCCCGTGAAGCGGGTCATCGACTACAACGTTAAAGTCCGTGTCAAGCCGGATGGGTCTGGCGTCGATCTTGCAAACGTCAAGATGTCCATGAATCCATTTGACGAAATCTCCGTGGAAGAGGCTCTCAGACTCAGGGAAGCCGGCAAGGCGAGCGAAGTTATCGTCGTGTCCGTCGGACCGCAGCAGGCAACCGAAACCCTGCGTACAGGCCTCGCCATGGGTGCGGACCGGGGTATCCTTGTCAAAACGGATGAAATCACCGAGCCGCTGGCGGTCGCGAAAATTCTGAAGGCCATTGTCGAAGCCGAGGAGCCGGGTCTTGTTATCGTCGGCAAGCAGGCGATCGACGACGATTGCAACCAGACAGGTCAGATGCTGGCCGCCCTTCTGGGCTGGAGCCAGGGAACCTTTGCTTCCAACATCGAGCTTGGTGACGAAACGGCGGACGTCGTTCGCGAAGTTGACGGTGGATTGCAGACCGTCAAGTTGAAGCTGCCGATGATCGTCACGACCGACCTTCGTCTGAATGAGCCCCGGTATGCATCGCTTCCCAATATCATGAAGGCCAAGAAGAAGCCGATCGACGAGAAGACCCCCGAGGATTTCGGTGTCGATATCACGCCGCGGCTTACTGTTGTCACGACGACAGAACCGCCTGCGCGCGAGGCCGGTATCAAGGTGGCTTCGGTAACCGAACTGGTCGACAAACTGAAAAACGAGGCCGGCGTCCTTTAAGGACCCGTCGCAGGAGGAAAGAAAATGACAACACTTCTTGTGGCTGAACACGCCGGTGGTGCTTTGAACGATGCGACGTCGAAAGCTCTGACTGCAGCCGTTGCGCTCGGGTCTGACGTACACGTACTGGTCACCGGCAAGGGCATCCAGGGTGTCGCGGAAGAAGCCGCCAAACTGAGCGGTGTCGCAAAGGTTCTGGTCGCGGAGAGCGACGCCTTGGAGCATCAGCTTGCAGAACCGACTGCCGATCTCATTGTTGGTATGGCCGGTGATTATGATGCGATCGTCGCGCCGGCAACGTCAAACGGCAAAAACACGCTGCCGCGTGTTGCCGCACTTCTCGACGTCATGCAGATCTCCGATGTCACGGCCGTGATTGATGCGGAAACCTTCGAGCGTCCTATCTATGCCGGCAACGCGATGCAGACGGTCAAGTCTGGTGATCCGAAAAAGGTCATCACCGTTCGTACGTCGACATTTGCCGCTGCAGAAGAAGGCGGTTCCGCTGCCATCGAAAATGTGGCCGGTACGGATGGGACAGGTCTGTCGGAATTTGTTGGCGAAGAATTGTCGAAATCCGATCGTCCGGAGCTTACCTCGGCAAAAATCATCATTTCCGGTGGCCGCGCACTCGGCTCGGAAGAAAAGTTCCAGGAAGTCATCATGCCGGTTGCCGACGCACTCGGCGCGGCAGTCGGAGCGTCCCGCGCAGCGGTCGATGCCGGGTACGCACCCAATGACTGGCAGGTCGGCCAAACCGGCAAGGTGGTGGCACCGGATCTTTACATCGCCTGCGGCATTTCCGGTGCAATTCAGCACCTTGCCGGCATGAAGGACTCCAAGGTCATCGTGGCAATCAACAAGGACGAGGAGGCACCAATCTTCCAGGTTGCCGACTATGGCCTTGTTGCCGATCTGTTCGAGGTTCTGCCCGATTTGAAGGCTGCCGTGGAGTAATACCTGCGGCAAATTGATCACGGACCCCGGGGTGAATGCGAGTTTTCGCTCCGGGGTTCTTGCTGTTCGGCTCAAGACTTGCCAAAAATAGCCACAACCCGGTCCGCCGGGGTGTTTCTCATACACGGAAGTTCAGGATGGCAGTCGAAATCAAAAAAATCGGCGTGATTGGGTCAGGCCAGATGGGTAGCGGCATCGCACATGTGTGCGCACTTGCCGGCTACGACGTCGGACTGAGCGACATTTCGATGGAGCGGATCGAATCCGGGCTCGCCTCGATCAACGGCTATATGGCCCGTCAGGTCGGCAAGTCCCTGATAACCGAAGACCAACGGGCAGCAGCGCTTGACCGTATCAAGCCTGTGGAAGAGCTCGATCTTCTTGCCGACGCGGACCTTGTAATCGAGTCCGCAGTGGAAAACGAGCAGGTCAAGCGAAAGATTTTCGCGCAACTGTGCCCGATATTGAAACCGGAAGCCATTCTGGCAACCAATACCTCGTCGATTTCCATCACCCGGCTTGCGGCCACGACGGACCGTCCGGAACGGTTCATCGGTATTCATTTCATGAATCCGGTTCCGCTCATGGAGTTGGTCGAACTGGTCCGAGGCATAGCAACGGAAGACGAGACATTTGAAGCTTCCAGGGGCTTCTGCGATCGGCTCGGCAAGCAAGTTGCCGTTGCCGAGGATTTTCCGGCATTCATGGTCAACCGCATTCTGCTGCCGATGATCAACGAGGCAATCTATACGCTCTATGAGGGTGTCGGGTCTGTCGAATCCATCGACAAGGCCATGCGCCTTGGTGCAAATCACCCCATGGGTCCTCTTCAGTTGGCCGATTTCATCGGTCTCGACACCTGCCTGTCGATCATGCAGGTGCTTTATGAAGGCCTCGCAGACACCAAGTACAGACCTTGTCCCTTGTTGGTGAAATATGTCGAGGCCGGCTGGCTCGGACGCAAGACTCAGCGCGGATTTTACGACTATCGCGGCGAGATCCCGGTTCCAACCCGGTAAGGTGCATGAACCTCGCCCGCTACTGCCTGACGAATGCCGATGCGGATCCCGGCAAGACCGCACTGGAAGTCGTCGGGCCGGGCGGCGCAATACGCGAAACATGGTCCTATGGCCAGCTGACCGGCACAGTTCTTTCAGTTGCTTGTGGCCTGAGGTCCTCGGGCCTTGCAACCGGTGACAGGATCCTGCTCAGGATTGGGCACAGCAGCGATTTTCCGTTGATGTATTTCGGTGCGATTGCCGGCGGTTTTGTTCCCGTCCCGACCTCCGATCAACTGACTGCAGCCGAGACGGCCGGAATTCTTGCAGACAGCGGTGCAAGCCTTGTCATTCACGACAGGGAAGCGGTTTTGCCTGAAGACGGCACAGTTCCTTTTCTGGGACCGGAGGGGATCAGGGAACTCAAGACGTTCCGGGCAGGTGAGTTTGCAGATACCGGGCCAGATGATCCGGCATATCTGATCTATACATCCGGGACCAGCGGCGTGCCTAAGGGAGTGCTGCATGCCCAGCGAACCGCCCGGGCGCGATTGCCTGCGCATTCGGGCTGGCTGGGACTGGAAGCCGATGACCGCCTGTTGCATGCCGGCGCGTTCAACTGGAGCTACACGCTGACCGTCGGACTGATCGACCCATGGATCAGGGGTGCGACAAGTGTCATCTACCAGGGTCCGCGCGATCCATCCGTGTGGCCTGATCTACTCCAAACCAGCCGGGCAACCCTGTTTGCCGCGGTTCCGAGCCTTTACCGCCGAATCCTGAAATATTCAGATATCTCGCACACTTCCTTTCCAGCATTGCGGCACGGCCTGACCGCGGGAGAAGGCCTTCCCGCCGCACTTTACCGCGACTGGAAAGACCGGACAGGCCGTGAGTTGTACGAAGCCCTCGGTATGAGCGAAATCTCGACTTATCTGTCCAGCGGTCCGGGTGTCCCGGTGAAACCGGGTGCAACCGGGAAACCGCAACACGGGCGCAAGGTTGCTCTTTTGAACGATCGGGATGGTGCCCTGAGCCCGGCCGGGGTCGATGAACCGGGTTTGCTATGCGTTCACAGGGATGAACCCGGGCTGATGCTTGGTTACTGGAATCGGCCGGATGAAACCAAGGCAGCTTTTCGCGGAGACTGGTTTCTGACAGGCGACCGGATGCGGGAGGACGCCGATGGTTACTATTGGTATGACGGGCGTGCTGACGACCTGATGAACGCCTTCGGCTATCGTGTTGCGCCCGAAGAAGTGGAACGGGTTTTGACGGCGCACCCCGATGTGCATGAAGTCGCCGTCACCGAACTGGAAGTGCGGCCGGGCGTCAGCCTGATCACCGCCTTTGTCGTGCCACGCGATCCGGCGGAGTTCGACGAAGAAGCGCTTTCCGTCCACACTTCGCGACATCTTGCAGACTACAAGCGGCCAAAATTGTACAAGATCCTCGACCAACTACCTCGCACTCCGTCTGGCAAGGTTCGGCGCAAGGCCCTTGCAAGGACAGTTGAGGATGGAGCTTAAACATTTAACAAGACCAATAAATATCTGTTAACGCTTGCTTAAGCGCAGAGAGCTAATGTCGGGGACGATATTGGGAGCTCTCATGAACAGCGTTGGAATCGCCAACACATATGCAGCAACGATGCAGGCGCAGACCAGCCAGGCGCTGCAATCGGAAATGCTGAAAATTGCCGCCCAACAGGATGCCGGACTTGTCGCTCTGCTGCAGGAAGGTGCTGCAAACCTTCAGTCCACTCAGGCGGCTCCCGCCCCGGGTTTGGGAACGCAGGTCGACGTCTCCGCCTGAAAACCTTTCTTCCTTGAAAAAGTTAAGCTGTCCTTCGTGATTGATCCACGAACGCCGGCACGTGCAGTCTGTTTGCAAGGCCGGATCCCATTTGCATGAAACCTTCCGGCTCGCCCACCTGAAAAAGAAAGTAACCAACTCAGTATCTTGACTGTGCTTATTTCAACATTTAGATAAATTTCTGGTATTTCTTTAGATATATATGAAGTAACAAAGCAACTTAACTGTAAAATTTACCTTTCAATTCAATCCCCTAGGGCACAATGAAGTCAAATCGCAACGTGTATTTGGCTTAAATATGCCCGAAGCAATAGCAAGTTCAACATCCCAGGTATTCCAGCCTTCGCTTGGAACTCCGCGAACAGAAAAGATCGCGGAACAGGCGAAAGCGCTTGGAGCGCGCCAGTCGGAGGCTGCAGCCGAAGCTGTTCAGCGTCAGGCCGAGTTCAGCTCGAATCGCGCGGAGTTCCTGAGCGATCAGGCTCAAAAGCTGGAAAATCGTGCGCAATCGCGCAGCCCGGAAAACGGCCTGGGTGGCCGGCTGGATATCACCCTCTAGCTGCCTCGCGTAACCATGTCACAGGAGAATCAGGAATGGCGAGTGTCTCAGACAGCACATCAGCGTCCTACAGTGTTGCAAATATCCGCAACGAATTCGCCATCAATGCGGTGAAAGATCAGGCCGAACAGGAACGCGCTGTCGCCGACAGGCTAAACGACGCACAGGCAACCCAGGAAGAACAGCGTCGCGAGACACGGAAGATCCCTGGCCTGGGCGAAGCCGTCGACGTCACGGTCTAGGGCTTCATACGACTTTGGCGCGCCGGCCCTGTCAGCTCAATCAGCGCGCCATTTGGCCTGTGCGGGGAAGACCGCGAGCCTTACCGCAAGGACAAGCGACGTTTTTCAGTGGCACCGGCTCAGTGTCTTGTCAGCCAGAAAATCAGGTGCCACTCTTCCCCCGCGCGCTTTGAATGAGGGCCTTGGCTTCTCCGGAGGCCCATTCGGCCGGCCCGTACATCGTCCCGACCTCACAACCATCCGGATCGATGAGAATTGTCGTCGGCAACCCCGTTGCCCGGCTGACCCTGCGAAGAGCCTTCAACAATCCGTTTGAACTATCCTGATAGTAGGTCAGATTTGACACACCTATTTCGTCCAGAAATGCTTTCGGCTTGTCCGGACCTCCGCGGTCCAGATTTACCGCAACCACCTCGAAAGTCGGATCTCCAAGATCTGCCTGAAGCTGATCAAGCGCAGGCATTTCCTTGCGGCACGGCGCGCACCAGGTCGCCCATAGGTTGAGCAGAACCGTCTTGTCCTTGAAGTCGGCCATCGACATCGGTGCGCCTTCGGGTCCCTGGAAGGTAAGGTTTTTCAGGTCGAGTGGTTGGCTGGCCGGAAGAAAGGCAGCAACTTCGCCCTTGGCAAAGGGCTTGGCGGAAGCTGCGGCTGACAGGGCTGCGGAACAGCTTTGCGCACTTGCGATATTGCCATCGGGACCGGCGATCACGTATAGAGCCGCTAGGGCGGCTACCGCGCCTGCGAGCCCTGCGGCGACCAAGCCGCGCCTGGAGCTCTTTGCGGGTTCGGTTGGCTTATTCATTTCGTTCACACCTCGCAAGAGGCGCCTCTTAAGGGACAGGACATGAGCAATCGCATGTGGGGAGGCCGGTTCGCCGAAGGACCGGACGCCATCATGGAGGAAATCAATGCCTCCATTGACTACGACCGGAAGCTATATAAGCAAGACATCGACGGCTCGAAAGCCCATGTGCGCATGCTCGCAGAAAAAGAAATCGTCACCCGCGACGATGCCGAGAAGATTGTCGCCGGTCTAGACACAATTCTGTCAGAAATAGAAAACGGCGAGTTCAAGTTCTCGCGCGCCCTTGAAGACATTCATATGAATATTGAGGCCCGTCTGGCCGAGCTGATCGGTCCGGCGGCCGGACGCCTGCACACGGCGCGCTCGCGGAACGACCAGGTAGCAACGGATTTCCGGCTCTGGGTGCGCGATACGCTGGACACTCTCGATGAGCAACTGAGCGACCTGATGCTTGCTCTCGCCGAAAAAGCGGAGACGCATGCTGCCGACGTGATGCCGGGTTTCACACATTTGCAATCGGCACAGCCTGTCACTTTCGGTCACCATCTGCTTGCCTATGTCGAAATGTTCGCACGTGACCGCGGCCGGGTTCGTGATGCACGCAGGCGGATGAACGAATGCCCCCTGGGATCGGCTGCGCTTGCCGGCACCTCGTTCCCCATTGACCGGAAGCTGACCGCGGAAGCGCTTGGCTTCGACAGGCCGACTGCGAACTCGCTCGATGCCGTCTCCGATCGCGATTTCGTCATCGAGGCGCTGAGTGCCTCCGCCATGACCGCAATGCACCTGTCTCGTCTTGCCGAGGAGATCGTGATCTGGTGTTCGGCACAATTCGGCTTCGTGAAGCTGTCCGACAAGTTCTCCACCGGCTCCTCCATCATGCCGCAGAAGAAAAACCCGGACGCTGCGGAACTCGTGCGTGCCAAGAGTGGCCGCATCTACGGATCGCTGCAGGCGCTTCTGGTGATGATGAAGGGACTTCCGCTGGCCTATTCGAAAGACATGCAGGAAGACAAGGAGCAGGCATTCGACGGTTTGGCCAGCGTTTCCCTCGCGCTTGCCGCCATGACCGGCATGGTCAAGGATCTGGAACCTGTTACCAAGGCAATGAAAAAAGCCGCGGGATCGGGGTATTCCACCGCCACGGATCTGGCAGACTGGCTCGTACGGGTGCTGGGAATGCCGTTTCGTGATGCCCATCACGTGACCGGCCGGATCGTTGGTCTTGCAGTGGAAAAGGGTGTCGAACTGCACAAAGTCCCGCTGGATGAGATGCAAAAGGTCGATCCGAAGATCACCGGTGAAGTGTTTTCGGTTCTGTCCGTGGACAAGTCCGTCCGCAGCCGCACCAGCTTTGGCGGAACATCGCCGGTCAACGTGCGCAAACAGGCGCGCCGCTGGCTGAAGGAACTGTCCAGGGGATAGGTTCGGGACTGGCAATCTTCCCTCGTTGGCACCGGTGGCCTTGCTCAACGGTGTCTGTCATGCGAGGAGAAGACTTAAGAAGAGAATTCCGAGAAGGGCATTTGCGAATGACGATCCGGTTCAAATCACTGGCGCTGATCGGCCTCTGCCTGGGCGTGCTTCTGGCCGGGTGCGGCCGGAAGGGCGATCTGGACGTTCCCGGGACACCTGAAACACCGGAAAACGAAGCAGTTGATCCTGCCGACGCGCCGGCACCGCCGCAGCTTGAACCGGAAAGTGAGAACGATACCTTCTTTCTGGATTTCCTGATCAACTGACACTGAGCGCATGGAGTTCCGGAAATTCACCGGACCGATTGATAAGCGACAGCTCGACGAGGCACGTCTTGCATCATTTCGACTACAAGAATGGCGAACTTCATGCCGAGGATGTGGCGATTGAACGAATCGCCAGAGAGGTCGGTACGCCGTTTTACTGCTATTCGACCGCGACCCTGACCCGACACTATCAAGTGTTTGCCGGTGCGTTTGACGATATTCCCTCGTTGGTCTGCTATGCCATGAAGGCCAATTCGAACCAGGCTGTCCTGAAGACCCTGGCACAGCTTGGGGCCGGTATGGACGTGGTTTCGGAAGGCGAATTGCGCCGCGCCCGCGCTGCAGGTGTTGCACCCGCCAGGATCGTTTTCTCCGGAGTCGGAAAAACGGAAGCGGAACAGGCATACGGCCTGGAAGAAGACATCTTGTGTTTCAACGTGGAATCCGAACCGGAATTGCATCAGTTGTCCCGCGTTGCCACCGAACTGGGCCGGACCGCGCGCGTCTCCATGCGCATCAATCCTGACGTTGATGCCAGGACCCATGCGAAGATCGCAACCGGCAAGGCGGAGAACAAGTTTGGAATACCGTGGCAACGCGCCCGGGAGGTATATGCGCAGGCAGCAAGCCTTCCTGGGATCGAAGTGACCGGTATCGACATGCATATCGGATCCCAGATCACGGAGTTGCAGCCGTTTGATGATGCGTTTGCCCGTCTGGGCGAGTTGATTTCCGATCTGCGTGGACAGGGGCACAAGATTGACCACGTGGATCTGGGCGGCGGCCTCGGCATCCCCTACGTCACGGACAATGACCCGCCTCCGCATCCGGATGCCTATGCCGAAGTCGTCAAGAAACATGTGCGAGAACTTGACTGCAAGGTAATGTTCGAGCCGGGACGGCTGATCGCCGGCAATGCCGGTATTCTGGTGACAAGGGTCATCTACGTGAAGGATGGCGCAGGCAAGACATTCGTCATCGTCGATGGGGCGATGAACGACCTGATCCGCCCCACACTTTACGAAGCCCATCACGAAGTGCGGCCCGTCAGGGAAGATGATGGAACCCGGGAGCGAATCAAGGCGGATATCGTTGGTCCCGTTTGCGAGACCGGCGATTTCCTGGCGCAGGACCGCGACATGGCCGAAGTGGCTGCTGGGGATATGTTGGCGTTTCTTTCCGCCGGCGCCTATGGTGCGGTCCAGTCGAGCACGTATAATTCCAGGCTACTTGTCCCCGAAGTCCTCGTAAACGCTGATCAATTCGCGGTCGTTCGTCCTCGTCCGACATTCGACGACTTGCTTGGTCTGGATCAAATACCCGATTGGCTCAACGCTTCGTGACGAAGTCGACCTCGAATTAGTTGGTTCAAACTGTTGCCGGATTGCCTCCGATGCCTCACCTTATAGGGTGGAGGGCCGATCACGCAGCCGGTGTCCGTCTCATCGGCGACCGCGGGATATGAACCGGAGGTGCCTTTGAGCACGAACGACAGCGACCTGGAACCTGAACGGCAGAAAGACCCGGAGCCGTCCGGCTGGCGGCACTACATCCAGTCTCGCCTGGACACGCTTGTCAGGCAAAGCCGCGTTTCCTTGTTCCTGGAACGTTTCTGGCGCGCCTTGGTGCCGCTGCTTGTCGTCGTCGGCATATTCATCGGCCTGTCCTGGCTTGGTTTCTGGCTCGTCCTGCCTGCCTGGGCGGGACCGATCGGGATTATCCTGTTTGCCGCCGCCGCCATCTGGTCCGCCAGGGATCTGACCAGACTGTCCTGGCCGACGCGTGAAGACGCGCTCCAGCGCGTCGAGCAGTCATCCGGCTACCGTCACCGCCCGCTGACCGCGCTGGAAGACGATCTGTCTGTCGGTTCCGACAATCCGCAAACCCGCGCGATCTGGGCGCTGCACCAGCGCAGAACCGCCGAAGCCGTCGCTTCGATCCGCTCGAAAGCGCCTGACCCGCAAGCCTATCGCCGGGATCCGTGGGCTCTCAGGGTTCTCGCAGCGAGCCTGTTGCTGGTGGGACTGACGACCGCGAGCGGCGACTATATGGGGCGTTTGACCTCTGCTTTTCAAAATCCTTTCAAGACGGTCGAGCCACCCAGCCGGCTTGATGCCTGGGTAACGCCGCCGATCTACACAAGCGAACCTCCTATCTATCTGACCGGCGAAAGCGCCCAGTTGCGCGACCCCGGAACGCCGGTCTCCGTTCCGGAAGGCTCTATCCTCGTCGTGAGGTCGCAAGGCGCGCGCGAACTGGCAATGACATTTGCCGGACCGGACGATGCCGAGCCGCTGGTTGTGGATCCGGAAGAAAACGCGGAAATTGCGGATCCGGGCGTTGCCAGGCTGCTTCCGGTCGAGCGGCGCCTGAAACTCGAAACCACCGGTATCGTGGAGCTTTCGAACGGCGAGGAACCGTTCATGAGCTTTGTCTTTGCGGTCAGACCTGACGACGCGCCTGAAATTCGCCTCGTCGATGACCCTGAAGAGCAGCTCAGCGGTGCACTGAAATTCTCCTATCTGGTGAATGACGATTACGGTGTCGTTGCCGCCGAGGGGCGAATAAGGCCGCTCCCCAATCCTGATCATGTGGATCGTGTCCCCCGTCCGCTGGTCGAGGCACCCCAGTTTCCCTTGTCGCTTCCGCCACGAACCGGCACGGCAAAAACCGCGGAAACGATCCGCGACCTGACGTCTCATCCCTGGGCAGGCTCGGAAGTCGATCTGACGCTGCTCGCGCGCGATCAGGCCAGCCAGGAAGGCACGTCTCCGGTCTATCGGATCACGTTGCCCCAGCGCCGTTTCGGCAAACCCCTTGCCCGTGCGATTGTCGAACAACGCCGCAATCTGGCACTTGATGCACAAAACCATGCGCAGGTAATCACCGCCATGGACGCGCTTATGCTGGCACCGGAGCGATTCAATTTCAAAGCGCGCAACTACCTCGGCATGCGCTTTGCCTACGGAGAACTCGTGCGCGCGCAATCCGACGAGGATCTCAAGGCAATGCTGCCTCTGTTGTGGGATCTTGCGCTGTCCATTGAGGATGGCGACCTGTCTGCAGCCGAGCGCAAATTGCGGGACGCCCAGGAAGCGTTGCGGAAGGCACTGGAAGAAGGTGCGAGCGACGAGGAAATCGCCAAGCTGACGCAGGATTTGCGCGAGGCGCTCAACGAATACATGCAGGCACTGGCTGAACAGATGCGGCAAAACCCGCAGGCTATGCAGCCGTTTGATGGCAACCAGCAGACCCTTAGTCAGCAGGATCTGAGCGAGATGCTGGACCGCATCGAGGAACTGGCAAAGACCGGGTCACGGGATGCCGCCCGCGAGCTTCTGGCGCAGATGCAGCAAATGCTGGAAAACCTGCAGGCCGGGCGACCGCAGATGATGCCCAACGGCATGAACAGCGAAATGATGGAGATGCTCAATCAGCTCGGCGAGATGATCCAGCGCCAGCAGCAATTGATGGACGAGACCCACCGGTTCAACCAGGACCAGCAGCGCCAGCGCGGCGATCAGCGCCAGCAGGGCCAGCAACAGCAAGGTCAGGGTCAGCAACTCACCCAGGAGCAGCTGGAACAGATGCTGCAGCAACTTCAACAGGGTCAGGGTGATCTGGCGCAGCAGCTTCAGGAACTGATGGAACAACTCGGCCAGAACGGTATGGGCGAGAATGAAGCTCTCGGCCAGGCCGGCGAATCCATGGGTGATGCACAGCAATCCCTTGGCCAGGGCCAGGGTCAACAGGCACTCGGTGAGCAGGGAGACGCGCTGGACGCACTCCGGCGTGGTGCGCAAGGCATGACCGAGCAGATGATGGGCCAGGGCGAAGGGGCAGGAAACCCGAACGGACCCTCGCCCATGGACGAAGATCCACTCGGCCGTCCGCGCCGTGCAGAAGGACCGGATTTCAACAATCGGGTACAGATTCCGGATGAAATCGACGTTCAGCGCGCACGGCGGATCCTGGAAGAACTGCGCAAGCGCTTCTCCGATCCCTCCCGACCCAAGCTGGAACTGGACTATCTGGAACGGCTTTTGAAGCGGTATTGACGGGTAGCCCGGGCAAGTGCTGCCAGTGGCCAACGAGGACGATGTTCAGATTGACTGGAATGGCAAACAGCCCTGAAACGTAGGCAAGCACAAAAAAGTGTGCCGCTTCGAACCAGCAGAATGTCGAGATTCAAGGAAGCGATTGCGCCTCAATCATCAGTCCAAATCGGAATGTCTATCGGATACCTTGTCGTGTTCGCATCCAACCGATAAGCCGGTTTTCAACACCACGTTTAGGCTGAAACCTCCTTGGCATCGGCAAGCGATGCCGTGTCGATGGCCTCATGCTGACCAGATCCAGTTGAAAAGGCCCGGGTTGAGATGCCCGTATGCGGGTCGCAGAGGCATATCGACAATTTGGTCAAAAACTTCCCTGAAGGCGGACTTTTCATCTGAGGCCTGGGTGCCGTTCTCGAGTTGCGACCAGGAACCGAATAGAGAAAGCAGATACAAATTGTACTGCTGACGCTTCAGCTGGAATTCGTCCCAGGTCATCGACGGCACTGATCGCCCTATGGGAAACTCAGGCGGCACCTGGATGCCGCTTTCGAATTCGTCGATCAGATAAGTTCCGCTTTCCGGATAGTCTGGCGCCACAGACAATTTTCGGGTCGGCACATAAATCCTGCGATCGTTGATCGGTCCGCCGACCACATAAAGAAAATAGTCGATGCGCATGTTGTTTGAACTGCCAGACAGGACTGGCAACGACAGGGTCATTGCGCCTGGAAGATCCTGTTCCAGATAGATCACGGATTTGAGAGCGTGCTCAACTTCAAAGAAATCAATCGAAATCATTGCTACTGCTACCAGATTGGATCGTCGGTGATCGCTACTGTCTTTCCAGGATTGAGCGATGCTTCATATTGACCTGCAGGGACCAATCGGCCTGCCTGACCGGTGCCTGTATCGTTGATGATGTAGTGCGTAACCCTTCCACTGGAATTGCGAACGACTCCCGTGGTCAGGACCGCGTGGCCGCCAGTTTGTCCGGTGTTCCAAAGGGCCCCAGGGTCATGACTGGCAATGACCCCCTTGCCTTCAGACAGAGCCTTTCGAATAGCCTGCGGCGTGCTCGGATGCGCGCGGGCGGGAATCCCTTGGGAGGCTAGAATGTCGGCCTCTCCCACGCCTGCCTTTGTTCCGGTTGCAGGATTATATACACCACGATTGATCCCGATCTGTTCCATTTCTGCCTGACTTAGATTTCGTCCCTTCACAGCTCTGATGACTTGTTGACACGACTGCACTCCGCATGCGTTTCCCGTTTGCAGACCAGGAAAGTTCCGCTTCGCTGCCCATTGCTGAACCCGTCCATAAATCGGCCCGCTGCCTGCAAGCCGGGCACCAAGGTACCCTCCGAAGAAACCCATGCCGAAACCGAGCAGTTTCTGTCCGGCCGACCCTTGCCCCCAGATCTTTCCCCCAAGCCAGGTTCCACCGGCACCGAGCCCGAATGAGCCGGCCAGACCTCCCGTCAGTCGGAGCGCGGTGATGACCCGCATGCCACGCCCTGCCAGCGAAATGGCAGCTGCTCCGCTCACCAGTCCAAGGGCAAGCACACCCATTTCCAGCCAGAACGGAACTTCTGCGCTGATTTTGGCATATTGGGTTTTGCCGCCCCCGATAATCACCGTCAGGCAACCTTCGGAAATGACAGCACTGCAAGTCAGCTTGTCGTCTTTGCGAGCTGCCGGAAACCTTTGAACGAAAACCGTCTTGCTGCCTTCGGCAATCGGCATGCGCGGATGTGGCGGTGTCGGTGAAAACGGAATTCCGGAACAGTCCCCCATATCCGCCAATGCACGCGCCGCGTTCTTCCTCCCGATGATGACCGTTGTGGAACACGGAAGGGATATGGCGCCGGTCTTGAAGGTGAACAGAGATCCGAGCAACTGGCCGGCGGATGCCCCCAGGGAGGCTCCACCGGCCGCTGCAACAGCAATCGCCGCGACCGCCGCGCCACCTGTCGCAACGATTGCCGCACCCACGATTGCGCCGACGACAAGGCCGCCGATCAGACCGGCAAGCGCGGAGGTGTGAGAAATCGGGTCGCGGGCTCGTGCTGCCTCCGGCATGACATACCCCGTTCAGGTTCGAATTGTTGCGTGAAAGGATCTATTGCGCCCGCTCGGGCATCAGGTGGCAGGAGTGCATGAAGCGCAGCACACTTTCCTTGTCCGGCGACGTGAAGGGGCCAAGCCGTGAAAACGTTGCGCAAAGGACATGGTTCTGACCTGGAAAATAGACCTGGCACTGCGTCATTGGTCCCCGCTCAGAGCGCCACGAAAACTCGCACATGTAAGCTCTGCCGTGTTCGACCTCCATCCATTGCGCCCACGACATCGCGAACTCTGGAAAACTGTCCGTGAGCTGGCCGAGTGCCTTCTTGATCTGACCTTCTTCCGAAAGGGTCGGGTCAACCGGTTCATGCGTCAGCACGAGTGTGAAAGGACAGTCCTCAACGGTCTCATCTGAAAAAATATGGATCGTCCGGTCAGTCATCGTGTCCGGAAGATCAAACACATAATCGTATGCTCGTTTCATCAATGGGATCACCGTATAAATGCGTTGGTTTTCAAAAACTGTTTTTGTTTGCCGGCAGCAGCATGGCTTCAACGCAGCGCTTGTCGTCGATTGCCCTGACGATGTCCGGCTTGGCTGAAAGTGTCTCAACGAGGCAACCTGCAAGCGTATGAACAGCAGGTTCTGGTGGTGTTCCAGGTCCGGGTCTACCAGTTGTAAACCTCGATGCTGGCCTCGACTTTTCTCTCTCCCGACAGCGCCTGACTTGCCTCAATGCCAATGCTCCAGCCATCCCCTTGCGCAACGTTGACGCGCGCCCCGGCGGCCAGGCGATATCTGTTGCGCGAACTGGGCCCGCGGAAATGAACGTGGGACAGGAGCAGCCCAAGTGTCCGGCTGTGCTTGGTTACCCAACCGACGAATTTGTCCTGAAGGAGCAATTCATCAAGAATGTGCTGGATGGCGTCCAGGTTGTAATACTTCTTTCCGTCAGGACCGATGGCTACGAACCCGAACGTATCAATGTGCACACTGCAAACGTCAGGTGCGACAGCAATGTGCAGGCTTGGAACACCTGTTTCGCGATAACCCTGGCCATTGGTCGCCATCGACGCGATCCGGTCGCAAAAGTGTTCCTGGTTGTCAGGTGCAAATGCAGGCATCTTCAAGAGCGCTTCGAACTTCTTTGCATCGCGCGCAAGAAATTCCATTCCTTGACCGTTGCTGACGCCGACGCTGTAGACCGACTCGATGTGATCGGGAAGCTTGATGCGATGGAGTTTGTACAAGCGGGTACAGATTTCCTTGTAGACGCTGTTTCCAACATAGCTGCCAATTCCCAGCGCCTTCTTTTTGGTCGGAGGCATGGTGGTTCTCCTCTTCAATTTAGCATTCTGGATGACGTTCCGATCCGCGGATTGAAAGATTCCGGTACTGGTGACCACAGTCACCTCGAAGAACTCGCAAGCCTTCGACAAGCCCGATTGACCAGATGTCCGCTGTTCATGTTGGCTCGTGTGGGCAATACGATTTGTGCCGAACTGGTCGCGGCATTGTGTGGAAAATGCCTCATTTCAATTTCTCCATTTTGAATGGTTGCAGGCAACAGATGCTTCCTCTGTGTCCCTTGGTTGCCGCACTTTTGGCGATAAGATCTTTTGCATTCGCGTCACCGGAATGATCACGCCGCCCGGGGCGTCCAGGTCGATGATTTCCACGCTCTCAAATCCACATGCCCTGTAGAGCAATTCGCCAACCGGGGTGGCAACGAGCTCCAGACGGCGCACACCGGCCAGGCGGGCCGCAAGCTCGCACACGGACAGAATGGTCCGGCCAAATCCCTTCCGCGCGTGACCCGGGTCGGTGTACATTGCACGTATGCGTGCAACACCGTTCGACTGACTTTCGGGGGGACGGTATTGCCCGTTCGGGTTGTGGATCATCGGCCCGCGCCAACTCCAACCACCGGACGCGCGGATTTTGCCATTTACTTCAAGGACGAAATACGTGCCGTCCTCTATCAGCCAGGGATCCAGTGGTGTGAACGCGTATGTTGCAGCACGCTGTTCTGTCGACAGGAAAGGGCCCAGCAGGTCCCGGGTTGCAAGGCCTGCCAGTGCCTCAAGCGCCGGGTGGTCGGCGTCGGTCGCCGGTCTGATTAAGACCGGCGCCGGATCGCGAGTATCCTGCGCGCAGTTACCAGATCCGAACGGTTTCAAGACCATCCTCCGAGAAGGTAACCTCGCGATAGGTGCCATGCGCATCGCCTTCGGGTGTGAACTCCACGGCGCTTGCCCCGACATAGTCGATCGCGCCACCCTGGGAGAGAATGAACATGCCTTTTGCGATCTCGCCAGGGCCGATCTCGATACCCGGTGCGTTGGCAACATGCGGTATCATCTCGGCAACTGCCTTGCCGTCCGTGGTTCCGGCGGCTTGCATGGCCAGTGTCAGAACCGCAGCCGCGTCATAGGCTTCGGCGCGAAATGGCGCCTGTTCCGTAATGCCGTTTTTCTCCAGTATCTGCGCGAACGAGGTTGCGCGGTCATTGTCACTTCCAGGAAGGGTTCCAATTGACTGCCCTAGCGCTGCACCGAATTCCTCGATCATGGATTCCGACACCATTCCGTCTGGCAACACAAACCGGTCAAAGGCACCTGTATCGAGAGAGGTTTGCACAATCGCACGGCCCCCTTGGTCCGCATATCCCGCGACCATGAGAATATCGGCACCGCTGGCAGCAAGTGTTGCGACTTCAGCTGCATAATCTACTTTGCCGTCCATATGGGCCTCGGAAATCAGGACCTTACCGCCCCGATCCTCGAAGGCTTTGGTGAATGATCCGGTGAGGCCTGACCCATATTCATTGTCGGTGTAAGTGAGGGCGATTTTCCGGATGTTCTTTTCGATCAGCAGCTCAGCAAGCACTTCACCCTGTCTTGCGTCAGAGGGTGCCGTGCGGAAAAACAGACCGCCGTCTTCCATGTCTGTCAGTCCAGGCGACGTTGCCGTTGGAGAAATGGAAAGAATGCCGTGGGGACGCGCGACATTGACCAAAACAGCCGAGGCAGCACCGGAACACCCGGCTCCGACAAACGCCACGGCGTTTTCTTGTTTCACAAGCCGTTCTGCGGCCGCTACTGCCGCATTCCTGTTTACACAGGTGCTGTCGGCACGGACCGGGACAATTTTCCGACCGTTGAGAAATGCGTCTGATTTCGACGCTTCACGCAAGGCGAGCTCCGCCGTTTCGGCGATCACCGGCGCCATGGACGCGATCGGTCCGGTGAAGCCGAACAGAACACCAATTCGAACCTCGCCGTCCTGCGCCAGGGCTGCGGATGAAACGCCAGCGCAGAGCGCGGTTGATAACAAAAATTTCCTGATCATTCGAAAATTCCTTGGTTGAGAGAATTGGACCTGGTCCCGCGGAGACAGCCGGAATTGCAATTCCGGCAATCCGGAAACACCGCTGATCGTTCACCCGGTCGAGTGTCCATTGGTCAGCCGCGGTCGTAATCTGCAGATCTCAACGTAAGGGGCACTGAGTGTGCAGGCTTGCAGGAAACTTGTAGATTTCGGGGAGGATTCGAGGTTTTTACCTGGCTCAAGACCCGCATGTTCGGTCTTCTGGAGTTAATTCCGCGCAATTTCAATGGCTTTGTGGAGCGCCGACAGTGGTGAGAAGTGCAACAGGTTCGAGCCTGTGATATTTGGATGTCCGGCATCCTGTGCCGTCAACGGGTAGAAAACCTGCCGGACCTTTATTTGGAGCACATGGAGCCGGACCCTGGTTTTTGGCCGAGGGTCCAGAGGGAGCGGGTCATGATCTACAGATTTGACGCGTTTGAATGCGATACGGACAAATTCGAATTGCGCAAGAACGGAGCCAGGGTTGCGATCGAGCCGCAAGTCTTTTCCGTCATCCAGTTTCTGATCGAAAACCGGGAACGGATGATCTCCAAAACAGATCTGATCGATGCAGTCTGGGATGGACGTATCGTCTCGGACGCTGCTGTCAGCAGCCGCATTCGCTCAGCTCGGCAAGCCCTGGAAGATAGCGGAAAAACCCGTCGCCTGATCCAGACTGTTCATGGCCGAGGGTTTCGCTTTGTCGCAAAAGTGGCCGAAGTCACGCGCCCAGTTTCAATTGCCGTCAAGGGTGCTGTTTCCGAGCCAGCCGGACAAACAACGCAGCGCGGTGATGGTTTGGCCTTGCCTGCCCGCAAAGGCTGCCCGTCAATCGCTGTGCTGCCCTTCGACGATTTCAGCGTAAATCAGCATGACGGTTTCTTTGCAGCCGGATTGACCGAAGAGGTCGTGGCAAACCTGTCCAGATTTCACGATCTGTTTGTATTTTCCCGCTCAACCACAGCTGCTCTGACAGGCCAACAGGCCACGATTGGGGAGTTGCGGGAGAGAATCGGTGCGGACTTCGTGATTGAAGGAAGCGTAAGAAAGTCCGACACTCGCGTGCGCGTCACGTTTCAGCTGATCGATACGGCAACCGACGGGCATGTTCTGGCAGAACGATTTGATCGCGAATGTAGCCTGACGAGTGTTTTCGAGATCCAGGACAAGATTGCGTTGCTGATCGCGGCACGGGTTGCGAACCGGCGGGACCTGCTCGACGATCAGATGCAGCTAACTGACCGCCACGGCCGACCGGAGAAGTGGGAAACCTACCGGTCCATTGCCCGGTACTACGAGTATGTCCGGATTCGGGATCCCGGCCTGCACGCATCCTTGCGAGATGATTTGCGGGATGCAGTCCAAAGGGACCCCAAATCATCAGATGCCTGGGCGGCGCTTGCTGTCGTTTTGCTCGACCAATACAGATTTCCGGTTAAAGCGCGCGACAACCGTACTCTTCTGAACGAGGCTCATCGAAATGCCAGGTGCGCGATCTCTCTTGACCCGGACAATGCGTTTGCCCATCAGGCGCTGGCAATGGTTCAGTTTTACCGCAACGAACTTGAAAATTTTCTGAGCTCGGTCGAGACATCCATTGCCCTCAATCCCGGCAAGGCAGATGCTCTTGCCGAATTCGGCTACTGTTTCTATATGGCGGGTCACATTGAACGCGCGATTTTCTTTCTCGACCGCTCTTCAGAGCTCAATCCTCTGGAAGATGGCATCCCCCGGCTGTTCCGCGCAGGGTGCTGGTTCATGCAGGACAGGTTTGAAGATGCCATGCGTGAAATCAGCAAATCGCCGATGCCCGGTGCCTACTGGTATCATGCCTATGTGATCGCCATTTCACATGCCTCCGGAAATCGTGAAAGAGCCGAGAAGGAAGCTGCAAAAATGCGAAAGCGCTTCCCCAACTTCATGACGGATCGCCTGGCGATGAACAAGACCCTGTGTGTTTCACACGAGGTCGACGCCAAATTCGCGACGATCTGGGAGAAGTATCTTTCCTGAGCCTCCAAGAAAAATCGGGGGAAGCGATTTCAAATTTGTTTCTTGGCTAAGCTTCGATGGTTTGTTTACCGGTTACGCTTGAGCGCACTGTCTTGAACCCTCTTCGCGAATTGTTGAATTTCTGAGGCGCAGGAAACAGGTCAGAAAAACCTGTTTCGCAATTTCAATCAGAAAAGCAGGTCATCGACAAAGGGTGAAAAATCGTCATCTCCCGTCAACGCAAAATCAAGAACCGCGGTTTCTTGATAGGTAACTTTGATTTCTTCAAAATTTAACGAAAGAGTCTCAGTTGGAATCTCACCATCGGATGAGTCAAATTCACCGGTGTCGAATTCAAAATCATCCATATGTGAAGGGTATTCTTCTGATTCCAAAACAAAATCAAACCCATCATTAGGCTCGAGTCTCGTTTTATCTTTAAATTTATTGATTGAAACCTGAGAATAACGCGACATTGCTAAAACCTTTCTTAAAAAAACATGCTTTGAAATTTCAATCCTGATGCTAATCGGAAGGCTTGTGTTTTTCTGTGACTCCGGTCACGCAATACCTTTTGAGACCAGATCCCGCCGTGCATCCTGCAGCACGAAGGAAACCTGGAGGCAGACATCTGTTACATCTGAAGCGTTGTTCTGAAAATGGTGAATGGTGCTCGTCCGCTTGGGGTGCGGCGAGCCGTTCGTTGATCCGAACAAGGTGATTTTGACCTTCGGTTGCCAACCGAGTTATCGGAGCTTCAATTTCGAGTGCAAATTTGCAGAAAATCCACGCGTTGATCGTTTCGCGCCGATATTAACGAGTGTGCTCGCAGTCCGACTTGGCGGTCGGTTCAGGACCTGGCAGCTGATTCAGGCGTAACGCCGTGTTTCCTGCGGCAACTCGCCGGCAATGGCATTGCGGACGGCTTTGCGGATATCGACAAGCGAGAACGGCTTGGTGATCACGTCGTGAACCAGTGCGTCCAGACCGTTCGCACGCTCGCGCTGATCGGCAAAACCTGTCATCAGCAGTATCGGCATATCTGGAAAATCACGCGCGGTTTGCAGGGCGAGCGCAATGCCGTCCATGACCGGCATCTTGATATCGGATACCAGAAGATCGAACTCGCCCTTTTCGCGGGTCAGCGTTTCTACGGCTTCACCACCGTCTTCCGCCACGTCCACCGAATGTCCATCAAGTTCAAGCGCGCGCTTTACGAAACTGCGTACCGCTTCGTCGTCTTCCGTTAGAAGAATGCGAGCCATGCTCACGCTCCTGTTTTGCCGTCTGCCGCTGCCTCGTCTTCGGAAGCCACGACATATCCAATAAAGGGCAATTGCCGCCACGCATGGCCCATATCCATACCGTATCCGACGACAAACTTATCAGGACAGGCAAATCCCACATAGTCGGCAGATATGGCAGCTTTGCGGCGCTCGGGTTTATCCAGCAGTGCCGCAATCCTTACAGAGCGGGCGCCGCGCCCGATCAGCCGCTCCCTAGCAAAGGCGAGAGTACGGCCCGATTCCAGAATATCATCCACTAAAATTATATCGCGGTTGTTAACGTCACTTTCAACATCGCGCAAAACACGGATGTTTTCCGATCCTTCTGTTCCTGCGCCGTAGGAAGACAGGTGAATGAACTCCATTTCAGGCTCCAGATTGGCGCGGTGCATGGCGCGGACAAGATCCGCGGCAAAAATGAAGCTCCCCTTCAGAACGGCGACGACGAGCAGGTTCCGGGGGTTTCCCTCGGCGATTTCCTGGGCAACCGCTGCAACACGCGCGGCAATGGCATCTTCATCAAAAAGGGTACGGATATTGGCTGTCATGATCACTCGAGTACTATTTGGCGTTTGCCGCGGTCGGTAAACCGGACCTGGATATCGGAGGCCTCTTCCGGCGGGTCGGCCAGTATTGTCCTGAACCGGGTTTCATCGAAACCGTTCAGAGCTTTTGTGCGCGGTTCGACGGTCCAGGCATATACTTCCTGCAGATCCGAATTGCGAATGGAAAGTCGAACGGCCGGCACCGCATTTGCTTCGTCGAGAAGATTACGGATCGACCCTTCGACAACAAGAACCTTCTTGCCGTCCTCGATTTCTGAAAATGTTCTGAGGTTGCGGAATTCAAGGCCGCGCAGGTTGACGTCAAAGCCGATTATCTGAAAGAGGCTGGCGAGGTCCGGTGATTGCTTGACCATGCTGTCTCTGAGCAAAACAAAGGACGCAAGCGCGGCAATTGAAACACCGAAAATCAACAGACCGCCCAGCCTGCGATAATTTCGCCTGGAGAGCCAGCCCAGCAAGGCCCCGATATGATTGCGGCGGAACTTGTCGGGATTGACGATGATCTTGGGTCGCTTGGCCTGGGATTCGATGTCGACCTGGTCTTCCGCATCACCCTCGTCCGCGGCGAGATCGGCAGCAAATTTGCTCTCGTCGGCGCTTGCAGGTGTGTCTGCCGGTGGCGATTCGAAATTCGCGATATCTTCCTCTGGTTCGGAGTCTTCCGCCGGCTCCTGCTCCGCTTCGTCGGATTGTGAATCCGCCTCGGAATCAGCCGCCCAGTCAGCTTCATCCTTGTCAGTTTCGGCGTTGTCGGTTTCGCCCTTGTCGGTTTCGTCTGGATCCGAACCTGTGGTGGATGAATTTTCAGCCGCCTTGAAATCTGCGGATGCGTCGTCATCATCAGGGCTGACAAACCAGCGGTTGCCGCATTTGGCGCATTTGACACTGCGCCCTTCCGGACCGACAGCTTCTGTCTTGATTTCATAGGACGTACTGCAGTCCGGACATTTGATCTTCATGTGCGAAGACCTTTCGCCATGTCTTGCTCAAGCGCTATTATCTTGTGACCGACCGGGTCGAAATCCGGCATGAAATGTTGGACAAATGCCGGCAAATCCAGTCACGGACTTTCAGGTCACTAATGGACCTTTATATGATTAATGCACCGTTAACGGCCTGGCTATAGCGTCGGTCCATCAACAGGAGACAAATTTGTGATCCGCTTCGAAAATGTCGGATTGAGATACGGTATGGGACCGGAAATCCTGCGGGACCTGACATTTCAGGTCGAACCGCAGTCGTTTCAGTTTCTCACCGGGCCGTCAGGCGCCGGCAAGACCAGTTTGATCAGGCTCCTGTTCATGTCGCTTCGTCCGACGCGCGGATTGATCAAGGTTTTCAACCGCGATCTGAGCGTTATCGACAAACAGGAACTGCCGCAACTGCGCCGCAAGATCGGAGTCGTGTTCCAGGATTTCCGTCTGCTTGATCATCTGACGACCTATGAAAACGTTGCCTTGCCGCTTCGCGTCGTTGGTAAACAGGAGTCCGAATACCGTTCGGACGTGATCGACCTGCTGAAATGGGTAGGCCTTGGTGACAGGATGCATGTCCTGCCGCCGGTCTTGTCGGGTGGCGAAAAACAGCGTGCCGCCATCGCCAGGGCGCTGATCACGAGACCGGAAGTGCTTCTCGCGGACGAGCCGACCGGAAACGTCGACCCGCCTCTCGCGCGCCGTCTGTTGCGTCTTTTCATAGAATTGAACAAACTCGGCACTTCCGTTGTGATCGCGACCCACGATATCGCATTGCTGGAACAGGTGGATGCCCGGCGCATGGTGCTGGCCGACGGACGCCTTTCGATTTTTGACTAGGCGACAGACATACGACCAGGCAACCCAATGGCCCAGACCGAGAACAATGATGATGAGCAGGCAGTGGCCGTGGAAGTGAAACCGCCGAACCGGCTGGTTCGCAAAAAGCGACCCAAGAAGAAAGCGGCCCCCAAGGCCCCGAAAACGGAGCAGGGCGATGCGGCAAAGCTTCGTCCGGCTGCCGCGATCGTACCGCCTCAATCGGTGGCGGGACGGGCACTGACGCTTGTTGTCGCGATCATGAGTTTCCTGGCCTGCCTGACTGTTGGTGCCGTGTCCATCGTGTGGGACGCGGCCGATGCCTGGCAGAATGATCTTGTTCGGGAGATCACGATACAGATCCGGCCGACCGAGGGTGTCGACATGCTTCGGGAAATCGACAAGGCGGTTGCGCTTGCCCAGGAGTTCCCGGGAATAGGCGCAGTCCGTGCGTTGTCTGATTCTGAAACAAAGGCCCTGCTGGAGCCCTGGCTGGGGGAAGGGCTGGAGCTCGAAGGCCTGCCGGTTCCAAGACTGATCCAGATTACCGTAAGCGATCCGGAGCTTCTGAACCTGTCTCAGCTGCGCAATTCGGTCTCCGGGCAAGTGACCGGTGCGAGTGTCGACGATCATTCGATCTGGACGTCCCGTCTTTCGGCCATGGCCGGTGCTGTTGTTGCCGGTGGATTTGCCATTATGGTCCTGGTGATGGGATCGATGGTCCTGAGCGTGGTGTTTGCGACCCAATCGGCAATGGCGGGCAACAAGGACGTCGTTTCGGTTCTTCATTTCGTCGGGGCCGAGGACGGCTTTATTGCGCGGGAGTTTCAACGGCACTTTCTCATGCTGGGCCTCAAGGGAGGCGTGTCCGGAGGTGTGGCCGCGATTGTCTGTTTCGTACTTGTCGACATGTTGACCCGTCAGGGTTCGGGTCAGGCAGGATCTGACCAGGTTTCGGCGCTCCTCGGTTCAGTGTCCGTCAGCCTGCCCGGGTATTTCGGTGTCTTCGCCGTTGTGTTCCTGGTTGCAATTCTCACAGCGTTGACATCCGGTCTTGCCGTCAAGGCCCATTTGGCGAAAGTTGATTGATTTTAATGTAGAATGCCGCGAAATTGGCCGAATCAACGATCACAGTTGCTTCATGTCGCACGCTGATACGCTCATAGACCCTTCATCAGATGACGGCGTTCACGCCGGAGCCGGGCGAAGTGTGTCTTCGGGGAGCGGAAACGACGTCGCGGATGTCAACGGCAATTCCGTTTCGAAAAAGCGCAGAAAGCGATTCGGACTGAGGATAGCGTTTCTCCTGTTCCTGGTTGCGCTCATGGGGGGAACAATCGGCCAGTTTCTCTATTTTGCCCATCAGATTGCCACGGCAAAAGTACCGAAATCAGCCAATGCCGATGCGATTGTCGTACTGACGGGAGGCCATGCGCGTGTCAACGAAGCGGTTCGTCTTCTTGAAGAAGGTCATGCCAATCGCCTGCTGATTTCCGGGGTCCATCCGGGAACGACGCGCGAACAGCTTGCAGCTGTGACCGCCTCAAGCATGCCGCTCGAAAAAAGCACTGTTGATCTTGACCGGGTTGCGCGCAACACCGCCGGAAATGCTACCGAAACCGCAAACTGGGTCCAGAAGAACGGGTTTGATTCGTTGCTTGTTGTCACCAGTGCGTATCACCTTCCGAGGGCGAAGGCCGAGCTCTCCGATGTTCTCCCCCAAGTCAACCTGATTGCCTATCCGGTTTTTTCAAAGGATCTGAAACTGGATACCTGGTATCGCGAACCGGCAACGATCCGGCTTCTCATGCGCGAATATGTGAAGTATATCCTCGCCAGACTCCGCAACACCGTGAAGGGCATGAACTGAATTTCGTCAGTGCATGACCATAGCGGTGACCTTGCTCCGCTCAAGCTTTCTGGTGCCATGCTTCTCTTGCGTTCTACCCTATTTCAGGTGCTGTTCTACCTGGTCACGTTTGTCGAAATGATCCTGTTTTCACCGGTCATGCTGTTGCCGCGCAAATGGGGCTGGCCGATTGTACCGTTCTGGTCGCGGTCCCTGCTTTGGCTGATGCATGTCGTCGCAGGTATCAAGGTGGAAATCCGCGGCCGGGAAAATTTGCCGGAAGGCGGATACATCGCCGCCATGAAACATCAGTCTGCCTGGGAAACGGTCGCGCTGATTCCGCTTTTTGCGAGCCCTACCTTCATCTTGAAACGGGAATTGCGCTGGATCCCGATATTCGGCTGGTACACGGCGAAATACAGACAGATCCCGATCAACCGCGGAAAACGTTCCGAAGCGCTCGCCGCCATGATGGAGGCGGCCAAGGAAGCGATTGCTGAAAAACGCCAGATCATGATTTTTCCTGAAGGGACCCGAAGGCCCGCAGGAGCAGAGCCAAAATACAAATACGGCATTGCCCATCTTTACAGGGACCTGAAATGCCCGGTCGTACCGATCGCTCACAATGCCGGGCTCTATTGGCCCCGGTCGTCCTGGAAAGTTTATCCAGGCACTGTGATTGTCGAGATCCTTCCGCCTATCGAGCCGGGTCTTGCGCCGGATGTCTTTTATGAGCAGTTGGTGGATTCGGTCGAAACGGCAAGCAACAAGTTGATCGAGGAAGCCCGGCAGGCGCCCGTCCCGTCGCCTGTGCTGCGGGAAGTCGATGCAAGCAAGACCACCGAACCCGTCGGAAACAGCAGTTGACTGGAATTCCCCTAAAGGGCCTTCAATTTCTCTGCGAGCCAGGCAAGGTTGCTGTCCGCAATGCCCATCTCTTCCAGGTGGGAGGCGGTATTGATCACGTATTCGGGATTTTCGCCTGATTTACCGACAGCACCGTTGACGATCTCAAGCTGTCTTTCCACTGGGAGAGCACCGGCATATTGCGCATGACCATGATCCACCATGTAGACGAGAGCCTGCACTTTTTCACCACTTTCAAGCTCGATATTGTGCCAGTGTTCCTTGTAGACCATTGTGGTCTGTTCGCGCGCACGAAGGTAGTCGAGCGTATCGGGCCAGATGTCCTCGGCGACCTGGTAAGCCATTCCGCGGCAGGCGCCGCCGTTGTCGAGACCGAAAACCAGGCCAGGACGGTCCTGCGTGCCGCGGTGAACCCATGAATAGACACACAATGCCCTGTGGGCACCGCGCAACAGGGCCTGCTCGGAGCGCAGATGATCAAATCCCGGGTTCCACATCAGGGATCCGTAGCCAAATACCCAAAAATTGCTCATATCGCCCTATCTATCCTTTGGTCGGTAGCGGAGATAGCAATACCTGGTCGATGATTCAATGCGTGGCGCAGGTTGCCCGAACAAGAATGCCCCAAACAGGGAATTGAAACCGTGTCAGAAAACGAAAGCAAACCGGCAAGGTCCTCCAGGCGCCGGTTCATAATTCTCTTGAGTGTGATCGTGCTGGTCGTTGCTGGCTGGTCTGGTGCCTGGGTCTACGGCCGGTCCGTGCTGGCCGGGCAGCTCGACCTGCAGATGAAGGCCATGGCAAAGGAAGGTGTTCAGGTCAGCTGCGCGGATCTTTCCATCAGCGGGTACCCTTTCCGCTATGAGGTCTACTGCAAGGAGCTGATCTCCCGGGACAGGGCCGGTGCTGAAGGTTCTCTTGGTGCGCTGAATGCCGTCGCGTTGATCTACAATCCCTGGCACATCATAGTCGAAGCCAAGGCACCGGCGTCGGTCGCCGAACCGCTGAGTGGCCTCCTCGGCGAAGTGAAGTGGGAAACGGCACGGGCAAGTGTCAAATTTTCCAGCGCCTCGCTCGGCGCCTTTGACGCGGTTCTGGAGAAGCCGGAAGCTGCGGTTGAAAACGCGGTTTCAGCGGGTGTTTTCGCGGCGGACAAGGCGGAAATTCACTTGAGGGAATCACCAGAGCTGGCTGGTACGGTCGACGGATTCATATCCATAGCCGCATTGCAGTTGAAATCGGTACCGAACCTCACCGAAACGATTGATCTTCGCGGCCACCTGCAGATAGAGGGCGGGTCCCCGCTTCTGGCGGGTGCTGATATAGTCAGCCTGGTGCAGTTCAACAACGGCAGTCTGCCGGTCAAGCTGGTCCTGATGGAAACAGTTATCGGCAAGAGCAGGCTGGGAACGTCAGGAGATCTGGTCGTCAATGGAGACGGGACCGTGTCAGGTCAGCTGAACATGACAATTGGCAATGCTGATGGACTGCTTCAAACGCTAAAGCCGCTGTTTCCGCCGCAGGACAACGGATTTTCCGTTGCCCAAACCGTCGTTCAAAGCCTGAAGGCAACCGAAAAAGAGGTCGACGGCGTTCCCTCGATCACGTTGCCGGTTGCGATTGATCATGGGGTCGTTCGTGTCGGTTTCCTCTCCCTCGGTCGGATCCCGCCACTCTTTTCGGCCGGATCCTGACGCCGCGTCCATCCGGGGCACGGGAGGTTTGACCGTGCCGGCGCGGAGCCGAATTCCTCGACGGTTCAGTCTCCGGCAACCCTGTCGATCGGGATCACATAGCTCTTGCGATGGTCAGGTTCGGCAATTTTTTCGTAAAGCGCGACCGCCGGGGCGTTTTTGCCGGGAACAATCCAGCGCAGATGTAACCAACCGCGCCTCTGGCCTTCGCTGACAAGCGTTTCGATTATCTTCCGTCCGGTTCCCTGGTTGCGGTGGTCGGGATGAACGTAGATGTCATCCAACTGACCGATTCGCAGTCCCGTGATCAGTTCGGGCAAGTCGAAATAGACGCCAAAACCGACCAGATCATTGGCGACGAACGCCCCAAGAACCTCGGCGGACTTGTCGCCCAAAATGCGTTCAGCGTAGTACTCGTCGGGTCTGCGCGGCGCTCCGCGTTTGAGCGCCTGGGCATTTTCGGCAATGAGTGGCGCGAGCTGATGGGCATTTTCCGGCCCAAGGACCCTGATTTCCGCAGTTGTCATGAATTCCCCGGATATGGCAGATGAAAATAGTGACCCCCAACATGTCCCGAAACAGGAGCCGGGATCAAGGACCTGAATCAAAATCCGTGAAATGGGCACCCAAGTCTTTTGCTATGCGGCATTTCATGCCAAGAGCGAACTGGAAAACAGAATCGGACGATGGGTAATGGCGGAAACCGGACGTGTGAAGGCAACGGCAGTCGGGCTGAGCGCAGTTCTGATGTGGGCGACGCTCGGCGTCTTCGGGGCTGGTTCTGGCGGTGTTCCACCGTTTTTGCTGAATGCGCTCTGTTTCGGCATTTCAGGAACCCTTGCGCTGATCTGGCTGACGATTTCGGGGAAGCTTGATCGTCTTCGCCAGCCGCTCAAAGTCTGGGCCTTCGGCACCATAGGACTGTTCGGCTTCCATTTTTTCTACTTCACGGCGATCCGGAACGCTCCTCCGGTCGAGGCCAACCTGATCAACTACACCTGGCCACTTCTGATCGTGTTGTTTTCAGCACTGCTGCCGGGAGAAAAACTCCGGATCCATCATGTTATTGGAACCATCCTGGGTCTTGCCGGCGCAGCACTGCTGATCAGCGGCGGAGAAGGAATTCAGTTCTC
Source organism: Roseibium album (assembly GCF_965233825.1). Taxonomy (NCBI): domain Bacteria; kingdom Pseudomonadati; phylum Pseudomonadota; class Alphaproteobacteria; order Hyphomicrobiales; family Stappiaceae; genus Roseibium; species Roseibium album. The sequence goes on from NZ_OZ247583.1 coordinate 938,712, forward strand.
GGGCGGATTCGCGATCGGATACGGAGCAGCGGTTACCTCCTCACTATTCTGGGCAAGTTACTCTGTTCTGTCGCGGCGGCTCGGGGCAGTGCCGACCGAGGCGGTAGCGGGATTTTGTCTGATGACGGCCATCCTCTCCGTTTGCTGCCATATCGCGCTTGAAGAGACCGTTTGGCCCGCCGGATCACTGGAATGGGCCTCGGTCCTTGCTCTTGCGCTGTTTCCGGTCGGCCTTGCCTTTTTCACCTGGGACATCGGCGTCAAGCGCGGCGACATTCAGGTGCTTGGAGCAGCTGCCTATTCCGCTCCCCTGTTGTCGACACTCCTGCTGATCGCGTTCGGCTTCGGAGCACTTACGATGTCCGTAGGAGTGGCTTGTCTTGCAATCACGCTGGGTGCCGTAGTCGCTGCAAAGGACATGATTTTCAAGAAAGGTCGTGGCGCCAAGACACCATGAAAAAGGCGAGTTGACCTTACCCCTTCGGCGGATATCGCGGAACTGAGCGATCCGTTAGGGTGCATTCAAGTCTCCAGCGAACAGTCCAGGATCCCTCAATGACACTATCGATCAGACCGCGCCGATCCGCTCTTTACATGCCGGGTTCAAATGCGCGAGCCCTTGAAAAGGCAAGGACACTCAATGTTGATTGTCTGTTGCTGGATCTCGAAGATGCCGTGGCGCCCGACGCCAAGGAACTTGCCAGAAATCAGATTGTCGAAGCTGTCGCGACGGGTGGATATGGTGAGCGGGAGGTCGTCATTCGCATCAACGGTCTCGATACGCCTTGGGGAGAAGCGGATCTGCAGGCAGCCGTCACCGCATCTCCGGACGCGATCCTTGTGCCGAAAGTCAATTCGCCTGCCGACCTTCAACGTGTCGCGCACATGCTTTCCATTCATAATGCCCCTGATACGCTGAAGCTCTGGGCGATGATGGAAACACCGGAGGCAATGCTGAACGCCGGGGCCATCGGTTCCTGCGGCAAGGATCCGGCAGTCCGGCTTTCCTGTTTCGTCATGGGGACCAACGATCTTGCCAAGGAAACCCGCGCCCGGTTGACGGCCGGCCGCGCCGCGATGATGCCCTGGCTGATGACTTGCGTTGCCGCGGCGCGTTCCGGTGGTATCGATATCCTGGACGGTGTTTACAACGCGTTCCAGGACACCGAAGGTTTTGCAGTCGAATGTGCGCAAGGAGCCGAAATGGGCATGGACGGCAAAACGCTGATCCACCCAAAACAGATCGATGCCTGTCATGCGGCATTCAGCCCGTCGGAAGACGAAATCGCCTGGGCCCGCAAGATCAACGAGGTGTTCGAACTTCCGGAAAATGCCGGCAAGGGCGCAATCCAGGTGGACGGCAAGATGGTTGAACGGCTACATGCCGATATGGGCAGGCGGGTGATCGCGATTGCCGATACCATCGCCGCCCGGGGCTAACCGAGAGGCCCGAACTCGGGTCACGCGGCTCCGCATACATCAAAAGGATTCTGGACCATGAAGCTCTACCGGCTCATCACAGGTATCGACGACAGCGAATTCTGTCACCGGGTCACGCAGGCTCTCAACAAGGGCTGGGATCTTTCCGGCTCGCCTACCATGGCTTACGACGCAACAAGAGGCGCGACAATCTGCGGCCAGGCCGTCACAAAGGAAGCCAAAGGACAATATTCCCCGGAAATAAAGCTCGGCGAATACTGACCACCGGATCAATTTGTGTTTGACCGTGATCCGGCATCAGGGCCGGATCATGATCTTTTTTCGCACTGGTGTTCGCTCGAACGTGTTTCAGTGCTTCAGCTTCGTCTCGAGAACCTTGGTGACCTCTTCTGCGTTGAAGGGCTCCTTCAGGAAATTGAACAGCGGTTCCAGTTTTTGTGCGCCTTCCAGATAATCCTCGTAGCGCAACCGATAGCAGACATCCTTGTTCGAATCGGCATAAGCCTTTGTCAGGTTTTCGAAATTTTGCCACTTTCGCTTGACTTCGGCCTGTTCCATGTTCTTCCAGAATGAAGACTTGGCAACGTTCTCGAAGGATCGGTTCTGAAAGATGAACCGGCTCTTCGGAAAATAAGTCCGGATCGTGTCGAGGAATTTCGGGAAATACCGGGGATCGTTGTGATACCGGATCTCCTTGAAGCCGAGGACCCGTGCAGTGCCTTTCGGACAGAGCACCCTGGAGACGAACGTGTCAAAAAGACCCATCGCATAGTCATCAACGTCGACGTCTTCCATGCCGTACCAGGGGTCAAGGGACGTTCCCACCATCTTGCCGAAATAGGGTCGTTCAGTAGCGATCCTGGACCGCTCCGGTTCCTGACGCTGCTGAAAATTTCCTTCTCCGCGGATGGCTGTTATCGATCGGCACAAGTGCACCAGCGCGTTGCAGTTTTCTCCGCGAATGAAATATCCGGGAAGCGAATTCAAAAGGTGCTGCGTCAAAGTTGACCCGGATCGCCCAAACGCTACGACAAAGACAAATCCGTCTTTCGGGAAATACAGCGCTGGATACTGCTTGTTCAGTTGGAAGCTGTCCTCCCGAAACGGCAATACATTCGACATGATGCGATCTCCTGAAAATCAGACTGAACGTCCGCAAAATTACGTTCAGCCCGGCACTTCGCCTAAAACCATAGATCCGCATTGTCCTGTTCAAGCCATCAGTCTTGCTTTGCCGACGGCTCGTAAAACTGAGATGGATCTCGTGCACAATATTTTTTCTGAATAATGTCTATTTTCGCAAATATGTCTAGAAGTACTTTAAATGAATCCAGAAAGCTAAAAATTGTTTCGAAAATGCTATTAAATACTTTTTATTTATTTGAATACGAGTTCATCTTTCAGAAAGAATGTCAGTTCGAAAACATGGCGTCGAAAAGCCGGGTGTAGATTTCCTTCACCAGTCCAGCTTCCTGATGCCCCTGCCGGTAGAGATTGCTCAGCCCGGGGGCAGCATTCACCTCCAGTACGACAGGAGCCGATCCAGGGTCCGTTTCTTCAGGTACAATCAGGTCTACACCTGCGTAGCGCAAGCCGAGGTTTCTGGTGGACTTACAGGCGATGTCAAGAAGGTCAGGTGCGATCTTGTCAGTAATGATCTGAGCCGATCCGCCGGAAGACAGATTGGACACGGGAAGTAGCGAAACGATTTGCCCGGCAGCCGGAACACTTTCCGGCGTCAGTCCCTGCAAAGACAATTGGTCCGCAAACCGGCTGTCGGCCGGACTACTCCGGTCATCGGCAACGACAAGCTCCGAAACCGGGCGCCTACCGTCGCCGGTCACCTGCGGAGGCCTGCGTTCGATGGCGCACAGGACGTCACCATCAAGAACGACAATCCGGATATCCCTGCCTTTCATTTCTTTCTGGACAAGGATTTGGGCGTGACGACTTGCGATTTCGCGAAGCGCTGCGTGAAGCGCATCATATGAATCGACCCGAACAACGTCCCGGCCTTCCTTTCCGCAATTGGGTTTTACAAACAGCGCGTAATCTTGCTTTGCCGCGAAATCGAGTACGTCCTTGTTCAATGGCTTCCCGTCCTTGATATCGGAGCCGAAGACAAGGAGTGTTGCCGGCACGGCAACACCGTTCATATCAAGGAATTTTGCCGTATAGGCCTTGTCATTCGCGATTTCCGAACTGCCGAACGGATTTATGTCGAACCGGGCGCCCTTGAAATACCAGCGCTTCCCTTCAGGGCTCTCGATAAGACCGGCGTGGCCATGGGGATCACCTGCGATCAGGCGCAGGTTTTTTTGTGCGCAAAATGGTTCCAGTAACCGGAACACAAGTGACCGACCTGTTGCATCAGGCTTATCCTGAGGTGCCAAATCTGCTCAGTTCCGGCCCTTGCGCTGATTTGCATTGGCCAGGTAGTCGATCTTGAACAGATCCGGGTTGGTCGGCGCATTGGAAACAACGTTGTAGACAGCAACAGACGTGTCATAGCCCTGCTGGTCGGTGACGGTCCATTGCTTCAGCGCAAAGTCATCGGTGTCAAAGATGAGCGTCAATGTGCCTGAATTGAACTTGGTCTTGTCAAAAATCGTGACGGTGATCAGGTCTTTTTCGACCAGCACGTTGGTGACGTTCGTGTCTTTTTCAAGGTTAATCGAATCGGACAGGAGGAAACGGAGCGGTGTCTGTCCGAGGGGCCAGATGTCCTGTGTGTTCAGCTTGCGGTCACGCACGGAAACCGACTTTCCGTCCGCTACGATGTCGAGCACGGAGGGTTTGTTGTAGTAGAAACGCACCTTTCCAGGACGGGCTATGTAGAACTTGCCGTCAGACTGGCTGCCATCCGGACCGAACTGGATGAAATCGCCATGCATGGTTTTCACGGAGTTGAAATAGGTACTCAGTTCCTGAAGCGTTTTCTGCTCTTGCTGGGTCAGTGCTTGCGCCGGAAGCAGAAGGGTCAATGTTATGGCTGCTGCCAAAAACGGCCGGCTGAGATGTCCGGCCAGGCGAAGAGCAAAGCGTTTCAGCATGATGCAATGTCCTAAATCGTTATTTGCCGCAATTATTATACCCTAGCTATTCAGAGTGTGTGGCAAAGCTTTGGCATTTGGGACTTAAAACTCTTCCTCAACGCCGTTTTGCACGAGAATTTCCCGTTTTCCGGCATGGTTTGCGGGACTGATCAGGCCCTCCTGCTCCATGCGTTCAATCAGGGAAGCCGCACGGTTGTAACCGATCGAAAGACGCCGCTGAACGTAGGAGGTAGACGCCTTCTTGTCGCGCAGAACGATTGCCACTGCCTTGTCATAAAGCTCGTTACCCTCCCCGCCACTGGCCAGTCCGCCTCCGTCATAGGGGCTTTCCGCCTCGTCTTCTTCCTCGGTGACGGCTTCGAGATATTGCGGCGTGCCCTGAACTTTCAGATGCTTGACGATATCCTCCACTTCGTCATCGGCAACGAATGGTCCGTGCACGCGCTGGATACGTCCTCCACCCGCCATGAACAACATGTCACCCATGCCAAGCAACTGCTCGGCGCCCATCTCGCCCAGGATCGTTCGGCTGTCGATCTTGGAAGTGACCTGGAACGAGATTCGGGTCGGGAAATTGGCCTTGATCGTGCCGGTGATGACATCCACGGACGGGCGTTGCGTCGCCATGATCAGGTGAATGCCGGCAGCACGCGCCATCTGGGCAAGACGCTGGATTGCCCCTTCGATGTCCTTGCCGGCAACCATCATCAGATCGGCCATCTCGTCGACGATCACGACAATGTACGGCATTGCCTCGAGCGGCAGTTCCTCGTCCTCGTAGATCGGTTGGCCGGTGTCCCGGTCAAATCCGGTTTGTACGGTGCGGGTGAAACTTTCGCCCTTTTCGAGCGCCTGCTTGATCCGGGTGTTGTAACCATCAATGTTGCGGACACCCATCTTGGACATCTTCTTGTAGCGGTCCTCCATCTCGCGCACAGTCCATTTCAGCGCGACGACCGCTTTCTTCGGATCGGTAACCACCGGTGTCAGAAGGTGTGGAATGCCGTCATATATGGAGAGTTCAAGCATCTTCGGGTCAATCATGATCAGCTTGCACTGTTCCGGCGTCAGCCGGTAAAGCAGCGACAGGATCATGGTGTTGATCGAGACGGACTTGCCCGAGCCGGTAGTCCCGGCGACCAGGAGGTGCGGCATGCGCGCCAGATCCGCAACGACGCTCTCGCCGTTGATCGTCTTGCCAAGGGCCAGTGGTAGCTTCGCCTTGGATTTTTCAAAGTCCTGGGCGGCAATCAGTTCACGCAGGAAAACCGTTTCCCGGCGAGCGTTCGGCAGTTCAATACCGATGGCATTCTTGCCCGGAATAACTGCCACACGGGCTGAAATCGCGCTCATCGAACGGGCAATATCGTCGGCAAGACCGATAACGCGGGAGGATTTGATGCCGGGCGCTGGCTCCAGTTCGTAGAGTGTGACGACCGGACCCGGACGCACTTCAATGATTTCGCCGCGGACGCCGAAATCCTCCAGGACACCTTCCAGAATGCGGGCATTCTGCTCAAGGGCGTCAGCCGACAGACCTGGAACCTTTCCGCCAACCTTGGGTTCGGAAAGCAACCGGAGAGGGGGCATTTCGTATTCCTCGGGTGCGCCGAGGAAAGAGGGTTGCGCTTCCGCGATCGCGCGCTTGCTTTGCTTGGGCCTAGGCGCAGGTGGTATGACCCGACCGCTCTGGCTTGACTGGACGTCGGGCTGACCTGCCGCCACCTGCGGCTGATCGGGAGCAGCAATGCCAACCGGCATTATCTGTTGGCCGGCAACGGGACCCTTATCGATCAGGAGTTCTTCAGGTTCGAAGCCTTCTCCCTCCTCTTCGTAAGGTTCATCGGCGTAGGGATCATCCATGCCGTCTTCTTCCGCCTGATGGCCCCGACCGTAAAATTCGTCCAAGCCATCGTCGTCCTCCGGCATCAAACGGCCTTTCAGGGCCCGGCGGAAAACCGAAAGGCGACCCTGATTGCGGTCGTCTTCCGGTTCAAGGTCACCCTCGAAATCGTCTTCATCCCAATTGTCTTCGTCTTCACCGAGATGTTGCTGCTTGCGACCGGTCAGACGGCGGAACTGGGTCTGGCCCTGCAATCGCCAATGTTCCATCTGCCCGACAAAGGCACTGAAAAAGAGTGAAAGCCGGGATTCGCTTTCATCGTCCTCAAGGCCGAGCTCCTCCTCGATCGACCGGCCGTGGCCCTTCGCGGCGCGGGCAGGTTTGCCGACATCGTTATCGGCACCGTCATCGGGCAGGTCTTTGTCTCCGAGCCAGCCCGCCGCGGACATGAGAAAGAATATTGCCGGCACGCCGAGGCCCAGGCCGCCGACAATCGTTGCGGCACCGGATGTCATGTTGGATGTGATTATTGCCGGCAACTGGTGGACAGTGTCACCGAAAAATCCGCCAAGGCCGGTCGGCAGCGGCCAGCTGTCCGGAACGGGAAGCGCAGCCAGAGCGCCGGCCGAAAGACTGGAGCCTATCGCCCAAAAGAACAGCCGTTTCCTGCCGATACCGAGCGCATGTCCGGCCAGAAGCCGCCAACCCCAGAGGACGAGAGGGATTAGAAAGACGGCTGTTGCAAGGCCGATCGTCTGCATGAGAATGTCGGCAACGATGGCGCCAACAGAGCCCAGCGCATTGCGGACGGACCCGCTCGTCGCGTGATTGAGACTTGGGTCGTTGACGGACCATGTCGCCAGAGCGGCGGCAAGCATGGCGGCCAGCGCAATGATGCCGAGCCCGGAGGCACCGACCAGATTGCGCCTCAAGAAGCGCTTGACGGGACTTTCGGTGTCCAGAAGGTCTACCGGCGACCGGCGGCCGTTGCTGCGTACTGCACTGGCTCGTCTCATGCCTGTTCTCCAAACCAGTTTGCCATGCGTTCAAGTGCGACTTCCGTCTGCTCAAGCGGAGCGACCAGTCCGATACGGATAAAGTCGCGGCCGGGGTTGCTGCCGTCGGATTGATCCGACGCCAGGAAACCACCGGGAACGACCTTGACACCGATGTCTCGCCAAAGGCGCTTCGTGACAGTCACACCATCACCCCACTTGCCGACATTAAGCCAAAGAAAAAACCCGCCCTCGGGTGTTACCGACCCCATGATCGGCCCAAGAAAACGTTCAGCCGCTTCGAATTTCTCGTTGTATAGGCGCCTGTTTTCGGAGACATGCGCCTCGTCCTGGTATGCCCGGACTGCAACGGCCTGTGCGGGGAGCGAGACCTGCGGTGCCGCAAGGCCCCGGAATTTTGCCCATTTGCGCAGAAACACCGGATCCCCTGCCGCAAAGCCACAGCGCAAACCCGCGAGATTGGAGCGTTTCGACAGGGAGTTCAGAACAATGACATTGGAAAAATCGGTATTCATTGCCCTGGCTGCTTCCAGAATTCCGGGAGGCGGATCGCTGCGATAGATCTCCGAATAGCATTCGTCAGCGAAGATGTAGAAGCGGTGCTTGCGGGCCAGCCCGATCAAACGCTGCCAAAAGGCAATGTCCGCGGGATAGCCTTCCGGATTTGTCGGAGAAGCGATGTAGAAGGCAACGGTTTCATCGAGGAGATCTGCGTCGAGGTTGTCGAGATCCGGCAGGAAATTGTTGCCCGGAACGGCGTCCAGCAGCACGGCCCTTGCGTCAGCAACATGGGCCGCCGCCGCATAGGTCTGATAAAACGGGTTCGGCAGCACGACAACGGGGTGATCAAGCCCCTTGTCCAGTTGGTCCCGGGCGGCGATCGCGCCGAAGGAAAGTCCTTCACGGGATCCGTTCAGCGGCAGAACGCCGTGATCCGCGTCGATTGTGCCACCAAGGCGATAGCGTCGGTCAAGCCAGCCCGCCACGGCCTGGCGAAACTCCGGCGTCCCGTTGATTGGTGGGTATCGGCGGAAGTCGCCGATATTTTCAGCAAGAACTTCAGCCGTAAAATCGGGAATGGCATGCTGGGGCTCGCCGATGGTCATGACAACCGGGTCAAGCCCGGGCGTCTCGCCTTCGAGGAGCTCGGCAAGGCGCTGGAAAGGGTTGGAGCTCGGCAGGACAGCGCCGCGCTTATAGGCTTTGGGGCTGGAAATCATCTAAAATCCGGCAGTCGTTACGCAGTACATTGACGCAACCCTATCGTGCCCTTGGTAAATCTCTTATTAACCAAGCACGGAAAACGGTCATTTCATGTAACCGATTGCCTGCAGGGGGGAACTTTTCTAAGGTCGCCTGAAAACAATCCCGCATTGATCGCAAAGGGTTTTCATGGCGGAAAAAAAGGCTCCGGTTGCCGTTGTCTGCTTCGGCGACTCCCTCACCTGGGGGTTCAACCCTGTGGACAAATCCAGATACGGCCACGACGTGCGCTGGACCCGGCGGCTGCAGATGGAACTTGGGACGGACTACTACGTGATCGAGGAGGGTGTTAACGGGCGCACCACCGTGTTCGAGGACCCGACAAGAGGTGACAAGAACGGGCTCGCGCATCTTGCCACCGTGCGCAAAACCCATATGCCGATCGACGTGCTGGTCATCATGCTCGGATCCAACGACCTCCAGGACCGGTTCAACATGAGTGCGGAGGCCATCGGTCTTGCGATGGGGCGCGTGCTGTTCGAGGCGACGCGGGCAACCGATGATGTTGAAGGCAGGGCTCCGAAGGTTCTTTTGATGGCGCCGCCGCCGCTCGGCGACTTTTCGGGTCTCGAATATGAAGGTCTTTATTCCAATGCGCACGGGGGCGCCCAGTCACGGCGTCTCGCAGAGGTTTATGCGCGCCTTGCGGAGCAATACGGCACCGCTTTTCTGGATGTCGGGAAGCACATGAATGCGAGCCCGGTTGATGCCATACATTTCGAGGCAGCGCCACAGGCAAATCTGGCGAAAGTCATTGCTAATGAGGTCCGAGGGCTGGCCGGCATCTGATTTAGACCTTGAGTTTTTCCAATGCCTTTCGAATGCGCACTTTTACCGAGCCAGCCGTCTCGCATGCGTCAGACCGTTCCAGCGTTTCAATCGCATGGGATTTATGCGCCGGAAACCGCTGGGCTAACACGGCGAGCGCGTAGTGAGACCAAGCGCGCACGAACTTGTTTTCAGATGTCAGTCCGCTGTCGATCATCTGCCTGAGGGGGTCTTCCAGATGTTCCGGGATCTGCAAATGCTCGAAATACTGAAGAAAGTGCAGTCGGGCTTCCCAGTCGGTTAGCTTCGGCGCGAAGGCTGCGTGCCTCGCTGCTAACTGTTCCGGAAGCCCGCTTCTGGATTTTGCCACGTAATGCTTCAAAAGCCACGTTGCGCCGCGCTCACACCCCTCGGTCTCGCAGAGCTCAACCAGGTGAACGGCGAAGTCCGGTTCTGTCGCAAAGCTTGAATAGGCATGCTCCAGCAGCGCGGTATCCTTACCGTCCCACTTACGGACAATCTGGGCGAGTTGCGTGCGCATGAGCTAGGGGCAGGTCCTCAAAAGTCGACCGTCAGGCCCTTGATCTCCCAATCATCGTACCGGGTCGGCTCCAGTCCGCCGCGGCCGTTGATCTCATCCGGCATGGCATCTTGTTTCGCGTCGATCTGTTTCCGGCGCTCGTCGGCCTCGAGAAGCGCGCGCTGGGCAGCAGGAGGAAGGTCCTCGAAACGTTTCTTCGGCTCCGCAGCAGTCTCTGTCTTCAGCGAAGGAGCTTCACTCTGGCTGTAGCTCGCGGTCGGTTCTTTCTGGTCGTGCGTCATGTTAGCTATCGGCTGGCTGCATGTTTCGGTTATGTCGTCCTGATTATCTTATATAAGGCATGACTGCCGGATTTGGCAGTGGGCGTATTCCAGTATCGGTATTGCTCGATTGGGCTCATAGCCGTGAATATAAGGCTGCGGCGGGCAGCCCCGCGCGGTGTACATTTCGTCCGATTCGGTTATGCCCGACTGTGCGCGGCTTCAGGTGCCGCGAGCGGCAATTGGGTGTGCCGTGGTTGCCTGTATCTGACAAGCAGGAATAAACCGGCTGGAACCGCGGCTACCAGCAAAAATACCAAGGTCGCATGGGTTCCCAGGGTTGAAGGCCAGATCGACAGGAGCAACACATAGACAAAAGGTTGCATCCAGGTAATGCCCGCCAGAAACTGCAACTCCATTGGCCAGTCAGGCATCGACCTGGCAACGAAAAGTACGCCTGCGGCAAACAGGGGCCAGCTGTAGTACAGAAAGGACGGTGCAACGATGGTGCTGAGCAGCAAAACAAACCCGATACGCAACTCATAAGGCAAGCGGGAAGGCAGGCGGAGTGTGCAGATCACGCCCAGTATGATTGCTGCAAAGACGAGCGCCGCTCTCAAACCCATATCGACATGCATCCGGCCCAAAAAAGACCGGAGCGAGGTGTCCCATTCCAGGGCCGTGAGTGCGTAGGCCTGATAAAGGGGCGTTGTGAAGGACGACATATAGCTCAGCAAAACATCTGGTCCGTAAAGGGCAAGTGAGAGGCCCGTCAGCACCAACGTGCCGAGCGTTGCCCAACCGATGCATCGCCAAGCGCCAATGCTGACCAAAAAGAAAGGAACAAGAAGCCCGTATTGCGGCTTAATTGTCGCGACGGCGAGCGACAAGCCGGCCAGAATGGGGCGTTGTTTTGCGTGAACAAGAGCAAAAACAATCAATGTTATTATAAAGATAGAGAGATTTAGCCGTAGAAGGATCTGAACCGTTCCAACGGAGGCGGCAAACAGCGCGGACACGGCCAGATTAAACCCTGCAAGCCGTGGAATCGCGAAGAGCGCTATCAGAGTCATTCCCAATACGATGATTTTCAGCGTGGCGAAATCCATCCAGGAAAAAACATGAAAGAGTGGGAGGGCATGCGGCGGATTTAAGAAAATCAGGTCTGATAGCCGTTCCGACAACCCGTCCCGGAACAACTCCGGATCGTAGACGTCCGCCGCTGATCCGGCATTGGACATCTCAGAGGCCCGATGAAACGCTGAGAGGTCCTCGACGCGAGCATCCTTCAGGGTTCGCGGAAAGTCAAAAACGGCGGACCTGACAGTCCACAAGGCTTGCAGCGTACCAAGCGCCGATATGATCAACAGCCACAAAAGCGCGGGCCCGCCGAGTGTGTTTTTGACGGTTTTCGAGTGCCAGAACGGCAACAGGCTGCGAGCAGAAGACAAGGCAAAAATTCCTTTGTAAAAAATCAGGAGAATACAAACGGCGCAAAAACCTTAAGTTGCGCAGAAATCTAAAAAATGAGTTAAACTTCAGGTTGTGCAATTGAAAGTTGATTGAAAAAATCAGACGAAACGTCCGACCGTGCCCAATGGACTTTTGCCACCCCGATCTCGTCGCAATAAGCGTTGTGCCTTTGTGACAAGGAAATCAGTCACGGCACCTGCGTGTCTCCATGGATTACGTCTTTGTAAGGCTCTTGTTGCGCAACTTGCCAAGCCTGGCTTCAATACCCATCTTCAGTCAGGATTTTGACTTGATCGGCGCCAATGCGCGCCGGTGACAAAAGGACAGGAAACGGACACAGGCACTAATGAACTACATTCGTACGGCAATGCTGCTGGCGGCAATGACCGCCCTCTTTATGGGAATCGGCTTCATGATCGGCGGACAGGCGGGCATGATGATTGCCTTGGCCATCGCAGCCGCAATGAATGTGTTCAGCTATTGGAATGCGGACAAGATGGTCCTGCGCATGCATCATGCACAGGAAGTGGATGAGCGATCCATGCCTGATTTTTACCGCATGGTGCAGCGGTTGGCGCGAAACGCGGACCTGCCGATGCCCAAGGTTTACATCATCAACAATCCGCAGCCGAATGCCTTTGCCACTGGACGAAATCCGCAAAATGCGGCTGTTGCAGCAACGACCGGACTGCTGAACATGCTGACACCTGAAGAGGTGGCCGGCGTGATGGCGCACGAACTCGCACATGTGAAGAACCACGACACGCTGATCATGACGATCACGGCGACGATCGCCGGGGCTATCTCGATGCTGGCCAATTTTGCGTTCTTTTTCGGCGGAAACCGTAACAACCCGCTCGGCATCGTCGGAATGCTCCTGATGATGATCGTGGCGCCGATGGCAGCCATGGTCGTGCAGATGGCGATCTCGCGGACACGCGAATATGCAGCCGACCGGATGGGTGCCCGAATCTGTGGTGAACCGATGTGGCTGGCTTCTGCCCTCGGCAAGATCGCCGGCGGCGTCGAGCGTATCCACAACCCCGACGCGGAAGCCAATCCGGCGACGGCACACATGTTCATCATGAACCCGCTGTCCGGAGAGCGGATGGACAATCTGTTTTCCACGCACCCGAACACGCAGAACCGGATTGATGAGTTGCGCAAATTGTCCGATGGAGGACTGGGAACCGGCGGACGGGCCTCGTATGGCAATGTCGGTTCGGCGCCAGGTTCGGGACCTTGGGCAGGAATGGGCAGCCGGCCTGGCACCAGCGAGCCACAACGCCCGAAGGGGCCTTGGGGCTAGAACGTGATCACCGATGCTCAAAAACACCTTTTCTGACTGACCCGGAAGGAATAGGGTAAAACCATTGCGCCGCAGCCGGTCATCCGGTCTGCGGCGCTTGCCTTTCGCCGCAAGGACGCGGCTCCAGACAGGAACATTCCTTGAATAGTCGCTTGAGTAAAAAATCCGGACAGCCCGGCCCAAAGGAAACTGACCGACCCGAAAAGCCGGGATTTGCCGCCCGAAAGATCGCGGCCGATATCCTGGGGAATGTCGTTCACAAGAAACGGCCCCTTGATGGAGAACTCGAGGCAGGATCCGGCCATTCGGGTTTTCGCGCTCTTGCCGGCAATGACCGGTCGCTGGTTCGCGCCATAATAGGGGCCGCGTTGCGCCATCGGGGCGAAATCACGGAAATTCTCGATCGGTTGCTGGACCGTCCGATCCCCGAGAAAACGGGCAGGATTCTGGACATTCTCCATGTGGCGATAGCGCAGATGCTGTTCCTTGATGTTCCGGACCGTGCTGCCGTTTCGCTGGCCGTCGACCATGCGGGACTGGATCGCAGGGCGCGTCCCTACAAGGGTCTCGTGAACGGTGTATTGCGGCGTCTCGGGCGGGAGAAGGAAGAGATCACGTCCGATATCGATGCAGAGAAGGTGAACACACCGGACTGGCTCTGGGACAGCTGGCAAGATGCCCATGGTGCAGAGGGCGCCCGGGCAATTGCACGATCGCACCAGTCGGAGGCCGCGCTTGACCTGACGGTGAAATCCGACCCGGAAAACTGGGCGGACAAGCTGGAGGGTCGCGTTGTCGGCAATGGAAGCGTAAGGTTGGTTCGAAAGGGAGCCGTGGACTCCCTTGACGGATTTGAAGAAGGCTCCTGGTGGGTTCAGGACGCGGCTGCGGCACTGCCGGCCCGGCTGCTCGGCGACATTCAGGGCCTCAGGGTTGCCGATCTTTGTGCAGCGCCGGGCGGCAAGACGGCGCAACTCGCAGCGGCGGGGGCGCATGTGACGGCTGTCGACATCAGCAAAGGCCGCCTCAGACGGCTTGAAGAGAACATGACCCGGTTGGGCTTCGACGTGGAGACGATTGTATCCGACCTCCGGGAATTCGAACCGGACGACCCGTTTGACGCTGTCCTGCTGGACGCTCCCTGCAGTGCCACCGGGACAATTCGGCGCCACCCGGACGTCGCCTGGATCAAGTCGCCGTATGATGTCGAGAAACTGACCGAAATTCAGCGGGATCTGCTCGACAGGGTGCTTCCCTGGGTCAAGCCGGGCGGGTTGATCGTCTATTGCACGTGTTCGCTGGAGCCAGCAGAAGGAGAAGGGCAGGTTGCTGCATTTCTGCAACGGCACGCGGAATACATCCGCCTGGTACCGATCGGATCCGACGAAATTGGTGGTCTCAATCAGTGCGTTACAGGTGAAGGATACCTGCGCTGCCTGCCCAGTCACGCTGCAGACCCGACAGCTGAATCAATCGGTATGGATGGCTTCTTTGCCGCGAGATTCAGGCGTTCTTAACGTAGCTTAAACCGTTCATTTGCAATGTTTATATCAATGAAATGCTAACCTTAATGGTCTGTTTCAGATTTGAAGAGCACTAGTGACGCTCTTGAGAACCGGAGAATTCACAATAGTAGCGCGTAAACCATCAGCATCGGGGATGGTTTGGTGAATATTGCAAGCCTCAACGAAAGAAGCCGAATCTGGCGTCTTGTGGCCCTGCATATCTGGCACCGTACCCTGAAATGGATGCATGGCGGACCAATCTTCCGCATGCAGCCGTTTTCGGCTGTGCCATCACGCCTGCTGATCGCGCCGCAGGATCTTCGAACGGCTGACGAAACCAATGCGGCCGACATTTACGGCGGCCGCTTTCTGTTTTCAGGCCATCTGGTGGAAACCCAGGGTCGCTCACCTTTCGAGCTGGATGCAGTCCACGAGGATTGGCAACGCGAACTGCACAGCTTTGGCTGGCTGCGGGATCTGCGCGCGTCCGACAGTCAGATTGCGCGCCAGAACGCCCGTGTTCTGGTTCAGGACTGGATGAAGTATTGCGGACGGCGGCATGTCATCGGCTGGGAAGCGCCGGTCGTGACACAGAGAATTTTGTCCTGGCTGGCACATTCGCCCTTCATTCTCCAGGACGGTGACCACGAATTTTACCGCAGCTTCGTAAAGTCTCTGTCGAGACAGGTCCGTTACCTGCGGCAGACAATCAACGAAACCGAAGACGGGGTTGTGCGGCTTCGGGCATCGCTGGCGGTAGCCTCGGCTTGCATTTCCATGGCAGGTCAGGGTCGGTTTGCTCGGCAGAGCATCCGCCGGCTCGAGCACGAACTGACACGTCAGATACTGCCGGATGGCGGACACATCTCACGCAACCCCCGGGCACTTATCGACATCCTCGCGGACCTGCTGCCCGTCCGGCAGGCTTTTGTCTCGCAGGGTCTGGAAATGCCGCCTGCGATGCTGCAATCCGTCGATCGCATGATGCCGTTGCTGCGGTTTTTCCGCCATGGCGATGGTTCGCTCGCCCATTTCAACGGCATGGGGTCGACACCGAGTGACCTCGTTGCGACCATCCTTGCTTATGACGACGCCAGGGGTGCGCCCCCGGTAAATGCTCCCCACTCAGGCTATCAGCGCCTTGGCGGAGCGAACTCGGTGGTTCTGATCGATACGGGTGCGGTACCCGCACTCGGCGTTTCAGGCGACGCCCATGCCGGCTGCCTGTCCTTCGAGTTTTCTTCCGGAACAAACAGGATCGTCGTCAATTGCGGTGTCTCGCCGAAGTCCAATCCTCTCTGGCGCAAGGTCAGCAGATCGACTGCGGCGCATTCGACAGCGACCGTCGAAGACACCTCTTCGTGCCGTTTCCTGTCGGAAAGACCTTTTGGGCGCCTTCTTGGCGCACCCATTCTGTCTGGCCCGTCTTCGGTCGACGTTGACCGTGAAGACGACAAGGCGGGCAGCCGCATCACGGCCTCCCATGATGGCTACGCGTCGGAATTCAATGTCATCCACGAGCGTGACCTGCGGCTTTCGGGGGATGGGACCGTGCTCGACGGCATCGACACCTTGCGGGCAGTAGGGCCCGTCGACGCGGAGCATCACTATGCGCTTCGGTTTCACCTTCATCCGGGGCTTCGCACGTCCCTCTTGCGCAGCGGGTCTGCCGTTCTGATGGTCTGCCGCAGCGGAGAAGCGTGGGAATTCGAGGCGCCGGGCAGCGAATTGTCCCTGGAAGAGAGCATCTACCTGTCCGATGTCTTCGGCCACAGGAAGACGGACCAGATCGTGGTCACCGGATCGCTGCTCGAGGCGCCGTCGGTTGGCTGGCAATTCCGCAAGACGGCGACGGCAAAACTCAGCCGGCGCGGAACAACCGAGTTTGACGAACTGGATGAACTGCCGCTCGAAGAATAGGGTGGCATCCGGACAACCAAGTACCTTCCGATTTGCCTGAAGACGTGTTAGGGCGACGTCGAACTCCCCGATCGTTCCCACTTGCGAGGCAAACTCATGGCCATTGTGTCCAAAGCCGTTCCGATTCCCGAACTGGTGTCCGTCAAACGTGCGCTTCTATCTGTATTCGACAAGACCGGATTGGTGGATTTCGCCAGGGCTCTGTCTGACCGCGGTGTCGAACTGGTCTCAACGGGCGGGTCATACAAGACCCTGAAGGACGCGGGGCTTGAGGTTCTGGACATTTCTGAAGTCACCGGGTTTCCGGAGATCATGGATGGCAGGGTCAAGACGCTGCATCCGATGGTACATGGTGGTCTTCTCTCGATCCGCGACGATCAGGATCATCAGGCTGCCATGCGGGAACACGATATTGCCGGCATCGACCTTTTCTGCGGAAACCTCTATCCGTTTGAGGACGTTGTGGCGTCGAATGCCGATTATGCAACGGGGATAGAAAACATCGATATCGGCGGACCGGCCATGACCCGCGCCGCTGCAAAGAACCACGCCTACGTCACGGTCGTGACCGATCCTGCGGATTATGATGCCGTGATCGCGGAACTCGATGCCAACGAGGGCAAGTCGCCGATCGCCCTTCGCAAAAAGCTTGCGCTGAAGGCATTTGCACGCACGGCCGCCTATGATGCCGCGGTTTCAAACTGGATGGCAGAGCAGCTTGATGAGGCGACCCCGGCACACAGGGCCGTCGGAGGCGCGCTGGCGGAAGTCATGCGCTACGGCGAGAACCCGCATCAGACGGCCGGCTTCTACAAAACAGGTGAGAAGCGTCCCGGCGTCGCGACCGCAAGTCAGTTGCAGGGCAAGACGCTGTCCTACAACAATATCAACGACACCGACGCGGCCTTTGAACTTGTCAGCGAATTTGATCCGGATCGCACCAGCGCGGTAGCGATTATCAAGCATGCCAATCCTTGCGGTGTCGCCGAAGGTGCAAGCCTGAAGCAAGCGTATGAAAACGCCCTGCGCTGCGACCCGGTATCCGCTTTTGGCGGCATTGTCGCCCTCAACCAGGTTCTCGACGCTGAGGCAGCGGAGGAGATTGTCAAGGTTTTCACCGAAGTGATCATTGCCCCGGATGCGGACGACGCGGCACGGGAGATCATCGCGTCGAAGAAAAACCTGCGACTTCTGGTCACCGGTGGACTGGCGAACGCGCGCGCCAGCGGCCTTTTTGTCAAGTCGGTGGCCGGCGGGCTGCTTGTCCAGTCCCGTGACAATGGGGTCATTGACGATCTCGACCTTAAAATCGTGACCAGGCGCGCTCCGAGTGAGCAGGAGCTTGCCGATCTCAAATTTGCCTTCCGTGTGGCCAAACACGTGAAATCCAACGCGATCGTTTATGCCAGGGATGGCGCGACGGTGGGCGTTGGTGCAGGCCAGATGAGCCGCGTGGACTCAGCCCGGATCGCTGCAAGAAAGGCTTTGGACGCAACGGAAGCTGCGGGCCTGAGCGAACCCCTGACCAAGGGATGCGTTGTGGCGTCCGATGCCTTTTTCCCCTTTGCAGACGGATTGCTGTCGGCCGCCGAGGCCGGGGCCACAGCGGTCATTCAGCCAGGCGGTTCCATGCGCGACGACGACGTGATCGCTGCTGCGGATGAGGCTGGGCTTGCGATGGTGATGACGGGTATGCGCCACTTTCGTCACTAATGTGTCAGTGATTGAAACCTGCCGATCCAATGGATTGATTTTACTGTCACAAATGACGAGAACGAGGCAATCCGGCGTAAGTCGGCGCGTCCGCCGGATCGATTGATCGCAAAACCCGATCAAGACATGGAAGCGTGCCAGAATTACCCGGCGCGCTGCTCCTTTACTCCCCACATCAACACCAGTCCGACGGCGAAGAAGACGAGAACAACCGACATGCCACCGGCCTGACTGCCGGTCAGGGCAGTGACAATCCCGACCGCGAGCGGCGCCATGAAACTCGTGACCTTGCCCGATAAGGCCAGCAGACCGAAATACTGGGACATGTGTTCCCTCGGAGCCAGCCGTATCAGCAGACTGCGCGAGGAAGCCTGCAACGGGCCGGCTACGGAACCGATCACGGCACCGAGCCCGATGAACACCTGCTCGGGGAGCGAGGCGAATTGAGCGCCTTCCGGCGCAGCCTGCGTCTTGATGATGAAGAATACCGTCGTCTTGTCGATCGAGACCATACCAAGGCCGCAGATCATGAGGATGACGAGCGAGAATATAATCACGGGCCGGGCGCCCAAACGGTCGTCCATCGGCCCTGCCAGAAGAAGTCCGAGTATTCCGGTGATAATGACAATGATGCCGAAGATGCCGATTTCGATGGACCCCCAGCCGAGTTGCCCAGCGGAATAGATGCCGCCAAAGGCAAAAAGCGCGACCAGACCGTCCTTGAAAATCATGTTGGCGATCAGGAATTGAAAGATATTCCGGTTGGCCCTTGCCTGGGAGAGGCTTGCGTGCAATTCCGACAGCCCCTTGCGGATCGCGGTCGTGAATTTTTCCTTCGCGGATGCATCCGGCACGAAGAAGAACATCGGCAGGACGAACAGGGCGTACCACAGAGCCGAGAAGGGTCCGGTCACCCGGTCGCCTTCCTGTGTTGCCGGGTCCAGGCCGAGGACCGGACTGATCCCGGCAAGGGTCTTGCCGGTGTGCGAATCGGCTGAAAAGAGCAGCAGCGCGATCGCAAGCGTGATCAGCGCGCTCGCATATCCCGCCGCCCAGCCAAAGCTCGACAGGCGGCCGACCTGCGGTGCAGGAACGAGCGAAGGCATCATGGCATTGTTGAAAACTGTCGCAATCTCGATGGAAAGCGTGCCGACCGCAAAGGCGACAAGGGCAATGGCAATGCTGTTCGAACCGCCTGGCTCGGCGTACCAGAACATCCAGCAACTGATGACAAAAGGGATTGAAAACACGAAGATCCACAACTTGCGGCGTCCGGTCGCGTCAGCGACAGAGCCGAGGATCGGCGCCATGATCGCGATACCAAGACCGGCCGCGGCAGTGGCAAACCCCCAAAGCGATTGACCTTCTTCCGGCGTTGCTGCCAGGACGGAGGCGAAATAGGGTGAAAACACAAATGTAGTGACTAGAGTGAAAAATGGCTGCGCCGCCCAGTCGTAAAGCGCCCAGGACAGAATGGCACGTGGGTCGGTTTTCAACGTTGAACCGTCAGGGACTGTTACCATCGCTCTTTTCATCCCGGTCTGAAAAAAAGACCGGCAGGGTGACTGCCGGCCTTGTCAGGTCCTAAAATGCACTCGGTGTCATGCCGTTCCGCAGATTTCCGCCAGCAGTCCGGCCGCCACGGTGAATTTCGACACGCTCAGGCCACCGTCGAGAATTTCCGTGACCGCACGATGCCTGTTGGCCGCTTCTCCCCCGTGTTCCTGCAGCCAGTTCTCGAAATTACCTGCCCTGATGGCCGCGCTCGCCAATGCCCTGTGCGCCGAGAAGAGAATCGCGCGTGCCCGGTCGAGGGCCAGCCCGTCATAGTAATCGCGGACTTCCAGGTTGCTGGCCATCTCGTGCATGTTTCCGATCCTGAAATGATGGGCGACCTGATAATAGGCCATTGCCGCGGTTTCGAGATCGGCGCCGGTTTCTTCAGAAACAATGACGATGTCCGGGATTGCCTGTTCGGCCAGAAGCCAGGCAATTCTACGTGCAAGCGTCTGGGGAACGCCCTTTGCCTCGAACTCCGCCGCTCGCTGATTCAGGAGGCGAGCGGGTTCTTCCGGCACCAGGGACTCCAGGCGGCTGCGCAGATCGGAAATACCGGTTCGGAAACGCTCTACAACCGCGGAAAGTCCGTTGTCGAACGAGACGTTTCGCTTGAACCAGACCACCCGCTCCAACAGCAACGACTGGATCTCGGTGTAAAGATCAAGTTGCAGATCACCATCGACCTTGGTGTCGAGTGCATCGATTTCAGTGTTCAGGTCGGTGAGATCGAAACTGTTGCGGACCGCGACGAATCCTTGCGCGATTTCTGTCGGAGTCGCACCTGTCTGGTCCATCAACCGGGTCAGGAATGTCGCGCCGCCGCGGTTGATCATCGAGTTCGCCAGCATCGTAGCAATGATTTCGCGGCGCAAACGGTGGCCCCCGATCTCGTCCTGGTATGTTGTCGCCATCTGGTCGGGAAAATAGCGGAACAGTTCTCGTGCCAGATAGGCATCGTCCGGAACGGTGCTGTCGAGCAGGGCGTCATAGAGAGTGATCTTGGCATAAGCCAGCAGGACGCCAAGTTCGGCGCGGGTGAGGAGCTGTCCGGCCTTGCGCATCTCCCTGAGTATCGCCTCGTCGGGCAGTTGTTCGACTTCCCGGTCCAGCAGATCAGCCTGCTCCAGTTGCCGCATCATGCGAACCTGGAAACCGAAGTCTTCCTGGCCCCGCAGTTCCATCATGGAAATCGCAAGCGTTTGCAGATAGTTGTTCCTGAGAACCAGATCGGCAACCTCGTCCGTCATGTCGGCGAGAAGCACGTTCCGGTTTTCAAGAGACAGTTTCTGTGCCTTGCACGCCGCACCGAGCGCAATCTTGATGTTGACTTCCATATCCGAGGAATTCACGCCCGCGGAATTGTCGATCGCATCGGAATTACAGCGTCCGCCCTTCTTGTTGAATTCGATGCGCGCCAGTTGTGTCAGGCCGAGGTTGGCACCCTCGCCGATTACCTTTGCCCCAACGAACGGTGCCGTGATGCGGATCGGATCGTTGGCCCTGTCTCCGGCATCCGCATCGCTTTCCGTGGTTGCGCGGATATAGGTCCCGATGCCACCGAACCAGAGAAGGTCAACATTCATCCGCAGGATCGCCATCATGACTTCCTGTGGTGTCGCACTGGATTTGTCGAGGCCGAGCAATTCCTGGATTTCAGCAGACAGCGGAATGGACTTCAGCTGCCGGGAGAAGATGCCGCCGCCCTTTGAGATCAGGTCGGTATTGTAGTCCTTCCAGGAGGATCGGCCCATGTCGAACAGCCGTTTGCGCTCGTCCCAGGTCTTGGCGGGGTCAGGATCCGGATCAATGAAGATATCGCGGTGATCGAACGCTGCGACAAGTTTCGTCGCCTTGGAGAGCAGCATTCCGTTGCCAAAGACATCACCCGACATGTCACCGACACCGGCCGCGGTAAACGGTTCGGTCTGAATGTCCCGATTCATTTCACGGAAGTGACGCTTGACCGCTTCCCAGGCACCGCGTGCGGTGATGCCCATTTTCTTGTGGTCATAGCCGGCGGAACCGCCTGAGGCAAAAGCATCCCCGAGCCAGAAATGCCGCCCTTCCGATATCCCGTTCGCCGTATCGGAAAACGTCGCAGTGCCCTTGTCGGCTGCGACAACGAGATAGGGATCGTCGCCGTCGAAGCGTTGCACCCGATCCGGTGGAATGAGCTTGTCCTCATCCAGGTTGTCGGTGACATCGAGCAATGCGTTGATGAAGACCTTGTAGCTTTCAGTCCCCTCCTTGAACCAGGCTTCCCTGTCATTGATCGGAGGAAGCTGCTTCGGTACGAAACCGCCTTTCGCGCCGACAGGCACGATAACGGCATTCTTGACCTGTTGTGCCTTGACGAGGCCGAGCACTTCCGTCCGGAAATCCTGAGGTCGGTCCGACCAGCGCAATCCGCCACGGGCGACCATGCCAAAACGTAGATGCACTCCTTCTACACGGGGGCTGTAGACGAAGATTTCCCGATATGGCCGCGGCTGAGGCAGGTCTTCGATCTTTGGACTTTCGATCTTGAAAGCAAAAGTGGGTTTGAGCTGTCCACTCTTGTCCAGCTGATAGAAATTCGTGCGCAGGATCGAGTTGATGACATTCTGGAACCGGCGCAGGATACGGTCATCATCGAGACTGGAAACCTCTTCGAGGTCGGCTGTCAGCTCTTCCGCGAGCCGGTCTGAACCCAATTCCCGGTCCTTTGCGGTGACGTCCGGATTGAAGCGCAGATGAAAAAGTTCCACCAGCTTTGCAGCGATCAGCGGATAATTGTTCAGGGTCCGCCACATGTAGTCTTCCGAGAAAGGAATACCGGCCTGGCGGAGAAATTTTGACAATGCCCTGACGACAGCGACATCTCGCCATGCAAGATCGGCGGTCATGACCAGGCGATTGTAGCCGTCGTTTTCGGCACTGCCTTTCCAGATGGCCATGAACATGCCCTCAAGCCTGGATTCCAGTTCCTGCGGCAGGTTGAAGTCGTCTCCGGAGTGGCTTTCGAGTGTCATTTCATGCAGGTAGGACAGTGGCCTGTCCGCCGGTGTCACCCTGTAGGTTCGCTCGTTGATGACCTTGAAGCCCATGTTCTCCAGCAGCGGTACGCGGGCGGACAGGGGTATGGGTGAACCGCAGTGATAAACCTTCAGGGACAGGCGGTTATTTTCCGAACCTGACGGTCTGCGGAACGAGATTGTCGTGTCATCAAGGCCGGCCAGAGTTTCGAGCTTGACGATATCCGATACGGCGGACTGGGCAGTATAGACTTCCTTGTAGCCTCCGTGGAACGACAGGGCGTACCGTTCGGCCAGCTGCCGCGCCTGGACAGGCGGGAATTCCTTGTTCAGGGCATCCCGGACATTGTCGGACCAGGTCCGCACCATGTCAGCGACGGCAATCTCAAGTTCTTCCTGTTCCGGTTTCGGCGTTTCACCCTTGTCCCGCCCGACAATATAGTGAACCCGCGCCAGGGGACCTTCCATGTAGGTCACATACCAGGCGGACAGGCGACCCTCGTATATCGAGGCAAGATAGGTTCCGATATTGATCCTGATTTCGGTTGAATACCGGTCACGAGGCACAAACACCATGATCGAGACATACCGGTCAAACTTGTCCGGCCGGGACAGCACCCTGATTCGCGGGCGCTCGTCCAGTTGTAGGATTGCGATGGCAAATTCAAACAGGCGCTCACGTTCGATCTGAAACAGCTCGTCGCGCGGGAAAGCCTCCAGCACGTTGCGCAGCGCGCGGCCGGAGTGACTTTCAGACCCGTACCCGGCGCGTGCCAATACGCTGGCAACTTTCCGCCGCAGAAAGGGTATCGTGTTGGTCGGTTCGGTATAGGCGGTTGAGGCAAACAAACCGACGATGCGCAATTCACCCGTCAGATTTCCATCATCGTCGTAAATCTTCGCGCCAACGTAATCCATGTGCACACGCCGGTGAACGGTGCTTCTGACATTCGCCTTGGCGATGATGAGAGGCTCCGGATTCTTCAGGAATTCCCGGATTTCAGGTGTTATCTGCACAAATTCGGATCCACGTCTCAAGACGCGGACATCCGGATCGGTCAACAGGCCGAGGCCAGTTCCTTCGGTAGGTGAAAGCTCGCCTTCATCAACTCCGCCCTCGAACCTGTATTCCCGCATTCCCAGGAAAATGAAGTTGTTGTTTTCCATCCACTCGAGGAAATGGATTGCCTCCCAGAGATCGTCGCTGCTGCCCGGAATTTGCGTGGTCTTGAAAGTGTCGATCGCTTCGGCGAGTCTCTCCTGCATCGGTTTGAAGTCGTCGACAACCGATCTTACCGAATTCAGGACATTGTCGAGCCGTTCCCGGAGCGCGGTGCGTGCTTCTTCCGAATCGATGCGCGTCACGTGAATGTGGATCAGGCTCTCCTGCCGATCCTTGCGCTTTGCCGGTTTCTTTCTGCCGACGGCAGAAAGCAGTTTGCCTTTTTCGTCCCTCTCGACAATGAAGATCGGATGCAGCACAAGGTGGATTTCCAGCTTGCTGCCCTGCAATTCGTCCATTACCGAATCAACCAGGAACGGCATGTTGTCATTTACGATTTCGATGACGGTCAGATTGTCGATTCTTGGATTTTTGCCTGAGGATGCCGGGTCGGTGATGCCAACGCGGTGTGTGCCCAATTCATGGTTCTGGAAATCCTGCCAGGCATCCACAACGAAGCCACACAGTTCCTCCGCCGTGTAGGTGACAAGATCCTCTGCCGCCGCCCGGTCAAAAAACGCGCTGGCGAACTCCACCAGGGCGGGGTCTTTTTCTTTCAGGCCTGCGTGGACTGCGTCGATGAGCTTGATTTTCTCGACGTCGTGTTTGTCCGGCATTTCATTCCCCCTAGGCGATCTTTGTTGTGGCTCGGCCGCATGATGTGATTTTGTATTGCAGCGACATAAAAGTTTTCATGACGGGAGAGGCAAATTGTCAAGTAAAGTCACCGCCTTGCATATCGATTCAAATGAAACATTAAGTGAAAAAACACTCGCTTATTTCGATTTGTGCGAAGAAAAGCTGGGTCTGGTGCCCAATGTGCTGAAAGCGTATTCCTTTGATGAATCGAAGTTGGGCGCATTCACCGACATGTATAACGACCTCATGCTGGCGGAATGCGGTCTCACCAAGCTTGAGAGGGAGATGATTGCCGTTGCGGTATCCGCCGTCAACCGTTGTTTCTATTGCCTGACCGCCCATGGCGCGGCTGTACGCGAATTATCGGGCGATCCGGTCCTCGGGGAGCTGATGGTCATGAACTTCCGTGTTGCCGAATTGAACGCGCGCCAGCGTGCGATGCTGGATTTTGCGGTGAAACTGACTGAAAGACCTGCCGAAATCCTCGAAAGCGATCGACAAGCCCTGCGCGATGCGGGGTTCAGCGACCGCGATATCTGGGACATTGCCTCTGTTGCCGGCTTCTTCAACATGAGCAACCGGGTGGCGGCCGCGACCGACATGCGGCCCAATGATGAGTATCACTCAAGGGCTCGTTGAGGTCTGATCGCGCTCACAATCGGTGACAAGACCGTCGATTGGGTGTATGACGCATTCGATTTTACTCAGCCAGAGGAGAGGAACGGGCCATGGTTGCGCGCGTGTTCATAGATGGTGAAGCCGGTACGACGGGTCTGCAGATCCGTGAGCGCCTCGCCATGCGCCGCGATCTGGAGCTGATCTCCATTCCGGACGAAAGCAGAAAAGACCCTGCGGCCCGGGCCGATTATCTCAACAAGGCCGATGTCGCGATTCTTTGCCTGCCCGACGCGGCGGCGCGGGAAAGCGTTGACCTGATTGAAAATGACACGACCCGGGTTATCGATGCGTCGAGCGCACACAGGGTCGCCGAGGGCTGGGCGTACGGATTCGCCGAAATGGATCCCGATCAGAGCGGCGTCATTGCCGCGGCGATGCGTGTTGCCAACCCGGGTTGCTGGCCCCAGGGGTTGATCGCTTCCGTGCGTCCGCTCGTTGCCGCAGATCTTCTGCCTGCCGATTTTGCTCTGTCCTATCACGGGGTGTCGGGTTATTCCGGTGGCGGCAAGGGCATGATCGCCGACTACGAAGGGCGCGGGACGGACGCAAATGTCTTTGCGCCCTATGCGCTCGGCTTCAACCACAAGCATCTGCCGGAGATGACCGAGTATGCTCTGCTCGATTCGGCCCCGCTTTTCACACCGTCCGTCGGCAACTACTACAAGGGCATGCTGACCGTGTTGCCTCTGAACCTGGCCGAATTGGCGCAGGCTCCGACAGGCATGCAGCTTCACGCCGCATTGGCAGACCATTTTGCCGGCGCGGACAACGGGTTTGTCGAGGTCGCACCGCTTGAATCGCTGGAACGTGCCGATTTCCTGGACCCGCAAGCCGTCAATGACACCAACCTGCTGCGTCTTCATGTCTTTGCAAATGATGCACGCGCCCAGGCCGCGATCATTGCCGTTTACGACAACCTCGGCAAGGGTGCCTCGGGCGCTGCGGTCCAGAACCTAAACTTGATGCTCGGCGTCGATCAGGCCACAAGCCTTGCTGCCTAGGGCTGATGGCCCGGGGCGATCGAGCGGAACTGACCTTTCAGGAGACAGAACAATGGAAAAATTTGAAACCCTGACCGGTGTCGCGGCGCCCATGCCGATCGTGAATATCGATACCGACATGATCATTCCGAAGCAATTTCTGAAGACGATCAAGCGCACCGGACTCGGTTCCGCGCTGTTTCACGAAATGCGGACCAATGACGACGGTTCTGAAAACGTCGATTTCGTGCTGAACAAGGCGGCTTACCGCGATGCGAAGATCCTGATTGCAGGTGACAACTTCGGATGCGGTTCTTCCCGCGAACACGCCCCCTGGGCGCTTCTGGATCATGGTATCCGCTGCGTCATCTCCACGTCCTTTGCAGATATCTTCTACAACAACTGCTTCAAGAACGGCATATTGCCGATCGAGGTCTCCGAGGACGAGTTGGAAACCCTTCTTCACGCAGCTGAGCGCGGCGCGAACTTCACACTGACCATTGATCTTGAAAATCAGGAGATCCGCGGCCTGGAAAGTGGGGACGTGGCGTTCAAGATCGATCATTTCCGCAAGCACTGCCTCATCAATGGTCTTGACGATATCGGTCTGACGATGGCGAAGGCCGAGCAGATCGACACATTCGAAGGAAACCTGGGCGAAAGCCGTCCCTGGGTGTGATCGATCCGGGCGAGCGGAAACTGATCAGTTTCCGGTCTCCCGATCCCATTGCGATTTCAGGTTATTCTGTCCCGCTTCCAGTCCGGTAAAGCGGGACTTTTTTTGAGCGACGGGCGGATGAACCGCCAATACGGCAAGGTCATTGTCCGCGCCGCTGCGAACGATCAGTTCGGTCTTGCTAGTGCAATGCTTCCTGAACCGAAGGGAGTGCCGGTCTGTCCTTTATCAAAAACACGAGAATACCTGCGAACACGGCCAGACAGACAGACGACCACCAGACCCAGGTGTATTGAGCGTAGATGTCGTACAAGACACCGCCAAAATAGGCTCCGACTGCAGCACCAACCTGATGGCCGGCGGAAATCAGCCCGAATGCCAGCCCCATGACGCTTCTGCCAATATGGGATGCCACAAGACTTGCGGTGACCGGAACGGTCGAATAGTCGACCAGGCCAAAGAGGATCGAGAAAAAGATCAGCGTCTCAAAGCTTGTGCCCACATTCACCAGAATGATGAAGGTGAAGCCGCGAATGAGATAGATGATACCCAGAAGAAGCGGTCTGTTCATCCGGTCCGAGAGCCATCCCGCCAGGATCATTCCGGCAAGGTTTATGGCTGACAGAAGACCGTAAGCGGAAGCTGAAGGAACCGGGCCGAAGCCGCAAAATATTGCATAGGGCAAAAAATGCGTTTCGATCACACCCGACGTTGTGTAACCGCAGATGAAGTAACTCCAGAACAGGATCTGAAACGTTGGCAGCTTCAGGATATTCAGGAGGTCGTCTCCCAGACTGCTTTGCGATTCCTTCTGATCAGCGGAAAACATTGTTCTGCGCGTGTTTTGCGGGAACCAGAGATAGATGCAGAACATCACGACAAGAGCGCCCAGTCCAAGGGCAACAAATGCCATGCGCCAGTCATAAGTGCCGATCAGCATGGCCAGAAGCGGTACAAAGACAAACTGTCCCCCCGTTGAACCCGACGTCGCGAAACCGGTCGCAAGTCCCCGGTTCGTCTCGACCTCCTGTTCAACCGCGGTTGAGACCACATGAGTGGCCACCAGTCCGAACCCGACGGCGGCGATCCCGCTAAATGCCAGAAAGAAGACAACCGGGTCGGTGGTGGCCGCCACGAGAAAGCAACCGATGGCAAGAGCACCGAGGCCGACGAGCAGGATCGCCCGTGCTCCCTTTTTATCGACAAGTCGCCCTCCGAACGGCGCAATGACCGCCATAACGAGGAGCGCCACGGCTGCCGCACTCGAGGTGAAGCTTCGCGACCAGTCGAGTTCTTGTTCAAGGACAGGCATCACCAGTCCCAGGGACGCTCTGGCGGAAAATGCCAGGGCGAGGGCAACGAAGGACAATCCGATTGTCAAAATTGCCGTGCGGTTTTGTTGTGCCGGTTTCAATTCCGGGTCCTCCTGTTTCCGAACCCGGTTTACAGGAGGGTGATTTTGGCATAAATGACAATATGCGATCAAAAACGGCCAAACTCGACGACACTGAAGACCGGCAACCTCGCCGCGTCGTTTTTGTGATCTATCCCGGTGTCACGCTGCTGGATGTCGCGGGCCCGCTGCAGGCCTTTTCAAGTGCGAACAACACCGACGTTGCAAACGGTGTTCGCGCATATGACGTCGTGATCGCGTCACCGGAAGGTGGTCCAATCATAACGGACTGTCAGGTGGAACTGGGCACGGTCACACTGGACAAAGCATCCTTCAAACCCATCGACACACTCATAGTTGCCGGTGGTGACGGTGTGTTCGATGCGATGGAACAGGAAGATCTTGTCGATTGGATCAAGGAGGCTTCCAACGGTAGCCGACGCATCGCGTCGACCTGTATGGGCGCATTTCTCACGGCTGCAGCCGGTCTGATCAACGGGAAAAGTGTAACCACCCACTGGCGTCAGGTTGACGAATTGCAGAGATGCTTTCCCGACATCGAGGTCAAACGCGATCCGCTTTTTGTGCGCAACAGCAATATGTGGTCCTCTGCCGGTGTCACGGCCGGCATCGATCTGGCACTCGCGATGATCGAGGAAGATATGGGCCACGAAGCGGCGATGCAGGTTGCTCAGTCTCTGGTCGTCTTTTTCAAGCGGCCGGGAGGACAATCGCAGTTCAGCGACGTACTCAATATCCAGGCGTCGGAGCCCGAGGGGCTGTTTGCCGATCTCCATGCATGGATAGCTGGGCATCTGCAAAGCGATCTTAGCGTTCCAAAACTTGCGGAAAGACTCGCGATGAGCCCCCGCAGCTTCTCACGTAAATACAAGGCAAGAACGGGAATGACCCCAGCGAAGGCCGTTGAGCTTATACGCGTCGATGCGGCCAAACGAGCGCTTGTGCGCCGCGATCTTCCCTTGGCGAAAATTGCCGTCAATTCCGGTTTTCTGGATGAACAGCGCCTCCGGCGCGCCTTCCAGAGGCACGTTGGCGTATCTCCGCTCTCGTATCGCGACATGTTCGGCGAAAATCAGGAATAGCGCTGGATTTCGGCCTGGCCGTCGGTATGAGGCGTAGCATCTGCACGATAAGGCCGACAGCTCGCCTTTATCGTATTCGGAATCGAAATCCGCGTCGGCATGCCCCCCAACGCGCTATGCGACGTGGAGCATTATCAATGTAAACCGCCGCGTTCATCAGCGTCGTCTTCGTCTTTTCCGAAGGCAGGCGGTTCGGATTGAAGTCACCAAACCACCGGCAAGGCCGCACTCCATGTTGTGCTGCGGCATTGAAGGTGTATGTTCTGCGCCACAACATCCAAGACAGAAGAGAGAGCACGGCATGCTGGCCCAAGATACAGTGGCGACTGAAAACACAATCGAAAGTGCGGAGGACCTCTCTTCGATTGCATTCGGTTTCATGGCGTCCAAATCTCTGTTTGCCGGGCTTCACGTTGATATCTTTTCGGTACTTGCAGACGGGTCCAAATCGGCTGAAGAGTTGGCGAAGGCCACCGGCATTCCGATAAATCGTATTGTTATTCTGACGACTGCGCTTGCAAGCGTTGGCCTGCTCGCCATCGGTGATGACAGGAAAATCTGGAATTCACCGGCGGCACAGAACTTTCTTTCGAAACAGTCGCAGTATGATTTCGGTGACTACCTGCGTCATCAGATCGATCAGCAGATGTATCCGTTCCTGCTCCAGCTCAATGCTGTGATGAAAGGCGATCTGTCCGAAGATGCGATTGCCTCCTATAGCCACTGGATGACGGACGAAGAACAGGCGTCGGTCTATTCCGAAAGCCAGCACGCAGGGTCGCTCGGTCCGGGCAAGACACTTGCACGGAAAGTGGATCTGAGCAGTGCCGACACCTTGCTGGACGTCGGTGGCGGAACCGGCGCAATGACGATCAGCCTGTGCAATGAATACGAAAACCTGCACGCGACGATCATTGATTTTCCGAATGTCGCGGAAATCGGCTGGCGGTTCATCTCCGAGGCAAATCTGGTCGATCGTGTTCGCTACATCCCCGGCAACGCCATCGAAGTCCAATGGCCAAGCAACCAGAGTGCCATCTTGATGTCTTACCTGATGAGTGGCGTTCCGGGCGACGACGTGGAAGGGCTTTTGCAGAAGGCATTCGATACGCTTTCTCCGGGCGGCAAGCTGATGGTTCACGACTTCATGGTCGAAGAGAACCGGCGTGGCCCGGCGCTGGCAGCGCTCTGGCAATTGCAGCACATGGCTTTCACCCCCGAAGCTCGCTCGCTTTCTGTCGGGTGGCTGACGGAAGCTGGCAAGAGAAAGGGATTCGAGGTTGCTGACGTCGATAACCTGATTCCCGCCATGACCAAGTTGGTCGTCTTTGAAAAACCCTCCTGATCGGGTGACCTCATGGCAACGTTTCGCCTGCACGAAGAGCCGCTCCAGAGCGACTGGCTGGACGCCTATGGTCATCTGAACGAGGCTTATTATCTTGTGCCCTTCAGCAATGCGACCTGGAAGCTGCAAGACCATTTCGGCATTGGCACCGA
The DNA here is from genome assembly GCF_965233825.1 of Roseibium album. Classification (NCBI taxonomy): domain Bacteria; kingdom Pseudomonadati; phylum Pseudomonadota; class Alphaproteobacteria; order Hyphomicrobiales; family Stappiaceae; genus Roseibium; species Roseibium album. The sequence goes on from NZ_OZ247583.1 coordinate 969,581, forward strand.
ATATTTCGAAGAAAACGGGTGCGCGTTATACACGCTGGAGACCCATTTGCGGTATGTCGGAGAAGTGCGTGCACCCGCGACACTGTCAATTGAATCCGCAATACTGGGTGTGGATACCAAGCGACTTCATGTCGGGCACACCATGTGGTCAGGGACCCGCGAATGCGCAACGTTCGAATGCATGCTGCTGCACTATGACACTCAAGCAGAAAGGTCCGCAGCATTTCCTGATGTCATTCGTGAAGGTCTTCACATCGCGCTCTTGAAGCCGACACCTGAATGGGTCGGACGGGCATTGCGCCGATTGGAATAGGTGTGTCCGGTCAAAAAGGAAAGCAGGCCCTCAAATCGCTGTGCGCGCGCGGCTGAAATAGCCGGGCCTATTCGCTCGCCTTTGAATCATCGCGCACACGCCGCTCCGCATTGAGCTGTTCCAGCTCCACCATCTTGTCACCAATCGGACGCAAGGCGGCGATTGTGGCACGATACTTCAGGGAATGCTGCTCGAACAGACGCTGTGCCAGTTCCGGATATTCCTGGATCATGCGCTTGAACAGTGCCCGGCGGATACGGATGATGCTGACCGTTCCGACCGCATCTGCACGGCAAGGCCGTTTGCTTTCAGTCAGAAGTGCGGTCTGGCCGAGCAGGGTGCCCTGACCGACCCTTTCGACCTCGTCAAAGCCGTCTTCGCCCTTTTTCTGCAGGCTGACGGTGCCATTTGTGATCACCAGACCGCCATCGGCCCGCTCCCCTTCCTCGAAAAGGCGCTGGCCGTCGTGGTAATCCATGCTTTCGGCGCTGAAGGCGAGCAGGCGGAGCTGATCGTCCTGAAAGTCCGAGAGCATCGGGATTTGCTTGAGAATCGCAATGTCTTGGGCAAGGCTCATGCCCAAGATTTACGCTGATTACCCGTTAGGGCACAAGCTTATATCCACCGGCTTCTGTGACAAGAAGCTCTGCATTGGACGGATCACGTTCGATTTTTTGTCGCAGGCGGTAAATATGCGTTTCCAGCGTATGGGTGGTCACGCCTGAATTGTATCCCCAGACCTCATGCAGCAGAACGTCACGGGTGACCGGTTTTTCACCTGCACGGTAGAGGAACTTGAGAATGGAGGTTTCCTTTTCCGTAAGCCGTACCTTCGCGCCTCCATCGTCCTGCATCACCTTTGCGGCCGGACGGAAGGAATAGCGGCCGATTGCAAAAGTCGCGTCCTCGCTCTGCTCGTGCTGACGCAGATGCGCGCGTACACGGGCCAGGAGAACGGCAAACTTGAATGGTTTGGTGACATAGTCGTTGGCGCCGGCTTCCAGTCCGAGAATGGTGTCGCTGTCACCATCGTGGCCGGTCAGCATGATGATCGGTGCCTTGAAGCCGTTCTTGCGCAGAAGCTTTACCGCTTCACGCCCGTCAATATCGGGCAGACCAACATCCATCAACAGCAGGTCAACATGTTCGTCCTTGGCAAGGCCGATACCGGATGTGGCTGAATCCGCCTGTATGGTTTCAAACTCGTCATAAAGCGAAAGTTGTTCAACCAGCGCTTCGCGCAGTTCGTTGTCATCATCGACTATCAAGATCGTGCGGGCGGTCATGTGTGCGGTCCTCGCCAAAAGTCTCAAGGTGATCACGCCAACTTGTGCAATCTACACATGCGTGTTTCCTGCCTCTATGTGCGTGGGAAATTCTCGCCGCACAAGCAGTCATTCGTCAATTCTTCTTCACGCGGGGTTTAAGGCTGGTTTATCAAAGTGTTGATTTGGATATTGCAGGGCGAGGCAAGCAGGGATGACAAAGTCCGGCAAACCGGCGGAAACACTGGTGGTACGTGCGCTGCCACGCGACGGGACGAAGGGAATATTGCGTCTTGGACCGATCACGGTTCCGTGTGCCTTGGGGAGATCCGGTATCGTCATGCGTAAAAAAGAAGGCGATGGCGGTACACCAATGGGCTCTTTCGATCTCCTTCACGTCTATTACAGGGCGGACAGGGGACGGCCGCCGCAAACAAATTTGCAGCTTGAGCCGCTCACGCCAAAATCCGGTTGGTGTGATGATCCGGAACACCGGCTCTATAACAGGCCTGTCACACTGCCGTTTCCCGCGAGCCACGAGAAAATGTGGCGCGACGACAGGCTCTACGACATTGTCGTCGTCCTGAACTGCAACATGTTCCCGGCCGTGAGAGGCAAGGGCAGCGCAATCTTCTTTCATATCGCCCGTGAGACCTACACGCCGACGGAAGGTTGTGTGGCGGTTTCGCCAGAGCACATGCGCTTGCTGCTTGCAAAGGCGGGAGCGCATGTGCGTATGGTGATCACTGCCTGACGTGATGTCACGCGATCATGGATTGATCGTGTTTATTCCGATTTTTGCGGGCGATAAATGGTGAAGCGTCCGCTGACACGCACGGTCGTGCGTTCTCCCTCGCCACTTTCCAGATCGGCTGTCCTGACATAGAAGCGGTTCCGCTGGACGTTGAAATTTTCATAGACATTGCATTCCAGGAACGTCGCAATGCCGTTTTCGTCAATGCTTTCCAGGATTGCCGTGTGCCGTGGAGCGCCTCGCGATTCCGTCCGCTCCTCGTAACCCCCGTCATTTTCGACACGGACCGTCACCTCGAAGCGGCTGAATTGAAAAACATCGCCGGGTCGGGCATTCGCCAACTGTTCCACTTCACGGCCCCAGTTGTAGATGGCCGACGGTTTGTGAAAGTCGAGATTTTCAAAGGCATTGTTGACCAGTGTCCAGCATTGGCCGTTGCCTTCCTGGCGTCCGAGCCGCTCTGTTGCAAATGCTATCAATCGCTGGGCTTCTTGTTCTGTTACATCGCGCATTTCAAAATCCTCAATTTACCGCTCTACTGCGCCTTGTTCTTCCACGGATTGTGCCCTCCCGCTGTAATTGCCATCACAATGTTGCGCTCCGGGATGCTCTTTTACGTGCAACTTACCGGCACGGTCTGGTATTCAGGGGCGTCATCGACAGAACGGATACTCAATCATGCGTTGGAAAGGCCGCCGCGGCAGCAGCAATATCGACGACAGACGCGGGCCGCGCCCAAGGCGGCGCATGCGGGTCCCCGCCGGCAGGCGTGTTCGTGCGGGAGGCGGCATCGGTCTCACGGGTCTCGTCGTCATTGCCGGAATCGCGTGGATGATGGGGGTCAATCCGTTGACGCTTCTCAGCCAGCTCGACGCCGGCGGCTCTTATGAACCGGGATATGAAATTTCTGCACCGCGTTCTGCCGCCAACGATGAAACGGCGCAATTCGTATCGGTGATCCTCGCCGATACGGAAAACACCTGGAGCGAGATCTTTTCCGGGCTTGGCGGCGACTATCCGGAACCCACACTGGTACTTTTCTCCGGGTCGGTTTCTTCAGCTTGTGGCTATGCCAGTGCGGCAACCGGACCGTTTTATTGCGGGGCCGACGACAAGCTTTATATCGACCTTTCCTTCTACCAGCAGCTTGCCAGGCAACTGAATGCGCCGGGTGATTTCGCTCAGGCCTACGTGCTGGCCCACGAGGTCGGACATCACATCCAAAATGTGCTCGGCATTCTTCCGGAGTTTCACAAGATCCGCCGAACCCTCAGCAAGACGGAAGCAAACGCGCTATCGGTCAGGGTCGAGCTTCAGGCCGACTGTTATGCGGGTATCTGGGCGCACTTCGCGGCGCGGCAACAGGGTTTCGTGGAGGAAGGCGACATTGAGGAGGCGCTGAACGCGGCAAGCCGCATTGGTGACGACACTCTGCAGCGTCAGGCACAGGGATATGTGGTTCCGGAGAGTTTCAATCACGGGACTTCGGCACAACGTGCCAGATGGTTCCGGCGAGGTTTCGACGCCGGTCAACTTGACGCCTGCGACACCTTCAAGGCGGAAAATCTCTGACCGATCGGCAATAATGCTTGTTCCGCATTGACCCCATGTAGACGCATGCCTGCTCCGAAAGCCCCTCCTACTGGTAATTTCTCGAGTTTTCGGCCATATAGGGTCAAGTGATCGCGACAAACCGATCTCATTCTCAACACCTTGGAAGAAGTACACCCGGCATGGCGTCTGAAACCAGACCCTTTTTGAAGATGAATGGCCTCGGCAACGATTTCGTGGTCTGGGATGCGCGCGAACAGCCGCTGCGCCTTTCTTCGGACGTGATCGCCAGGCTGGGTGACCGGGAAAGCGGTATCGGCTTCGACCAGATGATCACGGTTGAACGCTCTTCGCTCGGCGTTGATGCCTTCATGCGCATCCATAATCAGAATGGCGGCGAGGTCTCCGCGTGCGGCAATGCAACCCGCTGTATCGGACGCCTGCTGATGGAGGAAATCGGCAAGGATCTCGTGACAATCGAAACAGGCGCCGGACTTCTGCATGCATTCGACAGCCCCGGACCGCGAAATGTAACGGTCGATATGGGACCGCCGAGGATTCGATGGGATGAAATTCCACTCGCTGAGGAATTTGCCGATACGCGCGCCATCGAACTGCAGATCGGTCCGATCGACGATCCGGTCCTGCACACGCCTGCGGCCGTCAACATGGGTAATCCGCACGCGATCTTCTGGGTCGACGATGTCGAAGGTTACGAACTGGAGCGCTTCGGACCACTGCTGGAACTTCATCCGATATTCCCGGAGGGAGCCAATATTTCGCTCGCCCATGTCTTTGAAGAAGACCAGATCCGGCTGAAGGTCTGGGAGCGGGGCGTGGGCCTGACGCTGGCCTGCGGGACTGCTGCCTGCGCAGTCGGCGTCGCCGCTGCCCGCGACACCAAGACCAGCCGCAGGACAACGGTACATCTGCCTGGCGGTCCCATCGGGATCGAGTGGCGCGAAAGCGACGACCATGTGCTCATGACCGGTCTTACCGAAATCGAGTTCGAAGGAGAGGTCGATCTGGAGTCCCTGGAGTGGCGCAAGACCGGTTCCGGGGATGCTTCGGTGGCGGGAGCTGTCTCATGAGCGTCGATGTCGTCACATTCGGTTGCCGGCTGAACTCCTATGAGTCGGAGGTGATGAAGCGCGAAGCGGAAGCTGCGGGCCTGCAGGACGCGATCCTCATCAACACGTGTGCCGTGACAAACGAAGCCGTGCGCCAGGCACGCCAGGCCGTCCGAAGGGCCAAGCGCGGCAACCCGAATGCGCGTGTGATTGTCACGGGCTGCGCCGCCCAGACAGAGACCGAGACCTTTTCCAACATGGAAGAGGTCGATCTTGTCCTCGGCAACACCGAAAAGCTGGAGCGCAAGTCCTATCAGGACGTCGTCGCTTTCGGTATTTCGGAGACCGAAAAGGTTCGCGTCAACGACATCATGAGCGTTGAGGAAACGGCGGGTCACCTGATCGACGGTCTGACCGGGCGTGCACGCGCCTTCGTTCAGGTCCAGAACGGCTGCGATCATCGCTGCACTTTCTGCATCATTCCCTATGGCCGTGGAAATTCCCGCTCCGTTCCGATGGGCGTGGTGATCGACCAGATCAGGCGGCTGGTGGAAAACGGTTACAATGAAATCGTGCTGACGGGCGTGGATATCACATCGTATGGTGCAGACCTTCCCGGTGCGCCGAAACTCGGCACGCTGACGGCCAAAATCCTTAAGATGGTGCCGGATCTGAAGCGCTTGCGCCTATCTTCCATCGATTCGATCGAAGCCGATGACGATCTCATGCGGGTGATTGCCGAAGACGAACGGCTGATGCCGCATTTTCACCTGTCGCTCCAGGCAGGTGACGACATGATCCTGAAAAGGATGAAACGCCGCCATCTCAGGGCCGACACGATCCGGTTTTGCGAGGATGTTCGGCACCTGCGCCCGGACGTTGTTTTCGGTGCGGACATCATCGCGGGATTTCCGACGGAAACGGAAGCGATGTTCCGGAATTCTCTCGACATCGTCGACGCGTGCGGGCTGACCCATCTGCATGTGTTTCCGTTTTCACCGCGGCCAGGGACCCCGGCAGCACGCATGCCGCAGCTGGAGCGCAGCGTTGTCAAGGAGCGCGGCGCTCGTCTGCGGGCAAAGGGCGCAGAAGTGCTGACCAGGCACCTCGCTTGTGAAGTCGGCAAGGATCGTCCGGTCCTGATCGAAAAGGAGGGCCTTGGCCGCACCGAACAGTTCACGCAGGTTGAACTGGCCGGCGGACAGGCCGGAGAGATCGTCGATGTCCGCATTACCGGTCATACCGGTCGGCACCTTCTGGGTGACGCCCTTTCCAAGGCAGCCTGACAGGGTGCCCGAACTCAAGTAATTCAGCAGATTGTCCTTCGGAATGACTCAAGCCGGTTTCACACTGACCAACCAGCCTCTTCGCGAGGAAGCGCTTTACGTTGCCTCTCAGGATGAGGCAGGGTTTGTTGGGTGCAGGTTCAGTGGCTCAAGAGTGCGACGGGAAACATTTAAGGCGGTTTCATGAGCGAGAAAAAACGCGGATTCCTGGGGCGGCTTTTCGGCGGCAAGGAAACGCCTGAAGAGCAGACTGAAGACCTGGTTGAAAAGACAGGGGAAGACGCGCAAGCAGCGGAACCTGCCACGAAGGATTTGCCAGATAGCGAGGATGCGCCCGAACTCTCGGTCGAAATGGAAGTCAGACCGGTTGCATCGCTGAACGAGCCTATTGAAACCTTCAGGATCGAAACAGGGCCGGGGATCGTTGAGGAGTTTTCAGCCAAACAAACCCCAATACCGTCAGATGACTTCGTTTCGACTGATGTTGCCCCGGATCTGGAAGCCGGCGAAACATCCGAGGGCGGAGAAACCGTTTCGGAAGACATTCAGCCGGAGGCCACGCCGGCAGAACCGTCTGCCGCATTGGAAGAGCCCAAGACTTCGTGGTTCCAGCGGCTGAAAAAGGGTCTAGCCCGGTCCTCCTCTTCGCTCACGGAGGGCATCACCTCCATCTTCACCAAGCGGAAGCTGGACGCCTCCATGCTGGAGGAACTGGAAGATATCCTGATCCAGGCAGATCTTGGCGTGGACACCGCCATGGCGATCACCGACCGGTTGTCGGACGGGCGCTACAACAAGGAAATCACGCCGGAAGAAGTCCGGGCGATCCTGTCTGAAGAAGTTGAAAAGGTTCTTGAACCGGTCGCCCATCCACTCGACCTCGACACGGGAAAGAAACCGCACGTGGTGCTGATGGTGGGAGTCAATGGGACCGGCAAGACAACGACAATCGGTAAACTGTCCCAGAAACTGCGTTCAGAGGGCAAGCAGGTAATGCTCGCCGCAGGTGACACGTTCCGTGCTGCGGCCGTCGAACAGCTCAAGATCTGGGGTGAGCGCACCGGCGCCGACGTCATTTCCCGTGACACCGGTGCCGATGCGGCCGGCCTCGCTTTCGACGCCATGAAGGAAGCGCGGGAAAAACAGGTCGACGTTCTTCTGATCGACACGGCCGGCCGCCTTCAGAACAGGGCTGAATTGATGGACGAGCTTGAAAAGGTGATCCGTGTCATCAAGAAGCACGATCCCGACGCCCCGCACTCGGTCATCCTGACGCTTGATGCCACAACCGGTCAAAACGCGCTGAATCAGGTGGAAATCTTCGGCAAGGTCGCCGGCGTCACCGGGCTAGTCATGACCAAACTAGACGGGACCGCCCGCGGCGGTATCCTGGTAGCGATAGCAGCCAAACACGGGTTACCGGTGCATTTCATTGGGGTTGGCGAAGGTGTGGAAGATCTGGAACCGTTTTCGGCGAAGGATTTTGCCAGCGCAATCGCGGGACTTGCCTGAGTTTCTTGCGTCCTTCAGACCTCCTTCCTGCGCTCCCGGAAGGCGGCTGACTTGGCGCGATTGCCGCAGACCTTCATGTCGCACCAGCGGCGTTTCCTGTTTTTCGTCAGGTCGTTGAACCAGAATGTACAGTTGGGTCCTGCGCATTGCCTGACGAGCAAGCGATCCATTTCCGTCATCAGGTCTGCAATTGCATGCGCGATTGGAAGCAGCAGGTCTTCCGCTGTGTCGATTTCATACTGTCCGGCAAGCTCAAGTCGCCGTTCTCCCTGTGGGTCGAACTGTAGCCGGAACCTGTGCGCTCCTGCCATGAGAATGCGATTGATGGTTTCGATCTGATCGTCCTCCAACCGCCATTCAAGCTGATTGCCATGCCGGGTGAGAAGATTTCGAAACCATTCTCGTAACTGCCGCGCTCCATCGGCCGCAGCGTCGAGCTCCCTTACAGGGATCCTTCCGGAGATTTCCGTTGCCCGGGAGACACTCAGAATCCCTGCAGCCGTCATCCAGGACACCAGGCCCCGTCCGCTTTCGAGCCACTCGATTTCTGATCCGTACGGCGCACCCACTGTATTCAGAAAATCGAGAGCCGGATGATCAGCAATCAGGATTGGTGCAGGTTTTGTCGGGTCGGCCAAGTGATTTCCTTGTTTCCTCACGCGGAATTGAAACCTTCAAACGTATATTTTGATGGTTACTCAGATTGTATGTAACCGTCAAACATGTATTTAGATGGTTGTCCGGCTTGAGCCGGGACGATTAATGTCGAGGAGTGTTCAAAGGTGTCAAAAATCCTGCATATCAACGCATCGCCACGCGGCGCCAAATCGCAATCCGCGCTGCTGGCGCGTTCCTATCTTGAAGAATGCAAACAAAAACAGCCTGAAATCCAAATCGAAACCCTGAACCTCTGGAGCGAGAACCTGCCGGAATTCGATGGTGACAAGAACGCCGCCAAACTATCTTTCTTCGGGGTCGGAGAGATGGACGAGGTGGGTAGAAACGCTTGGGAACAGGTAGTCGACATTACCCAAAAGTTTGTTTCAGCGGACGAATATGTCTTCAACGTGCCTATGTGGAACGGTGGCGTTCCGTACAAGCTGAAGCACTATATAGACATCATAACCCAACCGGGTTTGCTATTCGGATTCGAACCGGAACGTGGGTATTTTGGCCTGCTGGAAAACAAGATCGCGCATGTATTCTACAGTTCGGGAGTGTTTGCGCCGGGTGCCGACAGGAAATATGGCGAGGATTTTCATTCGGCCTATATGGATTGGTGGTTCGGTCTCGTCGGAATAGAGCAGGTTGTCACCACGCGGCACCAACCAAGCCTTCTGACGACGGATCCCGAAGGCGATCTCGACAAGGCCCTCGCGCGCGCTAAGGCCGCTGCCTGATCGAGCCTCTTCCGATTAGTGGGCAACAGCAGCCGACACAGGCAGCTGTTGCCAATCTGGATTGTACCGGCTTCAACGGGTGACCAGGGCATCGCCCGAATTCAGTTTCGGACGATTGTCGTTGGAACAGCGCCCACGAAGCATCCGTTCACGTCGCCGGCCCGATGGGCAGACAGCCTAGCGCACCGGACTGGTAAATCCGGAAATTGCAAGCGGATTGTCCGTCATGGACTTCGCGTCGGGCGTGTCTGGAAGCAACGCACCGGAAAACGCCTCGAACATCTTGCGGACAAATCCTTCCGGAAGATCTTTCGTGATGAAGACCATGCGCGTACGTCTGTCGTCATCCGGCCAGTCTTCCAGGGTCGTCGGCGGATGAAACACATGCTGCACACCGTGTATGACCACCGGCCGGTCGGGGTCTTCCGCCAAGTGCACGATGCCTTTCACGCGCAGGAGCTTCGGCCCGTGTGCCGATCGCAGCAAATCAAGAAACATTTCGAGGGCCGATGTGGACACGGGACGATCGGTTGCAAGCGTGAAGGCGCGGATCGCCTCGCTATGCCGGTTCACGTCATGGTCGTGGTCGTGGTCGTGGTCGTGGTGATGCCCGTGATGGTGGCCGTCATGATGATGACCATGAGAAGGGGCATGACCTTGCGTGTTGGCCGCATAGGCCTCTTCGTTCAGCCAGGTTGCCACATCCGGAATTTTGCTGTTCGGGTCATAGAGGCCGGCATCGAAGAGCTTGCTCGGCTGCACCTCATCAGATTGCGCATCCAGCCGCAATGCACCCGGATTCAACGTACCAAGTCGGTGTTTCAGCTTTTCGAATTCCGCTCGTGCAGCCGGTGTTTGCAGCAGGTCCGTCTTGGTGAACACGATCCTGTCGGCAACAGCTGCCTGCTTGCGCGCTTCTTCATGTTCCAGGAGCGTGGAAAATCCGTTGACCGCATCCACCAGCGTGATCACGCTGTCGAGCCGATAGCGCATGACCAGATAGGGATGCAGCATCACCGTATGCAGGATCGGCGCGGGATCCGCGAGTCCGGTGGTTTCGATCAGGACCCTAGTGAGCCGGTCCTTGCGGCCATTGTCCAGATGACGCAACAGATTTTCCAGCGTGGTCACAAGGTCGCCGCGGATCGTGCAGCACAGGCATCCGGATGAAAGCTCGATGATGCCGTCCCCGGTCTGGTCGACGAAGAGGTGATCGAGCCCGATCTCACCGAATTCATTGATGATGACGGCCGTGTCCGCCATGGCCGGATCCTTCAGGATCCGGTTCAGGAGCGTGGTCTTTCCCGATCCGAGAAATCCCGTCAGAACAGACAGGGGAATAGGGGGCTTCGGCCCTTTTCGGCCAGGCTCCCTGCGGGCCTCCTGGGAAACCATGAAACGCGTCTCCAATCGAAACACCGGCCGTTTGATGCGCTGTCAGCACCAGCTGACACGCACTCCAGGGCCTGGAAGCAGTTCAGGCCGCACCGCTACCATTGTTTCCGTGGGATCGTCAAAGGGAAAGGGTAATATTATTACCTAGCCGGCGTTGAGAACCGGTTCTTCGGCTTCGGTTTCTTCGTTGTTTTCCGAACGCTCAACGGCAAGGTCCATCGGAGTGAGATCCTGAACGAGATCAATGTCCTCGAATTCCGCGTCGTCAGCTTCATCTGTATCAATGACGTGACGGACTGCTTCAGCTGCCTTGCGAAGCGTCGCAATGACTTCTTCTATCGAGGCACCTTCCTCAAGCTGATCAGCGGACAGCTCCGCGAGGCTGGCCAGAGCGCGGATGGTGGCAGTGGATCTCGGTTCAATCATCATGTGATCTCTTGATCTGAATTGCGTCGGCTCGCTCCAGGAACAATGTACCCCCACGGGTGCCACTGAAAATCCCGCAGCCGATCGCCACTGTCGGACTAATTCTTACCTCAGTGTTAAGCAGTAGCGTAAATAAACGGTTAATCGTTGATCCGACAACCACGCGGTTTCAGCAGGAAGTTTCCTGACAGAGTGTCTACTTGCGCGGACTGGGTGCCGGGACTGGAACCGTAAAATCCAGTCCCTTGCGGAAAATCGAACCCGGCGCCGCCGCCTGAGCCTTCTGTTCCACCGGTTGCACAGCAACGGCAGCCTGTGAAATCGCGCCGGAAGAGCCGACTTCCGCCGTTTTTTGCATCTTCGCTCGAATTTCCATCTGGGCCCTGCGAACGGGGTTCGCTACCGGCGTCGGAACATCACTTGCCGGAATTTGTGTCCCGCCGGCAGATGCGGATGCCTTTGGAGTTCCGGTCGGTTTTCCGAGCCCGACCTGCAGCGGACGGTAAGCTATCTTGCGCGGACCGAGCGTCCGGTCCAGGATTTTCGCCCAGTCCGGCTTTCCGTTCGCCAGCGTGAATCCGCTTTCATCGACTTTCTTCAGCTGCTTGTCATCCGCGCTCCGGAAAAACAGGAAGCCCCCGGAAGGCTCGTTCTTCATGTCGAATCGGGCCATGTAGGCCTTTGCTCCCGGGCTCCGGTTCCGCCGGCAATATCCGTTGGCCGGAGGATTTCCGGACGAACCGGTCAGGCTGGCCACCGTCTTGCCGCCGCGGCGCTTCTTGAAACCTTTGTCGAAAAGCTGCCGTGCAAAGGCCGTTCTTTCCAGACCGGACCCGGCTCCGAGAATCACGGCGATCAGCGTCCGACCGCGCCGCGTAACGGAAGCAGCAACATTGTATCCGGAATTGCAGATATACCCGGTCTTCATGCCATTCGCGCCCGGCACCCGAAGCAGAAACTCCCTGTTCGCCGAACGCAGCGTCTTCTTTCCGAACCGAACGCCGGGATACTTGTAAAAGTCCCTGGATTCCGGAAAGTCGCGCCGAAGGGCCATTGCGAGGATCGCCATATCCCGTGCCGTGGTGATCTGTCCATTGTCCGGCAATCCATGTGGATTGGTGAATCGTGTGTTGCTCATTCCCAGTCGCCTGGCTTCGGCATTCATCATCGAAATGAAACCGGATTCAGATCCTGCAATGGCTTCCCCAAGCGCCACTGCAACATCGTTTGCCGACTTGATGAGGATAATCTTCAGCGCCGTGTCGATGGTGAAACGCGTACCGACCTTGAAACCCATCTTGCTTGGCGGTTCGGACAACGAGTTTTTCGACTGGACAACCGCAGAATTAAGCGTCGCACGGCCTTCCCGGATCGCCTTGAACGTCACATAGGCTGTCATCATCTTTGTCAGGGAGGCAGGGTACCACTTCCGCGTCGCGTTCTTCTGTTCCAGAACCTTGCCAGTTTTCGCATCGATAAGAATGAACGCGCCGATATCCGCCCGTGCAGGCTGGCTGGTGAGGCCGGCGACAAAGCCGAACACCACAAGCATTGAAATTATCAGGCGGCCGATTGTGCTTGAAAACACGTGTATCCCTCGCTGGTCACACCGCTTAAGAAAACGCACACAGGTTAAGGACTGCTTGCCTTTTTGCTGTGCCACTAAAAAACCGGAACATTTCGCCGAGGGCAACCCCCTCATGAAGCCGTAAAAATGATGATGATTTGTGCAGGCGCCTTATTTTTAGTCAACCGGATCGGAATGTCCTTTCCGATCAGCGCAAAATCGCGCACTTTCCGCATTGGTCCCGGTATCCGGCAGGAACAATGATTTTTGGCCCGGCCTTTGCTAGGAGTTTGAAAACACAGCGGGGGAAGCGCCAGGAATTGACCGGCCCTCGGAAAATTCAGTTGGCCGATGGCATATTGCCGGCGAAACGCCAAGGGGACGGAAACGGTATGTATGGTGCTGCCACGGCATCAGATTTGGGTCCGCAGGACACGAGGTTGCAGCGGGTCAATGGCTCTGCGCGCATCCGCTTCACCGGAGCTGGCGGCAGGACCCGGCTTGCTGACCTTTACCAGCAGGGTTCCGCCAAGATCCGCCTGCCAAAGGTTTACGACGGCGCAGACACGGCCGTTTTGATCAACACGGCCGGTGGCCTCACCGGCGGTGATGCCTTGACCTATGACGTTGCAGTGGATGACGCCACACACGCGATTGTGACCAGCCAGACCGCGGAACGCGCCTATCGCAGCAATTCCGGCTCCGCAAAAGTGACAACATCACTCAAGGTTGGCGATGACGCGACCCTGGAATGGCTGCCGCAGGAAACCATCCTGTTCGACAGATCCAGCCTTTCCCGTTCGATCAGCGCAGACCTGGCACCCGAGGGCAGGTTGCTGCTGCTGGAGACCCTCGTGCTGGGGCGGAGAGCCATGCGCGAAACGGTTGAAAATGTTTGGTTCAGGGACAGGTGGCGGATCAGACGGGGCGGCAAACTGGTGTTTGCAGATGACATCCGCTTCGATGGCGATCCGGGGAAATTTCTGGGCGGTCAGGCAGCCACAGGGGGTGATCGCACGATCGCAACCTTCCTGGACTGCACAACAGACGCTGAAGACAGGCTTTCGCTCGCTCGGTCCTGCCTCGAGGCGTCTCGAAATCACGCAATTCACGCAGCCGCCAGCGCCTGGAACGGCTTGCTGACGGTTCGATTTGTATCCGATGACAGCCGCATCTTACGGAACACGCTGGTGTCCTTCCTGACCGATTACCGCTCGGCCGATCTGCCACGCGTCTGGCATTGCTAATCTGGAGAACTGATCGATGAACCTGACTCCGCGCGAGAAGGACAAGCTGCTCATTTCAATGGCTGCCATGGTTGCCCGGCGGCGCCTGGAGCGAGGCGTCAAACTCAATCATCCCGAAGCGATTGCCTTGATTACGGACTTCGTCGTGGAAGGTGCTCGGGATGGCCGATCCGTTGCCGATCTCATGGCGGCCGGAGCGAAAATCCTGTCCCGCGAACAGGTGATGGAAGGCATTGCCGAAATGATCCATGATGTACAGGTGGAAGCGACGTTTCCAGACGGTACGAAACTCGTCACGGTACACGAACCGATCCGCTGATAGTCATGCTCTATTTTGGGAGTTAGCAATGATACCAGGTGAAGTCTTCCCTGCTGATGGTGAAATCGAGCTGAACGCCGGGCTGGAAACCGTCGAGCTGGACGTTTCCAACACGGGCGACCGGCCGGTTCAGGTCGGCAGCCACTACCATTTTGCGGAAACAAACGAAGGGCTGTCATTCGATCGTGACCTGGCCAGAGGCATGCGTCTCGACATCCCTGCCGGAACGGCCGTCCGCTTCGAACCCGGCCAAACCAGATCCGTCACGCTGGTTCCTTATCGCGGCGAGCGAACGGTGTACGGGTTCAATCAAAAAGTCATGGGCAAGCTCTGATGCGCCAATGCATATCGTTCCGGAGGCTCTTGCTTGGGTTTGTCCTTACGTTTCTCCCCTTTTCGCCGGCAAGTGCGCAGAACACCGTCAATTGCGACAACCCGGTGAGCCAGATGGAAATGACCCTTTGTGCCGAGCGGGATTGGCAAGCGGCAGATGCGGAACTGAACACCGTCTACAAGGTCGCCATGGAAAAGATGCGCGAAATGGACGGTTATCTGCCGGACAGCCTCAAAGGTGCCACCGAGGCCTTGCGGGACGCCCAGCGCGCCTGGGTTCCCTATCGCGACAAGGCTTGCGCCGCTTACGGCTTCCTCGCGCGGGGAGGCACACTTGAACCTCAACTCATTTACGTGTGCCGGGCTCAGCTGACCAGAACGCGCGTGACCGAACTCAACGAACTTGCCGGGGGTCTTGGAAATTGATGCGCTACCTGATTTCAGCCATTTTTGCGACCTCGGTTTTCCTGGCGGCTTCTGGGCTCCGGGCTCAGGAAAACGTCGATTGCGGGTATCCGCTGAACAATAACGAACGCACATATTGTGCGGAAAAAGCCCTGAAGGACGCCAACGCAACCATGGAAGCGGCTTATGAAACACTCAAAGCCAAGGTTGTTGCGATGGACGACGTATTGCCGGAGCACCTGAAAGGCAGTCCCGCTGCGCTCGAAGAAGCACAAGCGGCCTGGCTCACGTTTCGGGAAAAGGACTGCAGGGCGTACAGCTTTCCCTTCAAGGCCGGAACGCGCGGCAACGATCTATATCGAAACTGCATGATTGTCATGACCATGCATCGCGCCGACGATTTGGCAGCAACTCTCGAAGACTACGGCAACTGATCGCCGACAGGAGCAAACATGGCTTACAGGATGCCGCGCGCCGCGTATGCGGACATGTACGGACCGACAACCGGTGACAGGCTGCGTCTTGCCGATACCGATCTCGTCATCGAAGTCGAAAAGGATTTCACCAACTATGGCGAGGAAGTGAAATTCGGCGGTGGCAAGGTGATCCGTGATGGTATGGGCCAGTCACAGGCACCGCGCAGCGCCGGCGCTGTCGACACGGTGATCACAAACGCGCTGATCGTGGACCATTGGGGTATCGTCAAGGCTGATGTCGGGCTGAAGGATGGCCGCATTGTCGGTATCGGCAAGGCGGGCAACCCGGATGTTCAGCCGGATGTCGACATCGTCGTCGGGCCCGGGACGGAAGCCATAGCCGGGGAGGGCAAGATCCTGACCGCCGGGGCGCTCGACGTTCACATCCATTTCATCTGCCCGCAGCAGATCGAAGAAGCCCTGATGTCAGGTGTGACGACCATGCTGGGGGGCGGTACGGGACCAGCGACCGGCACAAACGCAACAACCTGCACGCCGGGGCCCTGGCATATCACCAGGATGCTGCAATCGGCGGACAGTTTTCCGATGAACCTCGCCTTTGCTGGCAAGGGCAACGCATCCTTGCCCGCGGCACTTGAAGAACAGATCATGGCCGGTGCCGCCGCCTTGAAGCTGCACGAGGACTGGGGCACGACACCGGCTGCCATTGATACCTGTCTTTCGGTCGCGGACGAATATGACGTCCAGGTGATGATCCACACCGACACACTGAACGAGTCCGGCTTTGTTGAAAACACCACCGCGGCCTTCAGGAACCGCACGATCCATGCCTTCCACACCGAGGGCGCCGGCGGTGGCCACGCTCCGGATATCATCAAGGTCTGCGGCGAGATGAATGTTCTGCCGTCATCGACCAACCCGACCCGGCCCTACACGGTCAACACGCTTGAAGAACATCTCGACATGCTGATGGTCTGTCACCATCTGGACAGTTCGATCCCTGAAGACGTTGCCTTTGCCGAGAGCCGTATCCGCAAGGAAACGATCGCGGCCGAGGACATTCTCCACGACATGGGTGCCTTTTCGATCATTGCTTCGGACAGCCAGGCCATGGGCCGTGTCGGAGAGGTGATTATCCGAACCCTGCAGACCGCGCACAAAATGAAGGTTCAACGGGGCCGTCTGCCGGAAGAGGCCGGCGAAAATGACAATTTCCGCGTCAGGCGCTACATGGCCAAGATGACCATCAATCCCGCGATCGCACATGGTCTTGACCAGCATGTCGGATCGGTCGAGATCGGCAAGCTCGCGGACCTGGTGCTCTGGGATCCGAAATTCTTCGGTGTCAAGCCGGACATGGTTCTGAAACTGGGTACGATCGCAGCCGCTCCCATGGGTGATCCGAACGCATCCATTCCGACACCGCAACCGGTGCACTACCGGCCTATGTTCGGCGCTTTCGGCAAGGCAATGACCGAAAGTCGCGTGACATTCGTTTCCCAGGCGGCCTACGACACGGGCGTTGCGGAAAAGGCCGGTCTGGACAGCCTCGTCCTGCCCGTCAAGAACGTGCGCGGCGGTATCAGCAAGAAGTCCATGGTCCTCAACGATGCGACGCCCGATATCGACGTTCATCCCGAAACCTACGAAGTCCGGGCCAACGGCGAATTGCTAACCTGTGAACCTGCAGATGTCCTGCCGATGGCACAGCGCTATTTCCTGTTTTGAACCCGATGCGCTGCTGAAGGAGCCAAAATCAGGATTGGCCTGAAATGCACTTAAGCTGAAGAAAACAGGATTAGACCCAAAACACCTTGGTGAAACCAGGGGGCCGGATCGAAAATGGGAGATGCAAAGGAATGTACAAGATCGTCGGATTTCCGCGCACGCGCGCGATGCGTGTCATGTGGTTGCTGGAGGAGTTGGGCGAAGCCTACGAGGTGGATCCGGCAATGCCGCAATCCGATGCCGCCCGGGCACTCAACCCGAGTGGCAAGGTGCCGATACTGGTCGACGGCGACAGCGCCATCACCGAATCCGTCGCGATCTGCACCTACCTTGCCGACAAGCACGGCCAATTTACCTTTCCTGCCGGAACCCTTGAGCGTGCGCGCCAGGATAGCTTCACCCAGTTCGGAGTGGATGTTCTGGAAGGAGCCCTTTGGACGGCCGCAAAAAACACGTTCATCCTGCCGGAGGAAATCCGTGTCCCTGCAGTCAAGGATGTCTGCAGGATGGAATTCCAGCGCGGTCTGGAAGTCCTCGAGCAGCGGCTTGGCGCTGGTCCTTACGTGATGGGCGAGACATTCACGATCGCGGACATCATAATCGGTCATTGTTCCGGTTGGGCGGTTTTCGCCAAATTCGACCTGCCGAAGGAAGGACCGGTTTACGAATACCTGAAGCGCCTCAGGGAGCGCCCGGCCTTCAAGTCAATGATGGCAAAGGTTGAAGCGGCACAATGATCCGGGTTCTGGCTATTCATCGCACCCGGGACTGGCAAGGTGACCCTGTGGACCGGGTCACCCTCGACCTGGATGACAGATACCGCCGGCGGGCGGTTCTGACGGGTGCGGGCGGCCTCACGTTCCTGCTCGACCAGCCCAGCGCGGTTCACCTTCACCACGGTGACGGCCTCGAACTGGAGGACGGACGGATAGTCGAAGTACTGGCCGAGCCGGAAGACCTTGTCGAAATCGAAGCCGGGGATATTGCCCATCTCGTGAGGATCGCGTGGCATCTCGGCAACCGGCACCTGCCGACCCAGTTGCTTGGCGAAACGCTGCGGATCCGACGAGACCACGTCATTGAGGAAATGGTGTCCAGGCTCGGAGGACGGCTGACACCTGTAAGCGCCGCATTCGACCCGGAAGGGGGCGCCTATGGTCATGGCCGCACCGAAGGTCACGTTCATGGGCACGGTCACGGGCACCATCACCACGGCGGGCAAACATCCGCCCATGAATGACATCGTTTCACCCGCAGCGCTCTACCGTCTGATGACCTTCCTTTCTCCGGCCTTTCCCGTCGGGGCGTTCAGTTACAGCCACGGACTGGAACAGGTGATCGAACAGGGCGGGGTGAAGGACGCCGCAGAGCTCGAAGACTGGCTCTCCGGTATCTTGCGATATGGCGCTGGACGGAACGATGCGATCCTCCTGAAGGAAACGCTCCTGGCCGGACAGGAGGGGGATGCGTCGTCGGTGATTGAATTGCGGGAACTTGGACTTGCCCTCCAACCCTCCCGTGAAAGGCATCTGGAAACCAGCGCGCAAGGCACGGCCTTCATGCAGACGGTTGCGAAAAGCTGGCCTCCGGACGCCGGTACAACGGCTGGAAAACTGTTTCGGGATCTGGTCGCCGCCGACCATGATCCCTGGCCCTATCCCGTCGCGTTCGGTCTCGTCTGTGCAGCGCACGCCATCCCGGTCAAGGCGGCAGCGACGTCCTTTCTTCAGGCTTTTGTCGCCAATATCGTTTCCGCGGCCATCCGCGCAGTTCCCATCGGGCAGAATGACGGACAAAGAACGATCGCCGGTCTGGAGCCGGTTGTTTTTGAAGTTTCCGAGACCGCACTCCGTTCGGGACTGGACGATCTCGGCAGTTCCGCCTTTCTCGCAGACATCGCCTCCATGGCACATGAAATCCAGTATTCGAGGTTGTTCCGCTCATGAGTTTTCAAAACGGTCCCCTGCGCGTCGGCATTGGTGGCCCGGTCGGCTCCGGCAAAACCACCCTGACTGATCGCCTTTGCAAGGCAATGCGCGATGACTATTCGCTCGCCGTCATTACCAACGACATCTACACACGAGAGGATGCCGAAGCCCTGATGCGCTCCCAGGCTCTCACAAGCGACCGGATTCGCGGTGTCGAAACCGGGGGATGCCCACACACCGCCATCCGCGAGGACGCATCGATCAACCTCGCCGCAATTGATGATCTGACCAGGGCGATACCGGACCTTGATCTGGTTCTGATCGAATCCGGCGGCGATAATCTCGCAGCTACCTTCTCCCCGGAACTCGCCGATCTGACGATCTACGTCATCGACGTGGCGGCAGGCGAGGAAATCCCGCGAAAGGGTGGCCCGGGCATTACCAGGTCGGATCTTCTTGTCATCAACAAGACCGACCTTGCACCCCATGTCGGAGCGGATCTCGACGTCATGGACAGGGATGCATCAAGGATGCGCAAGAGCAGGCCATTTGTCTTTGCAAACATGAAGGCCGGTGACGGACTCGCCCCGGTGGTCAGTTTTGTTGTTGAAAGAGGCGGCCTGGAGGCCCGGACAGGCAGAAACTAGTCCGTTCCGGAACAACGCTTTGCTTGATCTTTTTGGCGTTTACGACCAACCTGCCCTCGGAAAAGTACGGAGGGCGGACCCATGATGTTTGACGGCGTGAACCTGATTGCCGTGGCTGCAGCGGCCATCGCATCCTTCATCTTCGGGTCGGTCTGGTACGGCGTGCTTGGCAAGGCCTGGATGAAGGCGGCCAGCCTGACGGAAGAGCAGACGAAACCGGATCCCGTGACACTCGGGCTTACATTTGTCTGTCAGATCGTGATGGCATTCGTCTTTGCGGGAATCGTCTACCACACGGGTGAAACAACAATCCGCGCCGGGATTATTTCCGCACTGATGATCTGGGTTGGCATCATCATGACAACGCAAATCATCAACCATCGGTTCCAGGGAAAGCCGTGGAGCCTGACTTTTATCGATGGCGGGCACTGGCTGGGTGTCATTCTGGTGCAGGGCATTGTAATAGGTTGGTTCGGATCCTGAAGGCCTTGCCGCCGACGGTGCCTGTCGTAATTCACTACGTATTTGAACGCATTAGACCAAGGACTCGGCGACTAAAGGACTAAAGTTTGGTTCTGGACGCCCAAGGGGGCCATACGCATAATGGCACCCGGAAAATAAAGTCGGCTTCTGGGGGGAATAGATCCAAAGCCGGCCAATTTCGGTTTCGGGAGGTTCTCAATAATGTCTGACTCTGTTTTTCCCGTTCCTGCGGAGGTAGCCGCACGGGCGCATGTCGACAATGCCAAGTATCTGGAGATGTATGAGCGCTCCGTGGAAGATCCTGACGGCTTCTGGGGTGAGCACGGCAAACGGGTCGACTGGATCAAGCCTTACTCGAAGGTCAAGAACACCTCGTATGACTATCACAACGTCTCGATCAAATGGTTCGAGGATGGAACGCTCAATGTCGCGGCCAATTGTGTCGACCGGCATCTGGAAAAGCGCGGTGATCAACCGGCGATCATCTGGGAAGGTGATGATCCGGGCGAGCACAAGGTCATCACGTACAACGAACTCTCCCGGGAAGTGAACAGGTTTGCCAACGTCCTGCACGGGCAGGGCGTGAAGAAGGGCGATCGCGTCACCATCTACATGCCGATGATCCCGGAGGCGGCTTACGCGATGCTAGCCTGCGCCCGCATCGGCGCTGTTCATTCCATTGTTTTCGGCGGCTTTTCACCGGACAGTCTCGCCCAGCGCATCGACGGCTGCAAATCGGACTGTATCGTCACCGCTGACGAAGGGCTTCGCGGTGGGCGCAAGGTGCCGTTGAAAGCCAATGTCGACAGGGCGGCCGAGAAGGCTCCCGTCAAGTCCGTGATCGTGGTCAGGCGTACGGGCGGCGACATCTCCATGCAGGACGGACGTGATGTCTGGTACCATGAAGAGGCGGCACGTGTATCCGACCAGTGCGAACCGGTGGAAATGAACGCGGAAGATCCGCTGTTCATCCTTTACACGTCCGGGTCGACAGGCCAGCCGAAAGGTGTACTGCACACGACCGGCGGCTACCTTGTTTACGCCTCCATGACCCATGAATACGTCTTCGACTATCATGAAGGTGATGTCTACTGGTGTACCGCGGATGTGGGCTGGGTGACCGGACACAGCTACATTGTCTACGGTCCGCTGGCCAACGGGGCGACCACGCTGATGTTTGAAGGCGTCCCGACCTATCCGGGACCGGGCCGGTTCTGGGAAGTCTGCGACAAGCACAACGTCAATATCTTCTACACGGCTCCGACAGCAATCCGTGCGCTGATGGGTGCGGGCGACGACCATGTCACCAAGACCTCGCGCAAATCATTGCGCCTGCTTGGATCCGTTGGCGAGCCGATCAACCCTGAAGCCTGGACCTGGTACCATAATGTCGTTGGCGAAGGCCGTTGCCCGATCGTCGATACCTGGTGGCAGACGGAGACCGGCGGCATCCTCATCACGCCGCTTCCAGGTGCGACGGCGCTGAAGCCAGGTTCTGCAACAAGGCCTTTCTTCGGGGTTCAGCCTGCCATCGTCGATGCGGAAGGCAAGTTCCAGGAAGGTGCGACGGAAGGCAACCTTGTCATCAAGGATAGCTGGCCAGGTCAGATGCGGACGGTCTATGGCGACCATGAACGCTTCGTCCAGACCTATTTTGCCACTTACAAGGGGCTTTACTTCACCGGCGACGGCTGTCGGCGCGACGACGACGGTTACTACTGGATCACCGGGCGGGTCGACGATGTCATCAACGTTTCCGGTCATCGCATGGGCACAGCGGAAGTCGAAAGCGCGCTTGTCGCACATTCGAAAGTTTCCGAGGCTGCCGTTGTCGGCTATCCGCACGATATCAAGGGGCAGGGCATCTACGCCTATGTCACGCTGATGGAAGGCGAGGAACCGACGGACGAATTGAAAAAGGAACTGGTCAGGCACGTGCGCGCGGAAATCGGACCGATCGCGTCTCCAGACCTGATTCAGTTCTCTCCAGGCCTGCCGAAAACACGTTCAGGCAAGATCATGCGCCGCATTCTGCGCAAGATCGCCGAGGACAGCTTCGACAATCTTGGCGACACATCGACACTGGCCGATCCGGCCGTTGTCGACGATCTGATTGACAATCGTCAGAACCGCGGTTGACCTGACAAATCCCCAACAAAAAAGCCCGCCGATCGGCGGGCTTTTCTCTTGTCCTCACCTATCGTTATTGCGACAGGTAAACCTGCTGGATTTTCTTCGCAATGTTGGAGAAGGCGGCAATCAGATCGTCTGCGGACGTTGCGACATAGTACTTGTCCGGATCGGCGCACTCTCTCATTACCCGGGCCTGACTCGAAGTCGTCGCAGTCCCGAAATAGACCGTATAAATCGTGACACCGGCGTTTTTCATTGCGCTACAAAGAGAAAGGGCCCGCTGTGAGGATTTTCCCGAATAGCCCGAGCTCCGTTTCTCGACCCAGTAATCATTCGTCCCGTCCAGGCAAGTTCCGTCATACCTGACGCCTTTATACTCGTAATTTTGGCATTGAGTCTTCGTCCAGGTTACTTTCTCGTAGCGTGTATTGAAGGCCCCGTCGGTCATGATCAGGGCAAACTTCAACACTTCGGTATTCGAGTATTCGGCTGGCGCTGATTCCGTCGGCCAGAGATCTTTCCAGTTGGGGGAAAGTGTGTACCAGCCGACACCAATGCCAGTATGACCGGCTGTATAGCCGTCCGTTTCGAGATCGCCTATCGCGGTCATTAACGTGGACCGGTCGTCCGTCAGCGGTTGCAGCACGGAATCGGAGCACTCCGCGGCCCGGTAGGTTCCAGACCCGTTCCCGAGCGGTTCAACGGTATAGCTTGCATCTGTGTACTGTTCGCCGCCAGTCCGCTCCGTAGCACATCTTGTACTATACCCATTGGTCGCTGCCGAAGCGTAGCTGTCCATGTTGACACCGACACTGTAAGGCACCAGCGAGATCTTGACCTTGCTTTCGGTCGAACCGTCCGGGATAAGGATATTGACCACCGATTCTGCTGCGTCTTTGAGATCGGAGAGTGCCCAGCCCATGGAACCGGTCACATCAACCACCATTGCCATTTCAATGTCGAACCGGGAAAAGGTTACCTGTGAGTTGGTACCGAACGTGAACGTTTCCGGCCCGAAGGCTTGTTTGCCGTAACCACCGAAATCGATGAACATGTTGTCCATGGTCGCCGCCGATGTGACGGTAACCCGACCGTTTTCGCTGTCGACAACGAAGGAAAGGTTATCGATCGCTTCGTCGAGGAAATCGGCGTCTGACATATTTCCCTTGAAGGAATCCGTGATGACTTTCTGGATTTCCGCGTCGGTCAAGGCCTGGGTCGACAATTGCGTCGCGGCGGCAAGCGCCGCAGCGTCGAGCGCGTAGGAAAGTTTTTCGCGCGCGTTCACGACCCGCGATACGTCGACCGCGGCACCGGCCATCACGATGATGATGACCAACATGATCCCGAAGATCGGGATAATCGCTCCCTCCCGTTCGCTGCGCAAACGAACGGCCAGGTTCCGGATAGAAAGAATAGGTTGCTTTAACATGACTGCCTCACAGCTCTCATGAGACAGTTATTACAGAAAAGTACCTAAATTCTTAAATGAACCCTTTAAAACGGGTAAAATAAGTCTTAACGCAACTGAATAAAAAGACAATGTGAATGCACGGACAAGGCAGATTTGCTTTCCGGTCAACCGAACACGATGCGCTCTACGGTTCGAGTTCTGTATCCCAATACAGGAAATCCATCCAGCTCTCGTGCAGGTAATTTGGCGGAAAACCCCTGCCGTTGTTGTGCAGATCCTGGATTGTCGGCCGAAAGGGCATGTGCATCGGCCACATGTTCAACTGTTCGCAGGACTTGTTGGATTTGCGCAGGTTACAGGGTGAGCAGGCGGTGATCACATTCTCCCAGGTCGTCAGGCCACCTTTTGAACGGGGAATGAGGTGATCGAAGGTCAGTTCGTATTTGGAGCTGCAATACTGGCACTGAAATTTATCGCGGAGAAAGACGTTGAAGCGGGTAAATGCGGGGTAACGGCTTGGTTTCACAAAAGTCTTGAGCGAGACAACGCTAGGCAATCGGAATTCGAAGCTCGGACTTCGGACCGCCGCATCATACTCTGCAACTATGTTGACCCGATCCAGGAACACCGCCTTTATGGTGTCCTGCCACGACCACAAAGACAATGGATAGTAACTCAAAGGCCGGTAGTCCGCATTGAGCACCAACGCCGGATGGGCTCCAGACGAAACCGCTATTGTCACCTTCCGCTCCTCACACCTGCTCGGAATGTCCTGCGCCCGGTCAATCGGACAGCGGAACATGTCCTTTTGTGACAGGAGTATTGTAGTGCCGAGGTGACAGTCTTGTGAAGCCCGTCAAAGTCATTTCTGATTGAGGTTGTTGAAAGGCTTTTTCTGGCAAAGGATTTTTCTTAAATCTATGAATCAGTTGCCTGATATCAATTGCACCTGCGTTATGTCGACAAATTTACGTGCTCCACGAAAAAGGGCGCCCGAAGACGCCCTTTGAATTGCCGGAATTATTGATTGGCGTGGATACGAATCAATTCACCGTCCAGTTGCGAATATCAACGAAATGACCGGCGATCGCCGCTGCGGCAGCCATAGCCGGCGAAACAAGGTGGGTACGGCCCTTATGTCCTTGCCTGCCCTCGAAATTCCGGTTCGAAGTTGAAGCGCAGCGCTCACCAGGCTTAAGCTTGTCGGCATTCATTGCCAGGCACATGGAGCATCCAGGTTCACGCCAGTCAAATCCGGCTTCCTTGAAGATCACATCAAGGCCTTCTTCCTCAGCCTGTTCCTTCACGAGACCTGAGCCCGGAACAACCATGGCATCGACATGCGCCGCCACCTTGTGGTTCCCGATGACAGCCGCGGCCGCACGCAGGTCTTCGATTCGACCGTTGGTGCACGAACCGATGAATGCACGATCGATCTTGATGTCGGTGATTTTTGTGCCCGGCTCAAGACCCATGTAGTCCAGCGCGCGCTTCTTGGAGTCGCGTCGGTTTTCATCCTCGATCTGCTCTGGATCCGGCACAACCCCTTCCACTGAAACCACATCTTCCGGAGAGGAGCCCCAGGAAACGATCGGCGGCAGGTTTGCGGCGTCCAGCTCGACAATCTTGTCGAAATAGGCATCCGCGTCCGAATGCAGCGTGTGCCAGTAGGCCATCGCCATATCCCAGGCTTCGCCCTTTGGAGCCTTCGGACGGCCCTTGACGTATTCAAAGGTGATCTCGTCCGGAGCGATGAGTCCGGCGCGTGCGCCGGCTTCGATCGACATGTTACAGACGGTCATCCGTCCTTCCATGGACAGCGACCGGATCGCATCACCCGAATATTCAATGACGTAGCCCGTCCCGCCTGCGGTGCCGATCTTGCCGATGATTGCCAGAACGATGTCCTTTGCGGTGACACCTTCCGGGACATCACCATTGACCTTGACCAGCATGTTCTTGGCTTTTTTCTGGATCAGGGTCTGGGTCGCAAGGACATGCTCGACCTCGGACGTTCCGATGCCGTGTGCAAGTGACCCGAACGCACCGTGCGTGGACGTGTGGCTGTCGCCGCAGACAATGGTCATTCCCGGCAGCGTAAAGCCCTGTTCCGGACCGACGATATGAACGACACCCTGGCGCATATCCAGTTCGGAATAGTATTCAACTCCGAATTCGGCTGCGTTCTTGGCAAGAGTATCCACCTGCAATGCAGACTCCGGATCGTCGATCCCGTCGCGCCGGTCGGTTGTCGGAACGTTATGGTCGACGACGGCCAGGGTCTTCAGCGGGCTGCGCACCTTGCGGCCATGCATCCGCAGTCCTTCGAAGGCCTGCGGGCTGGTGACTTCATGCACCAGGTGACGGTCTATGTAGAGCAGGCCGGTTCCGTCCGGCTGCATGTCGACCACGTGGTCGTCCCAGATCTTGTCGTAAAGCGTGCGAGCCTTCGCCATGGGTCTCTCCTCATTCACGCCGGTTCCAGTTGCGCCTGCGTCCCGGCACCTGCTTCCGGCATCGTCTTCCTTCGCTGACAGGTGCAGCAAGGATTGTTGCAAAATTCTGGCTAGTGAATGGCGCAGCCACGCCTCAAGGTCAAGTTCTGGCGGGTTGAGCTGAATTCAACTGAGATTGATTGCCATGATTTCATACAAAAAAGGCGGTCGCAGGGACCGCCTTTCAATCGTATTCGCCAACTCGGCTTATTCAGCAGCGCTCTCTGCAGCTTCCTGCTGGGCCTTCTTGGCTTCCGCCTTGGCAACCTTGACAGCGGCAGCTTCCGCGCGCGCTTCCTCGTTGAGGCGCTTGGAGCGAACATTGGTGTTTTCGGTAATCCGGGCGGACTTACCGCGGCGATCACGCAGGTAGTAGAGTTTCGCGCGGCGAACCTTGCCGCGGCGGACAACTTCAACACCCTCGAGCATCGGGGAGTAGATCGGGAAGACACGTTCAACGCCTTCGCCATAAGAGATCTTGCGAACCGTGAAGCTCTCGTTGATGCCGCCGCCGGAACGGGCAATGCAGACACCTTCATAAGCCTGTGTACGGGTACGGCTACCTTCGGTGACCTTTACGTTAACGCGAACCGTGTCACCTGGTGAAAATTCGGGAAGCTTGCGTTGAGCTTCGATCTTCGCCATTTCCTCAGCATTGAGCTGCTCGATTATGTTCATGGCATATTTCCCTTTTCAATTACAAAGCGGTCAGAGCGTTTTCCGGTTAAGGCCGGAAACGTGTTCACCAGCTTTGGGCCATGTTGCATATCAACCGGGATTAACGGGATTGAACCGAAACCGGTTCCGCCCTGCAGGTCGTTCAACAGAAATTGAACGCACCATCACCCAGCTTTCGCGGGCGTATATAGCAAAATCCGGAGTTTGTCATGTTGTTTTTGTTCGTCTGAAAATACCGTCTTGCAAGCTTCGCATCGAATTTCGGAGAATAAATTCAAGAGCTTTACGCCGACGTGGCTATGAGAGCGCCATTTCTACAGACAAATACGAGGCGGCCTATAACAACAAAAGCAGCGGCACAAGTGCCGCTGCTGATGCCTAGCATTGCCTAAAGTAATTCTTTCCCCATTTCACCAGTTCTTCACAACTGACAAAACAATTTTGGTTGCAATAACATTCTTATAGCACATTTGAAAAAAATTGTCACGATGGCATTTACGATATCTATAAAATAACGTTAATTGATATCGGTTAAATCTCAAGTTGCAAGCAACAGGATTCGTCACTTGGTAAACGATCACTCCAGTTTACTGCACAAAATCTACTCGGCTGCTTTGCTCGACGAGGGGCTTACTGGTGTGCTTTCGGATCTTGCAACCGCTTATCCGGATCTGCCAATTTCTTATCAGGCCCAATGCGTCTACCGGAACAAGGTTTACGACTGCGCCATGTTCAATCACGGCGAAGACGCCGAGTTCCGGCTAAACCATGCCGTCTCGCCAAATCCGTTTCCACCAATTGCGTTGCAATGCAATCCTTCGGATGTGGTTTTCACGGGGGATTTCATTTCCACCGCCGATGTCGAGAACACCGATTTTTACGATGAATTCCTGAAGGATCACGGCGAAATCAATCGTGCCTTTGGCGTGATACTGCATCGCGAAGGCGAGGATTCCGCGTTCGTGGCCGCCAACCTGCCCAGAAGAATGGGCCGGAAAGAAGAGGAACATGTCCGAAGTCTTTTCGGCTTTCTCAGGCCGCATCTGCAAAATGCCTTCGGGCTGCTCTTGGAACTTGCAAAACGGGACGCTGAACCCGCCAACCCGCAATTCTGGCTGGATCAGATTCCGACGGCCGCTCTGGTTGTTGAACCCGACGGCAGAATTCTGGATTTCAACCGACAGGCCGACAAAGTGCTGACAACCGGCAAAGCGTTGTTTATCGACCGGACTGTCCGTCTGGGCGCGCGCAGGCCTCAAATACAATCCGCTCTTCAGGCGGCTCTCGCAAAAGCGTCAGGATTATCCCTGCCAGTCGGGCCAATACCCCTGATGGACAACGGGCACCCAGGTCCCTTCTTTTTCGTCTTGCCTATCCAGCACAAAGACCAGCTTCACCCGGGGCTTGCACCTTTTCTGGCGCCAAGGCTTCCGCTGCTCGTCACGGTGTTCGATCCGGACGATGTCCCCAAATCATCTGTAAAAATACTCTCGACTGCATTCGGTTTGACCGATCGCGAAGCGCTGCTGGTTCAACAGCTGATCCTTGGTGTCTCGCTGAAACAGGCAGCGGAAAACTTGCAGATTTCGTATAATACGGCAAGAAATCATCTGGCGAGCGCGACGTCGAAAACCGGTGCCCATTCACAGGCCGATATCGTCCGGCGCGGCACGCAGCTCCTTGCAAAACTGGGAGACCAGGCTTCGGACAGGACCTAGTCCACGTCGTCTTCGTCCGCCATATAGGATTCCCAGAGATCCGGACGCCGTTCACGGGTCAGGCGCTCGGCCTCTGCCATCCGCCATTCGTGAATTTTCTGGTGGTTACCGGATGTCAGAACATCCGGAATCGGCATGTTCTCGAAGGCGGCCGGACGGGTGTAATGCGGATGTTCCAGCAATCCGGTCTCGAAACTCTCCGTATCCGCACTTTCGATATTGCCCATGACGCCCGGGATAAGCCTGACGATGGCGTCCAGCATCGTGATCGCCGCGACCTCGCCACCGGACAGGATATAGTCGCCGACGGAAACCTCCTCAAGTTCCCGGGAATCGATGACCCGCTGGTCAACACCCTCAAACCTGCCGCAGACAATAATGGCGCCCGGACCGGACGCAAGCTCATGTGCCCGTTCCTGCGTGAATGGGCGACCGCGAGGGCTCATCAAAAGCCGAGGACGCGGATCACCGGCAGGCGCCGCTGCATCGACTGCCATTGCGAGTATGTCTGCCCGCAACACCATCCCGGCGCCGCCACCGGCAGGCGTGTCGTCAACGCTTCGATGCTTGTCCGTGGCAAAATCCCGGATCTGGACCGTCTCGAGAGCCCAAAGCGCCCTGGCGAGCGCCCGCCCCGACAAGCTGTGGCCAAGCGGTCCTGGAAACATGTCCGGATAGAGCGAGAGGATCGTGGCTTTAAAGGGCATCAAGTGACCATTAACCCTGAAATTCGAAAGTTCCGCCTGTCCACCGGACAATAACGGCACGGAAAGATCTGATTAAGGCCCACCGGTCATGCTGGCAAGAGCGTTTCAATCAGGTCCATTGCCGTGTTTCAGTTTCCAGTTTTGCGTTTCAAGCTTCCCGCCATGATTCAGAGGCGGGTTGACCAGCACTATCTCGACATTTCGCTGAGCCGGATAGTACCGCTGGTTTCGCTGATGACATTCGGCATTCTGGTTGGCATGGTTTTCAAAACAGGCGTTGGTCATCCTTATGACAAGGTGATCCATATTGGTTTCTTCGCCCTGCTGACACTCTCCATTCACGCGCTGTTCTGTTGCCGTCTGCGAATTTCAGCGGTCGTTGCGTTCACGATGGGAATTGCTGGTGAAGTCGTGCAAGGCTTTCTGCCGCATCATGAAATGTCGATAGCTGACACGGTCGCAAACGGCATCGGGGTAGCCTTGATCGTCGCGCTGATCGCATTGCTGCGGTCCGAAGTCAGCCAGGCGGTTGATGACCATGACACCGAGGAAAACCTGAACCTCAACCGCATGGGCCTGGAGCCCGTCCCGGTGCGTTATTTTTCCGGAGAATCCTCGTCAGACGATCCCGGCGCGTCTTCGGAAAAGTAGTCGTCAGGCAAGTCCGCTTTCACAAACCCTTCCGCCATAGCGACCTCAGGCACGAATTCCTTCGTGAACGGGATGTAGAATGTCCTGCCTCGCTTCGGCCTGATCTCCAGAAGATCGCCGGCGCCGAAATCCTGAACCGCAACGATTTTCCCCAGTTGTGCACCGCTCTGGTCGATGACGCTCAGGTCGTTGAGGTCGGAATAGTAGAATTCGTCTTCATCAGGATCGGGAAACCGGTCACGGTCGACATAGAGTTCGACGCCGTTCAGTTCTTCCGCCTGGTTGCGGTCCTTCACCTGCTTGAACTTGGTGATCACGACCGTCTTCTGCACTCGCGCTTTTTCAACCTCGAAGGACCTTGATCCGTCCTTTGAGATCAGCACGCCGTAGTCGGTGAAAGAGAGCGGGTCGTCACCATAAGGCTTGACCCGCACTTCCCCGCGGATGCCGTGAGCGGCACCGATCTTGGCCATCAGGACTTTCTGACTGTCTGTTGAACTCATGTCAGCATGGGCCTTTGATGTATACCGGCGCCGTCTCTTTCAAATATTGGATCGGCAGATGCTTATTCAGCAGCTGCTTCTTCGGAAGCGCCTTCGGTCGCAGCCTCTGCAGTTGCTGCAGCAGCTTCTTCATCAGCAAGTTTCTTGGCTTCCAGGCGTTCCTTGGCCTTGGCTCCGAGTTCTGCCTTCTGCGGGTTGTTGCGCGGCTCGCGCTTCAGCAGGCCGGCGGCATCCAGAAAACGGTGAACACGGTCGGTCGGCTTGGCACCGTTGCCGAGCCAGTACTGAATGCGTTCTACATTCAGCTTGACGCGGTCTTCGGAATCCTTCGGAAGCATCGGATCGTAGGAGCCGACCTTCTCGATGAAACGACCATCGCGCGGTGAGCGGATGTCAGCAATAACGATACGGTAATACGGGCGTTTCTTGGAACCGCCGCGTGCCAGGCGAATTTTCGTAGCCATTTTTTATCTCCAGTTTTTCAGTTGCCGGCTTCAGCGGCAATGGCTTCATGGTGCCGGATCACTTCGCGAACGATGAAGTTCAGGAATTTCTCGGCAAAGTCAGGATCGAGATTGGCATCGGCAGCCAGCCGCCGCAGTCTTTCGATCTGAATCTTCTCCCGCGCCGGATCGGCCGGCGGCAGGTCGTTGGTTGCTTTCAGAACACCCACCTGCTGGGTGCACCTGAAACGTTCGGCGAGCATATGGATGAGCGCGGCATCGATATTGTCGATGGAAGATCTCAGAGCTTTAAGCTCCTGCAGAGCCTCGCTCTCGCCAAGCCGGGTCTCCGCTTCACTCATCGCTTCTTACCCTTCCCCATGCCCGGCAGGCCGGGAAGTTTCGGTCCACCGAGACCTGGAAGACCCGGCATGCCCGGAGGCAATCCGACGCCACCCAATCCACCCGGCATCCCGCCGGGAAGGCCTTTCGGCAGTTCCATTCCATCGGGAAGCTGGCCCGACTTGGCCATTTCTTCCAGTTGTTTCGGATCGACATCCGGCATCCCGCCACCGCCAAGACCGCCCATGAGCTTGCCCAGCATGCCTTTGCCCTTGCCCATCTTCTTCATCATGTCCGCCATCTGGCGATGCATCTTGAGAAGCTTGTTGACTTCGGCAACCTGAACGCCGGACCCGGCTGCAATACGCTTCTTGCGGCTCGCTTTCAGGAGGTCAGGTTTGGATCTTTCGGACGGGGTCATCGACTGAATGATCGCGATCTGGCGCTTGAACATCTTGTCGTCGATGTTTGATGCCTCGATCTGCTTCTTCATCTTGCCGACACCCGGCAGCATGCCCATCATCCCGGACATGCCTCCAAGCTTTTCCATCTGTTTCAGCTGCTCGGCGAGATCTTCCAGGTCGAAATGACCCTTCTGCATCCTCTTCGCCATCTTTGCGGCTTTTTCCGCATCGATGGCCTCGGCAGCCTTTTCGACAAGCGAAACGATATCGCCCATTCCCAGGATACGGTCGGCGATCCGCTTCGGATGGAAGTCTTCCAGCGCATCGGATTTTTCACCGGTACCGATCAGTTTGACGGGTTTGCCGGTGACCGCCTGCATGGAAAGCGCGGCACCGCCGCGTCCGTCACCGTCCATTCGGGTCAGCGCGATACCGGTGATGCCAACACGTTCGTCAAAGCTGCTGGCCAGATTGACCGCGTCCTGTCCGGTCAATGAGTCGGCAACCAGCAGAATTTCATGAGGCTGGGCGGCGGCTTTCACATCCGCCATTTCCATCATCAACGGCTCGTCTATATGTATACGGCCCGCAGTATCCAGCATGACGACGTCGTAGCCGCCGAGCTTTGCCGCGGACATCGCCCGGTTGGCAATTTCAACCGGGCCCTGGCCTGAGACAATCGGCAACGTGTCGATCTCGTTCTGCTCACCCAGAATTTTCAGCTGTTCCTGAGCGGCCGGACGACGGGTATCAAGCGATGCCATCAGAACCTTGCGCCTGTCGCGCTGGGTCATCCTGCGGGCAATTTTTGCAGTCGTTGTCGTTTTACCGGAACCCTGAAGGCCGACCATCATGATCGCCACGGGCGCAGGCGCATTCAGGTCGATTGGCTGAGCTTCGGCGCCAAGCATCTCCACCAACTGGTCATGAACGATCTTCACGACCATCTGGCCCGGCGTAACTGACTTGACGACTTCGGCACCGACAGCGCGGCTGCGAACCTTGTCGGTGAAGGAGCGTACGATCGGCAGGGCAACGTCGGCTTCGATAAGCGCGCGCCGGATTTCACGCATCGCTTCGTTGACGTCGTTTTCCGACAGCGCACCACGGCCGGTGAGCTTGTCGAATACTCCGCTTAGTCGATCGGACAGGCTTTCAAACATCAAAGGGTCCTTAAGTCATCTTCTTCGGGAAATCTCCCGAACCATATGGGCAACCGGCGCCTGGATCCAACAGGTTTGCTTGACGCAAAGCAGTTTCGCACCCGAGGGCGCGTCGCGCTGTCGGGTGTGAACCTCCGGGATCTCTTTACACCTTTTCGGGTCCCGGTCGGTGGTACAGGTTGTCAGTCACTCATATGGAGTTCGCGGGTCTATGCCCGACAAAACCCGCAGAGTCAAGGAATGGTCCACAATTACCAGCCCCAAAAACAAGACGCTCTTCCAAGAGATAGTTGATTGCGTCAAGGCACGCGTAAGTTAAGTTGGTTGAGTATGATTTTCGAAAAGCCGTTTCATCGCTTCCAATTTTGTTTTAGGAGCATTTGTGTGTGACTAACATTCTGAAATCCCTAACTTATCGTGTAGAAAATCCTGTTCGAATACAGAAATTTCGCACAAAATCCAATAACATCAACTGGAATCAGAGTAAAAATTTAGAGTCTCTAAATGAGCTTTTTAGCATGATAGATGAATTGGCAATGGCTGAGCTCCAATACTACTATAGAAGAAGAAATACGCGGGCGTGGATATCAGGTTCAACGCGTTTTTTCGGTTGGGTACTCGGTACAATTGGTCTTCTATTTCCACTTTTGGCTGCAACCCAATCAGAAGATTTTAAGGGTTTTGCATCGTATGGATATGTTTTCTTAGTAGCAGCGGGCAGTTTTTTTGCGTTGAACTCGCTTTTTGGAGGAACCGCTGGCCACATTAGATTTGTGAAAACACAGCTTGAAATAGAGAAACTGATCACAAGCTCACACCTGGCTTGGAATGATTTTTTGGCAAATTCAAAAGAAGATAATCCAAATCTTGAAAGTGGATTTAAGTTGATTTCTGAATATGCTTCGTCCCTATACGCTCAAACAATTACTGAAACAGGAACTTGGGGCGAAGATACGTTGTCATCTTTGGAAGAATTCAGAAAGTCCTTGGAATCCACCAAATCCAAAAAATCAAAAGCCACATGACTTTAGCTTCGTTTCGACGTCTCGTAATTGGCCGAAACATCATAGTAGTCGTTGAATCCTATCCGTTCGCGAAGCTCGGCGAAGTCCATCATCAGGGGCGACCGGTCGGAATCAGTTTTTAGCTTCGAAAGCGTTTCCGTCATGGCCTTCATCGCGCTGGCCATGAGAGTCAGCGGATAGGCCGCGATGGCAAACCCTATCTCTTCCAGTTCCCTGTGTGAAAGCTCCGGCGTTTCACCACCTTCAACGATGTTTGCCATTTTGGGCCCGGGCAGTTCCCGGCAGACTGTCTCCATTTCCGCAACGGTTTTCGGAGCCTCGACAAAGAGAATGTCAGCGCCCAATTCCTTGAACCGCGCTGCCCGTTCAATCGCTTCACTCAAGCCGTGTTCATGACGTGCGTCGGTTCGTGCAAGGATCAGGATATCTGCGCCGTTCTCCCTGGCATCGTTTGCGGCGCGGATCCGGTCGAAAGCTTCGTCCCGCGAAACAACAGCCTTGCCTGGCGTATGGCCGCATCTCTTCGGCGCGACCTGATCCTCGATCATGACGGCGGCCGCCCCCGCCTTGGCAAAACCGGTGACAGTCCTGCGCACGTTCATGGCGTTGCCGTATCCTGTGTCTCCGTCGGCAATCAGGGGAAAGTCGACGGCATTCGTTATGTTGCCGACCTGATCGAGCACCTCCCCGTAGGACATCAACCCGAGATCAGGTTGCCCGATTCTCGAAGCGGAAGTTGCAAATCCCGACATGAAGGTCAGGTCGAATCCGGACTGCTCGATCAGTTTTGCAGAAAGTGCATCAAAACAGCACGGCATGACGTGCAATTTGTCCGCATCGAGCAGTTTCCTGAGTTTTTCAGCCTGTGACGGCATTCTCACCACCTAGAATTTGAAAGGTATGTATAGGGCCAGATCGGTCCAGATATACAGGATGGCAACCGACAGCAGCATCAGTGCCAGAAACGGCAGCACCCCGCGCGAAACGTCGGAAAGGCTGGATTTCGCAACCGACTGGATCACATAGAGATTGAGACCGACCGGTGGTGTGATCAGCGCACATTCTACCATCACCACCATATAGACCCCGAACCAGATCGGATCGAAACCGAGCGCCATCGCAGCAGGCAACAACACGGGCGTCATGATCAGGACCATGGACAGCGCTTCGAAAACAAGTCCCATGATCAGCAGCACAACGGACACGACCAGGATGAACGCCAGCGGCGTATCGATATTCTGCCCGATGAACATCGAAATTTCCTGCGGGAGCCGGTAGAGCGTGATTGCCTTGCCGAAAACCTTTGCACCGGCAACGATCAGGAGAATGGCAACAGTCGTGACCATCGAGTCGTAAGCTGCTTCCTTCAACCCCTGCCAGGAAAGTGATCTGAGGACGACGCCCGTGATGACCAGAGCGACCGCGAACCCGATTGCCGCCGCTTCGGTCGGGGTTGCGATGCCTGAATAAATGACACCGATGACAAAAACCGCCAGCACTACGGACGGCAATGCGCGCAGGGAACTCCGCAGACGTTCGTCAACGCTCGCAGCAGGTTCGGACCGATATCCGCCGAACCAGCGCGCATGGATCATCGCGAAAGCGATGAACAACACCACCAGCAGAATACCTGGCCCTATTCCGGCAAGAAACAACGCAATGACGGACTGTTCGGTCACAAAACCATAGACGATCATCGGGATCGACGGAGGAATGAGGATGCCGAGCGTCCCTCCCGCAGCCAGCAGACCATAGACGAAGCGGCGCTCGTAGCCGCGGCTGATCATCTCGGGAATGGCCACCGTTCCGATGGTTGCGGCGGTTGCCACCGATGAGCCTGAAATCGCAGCAAAGATCGCACAGGAAAGGATCGTCGCGACGGCCAGGCCCCCGGGCCAGTGACCGACCCATGCATGTACTGCTGCAAAAAGATCCTTTCCGACACCACCCTTCAGCAGGATGTTCGACATCAGCAGGAACAGCGGCACGGCAAGCAGGATGAACCCGTCCAGGGTGGAAAGGATGGCCTGTGGCGCCATCAAGGGCGAAAAGCCGCCGAATATCAGCATCGCGAGCCCGATACCGCCAAGCGTGAAGGCGACCGGGACGCGAATAAGCAGGAGCGCGAACAGCGCGGCCAGGATCAGCAGAGTGGTCATGAAGCGGTGCCGCCTTCCAGATCCCGACGCCCGATAGCCGATCCGAGCTCGATGACCGCCTGGACGAATAGCAGCGCAAATCCAACCGGTATCGCAAGCTCGGAAATCCACGTTGGCAAGTCGAGCATGGATCCCGTGGTGCGCCCGCGTTCAAAGGAATCAAGGAATATCTCTCCGCCTTTCCAGGTAACGATTGCGCTGAAAAGGGCAATTGCACTCATTGCCAGGACACGGCAGACACGTTGCGCCATGTCCCCTAGCCTGATTGTCAGCGCATCGACGGCTATGTGCTGATTTGCCTTCAGCAACCAGGGCATCCCGATCATGCTTCCCCAGATGAGGCACAGCTGCGAGAGCTCTGCCGCCCAGATCGTCGGCGCAACGAACAGATAGCGCGCGCTGACCTCGTAGGTCAGCATGCAACCGGCCAGAATGAACAAAAAGGCCGCTGATCCGGCAAGCATCCGAAGCAGCGCATAAAACGCTCTCATGGGTAACCAAGCAGACTTTTGAAGGTGGAATTGTTCGAAACGGATATCAAGGCGCTCCGCATCCGGCCGGACGCGAAGCGCTTTCATTCAGTAAGACTTTCAGAGACCCTTCGCCG
The DNA here is from genome assembly GCF_965233825.1 of Roseibium album. NCBI lineage: Bacteria > Pseudomonadati > Pseudomonadota > Alphaproteobacteria > Hyphomicrobiales > Stappiaceae > Roseibium > Roseibium album. The sequence goes on from NZ_OZ247583.1 coordinate 1,006,089, forward strand.
CGTCCATGACAGATTTGCCGAGATCTCCCGCTTTTTCCGAATAGGTGTCATAAACAGGCTGGCTGACGGCCTTCCAGGCTGCAATTTCATCCGCGTCCGGTCTATAGACGGTCATGCCATTTTCTTCAGCTGCCGCGTAGGCCGCAGCCTCGATTTCCGACATGCGGTTACGCACGTCGTTTTCCGCTTTCACGGCAGCTGCCTGAATGATGGCCTGGTGTTCTTCAGGAAGTCCGTTCCAGAAATCGGTGTTCACGACGACGATGAATTCGATATCCGCGTGATTGGTAACCGTAATGGTATCCATCACTTCCCAGAGTTTCCTGGACTTGACCCCGGACACGCCGGTCATGCCGATATCAACGGTTCCACGTTGATAGGCAAGATACTGCTCTGACCCGGAAATCAGGGTCGGCGCACCGCCGGAAGCGGTCACGAAATCGCCGAGCGTCTTGCCGAACACGCGCACTTTCTTGCCTTCCATGTCTTCCGGCGTCTTCAGCGGCCCGTCCTTGGAAAGCATGATCGCGCCACCATAGGCCTGCCACCAGAGCACGGTTGAGCCCGTATCCTTGATCGCCTCATCCAGCGGGCCACGGACCGGCGAACCAGGTGCAACGGCAGCACGGACCTTGTCTTCCGTGTCGAACAAAAACGGTTGGTAGAAAATATCGACGGCCGGAACATCACCGACATAGCGCGTAAGCGATGCCACGCCCATCTCAATCGCACCCGATCCGACCGCCGCCGGAACTTCCTTGTCCTTGTAGAGTTGAGCGGAATCATAGATCTCGACGGCTATGTCGCCACTGGAATTCTTTTCAACTTCTTCCTTGAACAGGAGCAGGTTCTGGCCAAGGTGGCTCTTCAGGGGCAATTGCAACGAGATCCGCAACGTCGTGTCGGCGGCAAGGGCAACTCCCGACGTAAGTCCGAGTGCGACAGCCGCACCCATGGCCCAGGCAAGTGTTTTCATGATTTCCTCCCAAAAATAGGTCGGCAGTCTTGCAAAGGACCAACCCGCGGTCAATGACGTGAAAACCCGGGATGCATGACAAAAACTCATTTTTCACTTGAGCTTAGCAATAATCCGGGTTGTCTCTTGTGCCGGGAAAAGCGCCGGTTCACCGAAAATCGGCTCCGGTGCTTGCAATTCATCAAACGAGGCGGATAAACCTCGGCCCCGCCTTGAAAGCTTGACAGATCCCTGAGCACAACGGAATCTCAGTCCATGAACTATCGAGCCATTGCGTTGCCGATTGGGCGTTTGCTCATTCTCATTTCGCTCATGATGTTCATTCCGGCGATCGTTGACCTTGTTGCCTCGGACGTCGACTGGCAGGTGTTTCTGGTATCGTCCCTGGCGCTGGGAACAACAGGTCTTCTCGTCAATCTGGCGTTTCACGGGCAAAAATTCCCGCACCGCTTTCGGGAATCCATCGTTTTCGTAAATGCCGCCTGGGTTGTTTTTTCCCTGGCCGGCGCCATTCCTTTCTATTTCAGCGATCTGGACATCGGGATTGCAGATGCGGTGTTCGAGACGGCTTCTGGTCTTACAACGACCGGGTCGACCGTATTGACCGGCCTGGACGAGATGCCTCCCGGCATTCTCCTGTGGCGCGCCCTGCTGCAATGGATTGGCGGAATAGGAATTGTCGCCGTCGGCATCTGGCTGTTGCCGGGCCTGAGGATTGGCGGCAGTCAGCTGTTTGTTCTTGAATCATCCGAGCACGCAACAAAACCCTACGGTCGAACATGGCCATTCGTATACCGGCTGCTGGCGCTGTATGGCGGTCTTTCGGCTGCTTGCTTGCTGCTTTACCTGTTCTGCGGCATGACATTGTTCAATGCGGTGGTTCATGCCATGACCACTGTTTCGACAGGCGGGTTCTCGACATCCGATCAATCGTTCGGACAATTTCACGGCATTGCCGTGTACTGGGTTTCGATTGTCTTCATGCTGCTCTCAAGCGTCCCCTTTCTCTATCTGCTCCGCAGCATGGAACGCCGGCGCTTCAAGCGGGATATTCAGATCATCCTGATGCTTTCTATTGTCACTGCCGGCGCGCTCGGAGTTTTTTATTTCGAGCGTTATGCAGCACATGACACACCGTTCCACATGTTCACGCTGGCAGTGTTCAATGTCGTGTCGGTCGTGAGCACGACAGGCTACGCAGCAGACGACTATCTGAAATTCGGCCCCGCGGTGATCACCGTCTTTTTCATCCTGACTTTTTTCGGCGGATGCAGCGGATCGACGTCAGGCGGCTTCAAGATGTTCCGCATCGCCATTGTCTGGAACGTTGTGATCAGCGGAATGCGCCGCCTGGTCCATCCGCACCGCGTCTCGATCCTGAGATTTCAGGGAAACCCGGTGCCGGACAGTGTTGGGGAAGGGGTATTCGTATTCGCCGTGCTTTACGCGGGAACCTATGCGGCCTTTTCGCTTGCCTATCTTTTTCTGGGACTGGATCTGATGACCGCCTTGAGTGCCTCGATCACGGCACTCGCCAATGTCGGGCCAGGGATTGGCGACACGATCGGACCGTCCGGAACATTTCAGATCCTTCCGGATCCGGCGAAATGGCTCCTGGCGATCGAAATGATACTGGGACGACTGGAAATACTCGCGGGGATACTGTTGGTCACGCCGGATTTCTGGCTCGACTGAACGGCTTGCAGAACACGCAAAACCACTGCCGGCGTGACCGTACCGGCAGTGGTCTTAATCAGGCAACCCCGCTGCAATAGCAGCTTACGGGGGGAGGATCGCCCGAAGCTGAGATTATGGCTGAACCGCTGCAAACTCAGCCGGATCGAGCAGGTTGTCCTGATTCGCGTCTGCTGCCTTGAAAACGTCTTCCGACAGATCCGGAACAGCGGTTGTGATTTCTTCGAAGCTCACGAAACCGTCCTGGTTGCTGTCGATCGTCTCAAATGACATGCCCTGTGCAAGCGCTGCTGTGGACGCAGTGAAAGCACCAATGAGAAGAGCAGCGGTAAGACGTTTGGACATGATGTAACCTCCAACTGTTGGTTCTAAGCAGGCTATCCCGACCCTTGCTACGAAGGAATCTGAGTGGGATGCCCACCATGTGTTCCGTCTGTCCGCCAAGCCCCTGCGACCTGCCGAACCGGAACAGGGAGGACTTTGATGCGGGATCGCGACAGGTAAAGGGCTGCTCTTTGGAACCTTCAGGGCATTGTTGTGACTGGTTCTCGTATTCAGACACATGCCAGTCATATTCACGTCACTTTTGAAAGTGTTCGGCAAGAAAAAGGCTGATATATATTAATCACTAAGGGAAAATATATCGAATTTAATATGAGTTTACTTACATCTGGAAATCAGGATTTGGGACTTGCATAATTTCAAGCTAATATTACGCAAAATCCTAATCTTTCATGCCATTTCCACGTGCCAACGCTACTTTGACAATTTGTCAGGGATAATCTCGCGCGCCAAAAATCGCAGATCCGACGCGAACATGGGTTGCTCCGAATCCGACAGCGACCTGATAGTCGGATGACATTCCCATGGATAGCTGGTTCAGGCCATTCCGCTTCGCAATTTTCTCCAGCAGCGCAAAATGCTCACCCGGTGCGTCTTCGACCGGTGGAATGCACATGAGGCCCCTGATATCGAGACCGACGATCTCCCGGCACTCCGCAACAAAAGCATCGACATCTTTAGGTGCAATGCCTGCCTTCTGTGGTTCCTCACCGGTGTTTACCTGAACAAAACAGGGTAGACTGCGGCCTTGCTTGTCCATTTCAGTCTTCAGCGCCTTGGCAATTTTAGGCCGGTCAACCGTGTGGATGACATCGAATGTTGCAACCGCCTCCTTGGCCTTGTTGGATTGCAGTGGTCCAATCAGGTGCAATTCGATACCGGAGAACTCCGTACGCAGGTCGGGCCATTTCCCCATCGCCTCCTGGACGCGATTTTCGCCAAATACCCGCTGACCGGCCATCAGAACCGGACGGATATCATCTGCAAAAAAGGTCTTGGACACCGCGATCAACGTAACCGCACCCTCCCGCCGGCCAAATTCAGCCTCTGCGCGCCGGATATCGTCCTGAACTCCTGAAAGACGGTCTGAGGCGGATGACATCGATATTCCCTTTGCAACGATGGACGAATTTTCTCAACTTCTCTTACGCCTTGTAGGGCAATCTTCTCAAGGCTGTCGCTTCAGTTTGTGCTTGCCGGTCGATTTCCGCGGTCAGAAAAGGCAATCCCGGACACCTTCATGCACTTACCTTGGGGCGAATTCCTTGAAATCTTGGTCCTTCCGACATGCTTTTGCGTCCTGATCCGGCGAACCGAAAGCTTTACGGATGCGGCATTGCGAAATAAACAGTCATCCAAGGGGTCTTTCTATAGTCACATGTTGACCCGCAACCCAATTTCTGGTGACAGTCCGGCAGGAAAACATTCAGGAAATCCGCCGGGTCCGGCGGCAAGAACAAACGGCACAATTGATGGCAACGGAACGGTACAACGCGCGCGAGGTTGAAGCGCGCTGGCAGAAAGTCTGGAACGACAAGGATGTCTTCGTCACACACAATGACGATCCCCGGGACAAGTACTACGTCCTTGAGATGTTCCCCTATCCGTCCGGCCGCATTCACATGGGTCATGTACGCAACTATGCAATGGGCGATGTCGTGGCACGCTACAAGCGTGCCAAGGGTTTCAATGTCCTGCATCCGATGGGTTGGGACGCTTTCGGCATGCCGGCAGAAAATGCGGCAATGCAGAACAATGTGCATCCGAAAGACTGGACCTACGAAAACATCGCCGCCATGCGCGACCAGCTCAAGATCATGGGCCTGTCGCTGGACTGGACCCGGGAATTTGCGACCTGCGACGTCGGTTATTACACCCAGCAGCAGCGCTTGTTCCTGAGGTTTCTGGAAGCCGGACTGGTTTACCGGAAGAATGCCAAGGTGAACTGGGACCCGGTCGACATGACTGTCCTGGCAAATGAACAGGTGATCGACGGCCGTGGCTGGCGCTCTGGCGCTCTGGTGGAGCAGCGCGAACTGACCCAGTGGTTCTTCAGAATTTCTGATTATTCCGAAGACCTGCTGGAAGCGATTGACACGCTCGACCGCTGGCCGGACAAGGTCCGCCTGATGCAGAAGAACTGGATCGGCCGGTCCGAAGGCTTGCGCGTCCGGTTTGAATTCACCGAGGCTGCGCCGACCGGCGACACGACACTGGAAATTTTCACCACGCGCCCGGACACCCTGTTCGGCGCTTCCTTCATGGGCCTGTCACCGGACCATCCGATTTCGGCAAAGCTTGCGGAAGACAATCCGGAGCTGAAGGCCTTCATCGATGAATGCAAGCGTGTCGGCACTTCTGAGGAAGCTATTGAGAAAGCGGACAAAAACGGCGTTGATACCGGATTGAGAGTAAGGCATCCACTCGACAGTTCGCTCGAATTGCCGGTCTATGTCGCCAACTTTATCCTGATGGACTACGGCACCGGTGCCATCTTCGCCTGTCCTGCCCATGACCAGCGCGACCTGGATTTTGCCCGCAAATACGGCTTGCCGGTCAAGCCGGTCGTGCTGCCGAAAGAAGCGGACCCGGCAACTTTTGAAATCGGCTCGGAGGCATTTACGGACGACGGAACGATCTTCAATTCCGATTTCATGAATGGCATGTCCATTCCTGATGCGAAGGAAGCAATTGCGCAAAAGCTTGAAGCCGTCAATGTCGACGGTGCACCTCAGGGCGAGCGTCAGGTCAACTATCGTCTGCGCGACTGGGGGATTTCGCGCCAGCGCTACTGGGGCTGTCCGATCCCGGTCATTCATTGCGACGATTGCGGTGTTGTTCCGGAAAAAGATGAAAACCTGCCGGTTCAACTGCCGGACGACATCAATTTCGACAAACCCGGGAACCCGCTGGATCGGCACCCGACCTGGCGGGAAACCACCTGTCCGAAATGCGGCAAGGCTGCCAGGCGTGAGAGCGACACCATGGACACGTTCGTGGATTCTTCCTGGTACTTTGCCCGTTTCACGGCGCCGGATTGCGACCAGCCGACGGATCCGGAGGCGGCCAATGGCTGGCTGCCGGTCGATCAGTATATCGGCGGCATCGAACACGCGATCCTGCACCTGCTTTATTCCCGCTTCTTTACCCGGGCGATGCAGAAGGTCGGCGCACTCGATCTGAAGGAACCTTTCAAGGGATTGTTCACCCAGGGAATGGTTACCCATGAGACTTATCGTCTCGGGGAAGGAGCAAACGGGTCCTGGATTTCTCCGGCCGAGATCAGGATTGAGGACGTTGACGGAAATCGACGCGCCACATTGCTGGAAACCGGTGAAGACGTCGCCATCGGGTCGATCGAAAAGATGTCGAAGTCGAAAAGGAACACCGTTGATCCGACCGATATCATCGACACATACGGAGCTGACACGGCGCGCTGGTTCATGTTGTCGGACAGCCCTCCCGAACGTGATGTTATCTGGACGGAAGACGGTGTTCAGGGAGCCTGGCGCTTTGTTCAGCGCGTCTGGCGCCTGATCAACGAGATTTCCGAATCAATCGAACCTAGGGCCGGCTCCGCACCGGAAGCCTCCGGCGCGGTTCTTGAGCTGCGGCGTGCGAGCCACAAGACATTGGCAGCTGTCTCCAATGATCTGGAATCGCTCGGGTTCAACAGGGCGGTCGCGCGGCTGTACGAACTTGTCAACACGATCAGCAAGACCGTTGGTAACGATATCGAAGACTCTTCGATGGAATATGCGATCAGGGAGGCTGCCGACTACCTTGTCCAGATGATGGCGCCAATGATGCCGCACCTTGCCGAGGAATGCTGGTCCGCTCTTGGTCACGGCAATCTGATTTCCGAGGCCAAGTGGCCGGTCGCCGACCCGGCCCTGCTGGCCGAGGATTCGGTCACTTACCCAATCCAGATCAACGGCAAGCGCCGCGGTGAACTGGAAATTGCAAAAGAAGCTTCCAAAGAAGAGGTCGAAGCAGCTACCTTGGCTCTGGATTTCGTTCGAAAGGCGCTGCAGGGCAACGCGCCCAGGAAACTCATCGTCGTGCCGCAGAGGATTGTGAATGTCGTTGTTTAGCAACATCTTGAAAAGCGAAAACAACTTGCGGCGTGCCGCCCTCTGCTCCGCCTTCCTGGCGGCCGTCATCTTGAGCGGGTGCCAGATTCGCCCGCTTTACGGCACCAGCACCACCGGTGATTTCGGAGCGCAATCTTCCCCGGTCGCCGCAGATCTTGCGGCAATCGACCTTGAGTCGATCTCGGCCCGGTTCGCCAATGAGGAGTCGGCAAGGGTCCTCAACAACGAGCTTACCTTCAGGCTGGAGCGCGGTGCAGGGTCCGTGGAAAAGAAGTTCCGGCTTGAGATCCTGGTCGATGTGAACAATGCAGCGGTAGGCGTGGAGCAGTTCGCTGACGTTCCGTCCGCCTACACGATCACCATGAACTCGACTTATGTCCTGAGTGATATCGAGACGGACGAAACTCTGACAACCGGCCGGACATTCAGATCGGCATCCTATGACTTCTCCAGTCAGCGCTTTGCCAACCAGCGCGCGCTCCGGGACGCACAGGAGCGGATTGCGAAGGCGGTTGCCGACGATATCGCAACCCGCCTTGCGGGCTATTTTGCCAGTCGATCCTGAGAGCCCGGCGGGAGGTAACGGATTGTGACCGCCCTGAAGGCCGCAGAAATTGACCGGTTCATCGCCAATCCCCCCGACAGCGGTGCTGTGGTTCTGATATTCGGACCTGACACTGGCCTTGTATCGGAACGGGCGACACGGCTCGTGGCTAAGGCCACGGAAGGCGACAGCGACCCCTTCAATCTGATCAAGATCGATGCTTCGGAACTCGCTTCGGATCCGAATCGATTGATTGACGAGGTTCTGACCATTCCACTCTTCGGTGGGCGCCGGATTGTCTGGGTCAAGGATGCCGGCGGCAAGAATCTCACCCCTGCACTTGATCCTGTCCTGAAGCTGGACGACTGGCAGACATTTGTCGTGCTGGAAGGCGGAGACATCAAGAAAGGTGTCGGTCTCAGAAAGCTGATCGAAACACACAGGCGCGCCGTCGCACTGCCCTGTTATGCGGACAATGATCGCGGCATCGACCAGCTGATCGACGAGGAAACCAGGGAAGCCGGTCTGTCCATCACCCGTGAGGCCCGTGGTGCCCTGCACAGCCTTCTTGGTGGAGACCGGATGGCCAGCCGTGGAGAGCTCAAGAAACTCTGCCTTTATGCGCTCGGCAAGGGCCGGATAGACAGCGAAGATATCGAAGCGATCATCGGCGATGCATCATCCTTCGAGATGTCAGAGCTTATTGATGCCGCAGCCTCAGGAGACATCGCGCTCCTCGACCATGGACTTGAACGGCTTTCCGAAGCCGGATCAAAAGCGTCCGTCATCGCCAACCAGGCCTTGAAGCATTTTCAGCATCTTCACCGAATGCGGATCGATGTCGACAAGGGAAAGAACGCACAGGCAGTTATCGACGGACAGCGTCCCCCTGTTTTCTTCAGCCGCAAGCCCAAACTCGCGCAACAGCTTCGTATCTGGTCGCTCGCCGATCTGGAACGGGCAATGGAAATCCTCGCGGAAGCCACGAAGATTTCTCGCCTCAATGATCCACTCGGTGTACCGGTTCTCTCCGAGGCACTACTGACACTGGGAAGAGTCGCAAGGGCGCGCGCCCAACGGCGTTGAAATGCGGATCCATGACCGATTCCAAAATCGCGCATCCTCTTCGGTCAAGTCGCACGCAACCAGGCAAAAGGGCACAAACGCAATGTCAGTTTGATAGAAATATCTATCTTTCAGACACTTAGCGTGTTTCGACACCAAGTTTCCTGCAGATCTCGTCAAGCTGCTCCAATGAGGTGTACTTGATTTTGAGATCTCCGGATTCTTTTCCGGGTTTGTGTCCAACAACCACCTTCAGGCCCAAGGTGTCGGTCAAGCGTTTTTCCAGCGCCTTGGTGTCCGCATCCTTCTGGGGCTTTTCGCTTGGGGCTTTTTCACCCTTCAGCTTCGCAAGGGCTGCCGGGTCCTGTGAAATCTTTTCAGCATCCCGAACAGTCAGGCCCTTCTCAACAATCAGTTCGGCGAGCGCGGCCGGATCATCAACGGTAATCAGCGCACGCGCATGGCCAGCCGTCAGCAGGCCTTCGGCGAGGTAATCCTTGACAGAATTCGGAAGTTTCAGAAGCCGCATCGTGTTGGCGACATGGCTGCGGCTCTTGCCGATAACCTTCGCCAGTTCGCCCTGACTATACTTGAACTCAGCGGTCAGCTGATCGTAACCCATTGCTTCTTCGATCGGATTGAGGTCAGCACGCTGCACGTTCTCGATAATCGCAAGTTCGAGCGCTTCCTGATCGGTAACGTCGCGAATGATAATCGGGGCTTCATGCAGCCCCGCCCGCTGCGCGGCCCTCCAGCGCCGTTCGCCGGCAATAATCTCGAAGCGGTTGGTTTTTCCTGCTGCCGGGCGCACCAGGATCGGCTGAACGATTCCCTTCGCTTTCAGCGATTCCGCGAGGTCGCCAAGATCCTTCTCCGTAAAGGTCTTGCGTGGATTGCGAGGATTCGGCTCAAGGTGTTCGATAGGAACCCTGCGGCTGTCCCGAACGACTTTCTCCGGGGTTGCCACAGCTTCAGGAGCCGAATCTCCGATCAGAGCAGCCAGACCTCTACCCAAACGTTTGTTCTTGACGTCCTTGTCAGCCATAACGCACCATTTTCTTCTTATATTTCAAAAGATTAGCTTGTGACAGCAAGGCCTTTCACGCCGTCACAAACCTGAATTCAATCCGGAAACGCATCACGGCGGCAGTCAGGCAGCGACGCGGCGCAATTCACGTTCCCGTTGAATGATTTCGGACGCCAGCCGCAGATAGGCCTGGCTCCCGGCGCATTTCAGATCATAAAGCAACGCCGGTTTGCCATAAGATGGTGCTTCGGAAACACGAACGTTTCGCGGAATGATTGTCTCGTAAACCGCATCGCCCATCGTCTCGCGAACATCGGCAACAACCTGGCTGGAAAGATTGTTGCGGCTGTCATACATGGTGAGCACGATGCCATGAATACTGAGTTCTGAATTCAATGCGTCCCTGACCTGTTCAACCGTGCTGAGCAACTGGCTAAGGCCCTCAAGCGCAAAGAACTCACACTGAAGTGGCACAAGAATCGAATGCGATGCCGAAAGTGCATTGATTGTCAGAAGGTTAAGCGATGGCGGACAATCGACCAGGACATAGGTGAAGCCGACTTCCTGGAACAGACGTGAGCGCGTCAGATTCTCGATCGCGTTGCGAAGGCGGAAAGCGCGGTCACTCGTTGATGCAATCTCAAGCTCAAGGCCGAGCAGATCCATCGTCGACGGAGCCACCCAAAGCCGTTGCACCGCTGTTTCCCGCACAGCCTCGGCCAGCGAGCAGTCTCCACTCAGGACTTCATAGGTAGACAACCCCCGGTCGCGATGTTCAATGCCCAGACCGGTGGACGCATTGCCCTGGGGATCGAGATCGATGACCAGCACCTTTTCCCCGATTGCCGCCAGCGCTGTGCCGAGGTTGATGGCGGTCGTGGTCTTTCCCACCCCGCCTTTCTGGTTCGCGAGCGCGAGGACGCGAGGTGTTTCGGGAAGCATGCTCATTGCCACGACACTTTCCTGGTTAGTCCGTCCGGGCTGATATATTTGAGAAAACAAGCATCCGGCTCACAGGATCTACAAGACTTACCTTTTCTACCAGATCGAAGTTCCAAGCGTCAGAGGCTTCGTTAACTTCTCTCTGAAAATCCTGACCTTTGTGGAAAACAGCACCCGCACCCGCCGCTGTAAACGGTTCTGACAGGCGGAAAAGCAGGTCGAGAGAGGCCAGGGCACGAGCCGAAATGGCATCGACCGGCCATGTCTCCAATCTTTCGCCACCGATTCGATACGTCCCGGATGCACAGTACCGGTCGAGCCCGTTTCCCGGAGTGCAGTGCGCAGAAACGCAGCCTTGCGCTGATTGCTTTCGATCAGATGCACATGCGCATCCGGTTCGTCTGCCAGCAGGATCGCGGTGACAATACCTGGAAAACCTCCTCCGCTGCCGATATCAACCCATACACGAGCTGCAGGATCGAGCCACTGGGTCTGCAGACTATCGGCAACATGCCGTGTCCAGATATCCGCAATAGTGGACGGTGCGATAAGGTTTTGCGCGGGCTGCCACTTCAGTACAAGGTCCACATAGATCTGGAGCCTTTCCAAAGTTTCACGTGAAACATCCCCATACTTATGCACAATCTGTCCAGTGTCGTTCAACACCACCGGCCGCGCCATCAGGCGGCTCCCTTGCGGGAACTGCGCTTGAGATGGGACAGGATCAATGTCAGTGCAGCAGGCGTAATGCCGTCCATTCGTGACGCTTGCCCAAGCGTTGCTGGTCCAACATCGATCAGCTTCTGTTTCACCTCGTTGGACAATCCGACAATCGCTTCGTAGTCGAAATCATCGGGGATTCGCAAGGCTTCGTCGCGCTTCAAGGCTTCGATATCCGCCATCTGTCTGTCGAGGTACACGGCGTAGAGGGCATCAGTCGCAACTTGCTCCGCAATTCCCGGGTCGACCGCACCAAGCTCCGGCCAGATCGTTGTGAGCATCTCATAAGTCACATTCGGGTAGGACAGCAGATCGAACGCAGACCGGCGAATTCCGTCCTGATTCACAGGCAATCCCTTTTTCCGTGCTTCCGAAGGCGTCACCGAAAGGGTTTCAAGAAGGTCGCGGGCTTGCTCGATCTTCGCCATCTTGGTGTCAAATGCCAGACGTCTGGTATCGGACACAAAACCCCTTTCCGCTCCGAGCGGAGTCAATCGCTGATCCGCATTGTCGGCCCGCAGCGACAAACGGTATTCCGCTCTTGACGTGAACATGCGGTACGGTTCGGTAATACCCCTCGTCACGAGGTCGTCGATCATCACGCCGATGTATCCCTGCGACCGGTCTACGACAAAGGGTTCCTTGCCTGTTGTCTGAAACGCGGCATTGACACCGGCAACAAGCCCCTGCGCCCCTGCTTCTTCATACCCTGTCGTTCCATTGATCTGACCTGCGAGATAAAGCCCCGGGCAGCGTTTCGCCTCCAGTGTCGGACGAAGTTCACGCGGATCCACATGATCGTACTCGATCGCGTAACCAGGCTGAATAACCGTCACGTCCTCGAGACCTGGAATGGTTTTCAAAAATGCGAGTTGCGCGTCTTCCGGAAGCGAAGTCGATATGCCGTTGGGATAAACGGTGTGATCATCAAGTCCTTCCGGCTCAAGGAAGATCTGATGCCCGTCTCGTTCGCCGAACCGAACGATCTTGTCCTCGATCGAAGGACAGTATCGCGGCCCCCGTCCTTTTATCTCCCCTGAATACATGGCGGAACGGGAAAGATTGTCCTGGATGATTTTATGGGTCTCAGGAGTGGTTCGGGTGATATGGCACGAAATCTGTGGGGTTTCAATCCTGTCGGTCAATGTTGAAAACGGAACCGGATCGTCATCGCCAGGCTGCTCCTCCAGGCGATCCCAGTGGATTGTTCGACCATCAAGTCGCGCCGGTGTTCCAGTCTTGAGACGCCCGAGTTCAAAGCCGATCTCTTCAAGGGAGGCCGACAGCCCCAGAGCGGGCGCCTCGCCTGAACGGCCTGCCGGTATCTTCCTGTCGCCAATATGAATTAGCCCGCGCAGGAAGGTACCGCTGGTCAATACGATTGCCTTGCAGGACACAATGCGACCGTCGGCAAGATCAATCCCTGAAACAGCAGAGCTTGGTCCGTCACCTGCAAAGCGGACCTTGTGGGCTTCGCCTTCGACAACCGTCAGATTTTCGATGCCGGCAATCTCGCGCTGCATGGCTTCACGGTAAAGTCTGCGGTCTGCCTGCGCACGCGGACCCCGAACGGCCGGACCTTTGCGCCGGTTGAGCATACGGAACTGAATGCCACCCTGGTCCGCGACCCGGCCCATCAAACCATCAAGTGCATCTATCTCGCGAACCAGATGCCCCTTGCCAAGGCCGCCAATCGCCGGGTTGCAGGACATCACTCCAATCGTTTCAAACTTGTGAGTAACGAGTGCGGTCGATGCACCAGCACGCGCGGACGCTGCCGCTGCTTCACAGCCCGCATGACCGCCGCCAATCACTACAACGTCGAATTTCAGTTTCTGGTCACTCATGGTCTCACCGTCCACACAGGCACTTCAGACAAGCACCCGGTAATATCCAGATCATTTTCAGGGATCGGTCGCCGGCATCATGCCGGACTATCATATGCGGTCTAAACCGGCAGTTCCTGTGCGCCGTTATAATGCGAGACGCCATCTGGGTCAAAGCGGAATTCGATTGGACGAATCCTGGAAATTCCATCAACTCCCGGGTAGCGGATCTTGAGGCTGATGATTCACGTGAAACATGTTCCGGTACAGAATCGATCCTTGGGTAGACTTGATTCACGTGAAACATCATTTGCCAATACAAAAGTCCCGGAAGATGACATCCAGGAGATCGTCCACGTCAATTCGTCCAGTAATCCGACCGAGTGCATCAGCAGCGCGCCGCAGGTCTTCAGCCCGCAATTCTGTCGGCAGATGGTTGGCATGCACCGCCGTTTTCAAACCCGTCAGGCAATTTGACAGGTTATGCCGGTGCCGTTCACGCGTTGCAAGTGGTGCTTCACCGAGGGAAATCGTTTCTTCGGCAAAACGTGTCAGGGCGCTGATTAGCATCTTGACGCCTTCTTCATTTCTGTCCGAACAGGAGATTTCCTTGATTGTTCCGGAAGAGTCTTGTTCCGGAAGAGTCACAAGATCGCTTTTCGTACGAACGATCCAGAGCGGGATCGTTTCCCTTAACTCTTCCGGAAGACCGCTGACAGGATCATCACAAGGCACACCATCCAGTTCCATCGCCCAAAGGATCAGATCAGCTTCCTGTCCCCTGGCCTGTGCCCTGCGGATCCCCTCCCTTTCAACAACTCCTCCTGCGTCCCGAAGTCCGGCGGTATCGACCAGCGTAAGCGGATATCCTCCGAGATCGAGATGAACCTCGATGACGTCACGCGTCGTCCCCGCCTCTTCCGTGACAATGGCGACATCCCGACCGGCGATGGCATTCAGCAAACTGGACTTGCCGGCATTCGGCGCACCCATGAGAACGACTTGCAATCCGGAACGCAGGCGTTCTCCGCTTTTCGACTTGTCCAGATGGATTGCAATCTCGCCATGGAGGGCCGCGGCTTCCGACCAGACCTCATCTGCGACGCTGCCGGGCACATCCTCTTCATCGGCAAAGTCAAAATCGGCCTCGATCATCGCACGCATATGGATCAGCCTTGAGCGCCAGCCTTCATAAAGCTCACCGAGCGCACCGCCCATCTGCCGGACAGCCTGTTTCCTCTGGCTTTCCGTTTCAGCCGCAATCAGGTCTGCAAGGCCTTCAACTTCCGTCAAGTCCATCCGACCATGATAAAAAGCCCGCCGCGTGAATTCGCCTGCTTCCGCAGGTCTGCAATTTTCAAACTTCCCCAACTCACTGAGCACCTTGCCAACGACCGCTCTGCCGCCATGGCAGTGAAGTTCAGCAACGTCTTCTCCGGTAAAACTCCTCGGACCCTCGAAAAACAAAACCAGTGCTTCGTCGAGCACCTCTCCGGTTGCCGGATCTTTCAGCCTGGTAACCGATGCCTTCCGGGCGTCCGGAACCCTTCCGCAGATCTTTTCCAGAACCATTCTGGTTTCACGACCCGAAACACGAATGACAGCCACTCCCGAAGGCACCGCGCCGCTTGAAAGTGCAAAGATCGTTTCTGCCATGGTTTTCTTTCCGGGAGAGTTTTTGGGAAAGTACAAATACTCCCAACTGCAATGTGTGAGTTCGCCTCTTTAGCAAACAGGTGCGAAAACTGAAAGGTGCTCTCAAACGGCAAGGCAGCTCTTCCCTCGAACCGATTGGCCGGTTCGCGGTACCACCCCTTAATCAATGTTCCGCAGACGAATCAAATGCGGATGCTGAGGTGAAGGACAACTGTGAAACGCCTTGGCGAATGTTTCACGTGAATCAATCAAGTTCGATCGGACTGAAACGAGCGACCCGATAGTCTTGAACAACTGGATCCTGCATAGAATGAAAGAAAGCGTCTTGAGAGATGGGAAACACTTCCCGATCTGTCATCCTGTTGGTTCGGACGCGAATCGATATTGATGGGGACGATGCACGTCAACCGGAGATACTGTCTTGTGACCGTATCGTGTTTCACGTGAATCGGAGCGACGAGCCCTATTCACCCTGCTGCGAAATCCAGTCGTGTTTTGACAACCTGTACAAGACATGCGGGGCCACTGGATGATCCGCAGGTAAAGACGGATGTAGAAAGTCTCCATCCGGGTCCCTGCGCATGCCTATTCGGTCCATGACCCGCCTGGAGGGGTTATTGGCAGGAATTGTAAATGCAACGATCTCATCGAGCCCGATGGTTTCAAAACCGAATCGAAGCCAGGCGTTCGCTGCCTCGCTTGCATATCCTTTGCCCCAACAGGATTGTTTAAGCCGCCAGCCAATCTCGACACAGGGTTCAAAAGGCAACGGTGCGGCATAACTCGGTCGGTTCAATCCGACGAATCCGAGAAATTCTCCCGACTCCTTGATCTCGACGGGAGCCATACAGAAACCGTCCCTGTCTTGTTTATCAACACACCTGGAAACCAGAAATTCCGATTTTTCTCGGCTCATGACATCGGGAAAATACCGCATTACCTCCGGATCCGCACAAATCTCCGCGAATGGTTCAATGTCCGTTTCCTCCCAGGCACGAAGCAACAGACGATCGGTCTCAAGGAAAATGTTTCGGGTCATCAGAACGGTTCCGATTCAACAGGTTCAGACGGATTCACGTGAAACAGGACTACCAAAGGTAAAGGCGCAAACCTGCCGGTTCGCGCCTTGCCAAAATGTTTCTTCCAAAAAGTATCAGGTATTCATGCTGTCGAAGAACTCATCGTTGGACTTGGTCTGTTTCAGCTTGTCGAGAAGGAACTCGACCGCATCGACGGTACCCATCGGGTTGAGAATACGACGCAACACGAATGTCTTCTTGAGACGCTCATGGGGAACGAGAAGTTCTTCCTTACGAGTTCCGGAACGTTGAATATCGATCGACGGATAGACGCGTTTGTCGGAAATCTTGCGGTCAAGGATAATTTCAGAGTTACCGGTTCCCTTGAATTCTTCGAAGATGACTTCATCCATGCGGCTGCCTGTATCGATCAGGGCCGTCGCAATGATCGTCAGCGACCCGCCCTCTTCGATATTTCGGGCCGCACCGAAGAACCGTTTTGGACGCTGCAGCGCATTTGCATCGACACCACCGGTCAGAACCTTGCCAGACGATGGAACAACAGTGTTGTAGGCGCGTCCGAGACGCGTGATGGAATCAAGCAGGATGACAACGTCCCGACCGTGTTCGGTCAGACGTTTGGCCTTTTCAATCACCATTTCGGCGACCTGCACGTGACGTGACGCCGGTTCGTCGAAGGTTGAGGAAACAACCTCTCCGTTCACCGTACGCTGCATGTCGGTGACTTCTTCCGGCCGCTCATCGATCAGAAGAACGATCAGGTAGCACTCCGGATGATTGTTGGTAATGGATTTGGCAATATTCTGCAGAAATACAGTTTTACCCGTCCGTGGAGGCGCCGTGATCAGGGCACGTTGGCCTTTGCCGAGCGGTGCGACCAGATCGATTACCCGCGATGACAGATCCTTGATGGTGGGATCTTCAATCTCCATCCGGAATCGTTCGTCCGGATAGAGCGGCGTAAGGTTATCGAAGTGAACCTTGTGACGGGCTTTTTCGGGATCTTCGAAGTTGATCGTATTGACCTTCAGAAGGGCGAAATACCGCTCTCCTTCCTTCGGGCTGCGAATCTGTCCTTCGACCGTATCGCCTGTCCGCAACGAAAAACGCCTGATCTGCGAGGGAGAGACATAAATGTCATCCGGTCCAGGCAGATAGTTGGCGTCCGGAGATCTCAGGAAGCCAAAACCGTCCTGCAGGACCTCCACAACGCCTTCGCCGATAATTTCGACATCCTGCGCAGCCAGGTTTTTCAGAATAGCGAACATCAGCTCCTGCTTGCGCATGGTGCTCGCGTTTTCGACTTCGAGCTCCTCGGCAGCTTGCAATAGCTCGGTCGGTGTTTTTGCTTTTAGGTCTTTGAGTTTCATTTCCCGCATCGAGTTTGGGTCTGTCTTTTTTTAGGGATGAAATTGGGAGGGTCGTTCCGTGCCGGGGGTGATGGGTCGGCCAGAAGATATCTGAGAGACTTTTAGACGTGTCCAGATTGTTCGGTGAAACGTATCGAATTGAAACCAACACTGCACCGATTTGAAGTGGCGCGAAGATACTTCGTTTTAAAGTGAATCGCAAGCCCACAAATCTGCTGGTTTCCCGGGCTTGCAATTGCTTGCAAATCGGCGAGTTGAAGACAGCCGCGAAACCACAATCCCCACGACATCGCCTGTTTTCAAATCAGTCAGAAAGGTTTGACGATCACCAGTATGACAATGCAGATCATCAGCACGGTCGGGACTTCATTCAGGATCCTGTAAAACCTTGCCGGTTTGGTGTTTTGGTCCGCCGCAAAGTTTTTCACGCATTTGCTGAGATAACCATGAACACCAGACATGATGATCACCAGCGTCAGTTTTGCATGGAACCATCCGTCTTGCCACGCAGACAGCTCGTAAGCTGCCCACAGCCCGAAAATCCAGGACGCAACCATTGCCGGATTGATGATCGCTTTCAGCAGCCTGCGTTCCATCACCTTGAACGTCTCCGACTTCTCGGAGCCGACCTCGGCCTCGGCGTGGTAGACGAACAATCGCGGCAGATAAAGCATGCCCGCCATCCAGGCGATTATCGAAATCACATGCAACGATTTTACCCAAAGGAACAGATCCATTATTCAGCCTCTCCGGACCTGTTCGACCATACGTTTGACATTGTCGGGATCCGCATCCGGTGTAACCCCGTGCCCGAGATTGAAGATCAGGGGTCCCTTGTCAAATGTTTCCAGAATGTGGGCAACTCCATCTTCAAGAGCCTTGCCACCAGCAACCAGCCGCATCGGGTCGAGATTCCCCTGGATCGGAACTTTTTTCTGGATGTCGAGCGCAAGATGATCAGGAGCAGTCCAGTCGAAACCGACGGCATCAACACCAGTTCCCTCGATGAAGGTCATTATTCTTGCTGAAGACGCCTTTGGAAAACCGATGATCTTCGCGTCCGGCCGGATGGCCCGCACGCCATCAACGATCTTTTTGGTTGGTTCGATCGACCAGCGACGGAACCCGGCATCATCCAGAACTCCGGCCCAGGTGTCGAATATCTGCACCGCATCGGCGCCGGCATCCAGCTGGCGGATCAGGTATCTGATGGACGCGGTGACAAGCTGATCGACAAACCGCTGCATGAGGTCCGGATCACGATAGGCCCCGACACGCGCGGCAACCTGATCCTGCGTCGTGTGTCCGGCAACGGAATAGCAGGCAACCGTCCAGGGAGCTCCACAGAAGCCAAGCAGTGTTGTTTCGTCAGGGAGTTCCGCCCGAAGACGCGAAACTGTCTCCATGACCGGTTTCAGATGATCCTCGGCCCTGTCCTGTTCCAGGCGATCAAGAAGGTCTGAAGACAGTGGTTCCAGAACCGGACCACGTCCTTCTTCAAAACGGACAGGGTATCCGATTGCATCGGGGACGACGAAGATATCCGAAAACAGAATACTCGCATCAAAACCATACCGGCGGATCGGCTGCAGCGTGACTTCAGTTGCAAGATCGGGGGAGTAACAGAAGTCCAGGAAGTTGGAAGCGTTCTTCCGGACTTCCCGGTATTCGGGAAGATACCGTCCGGCCTGACGCATCATCCAGATGGGAGGCGGCCAGATCTTTTCTCCTGAGAGAACCCGCATAACGGCTCTATCTTGGGATTTCATGAGGTAGCGCCTTTCCCACATTTCAAACCAAACAAGATTCTTATTTTGAATCTGTTTTTATTTATTGCGCGTGGATTACAGGGATCATTTTCTATCCACAATGCGTTTGCGCAAAATTCCTGGCGGGATAAATCACACACAGACAGCGAAAGAATCCTTCCCCAAGAGTCGATAAACTGATTTATGAATTGAATCCAGCTACTTGGTGGCGTGTTTACCTTTCGTTAAGGAATTGCGAGCAGGTGGAAAATCTGTCGATATGTCACAGCCTGATTGTGAATCCACATCAACGCACAATCGTTTCGGAGTCAGTTTCCGCGCGTTAAAGGATTGTTAACAAATATTGCTGAGCGGGCATAAACTTCGTGCTACGCACTCAATCTGGGACTTAACTCCCAATTCTTCAACAGCCCTGGGGATGACATCGTGAACAAGTCGAGACACTATTTTCATCTGCATCTCGTGTCCGACTCGACCGGTGAAACCCTGATGACGGTCGCCCGTGCCGCGACGGTTCAATATGAAAACGTGCAGGAAATAGAGCATGTTTATCCGCTCGTCCGCTCGTCGAAACAGCTGGACCGGGTCATTTCGGAAATTGAAAACGCGCCTGGTATCGTCCTTTACACGCTCGTGGATGACGAAATCGCCAGTCGGTTGGAAAGGAAATGCCGGGAACTTGGTATTCCCTTCGTCAATATCCTGGATCCGGTCTTCGCCGTGTTCCAATCCTACCTCAACGTGACGCAAACCCACCGTGTCGGCGGGCAACATGAACTCGACGCCGAATATTTTCGGCGAATGGAGGCCCTCAACTACACGATGCTGCATGATGACGGTCAGGTCTGGGACGATCTGGAATCAGCCGATATTGTCCTGATCGGCATTTCCAGAACATCCAAGACACCGACCTGCATCTATCTGGCCAATCGTGGCATCAAGGCAGCAAATGTACCGCTGGTTCCCGGTATTCCCCTTCCGGATCATGTGAAAGCACTGAAAGGACCGATGATTGTCGGCCTGATCGCATCCGTTGAGCGTATCCAGCAGATCAGGCGTAACAGGGTTCTGTCTTTGAATTCAGAGGGTTACAACGACACCTATGTCGACCGGAAGGAAATTTCGCAGGAAATCAACATGACCCGGCGGCTCTGTTCGGAAAACGGCTGGCCGCTGATTGACGTGACGCGCCGTTCGGTGGAAGAAACGGCTGCTGAAATTCTGACGAAATTCAAGGGCTTCAAGGCAGAAACCGGAGATTCGATCTAGACCGGTTCAACCGAACAGACATCTGAGAGGGAAAATGGCACTCGTTCTGGCGAGCGGCAGCAAAATCCGCGCTGAACTGATGGAAAATGCAGGTCTTGTGATTGAGATCGACCCGGCTGACGTCGATGAACGGGCGGTAGAAGCACCGCTTCTCGAGGCGGGCTTCCCACCCGAAGATCTTGCCAGCGTTCTGGCGGAAGCCAAGGCAAATGATGTCAGCGGACGCAGGCAGGCTGATCTCGTCGTCGGAGCGGATCAGATCCTGGCTTTCGAGGGCGAACGCAGGACCAAACCCGACGACATGGAAGCAGCCCGACGGCAGTTGCTCGCATTTTCCGGCAAGACCCATGAATTGCACTCCGCAGTCGTGATTTCGCAAAATGGTGAAGCGGTCTGGCGCCAGGTTTCAACCGCCCGCTTGACCATGCGTGACCTGACACCCGAATTCATAGGGCACTATCTTGCCGCGGCCGGTGACGACGTGCTTTCAAGCGTCGGCGCTTATCAGCTGGAAGGCCTGGGCGTTCAGCTGTTTGAAAAGATCGAGGGTGACTATTTCACCATTCTGGGCCTGCCAATGCTTCCTTTGCTGGCGGAACTCCGCACGCTCAAGGTTATCGAGACATGAGCGCGGTTGTGAAAAGAGCTGCAGTTACGGGCCACCCGGTTGCCCACTCCAGGTCGCCGCTCATTCACGGATACTGGTTGGAGCAACACGGAATTCTCGGCGAATACGCTCGCATCGATGTCGCTCCGGAAGCTGCAAGTGACTTTTATCGAAATCTGCAGAGCGCCGGCCTGGTGGGCGCCAATGTCACGGTGCCGAACAAGGAAATAGCTGCAAGCGCCTGTGATTGGCTGGATGAAACGGCGCGGACCATGGGTGCTGCGAACACCCTTTGGCTGGACGAAACCGGCCGGCTTTGTGGTGCCAATACCGATGGTATGGGATTTTTGGGCAATCTCGATCAACTGGCGCCGGGCTGGAATCGCTCGCAGGGGACCGCTTTGGTTCTGGGGGCCGGTGGCGCAGCACGTGCGATCGTCTGGGCGCTCCTGTCCCGAAACTTCACAGCTGTGCATGTTGTCAACCGAACTGAAGAAAAAGCGCGAAAAATCTGCGATGAATTTGGTTCCAAAACGTTTGCTCACGGTTGGGAAAGCCTGGGGACCCTGCTTGGAAAAGTGGACCTTTTGGTGAACACGACATCGCTTGGCATGACGGGAAAACAGCCGTTGGAAATAGATCTTTCGAATTTGCCGCGCCATGCGCTCGTCAACGACATCGTCTATTCTCCTCTCGAAACGGAGTTGCTCAAACAGGCAGCGGTGCAGGGAAATCCGACGGTTGATGGAATTGGCATGCTTCTCCATCAGGCGGTTCCCGGATTCGAGCGCTGGTTTGGCGTCAGACCGGAAGTCACAGATGACTTGCGCGCATTGGTGTTGAAGGATCTTGGGGTGAACGTATGATCAGGATTGGTCTGACAGGGTCCATCGGCATGGGTAAATCGACAACCGCGAAGATGTTCGCTGAACGCGGTGTCCCGGTTCATGATGCCGACGCATGCGTTCATGCGCTTTACGAAGGCCGTGGCGTGCCTCTGATTGGCGATGCATTTCCCGGCACCATCGTTGATGGCAAGGTTGATCGGGCGTTGCTGTCGAAACAGGTCCTCGGCAATCCTGAAGCCATGAAACGTCTCGAAGACATTGTCCACCCCCTGGTGCACGAAGAAGAGCAGGTGTTTCTTGACCTCGCCAGGATGGACGGCCATTCCGCTGTTCTGATGGACATTCCCCTTCTGTTTGAGACCGGGGCTGAGACAAGGGTCGATGTCGTTGTCGTGGTATCCGCCGATGCGGATATCCAGCGCGATCGTGTTCTTGCCCGGGACGGCATGACCGAGGAGCGCTTTCAGGCGATCCTGGAGACACAGGTGCCCGATGCCGAAAAGCGCGATCGCGCCGACTTTCTGATCGATACGGGTCAGGGATTGTCGATTGCCGGGCAACGGGTTGACGAAATTCTGCAGGAGTTGGGCGTCGTAGCCTGATAATTCCCTGAACACCGGGGAAAACCAACTGTCGCTCTTGCGTCGGGCTGGCCACGCTGCACACTAGGGTCAAAGTGAAAAGGCAAACAATGCGCGAGATCTCCTTCGACACGGAAACGACAGGACTTAATCCCCGAGGTGGTGACCGGTTGGTGGAGATCGGCGGTGTGGAGCTTCTCAATCACATTCCGACCGGCAACTCCTATCACGTCTATATCAATCCCCAGCGCGACATGCCGGCAGAAGCCTTCCGCGTGCATGGTCTTTCTGAGGAGTTTCTGTCAGACAAGCCTTTGTTCGCGCATGTTGCCGACGAGTTTCTGGAATTCGTGGGTGATGCGACGCTCGTCATTCACAACGCTGCGTTCGATATGGGCTTTATCAACGAAGAACTGAAGAAAGCAGGTCGACGCACCATTCCGAACACCCAGGTGCTCGACACGCTGGAAATTGCCCGTCGAAAACACCCGACCGGCCCGAACTCCCTCGATGCCCTGTGCTCCCGCTATGGCATCGACAATTCCAGGCGCGTCAAGCACGGCGCCCTGCTCGACGCTGAAATCCTCGCGGAAGTCTATCTGGAACTTATCGGTGGTCGTCAGACCGCGCTTGGTCTGATGCCGGAAGAAGAGCAGGCTGCTTCCTCAAATGGCGCCACTGTTTCCGGAGAACTCGGCAAATTCAACGCAAAGCCACGCCCTGTTCCACTCGCCTCGCGACTGACCGATGATGAATATGCGGCACACAAGGCTTTTGTCGAGGGCATGGGTGAAAGCGCGATTTGGCAAAAATATAATCGATAGCTGCTAGTCAGCCATCAACCACCGGACCATTTCGAAATGCCGTTCGCTGTAGCTGCTGTCGAATGCCCAGGCCATGGTCTGTCCGATCGTCCACAGCCGGGCGCGCTCGCGATCCAACTCCAGTTCTTCCGACAGCCGATCGAGCCGGTACATGGCGGCCTCTTTGGAGTGGCCGAATTCAAAACTCCGCACGATCGGACTGAGGGCAAAGGCCGGATCTCCGACTAGGGGTTTCGGATCTATTGCCAGCCAGGCCTCCCGCGACGAAGACAGCACGTTGTGCCCGTGGAGATCCTGATGGAGCAGGACCTCTCCGTTGTCATCCGCTGTGAGGTCCTTCAAGGCTGCGCGCGCGACGTCAACAAGGTAGTGATCGCACGGTTTTCCGGCCGATTCCCAGTCACCTTCAAGCGCTTCAAGCCACAAGGCAGCTTCACCGGCAAGAGTTCGGAAGGGCTTGCCGGCAGGGACCAGCAATCGGCGGAGCAGATCCGCCATGACACCGATCTTGTCCGGCTCCGGATCGTCGGCAAGAAACCGTCCCGGATCGCAAGTCTCCAGCAGCAGGGCACCAACGTCCGGCGCGTGGTCCA
Source organism: Roseibium album (assembly GCF_965233825.1). Taxonomy (NCBI): domain Bacteria; kingdom Pseudomonadati; phylum Pseudomonadota; class Alphaproteobacteria; order Hyphomicrobiales; family Stappiaceae; genus Roseibium; species Roseibium album. Next base: position 1,029,877 of record NZ_OZ247583.1, read on the forward strand.
ACAGCCTCACAGCGCCATTGCCGTCCCAATGCTTGAGGGCATCGGCTTCGCATTCGGATTCCCGGTGCTGGAATTGAAGCTTCAGAACAACGGCTTCGTCATTCCGCCGCGCCGGCACCACATAGGAAACACACCCGCCGGAATATGGGCGGCCGATACACGTCAGATCGAACGTCTGGCAGGCGGCCTCAAAAATATCAGGAAGCGCTTCGAGCCATGACGCACCCGCTTCCTTCTTATTGAGCCATAAAAGGCTGTCGGGAACCTGAAACGGGGCACTTGATCGCGAATTCGCCACGGAATGTTCCGAAGAAGACCGTCAAAGCATGGATGGAAGGACGCGGTCCGGCGGACGGTGGCCATCCATGAAGGTCTTGATGTTGATAATGACTTTCTCACCCATCTCTATGCGCCCTTCGATTGTCGCAGAACCCATATGCGGTAGCAGCACGACATTTTCCAGCTTGGCAAGCTTCGGATTGACGGCAGGTTCGTGTTCGAAGACGTCGAGACCGGCTCCGGCAAGGTCACCTGCCTCAAGCATCCGGATCAACGCGTTTTCGTCGATGACTTCACCACGGGCGGTGTTGACCACGTAGGCATCCTTCTTGAGGAGCTTCAGGCGGCGGGCAGACAGGAGGTGGAAGGTCGCGGGCGTATGTGGACAATGAACCGAAACCACGTCCATGCGTGCCAGCATCTGGTCGAGGCTTTCCCAGTAGGTCGCTTCCAGCTCTTCCTCGATCTCGTCGGCAACCCGGCGGCGGTTGTGGTAGTGGATCGACATGCCGAATGCCTTTGCGCGGCGGGCGACTGCCTGGCCGATCCGGCCCATGCCGATGATGCCGAGCCGTTTTCCCCAGATCCGGTGGCCAAGCATCCAGGTTGGAGACCATCCGGCCCACTCCCCGCTTTCCAGAGCGCTGATACCTGTGGCAAGTCGACGCGGGACGGACAGCATCAGCGCCATGGTCATGTCCGCCGTGTCTTCGGTCAGCACACCCGGTGTATTCGTGACGTTGATGCCCCGGTTGTTGGCTGTCACCACGTCGATGTTGTCGACACCGTTGCCGAAGTTCGCGATCAGTTTCAGGTTTTCACCGGCCTGCGACAGCACCGACGAATCGATTCGGTCGGTCACCGTTGGCACGAGAACATCGGCGGTTCTGACAGCTTCCACCAGCTCTGCCTGGCTGAAGGGCCTGTCATTTTCATTGAGACGCGTTTCAAAAAGTTCACGCATCCGGGTTTCGACCACCTCCGGAAGCTTCCGGGTCACAACAACGACAGGCTTCTTTTTCGCCATACCTACTGCCTTTCGCGCTTCGTTGGGGATTTGTTAACCACAACGGATTCACTTTGATGCTGCGCGTCGCGCGAGCGCATGAGACCTTACCCTTTTCCTTACCAGATGGTTCGGCAGAAACAAGAGATCGCTTTCAATCGCCGCGCATTGCCCACGAGCCAAATTCGGCAAGGTGGTTTTCACGCAGTTTTTTCGGTACAGCTTTGACGCAACTCAACGATCAAGAACAATTGGACAACCGGACAATATGACCCGTTCGAATCCAGGCCTTCGCCTTCTACTGTGTGTGCTGACAATTTTCCTGGCAATCAGCTGGAATGCTGTCCCTGCTGACGCACAAGGTACGACAACCGGGACCTCCGGACTTCCCATTCCGCGATTTGTCAGCCTGAAATCGGATCGTGTCAACGTCCGTGTCGGTCCGTCCCGTGAACATGCCGTCGCCTGGACATTCGTTCAGTCGGGCCTTCCTGTCGAAATCATCCAGGAATTCGAGAACTGGCGGCGTATCCGCGATTGGGAAGGCAAGGTTGGCTGGGTATTCCATTCCCTGCTGTCCGGCCGCCGGACCGCGCTGGTCACACCCTGGGAGAAGACCAACAGGACACCGTTGCGCGCGCGCTCGAAATCCGATGCGGATATTGTTGCGGAACTTGAACCGTTTGTTCTGACTTCAGTCACCGAATGTGCCGGCGGCTGGTGCCGCGTCAATGGCGAGCAATATGACGGCTGGCTGGACCAGACCCGCCTTTTCGGTGTTTATCCGGACGAAGTCGTGGAGGATTGAGCACTCGCTTGGACGGCCAGCAGGTGCTCCCCTGATCTTTTCGTTTCCAGAGCAGTAGCCAACTGTTCAATTGTGTCGGCCCCGGCGGCGGACACCCCTTCGGTGAACGGCATTGTTGGCGTGCGATCCGATTATCGCCTAAGTTGCCTGAAAAACCACAACCGCAATCTCGGAGGGCAAGAATGCCTGATGCCATTGTTCCGTCGGTCTTGAACAGTTACGTGCGCGACTGGAACATGTCTCCCGGACTGGAGCACGACGGTTTCGTGTTCATGACTGGTTTCACCGGTTCAAATGAAAATGGCCATCTGTCCAGTGATCCGCGCGAGCAGTTCGAGCATGCTTTCGAGAAAGTCCGCCTTGTGCTCGAGGAGGCTGGCCTGGGATTTGAGCACATTGTTGAAATGACGAGCTACCATGTCGGCTTGCGCGAACATCTGGAGCTTTTCAAGGAGGTGCGTGCCGCAACCGTTAGCGAGCCTTACCCCGCTTGGACGGCAATAGAAGTCGCGGGTTTCGTGCGAGACGGAGCGGTTGTCGAGCTACGCTGCATTGCGCGCCGTACGTGATCAGATGAACATCAAAGGACCGATTCTTTGCGTCGCCGGATTCGGAGACAACAGTTCAATGTTCGCCCCGCTGGTCGATGCACGTCGGTCCGGGGATCCGCAGATTCTTCCGCTCGACCTGCCAGGCTTTGGTGCCGAGCCTTTGAGGGAAACGTCAATTGCGACGCTGGCACAACACCTTGCTGCCGAAGCGCGCAGGTTCGGTGCACGTTCCGTTGTCGCGCACTCCGTTGCGTCGATCATTGCAGCCGAAGCGGCACATCTCTCGGACAGCATAATTGACACTATCGTATCCCTTGAGGGTAACTTGACGGCGGAAGATGCCTATTTCTCAGGCACGGCAGCCGACTACGATGACGCGGTTTCCTTTCGCGTTGCGCTTCTTGAGCGCCTTCGTGAGATGGCGAAGCCCAACCGTATCATTGAAGGCTATGCTGAAAGGGTCTCGCGAGCGGACCCAGGCGCACTATGGTCTCTGGGGCGCGATGCGCGACAATACTCGCAAACCAGTCATCCTGGCGAGCGACTTCGGTCTGCGGGAAATGTTCTTTATGTTTTGAACCCTGCGAATTGTCCGGAAAATTCGCTGAATTGGCTGGAGACTTCCGGGTTGACCAAAGTGGAATTGGATGGCGCCTCGCATTGGCCAACCATCGATCAGCCGAGCAAGGTTCTTTTGGCGTTGCGATCCTGAACCTTCAATTCCTCGAGCCGCGGCACAGGCAAGACCGTTGAGGGATATGGCAGGACATCGAGGTTATCGCGACACTTTGGAGACAGGCCGGCACCAACGAAAAAGGCGGCCATGAGCCGCCTTTGAACCGTTTGTTTTGCTTGGGAACTCAGTCCACCTTGGTTTCCTGAGCCTTCAGTTGCTCGAGTCGCGGCATGGACATGATGTTGTAGCCGCTGTCAACGAAGTGCACTTCGCCGGTCACGCCACCGGACAGATCGGACAGAAGGTAGAGCCCGGTGCCACCGATCTCGTCGAGCGATACCGTCCGGCAAAGTGGTGAATTGCGTTTCTGGAAGTTGAACATGAGACGCGCGTCAGAGACACCCGACCCTGCAAGCGTGCGCACGGGACCGGCCGAAATCGCATTGACGCGGATATTCTGCTCGCCATAGTCGACCGCAAGATACCGCACGGAAGATTCAAGCGCGGCCTTGGCAACACCCATGACATTGTAGTTCGGCATCACTCTGGTGGAGCCGCCATATGTCAGCGTGATGATCGAGCCACCGTCCGGCATGATGTCTGCCGCTCGCTTGGCAATTTCCGTGAAGGAAAAGCACGAGATCAGCATCGTGCGGGAGAAGTTCTCCCGGGTGGTGTCCGCATATTTGCCGCGCAATTCCGACTTGTCGGAAAAAGCGACGGCATGAACCAGGAAATCGATGCTGCCCCAGGTTTCCTTCAGGACGTCAAACACCGCATCTACCGAATTGATATCCTCGACGTCGCACGGGAGCAGAATATCCGATCCCACGGATTCGGCCAGTGGTTTGGTGCGCTTGCCGAAGGCTTCACCCTGATAGGTGAAGGCGAGCTCCGCCCCGTGATCGGCAAGTGTCTTCGCGATGCCCCAGGCAATGGAGTGATCGTTGGCAACACCCATGATCAGGCCGCGTTTGCCCTTCATAAGATTAGACATGTCGGTCTCCTCAGCCGTGGTAGCGTGACAGCGCGAGCGAGGCATTGGTGCCTCCGAACCCGAAGCTGTTGGAGAGCACGGTATCCAATCCGGCATTGTCGACACGTTCCGTGACGATTTCGTCCTTGCTGAGTGCCGGATCGAGTTCGTTGATGTTTGCTGATGCCGTCATGAAATCGTTTTGCAGCATGAGCAGGCAGTAGATCGCCTCCTGCACACCGGTTGCTCCAAGGCTGTGTCCGGTCAGGGATTTTGTGGAAGACGCAGGCGGCTGTTTGTCGCCAAACACACGGCGGATCGCTTCGATTTCACCGATATCACCGACCGGTGTCGAAGTGCCATGCGTGTTGATGTAATCGACCTTGCGATCTCCCAGGGTTTCGATGGCAAGTCGCATGCAGCGCTCTCCGCCCTCGCCGGAGGGCGCCACCATGTCATACCCGTCGGAGTTGGCCGCGTAGCCCGTGACCTCGGCATAGATTTTCGCGCCGCGAGCCTTGGCGCGTTCCAGTTCTTCCAGGACGACCACCCCGCCACCGCCGGCAATGACAAACCCGTCACGGGTCGAATCATAGGCGCGCGAAGCGGTCTGGGGTGTGTCGTTGTATTTGGAAGACATCGCGCCCATGGCGTCGAACAGGCAGGAAAGGGTCCAGTCCAGTTCCTCGCCACCGCCTGCAAACATCACATCCTGTTTGCCGAACTGGATCTGTTCGGTTGCGGCACCGATACAGTGTGCGGACGTGGAGCATGCGGACGTGATGGAATAATTGATCCCCTTGATCTTGAATGGGGTCGCCAGGCAGGCCGAATTGGTCGAGCTCATGCCACGCGTGACCATGAACGGCCCCATGCGCTTGGGAGCCCCTTTTTCAAGAACGATCTGGTGCGCCTGAAACAGGTTCTTGGTGGAAGGTCCGCCAGATCCCATGATCAGGCCGGTCCGCGTATTGGAGACGTCGCTATCTTCCAGTCCGCTGTCGGCGATCGCCTGTTGCATGGAAATGTAATTGTAGGCCGCACCATCGCCCATGAAGCGAAGCTGGCGCTTGTCGACCAGCGACGGTATGTCGATATCCGGCATGCCGTGAACCTGGCTGCGGAAGCCGTGTTCGGCATAGTCCGGCGCAAAGCTGATACCGGATTTGCCTTCACGAAGGCTGGCAAGCACTTCCTGTGCATTTGATCCGATGGAGGATACGATACCCATACCGGTGACGACAACGCGTCTCATTGCGGTCTCCTATTTGTTCAAGGTGCAAATGGCCCGGTCACTGCTCAAGCCTTCTTGCCCTTACATAATACGCAAACCGGCGCCCCCAATGAAAAAGAGAAACGCCGGTCGAATTTGATCGATGAAATTTGCTTCAGCTCTTCGCCAGGCCGACACGCAAATCCGTTGCCTTGTAGATCTGTTCGCCGTCAGCCTTCAGCCAGCCGTCAGCAATACCCAGAACCAGGCGCCCCTTCATGATCCGTTTGAAGTCAACGCCGTATTCCACGAGTTTGACGTCCGGTGTGACCATGCCCTTGAATTTGATCTCGCCGGTTGAAAGCGCCATGCCCTTGCCCGGAAGGCCGAGCCAGCCAAGGAAAAAACCGGTCAGCTGCCAGAGCGCATCCAGACCGAGACAGCCCGGCATGACCGGGTTGCCCTGAAAGTGACACGGGAAAAACCAAAGATCCGGCTTGATGTCGAATTCCGCGCGCGCATACCCCTTGTCGTATTCGCCGCCCGTCTCGGACAACTCCGTTATCCGGTCGAACATCAGCATCGGCGGGAGTGGCAGCTGGGCATTGCCGGGGCCAAAGAGCTCGCCGCGGCCGCAGGCGAGTAGAGCTTCGTAGTCGTAGCTGGAGCGGCGCTCGGTCATTCAGGATCCGTTTTCTTGCTTCCTACCCATTATCCCTAGGTGGAACGGGTTAGTTTTTCGTTCTGTTTGCGGCGCCTTCCTACCACAGGGGAACCATGACCGAAAGATGTCACATGAGCCAAATTTCAGGGATTTACAGGCTATTTGGCGAGATTCGAATGAAAGATCAGACCGATTGTCTTCGCGCCGTCAGCTTGCACGTCGCGGTAAAAACTTGCATTTTAGGCACAAGAAATGGCAGAACTAGCCGAAGACCTGCGGAAAAAGTTCCTTAACGAAGGTGGGATAGTGTGAAAACGGCCATCCGAAACAAGGACTTAGATTTGGACAGATTTGGAATGACGACGCACAGGGAATTGGAAACGGCCGGCAAGGATGTGACCGGCATGCTGCGAACAGCGGGCTTGCGGCCGACGCGCCAGCGTGTGTCCCTGGCAGAATTGCTTTATTCCAAGGGTGATCGCCACATTTCAGCGGAACTTCTTCATGAAGAAGCGGTCGGGGCCGACGTCCCGGTTTCGCTGGCGACGGTCTACAACACGTTGCACCAGTTCACAGAAGCAGGCTTGTTGCGCGAAGTCGCGATCGACGGCAACAAGACCTATTTCGACACAAATGTTTCCGATCACCATCACTTCTTCATCGAAGGCGAGAACCGCGTGATCGATATTCCAGGTGAAGGCGTCGGTATCGGCAAGCTTCCCGAAGCCCCTGAAGGCATGGAAGTCGTGCGCGTCGATGTCGTCGTGCGCGTGCGCGAGAAGCGCTGATTACTCAGCGGCCGAAAGGTCCCGTTTCACATCATAGATAAAATAGTCGGACGTATCGTCATACGCCGCCAGGTAAATCTGACCTTTTGAAACAAATCCGATTTTCAAAAGAAGACTGGCGGATCTGTCATTCTCTGTGTGAGTGATTGCGCACAGGCGCGGTAGATCCATGTTCTGCGCAACATACGCCAAAACCGCTCGGGCAGCTTCAGCCGCATACCCCTTGCCGCGGCTGTCCTGCAGAAAGGCGTAGCCGAGGTCGGGGTGGTCCAGCTCATCGCGAACGACAAGACCGCAAGCGCCGATCGGTCTGCCTGTTTCCTTCAGTTCCACCAGCCACAGACCGACCCCGTGATCTGCAAATTGCACAAGCGTTTTGCCTTCGATGTAGCCGACTGCATCTTCGTCCGAACGAATGCCCCGATCGGCTATGAAGCGATGGTAATCCGGCTCGTTCATCAGCGTTCTGTAAAAGACGGCATCATCCGGCGTCGGTAGGCGAAAGGTCAGACGCGTGCTTTCCGGAAACGGTTCTGCGGTAACAGTCAAGCGATTTTATCCTTTTCAATCAACGCTCTGGTCCGCACAGCGATTTCGGGGATCGCGTCGAATTTTTCCTTTTCCCGGCTCTTGCAGAGATCGTAGATCACGCAGCGCCTGCATTCCGGCTTGCGTGCCTTGCAGATATAGCGTCCATGCAGGATCAACCAGTGATGGGCATGCAGGGAATATTCCGCCGGAACAGCCTTCTCCATGGCCTTTTCGACGTCGAGCGGGGTCTTTCCAGGAGCGATTCCAATCCGGTTACCGAGGCGGAACAGATGCGTATCGACCGCGATCGTCGGATGACCAAAATAGATATTCAGCACAACATTGGCGGTTTTCCGACCGACGCCTGGCAATTCTTCGAGCGCTTCGCGATTTTCCGGAACCTCTCCGCCGTGGTCGCGAAGCAGTTGTTCGGACAGGAGAACGACGTTTTTCGCCTTGTTCTTGTAAAGACCGATCGTCCGGATCTCTTCCCGGACCCTGTCCTCGCCAAGAGCCATCATTTTTTCAGGTGTATCCGCAATCTTGAAGAGGTTCTTCGTTGCCCGGTTGACACCGACATCCGTTGCCTGGGCCGACAAGACAACCGCGACCAGCAGTGTGAAGGCATTGACATAGTCGAGTTCGCCTTCCGGTTCGGGGTTGTCAGCGTGAAATCTCTGAAAGATGGCGAACGTCTCGGCCTTGCTGTACCGGGACCGTTTCAGCACCTTGCCGGGATTGTCGACGGACGGCGTTGTTTTTCCCGCCTGTTTCCGTTTCGCAGTCTGCCTGGGTGATTTGCTTTTGGCTGAGCTCTTTGCTTGGGTCATGAACTCTCTATAATCAAACCTCATGAGTGAGAACAATTCGAAACCAGAGATTAGTGACCGGTCGAAGGATATGGACAGTCCTTTTTTCTCGGCTGTTTTGACACCGTACAGGTCCTTGGGCCCGAACGGTTTCATGATCCTGATGCTTTGTTTCGGCGCGGTCAGCTTTGCCGCGGGCATCCTGTTCTGGAGCATAGGTGCCTGGCCGGTCTTCGGATTCTTCGGTCTCGACATCGCCCTGCTCTGGTTCGCGTTCCGGATGAACTATCGGTCCGCGAAAACCTATGAAGAGGTTGTTGTGTCCCGTAACGACCTGATCATTCGCAAGGTCGGGCCGGGCAAACGCTTCCAGGAATTCAGGTTCAACCCGTTCTGGGTCAGGCTTTCGATTGAGCGTGTCGAAGACGAAGGCGTCGTGAAAATCACGCTGACGAGCCGGGGTGAGTCGGTCGATCTCGGCAATTTTCTCAATCCGGACGACCGGACAAGCTTTGCCGGCGCCATGGCAAATGCACTCGCCGTGGCGAAGGCGGGCTGACCTCAGGTAGTCTCCTGGGCTGTACCGGGTTGAATTCGCAATGTTGCCATCAGCACGATGAGTGCAACGACAGAGGAGCAGGCGGCGACATAGAGCACCGTCTTGAAGTCGGTCGCACTTGCAATGATGCCCATGGAAACACTGCCGATCATGCCACCCAGAAACAGGCTGTTCATGTAAATGGCGGTTGCCCGACCGGGGCGGTCTGGCGCGAAACTTTGCACGAAGCTGATCGAAACGCCGGCAAACAGGCCGTAATAGACACCTTCCATCACGGAAACGGCAATTACATGCCAGAGTTCGGTGACCTGGGTGAACAGCAGCATGCTTGTCGCGGCAAGAATCGAGGCAAGCACAAGAACCTGACGGATACCGATGCGTTCGGCCAGGCGCACGGACCCGAAGATCACGAACACTTCCACCAGGCATTTGACCGATAGGGACAGTCCGGGCGTGGATCCGGGAAGGCCGGTTTCCTGAACGAAAAACAGCGGCATGGCGGAAACGAACAGCGTGTTGGTGACGACGAAGCCGAGACATGTCAGCCCGGCGATCAGAAGGCCCCAGTTGACGGGCTCGTCCTTACTTTTGACTTTCGGCTTGGTGTTCGATCTGAAATCGGCCGGTATCGATAGCCACGCAAGCACCAGGAATATAAGGCCGACGACAAACGCGCAGAAAAAGGTGACCGAGAAGCCGTATTGGGCAACCAGGGTAAAGGAGGCCGCGGGTCCGATCATCCAGGCAAGGGATACGGTCATGCGAAGCCATGAATTGATCCGCGCGACATCCAGATCGTTGCGTTCGGCGTAGATGCGGCCATAGGTGAAAATCGTGCCCGATCCCATGTTCGCCAGACCCATCAGCGGCGCGACGAGCAGCACCAGCATCAGGAGGCTTGAAACCTGTGTCAGCAATGCTGTCAGGACAATGAACGCGCAGATGGAGATGAGCAGCAACCGTTTTACCAGAAAACCGTGATCCAGCCGCTCGCCAGCCCATCGGTTGGCAACCAGGGTGAGCGGCATCACCAGCCCGGTATAGAGCCCCACCTGCCATGGCTTCGACCCGAGCCCCTCGACGATGAAAAAGCTCATCAGCGGTATGAGCGCAGATGCACCAAGGCTTTTGGTGAACTGCAGCAGCATTATCAACAGCACCTGTCGCGGGAGCTGCGCAGAAGAAAACATGATCGGAATGGCCGCTTTAAGAGGAGGCTTTGGAAGCGGTGTCAACCTAATCCGACTTTCCGGTCAGGTCACGTAAAAAGCGCAATCAGCCGTCACCACCCGCCTGAAGCGTCTTGAGCTGGTACAACGCTTCAAGGGCTTCCCTTGGTGTCATGTCGTCGGGAGCAAGTTCCGTCAGGGCTTCGCTGACAGGGTTCGGTTTTGCCGGATCGGCGGCGCCGCCGGGAGGCTTTGTTGTGATATTGGCAAAAAGCGGTAACTCGTCGATCAGGCTTTCCGCGGGCGAGCGCCGGTCCTGTTCCTCGAGTTGGCCGAGAACCTGCTTCGAACGCTCGACGACCATTGCAGGAAGACCTGCGAGCTTGGCGACCTGGATACCATAGGACCGGTCGGCTGCCCCGGGGACGATTTCATGAAGAAAAATGACGTCGCCGTTCCATTCCTTGACGGATACGGTGGCGTTTGAAAGCCGATCGAGCTTGGCCGAAAGTGCCGTCAATTCGTGATAGTGCGTCGCAAAGAGCGCCCGGGACTTGTTGACTTCGTGCAGGTGTTCGATCGTCGCCCAGGCGATCGACAAACCATCGAATGTTGCCGTGCCGCGGCCGATTTCATCCAGAATGACCAGTGATCGGTCGCCTGCCTGATTGAGAATGGCGGCGGTCTCGACCATTTCGACCATGAAGGTGGAGCGGCCACGTGCCAGGTCGTCGGCGGCTCCGACACGCGAAAATAGCCGGTCCACCACGCCGATATGGGCTTCAAGTGCGGGAACGAAGGACCCCATCTGGGCAAGGACGGCAATCAGCGCGTTTTGCCGCAGGAAGGTCGACTTACCTGCCATGTTGGGGCCGGTGATGAGCCAGATATGGCCAATTTCCTCCGACGCATCCGGTCCGAGGTTGGCATCATTCGCGACAAAACTCTCCCCACCGGTTTTCCTGAGCGCCAGCTCGACGACCGGGTGACGACCACCCTTGATTTCGAAAGCCCGGCTGTCGTCGATCACGGGCCTGGAATAGTTTTCCTCCTGCGCGAGTTTTGCCAGCGCTGCGGACACATCCAGAATGCTCAGACCATGGGCCGCCGCCTTGATTGCATCACCTGTCTCGATGATCGCCTGACCAAGCTGATCGAAGATTTCCAGTTCTATGGCCAGTGCCCGTTCGCCGGCGCTGGCAATCTTGGATTCAAGATCGGCCAGTTCCGTGGTTGTGAACCGCATGGCACCCGCCATTGTCTGCCGGTGAATGAACCTTGCCGGATCGGCGGTCAGCTTTTCCGTTTGGGCGGTTGGAGCCTCGATGAACCAGCCAAGCACGTTGTTGTGCTTGATCTTCAGGGATCTGAGGCCGAGTTCTTCCGAGTATTCCGCCTGCAGTTTGGCAATCACCTTGCGGCTTTCGTCACGCAGCGAACGCAGTTCGTCGAGATCGGAATTGTATCCGGTTGCAACAAAGCCACCATCCCGTTTCAGAAGAGGCGGTTCTTCCTTGATCGCGGCGACAAGTTGCGTGCCCAGTTCATGTGGTGCCTGTTCCAGGCTCGCACGGGCAGCGGCAATTTCTGCCGGAATATCTCCATTCCGGGTCTGGTCGAGTACGGCGCGCGCGGCAGCGAGACCCTGTGCGACACTGAGAATATCGCGTGGTCCTCCGCGGTTGAGGGCAATCCTGGAAAGCGCGCGAGCCATGTCTGGCGCGCCTTTTAACGTCTGGCGCAATCCTTCACGCTTGATTTCATTGGTGAGGAAAAACGCAACCGAATCGTGCCGGTGATGAATGGCGTCGACATTGACCAGCGGCCCGGCGAGGCGGCTCGCCAGCAGACGGGAGCCGCCTCCGGTCACGGTCCGGTCTATAGTGGCCAGCAGTGACCCTTGCCTTTCGCCGGAAAGCGTGCGGGCCAGTTCGAGATTGGCGCGGGTCGCCGGATCGATCAGCATGCGTCCGGCGCCCGCCTCGCGCATTGGGGGATCGAGCGGTGGGCGTTCGCCCAGTTGCGTGCGTTCGATATAGGACAATATTCCGGCGGCTGCCGACAGTTCCGCCCGGCTGAATGTGCCGAAGCCGTCAAGGGTTTTCACGCCAAAATAATGGGCCAGCCGGTCGCTGGCCGTCGAACTGTCGAAAAAGGCGCGCGGGACGGGTGACAGGGAACCGCCGGACTGTTCGGCGACGAGCCGGAGGTCGCTTTCCTGCAGCAGCGAGTCGGCAAGGATCAGTTCGCGGGGTGACACTTGCGCCAGATCGGCGGCCAGTCTTTGCTGATCGGTTTCAGACAGCTGAAACGAACCGGTGGACATGTCGATCCAGGCAAGCCCGAAGACGGCATCACCCGATAGCGAACCGCCTTTGAGGCGGGTCAGCGCCATCAGGTAATTGTTGGTGCCGGCGTCCAGAAGGCGTTCTTCGGTCAGAGTTCCGGGCGTCACCAGCCGGACCACGTCACGGCGCACGACGGATTTGGAGCCGCGTTTCCTTGCTTCCGCAGGATCCTCGGTCTGTTCGCAAACCGAAACCCGGTGTCCCTTGGCAATCAGTTTCTGCAGATAGTCGTCGGCCGTATGCACGGGCACGCCGCACATCGGGATGTCGTCTCCCTGGTGTTTGCCGCGCTTGGTGAGCGTGATGCCGAGCGATTGTGAGGCAATTTCCGCGTCTTCGAAAAACAGCTCGTAGAAATCACCCATCCGGTAGAACAGGAGACTGTCCGGATTGGCGGTCTTTATCTCGATATACTGGGCCATCATCGGCGTCACTTTTTGATCGGCCGGGGCTGTTTTCTGCGCGTTCTGTCCACTCATGACAAATACGTACCAAACCTCGCCCGCCATTCCACAAAAGGGTTATGCCTTCTTGGCTTGAGGCTTCATTTTCCAGGGGATAAGGTCGGTGTCCCGCCTCGATAAGAAGTGCGACCAGGAGGAAACACCCGCGCCATGTCCACCGATAAGACTTCGCCAAAAACCAGTGTCAGCTTTACGGATCAGGAAGCTCTTCAGTTTCACCAACAGGGCCGGCCCGGCAAGCTCGAGGTCACACCGACCAAGCCGATGGCCACGCAGCGCGATCTGTCACTGGCCTATTCGCCAGGTGTGGCGGTACCTGTCTTGGCGATAGCGGATGATCCAAGCCGGGCATATGACTACACCACCAAGGGCAATCTGGTTGCCGTGATCTCCAACGGTTCCGCCATTCTGGGCCTGGGCAATCTTGGCGCGCTCGCCTCCAAACCCGTGATGGAAGGCAAGGCGGTTCTGTTCAAACGTTTCGCCGACGTGGATTCAATAGATCTTGAAGTCGAGACCCAGGACGTTGAGGAGTTCATCAATTCCGTGCGCTACCTCGGTCCCTCTTTCGGTGGCATCAATCTGGAAGACATCAAGGCGCCCGACTGTTTCATCATCGAGCAGCGTTTGCGCGAATTGATGGATATTCCGGTCTTTCACGACGATCAGCACGGTACGGCGATCATCGCGGCGGCGGGACTTTTTAATGCGCTGCACCTCACGGGGAGAGACCTGAAGACAACGAAGGTCGTGTGCAACGGCGCCGGGGCGGCAGGCATTGCCTGTATCGAACTTGTCAAGGCAATGGGAGTTCCCCATGACAACGTCACGCTATGCGATACCAAGGGTGTTATCTACAAGGGCCGTGCCGAGGGTATGAACCAATGGAAATCGGCTCATGCGATCGAGACGTCCGACCGGTCACTGTATGATGCAATGAAGGGTGCGGATGTTTTCCTGGGTGTTTCGGTCAAGGGCGCTCTGACATCGGACATGCTGCGCGTCATGGCGCCAAACCCGATTATCTTTGCGATGGCCAATCCGGACCCGGAAATCACGCCGGAGGATGCCGCGGCCGTTCGTGATGATGCAATTGTTGCCACCGGCCGGTCCGACTATCCGAACCAGGTCAACAATGTGCTCGGGTTTCCCTATATATTCCGCGGCGCGCTCGACGTTCACGCGACAACAATCAACGACGAGATGAAAGTTGCATGCGCTCACGCATTGGCGGAGCTTGCGCGCGAGGAAGTGCCCGACGAGGTGGCTGCCGCCTATCGCGGCAACCGTCCGAAATTCGGTCCGGAATATATCATCCCCGTTCCGTTCGATCCCCGGTTGATCCACGCCATCCCGCCAGCCGTCGCACAGGCCGCAATGGATTCAGGCGTCGCCAGACGCCCGATCGTCGACATGGAGGCCTACAAGCACCAGCTTTCGGCCCGGCGCGATCCGATTGCCGGAACGTTGCAGCGGATTTTCACCAAGGTCCGCCAGCAGCCCAAGCGCGTCGTCTTCGCCGAAGGTGAGGAAGAGCCGGTCATCCGTGCGGCTGTCGCATTCGCTTCGCAGGGTCTTGGCGAAGCGATTCTCATCGGCCGGGAGGACGAGATCAATTCCATGGCTGATCAGGCGGGTGTCGATATCGATCGCCCCGGTGTTTCCATCCAGAATGCCCGTCTCTCGGATCGGAATGAGGACTATGCGCAATATCTTTATGGCCGCCTTCAGCGCAAGGGTTACCTGCTGCGCGATTGCCAGCGCATGGTCAACAACGACCGGAATTACTGGGGGGCCATCATGGTGGCCCGCGGAGACGCTGATGCCATGGTGACCGGTCTTACGCGGAACTATTCGGTCGCGCTCGATACGGTCAAGGCAACCATCGATCCGAAACCCGGGCACCGGGTCATCGGCGTGTCGTTGGCTCTTGTCCGGGGCAAAACCGTTCTGATCGCCGACACGGCGGTGATCGATATGCCGAATTCGGAAGAACTCGCCGACATCGCGGAAGAAGCTGCCCATGTCGCGCGCAAGCTCGGCTATGAGCCGCGTATCGCAATGCTGGCCTATTCCACCTTCGGTCATCCGCGCGGGGAGCGGTCTGAAAAAGTCATCGAGGCGGTCAAGATCCTCGACCGCCGGCGGGTGGATTTCGAATATGACGGGGACATGGCTGCCGACGTCGCCCTGAACATGGACCGGATGGCTGCTTACCCGTTCTGCCGTCTTTCAGGTCCGGCGAACGTCCTGGTCATGCCGGCGTTCCACTCCGCTTCGATTTCCACAAAGATGCTCCAGGAACTGGGTGGGGCCACCGTCATCGGCCCACTTCTGACCGGCTTCGACAAGTCGATTCAGATCCTGCCGATCGGAGCCAAGGACAGCGACATCGTCAACATGGCGGCAATTGCGGCGTTCAACGTGTCCTGACTCGCTTATCGGCAAGTCATTTACGAAAAGATCATCCCCGCCGGTGCGGGGATGACAGGATGCATGTGCGTGACAGGTCAGTCAGCCTTGAGTAATCTCGGCCAGTCTGTCCGGTAAAGAGTGCTGTTCTGTCCAGGCACGCAGTGTTTCGGCAAAGAGTTCATTGTCGTTTGCGATCCAGCCGTGTCCCAGGCCGGGGACGAGCCGGGAAGTGCAATTCGGCATGGCAGCCTGAAATGCCGACAGTGAAGCGAGAATGGCCGGATGCTCCTTTTCGCCTGCGACCACCAGGGTTCGTGTTGCAACGTGCGAAAGCTCCGGCGATGCATCGAAATCGAGCGCCAGAGATCCGATTTTCCGCATCGTTCTGGAAGATGCATTCGAGCGTCCGGAAGCCTGGCTGATCAGCTTTGTATCCGATACGCCCATGGATCGGGCCATCTTCTCGCGGTTCCTCTTGGAGTTCATCATCCAGGTCGAAGCATGCATGATCGCTCGGATAAACACCGAGGCCGGAATAGGATTGTGTTGAAAACCGCTGAAGATCGCACTTTCCACGAGATGTGGATGGCGAACCAACAGCCGGAAGCCGACATAAGAGCCCAAGGACAGTCCGGCGAGATGAACGGGCTTGGGATCAAGGCTTTCGATCAACTCGGCAACCCGGTCACTGGCATCGTCAAAATCGGTGAAGGGTACGCCTTCCGATTTTCCGTGACCTGGTAAGTCCGGACATATGCAATTGAACCCGGAAAGAAGTTCTGCGGACCGTGTCCAGATTCGCCCGTCGAACCCCGCTGCGTGGAGAAGAACGATCGACTTCTGCTCGTTCGATCCGGAGTGGCGGTAGTGAAGCATTCAATTTGCCTTCAAGCTCTGAAATGCGGAATTACGGATAATTGCCACCTGGTTGATCGGGATGTTTGCGCCTGACTTGGCACCGGGTCGACGCAATAAGCCGGAAATCCCCTTTTGACAAACTCTTCCGCACCGGCGATACCTCGATCCCATGTCTGATATTCAAGTCAAAATCTGCGGTCTGTCGACAGAAGAAACCATGGAAGCCGCGCTCGATGCCGGGGCGGACATGGTCGGGCTGATGTTTTTTCCGAAAAGCCCCCGCCATGTCTCGTTGAGCAAGGCCTGCAAGTTGGCGGATATGGCGCGCGGCAAAGCAGAGATCGTGGCGGTAACCGTGAATATGGACCCGGACGGATTGTCGCGGATCAGGGAGCTCGTAAACCCGGATATGATCCAGTTTCACGGCTCGGAAGCGCCGGAAGCGCTTGCCGCGGCAAAGGTGATGCAGGGCACCAAGGTCATGAAGGCCCTGTCGGTTGGCGAACGGGAAGATCTGGAACGCGCCCGGTACTACTCTATTGTAGCGGATTGGATCCTGTTTGATGCCAAGCCACCCAAGGACTCGGAGCTACCTGGCGGCAATGGTGTGTCCTATGACTGGACACTCCTGAAAGATCTTGACCTGGAAAAGCCTTTCCTGCTTTCAGGAGGCCTGGATCCGGCGAACGTAGGCGATGCTATTCGGCAAAGCGGCGTGAAGGCGGTTGATGTATCTTCCGGTGTCGAGCGGGACAAGGGCGTCAAGGACAGTGAACGAATTCGCGCTTTTGTGGCGGCGGCCAAAAGCGCCTGATTTCCGGACTTGCCGGTTTAAGGAGTAAACGCGTGAACGATATGGCGAACAGTATCCGGACAGGTCCGGATGATCGCGGGCATTTCGGAATATTCGGCGGCCGTTATGTCGCCGAGACGCTGATGCCGTTGATTCTTGATCTGGAACAGCAGTACGAAAATGCCAAGAACGATCCGGCATTTCATGCCGAGATCGAGACGCTGAACACCCACTACACGGGCAGGCCCTCACCGCTGTATTTTGCAGAACGGCTGACGGAAGAACTCGGCGGCGCAAAAATTTATTTCAAGCGCGACGAGTTGAACCATACCGGATCGCACAAGATCAACAACTGTCTCGGCCAGATCCTGCTTGCCAAACGCATGGGCAAGACCCGCATCATCGCTGAAACCGGCGCGGGACAGCACGGTGTGGCCACGGCAACCGTCTGTGCCCGTTTCGGCTTGCCTTGCGTGGTCTACATGGGTGCCACCGATGTCGAGCGTCAAAAGCCGAACGTCTTTCGCATGAAGCTGTTGGGTGCCGAAATCGTTCCCGTGACTGCCGGTGCCGGCACGCTCAAGGATGCCATGAACGAGGCATTGCGTGACTGGGTGACGAATGTCGAGGATACGTATTATCTGATCGGAACGGCAGCCGGCCCGCACCCCTATCCGGAAATGGTCCGCGACTTCCAGTCTGTGATCGGCAAGGAATTGCGGGAACAGATGATGGAAGCCGAAGGCCGTCTTCCTGACGCGCTGGTTGCTGCGGTCGGTGGCGGCTCCAACGCGATCGGACTGTTCCATCCGTTCCTCGATGAGGCTGATGTCAGGATCTACGGTGTCGAGGCAGGCGGGCGTGGTCTCTCCGGCGAGGAGCATTGCGCATCACTGACGGCCGGCAAGCCGGGTGTCTTGCATGGGAACCGCACCTATCTTCTGCAGGACGATGACGGGCAGATCTTTGAAGGTCACTCGATTTCGGCAGGCCTGGATTATCCCGGCATCGGTCCGGAACATTCCTGGCTCAAGGAGATTGGCCGTGTGGAATATGTTCCTGTCATGGATGATGAGGCGCTGGACGCTTTCCAGATGTTGACCCGCGTCGAGGGCATAATTCCGGCACTCGAACCTGCCCATGCGCTTGCCCATGTCGTCAAGCTGGCGCCACAGATGGACAAGGACCAGATCCTGGTGATGAACCTGTGTGGACGCGGTGACAAGGATGTTTTCGCGGTTGGCCAGATGCTGGGCTTCGACATGTAGCTGTTCGCCTGCAGAATTGCATTCAAAAGCCGTGCGTCAGGGACGCGCGGCTTTTTTTCTGATCGGCTTTTGCCTCAGCAATGCTTCAAGCAGATCCTGTCTGCCGCGCGCATCCAGGTTCGCTGCCTGTTTCAGCAAGGCCGGATCGGTTCCGTCGTCCGGTTGCCTGTTTTCTGTATCCCTCTGTGAAGCGGTAATGTTCAAACTCCTGACACGCCGCCAGATCAATTCATGCAACGGTCTGGGCGCAGGTTCGAAAAGCGAATGGGCCACTTGCAGCTCCTTTCTTGATTGTGCGGGAATCAATATAGGCGCACCTTGTGCACTTTTAAACCGCCAATTCTGCATTTTTGCCCAACGAGCCATGCAGTTTTCACGGCAGATTTGATCAATCAGGCAGACAGATATTCCAGAACAGCATTGCTGCAATGCAATCCTGTCGGTTGTTTGCAGTGCAGCAATGACTATCTTGGAGGCCGGACAAGGACGGAAAGAAGTTCCGTCTGGTCAACAGGAAGGAAAATTGAGATGAACTTCGATCTTCTGACAGGTTTTGTCCGTGACATCCGCTCAGCTCGCCGCGTTGCGAACGAGTTTGAACGCCTGAACCGGATGAACACTCAAGAACTTGCCCGGCTTGGCCTGGATCGCACCCAGATCTCCAGCTACGCATTCAACAAGCACTTCAATCAGCTCTAGTTCAAGGAACCTGTCCGGACGCCCGGGTTGTCGCTGGAAGGACAGTTGTCGATCGGGCATCTTGCCGGATTGGTACGTTCTTGATTGACATCCGCTTGCCCGCTCCCCTACATCGCACTGGGTTCAAACTGAGTAACGGGGCCGCGCAATGCGCGGCAAGGGTGAAGCTGCATGACGGAAACGCGTATCGATCGCCGCTTTAAGGCCTGTGCCGATGCAGGCAGGCCTGCCTTGGTCACCTTCATCACTGCGGGCGATCCCGATCTGGAAACATCCCAGGCGGTCCTGAACGCGCTCCCCGAAGCCGGTGCCGACGTTATCGAACTGGGCATGCCGTTCTCCGATCCAATGGCAGAAGGAATCCCGATCCAGCTTGGCAACCAGCGCGCGCTTGCCGCAGGCCATACCATGGACAAGACCCTGCAAATGGTGCGCAGGTTCCGGGAACAGGATGACGATACCCCGATCATTTTGATGGGTTACTACAATCCGATCTATGTCCGCGATCCGGAGAAATTCGTGAAAATTGCCCGGGATGCAGGCGTTGATGGCTTCATCATTGTCGACATCCCTGCCGAGGCAGACGACGAGCTTTGCATTCCGGCGCTGGAGGCGGGACTGAATTTTATCCGCCTCGCCACTCCCACCACCGACGACAAGCGGTTGCCTGCTGTTCTGGCCAATACCTCCGGATTCGTTTATTACGTTTCAGTCACCGGTATCACCGGCGCCAATATCGCAGACACGGGACGCGTGACCCAGGCGGTCAACCGCATCAAGAGCCACACGGATCTGCCTGTCGCTGTCGGTTTTGGCGTGAAGACGGCTGACCAGGCGGCAGTCATCGGCAAGGATGCCGACGGGGTCGTCGTCGGTTCGGTTCTCGTGAATGCCATTCGTGACAGCCTGGACGAGGCAGGCAAGGCAACAGACAGGACCGTCAATGCGGTTTCGGCTCTTGTCCGGGATCTGGCTTCCGGCTGCGCAAGAGCCCGTTCGAACTGAACCGGGTTGTTTGAATTGAACGATTTCAGGTGGACCCCATATCTCCGCCTAGTCATTACTCGAGTAAACGGACGCGTTTGACGTGAACTGGATCAACTCTATCGTACGCCCCAAGATCCGCGACCTTTGGAAAAAGCGCGAAGTTCCGGAAAATCTCTGGATCAAGGATCCGGAAACCGGTGAGATGGTGTTCCATCGCGATCTGGAGGCCAATCTCTGGGTGGTACCCAATTCCGGCCATCACATGCGCATGCCTGCGCGCAAGCGTGTCGAAACCTTTTTCGATGACGGCAACTATTCAGACGTCAAGACACCCGAAGTTCAGGCGGATCCCCACAAGTTCAGGGACTCCAAGCGATACACGGATCGGCTGAAGGAAGCGCGCGCGAAGTCCGGCGAGGAAGAAGCCATTCTGGTTGCCCAGGGCAAAGTCAACGGCATGGACATGACCATTGCCGTGCAGAACTTTGACTTCGTTGCAGGGTCGCTGGGCATGGCAGCCGGGGAAGCCATTCTTGCAGGCATGATGAAAGCGGTGGAAGACAAGACGCCTTTCATCATGTTCGCGGCCTCCGGCGGTGCCCGCATGCAGGAAGGCATTCTGTCCCTGATGCAGATGCCGCGCACAACGGTTGGCGTTCAGATGCTGCGCGAGGCCGGACTGCCCTATATTGTTGTCCTGACCAATCCGACCACCGGGGGCGTATCCGCATCCTATGCGATGCTGGGCGACGTCCATATTGCCGAACCGGGTGCGCAAATTGGCTTCGCCGGACGGCGCGTCATCGAACAGACAGTTCGCGAAAAGTTGCCCGAGGATTTCCAGACGGCTGAATATCTGCTCGATCACGGCATGATCGACATGGTTGTTCCGCGGCTGGAGCTGAAGGAAACGATCGCCCGGATATGCGGCATTCTGCTGAAGCGCGAAGTTGAGCTGCCGAAGCTTGAAGCGCCCGTGACAGAAGAAGTTGAAGACGAATCCATCGCCGAAGACCCGGCCGAAGAAGCCGAATCCGATGACAAGGACGCCAAGGAAGCGGAACCGGCGAGCTGATAGTCGGACAGTTTTCCCGCTGGATTTTCCCGAAAATGTCGCGAAAGCGGCATATCCCGACAATTCCGCCCGGTTCGCTTGTCAAGCGGCTGGCCATCCCCTAAACGCGTAATTGGATCAAGGAACACCCAGTCTGTCTGGACTGGATGTTCCGAAGCCGGCTGGCTTCGAGGAGACAGCGCATCTTTTCGTCTTTCAAGAGGCAGACGGATGCGGAAGCGAAACACGGGACAGAGGACCCTTCGGAGGGCGCCTTGGATCAGATAACGAAAATCCTGGACAGATTGCTTGCACTGCATCCAAAGGAGATTGATCTCTCCCTGGGACGCATGCACCGGCTGCTGGCAGCGCTGGGCAATCCTGAAAACCGGCTTCCTCCGGTTGTCCATGTTGCCGGCACCAATGGCAAGGGATCGGTGACGGCGACCATGCGCGCGATCCTCGAAGCCTCCGGTAAACGCTGCCATGTCTATACCTCGCCGCACCTTGTATCCTTCAATGAGCGCATCCGGCTTGGAACGGACGGCAGCTTCGTTACCGATCCTGTGCTATACGACGCGCTTCATCGATGTGAAGAAGCCAATGCCGGTGAGGAAATCACCTTCTTCGAAATCACCACGGCGGCGGCTTTGCTGATTTTCGCCGAACACCCGGCGGATATTCTGCTTCTGGAGGTCGGTCTTGGCGGGCGCCTTGATGCGACAAATGTCATCGATCAACCTGTCGTGACGGTCATCACACCCGTTTCCATGGACCACGAGAAGTTTCTCGGTGACGATCTTGCGGTGATCGCAGCGGAAAAGGCGGGTATCATCAAGCAAGGTGTTCCTGTGGTCTCCGCCGCGCAGCCGGAAGAAGCGTTTCCCGCAATTGTCCGCCAGGCGGCGCGGAAACGCGCTGCTCTCAAGGTCTTTGGACAGGATTTTGTCGCACAACACGATCAGGGCCGTATGGCGTTTCAGGACGACGACGGGCTGATCGACCTGCCGCTTCCGGTGCTGGGCGGAGGTCACCAGTTTGCCAACGCCGGCCTCGCGATTGCCGCACTCAAGGCGGCTGGCTTGCTGCCGGACGAAACCACGATTACCGAAGGCTTGAAGTCGGTGAACTGGCCTGGACGGCTGCAGCCGGTCATGCACGGATATCTGCTGGATTTGTGTCCGGAAGGCGCAGAGGTCTGGATCGACGGCGGTCACAACCCCGGTGCGGGCGTATCGGTCGCGCAGTTCATGGGCGAACAGGAAGAACGATCACCTCGGCCGCTCTATCTTGTCGCGGGCATGCTGACGACCAAGGATCCCGTCGGGTATTTCCTCCCGTTTCATGGCCTTGTGCGTCATGTCGGGACCGTGCCGATATCCACGACCACGACCGCCAGATCACCGGAAGACCTTGCGGACCTTGCACGCTGTGCCGGATTGGAAGCAACACCGTTTCCTTCACTGGACGCGGCGCTGGCAGATGTGGCAGCCTGTGCCGAAAAGGATGGCGAGCCGCCCAGGATCCTGATCTGCGGTTCGCTCTATCTTGCCGGTGAAGCCTTGGCACGGAACGGAACAGCTCCGGACTGATGTATCACCGGGACCCCCATGGAGGCCTGTTGGGATGCATATGTCTTTCAAATTTTCTGCTGGAGCAACTGCTCTTCTGCTCGGCGTGCTACTCACCGGTGCCCCCGCGCTGTCATTGTCAGAGCAGTACGAAACGCCGCCCGAACAGGATCCGGCAGTTGTGCTCGAGGGCAAGGAAAATGGTCCGGGCTATGCGGTCCTGTCGCCAGTGCGCAGTGATGGTTTCCTGCGTATCTATCAGTTGCAGACCGATCAGGGTGTTGAACAGATAGAGGGCGACGGCCTTCTGAAACTCCGGCTTTCGGAGATCAGGGTCCTGATCGCGCTCGAAAGCCTCAAGAACGATGCAAGCTTCGTGGACGGCCTCAAACAGGCCGCGATGAAACCGGTCGATTTTGTCGAAAGCACTGTCACTGACCCGGTCGGCACCGCGAAAAGCACGGTATCCGGTGTTGGCCGCATGTTCGGCAGGTTGACCAAGGGCGTCGAAGCGGCGGTCTCCGGGAAAGGCGGTTCACCGGCTGAACTGGCCAAATCGATCACCGGGCAGGCCCGCGCCGAACGGGAACTGGCGGTTGAACTGGGAGCGGACCCCTACACCTTCTACGCGCCTCTGTCGAAGAAGCTCAATGAAACAGCGAGCGTGACCACCGCTGGAAACTGGACAGTGACCGCAATTACCGCCCTTTTGCCCGGCGGGATGATTGTGTCTGCCGCGCGCCAGGCGGACAATTTCCGCACATTGATCGTCGACAGCACGCCGGCAGAGCTTGCGGAGCGGACAGCAGGAACTTTGCGCGCCGCCGGCGTTGCGGAGCAAACGATATCCCGGATCGCGAAAAATCCATTCTACACGGCCTCGGAAAAGGCAGTCATTGCCTATCAGCTGCAGGCCATGCCGACCGTGCAGGATCTGGACTTGATCGCTGCCAAGGCAGCCGACGCGGAAAGCCGTGACATCGCGTATTTTCAGCTCCGCCGGGTCGTGCTCCTCGAAACCTACAACCGGACAATCTCCGGACTTGGCCAGATCAGGGAACTCAACGGTATCCCGGTCGCAATTCGTAAAGACGGACTTGCCGCTGTCGTCCTGCCACTCGACATGGTCGCCTGGACCCAGACCGTTGCACAAACCTTCTCTTCGATGCACGAAGGCATGGCCGGCTTGCCGTTCCCGCCTACGGGGGTCGATTTCCTGATCACCGGTGACCTGACGCCCATGGCTGCCGAACGGCTCACCGCATTCGGCTGGGAAATCACCGGCAATTACCCGATGCCGGAAGGGCCGGTGCACTAGACACGTTCGCTTTGTCATTCAGGTGAAGACGGGGATCCGGCAAAGGCAGGCCTTGGGAACTGGATCCCGGTTTTGGCGAAAGACGCCAAACCGGGATGGCAACCAATTCCCTGAGACTTTGAAATGTCTTTTGTCCTCTCAAACACACTCCAGTACCGGCCCGGACAATCCGGATTCCCAACCGAGGATGGCGCGTTTGCGGGTGAGGCCCCAGTGGTAACCTCCGATCTGACCGCCTTTGGCCAGGACCCGGTGACACGGCACCACGAAGGAAATCGGATTGCGCCCGACTGCTGATCCGACAGCGCGCGAAGCCTTGGGGTTTCCGATCGAGGCGGCAACATCGGAATAGGTGGTTGCCTGACCCATCGGAATCTTCAGCAGGGTCTGCCACACCCTGATTTCGAAATCCGTCCCGATCATGACCACGTTGAGCGGCTGATCTTCACACCATTTGTCGGGATCGAACACGCGTTGTGCATATGAAGAAGTGGCGTCCTGATCATGGGAATAGATTGCCGCCGGCCAGCGCTCGCACATGTCCTCCAGGGCGCTCTGCTCTTCGCCCGGATCCGCAAACCCGAGACCTGCAAGTCCCTTGTCCGTTGCCAGGATCAGCACCTGGCCGAAAGGAGACGGGTGAAAGCCATAGACAATCTGGAGGCCTTCGCCGCGAGCCCGGTAGTCGCCAGGCGTCATGGCTTCATGGGTGATGAAAAGATCGTGCAGGCGGGACGAGCCGGACAGACCGACTTCGTAGGACGCATCCAGAACGCTCGCGGAGTCCCGCAGGAGCGCCTTGGCATGGTCCAGCGTGATGGCCTGCAGAAACTGCTTTGGCGTCAGCCCCGCCCAGCGCGAAAACACTCTCTGCAGCTGGATGGGCTGAAGCCTTGCTTCCTTTGCCAGTTGTTCGAGCGTCGGCTGCTCGCGCCAGTCCTCGGTGATCCTCTTCAGGGTCTGCCGGACGACGGCATAGTTTTCGGCCGCCTCTTCGCCTACGGAAATCGGTTCGGGTCCGGGGGTGAGGCTGGAAAGATCGATTGCCTTGGTCATTTCAAACTCGTCGCTTGATCAATTTAGAAGCGATTTTAGGTGACGGAGCAAGGAAGCGCGACCCGTTTTGCGAGGGCCGGCCTATTGGCTGGGCAGAACGGCTGGGCCCTTGCGGGTGTTCAGGAGCAGATTGGTCTCCGATCCGGTAATGCCCTCGATCAGGCGAATGCGGTTGAGTGCATCGTCGAAGGCAGCGAGATCTCTTGTCGCAACATCCAGGACAAGATCCCATTTGCCGTTTGTCGAATGGATTGCCCGGACCTCTGTCATGGCGCTCAAGGACCGGATAACAGGATCCGTGTTGTGACCGGCAACCACCAGAAGGGTTATCGCCCTGATTGGCAGATCACGCCAGTCGTCGCGCAGAACGGCCGTAAATCCCAGAATCTCTCCGGTAACCTGCAGCTTTTCCATGCGTGCGCGGACCGTTGCCCGAGACACTTTCAGATCACCTGCCAAATCGGACACGGATCGTCGCCCATCATGTCGCAACAGAGAAATTAATCGAAGATCCAGATCATCCATTTTATCAACTTGGTTAGTTTCGCTTTCCAATATGATAAGTTCTGCTGCTCTTTTGCGCAAGTCACGGGATTTACTCCGCCGCTCCGTATCCGCACAATTCTGGGATTGAGGCATTTGGAGGACAAAGTGATCGTGTCCAGGAAACAGATAGTGCTGGTCGGGGCGCCTGTTGACGACGGAGCAGGCCAGAAGGGCTGCCTGATGGGCCCGGACGCGATCCGGACCGCAGGCCTGCTGGAACAACTCGAGGCGCTGGGCCACGTGGTCGCCGATCATGGCAACCTGACGCCGTCGAAGGCCTTTGAGGTCGCCTCCCCCAATCCTGTTCTGAAAAACTTCCGGTCCTATGCCGGTTGGACCCGCGCACTTCATGCAAAGTCCTGGGAACTCGGTTTGCAGTCGGTGCTTCCCATCTATCTGGGCGGGGATCACGCGATGGCGGCCGGTACCGTTTCCGGCCAGGCGCGGGCAGCAGCGGAACTTGATCGTCCGTTATTCGTTCTCTGGTTGGATGCCCACTCCGATTTTCACACGCTCGACAGCACCGACAGCGGCAACTTGCATGGGACTCCCCTGGCCTTTGCCTGCGGCCTTCCGGGTTTCGATGAGTTGCTCGGCGCTCCGCTGGAGCACACGGTGTGCCCGGGGAACGTGGAAATTCTTGGTGTCCGGTCGATCGATGCAGCCGAGCGCGAAATGCTGCTCAGCCACGGCGTCGGCGTCAGTGACATGCGCCGCGTCGACGAGGACGGCATTGCGTCGTCGCTGAAACCGTTTCTGGATCGGGTCCGCGCGGCGAACGGTCTTCTTCACGT
Source organism: Roseibium album (assembly GCF_965233825.1). Classification (NCBI taxonomy): domain Bacteria; kingdom Pseudomonadati; phylum Pseudomonadota; class Alphaproteobacteria; order Hyphomicrobiales; family Stappiaceae; genus Roseibium; species Roseibium album. The sequence continues at coordinate 1,056,077 of NZ_OZ247583.1, forward strand.
CAGCCTCGATGTGGATTTTCTGGATCCCGAGATCGCACCGGCGGTCGGAACCACTGTTCCGGGCGGTGCAACATTCCGCGAGGCGCATCTGGTCATGGAGATGCTTCATGACAGTGGTCTTGTGACGTCTCTCGATCTTGTCGAACTCAATCCGTTTCTGGATGACCGAGGCAAGACCGCCCGCTTGATGGTTGACCTGACGGGCAGCCTGTTCGGGCGCCGTGTCTTTGATCGGCCGACACGAAGCTTCTAGAGCATCCTGCGTTCGGAAGAACACACAAGGATGCTCTATCACTTTGGAATCGATCAACTTTTTGATGTTCAACCGGTTCCGGTTGCAAATCCGTTGATCTGGAGGAAAAGATAAGATGATTGCCGCAAACCACAATCCGAAGCCGTCGGAACTGGCCTTTGTTCCCTTTGTCAGCGTCGACGACATGATGCGCAACATTCGCACCATTGGCGTGGAAAAGGCGATAGTCGGCATCGCCGAATACATCGAGCAGGATTTTCTGCGCTGGGAAAGTTTCGACAAGAAGCCACGTATCCCGGCGCACGCGCCCCAGGGCGTAATCGAGCTGATGCCCACCAGTGACGGTGAAACCTTCGGCTTCAAATACGTCAACGGTCATCCGCAGAACGTCCGTGAAGGGCTGCAGACCGTGACCGGTTTCGGAGTTCTGTCGGAACTGTCCACCGGATACCCGGTTCTCTTCACCGAGATGACGATACTGACCGCCCTGCGTACAGCTGCAACCTCGGCATTGGCGGCCAAGTACCTGGCACCGGCGGGATCGACGACCATGGCGATCATCGGCAACGGTGCCCAATCCGACTTCCAGAGCCTTGCTTTCAAGGAAATGCTCGGCATTACGGAGATCCGCGCCTACGACATTGATCCGGAGGCCAGCATTCGTCTTGCGCGGAACCTTGCCGATTCCGGCCTGAATGTCACCATCTGCAAGACGCCGGAAGATGCCATCGAAGGAGCACAGGTCGTCACAACGGTCACGGCGGACAAGAAATATGCCACGATCCTGACAGACAACATGGTTGGCTCAGGTATCCATATCAATGCAATCGGCGGCGATTGCCCGGGCAAGACGGAGCTGCACAAGGACATCCTTCTGCGGTCGGACATTTTTGTCGAGTTGCCCGAGCAGACCAGAATCGAAGGCGAACTGCAGCAGCTGCAGGAAGATCACCCGGTAACCGAACTCTGGCAGGTCTATGCAGGCAAGGCGCCGGGCCGTACTTCGGATGATCAGATCACGCTGTTCGACAGTGTCGGCTTCGCCATCGAGGATTTTGCCGCGCTCCGCTACATCCGTGATCTTCTTCCAAGAACGGGACATTTCGAAAAGCTCGACCTGCTGGCGGATCCTGACGATCCGCGCGACCTCTACGGCATGGTGTTGCGCTCAGGTGCGGTCGACGACAATCAAGCGGCATGAGATCAAAAAGACCGCGAAAACCAGACTGGCCACCGCGACTGCGGTGGCTTTTTTCTTTTGTGCGCGCGCTTTCTGCACGGTGGGAATTCATGGCGCGGGACCGGATACTCCTGTCTCCTGCACAAACGAATGGAGACTTGGTCTCGCCCGGTGAATTTCCGTTTAGCCCAGTGCTGCTTCGATCTCCGCGACGACTGCATCCGCGGCGGAGCCGGGGTCTCCGGCCTGGCTGATCGGCCGTCCGACCACCAGATAATCGCTGCCGGCCCGGATGGCGTCTTCCGGCGTCATGACACGGCGCTGGTCTCCCGCAGCGCTGCCCGCCGGGCGGATACCGGGCGTGACTATCACCAGGTCATCGCCAAGGATCGAACGCATGTTCGAGGCTTCCGTTGCCGCGCAGACAATGCCACCCATCCCCGCTTCGCGCGCGTCCCGAGTGCGGGCCTCGACCACATCTGCCAAAGGCCCCCGGTAACCGGCGGCCACCAGATCTTCTTCATCCATGGACGTCAGTACCGTTACACCGAGCAGGCAGAGTTCGGGATTGCCTTCTTCCATCAGTCCACGAACAGCTGCGCGCATGGTCTTCGGATAGCCATGCAACGTCATGAAGGCCACGCCCATCTTGGCAACATTGCGGACAGCCTTGGTAATCGTGTTGTCGATGTCGTGAAGCTTGACGTCGAGAAAGATCTTCTTGCCGTCCGCAGCCAGGTCCCGCGCAAACTCGAGCCCGCCGGCAAACTGCAATTCCATGCCGATCTTGTAGACGCCGACCTTGCCTTCGGTTCGACTGACAAGCGTTTCCGCTTCCTTGAGTGTGGGGACGTCGACAGGCAGCATCAATCGGTCAAGCGCGGTGTTCGGGGCGAACAGGCTGGTCGGCATGGAGCGGGCTCCTTTCAGGATATTGGGAAAGCGCCCCGTCCATAACATTCCGGTTGCCGAATGACCAGACTACGACTTTCCGGTTTTCTCGAATTCCGCGAAGGCCTCCTTGTAGTCCGGATGCCAGCGGGACAAGGGTGGCCGGTTTTCGATGATATCGCCGATTGCCCATTCGGCCCGGCGTTTGTCCCGCACGCTGTCGACATCATTGTCCGGACAAAGGATATAGAACTCTCCATTCGACATCCGGTCGATGAAATAGTCGACAGTCTGGTCGCTGGTCCACGCCGAAGCCGGCTTTTCGGGAAGCCATGATGCAATCATGCCGGTGTAGGTGAAGCCCGGTACGAACAGATGTATGGAAATCGGCGCACCCGCTTCCCGCAACTCATGTGCAAGCTGTTCGCTGAGCACCTTCACGGCTGCCTTAGTCACGTTGTAGCCCGGGTTTCCGGGTGGAGTTGTGATTCCCTGTTTGGAACCCGTGTTGATGATGACGGCTGGACGTCCGGCATCGATCATTCGTTGCGTAAAAGACTGGACACCTCTGAGAACACCAAAGAAGTTGACGTCCATCATCCGTGTCCAGGCATCGAAATTCTCCCAGGTGCCGGAAGGCACGCTGATTCCGGCATTGTTCATCAGGACGGCGACCTGTCCCGTCTGAAACGCGATGTCTGCAAGGTGTTCGACTTGAACCTTGTCGCTGACGTCGGTAGGCACGGCAAGAACGGTCACATTGGGCCCGGCAATCTTGCGCACCTCCTCCACCGCAGCATCCAGGTGATCACCTGGCAGGTCGGCGAGAAGGACACCGAGACCCGCGTCGGCAAATCGAAGGGCGGCCGCAAGACCGACACCGCTTGCGGCTCCGGTCACAACTGCAAGACCACCTTCAGCCACTGCTTTTTGATACATGAAAACTGCCCCCTGGAACGGTCTAGAGACCGAGTTGCGCCGTCTGGTCGCCAATGAAGGTAGCGTCGTCGAATTTCCTTTGGTTGTCGAGAAACTCTTCTGCGTCCGACCTTGTCAGGCCGCGCAAGGTATCCATTCCATTGGTGGCCGCGGCCCAAATGACATGCGGATAGCGCCAATTTCCTGACATTGACGCGTCGGTAAGGCCTGGTGCGATCCGGAGTTCACCATAAAGCCCGGCAAGTGCCTATTTCATTAGACGGTTCAGGCTGCTACAACACCGCCGGTTTGTCAGTTTCAGCAAGGGCAGCATCTTATGCGAACAGCGAATGTATCGCGCGACACCAGGGAAACCCGCATTTCGGTCGAGATCGATCTCGATGGAACGGGCAACTATGACGTCCAGACCGGTGTCGGTTTTTTCGATCATATGCTGGAACAATTGTCGCGCCATTCGCTGATAGACATGAAAATCCGCGCCGAGGGCGACACGCATATCGACTTTCATCATACGGTCGAAGACACCGGCATTGCACTTGGCCAGGCGATTTCCAAGGCGTTGGGTGACATGGCGGGCATCACCCGCTACGCAGATACCCACCTTGCGATGGACGAAGCGCTGACCCGCTGCGCGCTAGACGTCTCCGGCCGGCCGTTTCTGGTCTGGGACGTCACCTTCGACCGGGACAAGGTTGGCGACCTCGACACCGAACTCTTCGAGGAATTTTTCCGCGCATTCGCCATGAATGCAGGGATCACCCTTCATATCGCCAATCTTTACGGCTCCAATTGCCACCATATAGCGGAGACCTGCTTCAAGGCCGTCGCGCGGGCTATGCGCAAGGCCATCGAGATCGATCCGCGTCAGGCGGACCGGGTTCCGACCACAAAGGGCCAGCTAGGCGGCTAAGGACCGATTGGAATATGAGTACGTATGTTGTCATGGCACCGCCGGAGTTCGGGGATCTGGCCGGTGATCCGCGTGAGAGCGACCGGTTGCTGTTCGTCCCGGACCGGTTTTCCTTTCTGGCCTTTATCTTTGCAATCATCTGGATGCTCGTGCATCGCATGTGGCTTGTGCTGCTTGGCTATCTTGCCCTTACCCTCGCGATAGAACTGCTGTCGGGCGCGCTCGGCGGTGAAGCGGCCGGGGTCGCGGCCCTGACGATTTCGCTCCTGTTCGGATTCGAGGCACAGGCATTGCGCCGCTGGTCGCTGGAGCGCAAGGGCTGGCGCATGATCGGCATCGTGGACGCAGCAAATCCGGGCGAAGCCGAACTTCGATTTCTGAACAAGGAAGCCTCCCTGATGGCGTCGGCTGACAAGCCGGAAGAACCGGAAGAGCCGAAGCCGCGCCCGGTTCGGGCTCCGATCGTCCCGCGGGTTGGCAGCGAGCGTGTGGTAGGTCTGACCCTCGGTCCGGAGACCCGTCAATGACAATTGCAATTATCGACTACGGTTCGGGCAATCTGCGCTCGGCGGAAAAGGCATTCGAGCGCGCGGCTCGCGCCCATGCACATCTACCCGACGTGATCGTTACGTCCGATCCTGACCGGGTACGAAAGGCCGACCGCATTGTGCTTCCGGGTGTAGGTGCCTTTGCCGATTGCAAACGGGGCCTGTGGGCGGTCGACGGCATGCCGGAAGCCCTTGAGGAATGCGTCCGCCGGCAAGGCAAACCGTTTTTCGGCATCTGTGTCGGCATGCAGCTGATGGCCGAACGTGGCCTCGAATTCGAAACGGTCGAGGGGCTTGGCTGGGTAGAAGGCGACGTATCGGAAATGAAGCCGGCGGATCCGTCGCTCAAGATACCGCATATGGGCTGGAACACGATTGATGCGGAGCAGGAGAGTCATCCTGTGTTCAAGGGCCTGGAAACCGGACCCGATGGATTGCACGCCTATTTTGTGCACTCCTATCACTTTGCCTGCGCACGCGATGAAGATCGTCTGGCAACCTTCGGGTATGCCGGAACATTCACCGCGATGGTGGCGAAGGACAACATGATCGGCACTCAGTTCCATCCTGAGAAAAGTCAGCGACTGGGTCTTGGCCTGATCGCGAATTTCCTGGATTGGACACCGTAACAGCGAACCTGGGAGAAGGCGCGTGAGCAAGGGATACTGGATTGCACGGGTGGACGTTAACGACCCGGAAAACTACCCGCAATATGTCGAAACGGCCAAACCGGCCTTTGAAAGGTTTGGGGCCAATTTCCTCGCTCGCGGTGGCAAGACCAATGCCATTGAAGGCCCGGGCAGGGCACGAAATGTCGTCATTGAATTTCCCAGCTTCCAACACGCGGTGGATTGTTATAACTCGCCGGAATATCAGGAAGCGGTGAAGATCCGCCAGAAGGTTGCCGATGGCGAGATCGTCATCGTGGAAGGAATGTAACGAGAATGATCCTATTTCCCGCCATCGATCTCAAGGATGGCCAGTGCGTGCGCCTGAAACTTGGCGACATGGACCAGGCGACCGTCTTCAACGACGATCCCGGTGCCCAGGCCAGGTCGTTCGAAAACCAGGGTTTTGAATGGCTGCACGTGGTCGACCTCAACGGGGCGTTTGCCGGTGAAAGTGTCAACGGCGCTGCCGTGGACAGCATTCTTTCATCGACGGGCAATCCCGTTCAGCTCGGAGGCGGGATCAGGACGCTTGACCATATCGAAACCTGGCTTGGAAAGGGCGTCACTCGCGTCATTCTCGGAACGGTCGCCGTGCGCGATCCGGAACTGGTGAAGGAAGCCTGCAGGAAATTTCCGGGCAAGGTGGCCGTCGGCATCGACGCAAAGGGTGGCCACGTGGCCGTCGAAGGCTGGGCGGAAACTTCCGAACTGACGGCGGTCGACCTGGCAAGGCAGTTCGAGGATGCCGGCGTGTCGGCAATCATTTATACGGACATCGACCGGGACGGGGTTTTGAAGGGGCTGAATATTCCCTCGACACTGGAACTGGCACGATCAGTCTCGATTCCGGTGATCGCCTCGGGCGGCCTTGCATCCATCGATGATATTCATCGGTTGCTGGAACCGGACTGCGCCATCCTGGAAGGCGCGATCTCAGGCAGGGCGCTCTATGACGGGCGGCTCGACGCGAAAGAAGCGATGGATCTGATCCTGACTGCCCGGAGAAAAGCATCATGACCCTGAAAGCCCGTGTCATTCCGTGCCTCGACGTGAAGGATGGCCGCGTCGTCAAAGGCGTCAATTTTGTCGACCTGGTCGATGCCGGTGACCCGGTCGAGGCGGCCAAGGCCTACGATGCGGCTGGCGCAGATGAGCTCTGTTTTCTCGATATCACCGCCAGCCACGAAGGCCGCGACACGATTTACGATGTCGTCAGGCGGACGGCTGAAGCCTGTTTCATGCCGGTGACCGTTGGCGGCGGTGTCCGGACGGTCGAAGACATCCGCAAGCTTCTGATCGCAGGGGCGGACAAGGTTTCCATCAATACGGCGGCGGTCAGGAATCCCGACTTTGTACGTGAGGCCGCTGAAAAATTCGGCGCACAGTGTATCGTCGTTTCCATTGACGCCAAGCAGGTCAACGCGCCTGGAGAGCCTGAAAGATTCGAGATCTTCACGCATGGCGGACGCAATCCCACCGGGATCGATGCCATAGGATTTGCCAGGAAGGTTGTTGAACTGGGGGCTGGCGAGTTGCTTGTGACTTCCATGGATCGTGACGGCACCAAGTCTGGCTACAATATCGCGCTCACCAGGGCGATTGCAGATGCCGTTCCGGTGCCCGTGATCGCGTCGGGTGGTGTTGGCAATCTCGATCACATGGTGGAAGGTGTTCGTGATGGTCACGCGACAGCCGTGCTGGCAGCGTCCATATTCCATTTCGGCGAGTACACGATCCAGGAAACCAAGAAATACATGGACGACGCGGGCGTGCCAATGCGTCTTGACGCCTGATTTCCGGCAAGGACCTAGCCAAATGACCAAGTTCACTCTGGACGATCTGGATGCCATAGTTGCTGCGCGTGCGAAGAGCGATGACGAAAAGTCCTACACGCGCAAGCTCGTGAACAGGGGCGTAGCCAAATGCGCCCAAAAACTGGGGGAAGAAGCGGTCGAGGCAGCGATTGCGGCTGTTCAGGAAGATCGGGAGGAGTTGACGGCGGAAGCCGCCGATGTGCTTTATCATTTGTTGGTGGTTCTGAACGTATCCAATGTTTCGCTGAAAGATGTGATGGCGGAGCTCGGACGGCGTACGGGACAGACCGGACTTGAAGAAAAGGCCTCCCGGCCTCAGGAGTAACAGTCAATTCGCTAGGCACCGCAGCGGGAACTGCGAAACGATGGATCAGAAAGTCGCAACGGCCCTGGACATGGACTTGTCCCCTTACCGGGTGTTCACCGAGCGCCAGTGGTCCCGTTTGCGCGCAGACACGCCGATGACGCTTGACGAGCATGAGGTCGAACAGCTTCAGGGTCTCAACGCCCCGGTCTCCATCGAGCAGGTCGAGACGATTTACCTGCCCCTCTCGCGCCTGCTCGCCTTTTATGCCGAGGCTACCGTCAGCATCCATCAGGCGACGCAGAATTTCCTTGGCCACAGGGACGGCAAGACCCCCTTTATCATCGGTGTTGCCGGGTCGGTTTCTGTTGGAAAGTCAACGACATCACGCGTCTTGCGAGAACTCCTCACCCGCTGGCCTGCAAGCCCGAAGGTGGACCTGCTCACCACAGACGGCTTTCTCTTTCCGAACGCGATCCTGGAAGCGGAAGGACTGATGTCCAAAAAAGGGTTCCCGGAGAGTTTCGACCGGACGCGGCTGTTGAAATTCCTGTCTGACATCAAGGCCGGCAGGCGCAATGTTCGGGCACCTGTCTATTCGCACTTTTATTATGACGTCATGCCGGGCCATACGATCACCGTCGACAAGCCCGATATCCTGATTGTCGAGGGTCTGAATGTCTTGCAGACCCGGGAACTGCCCAGGGACGGCCGGGCTGTGCCGTTCGTGTCCGATTTCTTCGATTTCTCGGTCTATATCGATGCCGATGAAGATCTGCTTCGCAAATGGTACGTCGATCGCTTCATGCGCCTCAGGGAGACAGCCTTCCGCGATCCTGGATCCTATTTTCACAAGTTTTCGCGGATCACCGACGAAGAAGCCGTAGAAACCGGAAACCGGATCTGGACCGAGATCAACCTGGTTAATCTGCGGGAAAATATCCTTCCGACCCGCCCGCGTGCCGATCTGATCCTCTCAAAGAACGCCAGTCACCGAATTTCGAAGGTCGCCCTGCGCAAGATCTGACCGCGCCTGCGCCACTAACGAAACCGGCCTCTCACCGTTGGAGAGGCCGTTCCGGAATATCGGTGATTTCTTCCTGGTGCGTCAGGCAGCAGACCTCCGGCGAACTTCATCCAGGAAGGTGGCAACTTGTCCCCGCAACTGGACCGCGTTTTCCGTCAACTCCTGCGCCGATGCGTCGACCTTGTCCGCGGTGTCGCGGGTGTTTTCAGCGGCGGACGCAACACTTTCGATATTGGTTGTCACCTCGACCGTGCTGCGCGATGCCTCGGTCGCATTTGTCGCGATTTCCTGGGTCGCCGCGCCCTGTTCGTCGATTGACGCGGCGATTGAAGACGCGATCTCGTTCATGTTGGTGATGATTTCCGTCACGGAGGAGATCGCGCTCGCTGCGTGACCTGTTTCTTCCTGGATTGCGGAAATCTGGCTGGAGATCTCTTCGGTCGCCTTGGATGTCTGGTTCGCCAGCTCCTTGACTTCGGCAGCAACGACGGCAAATCCCTTGCCCGCCTCACCAGCGCGCGCGGCCTCTATGGTTGCGTTGAGCGCAAGCAGATTGGTTTGTTCGGCAATTGCCTGGATGAGCGTCACGACTTCGCCGATCCGGCTAGCAGATTCCGACAATCCACTCATGCGCTGGTTTGTCGATTCAGCTTCTCCGGCGGCCTTGGCCGCGATTTCGCTGGAAGACTGAACCTGCCTTCGGATCTCGTTGACGGACGCGGAAAGTTCTTCTGCTGCTGCCGCAACGGTTTCGACATTGTGCGCTGCTTGCGAGGACGCGTTGGAAACCAGGCCGCTCTGCTCGGTTGTTTGTGCAGCAACGCCCGTCATGTCGGATGAGGCCGTCTGGAGATTTTTCACGGATCCGTCGATGATGTTCAGCATTTCCATGATCTGACGATCGAATTCACCACTCAGCCCCTGGATCTCCGCACCTTTGCGGGCTGCGTCCTCCTGAGATTCGTTTTGCTGTTCTTCCAATGCGCGTCTTTTGGTTTCGTTTTGAACGAAAACTTCCATCGCCGAAGCCATCTGGCCGATTTCGTCGCCGCGATCCACGCCCTGTATCTCGATATTGGTGTTGCCTTCGGCAAGAGAGCTCATGTCGGCGGTCAGGGAACGCAACGGGCGCACAAGGCTTCGGATCGAAAAAAGTGCGATGGTACCGGCTATGACGGCACCAAAGAAGGTCAGGGCGATGATGACAACTGCCTGGTTCCAGAACGCGGCTTCCAGATCGTCAATATAGACCCCGGTTCCGATCATCCATTTCCAGGGACCAAACCCGACAGCGTAGCCCCATTTTTCGATCGGAATGTCGCTTCCTGCACGTGGCCACAGGTACTGAAGGCTCCCGCCTCCCGCATCTGCAAGCTTGACGAGTTCCGGGATGATCTGGACGCCGTTCGCGTCCTTGAGTCCTGAAAGATCCTTGCCGATCAGGCTGGCTTTCGCATGTGAAATGGTAACCGACTGGTTGTCGAAGACGAAAAGATAGTTTTTGCCATCCTCGAACCGCATTGCCGAAATGGCTTCGATTGCGCGTTGCTGGGCCTCTTCCGGCGTCAAGGTGCCCGCTTTTTCCATTTCGTGGTAGCGCGCGGCTATGTTCCTGGCCGTATTGGAGATGTCCTCGATCTTTACAAGGCGCTCTTGAAGCATCGCCTCTTTCAGCGACGTGAGCGATATCCCCGCCAATGCGACTGTGAAGATCGCAATGACAAAGACCGGCGTGCAGATTTTCCAGGCCAGAGGCCAACGTGTAAATGACATGCTAAGCTACCTAAAGTTAAACTTTGAACTAGATTAGACTTCAGGCGTTAACGAATGCTGCATTGCAAATGTAGTTTTGAAATTTTCGAAATTCAGAAAATAATGACAAGATTGACGATAAATACACGTCTTGCGAGCATTCGCTCAGCATCTGCATTCAATGTGAGAATGTTTCGCAAGAAAAGCAACCAGCTTCACGCCTTACCTGCGAGCGCAAAAAACATCACGCAAGCCGGGACGCGTCCAGGTCGCATTCTGGAGTTGGCCCTTGAGAATGTGTCCCTGGCCCTCGTAGTGAAATGTGTTGGCACTGCCGAAGCGCTCCAGTGTCACGGCCCCGTACCCCATTTCAGCAACTGTCGCGGTCTGCCCATCCGGTGAAAACACCACATTCAGGTCGATGCCGGCCGTGCACAGGTAGTCGGCCACATTGGTACGTGCCGCCTGCTGTTGGAAATTCGGTTGATTGTCTCCGCCGACGCTACCGGGAGGAACAGGCCCGTTCGGAATGCCGTTGCCGAACTGGTCACCCTGAAAACCGCCCTGACCACCGTTGGAGCCACCGAAACCGCCGGCATTGGTGTTGCCGAACGTTCCCGAGCCGCCGATAACGACTTCCCGATAGGGAGACTGGGTCACATAGATGCCGCGGCACTCACCGTTCGCCCCGCGAACGGTCCAGGCATGCGACACATAGGTTTGTTGTTCCAGTATCTGGCCGGCCTCGAGCCGCGCATAGGGGCGCTCACCGCCGCGATAGTCGACCCAGTGGACCTCGACGGGTTGGCGGCCCGAGTTGCGGAACACGATTTGCCCTGGCTGGACCGCTTCGACAGAACGCACGCGGCCGAGTTCACTGCAGGACAGATCCGAACCGGGATCTTCACCGAAGGCGCCATCGCCGACAATCTGCTGCGGCAACGAACAGGTCGCCACGAACAGACGGATCGGATTGGCGCTGCCGCCGAGAGACACCGGATAAGGCTGAAGACCTTCCACGGCGATCGAGAGTTCCGATTGCCGGATCATGGCTTCCCAAAGCGGATCGGTCATTTCGATATTGACTTCGGGAAGGGAGATACCGGCTTCATTGGCATTCGACGATCCGAACGCGTTGAATGTGGCGGAATAGTCTCCGGCCGTCACGCGGATCGCCTGCGGCATGCCTTCCTGCAATCCGGCCGGCGCTTGTTGAAAGGTAATCTTCGCAAACCCGGATTGGGTCGTGCAATCGGCCCGGAAGTCCCTGTTGTCGGTCTGCGGAACAGTGTGCTGCAATGTCGAGATCGATCCGGGCTGACCGCCGGGTTCCGACCCCCATTCCCTGCCATCAGCCGGTGAAACGAGTATCGCCTGGGTGTTCCCGGCGCCCCCGGAAAGGCTTTCACGGACAGTCGTTTCAAAATCGCCTGTTGAACCCGGTGTTCCGGCAGGATTGTTCGGATCAGATGCCGAGATCGGAGTGTCGACCTGTTCAAGCGGTTGCAGTCCTCCCGATTCAGAGGAGGGGCTGACTTCGGCAACGGCCTGTTCGTCACTCTGCCCGGATTGCTGAACAGAGGGCGTGGACGTTTGCGATGCGCCGGTATCTGCCGGTGCATTGGCCACCGGTCCGGCCGAAACGCCTGAAGACGTTCCGACGATACGCGCGGTTGCGCCGGGTTTGCCGTCGCTTGAGACGTCCACGACGAGCGTGCTGCCGCTGCAAAGATCCGCGTCGCGGTGCAGGATACGGCTGTTTTCCAGTGTCACTTCCAGCTTGACGTCGCATGGCGGCAGCTTGTTGTTGCTGCCCATCGTGTCGATCACGACCCCATTGTCGTCCCGGCTGATGATCGGTCTGTATTGCTTGTTGACAGCGATGGACCGAATTCCAGGTTCGGAAGGTTCCACGTTGACCCGAACGGTTTCGGGAACCGACTGGGCGAGCGCGCTTGTACCACAGGTCAGGAAAATGACGCTGCAAGCCGCAAGAAGGCGGGATTTGGCGACGGGCGTATCAAAACTGCAAGCAGCAACAAGCCGCATGAATGATCTCCATAGGAGCGCAAAGGAATTACCAACAAGGAATACTTAGGCAAAGTGGCGCCGAAAGGGCAACCCTGCAAACGGTTTCAACACAGTTCGCAGTCAACGCGGCGCGCGTTTTGCGAGTATGCGCTGCAAACTCCGGCGATGCATGTTGAGGCGGCGGGCTGTTTCTGAAACATTCCGGTCGCACAGTTCGTAAACGCGTTGAATATGTTCCCAGCGAACCCGGTCCGCCGACATCGGGTTTTCGGGAGGCTGTGCCTTGTCTTCCGGTTTGCGTGCAAGAGCCGCCACGATGTCGTCAGGGTCAGCGGGTTTTGCCAGATAGTCGATGGCGCCGAGCTTCACCGCAGTCACGGCGGTGGCGATATTGCCGTATCCGGTGAGGACGATTGCGCGTGCGTCCGGGCGTTTCTGCCGGATTTTTTCAATTACATCGAGACCGTTGCCATCTTCCAGGCGCATATCCACGATCGCATAGGCCGGTGCCGCGCGAGAAATTTTTATGGCAGCATCCTGTACACCGTCTGCCGTTTCGGTTAGGAACCCGCGTTTTTCCATCGCCCGCGCCAGGCGTTGCTGAAACGGTTTGTCGTCGTCAACAATGAGGAGACTCATGTCTCCGGATCCGTTCAAAGAAGTCATTTGGTCCGTCATGGCTCGTTACCGTTTATTCTTACGTCTTCTTGTGCAGGTCGGATGGGTTTGTTGAACATTAACCTGCCAGTTGATGCTCATTTGTTGCCGTTATGGGGCTAAAATGACGTTTCGTCCACTCCAACGCTGCGTTCAAATGTCGAGCGCGGCCAGCTGACGCGCACATGCGCTCCGCTGTCCGGTGGTGCCTGGTTCTCAAGAAGAAGCTTTGCTCCTGTGCGTTCCAGCAGTGTCTTGGCAATGAAAATGCCCAACCCGAGCCCTCCGCCGGTGCTGCCCTGCGGTGACTTGCCGCCCCGGACCGAGACATATGGATCTCCTATCTTGCCCAGAATATCGACGGAGAATCCGGGACCGTCGTCCCTTATCGAAATCGACAGGGTCGTATCGTCCCACGTCGCCGACACGTCCACCCTGGATTTCGCGAAGTCGACAGCGTTTTCGACAAGATTGCCCAGACCGTAGCGGATCGCTGCATTCCGCGTTCCGACCGGCTCCGCACTTTCGCCGTTCTGGGTCGAATGGATCGCGACCCCGGTGCCGCGATGCGGATCGATCACGTCTTCCAGCAATTGTGCGACGGGCATGCGCTGGTAGGTCTGGTCTTCCTCGCTCGAAAGGCTGTTGAGCTGTTTCAGGATTTCCCGGCATCTTTCGGCTTGCGACCGGATCAGCGCGACATCCTCACCCCGGTGATCACCCGTTTCAAATTCACCGTTCAGTTCCTTGGCAACGAGGTAGATGGTTGCCAGCGGTGTGCCAAGCTCGTGCGCTGCCGCGGTCGCCAGCCCGTCCAACGCGTTGAGGTGCTGTTCGCGCGCGAGGACGAGTTCAGTTGCGGTGAGCGCGTCGGCCAGCTGCCGGGCCTCTTCCGCGACCCGGAACGCATAGACCGCCATAAAGCCGAGCGTCAGCACCAGGGCAATCCAGATCCCGACCGAATAGATGACGGGCAACCTGAAATCCTCGGAATCGGGCCAGGGCAAGGGGAAATGAAATACAGCCAGAAAACTGGCGCAAACTGTCGCAAGAACACCGAGAACGACCGTATAGCGCGAGGAAAGGCCCGTCGCGGATACCATCACGGGCGCCATCAGCAGAAAGGCAAACGGATTGCCCAGACCGCCGGTGAGCAACAAAAGCCCACTCATCTGCAATATGTCGTATGCGAGCTGAAGCGTGGCCGCCCTCTCGGACAGGCGCATGGCAGATGGCCAGCGGATTTTCAGGAAGATGTTCAGCCATGCCGACATCGCCACCATGGCGAATGCAGGGCCGGCAGGCAGCGAATACCCGAGGCCGACATATACGACAAGGAGTGCCGCTGACTGGCCACCAACCGCGAGCCAGCGAAGCCGGACAAGCGTGTCGAGTTTCAGCCGGCGATGCGGCAGCGTGATATTGGGCGCGGGTTGGTCCGTCATAGGCATCTTTTTGAAGCGGATTCCCGCCGCTGACAAGGCCATAGCCCTTGTGCGCATCGTTTTGAGATGTTAGCCAGCCAGCAGACAAGGTTGTCCGGATCACACGGTCCGGCGGCCCGCCAGAAGGATTACAGAGCCAGGCGGGATTGGATTGATGCATTCAATCGGTTGATCCGACCCCTTCTCGCTCTGGCTTCTTCTTCTCAGATCAGTAACGCAAAACGGAATGAAACAAGATGACCGACACGAATGACGGCGGCGTGCAGCCGCAGACGGAGGGTGCCGCAGCGCCGGGAATGCATATCCTGGGTCAGTACATCAAGGATCTGTCGTTTGAAAACCCGAATGCACCGCGCTCGCTTGCCCAGAACGAGAATCAGGAGCAGCCGAAACTGGACATCAACGTGAATGTTGGTGCTCAGCAGATGGGTGACGACCAGTTTGAAGTTGTCCTCACGCTGACCGCAAAGGCTGAACGTCCGGATATGGTCATGTTCAACGTCGAACTGATCTATGCAGGCATCTTCAGGATCACCGGTGTGCCCCAGGAACACATGCATCCATTCGTCATGATCGAATGCCCGCGCATGATTTTCCCGTTCGCGCGCAACATTCTTTCGGAAGCGACACGTAACGGCGGCTTCCCGCCGCTGATGCTCGACCCGATCGATTTCGCGCAGCTGTATCGCCAGAACATGGCTCAGCAGGCAGCGAAGCAGGGCGAAGACGCACCGAAGCCTAACTGAGCTTATTGAATGTCATGAATTCAAACCCGCGCCGGACAATGTCTGGTGCGGGTTTTTTTCGCAAGTGCATGCACTGACTGATCAGGCCCTCAGGCGACCTCGAATTCGGGATCGACTGGCACTTGCAATGACGTGACAAGGGTGTTTGTCATGGCTGCCAATCCGATTATCTGCAGCAATTCACCGTGCTCCTCGTCGCTCATGCCTTTTGCACGCGCTGCAGCGGTATGGGAATGGACGCAATAGCTGCAGCCATTGGCAGCCGACACCGCGATGTAGATCATCTCGCGGAACTTGGGATCGAGCACTCCCGGCACTGCCATCACGGATTTTACCTGCTGCCAGGTCCGTTCAAGTCCTTTGGGATCATTTGCCAGTGCCCGCCAGACGTTGTTTATGAAATCCGAGCCGCGTGTTTGCCGGATATCTTCGAAAACAGCTTTGACTGCAGGTATTTCTTCCGCTTCTGCATCCGATATCAGTTTCACGGTTGCCATGGCTGTCTCCTCGCATCGATTGCTGATTTGTACCCGTCAAGGGAAGCCGGACCCGTCAGGCCTCTTCCAGAAGTTCCGCCCAGCTTTTCGGGTCGTTTCCGTTCAGCGGGTTCTTCGCCGACCGCTTGTAGCGGATTGTTTCCATCCGGAAGCTCCGCGCATCGAACATGATCATCCGGCCGACCAGTCCTTCGCCAATGCCAGTGAGTTCCTTGATCACTTCCATGGCCTGCATGGCACCGATTATACCGGTCAGAGCGCCCAGAACGCCCGCTTGTGCGCAGGTCGGAAGCAGTCCCTCGCGGGGTTTTTGGGGGAACAGGCACCGGTAGGTCGGGTTGGGGTCGCCGTTTGTGTTGGTGTCAAACGGCCTCAAGGTGGTGATCGAACCGTCGAACTGGCCGACAGCCGCTGTCACGAGAGGTTTTCTTGCAAAGAAGCAGGCGTCTGACACCAGGTAACGCGTATCGAAATTGTCAGAACCATCAACCACCAGATCATGGCCGGAAATCAGCGCCAGGGCGTTGTGGCCGGCGATCCGTGTCGGGTACGGCTCGACCTTGACGTTGGGGTTGAGGCGCGCGATCGCTTCTGCGGCACTGGCCACTTTCGGCTCGCCCAGCCGGTCCGTATCGTGAATGACCTGGCGCTGAAGATTGGATAGCGACACCGTATCGTCGTCGACGATACCGAGTGTACCGACACCGGCCGCAGAGAGATACTGCAGGACGGGAGCTCCCAGACCACCCGCTCCAATGACAAGGACGCGGGCATTCTTGAGTTTCTGTTGTCCCGCGCCGCCGATGTCCTGCATGACGATGTGACGGGCGTAACGTTCAAGTTCTGCAGCAGACAGCATGATTGCGTCGATCCATTGATCAGTTGTTTTCCGGAAATTCCGTGAAATGGGGCATTCGTACTTGTTCTAGAAAGCGAGGCTCACAGGCACCGATGGCAGAAAAGGTACGCCTGGCTTCATCTTGGGACGGGACGTTTGCTCCGCCAGCAAATTCGGGGTTGGCATTCTGGACGGGGTCAGCTTCCCAAAAGCAGACAGGACAAATCTCGTAACTGTCATCGCCTTCAGGACCAATCGTATTGTATCCGCAGCACTTGCAAGCCGTCTGTCGATTCATTCCTTGTTGGCCCTACTTCAGAATCTTGCTGACCAGACGAGCCGTATAGTCGACCATCGGAATAACCCGGGCATAGTTCAGGCGTGTCGGGCCGATCACACCGAGGACGCCGACGATACGCTGGTTGCTGTCCCGGTAGGGTGAAATCACCAGCGAAGATCCGGAAAGCGAAAAGAGATTGTTCTCCGAACCTATGAAGATGCGTACGCCGTCGCCATTTTCGGCTAGGCCGAGCAGCTGGATCAGATCCCTTTTGTTTTCCAGATCGTCAAAGAGCAGCCGGATACGCTCCAGGTCCTCCACCGCGTCAAGGTCGGTCAGGAGGTTCGAGCGACCGCGCACAATCAACGTTCCCGGGTCGCTCGCGCTGTCGCCGCCCCAGACGGCAAGACCCGCGTTGATGACTTTCTGGCTGAGCTGGTCGAGTTCCGCCTGGTCCGCGTCGCGAACCTGTTCCAGTTCCGTTTTGATGTCAGAAAGCGTCCGTCCCTGGATCTGGGCGTTGAGGTAGTTGGTCGCCTCGATAAGTGCCGAGGACGGCAGGTTTGACGGCAATTCGACGACCCTGTTTTCGACGGACCCGTCTTCGCTGACAAGTATGACGAGCGCTTTCTGCGGTTCGATGCGGACGAATTCGATATGCTTGAGCCGCGTATCGTTCTTGTGTGTCAGCACCACGCCGGCGCCCATGGTAAGGCCTGACAGCATCTGACTGGCTTCGGTCAGCACCTGTTCGGTTGAATTCGCCTCGTTCGAGGCGCGAACCTGGATATCGATCTGCCGGCGTTCTTCTTCGGTCAGATCCCCGACCTCGAGCAATGCGTCGACAAAGAACCGCAGGCCGATTTCGGTGGGCAACCGCCCGGCACTCGTGTGCGGCGAATGCAGCAGGCCCAGGTGTTCAAGGTCCGACATGACATTGCGCACGGATGCCGGCGAAAGCGACATGGCAAGATTGCGCGACACATTTCGTGAACCCACGGGGTCACCGGTTTCCAGATAGCTTTCGACGATCGAGCGGAAAATCTCGCGGGATCTCTTGTCGAGGTCGCTGAGGCTCAAGGCGTGTTCTCCGAATACAATGGCCAATTTCAGACAGGTTTTTTCGTCTTACACCCAAGATATAGGCGCAAAATGGGTCCGAGGTGAAGCAGGCCCTTTACCTTGCACAAATATGAGGTCTAAAAGGCGCATGAGATTTGAAGGAAACAGCCGTTTCCAATGATGTTTGCATCGCAAGCGAAGGTCGAAAGGAATTTTCATGCGTCCGTCAAAACGCGCAGTCGATGAGCTCCGGGCGGTTACCCTGGAGCGCAGTGTGTCAAAACACGCGGAGGGATCTTGCCTGGTCAAGTTCGGCGATACCCACGTGCTTTGCACAGCCAGCCTCGAAGAACGCGTACCGCCCTGGCTCCGCGGGCAGAACCGGGGTTGGGTGACCGCGGAATACGGCATGCTGCCACGCGCGACCGGTGACCGCATGCGCCGCGAAGCGAGCGCGGGCAAACAATCCGGCAGAACTCAGGAAATCCAGCGCCTGATCGGCCGGTCGTTGCGCGCAGTCGTAAATCTGGAAGCGCTTGGCGAAGTGCAGATCTCCGTCGATTGCGACGTGATCCAGGCAGATGGCGGCACGCGCACGGCGTCCATAACCGGCGCCTGGGTGGCGTTGCGCGATTGCATTGAATGGATGCGCGCCCGGGACATGGTGACCGGCGACGTTCTGACGGATCACATCGCTGCAATTTCCTGCGGAATTTACGAGGGCGCTCCCGTACTCGATCTGGACTACGCCGAAGACAGTACTGCGGAAACGGACGCGAATTTCGTCATGACCGGGTCCGGCGGAATTGTTGAAATCCAGGGGACAGCCGAAGGTGCGCCTTTTTCCGAAGAGGAATTCGGGCAATTGCTCGGCTTGGCGAAGGCAGGAATCAATCGTCTCGTAGATCTGCAGAAAATGGCAATTCTCTAAGGAGACCGAGCGATGAGCCACCGTAAACTCGAACCGGGAAAACTTGTTGTCGCCAGTCACAACAAGGGGAAAATCAGGGAGATCAACGAGCTGCTCCGTCCGTACGGGTTTGAGGTCGTCTCCGCCGCAGATCTTGATTTGCCTGAACCAGAAGAAAACGGGCTCACGTTTGAAGACAATGCCGCGATCAAGGCGGTTGCTGCGGCCGAGGCCGCCGGACTGCCGTCTCTTGCTGACGACAGCGGATTTTGCGTCGAGGCTCTTGGCGGCGATCCCGGTATTTATTCTGCGCGCTGGGCGGGTCCTGAAAAGGACTTTGCCATGGCCATGCGGACGATCGAGGAGAAGCTCAGCACGCTGAATGCCGATACCCGCGAAAAACGCCGCGGCTCCTTCGTTGCCGTGCTGTGCCTCGCCTGGCCGGACGGGCACAGGGAATTCTTCCGCGGAGAAGTCGATGGCGACGTGATCTGGCCGCCGCGCGGAACAATGGGGTTCGGATATGATCCCATGTTCAAACCGGATGGCCGCGATCGGACATTCGGTGAAATGACGTCGGACGAAAAGCACGGCATGTCCGCAGACACCCCACCCTTGTCGCACCGCGCCCGCGCTTTCAAGGCGTTTGCGGAAGGGTGTCTGGAAGGATAACCGAATTGACTGTTCAAGGGACATCCGACGCTGGATTCGGAATCTACATTCATTGGCCGTTCTGTGCTGCCAAATGCCCTTATTGCGATTTCAATTCACACGTTCGCCATCAGCCGGTTGATCAGGAACGCTTCGCGGCTGCCTTTGAACGGGAACTGTCCTATTTCGCCGACCTGACGGGCAACAAATCCGTCCAGTCGATCTTTCTGGGGGGTGGCACGCCCTCGTTGATGGATCCGGCGACGGTCGATCGATTGCTGAAGGCGGTGTCGGACCGGTGGTCCCTCGACGAAAATGTGGAAATAACGCTGGAGGCGAACCCGACCTCGGTCGAGGCGAACCGGTTCAAAGGCTATCGGGCTGCTGGCGTGAACCGGGTTTCGCTTGGCGTGCAGTCCTTGCACGATACCGATCTGAAGCTTCTCGGGCGTTTGCATGATGCAGCGACAGCGCGATCCGCAATCGAGATCGCCCGGGAAACATTTCCCCGACTTTCCTTTGACCTGATCTACGCACGTCCGGGGCAGACACCGTCCGACTGGGCGCTGGAACTTGAACAGGCAATCTCGCTCGCCGCGGACCATCTGTCGCTGTATCAGCTCACCATCGAGGAAGGGACCCCGTTCTTTGCGCTGCACAAGGCGGGAAAGCTCAAGACACCCGATCCGGAGTTGGGTGCGGAGTTTTTTGAGATGACTCAGGAGGTGACTGAACAGGCAGGCCTTCCGGCTTACGAAGTCTCCAACCACGCCCGCCCCGGGGCGGAATGCCGACACAATCTGGTTTACTGGCGCTACGGCGACTACGTCGGGATCGGTCCGGGGGCACATGGACGGCTGACA
The DNA here is from genome assembly GCF_965233825.1 of Roseibium album. Classification (NCBI taxonomy): domain Bacteria; kingdom Pseudomonadati; phylum Pseudomonadota; class Alphaproteobacteria; order Hyphomicrobiales; family Stappiaceae; genus Roseibium; species Roseibium album. The sequence goes on from NZ_OZ247583.1 coordinate 1,076,346, forward strand.
GTCGGCGCAAACCGTATGGCGACAGCCACCGAACGTCATCCGGAGACCTGGTTGGAAAATGTCGAAAATCTGGGCCAGGGTCTGATTGAAAATGCCGGTCTCAACGAGGAGGAGCAGGGTGACGAGTTCCTTCTCATGGGACTTCGGCTCACGGAAGGAATCGACCTGCTGCGCTATCGTAGTTTTTCCCACAGGTCGGTCGATCCGCGTCGTATCAAGGCGCTTCTGGAACATGGAATGATCGAAGAAATCGGGGAAAACCGTGTTCGGGCCACCCGCGAGGGTTTTTTCGTGCTGGACGCAGTGGTTGCGGATCTCGCCGCCTGACCAAGAATTCTTGCAGTTGCAATTAATTCTACCAATTTGATTTAAATGCTCTATCTGCCTTGTGCGCTGCAAATAATTTTGGCACCAAAATGAGTTTGGCAGTCTCCTGGTGGGCTTAAGCCCTGAATCTTATAGCAAATAGCAGTATTGCAGGTGACTGCCATGCTGGTTATTGTGCTGCGATGCAATAGATGGTGCAATAACAAGCGAGCTGCGAAATAATGTTTCCAAACTGCGCCAGGGGCAGGCAGCGGCATCGCGAACAAAGGAGACGCGCCTTTGCCGTTTTATCACCTTTATGAGCTGAATCATGCAGCCTTGGCTCCGTTCAGGGCTGCCGCTGACATGACCCGGCTGTGTTTTCAAAACCCTTTAAACCCCTGGACCCACACAAGTTTCGGGCGTCAGATCGCTGCTGGATGTGAAGTGCTCGAACGCACCACCCGCCGCTACGGAAAACCGGAATTCGGTTTGAAGGAAACGTCCGTTGGCGGTGTTCGCGTCCCGGTTCGCGAGAACGTTGTCTGGAGCAGGCCCTTTTGCGATCTGATCCATTTTGAACGCGGCGTTACATCGCACCGCAACGATCCGAAGATCCTGATCGTTTCGCCGATGTCCGGTCACTATGCGACATTGCTGCGCGGCACAGTGGAAGCCCTGATGCCGGATGCGGACGTCTACATCACTGATTGGATAGATGCGCGCATGGTGCCGATCCAGGACGGCAAGTTCGATCTGGACGATTACATCGACTACATCGTGTCGATGTTGCACTTCCTTGGACCGGATGCGCACGTGCTCGGCGTTTGTCAACCGTCGGTTCCCGTACTGGCTGCTGTTGCGGTCATGGAGGATCGCGAGGATCCTTATGTACCGTCGACGATGACGCTCATGGGCGGTCCGATTGATACGCGGGTCGCGCCAACTGCGGTGAACGATCTTGCCGTGTCGAAAGGCATCGAATGGTTCAAGAACAACGTCGTCATGAAGGTGCCGTTCCCGCATGCCGGATTTATGCGTGACGTCTATCCCGGGTTCCTGCAGTTGTCCGGCTTCATGAGCATGAACCTTGACCGCCACGTGACAGCGCATCGGGACTTCTTCCAGCACCTTGTCGAAGGCGATGGTGACAGCGCTGAAAAACACCGCGAATTTTACGATGAATATCTGGCGGTTATGGACCTGACGGCTGAATTCTATTTGCAGACCGTCGAAACTGTTTTCATCCGGCACGCGCTGCCGGAAGGTACCATGGAACACAACGGCAGGATCGTCGACTGCAGCAAGATCACCCGGACAGCGCTGTTGACGGTCGAGGGCGAGAAGGACGACATCACCGGCAGGGGACAGACCCGGGCAGCTCATGCCCTTTGCACAAGTTTGCCTGACGATATGAAAGCGCATTACGAACAGCCGAATGTCGGCCACTACGGCGTATTCAACGGATCACGCTGGCGCTCCGAGATTGCACCGCGCGTGATGGATTTCATCAGGTCGAACCGTGCGGGCGCTCCGAAGAAAGCTCCCCCGAAGTCACCGGCGAAGGTGGCGTCCGCCGAGAAGACAAAACCGGCGACCAAACCGAAGACAAAGACTGCTCCTGCGGGACCGCTTGCGAAAATCCTGCTGGCAAAGCCTGATGGTGCCGCAGACAATCTCAAGGAGATCAGCGGCGTTGGACCGAAGCTGGAATCCGCACTCAATGAAGCCGGTATTTTCCACTTCTGGCAGATTGCCTCGTTGACAGGCGACCAGATTGAGGCGCTTGACAGCAAGCTTGATTTCCGCGGACGGATAGAGCGAGACAAATGGATCGAACAGGCACGTCAACTCTCTGAAGCTGTAAGCTGATCAAACTGGATAAAAAGGCGCCGGCAGGCGCCTTTTTCTTGTCCGGAAATCGCTGTTGCCGGAAAAATCTGAAATTTCTTCAGCGTCGCTGATGGGTAATTGCAGATCCGTAATGATTTATCGTTTCTTCAATAAAGACAAAGACTTGCAATTGGATGCCAGGATGTATCCTTGAAACCGCATGCGCGGCATGCACGTGTGTTGATCATCACAAATCCTTGAAGCGTCACGCCTGAATGCCCACCTCAGTATCGTGGATGTCTTAAATGGATAGGATGATGACGACGACCAAAAGTTGCATGATTAAACCTGCCTGGACGCCTGCGACCATTGGCCTGATGGTCCTGGGTTTCGTGGTATTCTGGCCGCTTGGCCTTGCCATGCTCGCCTATATTTTGTGGGGCGACCGTTTCGAAAGCATGGCTCGTGACGCAAAGGAACAATGGCGGGGGAGCCCGCTGAAGGGAGCATTCGATCAGATGTCAAGCACGACCGGTTATGCACGGACAGGAAACGTGGCGTTCGACGACTACCGCGAACGTGAAATAAAGCGTTTGGAAGAAGAGCGCGCGAAGCTCGATGCAATGCGGGCAGATTTCGACGATTTCCTGCGTGAACTCCGTCGTGCACGTGACCTGGAAGAATTCGATCGCTTCATGGCCAACCGGGGCCGGACGAATGGCGGCAGCGAGGCTGCTCCTTCGTAAGTCCTCCCTCCCGGACCCGTCACCGGGCGGCCTGACCGAAGGCGGCGCTGAAACAGCGCCGCCTTCGTCATTTTTACAATCGGAAAAAATTATCTAGACTCGGGCCAAGTGATTCGAACGGATCTCGCTCCATGCTTCTGCGCCGCAGCAAAAAACAGTTGCCTGACCACATTGATATTCAAACGGAATCGAAGGCGGTTCGTATCCGCCTGCGCGCCAATCCACGTGCGCAACGCTATCTGTTGAGTCTCCCGGCGGACAGTTCCGGACCCGTTCTGACGGTTCCCAGGGGAGGCGACCTGTCGCGTGCCGAGCGCTTCGCTCACCAGCACATCGACTGGCTTGTCGAAAGGCTTCAGGATCGTCCCGACCATATTTCCCTTGGGCCAGGTGACATTGTTCCCTTGCGCGGTGTGGATCACGTCATTCTTTCGACCGGAAAGCTGCGCGGTCTGGTCTCCCTGGGCGTCACTGAGTTTGGTGCCCCGGCCCTGCTGGTTCCGGGCGCGGACGACCATGTTCCTCGCAAGGTGACGAACTGGCTGAAACAGGAGGCCCGCAAGGACCTTGACGAACGATCAAGATATCATGCCGACAAGATAGGAAAGAAGGTCGCGGCGATCAGCATTCGCGATACCAAAAGCCGCTGGGGATCCTGCGCTTCCAATGGTCGGCTGTCGTTTTCGTGGAGATTGATCCTGGCACCCCCTGAAATCCTTGATTATGTGGCTGCCCACGAAGTGGCCCATTTGGAGGAAATGAACCATTCCGACCGCTTCTGGCGCCTGTGCGAACAACTGGCGCCGCAAACTCCGACGGCACGTGTCTGGCTCAAGGAAAACGGCCTCCGTCTCCATGGTTTCGGTTAGCCCCGCTGGAGGATGAAGAACCTGGTTGGCGCCCGGCCTGATCCCAGACAGGCGCGGACCGCGACATGCAACAGGCTTCGGTTTTGCGCCGGTATGGCGTCGTCAGGCGACACCGGCCTCATTCCGGGGATCAATGGATCCTGTAGCGGAGAAAAGAATGGGCAACTCACCGAAGATATGTTTCCCTGAGGGCTCGGGACCGACAGGAGGCTGAGCATGGGAAATTTTGCGCGTGGAACGGGCAGCCTCATGGGTCTGGTTGTTCTTGCTGGTCTGATGATCCCTCTGTCCGATAAGGCAATGGCCGACAGCTGCTGGGACCACAACGGCTCCCTCATGCGTCTTCAGGCTCAGGGCAATCAACGCTGGCTTTCCTACGAAATTCCTCGGGACGTGCTTCGGCCAGCCGGCGTGCAACGCGGCACGCTGCTCTTCAACGGCGTGAAGAACGGCAACTGGTACTCGGGAACGGCGCGGGTCTTTTCAAAATTCTGCCCGGGTTCACCGTTGGAGTACTCTGTAGAGGGGCCTGTACGCGGAGACCAGCTCCAGGTCACGGTCAGCGGATCGCGTGAAGTTTTCAATCAATGCCGCCCGACCGGCCAATATACGTCGGACACACTGGTCTTTACGTTCAGTCACGATTGCTAGAAGCCGGTTTGACCGCTTTGCTGTCACAGGATGCCTAGCCACCGCCGAAAATGTTTCGAAGCAGACCGAGCGGACCGCGGCGCTCGCCACCACCACCATTGTTGCCATTGCCGCCGACCGGTGCCGGGGGAACAGGATTGCGTCCCGAACCGACTGAGGCAGGCGGAAGCGGCTGGCCTTGCGGTTTTCGCGGTGCGGCGACATTGACCGGCAGGTTTGGAACACCTGGCAGGTCCGCCACCGGTAATCCCTGATGGGCGACGTCCATGACCGCCTTCCAGGTAGCGGCAGGCAGCGTTCCGCCGGTTGCCTTTTTCGTCGGCGAATTGTTGTCGTTACCGAACCAGACCGCCGTGGTGAGGTTGCCGGTGTATCCGATGAACCAGGCGTCCCGGAAATCCTGACTGGTGCCGGTTTTTCCGCCCGCCGGACGACCGCTGTCCAGCCGCGCCTTGCGCCCGGTTCCGGTCAGCAGCGTTTCGGACATCATCAGGTTCATGTTGCCGACATCCCGTCGCTGGACCACCCTGCCTCGACCGTTTCCGGACCTTGAATAGAGCGTTTTGCCGTCAACAGTCTTGATCCGGCGAATGATATGCGGCAGCACGCCGTAGCCGCCATTGGAAAACGGAACATAAGCGGCCGCGATTTCAAGTGGCGTTACTTCCGATGTTCCAAGCGCAAGCGACAGGTTCCTGTTTAGGTCGGAGGTGACACCGAGCCGCTTGGCCGTATCGGCGACCGTCCCTGCGCCGACTTCATGTGCAAGCCGCGCTGCCACCGTGTTGATCGAAAGGCTCAACGAACGTGTCAGGGTGACCGGTCCGTAGTGTTCCTTGGTGTAGTTCTTGGGGGACCAGCCTCCAATCGTAATTGGCTGATCCTGTCGAACGGTTTGCGGGGTCATGCCGTTTTCGAGCGCTGCCAGATAGACGAACGGCTTGAACGCAGAACCGGGTTGACGTTTGGCATAGGCGGCACGGTTGAACTGACTTTTTGCATAGTCCGCGCCACCGACCATCGCCTTGATCGCCCCTGCCGTGTCGAGGGTCACGATTGCTCCTTGCGATACCCCCAGTGTCTGCCGGTTGGCCTTGAGTGCCGAGCGCAGGGCACTTTCTGCTGCCTGCTGCATGGCCGGATCGATTGTCGTGTCGACGATGATGTCGCCTTCGATCGAACCAACGAAATGCGGCAACACGTCCATGACGTAGTCGGCGACGTAGTTTTCACTCGCCGTTGTGTGGCGGCGAATGGCCTTGGCGGGTGCTGCAATGGCATTTTTGGCTTCACCGGAATTGATGTAGCCTTCCTCATGCATCGCTGCGAGAACAAGCTGTGCCCTGTCCTCGGCAAGGTCCGGATTGCGTGCAGGAGAGTAACGCGACGGCGCTTTGAGCAGGCCGGCAATTGTCGCGGCTTCCGCCACGGTCAGAAGTCGCGCCGACTTGCCGAAGTAACGGCGCGCCGCCGCATCCACGCCATAGGCGCCGGACCCGAGATAAACCCGGTTCAGGTACATTTCGAGGATCTCGTCCTTCGAATATTCCGCCTCCAGCCAGAAGGCGAGAACCAGTTCCTGGATTTTCCGCTTGATCGTTCGGTCGGGTTCCAGAAACAGGTTCTTGGCAAGCTGTTGTGTCAGGGTCGAGCCGCCCTGTGACACCCTCCCCGATGTGAAGTTTGCATAGGCAGCACGCGCAAGACCGATCGGGTCAATGCCGAAGTGAGAACGGAAGCGCCTGTCTTCAATGGAAATCACGGCGTTCGGCAGGTAGGGTGGCAACTGCTCCAGCCGCACGGCCTCTCCACCGGTATCGCCACGGTTTGCGAGAAGGTCGCCGTTGAGCGAGACGATCTTTACATTTGGCGGCCGCGCCGGAACCTGCCACTCGGATGTCGGCGGAAGGTAGGCGGCATAGTAGCCGATGACGCAGACGACGGCGATTACGCTCCAGATACCCAGTACCGCGCTCCAGTAGACGCCACGCTTGAACAGACGTGCGACACCTGCCGGAATACGGAAACCGGCCCTGCGTTTCCTGCTGCGCCGTTTCGCGCCGGACCTGCCGCCCTGGCGTTTACGCGCATTGCCTCTGGATTTGGCGCTTTGCGACTTTGCGGTTTTTTTCGCGGACGATTTTTTCCTCGGGCCTGATCCGCCAGGCTTTCGGGTTTTTGATTTCGCGCCGGATTTCGATGAAGGCGCAGAGGCACGGTCCTGCGGGCCGAGGCGCAGGTCCAGCAGGCTGCTGCTGTCTTCTCCGAATGTCGGTTCAATCCGTGGCCGGCGTTTCGCCCGTGGCGCCATTGATCATCCGTCCCGTCGTTTATTCCGGCAAATGCCGGATCCCCGGTGGTGATCTTAGATTGCGGCAATTTAAGGGGGCGTTAAGGCTTGAGCCGGTTTGACAGCACAAACAAGCCGACTTTGAACCTGCAGTTCGACCGGATTGTCGTTCAGATTGTTTTCAGCTTCAACTGCTGTATCGGCTTGCATCTGCGCCGTAATAGTTGACGTAGCGCGTGTTGAGCTCGGAAACAGGCATGATGATCAGGATATCCGTGGTGCCGAACTGATGATCAACCACCGCCCCGTCACCGACAAAGGCCCCGAGGCGCAGATACCCCTTCACCAGCGGCGGCAGTGCGCGTAGGGCCGCCCTGGAATTTATCTTGTCCGCCGGAAGCCTGTTCATCTCCACATACCGGTCTTCGACAGCTCTGACACGCCATTCTTCTGGTGCGCGGGCATTGTGATGGAGGAACGACAATTGTTCTGCAATCGCGTCGGGGCTTGTGCCCTCCATTGAGGCACAGCCGATCATGACATCGATCTTGTGGCGCAGCACATAGGACCAGATGCCGTGCCAGAGCAGTTCGACTGTTTTCTTGTTGCGGTAGGGCTGCAGGACACAGGAGCGCCCCAGTTCCATAAACCGCTTTCCCTGATTTGCCTCGATTATGCTTTGAATGTCGTATTCGCCCGCTGTGTAGAAGCCGCTGTGCTGATCGGCAATCTCCTGCCGCAGGATCCGGTAGGTTCCAACGATTTCCGGTTTCAGGCGTCCGAGTTTGTTGCGCTTGAGCGACGCGTGGTCGACGACAAGAAGGTGGTCGCAGTAGGCATCGAACGGATCCGCATCTCGGCGTGTGGCCAGCGTGTGGGCATCCGCGATAGCCGACATTTCCTCGTAGAAAACGCCGAAGCGCAGCCGCTGGGCCTTCTTGACTTCCTTGAAGTTCCTGGCCAGGCGGACTTCAAGGGACCCGATGCGTCCGAGCGTTTCACCGGTCTTGACCGGCGTCCGGACTGGATGGCCCGGGCGAATGGTTTTTGTAACTGTGGCGTTGTTCCGCATCGCCGGTGTGAACCTTCTCACAAGTTTTCTCGGAGAAAACAGCCCTTGCCGCATCATGGACATTCCACCCTTTTGCATTCCTTCCTGGGCACTCTGCGAGGGTTCACGGGTTGAAACCTGTTTCACCTTTCTTTTTGCCTTTGCCGAAGTGGAAACTCCGACGGCGCTCAGAGTGCTTTGGCCCTGCCGTAGAACACATTTTTCCGACAACTGGATGACACTGGGCTTGGTTCCAGATGTCTGCGACTCCGCAGCTTAGCTTAGTCTTGAAAAATTGTGAAATGCGGCGAACCACTTACCTCGAAAGAGATAGCGCAATTTGAGGTTGCCGTGCGGATTTCGGGTACTAAAGACACGGTATTCTGCAATCTAGCCGTGGCCAATCGCCACCAGCGTATCCGTGATTGCCTCAACCGACAGCGGTTTCGTCAGATAGCCCGCCGCCCCCATTTCAATAGCCCTGTCTCGCGCGTCCTGCATGACATCTGCCGTCACGATGATCACAGGAACGGGAGGCCGTCCATTCGCCCGCTCGTCTTCGCGGATCTTCGTGATGGCATCGAAGCCGTCGAGTCCGGGCATGTGAAGATCCATCAGGATGGCGTCGAACGTTTCGGCAGAGGCCTCTTCAACGGCCTTTTCACCATCAATCACCATGACCGGAATATGCCCGAGTTTGCGCAGCATCGCTTCGCTGAGCAGCCTGTTGATGTCGTTGTCTTCGGCAACAAGCAGCCGGAGTGGCCTTGCGGGAGCCTTTGCGCGTCTGGCCGCGCTGCCGCCGTAGGCCGCATTGGCACCGACGTCCCAGGCAAGTTCGTCGATCGTGCCACCGAGCAACCCCGAAAGGATCTGGATCAGGGTCTCGATACGGACCGGGCGGATCAGGTAGGCTGCATAGCCGGCAGAACGCAAATGGTTTAGGCGGTCGCGTTCGGATGGGGAAATCAGTACGACGGCCGGCGCCTCGCACCCGGCGAGCCGTGCAGAGGCAAGCCAGCCGCCGCTGTCTGACAAGGCGGCATTGTCAACGACAATAAGGTCTGCTTCGGCGAGAGCTTGTTCCAGGTCGGTGCTTCCGGGCACGGTGATGGAGACAATCGCATCGTGATATTCCAGTCTCCTGGTCAGCAGCTGGCACTCGATCCGGCTGTCGCTGACAAAGACGATCTTCTGATCCGCAAGGCTGGCAAGCCGGGGATCGGCGCTCGCAGACAAATCTTCGGGTATGGGCAGGGAGACTCTGAAATGGCCGCCGCCATCCACCGAGGGCCTGGCGGAAATCGAGCCACCCATTAGTCCTGCCAGGCGCTGGGCGATCGCAAGCCCGAGACCGGTTCCGCCGAACTTTCTTGCCGGACCGTGGTCGACTTGCTCGAATTCCCTGAAAAGGCGTTCAACCTCTGCCTCATCGAAACCGATGCCGGTGTCCCGCACAACAATGTCGAGGAAGCTGCCCCCAGAGTCGTTCTGCCGGCCCGTCAGCTCGACGGCGACGCCACCCTCATCCGTGAACTTGACACCATTGCCGATCAGGTTGAACAGGATCTGTCGTACTCTTGTGGCATCAAGTGTAATCTCCTCCGGCAGAAGCGGGTCCACCATTGTGCCGATTTCAAGCCCCTTCGCGTGGGCCTTCGGCGCGAGCAGTTCAACGACGCTCTCTGCCAGTGCCCCGGCCTTGACGGGCGCAGCCTGTATGTCGAGCTTGCCTGCCTCAACCTTGGAAAAATCGAGAACTTCGTCAATCAGGAGCAGCAGCGTTTCGCCGGATGTCTCCAGGGCCTCGATATAGGCGCCTTGCTCCTTTGTCAGCCTGGTATCTCTCAGCAGGGACGCCATGCCGAGAATACCATTGAGAGGCGTTCGGATCTCATGGCTGACAGTCGCCAGAAAACGGGATTTCGCCTCGTTTGAACTTTCCGCCGAATGGCGAGCGGCGAGCAGTTCCTCTTCAATCATCCGTCGTTCGGTCACGTCACGCAGTACGGTCTGGATCAGTTGCCTGTCTGAGGCGGTGTCCCGGACAGGAATGTCGATCCGGGAAAACCAGCGTGGTCCCTGAGCAGTGCGTATGTGAAGGTCCTGGAAGCCCATCCGTCCGTTTTGAACCTCCAAAGAGGACGTCAGTGGAACAAGCGGGTCGTCCCGGTTGATCAGCGGCAACTCCATGGCATTGCCGGGAACCAGGTCATGGGTCTTTCCGAATACGTCTTCGGCTGCCGAATTCACATAGGTCATCACACCGTCGGCGTCGCGCCGGATCACCACGTCGCCGAGTGTCGCCAGAATGCTTGCATGGCGCTCGTCGGATTCGCCAAGTTCCCAGGCCTTGTCCTCGAGTTCCTCGATACCGGCCATCAACCGACGGATCTTGTTGTCCTTGACCTGCAGGGCTTCGGCAGAACGATGCATGTCATCCGCGAGCATTCGCCAAACGGCGAGCCCGCCGGCAAAGAACGCAAGTCCGGCGCCGAGGAAACGGTTGAGTCCATCAGTCGCAACCAGGAACATTGCGGCGCCGAGACCGATGATCAGTCCGGCAACGGCCAGATGCTGCAAGACTTTCCTGGGGGCGGAAACCGGCCGGTCGGTTGCTCTGCGGCCTTCGCCAACCTCGGGCCCGGGCAAGTCGGCGCCCGGATTGTCCATATCGGAAGACCGGGTATTCTGGACACGGGACGCGCTCGTCGGATCGTCGGTGTGGGAATCCGCCGGACGCTTCTCGCCATCTGATTCATGTCTGGCGGCACGATCGCCGTTCTGGCTGACCAAATTCGTCACTCTCTGCAGGGTTCAATCGGGCAGAGAGTGCCGCTTAAACTTTTAGAAACCGTTTCATTGAGTATTTTATGAGCGATCGGACAACCGATGCATTCATGGTGCGTTCAGGGCGCTGAGCAGTGTTTGAAGCAAGCACCGCTCGTCAAGAAAAGCTACGGCGTCCAGAGGGCAATAAGGTTTCTGCGTTCCCGCGCAACGACCATCGGCACCGGCAATCCCATCATGAGGAGGACCGCAGGGGCTGTCGCGAAAGAAAAGTTGCAAACAAGGTACTCGAACGCAGCTCCAAGATGCGCTCCGCCCTGCCGAATGACTTCAGGGCGAAACGCTGTTGCTTATCTGACGTCCAGAAATCCGATGATACGCCGCACATCTTTCAGAACCGGTTCGGCGATGGCGGACGCTTTTTCTGCACCGTCCTTGAGGACGGAATCGATCTGTACCTTGTCATCCATCAGCCGGCGCATCTCGTCCGTCATCGGTGACAGTTTTGCAACCGCAAGCTCGGAAAGCGCCGGTTTGAAGGCAGAGAACTGTTGGCCTCCGAAGTCCTTCAGCACGTCTTCCTTGGACAAGCCGCCAAGTGCCGCGTAGATGCCGACAAGGTTATCGGCTTCCGGCCGGTCTGCAAGACCCTCCACTTCACCCGGCAGCGCATCCGGATCGGTCTTTGCTTTCCGGATTTTCTTCGCGATCGTGTCGGAATCGTCGGTCAGGTTGATGCGTGAGAGATCCGAGGGATCGGATTTCGACATCTTTTTAGTGCCATCGCGCAGCGACATGATCCGCGTGGCAGGACCGGCGATCATCGGTTCGGTCAGCGGAAAGTAGAGTTGCTCGGGCAGTTCGGGTGACGGTGTCGGGTTAGGGACGCCGATGCCGAGTTCCTTGATCCGTTCGCCGAAATCATTGTTGAATTTCGCGGCGATATCACGGGTCAATTCAAGATGCTGCTTCTGGTCGTCGCCAACCGGCACATGCGTTGCGCGGTAGGCAAGGATGTCCGCTGCCATCAGGTTCGGGTAGGCAAACAGGCCGACGGAAGCGTTTTCCTTGTTCTTTCCGGCTTTTTCCTTGAACTGCGTCATGCGGCTGAGCCAGCCCATCCGCGCCACGCAATTGAAGATCCAGGCAAGTTCCGCGTGTTCCCGCACCTGCGACTGGTTGAAAATGATCGACTTGGCTGGGTCGATGCCGGCAGCCATGTAGGCAGCCGTCACTTCCCGCGTCGCTTCACTCAGTTCAACCGGGTCAGGAAAACCGGCGGTGATCGCGTGGCTGTCAACGACGCAGAATATGGTTGGCATCTGGTCCTGCAGAGGAACCCAGCGCGAAACCGCGCCCAGATAGTTGCCAAGATGGAGGTTGCCGGTCGGCTGAACGCCGGAAAAGACACGGGGCTGGAACGCCGTCATTCTGAATCCCTTTATTGGTGCGGCCGGTTGGAAGGGCGCTGTGAATCTTTGGGCGCGCCGGGTGTAGTCTCCGCACCGTGTGTATGCAAGCGGTAAAGATGAAGAAATCGCGTTTCGTCGTCAGGTGTTGCGCCGCGTCAACGCCTTGAGCATGCCCATGAGATCCGCCCCCCGGCTGACCTGAGCGAAAAACATGAAGGTGACGATCCCGGTCAGTACCAGGATGGCAAGGCTTGCTGCGCGAACGATCAGCCAGCGGTCGCTCAGGTAGGGCGCCAGAAAGAGGGCGGCAAAGTGGATGGTCAAGCCCATAAGCAGGCTGGCGATCAGCACCAGCACCAGCCTCTTCAGGAGCTTGTAGTCCGGCACGAAGTGGCCGCGCTTCCACAAGACAACAATCAGCAGTCCGGTATTCACCCAGCCCGCGATCGTCGTGGCAAGCGCGATCCCCACATGTTTGAAGACCGGAAACAGCGCTATCGACAGGCAGACATTGACCGCCATGCCGACCGCGGCAAACTTCATCGGCGTCTTGGTGTCCTCCCGCGCGAAGTAACCGGGCGAGAACACCTTGTTCAGCACGAAGGCGGGCAGCCCGAACGAAAAGGCCATCAGCGCAGCAGAAGTTCCATCAACGGCAGCAGCATCAAACCGTACACGCTGAAACAGAACGGAGACAATCTCGTGCGGAACGACCGCAAGTGCCACCGCGGCCGGGAGCGTCAGAACGAGCGAGACCTCGAGCGCGCGGTTGAGGCTTCTCTGATAGGCGTCGAATTCTCCGGACCGCAGCTGGCGCGTGAGGCTTGGCAACAAAACGACGCCGATTGCAATTCCGATCACGCCGAGCGGAAGCTGATAGAGGCGGTCTGCGAAATAGAGCATCGCATTGGCACCGTCCTGAAGCGACGCGATGATCGTGCCGACGGCAATGTTCAGCTGGGTAACACCTCCCGCAATGATCCCGGGGACGCCGAGCACGAGAAGTCTCTTCGCCGACTTTGTGTAGCGGGGACGGAAGACCGGTATCCGGAATCCCAGTCGCTTCAGGTCTGTGACGACGACTGTCAACTGGACGATCCCGCCAACGGTTACTCCCGCGCTCAAGATGATTCCGAGCGTGACGTTGTCCTCGACACGCAACAGCAGCACCGTTCCGAGCACGATACTCATCACGACATTCAGCATCACCGGTGCCAATGCGGCTGCGGCAAAACGCTGGTAGGTGTTCAGGATACCGGCGATGAAGGCCAGCATCGACATGAAGACGAGATACGGAAAGGCGATCCGCGCCATCAGCACCGTCAGGTCGAACTTGTCGGGGTCTGCGCTGAAACCCGGCGCAAGTCCCCAGACCACAGCAGGCATGAAAATCTGTGCGATGGCCGTCAGAACCAGGAGGCAGAACAGCAGGGCTGAACCGATTTCACCTGCAAATTGCCGTGCTCCGCCTTCGCCTTCTTCTTCGACCGCCCGTCCGAACAACGGAATGAATGCCGAGTTGAAAGCGCCTTCCGCGAACAGGCGGCGGAACAGGTTGGGCAGGCGGAATGCGACCGCGAAGGCGTCGGCGACAGGGCCGGTTCCGACCGCCGCGGCCAGCAGCACGTCCCGCACGAAACCGAGCAGCCGGCTCAGCATTGTCGCGCCGCCGACTGTTGTGAAATTGCGGACGAGACTCATTCAGGAAGGGCTCCGTGGGCAAATACGGTCATTCACGATGCCTGACGGTGAACTTTACGGGAAACCGGGGCGGCAGGGTCGAGTTCTACATGTCCCCCGACAGCGGCGGCAAGACGTTCTCGAATGATTTCCTGACGGCCGATATTGGAAATCTTCTGCCCTGTCAGATCGGTGACGTAAAAGACATCGACCACCTTTTCCCCGAAGGTCGAGATATGTGCCGAGCCGATATTCAGATTGAGCGTCGCGATCGAGCGCGTGAGGTCGTAAAGCAGTCCCGGCCGGTCCAGGCCGGTGATTTCAAGCACGGTGTAGTCGTTGGACAGTGAGTTGTTGACCAGTATTTCGGTTGCAACCTTGAATGCTTTTACCCGGCCTTTCATGGCGTTTTTCCGGGACACCGGTTCTGGAAGGCGCTCTTCACCGCGCAACGTCTTGTGGATCAACTGGGTGATCCGCTCGCCCCGGCGGTGTTCGTCCACGTTGTCAGGCAATTCCCGTCCGATGAAGATCGTGTCGAGTGCAAATCCGTCTGTCGTGGTGTCGATCTGCGCGTCAACGATGTTGGCACCGGTCGAAAAACATGCCCCCGCGATGATGGAAAGCAGTCGCGGATGGTCCGGCGCCATGATGTTCAGCTCCGTCACACCCTCGAAAGCGCGCGGAATGACCTCAAAGGCGAGGCGTTTCTTGTCCTTGTCGGCCTTGTGCAGAAGTTCGGCATGGGTCAGCAGCCGCTCCGGTTCGGTCCGCAGCCAGTATGCTGGATAGTGGCGCTTGAGATAGGCGTTTCTGTCTTTCTGGGACCAGTGGTCGAGCTTGGCTACCAGGTCCTGCTTGGCGAGCTCGATGGTCTGGTTGTGTGACATCTTCGAGTGGCCGCCGGACAGGTGGGGCTCGGTCGCGTAGAACAGCGTTCTGAGCAACTGTCCCTTCCAGCCGTTGAAGACCCCCGGACCAACTGCGCGAATGTCCGCGACGGTCAGGATCAGCAGCAGTTTCAGCCGCTCCAGGGACTGGACGGTGTTGGCGAAGTCGGTGATGGTCTTGCGGTCGTTGAGGTCGCGAGACTGGGCAATGGTGCTCATGTCCAGGTGATGTTCGATCAGCCACGCAACTGTTTCCGTCTCGGCTTCCTTCAATCCGAACCGGGGACATATCTTGCGGGCAACCTTTGCGCCCGCGATGGAATGGTCTTCCGGGCGTCCCTTTGCGATATCGTGCAGGAACATCGCCACATAAAGCACCTTGCGGTTCTGCAGCGTCAGGATCAATTCCGTGGAGAGCGGGTGATCTTCGCCGGAGTTGCCGCGTTCGATTTCGGACAGAACGCCGATCGAGCGGATCAGGTGTTCGTCAACCGTGTAGTGATGATACATGCTGAACTGCATCATCGCGACAACCTTGCCGAAATCCGGCACAAACCGGCCGAGGACACCGGTTTCATTCATTTTGCGAAGTGTTTTTTCAGGCTTGTTTCGAGAGGTTAGCACCGAAAGAAACAGCCGGTTGGCTTCCGGATCGTTCTTCAGGTCACTGTCGATCAGCTTGAGCGAATGCCGGATCAGCCGCGTCAGCTGCGGGTGCATGTTGTAGTCGTGCTTGTCGGCGAGCTGGAACACCCTGAGGATATTCGCCGGATCGGTTTTGAAGATCGTATCGGTGGTGACGTTGAGGCGGTTGTTCTCCACGACAAACCCGGGACCACCCTTGACCGGTTTTGCCACGCTGCTCATCCGCCCGCTGCGCAGACGCCGCATCATGCCGGAAATACCCTTGCCGCGTGGCTCCTTGACGTGCTCTTCCTCAAGGGCTGCACAGATGATGCGCGTCAGGTCACCGACATCCTTTGCGACCAGGAAGTAGTGCTTCATGAATCGCTCGACATCGCGCATTCCCGGATGCTGGGTGTAGCTGAGCCGGATGGCGATTTCGCGCTGAAACTCGAATGCGAGCCGTTCTTCCGGACGTCCGGTGAGAAAATGCAGATGACAGCGGACCGCCCAGAGGAAGTCCTCGGATTTTGCAAAGCGCGCATATTCGGAGCGGGTAAGGACCCCTTTCTTGACGAGGTCTGCCTGCCTGTCTACCCGATAGTGGTATTTTGCGATCCAGAACAGTGTGTTGAGGTCGCGCAGCCCGCCCTTGCCTTCCTTGATGTTAGGTTCGACAAGATAACGGGATGTGCCTTGCCGGCGATGCCGCTCGTCCCGCTCTTGAAGCTTTGCCGCGATGAATTCCGAACTGGTCCCGCTGACAACTTCGGTATCGAACCGCGTCGCCATTTCTTCAAAAAGAGGTTTGTCGCCCCAAATGTAACGGGCTTCCAGGATGGCGGTCCGGATGGTCATGTCCGATCTGGCAAGCCGGATGCACTCGTCAATGTTGCGGGTCGCGTGCCCGACCTTGAATCCCAGATCCCAGAGCATGTAGAGGATGTATTCAACGACCTGCTCACCCCAGGGAGTCTGCTTGTAAGGCAGGATGAACAGGAGATCGATGTCCGATCCCGGGGCCAGTGTTCCGCGCCCGTATCCGCCGACCGCGGCAACGGACATGCGCTCGGCAGCGGACGGGTTCTTGACGCGGTAAACGTGTTGAACGGCAAAATCGTAAATCACGCGGATCAGCTCATCCTGGATACAGGAAAGACGCGAGGCGCAAAGCAGGCCGCCGCCGTCTTCATCCAGTTTTTTCTGCACGGCGGCGCGCGAAGATTTCACTTCCGTTTTCAACATGCTCAGCACAGCCGACCTGATTTTGCTGTCCGATCCGTCGCCGTCACTAGCAACCGTGAGTGCTTTCAGGCGGGACCGCAGGTCCACTACGTCGATCAGTTCGGCAAGGTCATCCTGGCTGGGTTGCATGAGTGATTCAGGGTCCGTTTTACTGGCCGGCGATGCGGCTCGCTATCCGAATGCAAGCTTATATAGGGATCACACGATAAGGACACGTAAATCTGGGGTCGGTGCATGGAACACCGGAACACGCTCGTTCGGATTTACTTGATCCGGTACCGACATGTTCGCATACGAGCCTGACGCCAGGCTCGAGAAGCCGGGAACGCGCAAGAAATCCGGATACTGACCGGTCCGTCCATGTCAGTCTGATCAGACGTCATCCTTGGCAGCCGAAACCCTGAGCTGGTGCAGCAGGGCTGCCAGCGAGTCTTCCGACAGGACACTGATCTTGATTGACAACTGGTTGGCAAGCTCCGTCGCTTTCGGGTGCATGCCGGCTGTGTCTATGGTGATCCTTGGATCCGACAGTTCCGCCAGGCGCTGGATTTCCTCTGCTTCATCCCAGATCACGTTGAAATAGGTGATGATCCTCTGCACGAGGAACCAGGTCGGTTTGCCTCGTTTGCCATGTTCAAGCGCGGAAAGATACGCGCTGGAAACCGAGAGTGCGGCGGCCATCTCCTTCAGCGATACGTCGCGCTTTGCCCTGAGTTCCCGAATTTTTGCCCCAAGCGGTGTCACGGTTCTACCTTCTTTTTCGTATCCGGACGTAGAGCGCCCCTGCTCCACCGTGGCTGGCATGTGCTTCTTCATACCCCAGCACTACCGAACGAACGTCCGGCATGGACAGCCACTGAGGGACCATTCTGCGCAAAATCCCGCGTTCGTCCATATACGCTCTTTCGGGTCCGCCCCCTTTGCCCGTAATAACCAGCACGACCTTGTGCCCGCGGGCTTGAGCTTGATAGAGAAATCCCAGCAATCGATCGTGAGCCTGATACTGCGTCAGTCCGTGTAAATCGACGCGGGCATCGATCGCCGTCACACCGCGGACGATTTTTCTTCTGTACCGGGTCTCGAGCTGGTTCAGGGGTAAAACAGAAGGTGTCTTTCTGGTCGGATCGGGTGCCTTGATCGCTGTTGCGGTCTTCGGACTTTTCGCCGTCTTCGGCGGTTCAGACTCCAGTGTTCGTGCCAGTTCTTCTTCAAGATCCTGGGCCCGCTCGGGATGGAGCGGTGTCAGCGTTTTCGCAACCTTGCCCCAAAGCTCCCGGTCTTCAGGAGACAGACTGCCCTTTTTCCCCCGTCTCGCCATGGATCAGTCTGCCGCCGCCTTTGTTTCCTGACGCCCCGGATGTGGCAGGAGGACGGTGAATTGTGCTGCGTGGCGGATACGCCCGGCGATATCTCCGGACAGGTTTCCCGATCCCACGAAAATATCGCCACGCGCCTTGCCCTTGATCGCCGAGCCGGTATCGTCTGCGACCATCAGTCTGGAAAAAGACCTGCCTTCAGCATCCAAATCCGGCAAATCCGTCTGAAGAAAAACGAGCGCGCCATAGGGAATGTGGTCAGGATCGATCGCGAGGCTGCGTCCGGGAACAAGCGGCAGCCCGGCGGCGCCGATGGGTCCTTCGGACGGTAGCGTGTCGGTGACCTCGCGAAAGAAAATATAGGACCGGTTCTCTCTGAAAAGGGCGTCTCGCTTGTCCGGGTTATTCACGAGCCAGGAACGCAGACCCGTCATGGTGAAGTCTTCAGGTGTTCCCTTGCCGCGCTTGACCAGCAGCCGTCCGATTCCAGTGTAGGGATGGCCGGTCTTGCCCGCATAGCCGACGCGCATCACTGAGCCGTCGGTCATTCGGAGCCGCGCCGATCCCTGTACGTGAATGAAATAGGCATCAATCGGGTTGGCAAGCCAGGCCAGTTCCAGACCTTCGCCGTCGAGCGCACCGTCCATGATTGCCGGCCTGTCGGGCATTTCTTCAAAACGGCTGTTTGCACGGCGTCCATGACTGAGATGAGATGGCCAGTCATCCGGTTTGTTTTCCGGCGTGATCGCCTCAAGTCCCGCAGGTTTCCCGTGAAGCGGAACGTCAAAGCCATCGGTTTTTTTGCGGGAGGCGGCCACTTCGGGTTCGAAATATCCGGTAACGAAACCGGGCACGGTCACGCGGTAAGGCCTGAAATTCGTTTCCAAGAACCGGCGTGCCTCTGTTTCTGTGTTGATTGGTTCGCGATTTGCGCTCAGACAAAGGCTGCGGATCTCGTCGAGATCGTAGTTCATCGGCAGTGTCGGCTCCCTTGGGTCTTCATGCCTGGAACAAAACCGCAGAAAACCGTTCAGTGCCGCCAGGTGGTCGTCTTGATGCCAACCTGTCATATCCGAATAGGCAGTTTCCTCAAGATGATCGGGAATCTTTGGGCTTTGAGGCATGGCCGATCCGGCTCCCGCAAAGAAAAGCGGCGCGGCCAGAACCGCGCCCTTCAAGCTTAAGCAGACCAGAGGCAAGACAATCACCCCTGTCAGCCGATCCATCCACGTCATCGTCACTCGGCGGATTCGGTCGCAACCAGTTTCCAGTTGGGATCGCGGGACATCGTGTCGCGCGCGAAGGTCCAGATATCGACCACTTCGGTCACCTTGGCCGGATCCCCGTCGACAACCTCGCCTTCCTTGTCGCGGGTTGCGGAAATCAACTGGCTGTGGATCTTGACGGTGACCTGAGCCGTGGAGTTCTTCAGCGCTGCCTCGACGATTTCAGCCTTGTCGATGCCGACAAAGGTTGATTCGATTGTTTCGCCGCGTTTTTCCCGGTCCTCGATCGCGCCGACAAAGCCTTCGTAGACGTCGCTGGACAGAAGATTCTTGAGAGCCTTCTTGTCGCCGTCCGCGAACGCCATCACGATCATTTCGTAGGCGGCGCGTGCGCCCTGCAGAAATTCCTGGGGTTCGAAACTCCGGTCCACTGAAAGAATCTGTTTCAATGCGCTGTTGAGAGCGGACCCTTCCGGCGCAACCTTGTCGATCACCACATCGCCACCTTGAGCCGATTCCTGCGACATTTCTGCCGGTTGGTCGGTCTGGTTCGGAAGCGGGATGACGTTGTCCTGGCCGTTGGTCTGCTCATTCGGCTGCTCCGGTTTGGAGTAGGGATCGAAAGGCGGGCGCTCATTGCCGGTACGTTTGCCCAGGACAGATCTCAGTCTGAACAGAATAAAAACCGCTAGTCCCAACAGGAGGAGGTTTAGTGGGTCGAAAATTTCATTCATCTTACGTTCCGGCTACCCTTTGGAGGCACATCAAGCCGCCTCTTGCATGTTCAGCTGCGTGCTGCCCGCGTTCAGTGTCTGCTACCTACCTATTTAGGGGCTTCTTGAACCAGCATCCAGACCCGGGGGCAAGTCTGAAATTTTTGCAATGATTATCTTTCCTGCGCGCGCCTGCTCGCATTTTTGTGAGCGAATGTCTAGGTTATATCCAAATAACTTATCAGACCATGGAGGTCCCGTGGGACTTTATATCATTGCCGCCATCATTTTGCTGCCCCTGATTGAGATTGCTGTCTTTATCTGGGTGGGTGGTCTGATTGGCGTATTGCCGACAATTCTGCTGACAATCATCACTGCTCTTGCCGGCACGGTCATGCTGCGCCAGCAGGGACTGTCGTTGCTCACCCGCATGCAGAGCGAACTGGACGCCGGACGCGCCCCCGGAAGCGAGGTCATGCAAGGCGCGATGATCGTTCTTGCCAGTATTTTCCTTCTGATTCCGGGGTTTGTAACCGACGCAATCGGTTTGCTTTTGTTCATCCCTCCGGTGCGGCAGGCGCTTGCAAACTTCATCATTGCCCGCTCCAACGTCGTGATCGTGCAGGGTGGCCAGACTGGACAGGGTGGCGGAAGACCCGACGATCATGTGGTCGATCTGGACCAGCAGGACTGGTCAGAGAAGCAGGATGGTTCGTCCGAGGGTTCGTCCGGCAGCGATCGGCCCAGAATCAGTCCGTGGCAGGATGGCTCGAATGACGCGAAGCCTTAACCCTGTTTGAAAGTCACTAAAACGTGACACCGGCTGTATGCGTAAAATTTACCAGTGCAGGTTAGGTCTGTGCCTTGGTCTGCGGTGAAAACCGCTTGGAACGGAAGGTGCAAACCATGGGTGCTGGGCGCGTTGACTGGGTCGATACGGCCAAGGGCATCTGCATCATCTTCGTCGTGATGATGCATTCGGTGCTGGGCGTTGAGGCCGCGGCCGGCGAAACCGGTTGGATGCATGTCGTCGTTGCCTTTGCGGCACCTTTCCGGATGCCGGACTTTTTCCTGATCTCCGGCCTGTTCCTGTCCAATGTCATCGCGCGTGACTGGAAACTCTATCTTGATCGCAAGGTCGTTCACTTCGCCTATTTTTACGTGCTCTGGATGACGATTCAGTTCGCGGTCAAGGCCCCGGTCTTCATGGGGGACATGGGCGCCATGGGAACTCTGGAGTTCTATCTCCTGAGCTTTGTTCAGCCCTTCGGCACCCTCTGGTTCATCTACATGCTGCCGGTCTTCTTCGTGGTCTGCAAGCTGGCCCATGACAACCGCATTCCCTGGCAGGTGATGCTGGCATTCGGCGCTGTTCTTCAGGTCGCACCGATCCATACCGGCTGGCTTCTTGTCGATGAATTCGCCTCGCGTTTCGTCTATTTCTATGCCGGTTACATCTTCGCACCACAGATCTTCAGGCTTGCCGCCTGGGCGCGTGAACGTATCGGCGTCAGCCTTGCCTATCTGGTCGGCTGGGGCCTGGTAAACGGCGGTCTGGTTTATTTCGGCTGGGCCCATCTGCCGGTTATCGCGCTTGCTCTCGGCGCGGCGGGTGCAGGTGCAATCATCCTGACCAGCGCGCTGATCGTCAACTCGGGCCAGCTCGGCCTCCTGCGCCATTTCGGCGCGAATTCCATCGTCATCTATCTGGCCTTCTTCTTCCCGATGGGCGTTACCCGCGTGATCCTTTTGAAACTTGGATTTCTTGACATCGGCACCGTTTCGCTGATCGTCACGATCGTTGCTTCCGTCAGTCCGATGATCCTGTTCTGGATGATTCGGAAAACAAACCTCGGCTGGTTCCTGTTCAAGCGACCCGAATGGGCCCATCTCACCGGGACCTTTGGCAGGAAAAGACAGCCGCAGGCTGCCGAGTGACAGGAGTAGTCGGGAAATTTTGTCTTTAGGACTTTTCTCGAGGTGCTGGTCCGGGCATGATCCGCGCCATGTCGACGCAAGATTCAATCCCCGCTCTCACCGCTGACGACCATCTCATTCTGGTCGACGGCTCCACTTTCATCTTCCGTGCCTACCATGCGCTGCCGCCATTGACGCGCAAGCCCGACGGACTGCCGGTCGGCGCGGTTTCCGGTTTCTGCAACATGCTCTGGAAGCTGCTGCAGGAAGGCCTGACGCCGGAAGAAGGGGATGAGCCGACCCACTTCGCGGTGATTTTCGATCATTCCTCCAAGACGTTCCGGAACACAATCTATCCGGAATACAAGGCGAACCGTCCGGATCCGCCCGAGGATCTGGTGCCGCAATTCGGACTGATCCGTGAGGCGACCCGTGCCTTTTCGGTCCCCTGTGTCGAGCAGGAAGGGTTCGAGGCCGATGACCTGATCGCAACCTATGCCCGCCAGGCGGCGGAACAGGGTGCGAAAGTGACGATCGTTTCGGGCGACAAGGACCTGATGCAGCTGATCGGTCCGAAAGTCGGGATGATCGACACGATGAAGAACAAGGTCTTCGGCGAACCGGAAGTTTTTGAGAAATTCGGCGTCGGTCCGGACAAGGTCATCGAAGTGCAGTCGCTCGCCGGCGACAGCGTTGACAATGTCCCCGGCGTTCCGGGTATCGGCCTGAAGACGGCGGCCCTCCTGATCAACGAGTTCGGGGATCTTGAATCGCTGCTTGCCCAGGCGGAAACCATCAAGCAGAACAAGCGCCGGGAAAACCTGATCGAATTCGCTGATCAGGCGCGCGTTTCAAGGGAACTTGTGACGTTGAAGCAGGACGTTCCGGTCGAGGTTCCCGTCGCAAGCCTGACGGTGACAGATGTCGACGGTGCGAAGGCGGTCGGGTTTCTGAAGGCCATGGGTTTTAGCACGCTCACCAAACGTGTCGCTGAAGAGACCGGCGCCGAAGTTGACGCTGTCGAACCGGCCGATTTCCAGGTGCCGGGTTGGGATGTGCCCGATCACAAGGGTCGCATGGCCGAGCGCACGGAAGCCGCGTCCGGTGCGGCCGCGGCTGCCGGTGAGGGCGCCGGCACCGAAGGCATGATGGTACCGCAGACCGTCGCTGAGGCGCGCGCTGAAACCATCAGGGCGATTGCGATTGACTCAAGCGCCTATGAAACCGTCACAAGCGTCGAGCGGTTGCAGGAATGGTGCGACGCTGCCATCGAAAAGGGCTATGTCGCCTTCGACACCGAAACCACGTCGCTTGATGCCATGCAGGCCGATCTCGTCGGGCTGTCGCTGTCGACCGAACCGGGACAGGCCTGCTATGTGCCACTCGCCCATGTCGATGGTGAAGGCGACCTTCTGGGTGGCGGCGGTTTGCTTCCCGATCAGATTCCGCTCAAGGATGCCATGGAAGTCCTGAAGCCGATGCTGGAAGACCGCTCGGTTCTGAAAATCGCGCAGAACCTCAAATACGACTGGCTGGTGATGACCCGCTACGGCATCGATATCGCCCCTTATGACGATACGATGCTGCTGTCCTACACGGTCGACGCGGGCAAGGGCGGCAACGGCATGGACGAGCTTTCCGAACGCTGGCTCGGCCACAAACCGATCCCTTTCAAGGAAGTCTGCGGTTCCGGTAAATCGATGATCACTTTCGACAAGGTGGCGATCGACAGGGCGACGGCCTATGCCGCCGAGGATGCGGATGTCACCCTGCGGCTGTGGCAGATCCTGAAACCGCGTCTTGCCAGCGACCATATGGCAACCGTCTACGAAACCCTGGAACGGCCGATGGTGCCGGTTCTGGCGCGCATGGAAAAGCGCGGCATTTCCGTTGACAGGCAGATGCTGTCACGGCTTTCCGGTGATTTTGCCCAAGGCATGGCCGGACTGGAGTCTGAGATCTACGAACTGGCGGGTGAAACCTTCAATATCGGATCACCCAAGCAGCTGGGTGAAATTCTGTTCGGCAAGATGGGCATTCCCGGCGGCAAGAAAACCAAGACCGGCGCCTGGTCAACCTCCGCCCAGGTGCTGGAGGACCTGGCCGCGGAAGGTCATGAACTGCCGTCGAAAATCGTCGCATGGCGTCAACTTTCCAAGCTGAAGTCGACCTATTCCGATGCGCTTCCCGGCTACATCAATCCCGAAACAGGCAGGGTTCATACCTCTTATGCGCTCGCCGCGACGACGACGGGCCGCCTGTCCTCCTCCGAGCCGAACCTGCAGAACATTCCGGTCAGGACGGAAGCGGGCCGCAAGATCCGGCAGGCCTTCATCGCGGAAAAGGGTCACAAGCTCGTTAGCGCCGATTACAGCCAGATCGAGCTGCGCGTACTCGCTCACATGGCCGATATTCCGCAGCTGAAGAAAGCATTCGAGGATGGGCTGGACATTCATGCCATGACGGCAAGCGAAATGTTCGGAACGCCGATCGAGGGCATGGACCCCATGGTCCGCCGTCAGGCCAAGGCGATCAATTTCGGCATTATCTACGGCATTTCCGCGTTCGGGCTTGCCAATCAGCTCGGCATCTCGCGCGGAGAGGCCGGCGATTACATCAAGACCTATTTCG
Organism: Roseibium album; assembly: GCF_965233825.1. Taxonomy (NCBI): domain Bacteria; kingdom Pseudomonadati; phylum Pseudomonadota; class Alphaproteobacteria; order Hyphomicrobiales; family Stappiaceae; genus Roseibium; species Roseibium album. The sequence continues at coordinate 1,100,536 of NZ_OZ247583.1, forward strand.
AACGCTTCCCGGGCATCAAGGACTATATGGAGACCATCAAGAAACAGGTTCATGCGGATGGCTTCGTCACCACGATATTCGGACGCAAGGCCCATTACCCCGAGGTGAATACAAAGAACCCCAACCATCGTGCGTTCTATGAACGGGCAGCGATCAACGCTCCGATCCAGGGCTCCGCCGCCGACATACTCCGTCGCGCCATGGTGCGCATGGAGGAGCGGCTCTCGGACGCGAAGCTGGACGCGCAGATGCTGTTGCAGGTTCACGACGAACTGATCTTCGAAGTGCCGGATGCCCAGGTCGACGCAACATTGCCCGTCATCCGGGACGTCATGGAAAACGCCTGTGATCCGGCCCTGAAACTGACGGTCCCGCTGCAGGTCGACGCCCGCGCCGCCGGCAACTGGGACGAGGCGCATTAGGTCAGTTCCCGCGCGAGATCTGGTCAGTTCCTGCAGGCAATTGAGTCGAGCAGTCCCGCCGACAGGTTTGCCACAATCTCGGGCTTGCCGAGATGGGCGGTGCTTTTCATTGAAAGCAGGACGTCGCTCATGCTGTCGGTCAGCTCCGCGCGCTCGATCGGGGAAAGGCCGGTCGACGAAAAGGTGTCCCGGCCTGATCTCAGGCTGACACCAAGCGGCCGCTCGAGACAGGTGAAATCCAGGAGTGCTAGATCGAGGCGGAGCATCTCCCCGCCATTCGCAAGGCGCAAATTGACATGAAGTGAGACCGGATCGAAGACGATCTGCCAGCGTGTCGACGGATTGGCCAGATCCTCCAGAACGTTGAAGGCCTGCGCGGACGTGAAGATGGAGTTCGTCTGGGTGACTGCTGCTGCGCGCCTGAACCGGTCGAGACTCCCCGCACTCTCCGGTGTGCTGTTCGTACCAACGGACGTCCGGATATGCCGGAGCGCTTTTTCATAGGTCGTGTTTGTCAGTGCCGGGACTGGAACGTCATTGCCCCTGTGCACGGTGAGTCCGGTTGCTGTTGGCGTCACAATAGCGGCGGACCCACTCGCATCGAACAGGAAATAGTGAATGGGAACAAGACCCTGAACAGTAATCAAGTTCAGTTGTGACAAGGCCTCTTCGATCGAGGCCGATGTGTCGAGAAGTCTTTGGATGAATTCCAGTTCGGAAACGACCGGAGCGCCGCTGTTCCCCGAATAGACAGCTTCGCTGTTCCACATGAGCGTGATGACGAGGCCTTTGGTGTTCATCCCGGCCGCCGGCATGCCGGGTCCGATCTGATTGACGGTGACACTGCCGAAACGTGAAACCCAGCGGGCCGCTGTTCCGCCCATGACGGAGCGCTTTGAGGCGTCCGGCGGGTTGATCAGCACAAATCCCGCATCCGTTGCTTCAAAATCGAAATTGTAGGCAAGGAGAGGGTTTGTTTGATTTTTGAACGCCACCGTCGAGCAGGCGATCGCTGCAGAAACGGAAAAAAACGTAAAGACGCAGATACCCAGACACAGGGCAGATGGCCAGTTGTGAAACGATCGGATGCCTCGCATGGTTTCCTCGCGGCAGATGGATTAAACTGAGGAGACCATGGGTGTCAGAAACACCTGTCAATCCAAGGAGTGTTTCGCCAGGTGCAGAAATATTTCGCCAAGAACACTGCCGCAATCCGTTTTCTGCATGCGGGTGTCGCACCATTCAGTTCAAGAAACGGACTTGCCCTTCTGGCAGCGTTGTCGGTTCTTGCTGGCGTGATCGGCCCCTTCGGGACTTACGCCGACCTTCCGATCATGAGCCGATTGGTCTACTGGACGGTCATGGTGCTTGGCACGGCATCGGTCGGACACGCCGCGGCAACGTCCCTTGAACGGCTTTTCGGCAGAACCCGTTGGCCGGCATTGGTTCAACAGGGGATGATTTCCATCCTCGTCGCCGTTCCCGTCAGCCTGAGTGTCGTGTTGATCAGCACGGGGCTTGGATTTGGTAGTTTCAGCGGAAACATGGTGTCGCTCTATCTGCAATGCGCCGCGGTCACGGGGTTTGTCATGATTGTGAGCAACCTGCTGCCGTCGGCGGTTAAATCTGAACCGGCGTCTTCGCTGCCGGAAGTCCCGGCACTGCTCGTGAAGTTGCCCTTGGCGAAACGTGGCCGAATTCTGCGACTGAGGGCTCAGGATCATTATGTCGAAGTCGTCACGGAAAGCGGCAGCACGCTTTTGGCGATGCGGTTCAGGGATGCCATTGCTCAGGCAGCTCCCGAACCCGGTCTGCAAATTCACCGTTCGCACTGGGTCGCGCTGCATGCGGTGGCCGGGCGTTGCCGAATGGACAAGCGCTCCGGCCTCCGCCTTTCAGACGGAAGTTTTGTTCCCGTTGGCAGGTCCTTTCAAGCGGCGGTCAAAAGGGTCCTTTCAACCGGATCCTGAACGGAGCCCTTCTGGCTCAGACCATCGCCATGACCCGGGACGGGCCGCCAGTCCCACCGCGGAATTTCGGAGCACCGACGATGAGGGTTGCGCCGCTGGCCGGGAGCAAGTCGAGATTGGCGATGCACTCGATACCCCAGCGGTTGCTGGGTAACCAGGCATAGTGAACGGCAAAATCCTGGGATTTGCCGTAGTCGAGCGACAGCGTATCGACGGCCATTCCGACAACATTTGCGTCTTCCATCAGCATTTGCGCTGCTTCCAGATGAAATCCGGGGAAGTGCATGACGCCGTCCGCGTCGGCATTGCGGAACTTGTCCGTCGGCACCTGAACACCCCAGCCGGAGTTCATGGCGACACAGGCCCCTTCGGGGATGTCGCCATTGGCGGCGATCCAGGCCTTGAGGTCGTCCGGTGTCACCTGCGCATCCGCACTCTCCGTGGCCTTTGACTTGATGTCGACAATGCACAGCGGGGCCACCAGCTTTTCGACCGGAATTTCGGCGACCGATTGCCCGTCTTCAGAGAAGTGCAACGGCGCGTCCATATGAGTGCCGGTATGCTCATTGATGCTCAAGTTATAGAGATTGAAGCCGTTTTTGGCGAAGTCGAAGATCTTCTCCTTGAAGAACTGCTGATCGCCGCCATAGGTCGGAAAGGTCTCGTAGAGCTCGTGGGTCATGTCCGTGACCTTTGAGGGAGCCTGCGCCATTGCCGGCATTGCACCACTCGCTGCGACGGACGCCGCAACACCGGCACCAACCGCTGTTGCCTTGAAAAAATCCCGCCGCGACAGCATTCGGTTCTTCACGGAATTGATGACGCATAAATCACACATGACAGCTCCTTCCAACGTTTACCCGCGAGAATGCTGCCCTGTGCCCCGTAAAAATACCAGTCAAAAAATACGGGCCTTCAGACCGTGATCTGGATCATGCTTGAAAGGAAGCGCCGGTATTGCCACCTGTGCGGGCTTCACACGACCCGCAAATCAGGCTGGTTCTTGCCGGCGAGCGCGGAGCGGGGCGCAATGGCGTTCTTGAGCAGTTCGCTGAGGTGTTCTTCCAGATAATCGACGATCGGCGACTGTGCCTTGGACGGCGTATAAATCGCCAGTTGCGTGGCGGGAAGCGCAGGAAAACCGTCCTGTTCCTTGAGCAGCGTGAAGCCTTCCTGAATTGCTCCGGACGGCAGACAGCAGATACCGGCACCGGAAGTCACGGCCACCTGGGCGGCGGCGACACTTGTCGTCGTGATCCGTTCGTACCATTGGCGTCCGGCACTGGCGAGTGCGCGAAAAGTGAGTTCACGGAACGGACAGGGTTCCGGAAAGAGGATCAGCGGCAGCGGATCGCTCAGGGAGCAGTCTTCGCTGACGGCCCAGTGAAGCTGCTCCTCGACAACGCCCGCAGGTTCCGGTTTTGCCGGTGTGACCAGCGCGATGGCAAGGTTGATCTCGTTGTTGGAGAGCATGTCGTGCAATGTGGCACTGTCGGCGACCGTCATCTCAAGTTTGACGTTGGGATGAATGCGGACAAAATTGCAGAAGATCGACTGAAGCTGCCCGGTTGCGAACCATTCCGGCAAGCCGACATGAACGGTTCCTGTGAGTTCGGGAGCTGACAGCCTCAACCGGGCTTCTTCGTGCGACTTCAGTATTTCCGTCGCGTGCTGAAAAAGAATTCGACCCGCCGGTGTCAGGTTCATCGTGCGCGCGGTCCGCTCGATCAATGGTTTGCCGACCCGCTCTTCCAGACGTCGGAGTTGGGTGCTTACGCAAGGCTGGGTGCGGTTCAGCTTGCTGCCGGCATGGGTCACGTTGCCGGCTTCCGCCACAGCAACGAAGGCTTCCAGCAATTCGATATTAAAACGGCCGATGGTCATTGTCTGTCATCCCGCCTTAACGCCGGCCGGCAGACACCCGCCAGCCTCTTTTCTTGGACAAGTCCGTGATCGGGAGCATAACGTTCTATTATGAGGTTCTTCAATTATAAATTTTATATATGGGGCAATATCACGTAATCCGGGAATTCCTCTTGTCAAAACGGGTATCGCCATGACTCTCGCGTTTACAGTCGACCAGCCAGATCTTGAAATTGAGGTATCGCCCGCGGGCTCTTTGCAATCCAGAGTGCACCGGGCCATCGCATCCCACACGGAATTCAGTCTCGACCGCATCGTTACGCAGGACAATCGGGTCAAATACACCAACAAGGGCCGGGACCTTGAGACAACGGGGCATCTGGATGAGGTGTTCCGGTTGATGCGCGAGCTGAACGAGACCGGCGTGGGTTCCGACACGCTGGGGCGCCTGCAGGCCGATGGCCAATCCTTCAAGGATGCTCTCAGTCGGAGTTGCGCGCAGATTGCCTCGGAATTCGGTGACAAGCGGCTTGTCTATGTCGAACTGGGGCCCGAGCCGGTGAAAACAGGATTTATCCTGAAAACACTCCAGAAGCTTGGCGTTGTAATTGACCGGTACATTGCCGTTGATATCAATCCGATGTCGGTTGCTCACATGCGGACTGCTCTCGAAGAGGCGTTGCCCGGGGTACCCCTGCAGTTCGTGACCTGTTCATTCGATGAGTTCCGCCTGAGCGAGGTGGTCGAAGACAACGCGCCGCCGGCTGTCATTACCATGCTGGGATTTCAGGAAGGCAACGACGACCCTTTTGTTGTCAACGAATGGCTCCGGGACATTGCCAGACCCGGCGATCTGCTCTTGTCGGAGAGCCAGCTCTACACGAAACACTTCACCGAAAAGATACCCTACTTCTATGCCCATCCGGCAATGCAGCGGTTTTCCAGAATTGCCTTCGAGCAGTCGGTTGATCGCGCTCTTCCGACGCTGAACCGGTTCTTTCTCCTGCCCGTGCCGTTTCAGGAGAATGAAACGACGCATGTCGCCATATTGGGAGAGGAATTTTCAAGTACAATCAATGGAAGAAACTTGCACGTGTCCAACTTCTGCCTGAAACTCACTCTTGAACAATATCGCCTCTACAGGGAGCATGGCGGATTTTTCAGGATTACCGGCGAGACCTTTACCGATGACGAGACACTTCACTTCCAGCTCTCCCGCCGGGCATGAAAATGGGATGAAAACCCGCGGCCTTACGGTTGCGGGGCTGGCGATCGTCGCGGCGACCTATGGCCTGGCCAGGTACTGCTTCGGCTTGTTTCTTCCCGAGTTCCGCCAGGAATTCAATCTGTCGACTGAAACCATCGGCCTCATTGCAGGGCTGTCCTATGCCGGCTACCTCATGGCAACCTTTCTCGGGTCCGGCCTGTCGACCCTGTTCGGCCCGAGATTGCCAATCATGCTTGGCGGTCTGGCCGCCGCGTCCGGAATGGCGACGATCGCCGTGGCCCCGGATGCCTTGACACTCGCCTTCGGCGTGTTTCTTGCCGGCACGAGTCCGGGACTGGCATATCCGCCGTTCTCCGACGTGATTGTCAGGCACACCGAACCAAGCCGCCAGAACACAATTTATGCCTGGATCAATTCCGGTACGGGGTTCGGCGTCGCCTTTGCCGGCCCGCTGGCATTGTTTGCCGGCGAGGACTGGCGCCTGGCATGGCTCCTGTTCGCGGGTCTGGCACTCGCGATAACGATTTGCAATTTCTGGACGCTGCCGCGGCACAGTCCGAGGATCGCCAATGCCCGCGCGGCAATTTCCCCGCGTTTTCTTTTGCAGGGCGCTGCCAGGCCGCTCTTTGTTGCCGCATTCCTGTTCGGCATATTCTCCGCGGTCTACTGGACATATGCCGTTGAGCTCCTGTGGGAGCTTTCCGGCAATTCGAGGGACGCCATCGTTTTCTGGATTGTTCTTGGCATGGCAGGCGTTACCGGCTGTTTCGCGGGAGGTTTGGTGAATCGCTGGGGGCTGCGACAGACGTATCGGGTCCTGGCGCTGATCGTCGGCGCTGCCGTTGCGACCTTGCCGTTCCTGATCGGCGTCCGGCACGGGATTTACTTTTCTGCCGCGTTTTTCGGATCCGGTTTTATCGTGATGACGGCGCTCTTCGGAATGTGGAGCATGCGGATTTTCAGGGACGCACCCTCGATCGGGTTCGGACTGACCTTTTTCCTGATTTCCCTCGGCCAGGGTGTGGGCCCTGTAGCCGGCGGGTTCGCAATACCCCTGCTGGGTCACTCGATGCTGTTCGTCGTGTCGGGCCTGATGTGCTGCGCTCTTGCGTTGATCAGGCCCAGAGAACGAGAAGTTGCAGCCGGGAACGCATAACACCGAATTATGGTGGCGTAGGCCCACATAACTGCAATGTGCTGGTCTTTGCGGAAAATAGCGGGCAACATGCTGGCACGCTATGATTGTAAAAACTGATGTGACGCGCCCATGATCGTTCCCAAGACGTCGAATGATGATTTGCTGCTGGATGCCGAACTTTGCCGCGCAATGTTCGAGAAGGATCCGGACAAGATGATTGAGCTTGTTTCGGAGTGGCTGGAATCGAATGGCCTGACCACAAGTGAGGATTTTCAGGTACCGCAATATCTGGAGCAGGTTCTCGCAGGTGCCGGCGGATATCCCGGTACCGGTCGCACATTACGTATTTACGCTTCCTGAAAAACGGAAATATCTGCGCATTTTGTGCAACATCATGTGCTCGGTTTGTTGCCGAACGGTTGACCGTATCCTCGGGGGACGGTCAAACGGGACTCGTTCTATATTTGTTCTTGATTCTCCCGCATTCCTGTGTTTCGCTCAAACCACATCTCAGGGTAGAGGACAGGGTATGGTCAGCCGGGTAACAACGGTCGCTTTTCAGGGTATCGATGCTGTCCCGGTGGACGTGCAGGTGCATGTCGGCCCCGGCATGGTCGCGTTCACGATCGTCGGTCTGCCGGACAAGGCGGTTGCCGAAAGCCGCGAGCGCGTCAGGGCGGCGCTGTCCGCCTCCGGGCTCGCCCTGCCTGCCAAACGCGTAACGGTCAATCTTGCTCCCGCCGACCTGCCGAAGGAAGGCTCGCACTACGATCTGCCGATCGCACTTGGCGTGATGGCGGCGATTGGTGCCATACCGGGCGAATATCTGGATGGATATGCGGTTCTGGGCGAGCTCGGCCTTGATGGCACTCTGGCGCCGGTCGCCGGTGTCCTTCCCGCCGCGATGGGTGCGAACGGCCTTGGAAAGGGGCTGATCTGCCCCGAAGCGAGTGGCGGCGAGGCGGCCTGGGCGGATCCGGAAATGGATATTCTTGCCCCCCGCTCCCTGATCCAGCTTGCCAATCATTTCAAGGGAACGCAGATGCTCTCGCGTCCCGCTGCCAGGCTTCAGGGCAACCCCGCAGCCTTGCCGGATCTTGCCGAAGTCAAGGGACAGGAGACGGCCCGGCGTGCACTGGAAATCGCGGCCGCCGGTGGACACAACCTGCTGATGACGGGACCGCCGGGATCCGGAAAATCGATGCTGGCAAGCCGCCTGCCGTCCATCCTGCCGCCGCTCACCCCGCGCGAGCTGCTCGAAGTCTCGATGATCGCCTCGCTTGCCGGCGAACTGGCTGAAGGCAAGTTGACCGACCGGCGGCCGTTCCGTTCTCCACATCACTCCGCGTCCATGGCGGCCCTCATCGGCGGTGGATTGCGGGCCAGGCCCGGCGAGGTATCTCTATCGCACAACGGGGTGCTGTTCCTCGACGAACTGCCGGAATTCAACCCGCAGGTGCTCGACAGCCTGCGCCAGCCCCTGGAGACGGGAGAGGCGGTGATCGCACGCGCCAATCACCGGGTGACCTATCCCGCGCGCATCCAGTTGGTGGCGGCAATGAATCCCTGCCGTTGCGGTCATGCGGGAGAGCCGGGACATGTGTGTCGCCGGGGTGAGCGCTGCGTCACGGAATACCAGACCCGTGTTTCCGGACCGTTTCTTGACCGGATCGACCTCCGGATCGATGTTCCTGCGGTCACCGCGGCTGATCTGATCGGCCCGGCCGAAGCCGAACCGTCCGCGGCCGTCGCTGCACGCGTTGCCGAAGCGCGCCGCATCCAGGAAAAACGGTTTTTCGATCTGGGTGTTGCCTGCCGGACAAATGCCCAGGCACCTGCCTCGGTTGTCGAGACCATGGCGCAGCCGGATGAGCTGGGCCTGGCATTCTTGCGAGATGCCGCTGAAAAGCTCCAGCTGAGTGCACGCGGTTATCACCGCGTCCTGAAGCTGGCGCGCACGCTCGCTGATCTTGACGGCAAGGACATGGTTGGTCGCATACACCTGGCGGAGGCATTGAGTTATCGCGGCCGGGACGCTTCGCGGCGGGCGGCTTGAGGAAGCACGGCACCACATTCCTTCAATCGGGGTATCTTGCCGAACGGTATGTCCGGACGGAGGCGGCAAGCCCTGGATCTTCTGGTCTCGAGAAGCACCAGTAGACGGAGGAAAGGCAATTGCGGATCATGTCCAATGAAATGATGGATCGCGCGTATGGCTGCCTGTTTGGGCAGCTCGCAGGCGATTCTCTCGGCTCGCTCGTTGAATTCAAGGATGCGCTGGAAATCGCAGACCTTTATCCTGGCGGCGTGAGAGATCTGAAGGATGGCGGTACCTGGAACCTGTTGGCAGGTCAGCCGACTGACGATAGCGAAATGGCCTTGGCGCTCGCGCGCGCAATTGCAGCAAGGCAAGGGTTTGAAGAAAGCAGCGTCGCGGAAGCCTACATTCGCTGGTGGAAGTCTGAACCCTTCGATATTGGACTTACGACTTCCAGCGGGCTCTCTGCATTGTCGATCGGGCAATCGGCAAAATCAGATAGTCAGGCCAACGGCGCACTCATGCGCGTCAGCCCGGTTGGAATATATGCAGCTGGCAATCCGGCGCTCGCGGCCAAAGTTGCAGCGCGCGATGCAGCGCTAACACACCCGCACCCAATTTGCCAATCCGCCAGTTCCGCCTATGCAGCTGCAATTGCGAGCGGAATTGGAGGCGATGATCCGGCAACGATGTGGCAGACAGCCTGGGATTACGCGCATCACAGCCCGGAAACGGCACAAGGATCGAAAGCTGTCCGCGAACGTCTGATTTTGGCGAAATCCGAACCTCCCTATGAATTCTACGATCAGATGGGTTGGGTTCTCACGGCGTTGCAGAATGCCTTCTTTCATCTGCTTTCAAACAAGCCTCTGGAAGAAGCAGTGATCTGGACGGTTGGGAGTGGAGGTGACACCGATACAAATGCAGCTGTCTGTGGTGCATTGCTTGGCGCAGCTCAGGGTGGATCAGCAGTTCCCGATCGATGGTGCGATACGATAGCGGCTTGTCGGCCAACAATCGAAACTGGTGCGGTCCACCCCCGGCCGCCGGAATATTGGCCAACGGATGCTGGGAAACTGACCGAAGCTCTCCTGCTGGTTTCATTGCAGACAAGCTCCTAGGAATCGACCAGGAAGAATGCGGAAAATTGTCGAAGTTTTATCGGCAATCCAATTTCCTTGCATTGCCAGACGCTTCCCCCCATGTCTCACCGTGTCATTGTTGCAAGGAGATAGCGTATGCTGGTGACCACCACGAACACCGTCCAGGGCAAGGAACTGGATTACAAGGGACTGGTAACGGGTGAGGCAATTCTTGGTGCCAATCTGTTCAAGGATCTGTTCGCCGGTATCCGGGATATCGTCGGCGGACGTTCGGGTGCCTACGAGGAAGAGCTTGCCAAGGCACGCGAGATAGCCGTCAACGAAATGTGCCAGCAGGCCCAGGCAATGGGCGCAAACGCGGTTATCGGTGTCGATCTCGACTATGAGACTGTTGGTCAGAACGGTTCGATGCTGATGGTCAGCGCAACCGGCACGGCAGTCTGGATCCGGTAGGCGTCAAAATGGTCGCCGGTTTCACTGTGCAATCAGGTTTTCCGGAAGATCAGCGATCGATTGCTGCCTCACTCTTCTGGTCGGCGTTTCGCGGAAAACTGGAAAAGGTCATGGGACCGGAACCGAAAGCGCTCGGTTTTCTGGAAAGCGTGCTGGATCCGGCTTATGCCCTGAGTGCTGTTGCAACGGACGGCACCTTGCTGGGTCTGGCGGGCTACAAGACGGAAGAAGGCTCTTTTGCCGGCGGGTCGCTGGGCGATCTCTGTACTGCTTATGGGCGTTTCGGCGGAGTTTGGCGCGGTCTTCTGCTGAATATCCTGGAGCGGGATACGGAACCGGGACTGCTGTTGATGGACGGCATCTTCGTAAGTGAGCGCGCGCGAGGACGGGGCATCGGCAGCGCGCTTTTGAAAGCCATCATCCAGAAAGCCGCGGACGAGGGATTGAAACGCGTCAGGCTCGATGTCATCGACACGAATGATAGAGCGAGAGCGCTCTATGAGCGCATGGGATTCGAGGCCGTTTCGAAAGAAGAAACAGGTCCGTTCAAACATGTGTTTGGATTTGCCGCTGCAACACGCATGGAAACAATCATCCCGCACAACAACTGATCGTGTCGCAGGCCTTCTTTCATCAATTGAAGGGACGGCACTTTCGCACATGTTGTGCCCGGGCAAGCAGTCGCGCTATCGTGTGACGCTATGCCGAGGGAGGATGGCATGCGCGATACCGAACATGTCAGCGAAATCGACCGGGTCCTGAAAGGACAGGAGACCGGCAGGGATGAACTTGTGTCCGAAAGCTGGCGGCGCTGCGTCCAGACCTATGGCATGGACCCGACGCGGCCGGAACCGGCCCATATCGTTACGGAGCAGCAGCTCAGGGAACATCAGGAGCAATCGGAGCGGTTGATCGCAACCGCCCGCTCGGGCCTGCGAACCCTTTTCAAGCAGGTTGCGGGGCAAAACTACGTGCTTCTTCTGGCAGATGCCAAGGGCATCTGTGTCGACTTCTTCGGCGATCCCCGGTTTGAGGAAGACCTGCGCAGGGCCGGATTGTATCTCGGCTCCGACTGGTCCGAAGACCTGGCGGGCACTTGCGGGGTCGGATCCTGCATCGTGACCGGCGAGGCGGTGACCATACACCAGGGCGATCATTTCGGATTGTCACACACACCGCTTTCTTGCACGTCGGCGCCGATCTTCGATACGGGCGGAAACCTGGCCGCCGTCCTGGATGTGTCTCTCCTGCGCTCACCAAGTCCCAAGTCGACGCAGAATCTTGCGATGAACCTTGTCAAGGCATCGGCGCGCCGCGTTGAAATGGCCAATCTCATGGCAATGACACGCAGGGAATGGGTCCTGCGGTTTTCCACGTCTGCAGAATTTCTGGAAGTTGATCCCGAAGCAGCTGTCGCGCTTGACGACAGCGGTCACATCACGGGCATGACCCATGGGGCGCTGGAATGTCTCGCCCCGTCAGGTGCTGCCGAATTGATCGGAACCAGAATAGACCAGCACATGGACCTGAATATTGATGATCTGCCGGACCTCATGCGGGGCAGGCCTCCCGAAGAACGTGTTCTGCGCCTGCGAGACGGGCGTGGCCTTTATGGGCACGCGATCGCTCCCCAGTCGGCGCGTGTCTCTCGTCCGCAGGCCATTGGCGCCCTGTCCGGCCCCTTGCGAAATTTTGGCGGCCCGGACCCTGCGCTCGCCCAGATCGCCGCCAAGGTGGACCGGCTGGCACCGACCCAGGTTCCTCTCCTGCTGGTAGGCGAAACCGGCACGGGCAAGGAATACCTTGCAAGGGCGGTTCATGTCCTCGGACCCTCAAACCGCGCCTTTCACACTTTGTGTTGCTCCGCGCTCCGGAAGGAAAAGGTCGACGGGATCGCGGAGGGCGGAGCGGGAACGCTGTTCCTGCGTGGCATTGAGGATCTGGATGATGAAGGACAGGCCCTCATCCTCGCATTGCTCGAAACACGAAATGATCTGCGGATCATAGCCTCGGCGCGCCGGGAGGCTGCTGATAGCGGCACTTTCGAGGCGATCAGACCCGAGCTTTACTTCAGGTTGGCGGGGTCGGTCATCTCCATTCCACCGCTCCGGCACCGGAAGGATTTTGACTGGCTTGTCGATCGGCTGCTTCGACGCTCTCCGAAGGATGTTCGGCTGTCACCGGCAGCCCGAGCTGAACTCGGCAGCCGGCAATGGCCCGGAAACATCCGGGAACTTGCAACGGCATTGGAAATTGCAATGGCCCTTGTGGAGGGGTCGGTTATCGACCTTCCGGATCTGCCGCCGCCTTCCGGCTCAATTCATTCGAAAACCGACCCGGATGACGACCTTGAGGCGTTGCTCGATGCCTGCAGCTGGAACATGTCATTGGTCGCCAGACGGCTCGGGGTCAATCGGTCAACCATTCTGCGCCGAATGCGCAAGGCTGGACTTTCTGGCAAACGCTGATCGGGCCGGTCGCAAACACATTCCGGATCGTATCCCTGTGTTGCACGGTGTTGCGCGCGCAACAGGAATGGACATTTCTTCGGCTTTACTTATTCAATCGGCGTCGCAGAGATGGCGAAACTGCCGTCTCTTCTGCAATTCTTCCAGACAGGATTACATGGGAGGAATAGAATGCTCGACACACCCTTGGTTCATCAGACCGAAACCTTTCTCAAGTCATTCGGAAAGGCACTGCAAGACAATAATGTAGACGAAGCCGTGAACATGTTTCAGGACGATTGCTACTGGCGGGATCTTGTAGCCTTCACCTGGAATATCAAGACCGTCGAAGGCAAGGATCAGGTCAGGGGCATGCTGACGCGGCAGCTGGCAACGATCGCGCCAGCCAACTGGACGATTGCGGAGGGTGAAGTACCAACCGAGGAAGGTGGTGTTGTAACGGCCTGGATCCAGTTTGAAACGAAGCAGGCCCGATGCTTCGGCCTGATCCGACTGAAGGACAACAAGATCTGGACCTTGTTGACCACCATGGTCGAGATCAAGGGCCATGAGGAGCCAAAAGGCTTTCAGCGGCCCCTCGGCGCCAAACATGGCGCCGGCAAGAACAGGCCGACCTGGAAAGAGGAGCGCGAACGGGAAAATGCCGAATTGGGCTACACGGAACAGCCCTATTGCGTGATCATCGGTGGCGGTCAGGGCGGGATCGCACTCGGCGCCAGGCTGCGACAACTGGGTGTTCCAACCATCATAGTCGAGAAAAATGAGCGGCCAGGAGACAGCTGGCGAAACCGCTACAAGTCTCTCTGTCTTCACGATCCGGTTTGGTACGACCACCTGCCCTACATCAAGTTTCCGGAAAACTGGCCGGTCTTCAGCCCGAAGGACAAGATCGGCGACTGGCTCGAAATGTACACCAGGGTCATGGAGCTGAACTACTGGACCAGGTCGATCGCCAAATCGGCAAGCTATGATGAGGCAACCGGGGAATGGACAATTGTTGTCGACCGGGACGGCGAAGAAGTCACCTTGCGCCCAAAACAGCTGGTGATGGCGACAGGCATGTCGGGCAAGGCGAACGTTCCGGCTTTTCCGGGCATGGAAAAATTCAGGGGCGACCAGCATCATTCCTCAAAACATCCCGGACCGGATGCGTATCGCGGCAAGAAAGCCGTTGTCGTCGGCTCGAACAATTCCGCGCACGACATTTGCGCGGCGCTCTGGGAAAACGACGTCGACGTCACGATGGTCCAGCGTTCGTCGACACACATCGTCCGCTCTGACACGCTGATGGACGTGGGACTTGGGGCGCTTTATTCCGAGGAAGCCGTCCGGTCCGGAATGACGACAGAAAAGGCGGATCTGATCTTTGCATCCCTGCCCTATCGCATTCTCCACGAATTCCAGATACCGGCTTACGCGGAGATGAAAAAGCGGGATGCGGATTTCTACGACGGGCTTGAAAAGGCCGGCTTCTGGCTGGACTGGGGCGACGATGAAAGCGGTCTCTTCATGAAATATCTGCGTCGTGGATCCGGCTATTACATCGACATCGGTGCCAGCCAGCTCATAATTGACGGTGAAATTAAGCTGAAGCGGGGCCAGGTCACCGAAATTGTTGAAGACGGAGTGATCCTCGACGACGGCAGCAAGCTGGAAGCGGATGTCATTGTCTATGCCACCGGCTACGGCTCGATGAATGGTTGGGTCGCCGATCTCATGGACCAGGATACGGCGGACAAGGTTGGCAAGGTCTGGGGGTTGGGGTCGGACACGACCAAGGACCCCGGACCCTGGGAAGGCGAACAGCGCAACATGTGGAAGCCGACCCAGCAGGACGCTCTCTGGTTCCACGGGGGCAATCTGCACCAGTCACGTCACTACTCCCAGTTTCTCTCCCTGCAGCTGAAAGCACGCATGGAAGGCCTCGAGACGCCGGTTTATGGACTGCAGGACGTCCATCACCTTTCGTGACGTCCTCAAACCGTATCTTGGCGTAATCAATGGCAAAAAACGGGGACGAAGGTCCCCGTTTACATATGGTCCTCATGACGGCGGGAAAAGCGCGATGGTTACTCTCCATCGGTCGCAACAGTCATCATTAGAGACCTTCAAACAAGGCTGTCGACAAATAGCGTTCAGCAAAGGACGGAATGATAACTACAATGGACTTTCCCTCCATGCCGTCTCGCAGGCCAACCCGGATGGCGGCAGTCAGCGCCGCCCCGGAGGATATGCCGACGGGCAAACCTTCCATCTTTGCGACTTCCCGGGCCATGGCAAAGGCATCTTCGTTGGAGACCGTAGCGACTTCGTCATAGACCCCGGTATCCAGAACGCCGGGTACAAAGCCCGCGCCGATGCCTTGGATTTTGTGAGGTCCGGGCTCGCCACCGGACAGGATCGGGCTGTCCGTCGGCTCGACGGCGACCACATGCATGTCCGGTTTTCGCTGTTTCAGAACCTGGGAAACACCGGTGATCGTGCCTCCTGTGCCTATTCCGGACACGAAGACGTCGATAGCGCCGTCGGTATCGTTCCAGATCTCCTCCGCTGTCGTGTTGCGATGGATTTCGGGATTTGCCGGGTTTTCAAACTGTTGCGGTATCACTGCCCCGGCGATCTCGTTGACGAGTTCCTCGGCGCGTGCAATAGCGCCCTTCATGCCCTTGGCACCATCGGTCAGCTCCAGTTCGGCGCCGAGGATCTTGAGCATCTTCCGACGCTCGACAGACATTGTTTCGGGCATGACCAGGATGAGGCGATAGCCCTTTGCCGCTGCAACGAAGGCAAGCGCGATGCCGGTATTGCCGGAGGTCGGTTCCACCAGCGTGGACTTTCCCGGTGCAATGCGACCATCCCGTTCCATTGCCTCGATCATGGCGACGCCGATCCGGTCCTTGACGCTGGCGATGGGGTTGAAGAATTCAAGCTTGGCAAGCAGGTTGCCCTTTACACCATGGGCCTTGGCCAGACGGTCCAGCCGCACGATCGGCGTATCGCCAATAGTTTCGGTAATCGAAGCATAGATCTTTCCGCGACCGCTGGTTTTCATCGTCATGGCACTTCTCCCTGGCTTGACCGACCTCTTAGATGGTGTCCGTCGTAATAGGTTTTAAAGGACCCGTCATCCCCGGAGGCGAGAAACCCCTTGTTCCGCCACCTTTTCACGCGCCGGAAACAAGTAGGCCGGGCAGGTCCGACATGCGTTCGAACAGGATGGCACCGGCCTCGCGCAATGCGTCGCGGTCACAGACCGGATCATCGACATAGGCATAGACGCGCATTCCTGCAGCCTTCGCAGCCATCACGCCCGGGAGGCTGTCTTCGACGACAACGCATGTCTCGGGCGTGTGTCCCATGGACCTTGCCGCCAGCAAGAATATGTCGGGTGCCGGTTTTCCTTTCGCGCAATCCTGCGAGGAATAGAGCTTGTCTTTCAGGCGCTCCAGAAGGCCAGCACTGCCGAGCGTCGAGTGCATTTTCTCGTATTTGCCCGATGAACCGACACAATATGGAATTCCGCGCTGGTCGAGCATGTCCATGACTTTCGCGACCCCCGGCACTTGAGAAACGCCAGATTTGAAACTCTCAAGGTCACGGGCGCGAAGCTGAACCAGCCAATCGGAAGGAAGCTTCCGGCCAAGCTCCTGTTCAACCGTCTCCTGTACCGCTTCCAGTGTCCGCCCCATGAAGCGCTTCTGGCATTCCGGACCGGTCATCGGACAACCGTATTCGGTCAAGAGTGCGGCCATGGTCCGGTTTGTCAGGCGTTCGGTATCCACCAGAACACCGTCACAGTCGAAAATGACCAGATGTGGTGTCATTGGAATGGCTGTTCCTCAATTGCGGCCGGTCGAACCGAAACCACCCACACCACGCTCGGTGTCGGACAGGACCGCGACTTCGGTGATCTCGGCCTGAAGCACCGGAGCGATTACCATCTGTGCGATTCGCTCTCCGCGCGTAATCTCGAAAGGAGCATCTCCCAGATTGATCAGGATAACCTTGACCTCGCCACGATAATCCGCGTCGATCGTGCCTGGCGTGTTGAGGACCGTAACGCCGTGTTTGGCCGCGAGACCGGACCGTGGACGAACCTGGGCTTCGAATCCGGCCGGCAGCGCCATGGAAAGACCGGTTGGTACCAGTGCACGTTGTCCCGGGGCGAGAATCACGGGGTCGTCGACTGCCGCGAGAAGGTCGAGACCGGCTGCCAGTTCCGACTGGTAGGCGGGCAGGGGCAGGTCCTTGCCATGTTCGAGGCGTTTCAGTTGCAGGGTCGCGTGCATTCTTTTGTCCAGAGTTGGAAGGCCAATCGCTGCGTGATATTCGGCACCTCCTGTCAAGATTGGCAAGGGTGTTTTTTTGTTTCGCAGAAAATTCAGCTAACGCCTTGAAGTTTAGAGAATCTCCTGAAACACTCTGCCCCGAAGTAATGTTGCCTTGGTTGGGAGATTTGCAACATGAGACGTTTGATTTTCGCATTCACGACAGGTGTTTTGTTGGCAACCGCCCCGGCGGCATTTGCGCAGACGGTGGGGTTCGCTGAGGCGATCAAGATCCTGTCTGCAAGTTGCGGCAAGGACATTAACGCATACTGCAAGACCGCGACGCTGGCCAACAATGGTATCGGCAAGTGCCTGGACCAGAACCAGGCCAAGGTCTCCCAGAAGTGCAACGCGGACCGTGCCGTGGTCGCTACCCTCATTCAGGAGCGGCTCGCGGCACAGGCAGCCGCGCCCAAGATCTGTCAGCGTGACGCCGCGCAATACTGCAAAGGCGTCAAGCCCGGTGCCGGACACGTTCTGCGTTGCCTCCTGAAGGCACAGCCTTCCGTCGGCAAAAAATGTAACACCGCCATCGATCTGGCTGGATACCGCTAAGAAATCCCGGGAGAAAATTTATGAAGAAGATCCTTTTCGCCGGTATCTCGGCTGCTCTGCTTGCTGTCTCCGTTTCCGGTGCCGCCGCCCAGACGAAGCTCAACCGGAACGAAATCATCAACTCGCTTCAGGGCGCCCAGCAGAAGGTCGATGTCAGCGCCGACGAGCTGCAGAAGGCTGCCTTTGAGAACATCCAGAAATATCCTGGAGCCAACTCGCCCGGAAATCTGCCGTTGTGGGACAAGCTTGCGTCTTTGCGTCAGTTCAACGTGGAAATCACCTTCGACCTGAACTCGGCGCGCATTCGTCCAGAGTCCTATGAAACGGTCGGCGTGATCGCAGATGCACTGCATACGCCCTATCTGCAGGGTCAGACCTTCTTCATTGTCGGGCACACCGATGCGACCGGTCCGCGTGACTACAATCTGGAACTCTCCATCAAGCGCGCGCAGTCGGTCCGCGAAGCACTCGTGACCACGTTCCAGGTTCCGGGGAAATATCTGCAGGCCGTCGGCCTTGGCGAGGAGCAGCTGAGAGATCCGTCCAAACCGGATTCCGGCATCAATCGCCGTGTTCAATTGATCAACGTCGGCTACCGCTAAGCCCGGTTTCCGCGCGATTCATGACCGCTCCCGGACACTCGGGAGCGGTTTTTCTTTGCGATTGTTCCTGAATCGGGAACAGGCCTTCTTCAAAAACGAACCTTCCGATCATCCCGAAGCTCTCTATCTTCAGGGAAGTTTCAAAATCAATTGCATGAAGGAGAGCCTGTATGTCCGAGGCTCAAAAGCCCATATCCCCTGTCTTTTTTGCCCACGGCGCCCCGACACTGGCAATAGAGGACACATCGGCAAGCCGATTCCTGAAATCCTTTGCGGACAGCAGGAGCTGGCCGGATGCCATATTGATCCTGTCTGCCCATTGGGAAACCGAGGGGTTGAAACTCTCGGCCCCGGGTCCGCTGCGTACCTACCATGATTTCCGCGGGTTTCCGCCCGAGCTCCATGAAATGTCCTATCCGGCCAGAGCCGACGAAGACCGGGTTGACGAAACGGCGAGACTGCTTGAGGACGCCGGTTATGAAGTCGAACTCGATGGCGACCGGGGCCTTGATCATGGTGCCTGGGTGCCCCTGTCCCTTGCATTTCCCCGGGCGAACATTCCGGTTACCGCGCTGTCGCTTCCCGATGGAAGCACGCCGGAAACCGTCTACGAGCTGGGCAGAACGGTTGCACCTCTGAAGGAAACAGGTGTCCTGATTGCCGGTTCCGGAAGCACGACGCATAATCTGGGGGATATCAGGCCTCAGGGCTCGGATGCCCCGGACTGGGCAAGGAATTTTGATCGCTGGCTCGACGACGGTTTGGAGGCCGGATCGATTGACTATTTCAGGGATCTGGAGGCCGTCCCGGACTTCCGGCGAAATCATCCGACCGAGGAGCACCTCTTGCCGCTGTTTTTTGCCTTCGGTGCTGCCGGCCAGGAGGCCCGCGCCGAACTTCTGCACCGCAGCTATGAATACGGGTCAATCAGCATGAGCTACTTCCGCTTCGCGGCCGAGGCAGCCTGAAAGGCTGTTAAGGATCTGACTGGCAGTGGCTTGTCGCGGCGCGGGAATTGCGAAATGCCTTACCCGTATTCGGGATCTGGGGTTTCCGGACCCCGGCAGTTGACCTCAAGCGGGTTCGTCCTCGCTTCCAGGCAGGTATCCTTTATTCACTGATGCTCGAATGGGTGGATCGTCTCACATCGCGACGGCCGATCATCCATCCAGCGCAGCCGCCGCCCGGGCAACAATCTGCCGGGCGACCTCAGCCTTGTTCATCTCGGGCCAGTCTTCCACGCCATCCCGGCTGACGAGGCGCACCGTATTGGCATCGCCACCCATGATTCCCGTTTCCGGGCTGACATCGTTGGCGATGATCCAGTCGGCGTTTTTCCGCTCCAGCTTCGAGCGGGCATTGTCAATCAGGTTCTGTGTTTCAGCGGCAAAGCCGATCAGCAGTTTAGGGCGCAGACTTTCGTGATGTCCGACCGTTGCCAGAATATCGGGATTCTCGACGAGCCCGAGCGCCGGTGGCTTGCCGCTACCGTCTTTCTTGATCTTCTGCGCACCTTCGGACGCGACTCGCCAATCGGCCACTGCGGCTGCCATGATCGCTATGTCGGCAGGAAGGCATGATTTGACGGCAGAAAGCATGTCCGCCGCCGACTCAACACGAATTGTGTCGATATTGTCGGGATCTGCCAGGTCAACCGGACCGGACACCAGCGTCACGCGCGCACCTGCTTCATAGGCGGCCACCGCCAGAGCGTGGCCCTGTTTGCCCGATGAACGGTTCGCGATATAGCGCACGGGATCGATGGGCTCGTGGGTCGGGCCGGAAGTGATCAGGACATGCTTGCCGGCCAGCGGAAGACGGTTCTGCCTGATTTCCTCATCGCGCAAAACCGCCGAGGCAGCGGCTACGATCTCCAGGGGGTCGCTCATCCGGCCGACACCGGCTTCACCCTTTTCTGCCATCTCGCCTCTCGCAGGTCCAACGAACCTGATGCCGCGTTCTTGCAGGATGGTGATGTTGCGTGTCGTCGCAGCGTTGTGCCACATCTTTGGATTCATCGCTGGTGCGACAAGAACGGGTTTGTCCGTCGCCAGCAGCACGGCTGTGGCAAGATCGTCGGCAATACCGTGAGCCGTCTTGGCCATCAGGTTTGCCGTTGCCGGCGCAATCAGGACGAGGTCATGGTCCCGCGCCAGTCGGATGTGGCCGACATCGTGTTCGGCCTCCCGGTCGAACAGGCTTGTGAAGACTTTCTCGGCTGAAAGCGCACCTACGGCAAGCGGAGTGATGAACTCCTGAGCGCCTGCGGTCATGACCGGGATAACACGCGCACCACGTTCCTTGAGCCGCCGGATGAGATCAAGCGACTTGTAGGCGGCAATTCCGCCGCTGATGATCAACACGATCTGCTTGCCGTTGAGCATGGAGGCTAGAGCCCTTTAGAAGAATACAGACCGAAGATGTATCAGAAACCGGTACGGAAATCCCTGGGCGCCGGTGAAATCACTTCGGTGCCCCGCCCGGTAATCTGATATACCGCGAGCCCACGTTCGTTTAATCCGTTCGACTTGAAACGGAACAGGCCGTCGATCCCGATAAATCCGTCGCGGTTCGTCATGATGCTCTGCTGGAAGCGTTGCGGACCAGCGGAGCGGATCAGGCCGGCGGCAAGTGTAACGCCGTCATAGACAAGACTGGCATTGCGAGGCGGGGTCGCTCCGTACGTGCTCTGATAGCGTCTTGCAAATCCCTGGAACCCCTTGTCTTC
Organism: Roseibium album; assembly: GCF_965233825.1. Classification (NCBI taxonomy): domain Bacteria; kingdom Pseudomonadati; phylum Pseudomonadota; class Alphaproteobacteria; order Hyphomicrobiales; family Stappiaceae; genus Roseibium; species Roseibium album. Next base: position 1,121,432 of record NZ_OZ247583.1, read on the forward strand.
AGGGCCGGCAAACCACGCGCCCGCCAGCACGGAGTTGTTCTTGACCTGCGCTGAATCCCACTGCCCGGATCCCAGGATCTTGATGTTCCCGAGATTTGCACCCTGGCTGACGAGAGTTTGTACGACAAGAGGAGGAACGCCGCCGCCGGCCGGCACGAACAAGGCATCGATGTTGTTCGTGACGGACTTCAGTGCAGCGGTCTTGGCAACCAGATCCGACGTGTCCGAGCCTGACATCTTGTAACGTTGGATGGTCGCGATCCTGCCTGCACCCTTTCCGACTTCCTGTCGGAAGGCGGCTTCAACGACAGCCCCGTACGAACCATCCGGTATGAGTGCGGCGTAGGAGCGTTTCTGCTGACTGTTGGCATAGCCGATGATCCGCTTGACATCGGATTCGGGAAGAAAACTCAGAAGATAGACACCGCGTGCCGCGACGGACGTGTCGGTTGAAAACGCGATGACCGGGACACCAGTGGCCCGTGCTGCTGCTGCGGCGCCGGAAACTGCCGGTGCGAAGACAGGTCCAAGGATCAGTTCGGCGCCTTCCGAGATTGCCGACTGAGCGGCACTTCGCCCGCCTTCGGCCGTCCCGCCGGTGTCCTTCACCAGAAGCTGGACGTCCGCATTCGGAAAATTCTGCAGTGCAAGCGCGGCGGCGTTTTTGAAAACGGTGCCGATGGATGCATTGCCACCACTGGCGGCCAGGGGCAACAGCAGACCGACCCGCACACTGCCGGTCCCGATGACCTCACCTGTCGTCTGGGGCTGGGCGGTAGGTTGCACCTGATCGCCCGGCAGCGAGCCGAGTGAAGATCCGAGGCAGCCTGAAAGCGCGAATGCGCTGCTGCAGGCAAGCGCCGTCTTCAAAAACTGCCGTCTCTGTTGCTGTCCGGTTTTGCCCCGCATCGCACTTGCCATTGTTATTTTTTCACCTCTGGCAAGACTTACGTATTCGCTCGTGTCATGTCCAGTTTTTGGGCGACGTCAGCGGCATATCCCGATGATCAGCAGTGGATTTACCTTGCATCGGCAGCGTCCTGCGGTTAGCGCAGTGACAAGGACCTCTATCCGGCAAGCAAATCTTGGAGCCCATATGGAGAGCGATTCACCAGCTGCAGTTGCGGACAGGAACCGTTACAGCCTCGCCGAACACGCTTTCAGCGCACCTAATCTTGAGCCGGCGCTTTATATTGTTTCGACGCCGATCGGCAATCTCGGTGACATCACCGTCCGCGCTCTGCAAACCCTGGCGGCGAGTAGCTTCATTGCCTGCGAGGACACGCGCGTCACTGCGACCCTGACCCAGAAGTTCGGCTTGAAGACCCAATTGGTTGCCTATCACGAACACAATGCCGACAAGCAGAGGCCGAAGATCCTGGCCGAACTTGAGGCCGGCAGGGCTGTGGCCCTTGCTTCCGATGCGGGAACACCCCTTGTTTCCGATCCAGGCTATCGGCTTGTTCGGGCAGTTCTGGACGCGGGCCACCGGGTCATTCCGATTCCGGGTGCGTCCGCACCTCTCGCCGGGCTCGTCGCATCGGGCCTGCCGAGTGACACGGTGCTCTTTGCCGGGTTTCTGCCGCAAAAGGGCGGCCCGAAAACCAGGCGGCTGGAAGAGCTGGCAAGGGTGCCCGGAACGCTGATTTTTTTCGAATCCCCGCATCGCACCGGTGCGACACTGGAGCTGATGGCAACGGTACTGGGTAGCAGTCGGGAAGCCGTGGTCGCACGTGAGCTGACCAAGCGGTTCGAGACGTTTGAGCGCGGCTCGCTGTCCGAACTCGCCGACCGATTCAAAGAGATGCAGGTGAAGGGTGAGATCGTTATCCTGGTGGGTCCGCCCGACGAGCGGCCCGAAGCCGACGCTTCTGACCTGGACGCGCTGCTGCTTGAAGCGCTGAAGGAGATGCCGGTCAGTGCTGCTGCCAAGAAAGCTGCAAAGGCGACAGGGCTGGACCGGAAGGACGTCTACCAGCGCGCGCTCGACCTGAAAGCCGGAGACGGCTGACCATGCCGGGGCAGAGGAAAAACTCCCTGGCGCAGCGCCGCCGGTCCCATGCCCGGGGCCTGTCCGCGGAAGCCTGGGCGGCCTGGTACCTGCGCCTCACCGGCTGGCGCATCCTGAAGCACCGTTACAAGACCGGGGCAGGCGAGATAGACCTGATTGCGAAACGACGCAAGACCGTTGCTTTCGTCGAGGTCAAGGCCAGGAAGACCCGGAGTGCGGCGCTGGAAGCCGTCACGCCTGCCAGCCAGAAACGAATTACCCGGGCCGCGAAAATCTTTGTTTCCGAACATCCCAAGGCGGGGTTCTTCACGCTCCGCTTCGACGTCATTGTCATCCGGCCCTGGGCCTTGCCCGAGCGGATCGAAAATGCATTCGAGGCTTGGGACTAGGTCGGAAAACAGCCTGGGCGCATCCTTCTCGCGGCCATTGACCGATCGGGGGCCCTCCTCGACCTGCCTTCTTGATAACGGGTCGAGGCCTGTACAGAAATTTCAGCTGTTCATTGGAATTCTAGCAAATACACCGGGCGCGCACCCACTGGACAAAGCGGCATCGCGACCGCATATCTGGACCGACTGATCTGAAATCCCAGGAGATCGGCAGTTACGCGGTCCTGTTCGATCGCATGGCCGCACGTTGATCTTCTTCAAAGCGCTGTCGCGCACCCGCCGGGAGTTGCCTCATGGCTCTGAAAGTAGCGGTCCAGATGGACCATATCTCGACAATCAACATTGCCGGAGACAGCGCCTTTGCGATGATGCTCGAAGCGCAGTCCCGTGGCCACGAACTGTATCACTATACGCCCGACCGCCTCGCTCTACGTGGCGATGAGGTCTTCTGTGCGCTGGAACCGGTCGAGGTGCGCGACCAAAAAGGCAGCCATTTCACGCTCGGCAGCAGGACCCGCACGGACATGCGCGAGATGGACGTGGTGCTGATGCGCCAGGACCCGCCTTTCGATCTTTCCTATATCGCGGCGACCCACATTCTGGAAAAGATTCACCCGGCAACGCTTGTCGTGAACAACCCGGCGGAGGTTCGCAATGCGCCGGAAAAGCTGTTTGTCACCGACTTTCCCGATCTCATGCCGCCGACCCTGATTACCAAGGACCGGGCTGAGGTCGATCTCTTCCGGGAAGAATACGGCGACATCGTCATGAAGCCGCTCTTCGGTCACGGCGGTGCGGCCGTCTTCCGCATTACAAAAGACGATCTGAATTACGGGTCGCTCTATGATTTCTTCGATGTCACGTTCCGCGAGCCCTGGGTGATCCAGCAGTTCCTGCCCAACGTGAAGCACGGCGACAAGCGTATCCTTCTTGTTGACGGAGAATTTGCCGGAGCGGTCAACCGGGTGCCGGCGGAAGGCGACCTGCGCTCCAATATGGTGCGTGGTGGCGCACCCACAGACAGCGACCTGACGGATCGCGAGCGCGAGATCTGCGCGCGCCTTGGTCCTTCGCTCAAGGAAAAGGGTCTTATTCTGGTTGGCATCGACGTCATTGACGGCATGCTGACCGAAATCAACGTCACCGCTCCGACGGGCATTCGCGCCATTCGAAATCTCGGCGGACCGGACGTTGCTGCGATGGTCTGGGACGTTCTGGAGGGCAAGGTCCGGGCCTGATTTCGACCGCGTGCATTGTTGATATTTCGGCCAGACAAAAAAAACCTCCGCGCGAACGCGGAGGTGAAAGTTAGTGTGCTTAGACAATGCAACAGAGGGCCTACACGGCAGCCTCTGTCAGTAAAACCCACCGAGGCCATTGTTCTTCCACGGAAAATCAAAAAAAAATCGAAAAAAGCACGGAAACTTTCCAGTCAAGGAGAAAACATCAACAAAATCAGATAGTTAAAAATTTTGAAGAAATGAATCTTTTTTGAAAAAATTAAAAAATACAATTACTTAGGCAACAAAAAGTTGTGCCGGAGTCCGAACGCCAGAGAGTGCGAATGTCCGACCCTCTTACCTTTGTTTGAGGGTTTTTGGTCACGTTCGTCACGAGGGGCTGCCGTCTGTCTCTCGGGACGGCGCCGAGCGATTTCCAGAGGCGACAGAGGCGATGGGTTACCCGTAACGAGGGACCGATTGGCTGCTTTCCCTGAACTGCCAACCGGAACCCCGTGCCTTGAACCATCGCGGACCTTATTCCGCGGCTTCCGTATTCAGGACGCCACGGCGGATCTGGTCTTCCTCGATCGACTCGAACAGGGCGCGGAAATTGCCCTCACCGAAGCCTTCGTCACCCTTTCGCTGGATGAACTCGAAAAAGATGGGTCCGATCACGGTCTTTGAGAAAATCTGCAGCAGAATTTTTGTCATGCCACCGTCGATAACCCCCTCGCCGTCGATCAGGATGCCGTGCTCTTTCATGCGTTCGAGCGGCTCGTCATGGCCCTGCACGCGGTCCTTTGACATTTCGTAGTAGGTTTCCGGCGGGCCCGGCATGAACTTGAGTTCGTTGGCCGCCAGCCTGTCTGTGCTGTCATAGATATCGTCGGTCCCGACCGCGATGTGCTGGATGCCCTCGCCCCCGTACTTCTTCAGGTATTCCTCGATCTGGCTGGTGTCATCCTTCGACTCGTTCAGCGGAATGCGGATTTTGCCGCAGGGGCTGGTAATCGCGCGGCTGACGAGTCCGGTAATGCGGCCGTCAATGTCGAAGAAATGGATCTGCTTGAAGTTGAAGAGGTCGCGGTAAAAGTCCCACCACTTGTCCATGTTGCCGCGATAGACGTTATGGGTCAGATGGTCGAGATAATAGAAGCCGACACCTTTCGGCTTCGGATCGGTTGCATCCAGCCAGTCGAACTCATCCGAATAGGCCGATCCCTTGTCGCCATAGGTATCGACGAAATAAAGCAGCGAACCGCCGATACCGACAATGGCCGGGACGTCCAGCGTCTTGTCGTCCCCTTCATAGGGTGTCGCGCCTTTTGCGACCGCGTGGTCGAACGCGTGTTTCGCGTTCACGACCCGCCAGGCCATGGCGGGTGCGCACGGTCCGTGTTCGTCGACGAATTTCATGCCATGGCTGCCGCTTTCGGCGTTCAGTACATAGGTTATGTCACCCTGGCGATAGAGGGTGATGTTCTTCGTCCTGTGTCTTGCAACGGGTTGATACCCCATCCTGCGAAACAGGGCGTCCAGCTTTTCCGGTTCGCGATGCGCGAATTCAACGAATTCGAATCCGTCGGTCCCGGCCGGATTCTGCGCGGTGATCTGGGCTGGCGGTGCATCGTGCGGAAACGGTCCCATGACTGGTTCTCCTTCGAAAGGTCTGTTGTTGCCACAAAGAATGCCCCGGATGACGCGCAGGGTGTGTGCAATCCACGTGATTGCGCGTAGTATCTTGCACGTTCTGTGTGAAAATATTGGGATATATGCATGACTGTTGCGCTTGATGGCTATGACGTGAAACTTCTCGCCGCATTGCAGGACAATGCCGCTCTGACCAACGCGGAGCTTGGCGACGTGATCAGCCTGTCGGCCAGCCAGGTTTCCCGCCGCCGTCAGAAACTGGAGGAAACAGGGGTGATCCGCCGCTACCGCGCCGCACTCGACCCTGAAGCCCTGGGTCTGACGGTGACGGCCTATATTGGCGTGACGCTCGGCGCGCACAGCAAGGAAAATGCCCGGAAATTCCGGAACGTCGTGATTGCCATGCCGGAAGTCCAGGAAGCACACACCCTGACCGGCGATGTCGACTACATGCTGAAAATCGTTGTGCCCGACCTCAAAACCCTGAGCCGCATCATCAACGACGACCTCCTTCCACAAGAGGCGGTCCACCATGTGCGCTCGTCGATTGCAATGGAAACGCTGAAGGACGACAATTTGTTGCCACTGGGTCGTTAAAGTATGAATGCGGCCCTGCAGGGAACGAAACAACCATCTGCGACGCTTCAAGGCCGGTACGGCGCGCGCGTCAAATGCGAGCGTTTCGAATTCGGTCCTAAAGACCGAAAAGCTTGATCAGGTCCGACCAGAAGTCCTTGCGCAGGCCCGGCAGGTCTGGTGCGGCGTTGCCCTGAACATCTGCAAGACAGACGTCGGAGTAACCGTTTTCGGCGGAAAGCAGACATCCGCTTTCGGGAATGCCTTCGTCGTGGCGGTAGAGACGGGTCCCCGTGTGTGATTTGAAAATCAGGTCAGGGCTTTCGAGTTCACCCACGATTCTGAAAACATAAGTCGGGTACTGCGTGCCGCGAGCAATGCCGCGGTCCTGAACCACGTGCACAACGACCTGGTTGTCTGGGTCACCGGACTCATGAAACGAAACCAGGTTTCCGGTCGAACTTTCACCGTCAGCGGACAGAATCCTGAGAAATGTGTTTTTTAGCTCATCATCTTGGATCTCCGAATAGGAGTCCGGGGACCCGTTGCTGGAAAACGCTCGCACAGCGTCTCCGCTGCACAGCAGCGCAATCAGAGCCATGTGAGCTGCCAATGCTCTTGCACGCACTTTTCTGCTGACCATTTATTCGGAAATTCCAAATCGGGTGGTGTTCTTGTTTCTGTACCCAAATGTAACGCAAACTTGCGCACCCCGCAGAAAATACCATCTGATAGGGAAAGTGTGATTTGCCCCGCGCGGGGCCGTTCAAGGGAGCAATTGATGTTTGACGCTAAATCCTTGCTGGATCAGTTCCTGGGCAGTCAGTCCGGAGGCCCTTCCGGCAGTCAATATGGTGGCCGGGGCGGTGCAGCCGCGCAGCGCGGTGGATCGGGTGACCTGATGTCGCAGGGCAAGGATTTTCTGTCGTCCCAGGGCGGAGGCCTCGCGCTTGGCGGGCTCGCCGGACTGATGCTTGGTTCCAAGTCCGGACGGAAGATCGGCAAGAAAGCCGTCACCTATGGTGGTCTCGCGCTTGTTGCCGGTCTGGCTTACAAGGCCTACCAGGGCCACAAGGCCAATCAGCAGAACGCGCCGCGACCACAATATCCCCAGGACGAGCCGATCCCCCTGGAGGCTCCGCGCGGCACGGCCTTCGACCCGGCAGAGCAACCGGGCGGCGAGAACGAATTTGCCGTCGCTCTGCTGTCGGCAATGATCGCGGCTGCAAAAGCGGATGGCCACATCGACAGGGAAGAACAGGATACGATCTTCGCCAAGATCGACGAAGCCGGTCTCGACAGCGAGGCAAAGGCATTCCTGATGGATGAGCTCCGCTCACCACTTGATCTCGACAAGATCGTCGCCAGTGCGACCTGTCCGGAATCGGCTGCCGAAATCTATGCGGCTTCCCGTCTGGCCATCGATCCGGACCATCCCGCTGAAAGGGCCTATCTGCAGATGCTCGCCGCGCGTCTCGGCCTGGAACCTGGCCTCATCGATGAGATTGAACTGGCCGTCCGTGAAGCGGAAATGGCGGAATAGTCAGACAACCAGCTCGGCTATTGCGCGTTGGAAAATGGTCGTCCCGGCCTTGATCCGGGTTCATTGAAAAACAGGGATGTGAGGCCCCGGCTCAAGGCCGGGGCAGCAATGACAAGCGCGCTACGTCAGAGGCTCGTTTTCGCTTGGCATCGGTCCGACATAATGTGACGCCGGACGAATGAGTTTGCCGGTCTGCTGCTGCTCCAGAACGTGGGCGCACCAGCCCGGTGTCCGCCCGGTCGCAAAAAGCGGCGTGAACAGCGCACGGTCGATCCCGATCGCGTCCAGAAGAACTGCCGTGTAAAACTCGACATTCGTGTCCAGCGGCCGGTCCGGCTTGGCCCTTTTCAATGCGGCAAGAGCTGCCAGTTCGATCTCTTCGGCAAGCTTTACCTTCGGATTGTCTGGTCCGAGAAGTTTCAGACCGGCTTTCAATACATCCGCGCGGGGGTCCCGTGTCCGGTAGATACGGTGCCCGAATCCCATCAGCCGTTCCTTTCTTTCAAGCGCGCCGGTGATCCAGTCATCTGCATTGTCCGGACTTCCGATCGCGTCGATCATGTCGAGTACCGGCCCGGGGGCACCGCCATGCAGCGGCCCGCTGAGAGCTCCCATGGCGCCCAGAACGGCCTGTTTCATGTCGGCCTGCGTCGATCCGATCACGCGCGCCGTAAAGGTGGAGGCATTGAGGCCGTGATCGAGGATCGTCACCAGATATCTGTCAAGCGCGCGTGCGTGCGCTTCCGGAGGTGTTTCGCCTGTCAGCATGCGCAGGAGGTCGGTTGCCACGGGCAGCGTGCTGTCCGGTGCCAGCGATCTCGTTCCAGACGCGATCCGGTGGGCGGCGGCAAGAAAAACCGGCAAGGCGCCGCCAATGGCAATTGTTTCCGGCAATCCCCTGTTCAAGGGCAGTGCAGCCAGGCCAAGCTGCATGCGCTCATAGACGGACAGCGAATCCGGCGCGCTTTCCAGTAGCGGTACCACGGCAAAAGCGGCAATTCTCGCTTCTCCAAACGCGTATTTTACGGATCTTGCCTCTGCTACGCCAAGGCCCTGCCAAAGATGCGCAACGGCGTCTTCAAAGGAGACCTTGCCGGCGAGATCTTCAATCGTCCTGCCACGAAGAACTAGCACGCCATTCTGTCCGTCGACGTCACTGAGGCTCGTTGTGGCGGCAACGACCCCTTCAAGGCCGGCGACAGGATCCTGGGTCATTTGAGCCGGATTTGGCACTTCGGTCATGGTCAGCTCCTATTGTTCAGTTTCCGTTTGATATGCCGTCGACATTGCATTGATCAATGTTGACAATTAGAATCAATATATGAGCACACCAATCTACCTTTCCGCCCGCGAAGCAGCAGCCGAGCTTGGTGTCCAGCCGGCAACACTATATGCCTATGTCAGCCGCGGACTGATTTCCTCCGTCGCCGGACCGGGCAAGAAGCGACGCTACGATGCTACGGATGTCCGAAGGCTGAAGGGCCGCAGGGCTGCCGAGGACCACGCGGGTGCCCGGCCGCTGACTGGTGATCCGGTTCTTGAAACCGAGCTGACGCTGATCGCCGAAGACGGGCCCGTCTATCGTGGCCGGTCCGCTTTGGATCTTGCCGAGACATCGACGCTTGAAACCGTCGCAACGCTGCTATGGGCATCCGGTGAAGACCCGTTTGCCGGCAATGTGCCGCAAAAACCACCTGCGATGCCCGAAGGGCTCCCCGCGCTGGACAGGCTTATGATGGCGCTTGCCGCCTGGCCACTTCAGGACAAGGCGGCCTTCACGCTTGCACCCAGACTTCTGCAGACAAAGGGTGCGGCCCTTCTGCGATATTCGGTCGCCGCACTTTTGGGCAAGGAGCCTGTGGCTATTCCGATCCACACGCAAATTGCAAACGCCTATGGCGCGTCGTCGTCGGCAAAAAACCTGATCCGGGCCGCTCTCGTGCTGTGCGCGGATCATGAACTCAACACCAGTGCGTTCACCGCGCGATGCGCGGCCTCCACGCGCGCTCCACTTCATGCGGCGCTGCTGTCAGGCCTCGGTGCTTTTGCCGGCCCGCGACATGGGGCCGCGCCGGATCGCGCCACAGCCTGGCTGGCGGAAATTCAACCCGAAACCGACATTGAGGAAATGCTCGCGGACAGGCTGGCGCGCGGAGAGACACTACCGGGATTCGGTCATTCGGTTTATCAGGGCCGGGATCCGCGTGCCGTTTGCCTGCTCGACATTCTGTGCCGGACTGAAGGCAGTGATCCCTTTGTCGAGCGCCTGCCGGGGTTGATAAAGGCAGCGGATGATCTCTTCGGCTTGCCACCGAATATCGACCTGGCTCTCGCCGTGATCCAGAAAACCTACGATCTGCCGAAAGATGCCGGCAAGATCATTTTCTGCGCCGGGCGCATGACCGGCTGGATAGCCCATGCGCTGGAGCAATATGCGTCTCATGAAAAGATCCGGCCCCGCGCGGCCTATGTGGGGGAGCGACCGGAATAGTCGTGCGCGGATGACACCACCTGGCTGTGCCTATCTTGAAAATTCCGTTGCAAGCCACTAGCTTCGTTTTGCGCCCGCAGCGGCGCGATCAATGGAGATTGGATGTTAGAGCTTGCCTGAGCCGGCTCTCTGAATTGCAGAGAGCCGTAAATACATGAACCGGCGTCCGTCTGGGCGCCCGATGACGTGTGTTTAAGTCTCGAGACATCCCATGACACGAAATTATCAGAAATTCTTTCCTCCCGGCACGCAACGTGGAGGAACAGACCGGCAATTCTCCCCTTTGGAGGAACTCGGCTGGCAACCTCACTTTGCGCAACAGATCAGTTCGGACGAACTTGTCGGAACACCTCCCGTCCGTGTTGTTGAAGTGCATCGCAACGGGCTTCACGTTATTGGCTCGGCGGTCGACGAAGTCATTCCACCGCGTGCGGATGCGACGGTTGGGGACTGGATCTTGCTGGATCCCGCGCATGTGCCTTCAAGCCGAGTGCTGGAACGCAAGAGCCTGCTGAAGCGCCGCGCACCGGGAACGGATCGGCAGGTCCAGTTGATCGCCGCGAATATCGAAACGGCATTCATCGTTTCATCCTGCAATCAGGATTTCAATATCGCGAGGCTGGAACGCTATGTAGCAGTCTGCTTCGAGGCAGAGATTGACCCGGTTATCCTCCTGACGAAGTCCGACCTTGTTTCAGACCCGCAGGCATTTGCCGACGAAGCTTCTGCCATTTCAAAGCTGGCGCCCGTCATCACTCTCGATGCGCGTGGCGATCAACCGAAATCCAAACTGGCTGATTGGTGCAAGCCTGGTAAAACGGTCGCGTTTCTCGGCTCGTCGGGTGTTGGCAAATCGACTTTGGCAAATGCCCTTTCCGGAACACGGTCCATCGCGACGCAGGCGATCCGGGAAGACGATGCCAAGGGCCGTCATACGACGACGCGTCGGCAACTGCACCTGGTGTCAGGAGGCTGCCTCGTTCTGGATACGCCCGGCATGCGCGAGCTGCAGCTCATGGATGCCGCCTCCGGCATCGAGGATCTGTTTGCGGATCTCAAAGAGTTTTCGGCAAATTGCAGGTTCAAGGATTGCAGGCACGAGACTGAACCGGGGTGTGCGGTCCAAAATGCAATCCAGTCCGGTGATCTGGACGGTGCCAGATTGCAAAGATGGCGGAAGCTGAAGGCTGAAGAGGCTTTCAATTCTGCGAGCCTTGCCGAGCGGCGATCCAAAGACAAGGCGTTCGGCAAGATGGTTCGCCGGGTCGTGAAAGCCAAGGAAAACCGGAACAGACGAACCGAGTAAGTCACTCTGAACTTTCAGGACAGCAGGGGGTGGAACCCGGGAGCAAAGCGCGCATTAATGCGCTGGTTATCCCGGGGTCGCATCCAGCGTGGTTGTGAATCTACATTTATCCCGGCTTAAATGTCTTGAACTGAACATCATTGAATTGGGGTGCGAAACGTGTCGGGTATTGCCGAACATGTCATCAACATCATGTTGCCTGTGCTGCTATGCGTTCTGCTCGGCTATGCACTCGCCTGTTTCAAGGCACCATTTGACCGCAAACTCTTCGGTTCGCTTGTCTCGAATGTCGGCTATCCCGCGCTGATCCTGTCTCATCTGGCGAAGGAACATATTCAGCTTGAGACCTTTCTGACCGTTCTGGCGGCAGCAGTGGGCATGATTGCGATCTTCGGTGTCATTGGCTTGATCGTGATGAAATTGTTGCGCATCCCGCTCAGGGCCTATCTGCCGCCGATGATGCTGTCGAATGTCGGCAATATCGGCCTGCCGGTTTCAACGCTCGCTTTCGGCCCGGAAGGTGCGGCCGTTGCGATCGGTTTCATCGTTGTCGTACTGACCGCAATTTTCACCATCGGTATCGCGATACCGATGGGACGTCCCGATTTCAGGGCACTTGTGCGCCAGCCCGTTATCTATGCGGTCATCTTCGCCCTGGTCTTGCTTGCAACCGAATGGAAAATTCCGGAGCCCGTGGACCAGAGTCTCGAAATTCTGGGGGGGCTTGCCATTCCGATCATGTTGCTGACGCTCGGACACAGCCTCGAGACATTGAAGTTCGGCGGCGTCACGCGCGCCGTGATTCTATCAGTCACCCATATCGGGGTTTCGGCAATCGCAGCCCTCGCGATTACGCAGGTTCTGACCCTGGATGCCAAAATTGAAAGCGTGATCATACTGTTGTGCTTCATGCCCCCGTCGGTCGCAACCTACCTGGCCATCTCACAACATCAGCCTGATGAGGCCGATGGCGTTGCCGGGTTCATTTTCGTGTCCACCTGTCTGACACTTGTGACCCTGCCGATCGTTCTGACCTATTGGGCAACCGGTTAGGGTTCCGGTCAACGGATTGAGACAATTGACCGGAATCCAGGAGCACGCAACGCATGTGAACGACAAGCTTGTCGCCACGCTGCCATTTCAGAGGCCTCTGACTGTGCGTGGTCTCCTTTTGCTCAGGGCCGGGCTTTCATGAAGGCTTCGAAGTCACTCATTCCCTGCGCCCGGTCAAAACATCCGAAAGCGCCGCCGTCTTTCATATCCTCGGCGGCTGCAACGAAAGCTCCGAGCGCAATCCGGGCAAGACCTGCGCCGATTGAAACACGGGCGACCCCCATATCCGCCAGCTCTTTCCGGGTCAGGTGGAAATTCTTGCGTCCGGCGAGTACATTCATCGGTGCCTTGACCGCGGCAAGAACGGCGGAAATCTGGTCTTTTTCCTTGAGCTGGGGCGCATAGACGCAATCTGCACCGGCTTCGACAAATGCATTCAGTCGCTTGATGGTCTCGTCCAGCTCATGTTGGGTCTTTACCGGTCCTTCGCTGCGGGCCGTCAGAACGAAATCCGTCGCAAGCCTGTTCTTCGCGTCCACCGCAGCCTTGATCCGTTCGACCGCTTCTTCCAGCGGATAAATTGGGTCCTGCGGGTTGGTCGTGTAGTCCTCGATCGAGCAGCCGGCAAGGCCAACCTCAATCGCGCCTTTTACCGTTTCCACGACGTCTTCAGGGCTGTGGCCGAACCCGTTTTCCAGATCACCGTTCACGGGTAAGCTCGTTGCGCTGATGATGTCGGCCGCGTGGCCAAGCGCGTCGTCACGGCTGATAAGGCCCTCGGCATCGCGCACACCCTGCGTCCAGGCATATCCTGCGCTGGAGGTTGCCAGGGCATCGAAGCGCATGCCGTCGAGAACACGTGCTGAACCGATGTCAAAGGGGTTGGGCATCAAAAACGCCCGTCCGTTTTCATGAAGGGCTTTGAATGCGGCGCGGCGGCTGGCTGCGGTCAGCATGATACGCTTCTCCCAAAGGTTGTTGAAACAAGATTGTATTATCTAGAGTTTATTTCCGATGTCATCCCTTTCCAGCAACGCTTTCAAAACTTGAATGCGGATGCCAGACCCAGTTTATCCAAAAATCAGGTACCGGTTGGGCAGGCAGAACCGGACGCCAGGGCTGTCGAAAATGAAAATGGGAGGCACCGTTTCCAGGCCGCCTCCCGTGATACTGAGCGCAAACTATGGCGGTTTAACCGACAGAGCGCGTAACCTTTGCGGCAAAACAACCGCGGCGGGCATAGTGCAGGTGCAGGTAGTCGACTTTTGGATCAGCAAAAAAAGTCGCAATCAGATCCTGGACGTCGCTGCCTTCGATAACGTCTGCATCGACCATTTCATGAGTTTTGTCGAAAGCCCGCACTGAAAGAAACCTGCTGGCAATGCAGGCCGGGACCGAGCCTGGCAGGGGATGATCCTCGACGGCCCCGTCCTTAACAAAAACAGCGTGACGGGAGCGGTACGGAGTATCGCCAGGCTGATGTTCGAAGTTCAGGAGAAAAACACGTTCTCCTTCCGCGGCATCCGCAAGCGAGACGCGGCAGGGAAAGGCACCGTCTGAAAGGTGCACCTGAACGTTTCGGGCAGCAAGATCCTCGTCAGACATGCTGTAAAGGTGGGCGAACGAGCCTGCCGGCAGGGGGTGTACCTGAAACATGAATGGATCTCCTCAATAGATGTTGAGCGACCCTAGTGTCCGGGTCACATGCAGGCGACCCGATTTGCGAGCGATCAGGTTTCGGATATCTGCTGACGATGCCAGCCGACCAGCAGGATCATGCCCATGATGATGAGATAAGGCAGGTAGAAGCGTGTCTCGTAATGCGGGAAAACGAGATATTTGGCGCAGATTGATGCGAAAACCGCATAAAGCAGAACACGGGACCTTTGGTCCATCCTGTCCGGCACGACGCATTTTGCAAAAAACAGAATGAGTGCGAAAAGCAACGCGATCCATGAGAAGCCCATCAAGGATCTGACCGTCGAACGCATGAGCATCTCCAGATAGGTCCCGATCGAAAACGCCGGTTTGAAATCCTTGAGGGTCGGCGCGTATTCGATATGCGTGAACCACATGTGGATCCACCAGCCGGGATGGTCCGAACCGCGGGTGATCCAGAGATAGGTTACCAGACAAGCCGCGAAGCAGCAGGCCTGAATCCAGCGCCCCGGCCCGTATATCGCGGCAAACACGAAGAAGACGCCGATGAAGGCGAGATGATCAGGCCGCGTGAGGAAGGCAGCGACAAGGGTCAGTGCAGCTGGAATATCCAGCTTCTCCACGTAGAAGAACGCGGCCAGGACCAGGAAGAAAGTTGCATAGAGATCGGGCGTGATGAGCAGCGCGGCGTAGCCGAAAGTCGACAGCATCAGGAAAGCAGCAACGACGGGCCCGTACATCAGCGTTCCGGTCCGCGCGAGCCATGCCAGCAACACCACGCCGATGGCGAGTGCCGACATCATTGAAATCATCCGGAGCGCTTCGACGGGACCTGCAAGATCTGCAAGCAGTCTGGCGGTCTCGACATAAAGGACCTTCAGACGGTAAAAACCGAGCATTGTGTGAAAGGCTTCCGCGTCCCTTGCCTGGCGTACCCTGTAGGGCCGGTCCTCGGTCAACGTTATGAATTCGCCTTCCGTGACATTGTCTCTCACCAGGGAATAGGATTGCCGGTGCAGCGCAGTCACATCGTCAGTGTCACTTTCCAGGACAACCGCCGTATAGGCGAACATGTCCCAGTTGGAGACCGGAAAAATCTGAACGACGGCCGCCGTCATCAGGACAAAGACGCCGAGAACACAGGCGCCTATCCAGCTGCGCAGCGGCCGGTAAACCCTGCACACGGCATGGAAAACCGTCAGGAAAATTCCTTCCAGATTACGCTGTGTAAAATTGGACATGCCTGAAGCCTCGCTGACGGGTCGCGTTCAGTTGTCGCAAGGTCTCGTAAGAATTGCGTAAACGAGGTCACCTGCCGCGTCGCGCCATGCCGACAGAGCGTGGTGCGGTTTCACGAAAGCCGAACTGCTCATAGAGGTGATTTGCCGGAACATCCGCAATCAGACTGACATAAACCGAGGGTGGCAGCCTTGTTTCGATGAAAGCGGTCAGTGCACTCATGATCTCCTTGCCAAGGCCTCGGCCCTGGTAGTCCGGATGAACGACTACATCGGTGACTTGTACAAAGCAGCCACCGTCACCCACCAGACGTCCCATGCCGATTGGCTGGTCCTTGTCGAAAAGCATCACTGAATGGAGGCTGTTTTTCAGCCCGATATCCGCCGCATCCCTGTCGTATGAGCTCAATCCACCTGCGGCGCGCAGGCTGAGATAGGTGTCTGTATCTGGCGTTTGCCCGGTCAATCTGATTGTCATGTCGGTCTGGCTGTCCCTGAATGAGTCGGATAGTCACTGTTTTGTTGCGGCCGGGTTGAAGCGACTACACCGAATTCTGTTCGTTTTCGATGTCTGTTTCTACAAGTGGATAGCTTGACCGCACGGTTCTCTCGTGCCTCCATCGCGCAAACAAGGTTTGGAGGACTGATGCGCGATCTCGGCTCATGGGATTATGTGATTGTCGGCGCCGGGACGGCTGGGTGCGTTTTGGCGAACCGGTTGTCGGAAGACCCGGACGTAAAGGTGCTGCTGCTCGAGGCCGGCAAGAAAGACAACTATATCTGGATCCACATCCCTGTCGGATATCTGCATTGTATCGGCAATCCGCGTGTGGATTGGGGGTTCAAGACCGCACCGACGTCTGGTCTCAACGGTCGCTCGTTGCTCTATCCGCGCGGCAAGGTTTTGGGCGGCTGCTCATCGATCAACGGCATGATCTACATGCGCGGTCAGGCATGGGACTACGATCACTGGCGCCAACTCGGACTTGCAGGGTGGGCGTGGGACGATGTTCTGCCCTATTTCCGCAAATCGGAGGATCACTACGCCTGGGACGACGAGTCTCATGCTCAGGGCGGAAATCTGCGTGTCGAGGAGCAAAGGATGACCTGGGAACTGCTGGACGCGTTTCGCGTCGCATGCGAACAGAACGGCATTCCCAAGACGAAAGATTTCAACGGCGGGGACAATTTCGGATCCGCCTACTTTCAGGTGACACAGAAATCCGGCGTCCGTTGGAATGGTGCCAAAGCGTTTCTGCGCCCCGCCGGTGATCGCCCCAACCTCAATGTGTTGACCGAAGCCCATGTGGACCGGCTGGAATTCGAGAATGGAACCGTAACAGGTCTCAAGCTGGAAGTCGGTGGCGAGGCCGCCACCGTGAAGATAGATGGCGAGTTGATCCTGTCGGCCGGCGCGATCGGGTCTCCCCAAATTCTGGAACTGTCAGGCATCGGAAATCCGGAAATTCTGAAAAAGGCCGGTATCGAGCCACGCCACGAAAACCGCAGCATCGGTGAAAACCTTCAGGATCACCTGCAACTGAGACCGGTCTTCAAGGTCCGGAATGCGTTGACGATGAACGAACTCGCCGGGTCATGGGCCGGCAAGGCGAAGATCGGTCTTGAATACATTTTCAAAAGGTCCGGACCGATGGCTATGGCACCGAGCCAGTTGGGTGTCTTTGCCAAGACCGATCCGTCCTTTGAAACGGCCAACGTCCAATATCATGTGCAGCCCTTGTCGTTGCCGAAATTCGGTGAGCCGTTGCACAGTTTCCCGGCAATGACCGCAAGCGTTTGCAATCTGCGTCCTGAAAGCCGGGGCCATGTCCATATCGCGTCACCGGAAAAAACCGCTCAGCCGGAAATCCAGCCCAACTATCTTTCCGCCGAAGCGGACAAACGGGTCGCGGCTGATGCCATTCGATTGACCCGCCGGATCATGGCAGCTCCGGCCATGCAACCCTATCAACCCGAGGAATATCTGCCTGGTCCGGACTTCACCAGTGAGGATGACCTGGTAAGCGCAGCGGGCAATATCGGCACCACGATTTTCCACCCCGTAAGCACATGCCGTATGGGTGTCGACGAAGCGTCCGTGGTCGACGAGCGTCTGAGGCTCCGGGGGTTCGGCAATATTCGGGTCGTCGATGCATCGGTCATGCCGACAATAACGTCCGGAAACACCAATGCACCGACGGTCATGATCGCTGAAAAGGGATCTGACATGATCCGCGAAGACAGGCGCGCGAGCGCCTAACGCCTCATAGAAGTCAGTTTCTTGATGGACTGGCTGTTTGACCGATTGCAGATCCGGAGTGTGAATGTTCCCTCGCCTGTTTCTTGTCATTGGCTTTCTGTTGGCGACGCTTACTCAGCCGTTGGCAGGATCGAGCCTGACGGTGTTCGCGGCTGCCAGCATGCGCGAAGCCATGGAACGGATTGGACAGGATTACGAGGTCGAGACCGGCAACAGTGTGATTTTCTCCTTCGCAGGAACGGGAATACTGGCCAGGCAGATTGAGGCTGGCGCGCCGGCCGACCTGTTCATTTCCGCCGATGACGCGTGGATGAATTACGTCATCGAACGGGACGCTGTTGTCCCCGGAACGGTTCGGCTGATCGCATCGAATGAACTTGTCCTGATCGGGGCAAAGGGAACGGAACGCCTTGATTTGAACGAGACCCGGATCACCGGCGCGCTGGACGGTGGGCGCATGGCGATCGCCGATACGGAAACCGTACCGGCCGGTCGGTATGGCAAGGCGGCGCTTGAAAGTCTTGGTCTCTGGAAAGCTGTTTCGGCCCGACTGGCGCCAATGGAAAACGTCAGGATTGCCCTTGCATCCGTGGCCCGAGGGGACACACCGCTCGGTCTTGTCTACCGCACCGATGCTGCAATTGAGCCGGAAGTCGCGGTCGTGGCGGAACTGCCTGCGGAAAGCTATCCGGAGATCCGGTATCTTGCCGCCTTGACCGAAGGACGTCCGGATCCGGCTGCCGAGGCCTTTCTCGACTTTCTCTCCGGTCAAGAGGCACGAGAAATCTTGCAATCTCTGGGGTTTGTGACCGATAAGGTGGAATAGACCGCACAAGCACTGGCGGTCGGATTGACCAGCAGACCGGGCGAACGTGGACTTTTTCAATCTTCAACCCGACGAATGGCAGGCTCTGACCCTGACCTTGAGAGTCGCCGCAGCCGCGCTTCTGGTGACACTGCCCCTTGCGATTCTGGTTGCCTACATTCTGGCCCGCTACCGGTTTCCGGGGCATGGTTTCGTCAATGCCCTTGTGCATTTGCCGCTTGTTCTTCCACCTGTTGTCACCGGATACGTGCTGCTGCTGACATTCGGGCGAAAGGGGCCGATCGGTGTTTTTCTCGACAATCTCTTCGGGATCAGTTTTGCGTTCAACTGGACCGGTGCCGCACTCGCTGCAAGTGTCATGTCATTTCCGCTGATCGTGCGCCCGATCCGTCTGTCCTTCGAGGCCGTGGATCCCAAGCTTGAGGACGCCGCCAGGTCGCTCGGTGCACACCGGTTTGTCGGGTTTCTGACCGTGACACTGCCTCTTGCGCTGCCCGGCATACTGGGTGGTGCGATTCTCGGATTTGCAAAGGCAATGGGGGAATTCGGCGCAACGATTACGTTTGTCTCCAACATCCCGGGGGAAACCCGCACACTGGCGCTTGCTCTCTACACAGCGACCCAGACACCCAGTGGCGATCTTGCAGCCTTCAGGTTGACACTGATAGCCGTTGTCGTCGCCTTTGCGGCATTGATCGCGTCGGAACTGCTTGCGCGCCGTCTGCAGACGCGGCTGGGAGGCGGCAATGCTTGAGGTCGACATATCAGGCAAGGTCGGCGCTCTTGAGTTCCAGGCGCAATTTGAAAGCGAAGGCGGGGTAACCTCGCTGTTCGGACAATCCGGTGCAGGCAAGACGACCCTCACCAACATGATCGCGGGGCTTGTCAAACCGGACAGGGGCCGGATCGCGCTCGACGGCACAGTCCTGTTTGATGCCGCCAAGGGGATAAATCTGCCGGTTCAGCGGCGGTGCATCGGTCATGTCTTTCAGGATGCACGCTTGTTTCCGCATTTGAGTGTCAAATCGAACCTCACATATGCGCGCTGGGCAGGTGGCAGGTCCGGCAGTCGAGATTTCAACGAAGTTGTCGAACTGCTGGGATTGTCCACGCTGCTCGGACGCAAGCCGGAAACATTGTCCGGCGGGGAGAAACAGCGTGTTGCGATTGGTCGCGCGCTTTTGTCAAATCCGCACCTCCTCATCATGGATGAACCGCTGGCAAGTCTCGATCAGGCACGGCGCAACGATATTTTGCCATATCTGGACAGGCTCTGCGTTGATGCAGGTATCCCGATCCTCTATGTCAGCCATTCCATTGAGGAAGTCGCCCGGCTTTCCAGCACGCTGGTGATCCTTTCCGAAGGTCGCACACCAGCCTATGGTCCTGTCGCCGAGATGCTGACGAGAACCGACCTTGGTCGGGCGACAGGTCGTCATGAGGCTGGAGCGCTTGTGCATGGCAATGTGACCGATATCGACGCAAACTGGGGCCTGACCTTTGTCGATATTGGCGGTGCGGTGCTTCAGATACCGGATCTTCCGGCCGAGGCCGGTGACACGGTAAGGCTTCGTATTCGCGCGCGTGATGTCGCCCTGGCCGTGGAGCCGCCGAAGGGTTTGTCGATCCGCAACGCCTTCCAGGCGAGAATAACCAGCATTTCCGAAGAATCGGGTCCCTATGCGGAAATCCTGTGCGCGCTTGAAGATCAAACGATCCGTGCGCGTATCACGCGCGCTTCCGTTGCAGACCTTGAATTGTATGCCGGCAAGGAGGTGACTGTGCTGGTTAAGAGCGTTGCCATTGATCGCCGCCAACGCAACCTGGTCTAGAACTCGCGCGAAAAAAATGCCGGCCGATTTTCAAACAGGCTCCCGAGCGACCCTCAAATCGGCACTATTGACTGGTTTGGTCAATTTCACGGCAGAATTTCCTGCAGTATACTGGTGAGATGATACGCAGACCAAAGCGCCTGACATGGCGCAAGCTTAAATTCGGGATCGGAGCCGGTCTGGTTTTAGCCACCCTGGTAGTCGTGTGGCTGACGGGTTTGGCCAGCCTGCGGATCACACTTGCTGAAGCCGAAACACGTGCCGCGGCCAATCTCGCCGTTCAGACCGCAGCCCTGGAACGGCTCCTGGACAAGTTCCGTCTTCTGTCACCGCTTCTGGCCCGGGGCCCGGAAGTTGCGCGCTTCTATTATTCGGAAAACTTGAACACGGAGCCGGGTATTGCAGCAATCGCCGCAGGCATGTCCGGAGCGGAAGAAGTCTGGCTGATGGATGCGTCCGGCAAAGTGATCGTCTCCAGCCAGGACAGCGTTCCCGTCAATGCAATCGGTGATGCATCCACCATCCCACATGCCTTCAGACAGGCAAAACAGGGTCAGCTGGGGCGGGAACTGATCCCGGGCACACCGGAGACGCCTTCGAACTATGTATTTGCCTCTCCGCTGCGCAGAGGAGAGACCTTCCTTGGGGTTCTTGCTGTTCGTGTGAGCCTGGATGATGTCGAGCAGGCCTGGGCTTTGAGCAAGGACCCGATCCTGGCGCTGGACGACGGAAGGGTCGTTGTCTCCAACGTGCCGGCGCTGCGCGGAATGATGGTGGACAGGCTTGACCCGAGCTGGAACGTTGCGGACCTTTCTCTCGCTGGACGACTGCATCTTCTTTTGCCGGCTGCCAGTGCGGCGAGCACCCACATGCAATTGACGTCCAATCTTCCGGTTCTGGATTGGCAGATCCGGACTCTTGTCGACATCGGCGATGCGCGCCGGCAGTCCGGTTGGGCAATGCTCGTCGCTTTGCTGGTATGCGTGATTGCCGCCGGCGGCATCTGGTTTCTGATCACGCGCCGTGAGGAATTCGTTCGTGAAGAACGACGCAATCGCGCATCTGCACTCAGGCTGGAAAGGCGCGTCCAGAGCCGGACGGCGGAGCTGCGCCGCGCCAACGCGCACCTGGAGCGGGAGGTGAGTGAGCGCCAGCAGGCCGAGGCCAATCTGCGTCAGACGCAGGCGGAGCTGGTCCAGGCTGCGAAGCTGGCAACGCTGGGTCGGATGTCGGCTGCGCTCAGCCACGAGTACAATCAGCCGCTTGCTGCCATAAGGTCGGATGCCGAAATTGCCGAAATGTTGATCGACAGGGGCAGGGCCGAAGAAGCACGAGGAAACCTGACGCGGATCGGTGGCATGGTGAAACGGATGGGTGAAATCGCCAAGACCCTGAAGGGGTTCACGCGCAAGTCGGGTACCGACATCAAACCGGTTTCGCTTCGCCAGGTCATTGATGAGGCCATGCTGCTGCTTCGTCCGCAGATCAAGCAAAGCGGTTTTGTACTGTCTTTGGACTTGCCGGATGAGGACATAATCGTGAAGGGCGGACGTATTCGTCTGGAGCAGGTGGTCATCAACCTGCTGTCCAATGCGCTCGATGCCGTGCAGGCGAGCCCGGCGCCGCTGATCAGCCTCTCGCTCATCCGGGAGGGCGACGAAGCGGTGCTTGAAGTCACGGACAATGGTACCGGTATCGATGAAGAGGTTCTGCCCCAGATTTTCGACCCGTTTTATACGACCAAGGATGTCGGTTCGGGGCTCGGTCTGGGCTTGTCGATTGCCTACAAAATCGTCCATGACTTCTCCGGGTCGCTCAAAGCGGCGAATCGGGAGGGCGGCGGTGCTGTCTTCACCATGCGCCTTCCGGTGGCGGATGAGCGCGTGCTGGCAGCGGAATAGGAAAAATGGATCAGGCAACGGTTCTGTTGATCGACGATGAGGAAGCGCTTCGGGGTTCCCTGAGCCAGGGGCTGGAACTGACAGGTCAGGACGTCTTTGCTTCCGGAAGGCCGGAAAGTGCACTTGAGCGCATCAACCGGGACTTCTACGGCGTCCTGGTGACCGATATCCGCATGCCGGGGACCGACGGATTTCAGGTGATGAAAAACGCCTTTGAAATCGATCCGGCGCTCCCTGTTGTACTGATTACCGGACATGGTGACGTACCGCTTGCGGTCGAGGCGATGCGCGCAGGCGCGTACGATTTCCTTGAAAAACCGTTCTCCGTTGCACATCTCGCCTCTGTGGTGGAACGCGCACTGGACAAGCGCCGGCTGGTTCTTGAGAACAGGAAGCTGCGCGAGGATCTGGCGGACAGAACCGGGCTTGAAAGCCGCCTGGTCGGGCGCACACCGGCGATGGATCTGCTGCGCAAAAACGTGATGGCGCTTGCTGCGACAGACGCCGACATTCTGATTCTGGGAGAGACAGGATCAGGCAAGGAGGTGGTTGCACGGGCACTCCACGATGAAGGACCTCGCAAGGACAAGCCCTTCGTTGCGCTGAACTGCGGCGCTTTGCCGGCCGAGATCATCGAATCGGAACTGTTTGGCCACGAGAAAGGCGCCTTTACCGGTGCCAGCGGACAAAGGATCGGCAAGCTTGAACACGCCCATGGCGGCACGGTCTTTCTCGACGAGATCGAATCCATGCCCCTGGAACTTCAGGTCAAACTGCTGCGGGTCATAGAAACGCGAACCATCGAGCGGCTTGGCTCCAACAAGGCGATTGAACTGGATGTTCGTTTCGTTGCCGCGACAAAGGAAGACCTGGAAGCCGCCGGCAAGGCAGGTCGTTTCCGGCTGGATCTCTTTTATCGCCTCAATGTCGTCAACGTCGAGATCCCGCCGCTGCGCGACCGTATCGAGGATATACCGCTGTTGTTCCGGCATCTGGCCGTCGAGGCCAGGGCGCGCTACCGTCGGGAAATTCCCGACATCGGCGAGCTTTACCTTGCCGACCTGATAGCACGCGATTGGCCGGGTAACGTTCGGGAGTTGCGAAACGTGGCCGACCGGTTCGTGCTTGGGCTTGAACAGCAATCCGATCCTCAGTCTTCCAACGGCTCCAGTCTGTTCGAACAGATCGCGACTTACGAGCGTGCGCTTATTGCGGCTGAACTCAAGCGCAACGGCGGCGTGATCAAACCGACTTATGAAAATCTGGGTCTTTCGCGAAAGGCACTTTACGAAAAGATGCGTAAATACGGACTTGGAAAAGACGAGATCGACGCTGTCTGACGGTTACCCGGTTTTTTTCAGCCTGTTCGTCACAATGGGGACTGTCCGTTCGTCAAAGGAGTGTTACTCCCGTAAACTTCTCCAGGAAGACACCAATGACGACTGCCAATCCAATCAACTATCAGGACTTCATCCCTTCGGTACTTCAGCGGTTTGTGGCCGCCAGCGGAGAGATCGGCAAGTCCGACCTTGATCCTAAACTGCATCACCTGCTGGATCTCAGGGCATCTCAGATCAATCAGTGCGCCTATTGCGTAAAGATGCATAACAAGGAGGCCCTGGATGATGGCGAAAGCCAGGAACGTCTGCAGCGCCTGACCGTCTGGCGGCATGTCGAGGATTTCACGCCTGCGGAAAAGGCCGCATTGGCCTGGACTGAAGCCTTGACGAACCTTGATCCGAAGACGGACTATTCCGTTCTCAGAGCCGATCTGCGCTCCCACTTCTCCGACGGTGAAATCAGCGCGATCACATCTTCGGTGGCGATGATCAATCTCTGGAATCGGATACAGGTCTCGAACCACTGATGCGGCGATGATGTCCAGAAACGATTTCTTTGAACAGGCGCGGCCACGTCTGCTCGGCCTGGCCTATCGGATGCTCGGCTCCATGGCCGACGCCGAGGATGCGGTTCAGGATACCTTTGTCAAATGGCAGAGCGTGGACGGAAACACGGTTTCAAATCCTGAAGCCTTTCTGACCACGATTTGCACAAATCGTTGCCTGGATTATCTCAAGGCTGCTCACAGGAAACGGGTCGACTATGTCGGCCCGTGGATTCCCGAGCCGCTTCAGACCGATGCCGGTTCCGATCCGGAAACCGATCTGGAGCGGGCTCAATCGTTGACGACGGCTTTTCTCATGCTGCTGGAAAGGCTGACGCCAAAGGAAAGGGCGGCTTATCTGCTTCGGGAAGTGTTCGGAAAACCTTATCCGGAAGTCGCCGACACGCTGCAGATGAGCGAAGCCGGATGCCGTCAACTGGTCTCGCGCGCGGGCCGGTTTGTCCGGTCGCATTCTTCAAGGTCTGTTCCCACTCCTGACCAGCAAAGTGCTCTCCTCAAGGCATTCATGTCTGCGCTTGCAACAGGATCGACGGACAAATTGGCGGCGCTTCTGGCGGACTCTGTTCAGCTTCGGACGGATGGAGGTGGAAAGGCCACCGCGATAACCCGCACGCTCCAGGGATCGGATGTCGTTTCCAAATACATCGCCAAAATCCTCAGCCGCTTGTGGACGGAAGACCGGACTGTCGAGATTGAAATCAACGGATTGCGAGGTCTGGTCGAGTACGACGGTGCGCGTATTGTGACTGCGACGACGTTGGGATTTGACACGTCCGGACTGGTCGACCAGGTGTTCATGATCCGAAACCCCGAAAAGCTTGCACGACTTGAAAATCGCATTCACCACGATGCGAAAAGCGGCGCTCTTTGGCGCTGAGTAATGTGTCGGTTTCGACACATTGGACGCATCGCATGTGTCAGGTGCCACCCATTTTCGACAAGATGACCTTCCCGGCGACCGGAATTTTTGAAAGCACCCGCCGAAATCCTGTCGTTTTACCCAGGAACTCAAAGTTGGCACACGCCTTGCGAATAAGCGCAGGACCAGCCTCTGTGCTGTCCGGCCAAGCAAATGGCCGCCTTACCAAAATGTCTGGGAGGACATCCGATGAAAAAATTTGTAATCGCCGCTGCTGCTGCGGCTTCCTTTGCCATGACATCCGCTGCCCAGGCGGCCGATGAATGCGGCGACGGCGAAGTTGTCATCAAGTTCAGCCACGTGGTTTCGGCCCAGGGTCACCCGAAAGGTGAGATGGCAACCGCGCTTGCCAACCGGATCAACACCGAGATGGATGGCAAGGCCTGCATGCAGGTGTTCCCGTCTTCACAGCTGTTTGACGACAACAAGGTGATGGAAGCCCTGCTTCTTGGCGATGTTCAGCTTGCAGCACCGTCCCTGTCGAAATTCGAGTCCTACACGCTGAAATACCGCGTCTTCGACCTGCCGTTCCTGTTCACCAACATGGACGCCGTGACCACCTTCACCAAGGGCGAAAAGGGTCAGGAACTTCTGGGCGCCATGTCCGACTACGGTTTTGTCGGTCTTGGTTATGTCTTCAACGGTCTGAAGCAGTTCTCTGCCAACAAGCCGCTTCTGGTTCCAAGCGACGCCAAGGGTCTGAAGTTCCGCGTGCAGACGTCCGACGTGGCGGTCGCCATGATCGAAGCCATGGGTGCAAATGCGCAGAAACTGGCCTTCAAGGAAGTCTACGGTGCGCTGCAGACCGGAGTTGTCGACGGGCAGGAAAACACCTGGTCCAACATCTACACCAAGAAGTTCTTCGAAGTTCAGGACGGCACCACGGAAACCAACCACCAGCTGCTGACCTATCTGGCCGTGACCTCCCAGGAATGGCTGGACAGCCTGGAAGCGGATACCCGTGACCAGTTCCTGACTATCTTCAACGAAGTCTCCGACGAATACAACGCGCGCGCAGCGGAGATCAACGAAGCCAACAAGCAGAAGATCATCGAAAACAAGGGTGTTGTTCGCCAGCTGACACCTGAGCAGCGTGACGAATGGGTCAACACCATGAAGCCGGTTTGGGACCAGTTCCGCGACGACATCGGTCAGGATGTCATCGACGCGGCCGTCTCTTCAAACAAGGCAAGCTAAGACTTCGTGGTCTGACGGGATGGGCTCGCTTGGCGAGCCCATCTTCTGACGCAATCAATTTCAAAATTTCATGCGGCGCGCTTCTGGCGCGCAAGGCCGGTGCGGCAGCGCGCCGGCATTGGGGAGGCTGTCATGTCCCGTGTCGGACGGTTTGTCGATTCCTTGGAGGAAAACATCCTCGCCTTGATTCTGGCGTTGATGACCATCGTAACCTTCAGTCAGGTGGTCGCCCGTTATGGCTTCAATTCAGGCTGGACCGGAGCGCTCGAATTCACACGTGTCCTGTTCGCCTGGCTGATCCTGTTCGGAATGAGCTACGGCATCAAGATCGGTGCCCATCTCGGGGTTGATGCGGTGATCAACCTGTTGCCGAAACCGATGTTCAGGCTGGCGGCTCTGCTCGGCGCGGCGTTGACGGTACTTTATGCCCTGCTTCTGTTTGACGCGACCTGGTTCGGGGCCTTGTTCGGGCTTGAAAACAAAGGCTCGTCGGGTGGTGCGTTCGCTTATGTCGCAAAGTTCTACAAGTTGCCCATCGGCATGGAAGACCTGAAATGGCCGGTCTTCATTCAGGAATGGTTCGACGTCAAGGAACGTGTTCCGCGCTGGATACCCTACGTCATACTGCCGGTTGGTCTCCTGTTGCTGGCCTTCCGGGCTGCGCAGGCATTCGTGCTCATCCTCATGGGTAAAAAAGACGCCATCATCGCTGCCCACGAGGCAGAAGACCTGGTGGCGGAAAACAAAGACGTGCTGAAGGACTAGGGCCCGATGGAAACCGCATTTCTCTTCATTTTCCTGTTCGGCTTCCTGTTCCTCGGGGTACCGATCGCCATTTCGCTCGGCCTGTCCGCCGTGCTCTACATTGCGCTCTTCAGCCACGATTCGATGAGTTCGGTTGCCGTGCAGCTGTTCAATGCCTCGCAGAACTTCACGTTGCTGGCGATCCCGTTCTTCATCCTTGCCTCCAGCTTCATGTCGACCGGCGGTGTTGCAAGGCGGATCATTCGCTTTTCGATCGACGCTGTCGGGTGGATTCGCGGAGGCCTAGCCATTGCGGCTGTCTTTGCGTGCATGCTCTTTGCAGCGCTCTCCGGTTCGTCACCGGCCACCGTTGTCGCTATTGGCACAATCGCCATCGCCGGCATGCGTCAGGCCGGCTACACGAAGGAATTTGCCGCCGGCGTCATCGCCAATGCGGGCACGCTCGGCATTTTGATCCCGCCATCGATTGTGATGGTGGTCTATGCGGCCGCAACGAACGTTTCTGTCGGCAGAATGTTCTTTGCAGGTGTCATTCCCGGTCTCATTGCCGGCCTGATGCTGATGACGGCGATCTACATCATGGCCCGGATAAAAAAATTGCCGGCGCAGCCATGGGCGGGATCCAAGGAGCTTTGGAGCTCATTGTCTCAAGCAGCTGTCGGCCTCTTCCTGATGGTCATCATCCTCGGTGGAATTTATCTGGGTATCTTCACACCGACCGAGGCTGCTGCCGTGGCTGCCGTTTATGCCGGATTGATCGCGCTTTTTGTCTATCGGGACATGGGGCCGCTTTCCGGGATCGGCTGGATCAATGACGGCGACAGTCCGCTTGCCCTGACGGGGTTCAAGGCAATTACCTACGCGTTCGTTGCCATGCTCACCTGGTCCGCCATTGCAAAACTTGCGACCGAGCGCGCCTTCTTCGGTCTCGACAGCATCATTGTGCTGATTGCTGCCCTGGTCGCCTACCCGTTGCTCAGGGGCGGTCTTAGCCCTGCTGCGCTGCCGGCTGCCTATGGTGCAGGCGGCAAGGTCTGGGGCCGCAATCTCGGACTCATTGCCTGGAAGTTCTTCCCGGCTATGGTCCACAAGGACACCAAGAAGGTACTGACGGATTCGTCGAAGACGACCATCATGTTGATGTTCATCATCGTCAACGCGCTCCTGTTTGCTCACACACTTACCGCCGAGCAGATACCGCAGGTGATCACTGACTGGATGGTCGAGGCCGGGTTCAACTGGTTCACCTTCCTGCTGGCGGTCAACATCATCCTGCTGATTGGCGGACAGTTCATGGAACCGTCCGGCCTGTTGCTGATCGTGGCTCCGGTCGTCTTTCCGATTGGACTGGAGCTCGGCGTTGATCCGATCCATCTCGGTATCCTGATGGTGGTGAATATGGAAATCGGCATGATCACGCCGCCGATCGGACTGAACCTGTTCGTGACATCAGGGATTACCGGCATGAGTCTGGTTCAGGTGGTAAAGGCAGCCGCGCCCTTTGTGCTGGTGCTTCTGCTGTTCCTCGTCATCGTGACCTATGTGCCGGCGCTTTCGACGTTCCTGCCCTACTACTTCATGGGGCCGGAGATCATCACGCGATAGGGTCCGGGACACCAATACGCACAGACGGCCGGGCCATGTCCGGCCGTTTCTGTTTTTGATCATCGAGATGCTCTGGTTGACAGACGGAAATTGCCGTTCATTCTTTTCGGCATGACAGGAGCCTCCGATGACGAACGACAGCGACCCCTTTTCCGGTTTTTCCGATATCGTGACCCGCGCCGAGGACCTTGAGGAAATCACGGGCGAACCGCTGCCGCAGATCATTCACAAGGAGATTCCCGCGCTGGACTCCATCTGCCGGGACTTCATTTCACACGCGCCGTTCTGCTTTCTTGCGACGGCAAATCCGGATGGATATCTCGATGTGTCCCCGAGAGGTGATCCCGCCGGATTTGTGAAGGTCCTTGATGAAACCACGCTGGCGATCCCCGACAGGCCCGGAAACAGGCGTTTGGATACGTTCCACAATGTCCTGAAGGACCCGAGGGTCGGCGTTCTCTTCATAATACCGGGCAGAGGTGAAACGCTTCGAATTCGCGGGGAAGCCAGGATCGTCAGGGACCGCGATCTGATTGCGTCGATGGCAATCAACGGGCGCGAACCGAAGCTCGCACTCGTGATTCATGTGAAGAGCGCCTTCATGCACTGCCCCAAATGCGTTTTCCGGTCAAACATCTGGCAGCCGGAAAAGTGGCCGGACACGACCGGACTGGCTGACATGAACGAAGCCATGGTCAAGCATGCCAGGATCGCCATGAATCCCGACGAATGGTTTGAATCTCTCAAGCAGAAGGGTGAACTCGAACTCTGGTAGAAGACCGGAGCACTTGGTCCATCAAGGCGTACGACAAAAAAAGCCGGCCCAACGGACCGGCTTGGGATTGGGTTCTCCCCAAATTATCAGACGATGCTGCCGAGCTTCATCGCGACACTCATGTCGCCTTCGACCTGCATCTTGCCACCCATGAAAGCGCTTGTCGGGTTCAACTCGCCCGACAGGAGATCGGCGAGATCTTCCGCAGAAATCTTGATCGTGCAATCGGCGTCGCCATCATCATTGCTGACATCCGAGCCCTGAAGAAAAATGACGCCGTCACCGCCCATGTCGAACTTGACGCTTTCTTCAATTCCACCGCCGGCGACTTTTTCGCGGACACCTTCCGTGAGCTGTTCCAAGGACATGAGTTGTCTCCTATCTGAATCTGGCAGCTGTCATTCGTTGCCTTCTTGATGTATGACCTTTACGTAATCGTCAAGTGGCAATTTCAACTGATCGTCTTCGTCTGAATAGTATTCTTGTATCCTGCCCGTGGCATACCTACGTAGGAACATTTGAAGCTGTTTGTTTTCAGGGTGGACGAAGCGACGGAGGTTTTCTGCCGATTGGTGGTCTCCATCAGTTTTTGGTCCAAAAATCCCGAAAATGTCTTCGTGGTCCATATCGATGGCCCAGAGTCCGAGCGCATTCGCAAAATTGTCCGTCGAATGGAGTCGGACATGTCCGGTGTAGAGTTCAACCGCTTCGCATTGTTTGAAGGTAGCGCCGACGCCGACGCAGCTCAGTGCAATCTCTTCAATATGTTTATCAACCCATTTCTCGAGTTGACCGAGGACAGTCATGTCGGCCTGAGTCAGCCGAGTTTCTTCGGGGAGCCAGTCTTTAGCGTGCTCGCTCCGGGCCAATGACAGCCCGTTATATTTTTCTGCTGATTCTGCGTATCTGTCGAGGTTCTGGTTTGAGCTCAATGCGCACGCGACAAAATGTGAGAGAAAAAAGTAAGCCTCAAGACAGGTGTCTTGGTCATGTTCGCTTGCGATTTTCCAGATCCAGGGTAAAGCCGCGTAAGAAACTGGGTATAGTGTGTCCTGATGATGGAGCTCCTCCCAGAAAAGCGCTTTGGCAGCCTCGTCATCCCATTTGATTGCAAGCGAGGTCAGTACCCCTGCAACATCCGAAATGCCGTATGGTCCATACAGACGCATCCAGATTGGGTCTTTTATTGGGACAAAAACCAACCAAGATCCTCATTACGTTGTACGTTCAGTTTGGTGAGCAAACGATCATTGTCATCCCGGCCAAGTGTAACGTGAGCAGCGACCCGGTATTCGGCAAACCTTCAGTTTAAAGGCTCGAATCAGCAGCTTACTGGATCCCTAGATAATCAAGGACAACAAAGGACCTAGTGATTGTCCCGTGGCAAGCCTCTTGTGTGAGCAACGTCCTGGTACTTGACCGCCGGTTCCAGCACCATTCCCTTGTCGAACTGGCCAACCATGCCGCGCTGGATCTCCTGCCACGGCGTTTGGCTGTCGGCAACCTGGAAACCGCCCGATGCCTCGAGGTCCTTGCGGCGCTGTGCCAGCTCCTCGTCAGAAATCAGGATATCGGCGGTTCCCTTGTTGAGGTCGATGCGCACCCGGTCACCGGTCTTGAGCAATGCAAGACCACCCATCGCCGCCGCTTCGGGCGACGCATTCAGGATGGACGGTGATCCGGACGTGCCGGACTGGCGGCCGTCGCCAATGCAGGGAAGCTCCGTGATGCCACGTTTGATCAGGGCTGCAGGTGGCTGCATGTTGACGACCTCCGCCCCACCGGGATAGCCGACCGGTCCGGTGCCGCGAATGAAGAGCATGCAGTTCTCGTCGATCTCCAGGTCCGGATCGTCAAGCCTGTGGTGATAGTCCTCCGGCCCTTCAAAGACGATGGCGCGACCCTCGAAGGCTTCAGGGTCATCCGGATTGGAAAGATAGCGGCTCCGGAATTCCTTGGAAATCACGCTGGTCTTCATGATGGCACTGTCGAACAGATTGCCCTTGAGATTGATGAACCCGGCCCGGTCCATCATCGGGGCATCGAATGATTTGATCACGTCGGGAAGGTCGGTGACGATGCCCTCACAGTTCTCGGCGATTGTTTTGCCGTTCGCGGTGACCGCATCGGGATGGGGAAGCCTGCCGTGGCGCAGCAACTCGGCAACGACAGCCGGTACGCCGCCTGCATGAAAATAGTCTTCGCCGAGATACTCACCGGCTGGCTGCAGGTTGACCAGAAGCGGTACATCGTGACCAACTTTCTGCCAGTCGTCATTGTCCAGTTCGACACCGACATGGCGGGCAACACCGTTCAGGTGGATCGGGGCATTGGTGGATCCGCCGATCGCCGAGTTGATCACAATGGCGTTTTCAAACGCTTCCCGTGTCATGATATCTGAGGGTTTCTGGTCCTCGTGAACCATGTCGACTATGCGTTTGCCGGTTTCGTATGAAATCGCGCCGCGTTCGCGGTAGGGCGCGGGTATCGCGGCGGCTCCTGGCAACTGCATGCCGAGCGCTTCCGCAAGAGAATTCATTGTCGTTGCGGTGCCCATCGTGTTGCAGTAGCCCACCGAAGGAGCCGCTGAAGCGACAAGGTCCATGAACCCGGCATAGTCGATTTCCCCGGCTGCCATCATCTGGCGGGCTTTCCAGACGATTGTGCCTGACCCTGTCCGCTCGCCCTTGTACCAGCCGTTCAGCATCGGACCGACGGAAAGTGCGATTGCCGGGACGTTCACGGTCGCTGCCGCCATCAGGCAGGCCGGTGTGGTCTTGTCGCAGCCGATTGTCAGAACGACGCCGTCAATCGGATAGCCATAAAGAAGTTCAACCAGGCCCAGATAGGCCAGATTCCGGTCGAGTGCCGCCGTTGGACGCTTGCCCGTTTCCTGAATCGGATGAACGGGAAATTCGAAAGCAATGCCGCCTTGGTCGCGGATGCCTTCCCGGACCCGCTTTGCCAGTTCCAGGTGGTGTCGGTTGCAGGGCGAGAGGTCCGACCCGGTCTGGGCGATGCCGATGATCGGCTTGCCGGATTGCAGTTCTTCCCGGGTAATGCCGAAATTGAGGTAACGCTCGATGTAAAGCGCTGTCATGCCGGGATTATCCGGATTGTCGAACCACGCCGCTGACCGCAGCTTCGGCTGTTTCTTGTCGCTCATCGCGCCTCTTCCCTCAATCTTTTCAAGATATAAGGCAGGATAAACACCACGCTTCGGGCGCTGTAAAGGCAATGTCTGTTCAATATGGTCTCATCATATGAGACTCTTTGGTTCAAAGCCGGCCGATTTGGCGACCTCCAATGCCGACACGCGCAAAGCCCAGGAGGATTACCAGACAAACACCAAACAGCAGCGGGGTCGCGTGGACCGGCACCACGGTTGACGCTCCGCACAGGCCGCCAAGCACCCAAAGTCCAACAATCAGTTTTCTGGCGCGACCTGCGAGCACCTCTCTGCGCATCGCGAGGGCCTTGAGCGCAGGAAACGCCCCGATTTCGTCTGTATTGCTGACGGCAATCGGATGCGGTTCGTCGGGCGAATTCGGGGCCTTTGATGTGCAGGCGTAGAGCTCCAGAGAGCTTCGGTCCTGCGACAGGGTCAGAAACAGCGATGTGCCGTTGCCGGAAACCAGTGCGGAAGCTGCCTGGGCCGTTGTCGCGGTCTGCGTTTCATCCGGACATTCAAGCCCGAGCATATCAGCAAGTGCCATGCGCGTTTTGGAGCCGTCATTGGTGAAGAGCCAGGGTGTCAAACCTTCGGCACGCATGGCCATCCCGGCGGCACCTGCATCTTGCCTGAGGGTACCTTCAAGCCCGAGGACACCGACCACACGCCCGCCGACCGCGACCCGCAAAACGGTTTTGCCATCTGCCTCGAGCGACCTTGCAATGGCATCGGCCGTAAAACTGTCGATCTTGAGCTGCTTCAATAGTTCCGTCGTGCCGATCACGACAGTCTGGCCGCCAAGGAGGGCAACCACGCCAATTCCGTGTGTCGGTTCGAAACGGTCGGGTGTCTTCAGAGGCACGCGCCACTGGCTAGCGAGTTGACGCAAGGCCAAGGCAACCGGATGGCTTGATTGCGCCTCTGCGGAAGCCGCGACTGCAAGCAGGGTTCTTGGCTCGTTGTCGAATGCCATCACATTGGTCACCATCAGGTCCGGTCCTGACATCAGGGCTGTCTTGTCGATGACAATGTCGCCGGCGCGGCCGATTGCGGTAAGAGCGGCTGGAGCCAGATCTCGTGCACCGGCGGCAAGCGCACCCTTTTGGAAAACCTTGTCAGCAAAGGCATTGATGCCGTCGACCAGAAATGGCCACGAGAGCAGCAGGGCTGCCGAGACTGCGACCGGAAACCGAAGTGGATCAAATGCGAGCCAGAGGCCGCCGGCGCCGACCGACAGCACGATCGAACCAACCGCTTCGCGAATTCCCGAAAGATCGCCCCGAGGGGGCAGGATTGAGACGCCGAGCGTTCGCAGCAGCACCATGAAAGCGGCGGAAACAGCGGGAACATTTGCATTGCCGGCCGGGTTTCCTGAGGCGAGAAGGATCGTGGTCGAGGCCAGGAGCAGCGTGCTGAGCAGGATCGTGAGAAAGGTCAATGCACCGCCAAACCGGCCATTCAAGGAATAGGTGAGGGAAAAGAACGAGAATATCGAAGCAAAAATGCTGAAAAATAGGGCGCTGTAAATTCCGAAAAAATGAACAATGCCTAGAGGAAAGTAGGTGATCACGTTGATTTCTATTAATGCGAGTACCAGGAAAAAGACCGAAACAACAATAGATGCATACCAAGTTATTGTATTGAAGGATTTATTGGCCATGGTTCGACGATCTCGTGACTTTGTGTTTCTTGATGCATCCGAAAATTGCGTGGTCCGAGCCACTCAGACTGAAACCCGGAGACACGCCTGAGCATGTGCAGCCGAACGCTCGAACACAACGTAGAGAGATCAAAGAAACGGCAGATTGGAATACGTCTGTTCAAGGAATAGTCACTATTGCCGATGTTTTATGCGTATGAGCACTTGCCAGAATCAAGTGTTTCGGAGATTTTGATTTGCATATTCAAAAGGGGCTTGCTCAATTTAAGAGCTCAAATAGACATTATACTTAAAGTTGTGAAATACGACATAGTAGTGCAGTTGCAGGGAGAGCAGTTTTGCTCTCCCTGTTTGCTTTTTAAGGCTTGGTCGCCGAAGAAGTGATTTAAGAAAGTATCGGCCGCATGCCGTTTGGTCTTTGCATGATGTCAAATTGCCTGCGGCTTTATTTGCAAGCGCTCTGAAAGGTGGACTGGTGCGGCAATTCTTGCCTGGTTCCCACTTGTCTGTGGCTATTTGTTTCGGACAACAGGGAATCGGCACACCGATAGGAGTCAATACCGCGACTCGCCGGACTGACAATAAATTTCGCTTCCCGGTTTCTTCGAAGCTTGCTCGCTGGCCCGGTCGGTGAAACCGGAAACCAGCGTTTATCCAGTGCGAAAGCTTTCAGACTGTTTCCAGATTGGCCCGTGACAGCAATTCCAGGGACGGCATCAGATCCAGGAGTTCGCGTGTGTAGGGATGCTTTGGATGTTCAAATAGCTCGTCGCAATCGGAAACCTCGCACAGTTCGCCGTTCCGCATCACGCCGATCCGGTTGCACATCTGGCGAATGACCGCGAGGTCATGGCTGATGAACAGCATGGTCAGGCCGAGTTCTTGCTGAAGATCCTTCAGAAGATTGAGTATCTGTGCCTGGATGGAGACATCGAGTGCCGATGTCGGCTCGTCGCAGATCAGGAACCTTGGCCGGGTCGCAAGCGCACGTGCGATGGAGATGCGTTGACGCTGACCACCGGAAAATTCATGCGGAAACTTCTGGCCGGCCTGCGCACCCAATCCGACATGGTCCAGCAGGTCGTCGACGATCTGTCGGACTTCCGCGTTGCTGGAGGCCAGTTTGTGGAACTTGATCGGTTCGGCGATGATATCGCGCACCCGCATGCGGGCATTGAGCGACGAAAACGGATCCTGGAAAATCATCTGCATCTGGCGCCGCATCGCCAGCACATCCTTGCGGTTCGTCAACGATGTGAGTTCTGTTTTGCCAAACAGGATGGAACCGCCGGTGGGATGATAAAGCCCCGTGATCAGGCGCGCGATGGTCGACTTCCCGGAACCGCTCTCGCCGACGACACCGAAGGTTTCGCCCTGCTCGATGTCGAAACTGACTTTCTTGACCGCCTGGAAGTATTTCCTTTGCGACGGAAAAATTGAGCCGCGAACCTCGAAACGCATATCGAGGTCGCGAATCTGAACCAGAGGACCGGCGACCTGTTCGTAATCGCGGGACTTGCCCAGCCAATGGGTCGAGATATCGATATGTTTCTGCGGCGTGCCGGCTTTCTCGATGTAGTTGACCACAGGAAAACGGTCTACTTTGACATCCGGACGCGGAACGGCGGAAATCAGACTTTGCGTATAGGGGTGTTTTGGTGCGCCGAGCACCTGGGTTGTCTCGCCGTATTCGACCAGATCGCCGTGATACATCACCGCAACGTGATCGGTTATGTCGGCGATCACACCCATGTCGTGCGTGATCACGAGCATTGCCACGTTGCGCTCCTCGCAGAGTTTTTTCATCAGCTCGAGAATCTGAGCCTGTATGGAAACGTCGAGGGCGGTGGTCGGCTCGTCGGCAATGACAAGCTCGGGTTCGGCGCAAAGAGCGAGTGCAATGACGACTCGCTGGCGCATCCCGCCCGAAAACTGGTGCGGGTATTGTTTGATACGTTCTTCCGGGTCGGGAATGCCGACCGAATCGATCAGCTCCACGGCCCGTTTCTGGGCATCTTTCGCAGAAAGCGGAAGATGGGTACGGATCGTTTCGACCAACTGGGATTCGACCGTCTGCAGCGGATCCAGCGAGGTCAGCGGATCCTGAAAGATCATGCCGATCTTGCGCCCTCGAAGCAGGCGTTTTTCCTTGTAAGACAGATTATCGATGCGTTTGCCGTGCAGGAAGATTTCGCCACCCGCGATATGTCCCGGTTCCTGAAGCAGTCCGATGACGGCGTTGCCTACGGTCGACTTGCCGGCACCCGATTCGCCGACCACACCGAGGACCTTGCCCGCCTCGACACTCATATCGACATCGTCTACCGCCACAAAGACTGACTTGCGGCTGGGGAATTCGACCGTGAGATCCTTGATATCCAGAACGTTCATGATGCCCTCACCGCAATTTCGGGTTCAGGGCATCGCGCAGCCAGTCGCCCAGAAGGTTGACGTTCAGGACCAGCAGCGCGAGCGCCAGACCGGGGAAAATCGCGATCCACCATTCACCGGAATAAAGGAAGTCGTTGCCCACCGCGATCAGGGTTCCAAGCGAAGGCTGGGTGGGTGGCATGCCAACCCCGAGGAACGAAAGTGTCGCTTCGGTGACGATGGCAAGCGCCAGATTGATCGTCGCAATCACCATTACAGGTCCCATCACATTCGGCAGGATATGCCGCGCCATGATGATGACCGAAGGGATGCCGATGACGCGGGCTGCCTGGACATATTCCTTGTTCTTTTCCACCATGGTGGAGCCGCGCACCGTGCGCGCATATTGCACCCAGAACGACAGAGCCAATGACACGATAAGGATGTAGAAGGCAAATATCTCACGGTCCACACCACCGAAGATTCCGGCCGCGATACCATCGATCAGCAGCGCAATCAGGATCGCCGGGAAGGTCAATTGTACGTCGGCAATCCGCATGATGACGGTATCGACACGCCCACCCATGTAGCCGGCGACAAGTCCGAGCGTGATGCCGATAACGGCAGCGGCGACAACCGAGCAAAACCCGACAATCAGCGAAATCCGCATGCCGTAAAAAATACCGGAGAGTAGGTCTCTGCCCTGATCATCGGTTCCCAGCAGGAAACGTGGGTCGGCGTATTCCATCCAGACGGGTGGAACCCGAGCATCCAGGATCGAAATGGACGCCAGGTCGAACGGGTTGTGGGGTGCGACCCAGGGTGCCAGGAAGGCGAGCATGAACAGGATGAAGGTCCCAATGGCAGCAACCACCGTGACCTTGGAGCGCAGGAACGAATGGAACATGTCGCTGTCGAAAACCTTCGACAGGCGTCCCGGCGCCACCTGATGACCAGATCGGTCCTGGACGGCGGCCTTGGCTTCTTCGTTGGAGACGTA
Organism: Roseibium album; assembly: GCF_965233825.1. Classification (NCBI taxonomy): domain Bacteria; kingdom Pseudomonadati; phylum Pseudomonadota; class Alphaproteobacteria; order Hyphomicrobiales; family Stappiaceae; genus Roseibium; species Roseibium album. Next base: position 1,158,759 of record NZ_OZ247583.1, read on the forward strand.
GGGCATGAGTGGCTGTCCCCTTATGGCCGGCCGACGCGCAGGCGCGGGTCGATATAGAAGTAGAGAATGTCGACAATGAAGTTGATCGCGACGAAAAGGAAAGCGGTCAGCAGCAGGTAGGCCGACATGATCGGAATGTCGACGTTCTGCACTGCCTGCAAGAACATCAGTCCCATTCCCGGCCAATTGAAGACTGTTTCGGTTATCGTGGCGAAGGCGATGATCGCCCCGAGCTGAAGGCCGGTGATCGTGATTACCGGAACAAGCGTGTTCTTCAGGGCGTGACGGAAGTTGACCAGCCGGTCCGGCAACCCGCGCGCCCGAGCGAACTTGATATAGTCGGTCCGGATCACTTCCAGCATCTCGGCGCGAATGAGGCGCATGATCAGGGTCATCTGGTAGAGGCCGAGCGTGATCGAAGGCAGGATCAGCGCCTTGAGGCCGGAGATCGTCAGAAATCCGGTCGTCCACCAGGAACCGATCTGCACGGTGTCACCGCGCCCGAAGCTCGGCAGCCACTGCAGCGTTACGGAAAACAGGAAAATGAGCAGGATGCCGATGAAGAAGGTCGGCAGGGAGATTCCGATGAGCGACACGGACAGAAAGAACTTTGATACCGGCGATTCTCGATTGAGGCCGGCATAGATCCCCATCGGAATACCCACCACAAGAGCGAACAGTGCCGATGTGAAACTGAGCTCAAGCGTTGCCGGAATGCGTTTGGCAAAGAGTTCCGAGACCGGCTGGCGGAACTGGTATGAGGTGCCGAAGTCGAACTGGGCCGCGTTGGTTACAAAACGCAGGAACTGGACAGGGATCGGATCGTTGAGACCGAGACGTTCGCGAAGGGCTTCACGCTCTTCGATCGACGTTTCGATCCCGACCATCTGGTTGATCGGATCACCCACAAAACGGAACATGGTGAAGGCAAGCAGGGCCACCACCAGCATGACAATCATCGCCTGGATCAGGCGGCGCGTCGCAAAACCAATCATTTCGGCTCTTTAGGGTCTGGCATGAAAATACGCTCCCGGCTCTGGACCGGGAGCGTCAGGCGTAATGCGCTAAACTCAGTTCTTGTTTATGAAACGGAACTTGAACTGGTTGTCGGCGCGCTGGACGAGTTCGACGTTATCCGCGACACCCCAGGCAAGGCCCTGCTGGTGGAGCGGAATGTAGTAGGCGTTGTCATGGCTGATCTTGTAGGCTTCCGCGATCAGGCCATCGCGCTTTTCCGGGTCGATTTCAACCAGCACTTCGCCGGTGAGCTTGTCGATCTTCTCATCACAGAAACCGCCGAGGTTGAACGGAGAACCTTCACCGGCTTCGGTGCGGCAGTTCATCAGGTTCGACAACACGTTCCAGCTGTCGAGCGAACCCGGGGTCCAGCCAAGCAGATAGAACGACGTGTCGAAGCCACCGGACGCAAGAACCTTGGCAAAATACTTTGCTTTCGGCTGTGCGTTCAGATCGACCTTGATGTTGACGCGTGCCAGCATGGCGGCTACCGCCTGGCAGATGGCCTCGTCATTGACGTAGCGGTCGTTCGGGCAGTCCATACCAACGGTGAAACCATCCGCATAACCGGCTTCGGATAGCAGCTTCTTCGCATTTTCCGGATCGTATGGATAGCGCTCGAATTCAGATGACTTGGAAAACAGGAACGGCGAAATCATGATCGCGGACGGCGTTGCCAGATCCCGCATGACCTTGTTCTTGATCGCCTCGATGTCGATCGCCTGGTAGAACGCCTTGCGGACTTTCTCGTCTTTGAACGGGTTCTTGCCCTTCACGTCCGAATAGAGCAGTTCGTCGCGCGTCTGGTCCATGCCAAGGAAGATCGTGCGCAGCTCTGGTCCGGTCAGCGCAACGGTTCCGGCATTGTCGTTGATGCGTTTGATGTCCTGAACCGGGATCGGATAGACCATATCCAGTTCACCCGACAACAACGCAGCAACACGAGTTGCGTCGGACGGGATCGGTGTGAATTCGACGGTGTCGACGTTGTGCTTGATCTCGTCCCACCAACCGTCGTTTTTCTCATAGTCCGTCTTTACGCCTGCCTCATGGCTGACAATCTTGAACGGACCGGTGCCGTTCGCATTCAAGGACGAATAATTCGGTGTGGTGTCGGATGCGGACGTGACCTTGACCGCGTCGTTCTCGGTCGTCCACTCCTTGTCCATGATGTAGAACGTGTCCCACTCATAGTTCAGGATCGGGTTCGGGCCGGTCAGCACGAAGTCGACCGTGTGGTCGTCGACGATTTCCACCTTGGCGTCGGCAGGGACGCGTGTTGTCAGGTCGGACCCTTCCGAGCGGACCCGGTCGACTGAAAAGGCGACATCTTCAGCGGTAAAATCGTTGCCGTTGTGGAACTTGACGCCTTTGCGCAGATAAAAACGCCAGCGGTTGGGTTCGATGATTTCCCAACGTTCAGCCAGTGCAGGCTCGATGGCGAGATCCGCCCCACGACGCGTCAACCCCTCATAGGCATTGCCGAGCGACGACAGGGTGAAGGTTTCGTTGAGGCTGTAGGGATCGAGGCCGTTCAAACTGCCCTGGAAGGCAAACTTGAAGGTTTCTGCCTGTGCAGCAGCCCCTGTCCCCGCGGCCAGCAGCGCGGTAAAAATCAAAGTCTTCTTGTTCATTTTCCCCTCGTTTTCCCGTTTCCGGAATGCTTTTTTTACTTTCTCCGTACCCCCTCAACAAGGGTAGGACCGTTCGTCGATTGCGAACTATGACATTGTAACCGTCGGTGTTCAAACCCGGTCAGAATTGTTTTTGGGATAATCCGGCAAGCAACTGGTCCAAAAACGTCGCACACCGGTCCAATTCCACAAGTTCGATATATTCGTCCGCCTGATGAGCCTGGTCGATCGAGCCCGGACCACAGACGACTGTCGATAGTCCGTGGTTCTGAAAAATTCCGCCCTCGGTCGCGTAGACAACCACGTGACGCCCATTGTCCCCCGTCAGGCGCCGGACTTCGGTTTCCGCACGGCCATCCGGCTCCTCCGAAAGGCCGGGAACATAGGCCAGATGCTCGACGTCGATCGAACAGTCCGCCGAAATCTCCAGCATGTCCGGCAGAACATGATTTTCAATGTAAGTCTGGTAGGCGTCGATCCAGGCCTTTGTACTGTCGCCCGGCAGCAGCCGGATATCGGTGGCAAATTCGCAATGCTGTGCCGTAATATTGTGTGCTTGCCCGCCTTTGATCACTCCGCTGTGCAGCGTTGTGTAAGGCGGTTCGAATGGACAATCGGGATCGGCCCCGGCCTTGTTTTCGGCGGTTCGGGTGTCGAGCCATGTGATCAGTTTGGCAGCCGCTGAAATTGCTGAAACACCCCGGTGCAACTGGCTGGAATGCGCCGGGTGCCCCCGAATTCTGGTTTTGAAGACTGCTATTCCCTTATGTCCGGTCACCACTTTCATATTGGTTGGTTCGCCGACAATGGCGAAAGACGGTTGCGGTTCTTTCGCCAGCAGATCACTGACGAGTGGTGCGGCACCGAAGCAGCCGATTTCCTCGTCGTAGGAAAGAGCAATGTGGATGGGTTTTTCAAGATCGGCGGCCAGAAAATCCGGAACCTTGGAAAGTGCGGTCGCCGCAAATCCCTTCATGTCGGCAGATCCGCGCCCGTAGAGTCTGCCATCAGATTCCCAGGCGGTGAAGGGATCCCGAGACCAGTTTTGGCCTGCAACCGGCACCACATCCGTATGTGCGGACAAAACAACGCCACCTTCGACTGCAGGCCCGATCCGCGCATGGAGCGCAGCTTTTGTTCCGGTCTCGTCGGGCACGCGCGTTGACGCAATGCCATGCTCGCCAAGATAATCTTCAACAAACGAAATGAGGTCGAGGTTGCTGCGGTCTGAAACGGTGTTGAAGGAGATGAGTTTCTCCAGCATTTCCCGTGGCGTATAACGGGTATTCACAAAGGCTCCAGTGCTCGTTTCAGGCGAAGGCAGTCACTCAACCTTCGGGAATTTTGACAGTATCTAAGCTGTTCACGGCGAAGATTTGCAAGGGAATTTCTTTACCTCTGACATTGATTTCAGCGTTTTCTGCTTCAAGGATTTCCGCTTCAGCGGCATCTATGACCGCTTTCGAAACAACGAGAAAACTGCCATGCGTCTTGTTTTCGGTTTCAAGCCGGCTTGCCGTGTTGACGACGTCCCCGAGGGCAGTGAGTCCTCCACTTGCTCCGGCAACTCCGATTCTGCCCAGAATAGCAGGACCCAGATGCAAACCGATTCCCAGCCGGATAGGGTCACTGAATTGCGGGCCTTTTTCAGTCTCGAGCGATTGCATCACCGCCTCAATTCGCTTTGCGGCACGCAACGCCTGCCGAGCGCCCTGTCCCGGATTGTTGTCCATCCCGAATATCGCCATGATGCCGTCGCCGATGAACTTGTCGACAAATCCTCCCTCTGACCGGATCGCACCGGAAGCCTGATCGAGATAACTGTTCAGGAGGTGGACCACATCATAAGCAAGCTGGGATTCAGTAATTCGGGTGAAGTTTCTGAGATCGACGAACATGACGACGACTTCCTGCTCGACACCCCAGTAGTAGGCATCCTTGAGGTTCTCGCTGGTCTCGGAAGTCACCTTGACCGGAACGAGCGGCTGCACGCCGAGGTTCTGCAAGGGTCTGATCTGGCAGGCAAGCCTGACCCCCTCATCCGCAGAAATCCGCGTGAGAACAGCCTTCTCGGCAGCTTCCGGCGGGGCGAGTGTTTCTTCTCCCTCGAACACCTTGACGCGGCAGGTGGAGCACCGCGCCCGCCCGCCGCAGACCGAGGCGATGGGCACATCGTTGATCCGGCTGATCTCAAGCAGTGTTGCGCCGGGTTTCGCACGGACCGCGAGGCTACCCGGATACGTGATTGTCAGTCGTCTCGCGCTCAGGCCGATCAGATAGCGGAACAGGATGACCAGCAGGCTGCATGCGATCAGGCCAAAGACCACGGCCCGTCCTTCGATGACGAAAGTTGTCAGCCAGTCGAACTGGGCTTCCGAGACCTTCACCTTTACGTCCTTGGCAAGTTCGAGCCGGCGTGCCCCTTCGATAAAGCCCCATAAAGCGAGCACAGGCATCGCGACCGCGAAGGCAAGAGCGACAAATCTGAGGCGGTAGTACAAAGGGTAAAGCCTCAGCCAGAAGTGCAGTCCGATCATCGAATGCGACCAGACGACGAGCAGAAGAAGTGACTGGGTGACGCCGTGTTCCGGCCAGAGAATGGTCAGCATCTGATGGTAGGTCGGCGCGAAGCCGAAGTTGTTGGCCAACCCCATGGTCGTGCCGACGTGCGGAATAAGGCTCCAGGGGATATAGAACCCAAACACCAGCTGAATGAACTCCCATCGGGGCATCTTGAGCGTGCGTCTCCTGGCGGTGCGCCAGAGCGCAAGCAGCACATGCGTCATTGCGGCGACAAGAAGCAGACTTTCGCCAAACGGGTTGCGCCAGACCTTGTAGTGCCAGATGGATGCCTTCTCCATGGCATCGACGGATATGACACCGAGCGCATGGTTCGAGAAATGACTCAGGCAGAAAACGAACAGGATAAGGCCGCTCCACAGACGAAGGCGCTGTCGCCAGTTCCCCCACGAAGGCGTGGATCTGATTTGACGAGGGGACGGGACTGTCTTGACCGGAAGAGACGGTGATCCAGACGCAGTCATTCGGGTCTCCGGCATTCTTGTGCGCGACGGTGATGGTGCCATAGGCGATCTTGAGAATCTGTGACCCGAGAATGCAGCCGGGTCAAGCCGAGCGGGGGAAAGTCGGTTCCGGGACTTGAAACCATTGCCTCAAATCGTAACTTTCCTGCCAGCAATCCGGTCGGGAAGGGAATCTCATGAAAGTCTACGGCATCAAGAACTGCGACACGGTCAAGAAAGCCCGGAAATTTCTTGAAGAGGTCGGGGTCGATTACGAATTCCACGACTATAAAAAGGACGGTGTGAATGGTGACAAACTGGCGGAATTCGTTAGCGAATTCGGTTGGGACACTGTTCTCAACAAGCGTGGTACGACCTGGCGGAAACTTGACGAAGCGACCAGGGATGCCGTGACCGATGCCGACAGTGCCGTGGCAGTCATGATCGAGAATCCGTCGGCCATCAAGCGCCCGATCGTGGAAGGAGCCCGCAAGAATTTTATCGGCTTTGATCCGGTTTCCTGGGAAATGGCCCTGGAAATGGGAGAGTTGAAATAGGCACACCTCCGGGAACAGGCCGATTGCAGATCGTTCGCCCGGATTTTCAGCCGGGCTACCAGGTCCGGCGCGGACCTGTATCGATGTGAAAGTGGCCGGAAGAGTAGTGTTTGTAGCCACCAACCTCCGGCTGGGCCTTAAGGTAGGCGATCACGGAGGAGGGGTCGGCGCTGACTGAAAAGTCCACAGCCTTGCAGTTCAAGTGATAGGATTTGCGTGCTCCGCCCTTCCGCCAGTTTTCCAGCCACCAGCGTTTGGTGGAGTGAACGGTAACCTTGCCGTAGCGGTCTGCGACCCGGTTGAGGACTTTTTTGAGCTGGCGCGGAACGCACCACGATGAATCGTCGTATTCGATTGAATTATGGGATGCGGTTGCCCATCCCATGCCGGTGACCCCTGCAACTGTGCCGCAGCCGGCAAGAGTGACGGTAAACCCGATAAAGAATATCCAGGCGAAGAGGCGCTGACGCATGACGGGCGGGCCTTGTCGAAAGTGTTGCGATGTCCCCCACGTGAATGTTCCTGCAATTTGATTAAAATTGTGATGAAAAACATGGTTAACGCGACCAAGAAACAAATGTTTCAGATTGGACTATCATCTGATACATTTGTTGCAAACATAACCCGATCGCATACCGATCACTGTCCGGATCAGTCGCCATGTCGCATGTATTCCCTCGTCATACCAAAGCCAATCCGCCCGTCGCAGCATCGGGAGATGGGTGCTATATAATTGATAAAAATGGGAAAAAATATTTCGACGGATCAGGTGGTGCCGCTGTCTCCTGCCTTGGGCATTCCGATCCGGACGTTACACAGGCAATCAAGGATCAGGTGGACAGGATCGCCTTCGCACATACCGGATTTTTCACGACGGAACCGGCGGAAAAGCTCGCGGATCTGCTCGTGGCAAGGGCTCCGGGAAACCTTGACCGTGTCTATTTCGTTTCGGGAGGGTCCGAAGCCGTTGAAGCGGCGCTCAAGCTCGCCCGTCAGTACTTTCTTGAAAAAGGCGAACCTTCCCGTCACCGGGTAATTGCGCGGCGTCAAAGCTACCACGGCAATACGCTTGGCGCGCTGGCAACAGGTGGCAACCAGTGGCGACGTGAGCCATTTTCACCGCTGATGATCGAAACGTCCCATATTGCTCCATGTTTCGAATATCGCGGTCGCAGAGAAGCTGAAACCGCTTTTGAATATGGCCAGAGGGTCGCCGGCGAACTGGAGACGGAAATCCTTCGGCTGGGACCTGAAAACGTGATGGCCTTTGTCGCCGAACCGGTCGTCGGTGCCACGGCAGGAGCGGTGCCTCCCGTTGAGGGATATTTCAAGCGCATTCGGGAAATCTGCGACACATATGGCGTCCTGCTGATCCTCGACGAGGTGATGTGCGGCATGGGCCGTACCGGAACGCTGTTCGCTCACGAGCAGGACGGCGTTTCGCCAGACATTCTGTGTATTGCCAAGGGGCTCGGCGCCGGATACCAGCCCATCGGTGCCATGCTGTGCACCGATGAAATCTACCGGTCGATCGAAGACGGGACCGGCTTCTTTCAGCACGGTCATACCTATATCGGTCATCCGACAGCCTGTGCGGCCGCCTTGACGGTATTCAAGAAACTCGACGGAGGTCTTGTCGAGAGAGTTTCGCCGATGGGTGACAAGCTCGAACAGGAACTGAACGATGCCTTCGGGCAGCATCCTCATGTTGGCGACATTCGTGGTCGCGGGCTGTTCCGCGGTATTGAAATTGTCGAGGACAGAAGCACCAAAACCCCGTTCGACCCCGCGCGCGGGATCAACAAGTCCGTGAAGAAGGCGGCTTTCGACGCCGGTCTGATCTGTTATCCGATGGGTGGAACGGTTGATGGTGTCCGTGGCGATCATGTTTTGCTGGCGCCGCCTTTCATAATTGAAGACAGCCACGTCACGGAAATCGTCGACAAGCTGGATCGTGCCTTCAGGTCCGTTTTCTGACCCTGTGCGGGAATGTTGCGAACAGGTATTCCGAATATTAAAATTGCTTAACATTACGCGAAGTTAAATTGAATAAACATCGCTGAACACCATTTCTGAAGAAGCAAAGCTTAGGAGGTGAAGGTGATAGATAATTCAACAGAAAACGGCGAGAGAATTACTGCAGATCAGATAGATACAACCTTCCTGAATCGGCTTGCAGCGGGTTTCGTCGCCATGATGAACAATATGTACGACGTTGCAAAACAACGTTTGCCGCAGAGTAGCGGAGATGAAGAAGCCAAACTCGAAGCGTCGTCGAAAAAGCGGTCCGCCTATCAGGGTTTGGCAGACGATCGCCCCGTGGAGTTTGACGAAGGATACGGTTCCGGAGGTTACCGCGGTTCGGAACGGTTTCACCACTTGTCTCACTAGCGCCCATCAATTGAGTGTTGGATTCGACCGGCGCGCTTTCTTCTGCTGACCAGGCGGCTTGTGTGCAACGGTGTACCCGACCACAAGCGCAAGCCAACGCAGTCAGCAGGAGAAAGAGCCCGGCCCTTCGGGTGCCGGAAAGCAACGCATCGGCAGCGTTGCGCCACTTGACCGATGCACCGCATCGCCCTTCGTGACGCGCCTTGCCGAGTGACCTGCTTTCCGGCATCAAACGAACGAACATTCAATGGATGCGCTCCCGGATCGCGTCGGCACCAAAAGTGTCGGCCCGAGCGTTCGAAGCTGAGCAATTTCAAAAACGCGGCGCCATAATATCTCGTTTTGGGCTCGTTAGTCGTCCGAACCGATCAGGACCGCTTCAGGGCAATGCAGGCCGTCCCTGCCGAGTTCCGAAACGACCCAGTCCTGGAACAGGCGAACTTTGCGGCTGTTCTTGTTTCGCGGCGGATAACTCAGCGCCCAGGATTCATCATCCTCTGCACATACCAGGTCAAAAGGCTGAATGAGCTGACCTTGCTGCAAGGCCTGCCTGCAAAAATAAGGCGTTAGAATTGCAACACCCTGTCCCGCGATGGCCCTGTTGGCCTCAAGTGCCTGGGAACCCATGCGCGATGTCGGCCATTTCGTCAGATCGGCATCAGGAAGTCCTGCCGCACTGAACCAGGTGCGCCACCAGGGGTCGTCCGGGTCGATTATCGGAAGCTTGAGTAAATCCGCGGGCGTATTTATGCCGCCAATGCCCTGTGCAAGCTGAGGTGCAACCAGTGGTGTGAATTCAGCGGCGATCAGCGGAATGAACAAATTGCCCTTCGGAGGAGGGTAACAAGCGGAAATCGTCACGTCCGCCTGGTCGAACTTGGGCTTCTCCCAGGGGCCGTAGGAAACCAGCCGCACGGCAATGTCGGGGTTTTGCATCTGAAAGGAAAACATGCGGGATGCAAGCCAGTTCACGGCAAAGGTCGTGTTGCTCGAAACGACCAGTTCGCTCGCGTCTGCATCCTGCACGTCCTGGAAAGTCTGCCGCAATCGAGAGAAGGCCTCGACGACTCCCTCGGCAAGAAGGGCTCCCTTTTGTGTCAGATCGATCTTGCGTGTTTTCCGTTCAAAGACCGCAAAACCGAGTTTCTCCTCCAGCAGCTTGATCTGGTAACTGACGGCCGCTTGTGTCAGTCCAAGCTCGTCCCCGGCTTTCGTGAAACTCAGGTGTCGGCTCGCTGCTTCAAAGGCACGGATCGCGGAAAGAGGTGGGAGGTTGAGCGTCATGCATAAATTTCCCTTATGCATAGATGACAAGATTTCGTTGGTCAGACGGGTTCCGGAAGCCGATATGTAACTCACAAATATGTGGAGTTACAACAATGTCAGATCAAATTTGTTGCACACAAGATGTTGCCGCCCGCAAGAGAGAAAGGAATTTCTCCCTAGTTAAGCTTATTCAAGCTTTGGTGGGTTCGCGGCGAACGAACAAACGCCGCCGGGTTAATCTGACTGATTTGCCGCCTGAGTTGATGAAGGACATCGGTTTCGAGGTGCCACCGCGGGGTGACAAATCGCTGGAGCAGCACTGGCTTACCGAACTCGACCGCCTGTCGCGTTAGTATCTGGTGATCGAACCCGTTTGCTGGCCTCGCAGATGGCCGGTTCACTCATCGTAAAACTGGATTTCCATTTCACAGGCGGCATCGCGCAAAGGAATCAGGTCCCGATAGGCACTTGAGTTGTAAAACCGCAGCGCATTTTCCAGGTCCGGATATCGGAATACGGCGGTAACATGCCGGATTTTCTCATTGCCACGCAGCGTCGTCCTGTAAGTGCCCCGCACCACGGTCTCAATGTTGTGGTTCTGCATGAGTTCGGCAGCCTTTCGCACGTAATCCTGAAAGGCCGCGCTGTCTTTGATCGTCGCATAGGAAAAGTTGAGTACAGGCATTTTCATGGCTCTCGTTGCGGAAAGATTCCGGGGTCAGAGGACAAGCGCCCAAACTGTTGCCGCCAGCATGGCAATCGCCATGGCGACTGTAATGGCCCGCATGACAGGTCCGTCCCCGATCAACGTCAGGATGGAGACACCTGCGAGTGCCCAGAGCGAGTGGAAGACCAGACCGCCCAGCATGAATCCTGTCATGAGAATGAGGGCGTTTTCAGGAACACTTAGTGTATTGCCGGCAAAAAATGTCGAGAACGCCACAAGGCTCATGGCCCATGTCTTCGGACTGAGCGGATGGATAAGCAATCCTTCCCAGAAGCTGGGCAGGGACACGTCGCCTCTGGGTTTTATGCTCAAACTGATGATGCGCCAGGCAAGATAGGTCATGTACGCCATGCTCATTACCTTGAAGATCGTAACGATTGTCCCGCCGCCTGCCATTACGTGACCGAGCCCGTATGCCACGCTGAGATTGAGCGCAATGGACCCGACCTGCGATGCCATGATCACCGGAAAGGCCGTGCGGTATCCGGCCGAGGCGCCGATCGCGAGGAAGGTCAGGTTCCCGGGACCCGGAGTTCCTGTCATGACGATCACGAAAACCGCAAAGGCTAACAAAGTGGCGAAGTCCATCGAATGTCTCCAACAATAAATCGATACAATCGATACAAAATAGCGGAGATATTAATTGTCTTGAGATATTGTATCCGTCAATGTAAATATTGTTCCTATGACAATGTGGATTCCGAAGATCGAGGACGCGCAGGGGCCGATCTATCTCGCGATCGCAAATGCGCTGGAGGCCGATATCAACGAGGGTGTGCTGGACCAGGGTGACCGGTTGCCGCCCCAACGTGAGCTTGCCTACCGGCTTGGCGTGACACTCGGCACGATTACTCGTGCTTACGGCGAAGCCGAGCGTCGACGGCTGGTCAAGGGCGAAACTGGAAGGGGAACCTATGTCGCACCCGAAACACACAAGGTGTCACCGCTTGTACCGAAGGAAGACGAACCGGACGTTTGTGATCTGGCCCGGAATTTTGCGTACCCGCATCTGAATCCCAGCCTGTCCGATGGCCTGGTGCGTATGGCAGGGACGGTCGGCATCGACCGGTTGAACGGGTTTGTCCCTTCGGAGGGATTGAAGGCCCATCGGGAAACAGGTGTTCTTGTCTTCAAGGACTATGGCCTGGAGGCAGACCCGGACCGGGTCGCCGTGACCTGTGGGGCGCAACACGGCATTCAGGTGACCTGTCAGGCGTTGTTTCGCAGCGGTGACGCGATTGCTGTCGATCGGTTTACATATCCGTCCATCTTTCCGTCGCTCGCGAGCATCGGATTGAAGGCGGTCTCCGTGCCTGCAATTGTTCGGGCCGACGGCGGCTTTGGAGCCATGGACCCGGACGCCCTGGCACAGGCCGCCATAAGTCACGGCATCAAGGGTGTCTTTTTGATGCCCAATATGCAGAACCCCACAACCCACACCATGTCGGCCGAAGAGCGGGAGGATCTGGTCAGGGTTGCGCGCGAGCATGATCTCAAGATCGTGGAGGACGATCCCTATACACCGTTTTTGCCGGAAACCCTTCCGGCCTTCGGCGCGCTTGCACCTGAACGCACCGCATCGATCGCCAGCATCTCCAAGGTCTGCTCGCCCGGCAGCCGCATCGGTTTCGTGCATGTGCCGGAGTTGTTTGGCAATTCCATTCGCAACAAGATCGGCGAAAGCACGTGGATGGCTTCGCCGATTACCGCCGAACTGATTGCCGGCTGGGTGCGTGAAGGACATCTGTTCAAGACCCTGCGCCTGAAACGGATCGCCAACAGAACCCGCTTCCGCCAAGCGGTTCAAATCCTGTCTCCCTATTATCTCCAGGGTGACACCAACAAGGTTTTCGGATGGTTGCGCCTGCCCGCGCATGTCGATGCCGATGCGGTTCAGGCAGCCCTTGGCCACCAGCGGATTTCTGTGCTTTCGTCGCGTTATTTCCAGTTGCGGGATCATGCGCCGGCGCCCTATTTGCGGATCACTTTCGGCTCCGAAGAGTCCGACGAGCGTTTCCGGCGGTCACTGGAAAAAGTCCGGGCGACCATTGACCAATTGGCCGAATTGCCGGAACTGAGCCGCCCTGTAGGATAGGATCACTTTGACATCCCGGGTTTTCCGGTCAATAAGCAGCCCCCAGGAGACAGGGACGCCGGGTTGCCGTTGACCGATCAACACCCGGACGTTCCCGGGCGCCGTTGGCGAGGTGAAATGGCTTTCTGGCTCACAAAGAACAGACAGGAACAGGCTCGGGTCTGCGATCCGGAAGCAAACCCGTTTGCTGTCTTCGAAGGAGCCGGCCTCGAGATCGGCAACAGACGTATCCTGTCCGATCTGACACTTTCATTGAAGGAAGACCGGATCGGGGTGATCGGATTGAACGGATCCGGCAAGAGCACGTTTGTACGCATGTTGAACGGCCTGCGGCTGCCGGACCATGGATCGCTGAGGCTGTTCGGCGCGGAGGCAGAAAGAGCTGCTCCTGAATTGCCCCGCCATGTCGGATTTGTCTTCCAGAACCCGGATCATCAGGCCATTTTCCCTACGGTCGAAGAAGAAATCGCGTTCGGCCTGACCCAGTTGGGCGCAGACAAGCGGGAAAGCCGCGAACGCGCTCTGGCGTTCCTGCAGGCGCATGGCTGCGAAGCATTGGCAGCATCACCGATTGCCGAATTGTCCGAGGGGCAGAAACAACTGGTCTGCATATTGTCCGTGCTCGTCATGGAACCGCGTTTGCTGGTGTTGGACGAACCAATGACCAGTCTGGATGCACTGGCCTCCCGCAGGATACGCGACAAGATCCTGTCATTGCCGCAGAAAATCGTGATGGTGAGCCATGATCTTGGCCATTTCGAGGGTTTCGACCGAATCTTGTGGCTCGAAGAAGGCCGGCTGCGAATGGACGGATCTCCTTTTGAGGTCCTGAGGGCATTTGAGGCGGACATCTCGCGCAGATCGGGTGTCAAACTGGAGCTGGCGGCGTTGTGATCTCGATCTATCTCCAGGGAAACAGCTGGTTGCACCGAATTCCGGCTGGGTTGAAACTGTTGGCCGTGGCGATTGCCAGCCTGATACTGTTTCAGGTCAAGTCGCCCTGGGTCTTTCTCGCGTGCCTTGCCGTCGTGGCCGTATGTTATGCCTCGCTGGGCAGGCAAGGGGTCGCGCAATTGAAGCTTTTGCGCGGGTTGAGCTATTTTCTTGGCATCTTGCTGCTTTTTCACTGGGTGTCCGGAACCTTCCTGGAAGGTGTCTCGGTCATCCTGCGCCTGCTCGTGCTTGTTCTGGCGGCAAATCTGGTTTCGGTGACCACCCGTCTGGACGATATGCTTGACGCGGTCAAGCCGCTGTTCATGCCGCTTGAATGGATCGGTTTGTCGGCAAGAAAACCGGCTTTGGGCGTTGCGCTTGTGCTTCGGTTCGCGCCTTACATGATGCAGATTTTTTCCAGGTTGAGTGAGGCCTATCAGGCACGCGCCGGAAGCACGAATTCCTGGAAGTTGCTGCCTCCGCTGGCCATTCAGTGCCTGCGCATGTCCGACAATGTCGCAGACGCACTCAGGGCGCGTGGCGGGTCGGAAGGCTTGCCGAGATAAATTTGAAATCATGCGGGTAACAGAAGCCCGCGTTGGGTGAATTCTGAGGAAGCAAGGCGGTCGACAAAGTCGCCTGGCAGACACGGACCAAAACAAAATGGAGGCGTGGAAACGCTATGGCTGATCGTTCGCTGGTTCATATCGCATTCTATGCGGCATTGATCGCTGCACTGGGACTGGTTCCCCCGGTTGCAATTCCGTTTCTGGGGGGTGTGCCGATCACGGCGCAGACGCTCGGTGTGATGCTTGCTGGTGTCATGCTGGGCCCGGTCAGGGGCGGGCTTGCCGTTCTCCTGTTCTTGTTTCTGGTTGCACTCGGTGCGCCGTTCCTCTCCGGTGGCCGGGGAGGATTGGGTGTTTTCGCCACGCCGTCCGTCGGTTTCCTGATCGGTTGGCCGGTCGGTGCTTTTGTTGCGGGCTGGATCATGCGGGCAACTTCCCGCATGAACATTCTTGCCTCGGCAGCTGTTTCCGCAGCAGTTGGCGGGATAGTCGTGGTTTATCTCTTTGGCATTCCGGGCGTCGCCTATATGGCTGGTTTGCCGCTCCTCGAGGCCACTTACCTGAGTGCAATCTACATCCCTGGCGATCTGGTCAAGGTTGCGATCACTGCACTCATCACGCAAACGGTTGCGCGCGGCTTGCCCGGTGCGATCCTGTCGCGTAGCTGATCGCACTCCTCCAGGCGAGGCATTATGGCCTTTGTCGGAAACAGGCTGAAAGACTTCGCAGCCGCACGGCCTGGTGACACGGCGCTGAAGTGCGGTGCCGCGACGTGGACATGGCGGTGCCTGGTGGATGCGATCGGCTCCGTGGAAGACCTCGTCCGACGCGCTACGTCGAGAGGTGGCCGCGTTGCCCTCCTGCTGGACGATCCGGCAGCGCTGCTGATCTGCTTCCTTGCCTGTGCCCGCACAGCGCGGATTGCAATGGTGCTCGACCCAGGCTGGCCGGACGGCCAAAGGACCCGGGTGCTGAGCGCCGTTCGCCCGGAATTGCTGATAGATACCCGCTCCTATTCTCTGGTTCGGCAACAGGCAGTACTCGAAAACGCAGTGTCAGCATTGAATGAACCAGATCCTGCAGAAAACGATCCATTTTACTGTGGCTTTACATCTGGCTCGACCGGCACCCCAAAGGGATATCTTCGAAATCACGGTTCATGGCTCTGGAGTTTTGAGCTTTCCAAAAGGGAATTCGGGATCTCGGACAGGGACCGGATCGTGCTTGCCGGACAACTTACCCACTCGCTTCACCTTTATGGCGCGGTTTGCGGGCTGGCATGTGGTCACGAGGTTGTCCTGACGCCTCGTTTCGACCCCCGCTCCTTACTTGCCGATCTTTCAGGGGATGGTGCGGCGGCCGTGCTTTATGCAACGCCGACACAACTGCATTTTCTGGCGGACGCAGCGGAAAGGCTTGGCCCTGTTGAAACGGTCCATCAGGTGCTGGCAAGTGGTGCCAAGTGGCAGGACCGGGATCGCGAACGGCTTGCCGAAGCTTTTCCAAAAGCACATTTGTTCGAGTTTTATGGAGCGTCGGAGACGAGTTTCATTACGATTTCAGGGTCAGCTGAAAACGCACCACCAGGATCGGTCGGCCGCCCGCCCGCAGGGATCGACATTGTGATCGGGGATCCCGGTGCACCTGTGCCGAGCGGCGAGGCGGGTGCGATCTGGGTGAAAAGCAATCTGCTCTTTTCCGGCTATCTCTGTGGCAACGATCCGCAGACACGCTGGCAGGACGGTTGGCTGACCTTCGGAGATGAGGGATACCTGGACGGGAACGGATTCCTGTTCCTGACTGGTCGTTCCAACCGGATGATTGTGACGTCGGGTTTGAATGTCTATCCGGAAGAAATCGAAGCTGTGCTGTTGTCTCATCCAGATGTTGCCACGGCAATCGTGATTGGATTGGAAGATCCGGTCAGGGGCCAACGACTGGTAGCCGCCGTTCAAATGGGAGTTCCAACAAAACGGGCCGAAGACGTGTTGTTGAGATATTGCAGGACACGGCTCGCGGCCGGCAAGCTG
>NZ_OZ247583.1:1180000-1347500 GCF_965233825.1 Roseibium album
GTAGGGCGGGACACGTGAAATCCTGTCTGAACATGGGGGGACCACCCTCCAAGCCTAAGTACTCCTTGTCGACCGATAGCGAACAAGTACCGTGAGGGAAAGGTGAAAAGCACCCCGACGAGGGGAGTGAAACAGATCCTGAAACCGGATGCCTACAAACAGTTGGAGGGCGCAAGCCTGACAGCGTACCTTTTGTATAATGGGTCAGCGACTTAATTTAACGAGCAAGCTTAAGCCGATAGGTGTAGGCGTAGCGAAAGCGAGTCTGAACAGGGCGTTTTAGTTCGTTGGATTAGACCCGAAACCGAGTGATCTAGCCATGGCCAGGTTGAAGGTGCGGTAACACGCACTGGAGGACCGAACCCACGCCTGTTGAAAAAGTCGGGGATGAGCTGTGGCTAGGGGTGAAAGGCCAATCAAACTCGGAAATAGCTGGTTCTCCGCGAAATCTATTTAGGTAGAGCGTCGGATGAATACTCTCGGGGGTAGAGCACTGGATGGGCTATGGGGGCTTACCGCCTTACTGATCCTAACCAAACTCCGAATACCGAGAAGTACTATCCGGCAGACACACAGTGGGTGCTAACGTCCATTGTGGAGAGGGAAACAACCCTGACCGCCAGTTAAGGTCCCTAAGTTATGGCTAAGTGGGAAAGGATGTAGGACTCCCAAAACAACCAGGATGTTGGCTTAGAAGCAGCCATCATTTAAAGAAAGCGTAACAGCTCACTGGTCTAAATAAGGGGTCCCGCGCCGAAAATGTACCGGGGCTCAAGCCATACACCGAAACTGCGGGTGCATCTTATGATGCGCGGTAGCGGAGCGTTCTGTAAGTCTGCGAAGGGATACCTGTGAGGGGTCCTGGAGATATCAGAAGTGCGAATGCTGACATGAGTAACGATAAAGCGGGTGAGAGACCCGCTCGCCGAAAGTCCAAGGGTTCCTGCGCAACGCTAATCGGCGCAGGGTTAGCCGGCCCCTAAGGCGAGGCCGAAAGGCGTAGTCGATGGGAATGCAGTTAATATTCTGCAGCTTGGTGGTAGTGACGGATGCAGTGTGTTGTATCTCCTTATTGGATTGGGGGTGCAGCGAATGTGTTCCAGGAAATAGCTCCACTTTATAAACCGTACCCGAAACCGACACAGGTGGACTGGTAGAGAATACCAAGGCGCTTGAGAGAACTATGCTGAAGGAACTCGGCAAAATGCTCCCGTAAGTTCGCGAGAAGGGAGACCTCGGTCCGGGCAACCGGATTGGGGTGGCACAGACCAGGGGGTGGCGACTGTTTATCAAAAACACAGGGCTCTGCGAAGCCGCAAGGCGACGTATAGGGTCTGACGCCTGCCCGGTGCTGGAAGGTTAAGAGGAGGTGTGCAAGCACCGAATTGAAGCCCCAGTAAACGGCGGCCGTAACTATAACGGTCCTAAGGTAGCGAAATTCCTTGTCGGGTAAGTTCCGACCTGCACGAATGGCGTAACGACTTCCCCGCTGTCTCCAGCATAGACTCAGTGAAATTGAATTCCCCGTGAAGATGCGGGGTTCCTGCGGTCAGACGGAAAGACCCCGTGCACCTTTACTACAGCTTCACACTGGTATTCGTCACGACATGTGTAGGATAGGTGGTAGACGTTGAAGCCTTGGCGCCAGCTGAGGTGGAGTCACCCTTGAAATACCACCCTTGTCGTCATGGATATCTAACCGCGGTACAACAATATCCGGGACCGTGTGTGGCGGGTAGTTGACTGGGGCGGTCGCCTCCCAAATGGTAACGGAGGCGCGCGAAGGTGGGCTCAGAGCGGTCGGAAATCGCTCGTTGAGTGCAATGGCATAAGCCTGCCTGACTGCGAGACTGACAAGTCGAGCAGAGACGAAAGTCGGCCATAGTGATCCGGTGGTCCCTCGTGGAAGGGCCATCGCTCAACGGATAAAAGGTACGCCGGGGATAACAGGCTGATGATGCCCAAGAGTCCATATCGACGGCATTGTTTGGCACCTCGATGTCGACTCATCACATCCTGGGGCTGGAGCAGGTCCCAAGGGTTTGGCTGTTCGCCAATTAAAGTGGTACGTGAGTTGGGTTCAGAACGTCGCGAGACAGTTCGGTCCCTATCTGCCGTGGGTGTAGGAGAATTGAGAGGATCTGTCCCTAGTACGAGAGGACCGGGATGGACGTACCTCTGGTGGACCTGTTGTGGCGCCAGCCGCATTGCAGGGTAGCTATGTACGGAAGGGATAACCGCTGAAAGCATCTAAGCGGGAAACCCACCTCAAAACCAGTTCTCCCTGAAGAGCCGTGGAAGACCACCACGTCGATAGGAAGCGTGTGGAAGTGTGGCAACGCATGAAGCTTAGCTTTACTAATAGCTCGTTTGGCTTGATCCTCTCATTAGTCAATGCTCATCTTTTAAAAGCGCCAAAGGCGCTTTGAAACGATCATTTTAAGTGCACTACCGCCTAGCGGCTACTTGAGTGCGTTTGAAATGATCAAACCAAGACCAGTTTTACCCCTCGTGGAAACACAGTTCGAAGCGCAAGCTTCGCAAGGCCAAGCGGCCGCCGCCCGGTCAGGGCGCGCTCCCGCAGGCCAGCGCTTGAAAAGCGCGGTGCGGCCGTGAGGGAAAAGCAAACTGCGCTTCGCCGGCCTGGTGGCCTCAGCGGGGAGCCCCCACCCGATCCCATCCCGAACTCGGCCGTGAAACTCCCCAGCGCCAATGGTACTGCATCTTAAGGTGTGGGAGAGTAGGTCGTCGCCAGGCCTGCAAAACGCAGTTTGACATTTTTAGTGCGCTACCGCCTATCGGCTGCTTGAGCGCGCATCTCTTCAACATAGCGCTCACGGCCGCATCGGGCTTCGCCCTGGCCTCCCAAATCCAGGTTTTTTGGGGCGGCCAAAAGTGGCCGGCGCGCACTTGCGCTTGCCTTCGCTGCGCTTCGGAACTCTTGTCCCTTAACAGCGCAGCATCCAAGGCAACAAAATTCCAGGGCATGCCCCAGATGGAGCAGCCCACGCGACGCCCGCAGATCCGAAAGGATCGAGGACGCGCTAAACAAAAATGACCGGGCAAACAAAGCCCTCGCCGGAAACTTCGGTTCCCGAGCACACAAAAATAACGCGGGATGGAGCAGTCCGGTAGCTCGTCAGGCTCATAACCTGAAGGTCGCAGGTTCAAATCCTGCTCCCGCAACCAAATACGCCAAAGGCCGTCCAACAGGGCGGTCTTTGGCGTATCTGGACAGTGGATACAGGCGAGAACCTCTCCGGGCCCCATCAAGGAGGGCAAAGACCGACGCAGAAGGGCAAAAAAACACCAAATCCTGATCCCGCAAACAAATAAAGCCTGCCGAGAAATCGGACGGGCTTTTTTGTTGCACCCGACAAGGACCCGGACCTTGCAAAACGCGACCAAAAGGCCAGGTTCACGACAAGCGCCTAGACCCAAAGCGCAACGCGAAAGCAAAATCCCGATCCCGCAAACAATTAAAGCCCGCCGAGAAATCGGACGGGCTTTTTTTCGTTCTAACCTACAACAAACCGCGCACCCTGACCCTTTGTTTCCCTAAACCTAACGGCTGACCTCTTCAAAGGGGGAGGATCAGCCAACCCGGCAAGACCCAATCCCTGCACCAGCTTTGACGCGACCCATCCCGAGGCAAGCTACAAATACCGAAAAGCATCATCGGATGCTCTAAGAACAACAGCGTGTATGTCTGCCAAGATTTCCCGGTTGGCCCAGGTCGGATCTGATGTGTGCTCTTCAAGATGAACGAGAGTGAAATCATCCAGCGATTAGTTGTTTTGAGTAAGGCCAAGCCGCCCGAGCCGGCCTCGCTCCTGGCTTCAGACGACCTTGACGGACAGGGTTCCGACGGATTCGATGCTCGCTTCCATCGTGTCACCTGGCTCCACGGCATTTACGCCCGAAGGAGTCCCGGCCATGATCACATCTCCCGCCGCGAGTTCGAAGTATTCCGAGAGATAGGAGATCATCTCCGGCACCTTCCAGATCATCTGGTTCAGATCACCTTCTTGTCGCAAGTCGCCGTTGACTGTTAGTTCAATCCGGCCCTGATCCGGGTGGCCAACATCGGAGACCGGATGCAATGGACCCACTGGTCCGGACCGCTCGAATGCTTTGCCGATTTCCCAGGGGCGTCCCATCTTCTTCATTTCACCCTGCAAGTCCCTGCGCGTCATGTCCAGCGACACACCGTAGCCCCAGACGTGGTCGAGAGCATCTGACAGGGCGATGTTGGTACCTCCACTCTTCAGGCCAACCAGGAGTTCGACCTCGTGGTGTACGTCAGATGTGTGCGGTGGGTAGGGAAATTCCCCGGAAGCGTCCAGATTGTTTGGGTTCTTTTGAAAAAAGAAGGGAGGTTCGCGATTGGGATCGTGTCCCATTTCGACAGCATGTGCCGCAAAATTCCGGCCAATGCAGTAGACACGACGGACGGGAAAAGACCCTCCGTCGCTGGTGGGAATGACGTGTACCTTTGGTGTCTCGATTACATGCTCAGACATCGCTTTCCTCGCTTGCGGTCAGTTGTAGTTGGGCCCGCAGACTCGCGATACCGACTTAGGACCGCTCGCTTTATGACTTGGACCGAATGCACAAAAAATAAACTCGTTGGCAATGAGTTTTGGTCAACCAATTATTGAATCGGTTGGGACTTAACTCTCACCCAAAACGACTTCTGGCATCATCCGCGAATAAACCGAGCGCAGGTGTTGCTGCATCATTTGCATGGCCAGTTCACCGTTTCCGGACGAGATCGCCCGCACGATCGCATCGTGTTCGACAAAGCTTGTATAGCCGGGCACGGGCTTGCGGGTATCACGCGGTTGACCCCAGACAATTGAGCGGCGCACCGAGTTCAGCGTCTCGAAAAAGTACAGGTAAAGCTGATTGCGTGTGCTTCGCGCGATAGCGTGGTGCAACTTGTTGTCCCACGCTTCGTAGGCGCGCCAGTCCTTGGCTTCGCGGCACTTCTCAGCGCAAATTTTCATTTGTTTACAATCAGATTTGCTCGCGTTCTTTGCAGCGAGCCGCGCCAGTTCAGGCTCAATGCTGTAGCGGACCGTGATCACCTGTTCGGGCTTTATCTGGTCGCGGAGGTAGGTGACATCCTGAAGGTTCAGGACGGGCCGCGAGCCGACGAATGTGCCGCGTCCGACATGCCGCCAGATCAACCCCTGCGCCTCGAGGTCGGCAAGAGCTTTACGCAGTTGGTTGCGTGTCGTGTCCAAACGTTTGCACAGTTCGCGCTCGGGCAAAATGCGGTCGTTCAACCGATATCCGGCACTATCGATCAGGTCACGCAGTCTTTGTGATAGTTCGGCTGTCTCGTTCATGTCGCCACCCAATTTGCTGATTGGTTGATTGAATTAGAGCGAGAGTCAATCAACTCTTGTCAGCAAGGTTAGCAAGAGATCGCGAAACATCGCGACACTCTGCCGCAAAAAAAGACGGTATCGGGAGGAAAATGACGTGCGTCTAGCCACAGTGTCATCAGGTGGAGAGAATATCTGTGCGGCCGTTCTGAAAGACGACCGGCTTTTGAACCTGTCCAAAGCCGCGCACCACCTGACGGGCCCTGCTGCCGAGGCATTGAAGGCAAATTCAATGCTCCTTCTGATTGCCGGATCGCCGGAGACGCTCGATACCGCACGCAACCTTGTGGACGACGCTGAAGCGGGTCTCCTTGACGCGGCGATTCTGCCCGAGGGGGCAGATCTGCTGGCGCCAATTCCCGTCATTCGCAAGAACGTTCTATGTGTCGGGCGCAACTATGCTGAACACATCACCGAGGGGGACCGGGCGCAAAAGCAGCAGGTCGGCGTAACCGAGTATCCGGTTTTCTTCACCAAACCGCCGACGTCCATCGTAGGCCCGGGCGGCGATGTGCTGACCTTTCCGAACGTCTCAAAGCAAACTGACTACGAAGTTGAACTGGCCGTGATTATCGGCACGCCGGGGCGCAATATCGCCAAGGCGGACGCAATGAAACACGTCTTCGGCTACACTATTTTGAATGACATCTCCGCCCGCGACGTACAGCGCCGCCATGGCGGGCAGAATTTCAAGGGAAAGGCCTTTGACGGCTCTTGCCCCATGGGTCCTTGGATTGTGACCGCGGACGCCATTGATGATCCGCATGCTTTGCCGATTTCGCTGACCGTAAATGGTGAGATCCGGCAGAACGGCAACACCGCGGACATGATTTTCGATATCGAGACACTTATCGCCTCGTTGTCGGAGGGCATGACGTTGGAGCCCGGTGACATCATCGCGACCGGTACGCCGTCGGGCGTGGGATACGCCATGGACCCACCAAGTTTCCTGAAGGATGGCGACACCGTCGTTTGCAACATTTCAGGGATCGGCACGCTCACGAACTCGGTGCGTGCCGTATAAGCGATCTTCCGAAGACGTCGATAGGACGAGGGGGATTGGAAAGAACGCGAAGGGAGGAATAAGCGTATGATGAACCGCAGAACATTAACATCTTTACTGACGGCAGCGCTGGCAGCCGGATTGTTTGGAAAGGTTACGTTTGCGCAAGACTTGCAAGAAATTACTTTCGTGCAGCCGAGCCCGTCAGCCATCAACTCGTTTCCGGTCTTTGTCGCCATAGGCGAAGGGTTTTTCGAAGACGAGGGCTTGAACGTTACGGTCGAAGCCATCAATGGTTCGGGTGCGGTTTTGCAGGCGTTGTCTGCAGGTCAAGCGCAGTTCGGCCGTCCGGGCCCCGGCCCGCTTATCGCAGCGCGTTCACGCGGTGTGGATGCCACACATATCTACAACGTGGCTGCACGGAGCAATTTTGGAATCGCAGTTCAAGAAGGCTCCGATTTTCAGAAGATCGAGGACCTGCGCGGCAAGGTTATCGGGACCGGTACAGCGGACGGTGCTGAGGTGGGCTTTGCCCGCAACGTGCTGACCGGGGCTGGAATGGTCGAAGGCACTGACTTTGAGTTCCTCACGGTCGGTGACGGTGGCCCGGCAACCGCGGCGTTCCTGAACGGAGAAATTGACGCCTATTCTGCGTCCACCGCAGATACAGCGGTTCTCAACCAGCGCGGCATGAAGGTGCGTGACATCACACCCGCCGAGTTCGGCCGGTTCTTCGGCAACGGCATTGCCACCATGGCCGATACGATCGCCAACGACCGTGAGCTTGTTGAAGCATGGAGCCGTGCCTTTGCCAAGGGCCATGCCTTTGCACTGGACGACGCCAATCGCGATGCAGTTCTTGCCCACCTTGCCGCAGGCAATCCGCAGGAAGGTGAAGACAAGGAGTTCCAGGCTGCACTGTTCGATGCGGTTCGTTCCAAGACAATTGCTGCTGGCGACAGCCCGCATCTTGGCTGGTATCCGGCGGCAGTCTGGGAAGAATGGCAGGATGCTCTCGTCGCTGGCGGTGAAATCCCAGGACCTCTCGATGATCTGAGCGTGATCTGGACCAATGAGTTCGCAGAGCTCGGAAGTGCAGGCGTCGGAAAATGAACGCCTCATTGGCAAATGACTACTCCGGCGCTTCATCTGAAGCGCCGGTTTATGAGTTGACCAATGTCAGCAAGACGTACGCGCGCAATGCGGTGATCGCGCTGGAGAACGTGGACCTCACCTTGCGCCACGGGAGCTTCACGTCGGTTATCGGATCAAGCGGCTGCGGGAAATCGACCCTGTTGAAGATCATGGCGGGGCTCATTCCACCCACGAAAGGCCGTGTCATCCTTCAGGACAAGCCTGTCACCGGTCCGCGGCGCGACATCGGAATGATGTTCCAGCAAGCCACGCTCTTCCCCTGGAAGACTGCGGTCGAGAACATCGTGCTGCCGATCGAGATCCGTGACGGGAAAGCGGCCGCCAAGCAGGCGAGGGAAAAGGCGCATGACCTGCTCGACATTGTCGGGCTGAAAGGGTTCGAGAACGTTTATCCCAATGAACTGTCCGGCGGCATGGCGCAGCGCGCGTCGATCTGCCGGATGCTGATTACCGAACCGGCAGTTCTGCTTTTGGACGAACCGTTCAGCGCGCTGGACGAGCTGTCTCGCGACATGATGAACATGGAATTGCAGAGAATTTGCCGTGAGCAGGACGCGACGGCCTTTCTGGTCACGCATTCCATTCAGGAGGCGGTGATACTGTCGGATGAGATCGTCGTAATGAAACCCCGCCCTGGCCGAATTGCGGAGATCGTCCACGTTGATCTGCCCCGGCCGCGCACGCTTGATATGATGACGACACCGAGATTTGGCGAAATCGTGGATCATATTCGCAGCATGTTGGACAAGGGAGAAGACATGTGACTGATGCGCCCACCAATCAGCGGCTAGAGGCCGAAGCAGCGGACGATACCGTCTGGGTTCAGGAAGTTGCATTCATCGATTCCGTGCCCCGTTGGATCGCCATGACATTTGTGTTCGTGGTTTTCATCGGCACGTGGGATCTGGTAACACGCCTGGAACTCGTTTCGCCGATCATTTTGCCCACGCCGTGGGAAACCTTCGACGACATGATCTTTGTCGGAAACAATCTTCTTAGCGGCGGCTATATGCTTGTTTCTCTTTGGATCACAGTCAAAGAGGTGATCTACGGATTCGCCCTGGCCATCACACTCGGCTTCTCGCTTGGTGTACTCGTCGGCGAAACAGTCTTCGGGGAAAAAGCTGTCATGCCTTACCTGGTAGCCATCGACACCATGCCGAAGGTTGCTTTTGCGCCCCTCTTTGTTGCCTGGCTGGGCTTCGGCATCGAATCCAAAGTGGCTCTGGCGGCGTTTATCGCCACCTTCCCGATCGTGGTGGGAACGGCCGCAGGTCTTCACTCGGCTGATGAGAATGCTCGCATGCTCTTCAAGACCATGGGTGCGAGCCGGATGCAGACGTTGATCAAGATGAAGCTTCCCACCGGGCTGCCGCAGATCTTCACAGGGCTTAAGATCGGCGCCGTCGGCGTTATGGCCGGCGCGATCACGGGCGAATTCCTGGGCGGCGGCAAGGGCTTTGGCGAACTGATCCGGGTCGCTGCATCCCAGCTCAACACGCCCCGGGTATTCTCGCTGATCCTGTATCTGAGCCTCGTCGGGCTTGCACTGTACCTGATCGTGCAATGGACACAGCGCAGGATCGTCTTCTGGCAGAAGGAATCCGTAGGTGCACACGACAACTGAAGAATCCGCCATACCGGTGCAAACCCTGCGTGATTTCGTTTCGGCTGCGCTGCAGTCGAAGGGCGTCCCGCATGATGATGCCGTCACAGTCGCCACGCTCATGGTTGAGGCGGACATCTTTGGGTATGGCACGCATGGTGTTTTTCGCCTGCGGCAATACCTGGCGCGTTTGGACGGTGGCGGCTGCAACCCGACGCCGTCTGTGACTGTGGCGCAGGAAACAATTGCAACGGGGGTGATCGACGGGGACGACGGGCTCGGCCATCTTGCCATGTCCGCTGCGCGCGATCTTGCCATCGAAAAGGCGCGCGCCGCCGGTATTGGCTGGGTTGGTGTCCGCCGCGGCAATCATGCCGGGCCCTTGGCGCTTTATGTGCGCACGCAGGCCGAGGCCGGTCTGCTTGGCATGGCGGCTGCAGTAGGAAGCGCGAACCACGTTCCTCCATATGGGGGAACCGACCTGCTGCTTGGGACCAACCCGATCGCGTTCTCGGCACCTGCAGCCGGTGCCGATCCATTCGTATTCGATATGGCCACAACCGTTGCAGCGATGGGAAAGATCAAGACGCTGCTGCAGCAGGGCAAGGAGATGCCGGAAGGCTGGATGGTTGGACGGGACGGCAAACCGCTCACGGATCCAGCCCGGAAATCAGAGGGCTTCCTCCTGCCGATCGGCGGCCCAAAGGGATTTGGTTTGTCGATTGCAATTGGGCTCATGGCCGGTGTGCTCAACGGGGCTGCCTTCGGCTCGGATGTGGTCGACTTCACGAATGACACGAGCTCTTCGACAAATACCGGGATGTTTGTCATGGCACTTGATCCCGCTGCCTTCGGAATTGGGGACGATTTTGCGGGTTCCGCCAGTCGGGTCTTTGACGAGATGCGCGCCTCCGACCCGCTTCCGGGTCACGACCCTGTCCGCTTGCCAGGAGACGGCAAGACCGCGGCGGCTGATGCCCGCCGGTCAAGCGGCCTTGTTCTGAACCCTGCTCTGCGGCGTGACCTGAATGTGCTTGCAGCTGATTGCGGGCTCCCTGCTCCGTTTCCGGACGAACCCGCAAAAGGCTGACAACGCGGCTGCGGGGAACACTTGCTTGCGAGAAGCGATGCCGGTGAGGTCGTTCAGACAGAGCCACGTCGAAAGCACACCCGGACCTGTTCCCTAGTCGGCTTCATGGTCGGCCGCGTTCTTCAACCAGCGCAGCACTGAATTTTGCTTGTTTTTCATGTGAACGCTCAGGATTGATGCCAGCATCTTGCCGTCGCGCGCTTCCAGCGCTCTCATGATTTCATTGTGTTCGTCCACGGCTTCGCTCCAGCGCTCGTCAGACATGTTGGCCGCATATCGTGCGCGCTGCATACGTGCTGACAATGCCATGCTGGAGTTGGCCAGGGTTTCGTTTCTTGCAGCAGTAAGTATGCCAAGATGGATGTCTTGGTTAAGTTTGAAATACGTGGCCAGGTCCCTGTCGCGATAGCTTTTTATCATTGCGTCGTGAAGCGAGCGGATCCCGGCTATTTCCTCGTCAGTGACCTTTGCGCAGGCCAGCTCACCCGACAGGCCCTCAAGAACGGCAAGCACCGGAAAGACCTCTTCAACCTCTTCTATGGTGATCAAGGTGACCCATGCGCCGCGATTTGGTTCCAATCGGACCAAACCTTCCGCGGCCAAGACCTTCAATGCCTCGCGCATTGGCGTCCGCGAGACGCTGAATTGTTCACAAAGGGCCTTTTCGGGAACTTTCTTGCCCGGGGCAATTTCGCTTTCGATGATCAGGGGACGCAGACGTTCCACCAGTTCAAGGTGAAGCGATCTTCGCTCGATGACCATGTTTGCGGATAAATCAGTCATTTTGCACCGTGTTGTCCGGTTTCAGTGCCAAGTCGAGAAGTTGGGCCATGTGCATCGGATTGCAATCGGTGTTGTCCGCTATTTGGTGGCGACAGGACGTGCCATCTGCCACGACAATTGCATCGCCAGATGCGGCGCGCGCAGCGGGAAGAACGTCCAGTTCGGCCATCTTTATCGACGTGTCATATGTGTCCACACCATAGCCGAATGCACCGGCCATACCACAGCAACTGCTGTCGATCTTGGTTACATTGGTACCCGGCAACAGTGCCAGCATTTTTTCGATTGCGGGCATAACTCCCATTGCTTTCTGATGGCAGTGCCCGTGCAGTATCACCTCGGGCGCCGGAGATTCAAGGCGCGAGATGAAGTGCGGATTGTCCCCCTGATCGGCAATGAATTCCTCGAACATCCGTGCCAGTTTAGCGATCTTTTCGCTATCTTCGCCAGGTAAAAGCGCAGGTATTTCGTCGCGAAGGGTCAACAGGCAGCTTGGTTCCAGCCCGACAATGGGAATGTCAAGTTCCGCATAAGGCATCAGGGCATCGATAAGCCGTTTTGCCTCTTGCCGTGCCTGATCCACCAATCCGACCGACAAGAATGTGCGACCGCAACATAATGCACGGCCCTGGTTGGCAGGCCTTGCCACATCAAGGGATCCGCCCGTGGCGTTCAGAACTCTGACTGCCGCGCGCAGGTTTTCGGGCTCGAAATAGCGGTTGAAACTGTCGACGAACAGAACCGCGTCCGGTGCGGAGGTCGCGCTGACCTCGGTATCCTTGAACGGCTTCGCGGCCCATCTGGGCAAGGGGCGTTTTGCTGTAAAACCCGTCAAGCGTTCGGTTGCCATGGCCAAACCCGGTACCTTGTCCCGCAGGTTCAAGAGAAAAGGCATTTTTGCCGCCCAGGGCGCATATCGCGGCAAGTAGCCGATGAGGCGATCATGAAGGCTGGAGCCATGCTTTTTTGCGCGCGCAGACAGCACCTCAATCTTCATCCGCGCCATATCCACGCCGGTCGGGCACTCGCGCTTGCAGCCCTTGCAGGACACACAAAGCTTCATCGCATCTGCCATCTCTTCCGATACCAGTGCGTCGGGCCCAAGCTGTCCGGAAATCGCAAGGCGGAGGGTGTTGGCGCGGCCGCGGGTCAGGTCCTTTTCCTTGCGCGTCACTCGAAACGAGGGACACATGACGCCGCCTCTCAGTTTGCGGCAGGCGCCGTTGTTGTTGCACATTTCAACCGCACCCTGAAATCCGCCGTCTTGGCCGGACCAATCGGACCAATCCAGTTCGGTTTTCAGGTGCGAGACCCGGTATTCCGGTCCATAGCGAAACAGGCGACGGTCATCCATCTTTGGCGCATTGACGATCTTGCCGGGGTTAAACACGCCGGTCGGATCGAAACGGTCTTTCACCTCCTCAAAGGTTGCGACCATGCGGGAGCCAAACATCTTTTCATGAAATTCCGAGCGGACGATGCCGTCACCATGCTCACCTGAATGCGACCCCTTGTAGCGGGCAACAAGATCAAAACACTCTTCGGCAATCGCGCGCATTGTGGCGACGTCATTGTCCAGCTTCAGGTTCAACACCGGGCGCACGTGCAGACATCCGACCGACGCATGTGCGTACCATGTACCTGTGGTGCCGTGGCGTTCAAAAATCTCCGTGAGCCCAGCCGTGTAGGCGGCAAGGTCAGGCAGTTCAACCGCGCAATCCTCTACAAACGATACGGGCTTTCCCGCGGTCTTCATGGACATCATTATGTTGAGGCCAGATTTGCGCAGTTCAGCGATCTGTCCCTGCAGGCCTGCATCCGTCACCGCGGTGACACCGCCCCAGGCCTTGCCGGTCCCGGTCCAGGAAAACCCGAGATCGCCCATCATCTGCTCGAGATCTTTTAACTTTTGCACCCCGTTGGCTCGCGTGAATTCCACCAGCAGCAAAGCCTCTGGCGTGCCGGTCACAAAATTTTCGATTGTCCTGGCAAAAAGCGGAATGTCGCGAGCCAGCGCGATCATCGTATGATCGACCAACTCAACGCCCTCGGGATCAAGTGTCACCAGATGCTGCGCCGCGTCCATTGCCTGATGGAAGGTCGGGAAGTGACACACACCCAGGGCTTTGCCATCCTGAAGCGGGGAGAGTTTCAGCTCGATCGCGGTTGTGTAGGCAAGCGTGCCTTCCGAGCCAACAAGAAGATGAGCGAGGTTCTGGGCGTCCAGTCCAGAGGTCAGCGCGTCGATGTTGTAGCCACCCACGCGGCGCATGACATTGGGGAACCGGGCAGCGATCTCAGCCGATTCCCTCTGGCCGATCGCCGCAAGATCGTGGCAAAGCGTGTTGTAAGCCGTGTTCTGCTCGGTAAGACCCGCCCCAAACCTGTGTTTGCTGCCATCGGCCAGGATCGCGTCGATCGACAGGACATTGTCCCGCATCATGCCGTACCGGATGGATTTCCCACCGCAGGAGTTGTTTCCCGTCATCCCGCCAATTGTTGCGCGCGACGCTGTGGAGACATCGACCGGGAACCAAAGTCCATGCGGTTTGAGCACTCGGTTCAGTTCATCGAGCACGATGCCTGGGCGCACGACACAGCGTTTGTTTGCGACGTCAAGTTCGAGAATTTCGTTGAAATGCTCAGAGTTGTCCAAAACCAGCGCTTCGTTGACGGTCTGTCCGCACTGTGATGTGCCGCCGCCGCGGGGAAGGATCGGCATGCCTTGATCGCGCGCGCAGTCAATCGCCGCGAGAATGTCGTCTTCTGATCTGGGTGTCAGCACGCCCACCGGCATCATCTGATAAATCGATGCGTCCGTCGCATAGCGACCGCGCGAGAACGAATCGAACATCAGATCGCCCGACACCCTTTTTGAAAGCTCACGCGCAATGTCGTTCAACGCCGGGATCCTTGGTTCGTGTAATCTAAAAATGAATTATGAATTAAAAATTGCATATTCACAACTTCAATGTCATTCTGTGACGCACGTTCAAACGCAGGTCCCACAAGGTTCGATTTATGAGACAAGCTGGTCGTCATTTTCTGCAAATTCCCGGCCCCAGTTCGGTTCCGGATCGCATATTGAGCGCGATCTCCGGTCAGGTGATTGACCACAGGGGGCTGGCGTTCGGCAAAGTCGGTGCGCAGGCGCTGGAAGGGATCAAAACCATCTTCAAGACCGAGCAGAACGTCGTGATCTATCCATCGTCGGGCACCGGCGGTTGGGAGGCGGCGCTGGTCAATGTGCTGTCGCCAGGCGACCGGGTTCTGATGTTTGAAACCGGACATTTTGCGACGTTGTGGAAAACGATTGCCGAGAAACTGGGCTTGAAGCCTGAGTTCATAGAAGGCGACTGGCGCGGCGGTGCCGATCCGGACCAGATCGAGGCATATCTGGCTGAAGACAGAAATCATGAGATCAAGGCCGTCTGCGTTGTCCACAACGAGACATCGACGGGGTCCGTCTCGCCGATTTCTGCTGTCCGCAAGGCAATCGACAACGCCGGACATCCGGCACTGTTCATGGTCGATACGATCTCGGGACTCGCGTCGCTCGACTATCAGCACGATGAATGGGGCGTTGATGTCACCGTTTCCGGATCGCAAAAGGGACTGATGTTGCCGCCGGGTCTTTCGTTCAACGCGGTAAGTGCCAAGGCCATGGCGGCGAACGCTTCGGCCGCATTAAAGCGGTCATATTGGGATTGGGCGGATATGGTCGGTCCGAACAAAACAGGATACTTCCCGTATACGCCTGCCACGAACCTTCTTTACGGGCTGAACGTCGCCATTGACATGCTGCACGAAGAAGGACTGGAAAATGTCTTTGCCCGACATGCGCGTCACGGGACAGCTGCACGTGCTGCCGTCCGCACCTGGGGGCTGGAAGTTCTCTGCAACAAGCAGGGACAGGAGAGCGGTGTGCTGACGGCTGTCATGGTCCCGGAAGGCCACAGCGCAGATGGGTTCAGGGCAACGACTTTGGAGCACTACGATATTTCTTTGGGTAACGGCCTGTCGAAGGTTGCCGATAAAGTATTCCGCATCGGCCATCTTGGTGACTTCAACGATCTCATGTTGGTCGCAACACTGGCGGGCGTCGAAATGGGTCTGACAAAGGCCGGAATTCCCCACAATGCAGGGGGAGTCGGAGCTGCGATGGCGATGCTGGAGAACACGCAAATCGCGGCAGAGTGACGAAAACAGTCACATTTCCAAGGGAGGAAACACACATGACCATCAAGGCAATTCTTATTGCAACAGCCGCTGCGATTGGCGGAACAAGCAGTGCCTTTGCCGCCGACATCACGCTGAAGTTTGGCCATGTCGGCAATCCTGGTTCACTGTTCGAAGCAAGCGTCGACAATTTCGCGGAATGTGTGAATTCGTCGATGGGCGGCAAAGTCGAGGTTCAGACCTTCGGCTCTTCGCAGTTGGGCAAGGACAAGGAGCTTCTGCAAAAGCTGAAGCTGGGTCAGGTCGACTTCGCGCTTCCGTCGTCCGTCATGTCTTCGGTCGATGACACGTTCGGCATATTTGAGATGCCCTACATCATCCGCGACCGCGATCACATGCGCCGCGTTCAAGACGCGATGATGGACAAGTTTCAGGCCGCTGCAAACGGTGGCGGATATCACATCGTTGGCCTGGCCGAGAACGGCTTCCGCCACATCACCAACAACACGCGGGCAATCAATGTGCCGAGTGACCTAGAAGGCATCAAACTTCGCACTCCCAACGGTGTGTGGCGTGTCAAGATGTTCACGGAATACGGCGCAAACCCGACGCCAATGGCATTCTCGGACGTGTTTACCGCGTTGCAAACCGGCGTGATGGACGGCCAGGAAAACCCCTATGCGCAGATTGCATCCGCAAAATTCCAGGAAGTCCAGAAATACCTGTCAATTACCGGCCATGTTTACACGCCTGCCTACATCCTCGCTTCGCAGAAGGGATTTGCGAAACTGCCGGAGGATGTGCAGGCCGGGTTGACCGCTTGTGCGGCGTCCACGCAGGACTTCACCTACGAAAAAGCGGCACAGCTCGAAACCGAATTGCTGGACGTGATCAAGGCTGCCGGTGTCGAGGTGAATGAGGCGAACAAGGATGCGTTCGTCGAGGCATCCGCACCGATCTACAAGGCATTCGCCGACGAGGTCGAAGGCGGGCAAGACATGATTGACCAGGTTCTGGGCCTGGCGAACTCAAACTGACGCTTGTATCGGGCAGCGGGCAATCCGCTGCCCTTTCATTCTTGTGGCTATACAGATCCGCGTGAGCCTCCCTTTGGCTCCTGCAAGAAGACAAGGCGCGAAGTGAACCAGCTCTCAATCTCACTCCTACCTCGGATTGTCACGATCCTCGGCAAAGTGCTTGAATGGATCACGATCTCGCTGATGGTGCTTCTGACCTTCGTCGTGATTTCGGCGGTGATTGCGCGTCTCTCGGGCCAGAGTTTTTCGTGGTATGACGAAGTCGCCGCGATCATGCTCGCCTGGATAACCTACTACGGCTCGGCGCTCGCTGCGCTTCACCGTCGTCACATCGGGTTTGATACGGTGCTTCTGGCGATGCCGGTCAAGGCGCGTCTGGCGGCCCTGCTGGCGGGCGAGGCAATCGTGTTGATCTTCTTTGTGCTGATGGCGCGAGCCGGGCTTCAGGTTCTCGAAGTTCTCGAAGGCGACACGCTGATCTCACTGACCTGGGTTCCGGTTCAATTCACCCAGTCGATTATCCCGATTGGCGCGATCCTGTTCATCCTGTGCCAGCTTCTCAGCCTGCCGAACTACTGGAAAGTCACCGCTGCCGGCGTTTCGCTGGAACACGCGGAGATCGAGGAAGAGGTTGAGGCCGAGATGATCAAGAACAAGGATCGTAACTGATGTTGATGGCTGCGATCTTCTGCGCACTGCTGGCGATGATCTGCATTAATGTGCCAATTGCAGTTGCGCTGGCCATGTGTGGCGTGATCGGCCTCCTGGCGGTCGAGGGCACAGGCAGTTTGGTCACGATTGCCCTGGACATGTATGACGGATCCACCAAGTTTTCGTTGATCGCGATTCCGATGTTTGTGCTGGCAGGTGCCATTATGAACGCGGGCGGGATCACGGATCGGCTGATCAATTTCGTGTCCGCCATCATAGGCTTCATCCGCGGTGGTCTGGCGATGGTCAATATTGGCGTGTCGCTGTTCTTCGCGGAGATCTCGGGATCGGCTGTAGCGGACGTCGCTGCAATGGGCTCGATTCTGATCCCGCAGATGAAAAAGCGCGGCTACTCAAAGGAGTTTTCCGCCGCCGTCACGTCGTCCTCGGCCTCTCTGGCGATTATCATCCCGCCATCGATCCCCATGATCCTTTATGCAGCCTCAGCCAATACCTCAGTCGAGCAATTGTTTGTGGCCGGCGTTGTGCCGGGGCTCCTGGGCGCTGCCGGGTTGATGGGCGTCGCCTATGCTTTCGCGAAACGCTATGACTATCCGGTGGAAGAGGCATTCAACCTGCCGCGCGTACGCGAGACGTTCAAGGACGCTCTGCCCGCTTTTGCGTTGCCTGTGATCATCCTGGGCGGGATATTCGGCGGATTTGTCACCGCAACCGAAGCCGCAGGGTTGGCCGTGCTTGCTGCACTTGTTGTCTCTGCCTGGTATCGCAACCTGAACTTGGCACATTTGCGCCGAGCGATGCTCGACGGCGGCATACAAACCGCCGTGGTCATGCTTTTGGTTGCCGCATCGGTTCTTATGGGCGGTTTCTTGACCCGTGCGCAGATCCCTCAGCAACTGGCGGAAGCGATCTTGTCCGTCACCGCTCAGCAATGGGCGATCTTGCTGATCCTGAACTTCTTTTTCCTGATCATCGGGTTCTTTCTGCACTCGGCGGCCGCGATCATTCTGGTTGTCCCGATTGTGATCCCGCTGATCTCCGCCGCGGGCATTGATCCCGTGCATTTTGGTCTCGTCGTCACCCTGAACCTGGCAATTGGCCAACAGACACCGCCGGTCGCTTCCGTTCTGATCACGTCCTGCTCAGTGGCGCGGGCGAATATTTGGGCAGTGTCCAAGGTCAACATCTGGTTTGTCGCGGTTCTGTTGGCAGTGCTGATGCTCTGCACTTACGTGCCAACGGTGCCGATGTTCCTCGTCGAGTACTTCTACCGATGACCGAAGAACTTACCCAACACCTGAATGACGGTGTCATGTGGGTGGCGTTCAACCGCCCGGAGACGCGCAACGCGCTGACATTTGCGATGTACGACGCGCTCGCAAATCTCTGCACATCGCTGCCAACCAATGGATCGATCAGGGCCATCGTTATTTCCGGTAACGGCGGAAAGGCGTTCGCGGCCGGCACCGATATGAGCCAGTTTCGCGACTTCAAGACTGCGCAGGACGCGCTGGAATACGAAGCCCGGATCGCACAGGTGCTGGACGACCTTGAACGTTGTCCGGTACCAACGATCGCAGCGATCAATGGAGCTTGCACAGGCGGCGGGGCCGCGATTGCGGCGGCGTGTGATCTGCGTATCACCTCCGCCAGCCTCAAGTTCGGGTTTCCCATCGCACGTACCTTGGGAAACTGCCTTGCCAGCGATAACCTTGCCCGCCTGTCGGATCTGATGGGAGCAGGCCGCGTCCGCGAAATCATTTTCACTGCGCGGCTGATCCTGGCTGAAGAAGCCCGGGCGATTGGCCTGGTGAGTGAGGTTCTGCCGGATGAGGCGGCACTTATGGAGCGTGCCAAGGAACTGGCACAGTTGGTCGGCACCATGGCGCCCCTGACCTTGCGCTCCACAAAAGAGGCCATGCGTCGCCGGCGAGCCGCGATTGCAGTTGAAGACGACGACCTGATCGCGATGTGTTACACCAGCGATGATTTCCACATCGGTATCGATGCATTTCTGAGCAAATCCAAACCGGATTGGACCGGAAAGTGACGGCCGCAACCGGACCCTTGACCGGTATGAAGGTCATCGAGCTTGCGCATATCATGGCAGGTCCGGTGTGCGGCTTGATGCTGGCGGACATGGGCGCGGATGTCATTAAGGTGGAAAAGCCGCA
Organism: Roseibium album; assembly: GCF_965233825.1. Taxonomy (NCBI): domain Bacteria; kingdom Pseudomonadati; phylum Pseudomonadota; class Alphaproteobacteria; order Hyphomicrobiales; family Stappiaceae; genus Roseibium; species Roseibium album. Next base: position 1,199,093 of record NZ_OZ247583.1, read on the forward strand.
AGGCGATGATTCTCGCCGGTTCGTCCCACCCGAGATTGAAGGTGAATCCGCCGCATATATGATGATGAACCGCAACAAGCGGGGAATAGCACTGAACCTCAAGGACCCGTCGGCGCGAGACATATTGCACAAGCTCCTTTCAGATGCGGATGTCGTGATAGAAAATTATCGCCTTGGCACAATGGAACGGCTGGGTCTCGGCTATGAGGATCTGGCGGCAGTCAACCCGCGCCTGATCTATTGCGAAATCTCCGGGTTTGGGCGTACCGGTCCGTACGCTGAGCGTGGCGGTTTTGATTTGATAGCCCAGGGCATGGCCGGTCTGATGTCGATCACCGGCGAGGGACCGGGGCGTCCGCCGGTCAAAGTGGCTGCACCGATTTCAGACATCAATGCCGGTATTCTGGCGGCCATGGGTGTGAGTGCGGCATACGCAAATGCGTTGAAGACCGGCCGGGGGCAAAAAGTTGACACGTCGCTGTTTGAGGCCGCGATTGTGCAAACATACTGGCAATCGGCGATTGCTTTTTCTACAGGTGAAAATCCACAACCGCTTGGCTCAGCGCATCCGCTCAACGCACCTTACCAGGCGTTCGCAACCAGCGACGGCTGGATCAATGTTGGCGCCGCGAACCAGAGCAACTGGCTCCGTTTGCTGGATGTCATCGATACGCCTGAGCTTGATGCCGATCCGAGATTTGCGTCGAACCAGTCGCGGATGCAAAACCTGCCTGCGCTCGTCGAAATCCTGAATGAGAAACTTCAGCGGGACACGACCGCCAACTGGTTGGCCAAGATGGAAGCCGCGGCGCTTCCAGCCGGTCCGGTCCTGGGCATTCTGGAGATGCACGAGGACCCTCAGGCGGTTGCACGTGATATGATCGTGGAGACAAATCACCCCATCGCTGGCGATGTTAAAACCGTTGGACACCCGGTCAAATTCAGCAAAACACCTGCCAAAGTTGCCAGAGCCGCGCCGGTGTTGGGACAACATAGCCGAGAGGTGTTGCAACAGCTTGGGTATGATCAGGAAACTGTCGCGAGCCTGATGGCAAGCGGGGCGGTCATAGCCGCATAGTCTCCTAATAGGCCAAGGCGTAGACGTAGATCGGGGGTCGGAGTGAAACTTGCTTTGGATACAGCGCAGAAAATTGTCTCGGCCGCTTTGGACTGGCGGCGCGTCCAAGGGATGAAGCCCATTACGGTAGCTGTTCTTGATAGCGGCGGATTTTTGATGGCGCTGGCCCGCGAAGATGGCACCAGCAATCTGCGTCCTGACATTGCTCAGGGCAAGGCGCGGGGGGCTATCGGTATGGGGCTTGGCTCGCGTGCCCTGTTTGAACGGGCAAAGTCACAGCCCTATTTTATCCAGGCAATGAACAGCATTGCCGAAGGATCGCTGGTGCCGGTTCCCGGCGGCGTTTTAATCAAAGAGGACGGCCAAATCCTGGGGGCAGTTGGAATAACCGGTGACTCGTCCGACAATGATGAAACTTGCGCAATCGCGGCAATTGAGGCAGCCGGATTCACGGCAGACGGAGGCTGATCGACGCCCGAGCCGACGAGAACGGTTCGGCCGCCTCAACGTCCGGCATTCCAGCCGTGTTGCTCCGTTGAAAATCATGCTGCCGCAGCAAAAAACTCCACAGCAAGACCTAGTAAAATCAAGACCTGGCGAAAAAACGCACTGCGTGTGTGGCGGCGGCCAATTGAATCCACCGCATCACTAGGCGATCTTTCCCCAATTTGGTCTGCTTTCGATCAGTAGTGTTCGTGCGTGATTGATCAAATGGCGGTCGGAATTCTTCAAGTAGCGCTCGCCGGATGCGGTCGGAGATCGAACCTGTATTGCATTTGTGGGTTCAGCACAGCCTACTTGGACAAAAGGACTCATCCGGCCGATTGCAATAGGGCAGGTAAAGCAGTGAAACCGCCTCGTGCAAGCTCTGGTCTTGTCAGGTGGCAGCTGAAGACACCACACTGGTTCCCTTGTCCTCCCTCTGATCCTCCCCATTTGAAGCGGCCCAACTTTCCACTCCGGAATGCTCTGAAAGCAAAAGTCTCGGTGTGATCAGGCTCCCGCAACCAAACAGGATCAAGTCGCCCTGAAGAGCGGCTTTTTTGTTGGATTGGACAAGGCACATCCCCCCGGCAGAAACCAGAACAGTGACCAGGCCCGGCGCAAAAGGAAAAACTCTCAAAGCAAATCAGACAAAATTCGCTAACTCGACCTGAAGCTTCGATCTTTGAACGAAACTCTGGCCGTTTGTGCCGACAGTTGGACAAACCCAGAGTAGATTCGATAGCCATGGAACCATTTCCGAGAAGCATGTCGGAGCAACAACGCCTTGATACCTGTTCAATGACCGTTGTAGAAAGCGTCCACAATCTGTGGACTTGGTTTCAAGGGAAACAAAGCCAATTTAGTCCGTCGCGGGCCGCTCTGGAACTCAACAGGAACGTTTTTTGGAAGAGATCTACCTTACGCCGTTGACCGGATCCATTCTTGTTGTCCTGGCAGTCGGCTCCGGTCACCTTTTTCGGGACAACTGGAAAAAGCAGGAAGATGGATGGCAACGCAGAGCCTGGCTCTACGGAGTGCTCTCAGGAGGAAGTCTTTTGATGCTTGCCTTCGTTCCCTTGAAATTCTGAGACTTTCTTGCGGTGCTGAAAGGGCGCGGGTTCTGATGGGGTGGATCCTACGTTAAGGTATTTTGATCTCTATTGAAGTTTGTGGATGACATTGTCCTCTGCCTCCTCACCTCTTCGTAAAATTCCTCATACGGTTCACAATCGCAAGCATGGTGTTTTTTAGATCCCCGGGTCGCGGTCGTTCCACCGGTAGGAGAGGCCGTCTTCATACGGAGTTCGAATGTATCGCCGTTATGTATCTCAATAAGAAAAACCGGCAACTGTTTGCCGGTTTTTTGTCTTGTTCGTTTTAGCCACCAAAGTCGTCGAGCATGATGTCTTCCCGGTCGACGCCCATTTCTACGAGCATGTTGATGACCGAGGAGTTCATGATCGGCGGTCCGCACATGTAGAATTCACAATCCTCCGGAGCGGGGTGGTCCTTCAGATACTGCTCGAAAAGCACGTTGTGAATGAACCCGGTGTAACCGTCCCAATCGTCGCCGGGCTGCGGATCCGACAATGCAACATGCCATTCGAAGTTCGGGTTTTCCGCCGCCAGCTGGTCGAAGTCTTCAACGAAGAACATCTCCCGCTTTGAACGTGCGCCATACCAGAAGGTGATCTTGCGCTTGGAACTCAGCCGCTTGAGCTGATCGAAGATGTGGCTGCGCATGGGTGCCATGCCGGCACCGCCACCGACAAAAACCATCTCCTTGTCGGTTTCGCGTGCGAAGAACTCACCAAAGGGACCGGAAATCGTGACCTTGTCGCCCGGTTTCAGATCGAAGATATAGGAGGACATCTGGCCCGGTGGAATTCCCTCTGAACCGGGTGGAGGCGACGCGACACGGACATTGAGCATGATCATGCCCTTTTCTTCCGGATAGTTCGCCATCGAATAGGCGCGTTCTATCGGAACGTCGACGGTGGACTTGTACTGCCAGAGATTGAACTTGTCCCAGTCCTCCCGGTATTCCTCCTCGATATCGAATTCCGTGTAGGACAGGCTGTGCGCGGGTGCCTCGATCTGGATGTAGCCGCCGGCCCGGAAATTGACATCTTCACCTTCCGGCAGGTCGAGAATCAGCGCCTTGATGAAAGTTGCGACGTTTTCGTTCGAGCGGACGGTGCACTCCCACTTTTTGACACCGAAAACCTCTTCGGGAACTTCAATGTCCATGTCCTGCTTGACCGCAACCTGACAGGACAGGCGGTCGCCGCAGGAGGCCTCGCGTTTCGTGATATGGCTTTCCTCCGTCGGAAGAATCGATCCGCCACCGGAGTGAATCTTGACGCGGCACTGCGCACATGTTCCGCCGCCACCGCAGGCAGAGGGAACGAAGAGCTTCTGTTCCGCGAGTGTCTGCAACAACTTGCCGCCGGCGGGAACCGAAATGGTCTTCTCCCCGTTGATGGTGATGCTGACATTCCCGGTCGACACAAGCTGACTGCGCGCGACCATGATTATGGTCACCAGGGCTAGCACGATCAACGTGAACAGGATGACGCCCAGGCTGAATGTTTCCATTCCGATCGTCTCCCTTAGAGTTTGACGCCGCTGAAGGACATGAAGGCCATGGCCATCAGACCGGCAGTGATGAAGGTGATGCCGAGGCCCTGCAGGCCGTCGGGTACGTCTGAGTATTTCAGTTTTTCCCGGACACCTGCCATTGCGGTGATTGCGAGAGCCCAGCCGAAACCGGACGCAATACCGTAGGTGGTCGACTGCGCAAAATCGTAGTCGCGTTCCACCATGAACAGCGATCCGCCAAGAATGGCGCAGTTCACCGTGATCAGCGGCAGGAAGATGCCGAGCGCGTTGTAAAGCGGTGGGAAGAACTTATCGAGGATCATCTCCAGGATCTGAACCATGGCCGCAATGACGCCGATATAGGAAATCAGGCCCAGGAACGTCAGGTCGACATCGGGAAAGCCTGCCCAGGCAAGGGCGCCCGGCTTCAGCAGATACGTCAGCAGCAGATTGTTTGTCGGCACGGTGATCGCCTGAACGACCATTACCGAGATGCCGAGACCGATCGCCGTGGAGATCTTCTTGGAAACGGCAATGAATGTGCACATGCCGAGAAAAAATGACAGCGCAAGGTTTTCAACGAAAATCGCCTTGACTGCGAGTGCGACCAGGCCTTCCATCAATGAGCCTCAACCGTTTGTATTTTGAATTCACGTTCTTCGACCTGCTTCGGTTTCCAGGTCCGGAAAGCCCAGATCAGAAGCCCGATCACGAAAAATGCCGACGGTGGCAGCAGCAGCAATCCGTTCGGTACGTACCACCCGCCATTGTTGACGGTTTGCAGGATCGTGACGCCGAAAAGCGAACCCGCGCCGAACAACTCGCGAATGAAACCGACGAGCATCAGGATAAGTCCGTAGCCGAGCCCATTGCCGACGCCGTCCAGGAAAGAGGCGACTGGCGGGTTTTTCATCGCGAATGCTTCCGCACGGCCCATCACGATGCAGTTGGTGATGATGAGGCCAACGAACACGGACAGTGTCTTTGAGATCTCGTACGCGAATGCCTTGAGGATCTGATCCACCAGGATCACCAGTGAGGCAATGATCACCATCTGCACGATAATGCGGATCGAACTCGGAATGTGGTTGCGCAGCATGGAGATGAACATGGAGGAAAAACCGGTCACGGAAATCACCGCCAGTGCCATCACAAAGGACACCTGCAGCGACGAGGTGACCGCCAGTGCCGAGCAGATCCCGAGAACCTGCAAAGTGATCGGATTGTTGTCGACCAGGGGATCAACGAGCAGTTCTCTGCGCTTGTGTGCCATCAGATGTCTCCTGCTTGAAGGTTGCTCAGAAAGGTTTCGTAGCCTTCTTCGCCCATCCAGAACTTGACCAGATTGTCAACGCCGCGCGAGGTCAGGGTGGCCCCTGCAATGGCGTCGATATGATATTCGATACCGGCTGCCGGCGGCGCCTTGTCGACGGTGATCTGCAGGTCACCATTGTCGTCACGCAGTTTTTTGCCGGTCCAAAGCGCCTTCCAGCGTGGGTTGTCGACTTCGGCGCCGAGGCCGGGTGTTTCGGCGTGCTGGTAGAATTGAAGTCCGAAAATGTCGTTTCCATTGGCCTCGAGCGCAATGAAACCGTAAAGCGTCGACCAGAGCCCATATCCGTGAACCGGCAGTATGACCTTGTCGATGGAACCGTCTTCCTTGCGAAGCAGGTAGATGGTCTTGAAATTCGACTGACGGCCGATGCCTGCCGGGTCGCTGGAAAGGTCCCGGCTGAGCTCCGGGTCATCGGCGGCTGCCCGTTCGTCGAATGTCGCGACGTCAAATTCATCGGTGAACTTGCCGGTCGTCAGGTCGAGAACATGCGGTTCAAAGGCCTGAAAGGCTTCCCGGATGTTTTCGCCCGGCGTGTAGACACCCGCGACCTGCAGGATATTGATCCTCTTGTCGCGAAGCTTGTTTTCCTCCTGGATCGGCCGCAGCGAAACGGCCGCGACAGAGACGATCATGGAAGCGAACAGGCACAGGGTAACCGCAACGAACAATGTCTTGGGTACCGAGTCGGCCGGAAGATCGAGAAACCGCCGCAAGGGCCCCTTTCGGGCATTCGTGTCAGGAGTGTTGTCAGCCATACCGGCGCATCCTCCGCTTGATATTGGCTTGAACGACAAAATAGTCGATTAGCGGCGCAAACACGTTTGCAAACAGAATGGCGAGCATCATGCCTTCAGGGAAGGCCGGGTTGACCACACGGATCAGTACGACCATCACGCCGACCAGCGCCCCGTAGAAATAGCGGCCTGCGTTGGTATGCGACGCGGAAACCGGCTCGGTGACCATGAAGGCAAGGCCAAAGGCATAGCCGCCGATCACGAGGTGCCAGTACCAGGGCATGGCAAACATCGGGTTCGTGCTGGACCCGATCATGTTCAGGAGCAGCGAGAAACCGATCATTCCGGCAAGACAGCCGACGATCAGGCGCCAGTTGGCGATCTTCGTGACCAGCAGGAATGCGAGGCCGATCAGGCAGGCGAGCGTTGAGGTCTCGCCGAGACTGCCCTGCATGAATCCGAGAAAGGCATCCATCCAGGTAATCCCGGCGGACGTCAGCTCCCGGTAGCCCTCCGAAGCGCTGATGGAGAGAGCGGTCGCACCGGAAAATCCGTCAACAGGTGTCCAGACCGTGTCGCCGGACATGTAGGCAGGATAGGCGAAATAAAGGAAAGCGCGGCCGGTCAGCGCCGGATTGAGGAAATTCTTGCCGGTTCCGCCGAACACTTCCTTGCCGATGACAACACCGAAGGCGATCCCGAGCGCCACCTGCCACAAGGGCGTGGAAGCAGGCAGGATCAGCGTGTAGAGCATGGAAGTGACAAGAAACCCTTCATTGACTTCATGACCGCGGATGGTCGCGAAAACAACTTCGCAGATGCCTCCTGCCACCAACGTCGCGATGTAGATGGGGAAGAAGTAAAGCGCCCCGTGTATCATGCACGCGAATATGTTCGACGGATCCAGCCCGATGCCGAACATCTGCAAAATCCAGATTCGCCAGCCGGTCTGGGCTTCCGGACCGAGAGCCGCAAGCGCCGAGTTCGCCTGAAAGCCTGTGTTGTACCAGGCAAACAGGATGCAGGGGATCGTCGAAATGACCACGTAGGTCATGATCCGCTTCATGTCGACGTAACTACGCACATGCGGTGCGTTCTTGGTTACTGTTTTCGGCGTGTAGACGAGGGATTCCACCATCTCGTAGATGGGGAACAGTTTCTCGTATTTTCCACCCTTTTCAAAAAGGGGCTCAATACGGTCAAAGAACCTGCGCAGACCCAAAGGATCAGCCCTCCTTCTCGATCTTTTCCAGGCACTCGCGAAGGGCAAGGCCATATTCGTATTTTGCAGGGCAAGCGAAACCGACGAGACCGAGGTCTTCTTCATCGAGTTCAAGCGCGCCAAGCGCCTGCGCGGCGTCGGTGTCCTTGATCAGGAGCGCCCTGAGCAGCTGCGTCGGCAGGAAATCCTGCGGCATGAGCTCTTCAAACGTGCCCGTTGGAACCATTGCGCGACGCCCGCCATTCAGATTGCTGGTCAGCGCATAGAGTTTCTTGGAAAATGCAGAGGCAAGAACCGGCTGGAATGCATATTTTCCGGGCATCGGACGGATCCATCCGAGCGGGATCTGCTTCTTGTCTTCCTCGATCATCGAAACCTGCCGGTGATACCGGCCGACATAGCTCATCGGACCGTCAGCTTCGCGTCCGCTGAGAACGGAGCCAGACAGGATACGCGGAATGCAATCCGCGGCAATCTCGCCCTCTGCAAGATCCTCAATGGATGCACCGGACAACGTCCGAACCAGACGGGGGTTTTTTGCAATCGGACCGCAGATCGAAATCACGATGGTCGGGTCAAGGTGTCCGGTTCGTGCAAGAGCGCCGATTGCCAGGACATCCTGGTATGAAATTGTCCAGACCGACTGTTCCGCCCTGGGGGGTGTCAGAAAATGCATATGCGTTCCCGGCAAGCCGGCCGGGTGCGGGCCGGTAAAGCCAACGGGCGTGACGCTCGCGGCCGCGGCCCCGTCGAATGACAGGTCCGGAGACTGACAGAGATAGGTAGGTCCGTCCGTAAGCTTTGAAACGGCAAGGAGACCCTTTGCGAAATCATCGACGCGTTCCTCGATGATGACGTTCGCCTCCGCTGCAAGCGGTTCACTTTCCAGGGCGGTCACATAGATGGCGAGCGGTTTGCCGTCTGTCTGCGGAACCTTTGAATAAGGACGGGACTTGAAGGAGGTCCAAAGGCCTGCGGCGCAGATTTTCGTTTTGACGTCATCTGCACTCGCATCATCCGCCAGCGCACCGAAGTCGATCCCTTTGTCGTCGACGTTGTCGGCCTCGACCACAATGCTTTGCAAGACGCGACGCGCCCCGCGATTGATCGCACGGACGCGGCCGGTCACGGGCGAAACGATCATGGCCTCCGGATTGTCCTTGTGAAAGAACAGCGGAGTTCCCCGTTTGACCTCTTCGTGTTCCTGCACAAGCACCTTGGGCTTGAGACCGATGTAGTCCGGTCCGACAAGTCCGACGGTGCGCACAGGCTGTCCCTGGTGGATTTTCTGCTCTGGCGCGCCCGCGAGTGGCAGATCCAGGCCTTTTTTGATGTTTATTGTATCCATCTTAAACCCGCTGCGGATGTTCAGGAGTGCCGCAGTTTGAAACTTGCTTCATTGATGGTGATTTCGACTGGTCACGCGAGCATGACTGGCTTTCACCGATAGGCCGACTTCTGAGGATTTATTGGAATGCCAGCAGAAAAACAACTGGCGTTTCAAACTAAAAAACAGTATCAGCCCCGTAACAAAGCCCCCGTGTTGATCCCAGACTGCACCATGCATCCGGCAAGGTTAACGCATCCTTTGGCTTTTGCCCATTAGATCGAATATCTACCTTGTGATTGACACCATGAAAAAGACCCTCTTCGTTCTTGCGGCCCTTTCACTTTCTGCCTGTATGGGTGAAGAGCCGGCAAAAGTCATCACACTTTCAGGCAAGACGATGGGGACCACCTACAACATTACGGCGGTAGGTGTACCCGATGATCTTGAAGAGGCGGCTTTGTCCGGCGACGTGGAGGCAGTCCTTGCGGATGTCAACGCCAAGATGTCGAACTGGGACAAAAACTCCGAGGTGTCACGGTTCAATGTTTCTGAAGAAACGGCACCGGTTGAAATTTCAGCGGATTTCGTAACCGTGATGACGGCCGCGAACGAAGTTCACAAGCTCAGTGACGGCAAATTCGACGTTACTCTGGGACCACTGATTGAACTCTGGGGGTTTGGTCCGCGCAAGCCTGACGACCCCGTGCCCTCGGACGAGGACATCGAAGCGGCACTTGCATTTGTTGGCCAGGCAGAAAAGCTCTCGCTTGATCCGGAGGCTTCGGTGCTTTCCAAATCCGCGCCTGAAGTCGGCATCAATCTTTCAGCCATTGCAAAAGGCTTCGGTATTGATGCCGTTGCCGCGAAGCTCAAGGCGCTCGGTATCGACAATTACATGGTCGAGATCGGTGGCGATCTTGTCGCGTCCGGACACAATGACAAGGGAGCCGCCTGGAAAATTGGCATTGAAAAGCCTGAACCTGGAGAAAAGGCGGTCGAGCAAGTCGTCTCGCTTGAAGACAAGGGCCTTGCGACATCGGGCGATTATCGCAATTTTGTTGAGCACGAAGGTGTGCGCTACTCCCATATCATCGATCCGGTAACGGGAAAGCCGATCACGCATTGGACAACGTCCGTCAGCGTTGTTGCCGATGATGCCATGATGGCCGATGCCTGGGCGACCGCGATGCTGGTTCTGGGGTCCGAACGCGGTCTTGAAGCTGCGGAAGCCAACAACATTGCCGTGTTTTTCATTTCCCGTGATGAAACCGCAGACAAAAGCGCATATATTACTCAGGCGAGCAGCGCCTTCGAGGCATTGCTCAAAGAGAAGTAATTCGGTAACCGGCGTCGCTTAGAAATCTCATATGGCTACTTTCCTGATTGCATTTGTCCTCCTGCTTCTCGTCGTGACGGGCATGTCGCTTGGTGTCATTCTCATGGGGAAGACAATCAAGGGCAGTTGCGGCGGTCTTAACGCCATTTCCGGAGCGGACAAGTGCGTGGTGTGTCACAAGGACGTCGATCCGGACAGTCCGCTACGCGAGAAACTGCAATGCCCTCGCGCACGCAAGATGCTGGAAAAGATGGATAAACCGGCGGAAGTTGTCTGACCGGACTGTACCCGATACTGCCACTCCTCAAAATCCGGACCGCAACACCGAAGGCCCCCCTCTTGTTTTCGGCGTGTCACGGCTATCGGAAATTCCTTTGCCCTTTGGACGTTTCCTATTGTGAAATCCTGTCGTAAGCTCGAACGGCGAACGCTGAATTCAACGGTGAGAAGGAAGTCCCCATGGCCCCAAGTTCCTACCAGGCTCCCATGCGTGGCGACACGAAAGAAAAACGGACGGTCAGCCAGTCTGTCGATACCAATCTAGGCTCTTCGACCAGCACCGTGGCCAAGATACTTGAGAAAAAGGGTTCGAACGTCTACTCCGTCCTGCCGGGCGATACCGTGAAGACGGCTGTTGAAGTGCTCAAGGACAAGCGTATCGGTGCGCTTCTGGTGACGGACGAAAACGGCGAGATGATCGGTATCTTGTCAGAGCGGGATATCGTCCGCAAACTTGCCGAAACGCCCGGCCAGACGCTGCCTCAGCAGGTCGACGGCCTGATGACCCGCAACGTCAAGACATGTGCTCCTTCCGATCCGCTGGTAACCGTTTTGCAGATGATGTCGGAAGGAAGGTTCCGCCACCTTCCGGTCATGGATAGAGGCAAGCTCTGCGGCATGATCACCATCGGTGACGTCGTCAATTTCCGCCTGACCGAACTGGAATATGAAGCTCTGAAGATGAAACAGATGATCGTCGGCTGAAGCCGGTTGCGGGCGCCATGTTCAAGAGTCTGAATTGACCTCCCGTGCGGCAGATGTGCCGCGCGGGAGGTTTTTTGTCGAAGTACCGGTATGCCTCAGTGGTAGCATTTGCGACGGGACATTTTCCCGATGCCCGGATTTAGGGTGTTGGTCGGGTCGCATTCCTTGTAGAAATTCGCAAGATCAGGCTTTGCGGCATAAAGATGCCCGACATTGTGTTCTGCCGGATATTCGGCGCCACGTTCGTCCAGGATTCGGAGCATTTTTTCCTTGAGCTTTTTCGGATCGACGCCCTTTTTCACGATATAGTCCTGATGAAGGACATGGCAGAAGAAATGCCCGTAATAGAGTTTGTGGATCAGACCTTCTTCCAGCTCGGCCGGCAATACTTCGAACCAGTCGCGGTCGTCGCGGCGCAGCGCAATGTCGAGCGCAAGAATGTCTTCAACCTCGTTTTCGTGGACGGCATGGTAACGAACGGCCGCACCGGCCGCCGCGAAGCGGTGCAGACCGGCAATCTTGCCTTCCCGGGCCGTGCAGACGAACCAGTCGCCGTCTTCTTTTTCAAAGAACTCAGAAAGAAAACTCTCGGCCTCCGCAACACCGCCATCGCGCATTTTCAGGATCAGGTGATGCTCATATTGGCTACGGAATGCCTCCATGCGACCCGGCAAGACGTTCGGCCAGATCCGGCTGAGGGCCTGCATGAACCTGTCGGTGAGATTGTCGGGAAGAAGCGGCACGCGAGACAGCCTTGCATCGACCCAGCCCTTCATCGCAAATATCCCCGGCAGCCGGTCCGTACCCAGTTTGTCGATCAGGACCAGGGTGTCTTTACCGTAGCGTTTTGAAATGTCGTAGATTTCGGCATGCATATACTCACCCGAGACGGGCAGGTGCTCGAATTCGGCCAGGATATGGCGGCGAAGACGTGTCAGAACCTGGGTGTCGTTGGTGCCGATATAGAAAACCTTTTCCGCTTCCGGCTTGGGATAGGTGTCGAGCCTCGCTGCAAAGACCGCCAGTTTGCCCGCGCAGCCGGAGGCTTCATGCAGACGTTGCTTGTCAGCATTGAAACGCGCCGGACTTGGCGAATCGATCTCGCGGACCCTTCGGTGGTAGTCCGAGTCGGACGCTTTCAGGTTGGTGTCTTCAACGTCATCGGATGAATAGTCACCTTCTTCCAGGCGTCTGAGGATTGTCTCCGGATCATCGCCGAGACGGATACCGAGATGGTTGACCAGTTCAAGGCGCCCTTCTTCGGTAATCTGCGCAAACAGGGACAACTCGGTATAGGACGGCCCGCGTTCGACCAGGGAACCGCCGGAATTGTTGCAGACGCCGCCGATAATCGACGCACCTATGCACGAAGAACCGATCACCGAATGCGGTTCACGGGCGAGGGGAGCCATCAGTTTTTCAAGCGAGAACAAGGTTGCTCCGGGAAAGCTGACGATTTGCTGGCCGTCGTTCAGGAGCTGGATCTTGTCCATCCGTTTCGTGCTGATAATGACAGCGTCTCGATCATACTGACCATTGGGTGTCGACCCCTCGGTCAGACCGGTGTTGGCCGCCTGCATGATGACGATCTTGTCCGCATCGACACAGGTCTTCAACACTTGCCACTGCTCGAGGAGGGTGCCTGGTTGAACAACCGCAACGGCCTCCCCCTCACCGGACCGGAAGCCTTTGCAGAAGCGTTCCATCGATCTGGGATTCGTGATCACGTGCCGTTGGCCGACGATTTGCCGAAATCGGTCCACCAGCTGCTTGTTGGTCGTCGAAGCGGTCGTGTCGTGCATCTGATTTTCCCGTTTGGCATCCTGTTTCGGTGCGCGGTTCCAACTGGCAGCGCCTGTGTGCCGTGGATGACCTTTGCTGACAAGTATCGCAGGACCGGGTTTTTCCAACGGCCAACGTTCTCGTGATGACTACAGTGATTAGCGGCAATGCCGGCTTGGAACAATTAGCAATGTTCCGGACGGGATTTTGAAATGAGGGCGCGAGACCTTGCTCGCACCCTATGTCCTGTTACGAGCCGTTGTCAGTCCTTGTTTCCGGAGCGGACTTCAGGGTTGATCATGTGGATCGGCTCGCCCGCCGCATAGGCAGTCACCTGATCGAAAATGTCCGAGAACTGGAGATTGAACTCGTCTTCGGTCACATAGCCGATATGAGGTGTCGGCAGGACATTCGGATGCGTCAGCAAAGGGTTGGCGGCATCTGTCAGGGGTTCGGTGTCGAATACGTCGATCGCGGCAAAAATCCGTCCGCGGTCTATTTCAGCTTCCAGCACACCCGGTGCGATCAGGCCTGAACGGGACGTGTTGACCAGGAGGGCCCTCGGCTGCATGGCAGACAGGTCCTGTGCGGTTATGATGCCGCGTGTGTCCGGTTTCAGCCGGACATGCAAGCTGACGATGTCGGAAGTTCCGAAAAACGCGTCCCGGCTTTCGGCCACATTGGTACCATCGGCAGACGCGCGCGCGCGGCCGGCTTCTGACGACCACCATTGGATCTTCATGCCGATGGCTTCGGCGTAACCTGCAACAGCCTTGGCAATGCGACCGTATCCGTAAAGTCCAAGCGTTCTGCCCCGCAGGCTTCTTCCGACACCCATCTGCCAGTTTCCACTGCGGACGGAGGCAACCTGTTGCGGTATCTGGCGATAGCTTGACAGGATGAGAGCCAACGTCAGTTCCGCGGCGGCGTAGGATGGTGTTCCCGCGTGCATGTTGGAGCACAGAAGGACCCCGTTTCGCGTACACGCCTCAACGTCGATATGCGGATAGACGCTCCGTTGGGAAATCAGTTTCAGGCCGGGCAACTGGTCCAGCAATTCCGCGGTTACTTTCGTGCGTTCGCGGAACAGGACAACAGCATCGGCGGGTCGAAGCCTTGTTGCAAGTTCACCAGGGTCTTCGACGTGATCCGTCCAGACCGTGACATCATGATCTTTCAGCTTGGCGAAGCAGGGAAGACCGCGCAGCGTGTCGAACCAGTCATCGAGAATATGAACTTTCATCGGCTTTCCACACCGCTGCCTTCAACCAGCGTCCGGGGTGTCGGCACGAAGACATCGGTCTGCAGCACGCTCAGTGCCTTGGTGATCTGGGTTCGTTTGGAAAGAAGGTGATTGTACTGGGCATCGCAGCCTGAAACCGGGGTCGGATAGTCCCTGATTTCGTCAGAAAGAAGCTGGCGCGCCGTTTCCAGCGCAAGAACAGCTGCGTCGATGTTGTCTTCGTAGCGCATCATATCCTCCAGTCGTTCGAAATTGGCGATGTCAGTCACGGGACCAGATGTCACCCGGAACGAAAACGTCGCCGCTTGCCAGCTTCCGCGCGGTTCGCAGCAGTCCGGCAGACTTCACGTGAAAGTCTCTCCCCTGATGTTCATAGTCTATCACGACTTCCATATTACCCATCGGGTGTTCGAGCCGCAGATTCGCAGGAGATTGTGGCATCGGTGCGAGAAATCCTTCCCCTATGGTACCGCTCATTAGAAGGCAAGAGGCAAGGCATTGGGACCCGGTGACGGCGAGGGTCGGGTGACATTTCCACGGCATGAAATAACGGACGCAGGCAGAGCCGCCATCGCGCGCCGCGGCCAGCAGCCCGAATTTCGGCGTGACTGATTTCGTGACGTCGCCCAGTCCCATCCGTTCGCCCGCAATCAGGCGGACGGCTTCCATTTTTTCAAAGAGTTGCTTGTTCGCGTCCAGATCTGTCGCGCTTTCATAGCCGGTAACGCCGAAATCCTCCGCGCGCCCGATCACCATCGGCATTGCGACGTCCATGCAGGTTACCTCGAGCCCGAGGATCTCTTCCTTCGGTTTTCCGGTCGGCAGGATCCCGCTCGTCAGGCTGCCTTCCACTTTCATGAATTTTAACTCGATGGGCGCAGCGTTTCCCGGAACCCCGTCAATCGCGGCATTGCCGTCATAACGGACCGTTCCGCCCGGCGTTTGAACGCGTTCAGTGACGAGGCTGCCGGTGTTTACTGCCCTGATCTTGACGTCTGTGACATCTCCAGCCGGCTCGACGAGGCCCATTTCGATGGCGGCGGGGCCGACTCCCACCAGAATGTTACCGCAGGAAGGTTTGAAATCGACGAGCCGTTCTTCCACGCCGACCTGGGCGAAGAAATAGTCGATGTCTGCCCAGTCGTCGTCTGATTTTGACAGCATGGCAACCTTGGTCGTCACCGCGGTGCCGCCACCGATGCCGTCTATGTTGAATGGATGTCCGGCTCCGACGATGGAAATCAGAACAGCGGACAGTTCATTCAGATCCTCCGGCAGATCGTTGCGCCGCAGATAGGGGCCACGGGAAGAGCCGCCGCGCATGAACACGAAAGGTGTGGATCTCTGCATCATGTGTCAGCCTCCTGGATGAGATCGACAAGGACTTTGGAAAAGGCCTGCGTTCCGAGTGGTCCTCCCAGATCGGAGGTTCGCGTTCGGGGGTCGGCGATCGCCTTCTTCAGGGAAACCTCGATGAGTGCTTTGGCCCTGACCAGCTTCAGATGACCGAGAAGCATGGCAGCCGACCCGATCAGTGAGGTCGGGTTAGCCCGGTCATGGCCCGCTATATCGGGAGCCGATCCGTGCTGCGCCTGGGCGGCTGCGTTTTGCGGTCCGAGATTGAGCGAAGCGGCAAGTCCGAGACCGCCGGCAAGTTCGCTCGCAAGGTCGGACAGGATATCGCCGAACATGTTGGTCGTTACGATCACGTCGAACCGGCCCGGGTCGCGGACAAGCAGCGCAGCGGCGGCATCGACGAGAACCTCGTCATATTGAATGCCGGGATACCCGGTCGCGATGCGGCGCATGACGTCGAGAAACAGGCCGTCGCTCGTGCGCATCACATTGGCCTTGTGAACCGCCGTGACCTTCTTTCGGCCGTTTGCGGCCGCATGGTCAAAAGCCGCCCGGCCGATGCGCTCGCTGCCGCGTTCGGTGATCAGCCGCATTGCCATGGCAACACCGGGAACCGGCATGAACTCGCCTGGTCCGGAATGCAGGTTCCTGTCCGCGTAAAAGCCCTCGAGATTCTCGCGAAAGATAATCAGGTCGACCGGTGCGCCGGTCGGCGTCGCAAGGCCCTTGAAGCTCTGTGCCGGGCGAATGTTGGCATATAGATCGAGTTCCTTGCGCAGCACACCGGAAGGATTGAGGCCGCCGTCATCCCTGGACGGATAGGCATTGTGGGAAACCGGTCCGAGAATGACACCGTCTGCGGCAAGCGCGGCTTCAATGACCTGTTCCGGTATCGTCGAACCTTCCGCATTGAGCGCCGGAAAACCGATTTCCCCGTCAGCAAGGCTGACGGTCTCGCCGCTCCTTGTGCAGGCAGCCTCGACCACCACCTTGGTGGCCGCCATGATCTCCGGGCCGATCCCGTCTCCGGCAAGACAGAGGAGCGAGAGCGTCATCTGCTGTTCCTCATGTCAGCGGCCATGGCAGATCGACGTAGGACTGCAGCAAACCAGGTGGGAAATCCCGATTGAGCAGCCAGGCCATGCCACACATGAAGGCGATCCCGCAGCCGCCGTAAACAAGCGCATACGGCAGGCTTCGTTTTGCACGGTAGTGGATGAAGGAAACCAGGAAACCGGCCAGCGCGAGGATGAAACCAACGAGCGAAGTGAGGATCAGAAGACCCGCGAACCAGGCAAGCGTTGCCCAGAGGCCGTGCTGGTTGCCCTCGGGATTGCCGGCCTCGCTGTCGCAGAAAAGCGGGCTTTTCTCAGAATTGGTTCGCATCCGGACCAGCAGGATCAGGCAGCCGATGATTGATATCAGCCCGACGAATTGTGGGAAAACACGGTCAGCAGAGGCGTAGTCGGGTATGAGGGATGCATTTGTGAAGGCGAATGCGATGTAAGCCAGAATGGCGACCAGGAAGATCAGCGGTGCCCGCTTGGTTCCTGTCGGCAATTCACCTTCCGCGCGGATGTTCTTCGACTGGCGCAGGCCAACCACGACCGAAACGATCGTGATGATGATGAGAACGATCACGATCGGCGAGAAAATGTATTCCATCCCTTCCGCAAAACCCTTGCGGAAGCGCGAGGCCGCGATCTGGACTGCCTGGTTGGTGTAGGTCTCCGCCGGGTTGGACAGGACGAAACCGATCAGGAAGGCAGGTCGCGACCAGTCAAACCGCCGCATCAGGATGCCGAGAAGCCCGATGGCAAACAGTGCCACCAGATCCATCAGGTTCTGGCCTGACTGGAAGGCGGCGAAGGAAATGATCATGAACAGGAACGGGGCAAGCAGTCCGAACGGAATGGTCGTCAGGCGGGCAATCCCGCTGGATCCGAGAATGCAGATGATCGTGCCGACCACGTTTGCAAGCGCCAGCAACCAGACGATCGCGTAGGTCACGTCGAGATTGTTTTTCAGCATCGACGGCCCGACTTCGATCTGCCCCGAGCCCAGTAGTGCGACGGCGCCGATGAAGACGGCCATGGATCCGGAGCCCGGAATGCCGAAGAGCAGTGTTGGTACGAGACCCCCACCTTCCTTGGCGTTGTTTGAGCTCTCCGGTCCGATGACGCCCCTGATGTCACCATTGCCGAATTTGGACTTGTCCTTGGACGTCTGAACGGTGTGACCGTAGGCGATCCAGTCGACTACCGACCCGCCGAGACCGGGAATGACACCGACGGTAACGCCGATCAGGGAGCAGCGTATGCTGAGCCAGATGTTGGAAAACCAGTCGCGCACACCATGCAGCCAGCCCCCGCCGAGCATGGACCGTTCGGAAATCGCACGGTCCTGGCGCAGCAGGGCGACGATTTCCGGTATCGCGAAAATGCCAAGACCGACAATGACCAGTTTAAGTCCGTCGGTCAGGTAGGGCATGTCATAGGTTGCCATGCGCAATGCACCGGCACTGTCACCTTCACCGATCGTGCCGACCATCAGGCCGAGACCGGCGGCAACGATGCCCTTGATGGCAACCTGCCCGGCAAGAATGCCGACCATCGACAAGCCGAACAGCGTGATCATCAACAGTTCGGGTGTCCGGAATTCCAGCACGATCGGGCGGGCAACAAGAATGAAGACTGTGAGAAAGGCAGCACCGACCAGCCCGCCGAACAGGGAAGACGCGAACGCTGCAGAAAGGGCGCGTGCCGCTTCACCCTTCTTTGCCAGCGGAAAGCCGTCGAGAACGGTTGCCTGCGAAGCCGACGAACCTGGAATACCCATCAGGACCGAGGCGAATGTGTCCGAAGTCGGTACGACCGCGACCATGCCGATCATCAGGGCAAGTCCGAGAACCGGATCCATGCCGAACATGAAGGGCAGCAGGAGCGACAGCCCCGCGATGCCCCCAAGGCCCGGAAACACGCCGACGCACAGGCCCATCACGACACCCAGGATCAGGTAGCCGATGACGGCAGGCTGCAGGATCATCGCCGACGCGTCGGCGAGCGCGGGTAAAGCGGTGCCAAGAATGTCCACTGGATCGCCCCGGATTATGTTTTCTGGAAGAAGGGGCCCGTCCGGTTCGTCCGGACGGGCAGAAGTATGACTACTTCAGGGAGACGCCGTAGCGCTCCTGTAGCCAGCCGACCACGAATTCTTTCGCGCTGGCAGGCACTTCGGTCGCACTTTTCAGAGCGGCATCAGCTTCCGCACCGGTCATCTGCGGATATTTTCCAAGGCGTCCCGCGGAGATTTCGGCGAAATCGCCGCGTGCCTTCACGGCTTCAAAGGCCTTGGAATAGGTATCGATGGCGTCCTGGGTCGCGCCGTTCGGCAGGAAAACCATTTTCTGAGCGGGAAAGCCTGCAATGAAGAAGGCCTTCCAGGCATCCCATTTTTCGCCGGACGTTTCGCAACCTTCGGTCGCCTCGCAGACTTCCTTGAAAGTCGGCATGTCGGGGAATGTCGGGTCGCGGACGATGTTGCCATCTGAGTCAAGAGCGCCCCAGCTCATCATTGGAACAGCCGTTCCGGCTTCCACCAGAGGCGTGACGCCTTTCAGATAGGAAGAGGAAGTCTGGTAGTCGATATTGGCTTCGCCGCGCTCGAACATCAGGCGTCCATCGCCACGTCCCTTGATACCGAACACCGGTTCGACATTGAGGCCGAGCATTTCCCAGGCCAGCAGCGGCACAAGATCAAGCCGGGTCGCACCCTGGGAACCGTAGATAAAGTCGGTTTCTTTCAGCGCGCCTGCATCATTTCCGCTCATCTTTGCTGCGAGATCCGGTGGCAGGTAGGCGACGCCGCCGGTACCGGAGGCCAGAACCACGTTCCAGTCCTTGTAGTCGTAACGCACACGCGGATCACCGAGCAGATACGGGAACTGTGTCGACCCTGAAGAACCGAAGATTACCGTGCCTTCGCTGTCGCCGAATTTTTGGTTCTGGAACCAGTTGGCACCTTTGGTGGACCCGGCACCCGGCATGAACTTGACGACGACGGTCGGTTGTCCCGGCAGGGCTTCGCTCAGAAGCGGGGCATAGAAATTCGCCCACTTTGCGGAGCCGCCGGTCTCGGAGAACGGGATGACCCATTCGACGGTTTTGCCCGAAAGATCGAGATCAGCAGCAAGGGCCTGGGCCGGTAAAAGGGTGCCGGCAACACACGTCACACTCAGCGCCATCTGGCGCGCAAGCTTCTTCAAAACCATGATTTCCTCCCGTTGGTGTGGACAACCCTCCCGGTTGCCGCACTCTCAGCGCTTTCAAAAGCGGCTTGATGCGGAGAGTTTTCCCTGCGAAGCTTGCACCAAGCTTTCATCGACAAAAGAATAAATAATGCGGATCGCTCTGGTCGAAGATAATGTAAGTCTCGCAAAAGGTATTGCCTATCAGCTGCGCGATGCGGGCCACTCCGTCGATGTCCTGCATCACGGAGACGACGCAGACATGTTTCTGCAGCAGGAAGACGGTGATCTTGTCATCCTCGATATCAACCTGCCAGGGAAAAGCGGTCTTGATCTGCTTGCCGACCTGAGGGACCGGGAAGATCCGCGGCCTGTAATCCTTCTGACGGCCAGATCGGAAACCGAGGATCGCGTGCAGGGGCTTGATGCCGGTGCCGACGATTACCTGGTCAAACCCTTCGAAATGGAAGAACTCGCCGCGCGGATACGTGCGCTCGGGCGGCGCAAGGGCGTTGCGCCGAGGCAACTGATTGACATAGGAACTCTTAAACTCGACGTCGGCGCGCTGCAATTGCTGGACGGTGAAACCGCACTGGAGCTCCCTCGGCGAGAACTGGCGCTTCTGGCGGCGCTTTCCCAGGCGAACGGGCGAACGGTCTCGAAGGCCGGTCTTCTGGATCAGCTTTACGGTGCCGGCAGCGAGACCGATGAGAAAGTCATCGAGGTTTATGTGTCACGGTTGAGAAAACGACTGGTGCCGTATGGTGTGAACATCCAGGTACATCGGGGTATCGGCTATTCCCTTGGCAAGTCCCGCCAATGAAGAGAATCTATTCTCTTCGCCTGCGCCTGACCCTGATCATCCTGGTTCCCCTGCTGTTTGTGGCCGGCGCGACCGGATTGTGGCAGCTCAACAACGCGCGTGTCACGGCGGGTGATGTTTTTGATCGCAGTCTTCAGTCAGCTGCGCTTGCCGTTACCAATGATGTGGCGCTCTCCGGAGGGGATGCACTTGCGCCCAACACGCGCAAGATTCTCTCCGACACGTCCGGCGGCCCGGTGTTCTACCATGTCTACGCACCCGACGGTGTCATCGTCGCCGGATACGCGACACCGCCGGTGGGTATCCCGCTTGCAGGCGACGGTGATCTCAATCCTGTTTATTTCAATGCGGAATATCTCGGGCGGGATGTGCGCGGCTTCAGGATGCGTACGCGGATGCAGGTTGACGGTTTCAGCGGTATTTTCACCACGACTGTCTGGCAGGACGTTGCCATCCGCGAAACGTTTGTCGAAGACCTCATGCTGCGCTCGCTGATCACGATATCTTCGATCATCACGTCCCTTGCCCTGATCGTATGGTTCGGCATCCGGATCGGGTTACACCCGCTGAACGATCTTCAGCAGGCAATCGACCTGCGTTCCGGCGCGGTTCTGAAGCCGATTCAAAGGCCGGTTCCAGTCGAGGTGGAAGGCATTGTGCGGACGCTCAACAGATTGCTTGGCCAGGTCTCCGAAGCGATGGCCACCCAAAGCGAATTCATTTCAAATGCCGCGCACCAACTTCGAAATCCGATTGCCGGAGTCCTGGCATTGGCTGAATCCGTGCGCTCGGCTCCGAGCGATGCAGATATGCGCGAACGTGCGGACGATCTGGTCGACGCCGCCAAGGAGACCAGCCATCTTGCGCAGAAACTTCTGACATATGAGCGGACCAAATCGATCAGCCCGACGTCGGCGAAGGAGAATTTTTCCATCAATGACCTGCTAGTCGGGATCGTGGATAGTTTCCGCCGAAAGAATGCGGACACCGTTGCGGTTGATCTCAGAATTCCGGAAGAAGATGTCTCCGTCACAGGGGATCGGACCATGATCCGGGAGGCAGTATCGAACCTGATCGACAATGCCTTGAAGCATGGCGGTTCGCAATTGTCCGAGATCACGGTGAGTCTGGAGGCTGTTTCCGCAACAACTACGATTGTTGTCCAGGATAACGGGAAGGGTCTTACGGATGCGCAGATCCAGACTGCCCTGCAACGCTTCGGTCAGGTATCGGAGCGCAGTGATGGTAGTGGCCTCGGATTGCCGATCGTCGAGCGTGTCGCGGAGAGGCATGGCGGTGGATTGAAGCTGCACGCCGGACAACCGGGCCTTGAAGCCCGGTTCACCATTGCGCGGTAGAACTGCCTGCGGAAGCGGACATGGGCAACGGGCCTAGGTGATCACATTCAATTGCTTCGTGTCCGCCGCCAGAGCACTGGTGAAAAAGCCCAGAAGTGCTTCTATGTTTGGCTGTTGCCTGAAGTCCTTGTGCGTCGCCACCCAGATGCCGGTTTCCGGTTCGCCTCCGATGGTTCCAAACGGCACGAGCTGATCGGTTTTCTGTCCGACGAAGGCAGGCAGCAAGGCAAGGCCAAGCCCCTGTGCCGCGAGGGCAGCAAGCATCAGAAAGCTGTCTGCGGAGAATTCGAACCGGGTCCCCACGCTGGAAAGTTGCCATTCTCCGACAGTGGATTTCGCGAAGTCCGGGGCGACACCCAGCCATTTGTGTTCGCTGATGGTCAGATCCCGGTTTCTCTCCAGGTATCCCGAAGCTCCAAAGGCACGGAATTCCACGGATCCGGCTTTCGCCCCGCTGAGTTCCGGTGGCAATTCGGTTCCGGGTCTTATCAGGATCTCCGCACCGGAGAGCGACAGGTCGATCGGATCATTTGATACGGCGATTTCGATGTTGATGTTGGGATGAACCTCTCTGAGAGCAGCCAGGTAGCCCGGTAACAGCAAACAGGCGATCGCGTCGGTGGTGGCAAGGCGAAAGGTTCCTTCTATGCCCTTGGATGTTGATGTCAGACTTCTCCTGATCCGAGCGGAAGCATGATCCATCAGCTTGAGCGAAGCCAGGAGTGCCCGCCCTTCCGGACGCAGCCGATATCCGTCATTTCTCCGGTCGAACAATTTGACCTCGCTGGCGGCTTCCAGCAGCGCGATCCTTCTCAGGACTGTGGCGTGGTTCACACCGAGCACGCGTGATGCGGCCGACAATGACCCCTGGTCTGCAACGGCATGGACATATTGAAGGTCATCCCATCGTATCCTGTGCATCAGTGCACATCCTTTCGTGTCAAATTTGAGAATTTACCCGTCTATCTAATCATGAGATGTAGGTGGTGTTCAATTTTGCACAGCAAAGGAGTGACCGATGAAATACGGATTCAAGTTGGTCTGCGCGCTGGGATTTGTCGCCGCCGCCGGCATGAGCACATCCGTTGCCGATGGACATTTCGACAACGCGATCAAGGCACGCAAAGCGGTCATGACGCTATATGCGTGGAATTTGGGACAGTTGGGCGCGATGGCCAAGGGCGAGATCGAATACAACGCCGAGGCCGCCGAGATCGCCGCGGAAAACATCAGGATCCTGGCAACCATGAACAATGGCGCGGTATGGCCGCAAGGATCTGACAGTACGGCATTGCCAGGAAAAACCCGCGCGAAGGTAGAGGCCTGGACCACATACCCGGAAAGTGCCGAGATCAGCAAAACCCTGGCAACGGCAGCCATCGCCATGAGCGAAGCCGCAGGCACCGGTCTTGAAGGTGTCCGGGCCAACATCGGAGCGATTGGTGGTGCGTGCAAGGAGTGTCACACCAAATTCCGCGAGAGCGAATAACAGATCCGGGTCTGTCGACAATGAAAGCATGGACAAAGTCGGGACGTCTTGCCGTCTTGGCGCTTGTGATCGCCGGGTTGGCGCTGGTGTCTGCCAATGCCCGCGATACCCGACTTCCAAATAGGGACGGTCCGACACCTCGCACGACGACAGGCGTTCCGCATATCCAGATCGGCGCCAGGAATTCCCCCCGGATTTCGGAGCGTCTTTTGACACGCGTTGCGACCCTCCCGGAAGTGAAGATTCGTGCCACGGTCATTTCGCTACCGGGAGCCAGGGGGTTCTGGCTGAGTGAAACCCTCGACCTGGCGCATCCGGAAGCGATCGTCGGGGGCCGGGAATTTGCACATCTGCACCCGGATGGAAGTCTTCATGCTTCACTGTCCCCGAAGCGCGCACGCGAAGCGGTTAAGGCCGGCTGGGCAACCATGCACCCCTGGGCAAACACACGGCCGGGCTGGGAAGGTTTTGTCCTGCTCTATACACCCAGGACTGCGGACGAGGCGGACATTGTTTTCCAGCTCGTTGTCGATGGTTACAACTATGTGACCGGCCGGAACTTTTCAGCACCGGACCTTTGATCGGGAAATGATATTCCGGCCTTGACTGCAGTTCTGTGTTGGCTTCGTTCTTCGTGTACTTCCCGGTCTGTTGGTTGTGATGCAAGTTCCCGGTCAGCCGAATCGCCGTGAAAGTTCCTTGATGTGGTCCGGACCGACTTCGCAGCACCCGCCGACAATGGTGGCGCCGGTATCGATCCACTGGTCCACATGGTCAGCATAGGCTGACGGCGTCAGATCGATGCGCGAGGTCAGTTTCGTCACAGCGCTGCCCTTTTTCTGAAAATCTGGACTGATACCGGTAAAACCGTTGGCATAGGCGCCGAATGGAACGCCTGCATTGCCAATGCTCTCAAGCCCCATCGTTATGGCTTCGGGTACAGAGCAATTCAAAAGGATGGCCTGCGGCGGGTTCGCCGCGATTTCATCCAGTGCAGCGGCAAGACTCTCGCCGGACCGCAGACGTGTCCCGTCAGTATCGTCGACAGTCAGCGCCAGCCAGACCGGCTTGCCGTTTCCAAGTGCACCCCTGAGCGATGCCCTGGCCTGTTCGATCGACGCGATTGTCTCGATCAGGTAGACGTCCACATAATCTGACTGGATCCGGCATACTTCGCCATACAGCTCCGCAGATTGATCTTCAGGTGGTGCGCCGTCATGACTGTAGGACCAGCCAAGAGGGCCGACGGATCCAACAACCAGTCCCGTTCCGTGGTTGTCGCGGGAACGGCAGGCCATTTCGCAAGCCAAATGGTGCAGTTCGTCGAAGCGATCCTCGATTCCGGCAGGGTGCAATCGATCGCGGTGAATGGCATAGGTGTTGGTCGTCGCGACATGTGATCCGGCTGCGAAGAAAGCATCGTGAATGTCCCGCACCAGATCCGGCCGCTCCATCATGATCTGGGTGGACCAGAGGCCGGTGGGTTTCAAGCCGCTGCGGCGGACGAGTTCCTGACCCATGCCGCCGTCCAGAATTCTGATCGATGTCGTTTCCACGGTCGCACCTTGCTAACTGTCGCCTGTCGGCAGCGGCTCCAGCATATCCTCAAAAAACCAGGCGGTCAGCTCGTTTCGACTGGAAACACCTGCTTTCCGGTAAGCGGCAGAACCCTGTTTGCGCATACCGCTCCTGTACCCGACAGGCTGGCAACCATCAGCCGCCCCGCAGAAACCGAGATAATCAACACCCGGGACTTCGTACTCGATATGGACGGGGATGAAGGCCACGGTGCCCATTCCGGTCATGCCGCGATGGACATGACCATCAACGGCTCGGCGATGGACATGAATGTCATCAACGAGCAGGTCAGGCGCGGCGTCTGGGAGCGATGGCGCATTCGCTCAAATCAGGGCGCGCATCCGTTTCACGTGCATGGGTGTTCATTCCTTGTCGAACAGATGGAAGGTGCTGCCGCGACGCCTGACCAGCAGGGTTGGAAAGACACTGTCGTGCTGGATGATGACGACTGGTCGGAAATCGTTGTTCGCTTTGATCATCAGGCAACCGAACAGCATCCCTACATGTATCATTGCCACATCCTCGAACATGAAGATCGCGGAATGATGGGCCAGTTCACGGTGACTGATTCCACCGGATAGAAAACCCGCAGCGTGTTTACCCCGCCGACTTTCGCTGTTCGTCCCTGATCAGCGCGGCGAGGCGGTAGAACCCATGCACCATCTTGGTGTAGGGCGTCAGCAGGAAGAAGCTGAGGACGGAGCCGAGATGGATTGCCAGGAGGGCGGGCATCGCGGTGGTGCCGCCGAGCGCATAGAGCCCCAGGCCGGACAGTGCGACCAGAAAGAGCAGCAGGATGAAGCCCATCTCGCCGCCCCATGCAGAAGGTGCTCCAAGAGACTTGTCAGCCTTCAGTTTCAACGACGCCAGCCAGATCGTACCGATCACCATCAGAAGACCACCGGGGATGCCGAGCAGTTTAGGCAGCGACCAGAATGGATAGGGCGCAGGCATATCGAAGGCATAATGAAGGATCGTGCCCACCGTGGTCGAGGCAAAGCAGAGCAGAAAGCCGTACATGACTGCCTGATGCGCAAACCGGCGGGCCTGGCTGAACCGGTCTTCATCCTCGAAATTGCAGCCATCGCCGTGTCCACCGGCAAGGTTCTTCATCTTTGCGGCGGAAGCGAAGGCATCGACAATCTGGTCGCGTGTGATCCTGCCGCCCTCTGTTGCCGTCCAGTACCGCCGGAGGCTGACGGCAATGCTCAGGAGCGGAAACAGGAAGGCGGGCAGAAAGATCGCCACCATCGCTGTGTGCGACAATACGGCATAAAAACCGGAGCCGCCCGCTGACCCGAGCATCCGGAACGCAAGGAACAGAACGCCAAATCCAAGCACGGTCGCCAGCGCAATCATCACGCCGCTCTTTTGAAAGCGGCGCGCCAGCGGAGCCGGCCATGCGAAGCTTTCCCAGCTGTCCTGGCGCACTTCAGCAAGCGCTTTCGGCAGGTTCAGATCGAACTCGTGGGGTGCAGTGTACTGGCAGGCATAGTAGCAGCCCCGGCAATTGTGGCAGAGATTGGCCAGCTGGGTGAGATTGGCCTCTGAAAAGAAGCGCTCCTGGTGTAGCGCCGGGAAGACGGAACAATAACCTTCGCAATAGCGGCAGGCGTTGCATATCTCGGCCTGGCGGCGGGCTTCCCGCAGAAGATCAGTTTGCATGATTGGCGGCCTCCCGACCTGCAATGCGTCCGAAGACGGTGCCTATGGTCATTCCGAAACCGGCGAGATATCCCTGACCGAGGATCGACCCGGCCATGGTTTCGCCTGCGGCCCAAAGGTTTCGGATCGGGCCGTTTTCCGTGCTGCAGCGGGCTTTTTCGTCGACCTTCAATCCAAGATAAGTGAAGGTCACGCCTGTCCTGAGGCTGTAGCCGTAAAAGGGCGCCTCGGTTATGGGCCGCGCCCAGTTGGACTTGGGCGGGGTCAGGCCGGACGTGGTAACGCCGTCCAGTTCGGTCGGGTGAAATGTCGATGTGTCGCCGCAGGCAGCGTTGAAAGCGGTTACGGTTTCAAGCAGTTTTTCCGGCGGCAGTCCCATCTTGTCGGCAAGCTCTTCAAGCGTATCCGCCTTGACCGGTGGAAAGACCGACGGCATGAACAGGTCGAGGGACTTGGCGTCGATGACAACGTAGCCGATCTGATCCGGCTGATTGGCGATAAGGCGTCCCCAGATCGCGTATCGCTTGGGCCAGACATCCTCACCCTCGTCGTGGAACCGCTCTGCATTCTTGTTGACAACAATGGAAAACGGCACGCAGTCGAGCCGGGTGACGATACCCCCGTCGAATTTCGGTGCGCGGCCATCGATCGCGACCGCGTGGCACTGGGTCGGATCGCCAACGGACCGGACACCCTGATCGAGGAGATCCGCCAACACGACACCCCGATTGTAAGGCGTGCCGCGGATCAGGAAATTCTGTGCCGGAGGACCCCAGGCCCGGGTGAGCCAGTCGGTATCCGCCTGGAACCCGCCGGAGGCGACAATGACTGCTCGTGGTGCAAAGCTACGGTGCTGACCCTCGTGGGTGTAGTCAACCCGGCTGATCCGGTCGCCCTCGAGTTGCAGATGCGTGACATTGGCTTCGTAAAGAACGTCAACACCCAGTTTGTCGGCCGTGCGGTAGTAGGCATTCACCAGCGATTTTCCACCGCCCATGAAGAACGCGTTGGTACGCGCCAGCGAGAGGGTGCCGGACAGGGAGGGCTGGAAACGGACACCGTGGGCTTCCATCCACGGCAGGCATTCTTCGGAAGTGCGAATGGCAATCCGCGCCAGTCTTTCATCCGTCTTTCCGCCAGTGACCTTCAGAAGATCCTCGAAATACTCGTCCTCGCCGTAGGCCTCGACAAGTGGCCCCAGCGGTGTTGAGTGCATACACCTGAAATTTCTGGTATGGCGCGAATTGCCACCCCGGTAGGTTTTCGGGGCGGTTTCCAGCACGACGACCTTCGCGCCTCTTTCCGCCGCTGTCATTGCTGCGCACAGGGCGGCATTGCCACCGCCTATGACGGCAATATCATATTCGCTGGTCATGGTGCTTGTCCTCTCGGAGCGGTCATACCAGCTGATTTATTATTTTGACTATTGTCGGTTTTCTTGAAATTAATGCGCAATGCGCATTAATTATGATTTCAACGACCTGGAGGCCTTTCTTGCAGTCATTGAAACGGGCTCGTTTCACATTGCGGCGGAGCGGTTGAACCTGTCGCAATCGGCAATCACGCGCAGGGTGCAGAAATTGGAGGGCGTGCTCGGGTCAACGCTGTTTGAACGCACGACGCGGGCGGTCAGACCAACTCTGGCGGCCAAGAGGTTGCAGGCCCGGGCCGAAGTCATGCTGGAAAGTGCGCGCGAAACCACGCTTGTCATGCGCGACGAAAGCGTTGCCTACGAGCACCAGCGCAGCGCCCTCGTCACCATCGCATTGATACCCACGGTGGTGACCTCCCTGTTGTCGCCCACCCTTCGCCTGCTTCAGGAAAGTGGCATGTCGGTACGCGTGCGCCTGCTTGACCATGCGGCGAATGAGGTGGCTGGGGCCGTGTCGCAGGGTGAAGCGGATTTCGGTATCTGCTCCATCGGATCTTTGGAACCCAACACTCATTTCGAACCGCTCTTTGACGATCTCATCGTGCTTGTCCTGCCAGACGGTCACCCGTTGGCCGGGCAGGATCAGCTGACATGGTCAGATCTCAAGGCAGAGCCATTGATCCTGCCGGCAAGGGGAACCGGCAACCGGCTGTTGATCGACGAGGCGATGGCGAAAAGCCGGTTGACGGCGCAGTGGACCTATGAAGTCGGACGTTCAACGACGGCGATGGAGCTTGTCAACGAGGGTATCGGCGTCGCTTTGCTGCCGCGTTCGGCCATGCTGTCTGCTCAAGGCCGGACACTGGTTTTCAGGCAGCTCCTCGAACCGGCTGTTGCGCGTCCTGTCGGCTTGCTGACCAGAACGGGCGTCGCCGACAGCACGGTCGTCGGCGCCTTCAAGGATGCTGTCCGGCAAATCTCGGGTGGGCTTGGTGCTTTGTCCCTGTGAAGGGCCCTGTTTCGATCGCAAAGGGGCAAGTGGCTGCCGGAATTGCGTTACAACTCAGATTGCCAATGACCCGTATGCAGGACTTCCGGTGGCAGGCCATATTGGCAAAAATGCGCCTATACAGAAAAGCTTGACACGCAGCGGATCCCGCAACCCAACTTACAAGTAAAGCGAGCATTGTAATAAATCTTCTAGAACATTCGGCGCTACTGTTGACGTAAAGTAATTCTTGTACCTACTATTCCTGACTGACGATTTTCTATTCTAATACATTTCTGATCGCCAATTTATGGCGAGGGATACCTTTGTGTTTTCAAAGGCCTTCTTGATTTTTTGGAAAAAAGAAGTGGTGCTCGACCATGATAAGTGAGGCACTCGAATTTGTCCGCCGGGAGGTGCGCGATCATCTCGCCGTGAGCGATGCGGAGGCACAACTTGAAAGTGCAAGAGTGCTCACCGAAGAAGGCTCCGAGGGACTGACGATCACCCTGATCAATGTCGAGGAAGAGGCCGCACTCCGCAATACGCCGAACATGTTCGTGGTCGATGGACTTCCGGTTCAGCGTCAGCCTTCGGTTTTCATGAACCTGTATCTTTTGTTTGCCTTCGATTTCCCGAATTACGGCACCAGCCTGTTCAATCTTTCAGAGACAATCGCCCTGTTTCAGGACCGGCGAATATTCACGACGGCGGACGACAGGACCGACAATCCGTTTCCCGAACGCGCGGTCCAGCTCGCCTTCGATCATCACAACATGAGCTTCGAGGCGCTCAACAATCTCTGGTCGATCATGGGCGGGACGATGTTCCCCTGCGTGATTTACAAAGTCCGATTGGTCGAAATCCGCCGCGATGTTGCGGACGAAACCTTGCGGGAAATCGACACGATCGAACTGGACATGAGCGGGATATGAGTTTCATTCGCCAATATCGCCGCTTTGTGCGGGTCAGCTTCGAAGATGACGGCGGGCAGCCGGTTGATGCCTTTGACGTGCGCCTGACAGGGCACACGCGCAGTGTTCTGTCCGACCACGCCTTGATCTTCCGGCCCGGAGTCGCGGGGTTTTCAATTTACAGCCGCCGCAATCCAGACGAAGCGGATCCGCTTATCGGACCGATAACCGGGCGAACACGTCTGAGTTTCGGTCTCCGCCTGACAGATCCGCAGTTTCATGCACGCTATCATCCGGACCTGCAGCCTGCCGCCCGGCAGATCCTCCTGCACAATCTGGACGCTACAGGGACGGTGCAAACCTCCGGAGCGCTGAGCAGCGCGGCAACGGTCGAGCAGGCGGATCTTGTCCGGGTTGGAGCAGCGAAGAGTTTTCCTGTCACCCTGGATCTGACCGCAGGTGTTCCTGACCGTCTGCAGGCAAGGAACCGTTTCGACAACAGCCTTCTTGTCGAACAGGAGTTCACCGCTCCAGCCGGCCCGGTTCTGCGGCTGAACGCAGACCTGAATTCCCTGGAACATCCAGCGGTGCGCCTGACGACGCCTGTGGCAGGTGTCCTCGACCAGCTTGTCTATGCAGACGATGAAATCAGCAGCAGCGGCGTTGAATTGATCCTCGATCTCTGGTGGGAGCAGCGTCAGGACGTCGTACCCACACCAGGCGGGGCTCAATTCACCGCATCCTTTCGAGCAAGGGTCGGGGCGTGACAATGAAATCGGTCTGGCGGCAGAAATGGCAAAACCTCGCAGGGAAGAATGTGAAGAGCGTTTGTTCTGCCAGGTCAAGCGCACTGACACAGCAATGCAAAACCTTTTGCCGTCAGTCGGATTTGTTCGCCTGGGACCCCTGCTGCAACGCGAATGGCTTGAAGATGAACCAGGTTTCTTCGCTCACGCTTCTGGCATCTGGCCAAAGCGCTCCAATCCAAATCCACTTCGTCAATGGGTCCTGACCCTGGAGTAAGCCCCCGAGAGGAACATCGCCATGACCAACCTGATGCTATCGACGCCCGGCGTGGCGATACAGGAACTTCCGTTCAACACGCCAACGATTGCGGGTGTGGCAACGGCGATACCCGCCTTTATCGGTCCGGTGAGAAACACCAACGCACCGGACGGAACGACCCTGATTGGCAGCACCTGGCGCATCAGCTCATTGCCGGAGTTTGAGGCCTTGTTCGGCATCCCGGCCGCGAGCAGCTTCAACATACGCGCCGACAAGCGCATCGACCAGAACGGAGCGCTCCTGGGGGTTGATGTCAGCTACCAGGTTGCCCCCGAACGCATTCCCACCGGGCAGCGGCTTTTTTATCACGCATTGCAGCTCTACTTCGACAATGGCGGCGGCCCTTGCCACATCCGCCCGATCGATACCACCGCAAATGCTCAGGCAAATTTTGAAGACGCCATAACCGCGTTGGAAAGTACCGATGAAATAACACTCAACGTCATCGTCAACACGATCGGTGCCGACGCCGCAAACTACGGGACGCTGGCGACCGCCTCCATGCAATCCTGCAACCGCATGCAGGACCGTTTCACGATCGCGGATGTCATTGACGCCCGCCCTGGTGGAATCGTCGACAATTCGGGCATCCCCTCGACACTCGGACAGGACGTTACCACAGAGTTCCGGGACAGGGTGACGGCCGTGTCGGAGGACGTGCTGAAATATGGCGCTGCGTATATTCCCTATCTCAACACGAATATGCCGGTTCTTTACCAGGCCGGAACGGTTGATATCGACGCTGCTTCACAGCTGATCACATTCGATGCGGAGGGAAACCAGACAGGCACCGCAGATCTGTTCACCAACGGTGGTGCGGACCTGCCTCTTTCGGACGATTTCTTTCAAGGAGTCGTCGATCTGGTGACGCCGGCCAATTCTCAGCCCGGTGAAAAGCCGGTTGTCGAAGCGGTGCTCAATCTCCTGACCGGCACCACGCTGATCATGCCGCCTTCTCCGGCCATGGCGGGGATCTATGCGCGTGTTGACCGCCAGCGTGGCGTTCAGGTGGCACCGGCAAATGTCGGTGTCATGAACACGATCGGCCCGGCACTCGCGATCACCGACGAAGAACAGGGACTTTTGAACGTCGATCCAACCTCGGGTAAATCGGTAAATGCGATCCGTTTCTTTACTGGCCGGGGCACCGTGGTCTGGGGAGCTCGCACGCTCGCCGGGAACAGCGGCGACTGGAAATTCGTCAACAGGCGCCGGGCGGCAATTTATCTTGAAGAAAGCATCGGGGATGCGCTCGAGGCTTTTGTTTTCGAACCCAATGTGTCCAAGACCTGGGTCCGCGTAAAGCGCATGATTGAAGGTTTCCTGCTCAACGAATGGCGCGCGGGAACCCTTGCAGGACCGACCGCTGCCGACGCGTTTGAGGTATCTATCGGCCTCGGAACGACCATGAGCCAGCAGGACATCGTCGACGGCATCATGCGCGTACTCGTGCGTGTTGCGCTGCCGGGTCCGGCGGAAAAGATCATCCTCCAGTTTACGCAAAAGGCGCAGGCGGCCTGAGCCGTCGCATCCGAAAGGATCTGAAAAATGGTCAACTATCCGATCGCAAAATACAATTTCGAGGTCGAAATGGAGGGGTTCACCCGCATCGGCTTCACTGAAGTTTCCGGACTGGACATCGAGACAGAGGTCATCGAATACCGGGAAGGTGCCTATCCGGAACCGTCAAAGGTGCAGATACCCGGCATGAAGAAATACGGAACGGTGACCTGCAAGCGCGGCATGGTGCGGGGCGACAACGAGATCTACGACTGGTTCCAGACGATCCTGGATCCGTCAAACCGGCGCGATGTTCAGATATCGTTGCTCGACGAGATGCGCGAACCGGTTTTCGTCTGGGTGATTTCCAATGCGTTCGTCACCAAGATTGCCTCTACCGATCTCAAGGCGGACGGAAACGAGATCGCGATCGAGTCGATGGAATTCAAGGGCGATTCCATAGCTATCTCGACACCGTGAGGTTCGGATCATGGCGCTGACCCACCCTTACAACCTGCCGCTCATTCACAACTTCCGGGTGGAATTTGATTTGCCCGGAGCCGGCGATCTGGATGTCCGCTTCCGGGAGGTGTCGGGCCTGTCCATGGAGCTTGAGCAGGAGACCGTGACAGAGGGTGGTGAGAACCGCTTCGTCCACAAGGTGCCCGTGCGTGCAAGCTATCCCGATCTCGTTCTGAAACGCGGACTGATTGGCGAAAGCGCGGTCACGCAATGGATCAGAGATGCCATTCAGAACCTCGTCATCCGTCCGATCACGATGAGCGTCGTCCTCCTCGATCCGAAACTGGAGCCACTGCGCACGTTTTCGGTAGTGAACGCCTGGCCGAAAAAATGGTCGGTATCCGATTTCAATGCGGAGACAAGCGAGATCGCGGTTGAAACGCTTGAACTTGCCTACGCCTATTTCCGGGAGGTTTGACATGGCAGTACAGATCAATCTGATCGAATTTCGGGGACGGATCGAGGGAAGCCCCGGGTCAAAGCCAGACAATGAGATGTCTGCGACCGAAAAGGCCACGGAACGGGAACGTGTGATATCCGCAGCGGTTTCGGAAGCCATCTCCGTCATCAGACGTCGCGAGGAACGCTGATATGCCTCCGGCTGACGGTACTTTGGTGAAACTGATGATTGTTCCCTACGAATCGTCCAAGGCGTTCGCTGACAGCCTGCCTGCCGGACCGACATTCGAGGCGCAGATCAATCCTGCCGAATATACAGACGCCGTCGAACTGGAAATGAACGCCGATGAAACGCCTCAGGGCGCTGATGGCAATGAGGCGAAGATCAAGGGTATCAAGCCCCGGACATTCACATTCGACCTTCCTCTGGAAGGTTCAGGTGTACTGAACGCGAACGGCCGGCATGGCGGGGACCCCGGGTCTTCCGAAACCCTGATCGAACGTCTCGATGCCTTTCGGGAAACCGTCGGGTTTTCCGGTGAAGTCCACAGGCAACGGTTCCTGCATCTTGCCTGGGGGCGCTTGTCCGTCACCTGCGCACTGGAAACTTATTCTGTCAATTTCAAGCTGTTTGACCCTCAGGGCAATCCGCTGCGTGCCGTCCTGAGCGCAACATTCAAGGAGCACAAGGATCCTGAAGTTCAGGAAAAGGAGAAAAACCTCGCCAGTCCGGACATCATGCATGGTCATTTGATTCACGATGGCGACACGCTTGTGAACCTGACTTACGGGGTCTACCGCGATCCGGGTCTTTACATCGCCGTCGCGGAAGTGAATGGCCTCGACACGGTCCGCAATCTCGACTCGGGATCGGACTTGATCCTGCCGCCGGTGAGGTAACGGATGCCGCTCGAACCCACCCGCAGCGCTGCCCTGACCACGGTCACGATCCGTTCGAACGGTTCGGAAATACCTGGCACGTTCGCGTTGCTGTCGCTTGAAGTCTCGCAAGTCTGCGGCTGCATCCCGTATGCGCACCTCATCTTCCAGGATGGAGATCCGGCAAAACAGAGCTTTGATGTGGCAGCATCCGATGAATTCGCACCTGGCGCTGAAATCGAGATCGACCTTGGCTACAACCGCGAGGAAAATCTGGTTTTCAAAGGGCTTGCGACACGATTGCGCGTCGAGGCTCCGCTCAATGGATCATCACGGCTGCATGTTGAAGTCAAACATGCCGCGTTCCGTATGCACCACGCACGGCATTCCAGGGTCTGGACCGATGTGACGGATGCAGACGCCCTGTCTGATCTGGCAGCCGGTTATGGCATCGGCTTTGACGGCAGCTCGGAAACAGCACGACCACAGCTTGTGCAGCACCAGGCTAGCGATTGGGACTTTTCGGTGTTGCGCGGGGAACGGATCGGGCAACTGTTGCTTGGCGGACCTGACGGGCTTCGGTTGTTTGCTCCCGATTCCAACGCCGAGCCGTCGGTGACGCTCGAATATGGCCGCACGCTCTTCAGTCTCGATCTGGAATTGAACGCGGAAGCT
The DNA here is from genome assembly GCF_965233825.1 of Roseibium album. Lineage (NCBI taxonomy): Bacteria > Pseudomonadati > Pseudomonadota > Alphaproteobacteria > Hyphomicrobiales > Stappiaceae > Roseibium > Roseibium album. Next base: position 1,234,054 of record NZ_OZ247583.1, read on the forward strand.
CAGGCAGCCGAGATTTCAGTCGGCGCGTGGAGCCCGGCAGACGCTTCGATCGAAACGGCGGAAAGTGCGGCAGGTGATGTCGCGGGGCCCGGCAATCTCGATGGGTCTGCTCTGGCGGAAGCCTCCGGCGTGAAGCCGAAACCAAGGCAGGCGGGTGCGCGCGACCAGGCAGAACTCGACGACTGGGCTCGCGCGGCGATGCAGCGCCGACGCTTGTCGGCGGTCACCGGGATGGTGGAGGTGCAGGGTTCTTCAAGTCTCAACGTCGGCGACACGGTCGACCTGAAGGGATTGGGTCCGCGCTTCGATGGACCGGCATTTGTTTCCGGATTGCGTCATTCGATTTCGCGTGGCGATTGGCGCTGCTTCGTCCAGATTGGCCTCGATCCTGCCTTCCACGATGAACGGCACGACATCTGCGCACCACCTGCTGCTGGTCTGATCCCGTCGATATCGGGGTTGCAGATCGGCATTGTCGACGAAGTTCACGATGATCCTGCAGGCGAAGACCGTGTCGCTGTCCGGCTTGCGACGGAAACCGAGACATCCGAACCCATCTGGGCACGACCGATGAGTGTGGGCGGCGGCGCGGAACGGGGCCTGGTCATGCTGCCGGATCCCGGTAGCGAATGCCTGCTCGGATTTTTGGACAGCGACCCGCGCGACCCTGTGCTGATAGGCGGTCTGCACAGTTCTGCCGCCGCTTCACCGTTGCCAGGTGCGGACGGCAATGATCTCAAAGGCCTGGTGTCGCGTGCCGGCACCCGCATCGTCTTCGACGATAGCGGACCTTCGCTGGTGATCGAAACGGAGGGAGACCGGACGATCGCGCTCTCCGACGACGATGGCACGATCGTCATATCCGACAGGGCCGGCAACAAGATGGAATTCGACGACAGCGGCATCACGCTTTCCAGCAACTCCGACATCACTCTGGATGCCAGGGGCGATGTCCGGATCGATGGCATGAACGTCAACGCGGCCGCAAAAATCGGCATGGAGGTGAAGGGGAACACCTCGGCCAATCTGAAAAGTTCGGGGTCGACCGTCGTGCGCGGCGCGACGGTCGACATCAACTAGGAACACGGGAGGATCGACATGCCACCGGCTGCCCGGATCAGCGACTTCCATACCTGCCCGATGCAGACCCCGGCTGTCGTGCCGGTTCCGCATGTCGGCGGGCCGATCGGTGGTCCGGGCGTGCCACTGGTTAGGATCGGCGGCTTGCCTGCAGCGGTTCAGGGAGACATCGCAACATGCGTTGGCCCGCCGGACACAATCATCAAGGGATCAATGACGGTCAGGATCGGAGGCCGCCCGGCCGCGCGTCAGGGAGATCCGACAGCACATGGCGGAACGATTGCCATGGGACTTCCAACAGTCCGGATCGGAGGGTGAGAAATGGCCGTCGAGGACCGCTTCATCGGTACGGGTTGGGGGTTTCCGCCGACATTCGAAAATGGCGCGGTTGAGATGACCCAGGGCATTCAGAACATTCGCGAAAGCCTCAGAATTATCCTGACAACGACACTTGGTGAACGGCTCATGAGGCCGGATTTCGGGTGCAGGATCAAGGAAGAGGTTTTCGGGCCGATGAATTCCACGCGCCTGACGATGATCGAAACGGTGATCCGGCGCGCAATCCTGCTGCATGAACCGCGTGTCGAGGCAAAACGCGTCACCGTGGAGGCCCGGCAGCCGGAAGGCATTCTGGAGATTTCCCTGGAATACGAGATCCGGGGAGCGAAGTCGCGGTTCAGTCTGGTGCTGCCTTATGAGCTGGAGGCCGTATCATGAGCACCTGCGATCGCCGTGGCCCCTTGTCAAGAACCGGAACGGCGCAGCCGGACCGCGACATCGCCGAACGGCGGGCAGATCATTTCCAGCTCGATGAACGGGATGTTGCGGATCTGATCCAGTTCGGAAGGCGATTTGCGCGGCAGATCAGGTTTTATCGGAAAGACGGTGCTGCGGCAGGTGATTGGGCAGCCTTCTTCGACAGCGACATCTCTGCTGTGCTGGCGTCTGTCGCGCGGTTGCCGGTTGAGCCCTTCCGGCGTGCGCTCAGCGACGCACAGGGCTTTCTTGAAAGCGATCCGGCGCGGCCGGAGGCGCAACTGCGTGCGCATTTTGCACTGGTATTTCATCTTGCGATCGCGCTTGTACAGGAGTTGACGCTTCGCTTGTCCCCACTTGAGGCCGAGCATCCCTTCCGCCGCAGCATCACGAGACTTCTGGTGCAAAGCGCGGCACCCCGTCTGGCTGAACTTGCCCGGTATCACCAGGGGGGGGTCGATGAGGGCGTTGTCCTTGCGAGTGCGCTCAGCAAGAGCAATCTCAACACCTCCGACAGCCCAGGGCCCGGACCACGTATCGCCGACGAGGTTCGCGACATCATCTTCAACGGCGAGGCCTTTGAAGTCACATCGCTGCCTGTTCATGTCGTGAGCGGCTTCGCACCCACCGGTTGGAGCGATTTCTATGACGCGCAATCTCCGGATCCCTCTCCCTATCAGGACGGTTCGGACGTATACGCGCAGATTTACGATGCGTTGAACTACAATCTGCTCGTCTCCACCATGGAGCGTATTTTCCAGGCTCTGGCCCGTGCCAGGAAGGAAGCGGAAGCCCAGCTCAAGCAAAGCCTGGAAGACTTTGCCGGCCATACGCCGCACTACGGACTTTGGCTTGCGTTCCTGTCGATATATGACCGCGCAAGGCGGGAACTGAATGACATTACCGGCCGGCACATGGACTTCTACTATCAGGACGTCCTGCGTCTTGCGCGCAAGGCTCCGGACGCGGATCACGTGCATCTGCTGGTCAAGCTGGCACGGGGAACCGAAGCGCATTTCCTGCCCGCCGGCACTGCCGTCAGGGCAGGGAAGGACGACCAGGGAACAGACGTCGTCTACGAACTCGACGAGGATTTTGTTGCCAATCGCGGCCAGGTCGCGGATTTGAAATCAGTAAACGTCGGGACAAAGACATCCGGTGGCAAGCAATATGTAACCGCCCGGGGGTCTCCCATCACCGCGTCAGCAGACGGGCTGGGGTCCGAACTCCCGGAAACATCGCCACACTTCACCCCCTTCGGTCCGGCGAACGCGCCGTTTGCCCGCATCGGGTTCGCCGTCGCTGATCGCCAGCTTTTCATGCGCGAAGGAAGCCGGATCGCTACAATCAGCTTCAAGACATCGGTGTCCGCTCCGGTTTCGTCGCTGAAAGGGTTCAAGGCACGGCTGACAAGCGAAGACGGTTGGCTGGAACTATCTGCTCCGTCCGAACTCAAGGTCAAGATTTCAAAGGAATTGCTGGTCTTCACGCTGACACTTGGCGGCGATCATCCCCCGATTGTCCCACACGATCCTGACGTGCATGAAGGTCTCTACCCGGCCGGACTTCCGGTGGCCGAGATCCTGCTTGACTGGGACGGAAACGAAACTGCGGCCTCCGGAACGATGGCGCTCTTGAGAGATGCCGATCGCAAGAGCGTGAAGATCCAGACCGAAGCCTCCGGACTACGGCAGATGAGCATCCGGACAGATGACGGTACTGCAGACCCGTCTGCAGTGTTCACGCCGTTTGGCGTGCAGCCCCGCAAGGACGCGCACTGGATAATTGGCTCAAGCGAAGTGTTCTGCCGTACCCTGGATACGCTGACGGTCAAGGTGAAATGGGCGGAGACCTATGTGAAGGGGCAGTTCTTCGACAATCTGGACGCCGGCTCATATCAGGTCGGCTTTGACTATCTTTCCGGCGGCATGTGGCGGAGCGGCGATACGAAGACGGCGTCCCTGGATCTGGGCGGCACAGGCATGCGGACTATCGCGGCAATAGAGCCGGGTACGGCTGCCGCGGACGCAGAACTGTTGCCTGAAGATCAGCAATTCGACGCGAAACAGCGCTCGGGTTTCATGCGATTGACGCTGAACCGCGATTTCGGACATGACCGCTATCTTGATGCCAAGACGCTCGCGCTGATCGATCTTGCCGGTGGCGGTGGAACGCAGCCGGTCATCATGAGCGCTGGCAATGTTAAGTTGCCCGAGGTTCAGATCCATCCAAGTGTTGCACCGGGTTTCGAAGCCCTCACGCTGTCATCTGGATTGCCGGATCCGCCATACACTCCGGAAATTGCGGAAATCGCCCTGGATTACAAGGCAAAACAGGTCACCGCTCAAGAAGTTTGGCGGCTACATCCGTTCGGCATTGAACCGGCCAACGGGCAGGGTCGAATCCTTCCGGATTTGCCCTTCGAAGGAGCCCTGTTTATCGGTGTCATGGCTCTCGATCCGCCCGAAACTCTGTCTTTGTTGATGCAGGTTGCCGACGGCACGGGCGATCCGTTGCTTGAATTGCCTGAACTCGACTACGCCTGGCTGAGCGATGGTGGCTGGAAGGCATTCAAGGCTCAGGACGTCATAGACCGGACCGGAAATCTGGCAGGGTCCGGACTCTTGTCATTTGCCGTGCCGCAGGAAGCATCGACGTCGGCACCCCACATGCCTTCCGATCTGCACTGGTTCAGAATATCGGCACCTGCAAACGGCGAGGCGGTCAATCACCTTCATCTGGTTGCTGCGCAGGCACTTCAGGCAACCTTTGTCGATCAGCGCAACGATCCTGCATTTCTTGAGAACCGGCTGCCGCCCGGAACAATCGGCAAGCTCTTGCGTCCGGATCCGGCGGTCAAGGGATTCGAGCAGCCCTTTGCCGGTTTTGGAGGTCGTGGACAGGAAACGCCGGAAGAATTCCGTCGCAGGGTATCAGAGAGACTTCGGCACAAGGATAGGGCCGTTACCATGTGGGACCATGAACATCTTGCCCTCGAAGCGCTTCCGCATGTCTATCGGGCAAAGTGTCTCAATCATACGGAACTGAAGCGTCAGTCCGGCAAGGTTGTTGGCGACAACGAGATTGCACCCGGAGCTGTTACCTTTGTCGCTGTCCCCTATACGTTTGGTGCCGATCTCAGGGATCCTCTGCGACCCTATTCAGATCGGGCGACGTTGCGCGACTTGCAGGCACATCTCTCGCGACGCTGTTCTCCGTTCGTGAGACTGGAAACCGCCAATCCGAAATTTGAGGAAATCCACGTGACCATGAATGTCGCGTTCCGGGCGGGCATCGCGGACACCGACTTTTATCGCAAGGAGATCGAAAACGCATTGATCGGTCACCTTACGCCCTGGAAGGAGAAAGGATCGCGCGGCGTCGAATTCGGCGGCAAGGTCTACAAGTCGACTGTGATCGACTTTGTCGAGGAATTGCCGTTCGTCGATTACCTTGAAGACGTGAAACTTTTTCACAGGCCGGACCTGGAGGGACCGATCCCTCAGGTCGATCTTGAAATCATCCAGTCCTCAACGGCACGTTCAGTTCTCGTCTCGGCGCGGACACATAAGATCGGACTGGTGTGATGGCAGACGATCTCTTCATTTTGCAGGGAAACAAGCCGGCCGGTGCACAGGACTACGAGGCTCTGCGCCGGTTGGGCATCGAACGCATTACCGCCTTGTGCGGCGAAATCTGGAGCAATCACAACTCATCCGACCCCGGCATCGCGATGCTCGAAGCGATGGCATATGCGATAACCGACCTTGGATACCGCACGGCTTTTCCGGTTGAAGACCTGCTGACACGTCCGGACGGCCTGATCGGGCCTGCTTCGGAAACGGGACTTTTCCCTGCGCACGAAATCCTGACCACGTCACCCGTTACCGTCAACGATCATCGTCGTCTTCTGATCCGGATCGAAGGTATCCGCAATGTCTGGCTAGACCCGATGACCGATCCGGAAGAGCCCGACAATTTTCGCCTTTCCGAAACGCCTGTTTTTGCCGACTGCCTGGCAGATGCCTTGTCGCACGATCCGCTCAACGTGGAGGGTCACGACAATCACCCCGTCAATGTAAGTGGTCTCTACCGGGTTCTGGTGGAACTTCCGGTTAATGATGCGCTTGGCTCTCTGAACGAGGCGGCCCTGGAAGTAACCCTGAGAGCGGGACCGCTCAAGGGCGTGGTCCTCACGCTAAATCTGCCTGGCGATACAAATTTGCCCTTCGAACAAGAAGGTCTTCCCGACCCGTTCGATCCTGATGCAGTGAATGTCAGTAATGTCACGGAAGTCGGCAACGGCATCGAGTTCAGCGCGAACATCGAAGTTGAACAGGGTGGAAACCCGATTGCTTCGCTTGCCGCGCTGGAAATCACGGTTCTCGAGGACCGGCCCAGGCCGACTGGTGATCCCGTGGTCGTCACCGCTGCCGATCTGCAGGATGCATTGGAAGAAACAGGTCCCGCCGGTCCGGCAGGCCTCTTTTTGCACAAGCGTGAAGCACGCCGCCGCGCCCTGACCGCCGTCAGGCGGGTGCTCCATGCCCACCGTCCCTTGTGTGAAGACTATCTGTCCATCGACAGTGTCGCGCCCTATCGCGTGGGACTGTGCGCTGATGTCGATGTGACACCCGCCGCCGATCTTGAAGAAGTCGAGGCGCGAATTCTGCATGCTGTCGAACTCTACCTGAACCCGCCGCCGGTTTTCCGGACACTGGATGCACTTTTGGCCGAGGGTGTTCCCGCAGACGAGATTTTCAACGGACCTTATGTCAACTTTGATTTTGAAGTTGAAGACCGCCCCGTCTTCACCAAGCCTGGGTTCATATCCGATGACGATCTGGCCGCTTGCGAGTTGCGCCGAAAAGTTCACGTCTCAGATCTGATCAACATTATCATCGACCTGGACGGCATCGTTGCCGTCAGGAACCTTACGCTGAGGGCTTACGATCTGCAGGGTGTGCCGCTTGGCGACACGGAGCATTGGACACTGGAGGTTCCGCCGGGACATCAGCCGGTCCTGTTTTTCTCCGGTACCAAACTGACCCTTTACAAAAACGAGTTGCCTTACCGTGCACAGCCCACCGAGCTTGAACGCACGCTCGAGCACCTTCGCGCGTTGTCAAAGGCAGAACTTTACGTGCCACCCGATCAGGTCCTTCCGCCGGTCAGAGGCCGCTGGCGGAACCTCGACCAGATCCCGACCCTGCAAAACGAGTTGCCGAGGAATTTCGGCACGGATCGCTTCGGACTTCCGCCCGATGCAACGAAAGAGCGGGTCGCACAGTCGAGGCAGTTGAAGGGTTACCTCACGTTTTTCGATCAGGTTCTTGCCGACTACCTTGGTCAGCTCGCGGCCGCGCGCCGCATCCTGTCGCCCGACAAGTCCCTCGAACAGACCTGGTTTCCACCGCACCTTGGCCATTTCCCGGGACTTCGCGAGGACTTCCCGAGCGAGTTTTTCGTCAATCCGGCGCAGATGACAACGAGTGACATGTTCAGGGTCCGGCTGAACGAGACGGAAGAGGCGTTTCTGGACCGCAGGGCCCGGGCATTGAACCATCTGATCGCCCGATTTGCCGAGCGTTTCGCCGACTATGCGCTGATTTCATTCCAGTTGTCTGGCGACCGGCTGATGACCGCCCGGGAATTGCTCGACGAAAGATGTGATTTTCTGGCTGAATATCCGCTTGTCAGCCGCGAGCGCGGCGAGGGTTTCAACCAGTTGCCTGAAGCCCCGGCGGAGATTTGGAACAGCGGCAACATATCCGGTCTGGAACGCCGCGCAGGACGCCTTCTGGGCATCTCCGACCTGGATCGGCGCGACCTTCATTGCGGCCAGGTATTCGATGTCTTCTTTGCAACTCGGGAGGACGGCGGGAGTTTTCGAGTTGCAATCGTGACGGACGATGATGAAACGCTGTTTTCCTCCGAGGAGACCTTCGCCACCGCCGGCGCTGCACTGAATGCGGCGCGGCCGCTTGAATTCCTGATGGCGGATGAAGACACATATGTGATCGACGACAGTGCGGGCGAGGGCGCCGTGGTGTTGCGTCTCGAGGGTGGCGGGACAGTGCTGACGCAGCAAGGGACGTTTACCGAACCTCATGAGGCTTCGGACACCGCCCGGCGTTTGCTGTTTCACTACAATGCGCTTTTGCAGCAGGACTTTTGCGAAAGCGAAGGCATGCATCTGATCGAGCATATTCTGTTGCGGCCGCGTGCGCCGGGCGATGCCCTGATGTCGGTCTGTCTCAGCGAGGATTGCCAATTCTGCGGTGAGGAAGACCCTTATTCCTTCAGGGTTTCCATTGTCCTGCCCTATTGGCCGGAACGGTTCAGAAACCTGCATTTCCGGCGCTTCGCCGAACGGGTCATTCGCGAGGAATGCCCTGCCCATATTCACCCGCGTATTTGCTGGGTGGACAACGCCGATATGGCAGCGCTCGACGCGGCGCATCGAGCCTGGCGCGAGGCATTGGCCACGTGGCCGCGTGACGATGCGCTGCTTGCCGGCGCCGCCGCGGAACTGATCGAGATTCTCGACAATCTGCGCACCATCTATCCGCCCGCCACGCTGCATGACTGTGACGATGGCGGCGATGACAACATCGTCCGGCTCGATGAAACCAATCTCGGATTTTTCTGAGGGAGAGACACTATGAACGACCATGCATTTGCACATTTCGTTTCCGGTCAGGTTCTGGGCGCACGCGCCTTGAACGATCTTGTCTCCTACCTCGAGGGTCAGGACCGGCTGAGCCGGCGCGCGCTGTCAGGTATTGGTGTGGTTTGTGGCTTCGACGTCGATGCCGAGGGCCCGCTCGTTCATATCTCCAAAGGCGTCGCCGTGACATCGGAAGGCTATCTGATCGCAGATGAGGCAGAAAGCTATGACCGTTTCCGCCCCTATGAATTGCCGGTCTCGGACGCCGAGGAAGTGTCGGAAGACCAACTTGCCGAAGAACGCTATCCGTTCTTTTTCGTTGATGATGAACAGATCCCTCTGTTTGAACTGGTCGATACCGATTTTGCGCCTGCCCCCGGTGAAGATGAACCCGAACCGCTGACGGCTGCTTTCCTTCAGAACAAGACAGTGATGCTGTTTCTCGAAACGCGGCTTGAATCCCTCAAGAGCTGCGATGTCAACGACTGTTCGGACAAGGGGGCTGAATGGCGTTTCACCGTCCGTCGGCTTCTGCTGACGCGGGATCAGGCAGACGCGATCCTCGCACGGGAAGAAGAGATCGCAGGCAGGCCGGTCGATCGGGCAACGCACCCCATGAACGAGCTCGTTCATCTGCGTTTGGAAAAACTCAAGATCGCTGCCACCGGCACGGACAACTTTGCCGGACTGATCCTCAGGATCGTCGGAATTGCCCTCAAGTTGAGCCAGCACCTGCCGAGTGCCTTGCGCGATGCCTATGCCGCCTACGGCTATCTTCTTGAAGACATGTACGACGAAAACGCGGATGTGTTTCCAAATACCTATTTTTCCAACGTCTGGGGGCAGCTTGCCCAGAATGTTTTCATGGCGCAGTACATGTACGACTACATGCGCGACGTTGTCATGGCCTACAATGAATTCGTCCAGGCGGCTGCAAGGTTCGAGCAGGAATGCCTGCCGAATTCGGGCCGGTTTCCCCGTCACGTTTTTCTGGGCGATGCGACCGACAAGCCGGATGCGTTCACGACAGACTTTCCAACTCCACAGGACGTGATTACCTGGAATCCGTTCAAGGCAAGCACCGGGTCCGGACTGAGACCGCGCGTGGCCGAACGCCGGACGCATTTCATCGCGTCGCCGGCACACACTCATGGCCCCCGGCTGGAGGAGGTCCGGTCGCTGTTCCAGCGCATGCACCTCCTGGCGTTGACCTACCGAACGACATCCAGGGTACAGGCACCCATTCGGCTGACACCCAGCAAGACTTGGGATGCGCCGCTCAGCGACCGGGCCATCCCGTTTTACTATGCGTTTCAGCCCGGCTCGGACCTCCACGCCAACTGGAGTTTCACGAAGACACGGACGCGACTTTTGAACACTGTTTATTCCTACCAGTTCAGCGCGCCGACCGACGCGCATCCGCTTCATTTCCGCCTCGACGGCCAGGATTTCATCCGCATCGAAGGGGTCGTCGGAAAGCCGCTTGGGTCCGCGATGGCACAACTTGCCGGCTGGAAGCAGCAGCTGGGCCTGTCATTTTCCATTGAACCGGTTTTCATGCCGCTGACGCTTGGCCCGGATGACGGGACAGGAAACAAACTCGACGATGTCGCGCGCAGCCAGATGCTTCAGGCAGCCCGACAGCTTTTCCTGTGCCGACTGAGCGATATCGACCTGATTTTTCTTGTTGTCATCAGGGCGATCTTTGCGTTCATCGTTCTACTGCTCCAGCGGCTCTGGCGACAACCTGTCCGGCCAGGGTCGGTCATGAGGCGCGGCGATGACTTCAGCGGCCCGGATCTCGCGGACGGAGTCGTCGCCGGGGGGCTGTTTGAAGTCACAACGGCATCTCGTTTTGCGCTCGATCTCGATCCGAAGGAAACGGAAGTTCTCAGGCAGCGTTCCGACGTGCTCCGCTCTGATATCATTTCCCGTCCCTATAGCGTTGACGAGGTGCTGGGCCGGGTTGCCGGCAAGCAGGAAGACGGAACCGCGGGGGACCTGTTTGCCAGGGTAGGTGATCCGGGAGGTGGCGGCAGCCTGTTCGATCGGACGCAGCGAGCGATTGTCGCCGAAGGTGGAGACGAGGTCGACGTCAAGGCAGCTTACGCGCCTGTCAGCCTCATGTCCCAGGGCATCGGTCTGATGAACATGCTGTCGGTCGACAGTCTGGCCGAATTTCAGGTCAATGAATTCGGGCGGTTATACAGAGGGTTTTCGCAAGCCTATTTGAACTACGCACAGACGTTCCGTACAGCCCCGATCGAGGATCCGGAGGCGCGCCGGAACCAGGCACGCGTCGTTGCCTCCGCTGGGCTCGTGGCGGCTCAGAGCAGCGCCTTTGCGGCGGCCAATATCAATTCGGAGATCACCGCAGCTCTCCAGCGTATGCTGTCGGAGTTGACGCTCGGAGGTTACGCACGGCGCCATCCCGGACTTGAGCATCATTGCGGTGTCAACGTCGGCGGAACGTTCGTGCTTGCCTATTGCTCAATCGATGCGCTTGTTGAGCAGGCCCGGCCAATCGACGGGGTCACGACCGGTCCGATCAGAAAGCTGGATGACGATCGGGACAACGGCAATGACGCCGCAATCGACGGAGCGTTGTCAGCAGTGGGGGCGGCGCATGCCTTTGCCACACGTGATCCGCTCGACCGTTTCGTCGTGCTCGCCGATTTCTGTCTGCCCTATCATTGCTGCGATACGGATTGCTCGGACCTGTACCTGCGTCGCCGGTTCTCCGCCAATCCGTTTGACCCGAACGGCAATCCGGGACCGATGGGCGTGCCGCCCTATGACGACGACGAACCTGGCGGTGGTGGTCCGGACGATATTGTGTCCCTGATTGATCAGCCGATCGTCAACGATCTCAAGTCAGCGGGCGGCATTCTCTGGAATCCGGGAGACTTTGTTGTGCCTGACAGTGACCGCGACGATGACGACGATATCCGGGACGATCCGCCACCGGACAGGGCGCGCGCAATTTTGAGGGGCGTTGTCATGCTCGACTCGGATCGCAATCGGGACCCGGTTCCCGAAACGGAGGTCATCCTGTCCGAAACCGGGGCGCCGACCCGCCGGGTCCCGACCAAGGGCGGCAAGTTCGAAATCCCGGTCCGGGCCGGCATGCTGGCAGTTGGAGCTGCGTCACCGGACCTTCAGGGGACCATGACCACGCTGCATCTTGATCCGGGCGAGGAGCATGAGCTCACGCTGCTTGTTTCCAAACGAAGGAGATGATCGATGTCCGGTGAAGCACACCGGGTGGGCAGTGCCCGCTTCCACATCTCCGGCCCGGACCATGCAGCGCTGCTGCAATGGCGAACGCGGCTCGAAGCGGTGGGCGCGGGTGAACTTGAACAAGCGCTTGACATTGCCTTGAGGGATATTCTGCCACCAGACGAACTTCTGGTTATCGATCGGCTGGAAGTGGATCTTGGTGAATTCGCGGCGGACGAGTTTGACTTGCCCCGGTTGACATCGGCAATCCGGGAAGCACTTCATCGGCAGGCGATTCACGCTATCCGCCGCCCGGATGTGCCGATTCAGCCGCCGGCGGATAGCCACGCCGGCGCTGCAGAAGGACACCCGGCCTATCGGGTGAGGCTGTCACGTTCTGCCAACGCTGTCCTGATGACTTATCTGGCGACAGGACAGCTCGACCGCGCAGCCCCTTTCACTGATCTTGCGGCGCTCTATGAAGCACTCGAGATTACGTCGGCGACCTTGGAGGCATTCCGGCATCTGCTGATTACGGGCACAATTCTGATGCGGCGGGCAGCGCTGTTGCGTTTGTACGCAACAGCGCCTCGCAATGTGACGCAAGCGTTGATGACCGGAGGCTTTCCCGATCTGCCGGCAGCGGTTCGTGCCGACGATGATCTGCGCTCGTCCGGACTTGAGGCAAGACCTGTTGACGACAAGCGTCAATCGTCTCGTCTGGAGCAGGTGATCGACGATACACTTGCAAAGCTGGACACCGAACACCCTTCTTCTGCCGTTGCTGAGGAGCCTCGGACCGAGAAGCCGGAATTTCAATCGCTATCTGGTGCCCTGCCTTGCGCAAATGCCGGTCTTGTTCTTCTGCATCCGTTTCTGAGGCCGTATTTTGAGGGCACCGGGTTGATGCGGGACGGCGTCTTTGCTGGCTCGCGAGAGCGGATTATCGCGTCCAGAATGCTGCATTTCATCGCGACCGGCGAGACCAGCCATGAGGAACCGGACCTCGTCATTCCGCGGCTTCTTTGCAATGTGCCGGACGAACGGCCCGTTTTGCCGATCGATGGGCTCGATCCGGAACACTTAGCGGAAGCACAGCGCATGCTCGTGGCTGCGATCGATGCCTGGGAAGGTATCGGACATGCGACACCTGACGGCATCCGGGAAACTTTCCTGCAGCGCTCCGGCGTGCTGAGAGGATCGTCAGATGCACTCCAGCTTACCATCGAACGCAGCGGTATCGATATCCTGCTCGACCGGCTTCCCTGGGCGTTAAGTCTGGTCAAGCTGCCCTGGATGCCAGCTCCCCTGAAGGTGGACTGGTCATGAAAACTGCCGCGCGGATACAGGCAAAGACTGAAACCGGCCGTGCTACCGGGCGGAAAGGACCGTTTTTCGCCGGCCCTGCCGTGCAGACGAAGCTGAACGTTTCGCGGCCGGGTGACCGCCATGAACAGGAGGCTGATCATGCGGCTGATGCGGTTGTCCACGGTCGCGGACCCTTCAGCGGCGCCGGTCCGGTCGCCGCGCAGATGACGCCGCTGGGCCACCGGTCTGCGGACACAGCTGCCCGGTCGGTCCATGAACGTGCCAGCGACCCGCAGTATGACGAGCATGAACCGGTCTTGCGGCCGGATTGCCCTACGGTCGAAGACGAACCGGCGCAATTGGCAGAGGAAGAGGAAGCCCAGGCCGCGCCCGTGGATGAGGTCCAAAAAGAGGAGGAAGAAGCCCGGTCCGTAGCTGACGACGCGCAGTTGGCCGAAGACGAAGAAGCTCAGGCACAGGCGGAAGAGGACGTCCAGTCATCGCCCGAAGAAGAACTTCAAATGGCTGCCGAGGAGGAGGTGCAGAAAGCTGACGAGGAAGAAGAGTTGCAGATGCGCGGAGAGGCTCAGCAACCGAGCGCGCGTGCTGTCAGGATGGGCATTGTCGAGCGACAGTTGCGCGCTGCAAGGGGCCGTGGAAATCCTCTTTCCGAACCCGTCAGGCGCAAGATGGAAGCAGGGATCGGCGCAGATCTTTCCGGAGTGCGGATCCACACGGATACGCCGGCGGCACTTATGACCAAGATGCTGAACGCCAGGGCTTTCGCATCCGGACGGGATATTTTCTTTTCACCTCACCGGTTTGCGCCGGGCACCAGGCGTGGCGATCATCTGATCGCCCATGAGTTGGCACATACACTTCAGCAAGGGGCGGTGGAACTCAGCGACAATGCCCCCGCCGCGCGTATGCCGGAAGGCGACAAGGTAGCCTCAAGGCCGGAAAGCCTTCGCGCCATCGGATATGCCAGGCAGCATATCGGCAAGATCAATTCCAAGGTGACCGATGCCGAGGGCAACCGTTTTGGCTGGCAGCGCTTGCTTGCGATTTTCCGCGGCGCCTTCGATGGTGACGTTGTCGACCCGACCTTGATCAAGAAACCGATCATGAAGGATCCATACGGACTGCCACACTGGTGTGGAATATTCGCCTGGTCCAATCTGCGCAAGGCGGGGTTGCCCCTGCCTCCCTGGAAACTCGGTGTAAGCATTCTGCCGCATGTCGGAGTTCGTCCACCTGACAGGTTGCCGCAAAAGGGTGATATCGCCTATCGGAAAACCTGGCCGGGTGTCAAACCGCTTACACATCACCAGGCGCTCGTGACCGGGGTTGAAAGCATCGAGACGGCTGCCGGAAAACCGTTCGATTCCATCATGATACGAACAATCGACGGCAACACGGCAGGAAATGACAATCTCGGTGGCCAGGTCGAGGAAAAGTGGCTTCCGGCTCGTCTCTGGGATCACTTTTTTGACCCGACCGAAAAGGTTTCCCTACCGGAAGTGCCGCTGGTTGTTACCGACCGGGCCTCGGAAGATCTTGGCGGGCTTGGGGAGGGCGCGGAACAGGGTCCCGAAGCAGCCGAGGAGACGGGATCAGGAGTGGAACCGGCGCCGGAAGTTGTGGAAGAGCCGCCTCCCGCGACCCCGGCGGACGTCCTGCAGCCACCGGACGAAGACGTCGGCGTCGAGTTGCCACCTGAACCCGATGCCTCTGTCGAACCGAGCGCCAAAGTCGAGACGCTTGCACTTGAAGGGCCGTCTGACAAGGCCATGACATCGTTCTTGGATGCGGCGCCGAGCCGGATGGCAATGACGGCGCCGACAGTTGGCAGCACGCTCGACGGCAAGGCCGATACCGAAAAGAAAAAGGCGTCGGACGAAGCGCCGGTCCTGGAAGCCAGGACCGGCGGGGAACTCAATCCGGAAATAACCGCGCCCGGCGACATACCGACCCCTCGGGACACGACGCTTGCTGCTGATGGCAGGGGGCCGGAAACCGGAAATCTTGCGGCAGATCCTTATCAGGAGAAAGGCACGGCACCGACAACCCGAACCATGCGGGACAAGGTCAAGAAACAGCCTGAAGGCGGCTTCCTGGACTGGTTGAAAAACCAGTTCACCAATCTGATGGCCAGTATCCGGACGACCGACGGGAGCGTGAACACCAGTGCCGGATCTCGAAAGAGGGTGGCATTGACGGGCAAGGCCGACCCCGGTCAGATGGGACGGCAGCGGGCTGAGGGCACCGAAAGTCTGCGCGCTGAGCGCGACAAGCAGACGGCGGAGTTTCGCAGTCACCCCGGACAATCGAACATCCAGCCGCGCAAGGTAGAGGAAAAACGCACCGCGCCCGTCTCGAAGGAACCTTCCGAACCGATTGACGAATTACCGCCAGACGAGGGAGCCGCGGATTATGCATCTGCCGAGCTGCCCCAACAGGTACGCGATGCCGCCGACGCCAAGATTGCGCCCGACCTTCACGCCAACGTTGCTGAAGCGCGCTCCGAAACGGTCGCCGCCGCTGCCAAGCGGGACGCCGACAGGGATGCGAGTGTCACCGAAGCGGAGAGTCGCGCGGAAAAGGCCAACATCGAGGCGGACGACAAGCAGCGCCAGGCTGTGGTTGCAGGACGAGGCGATGTCGCCCGGAAACAGGGCGAAGCCATCGGGCAGGCCTATGAGGGCGTTGCCAGGTTTGCAGGTGATGCAGGCAAGCGCGAAACGGATGACGCCAAGAAGATCCGCGACAATGTGAAAACCGAAGAAGGCAAGGCTGACAGGGAACTTGAGAAGGGCGAGGAAAAGGCGCGCCAGCACAAGAAGGATGAAGAGGCCAAGGCGGCAGCCAAGAAGAAGGAATTGAAGGAAAAAAAGGAAAAGCAGGGCCTGCTCGACCGGGCCGTCAGTTTCGTCAAGGAAGCCATCAACAAGATCACCGAGGCAATAGACGCGATTTTCGAAGGATTGCGCAAACTGGTCAAGATCGCCATAGACGCCGCCAAAACACTGGCAATCGGCCTGATCAATGCCGCCCGTGCGACGGCTATCCTGGCGCTCGAAGGCTACCGGACGTTCGCAAAGGGACTGATTGATATAACCGTGGGAACCTTTTACCCGGACGTTGCCAAGAAGATGAATGACGGGATCGATGCGGTGGTCGACACTGCTGTCGATGGCGTCAATGCGGCTGCGGACGGCGCGATTGCCGGGGTTGAGGCGGCTGCCAACTGGCTCGGAAAGAAGCTCAACCAGATTCTCGACAAGTTCAAGGCAGGGCTCAAGGGGGCAATCCGGATGGCCGGTGCCCTGATGACGGGCGATTTCGCCGGTGCCGCACGCATTGCAGTGGAAACAGCCTGCGAGATCGCCGGCATCGATCCGCAACCGATCTTTGATTTCTTCGACCGTGCCAAGTCACAGATCATGGCAATCCTGAAATCACCCGGCAAGTTCATCAACAACGTCATGACCGCCGTCGGCATGGGTGTGCGCGGGTTCGCGGAACGGTTCGGCCAGCACTTCAAGACCGGTGCAATCCAGTGGCTGACGGGCGCGCTGTCAGCCGTGCCCATCACATTGCCCGCCAAGTGGGACATAAAGGGGATCTTCAGTCTCGTCGCCCAGATCCTGGGTCTCACCTACGAGAACATCAAGGCACGTATCATCAAGAAATTTCCGAACGCCGCCAAGATTTTCAATCTGGTCGAAAAGGGTTTTGCCTTGATCAAGAAGCTGGTCAACAAGGATTTCAGCGGGCTGTGGGAGGAAGTGAAGGCGAAACTGGCCAGCCTGAAGCAGACGGTGATCGACGGGATCAAGAACTGGGCGATCGTCAATGTCATCAAGGAGGGCATCATCTGGCTGTTGAGCCTTCTCAACCCGGCATCCGCACTGGTGAAGGCCCTGAAACTGCTCGCGGATCTCGTGTTCTGGCTGATCGACAATTTCAAGCGGATCAAGGACTTCGTGATGAGCGTTTATACCGCAATCACGAACATCGCGGCGGGAGTTCTCGGGCCGGCGGCCAAGGCTGTTGAAGATGCAATGGCCCGTTCTTTGCCGGTCGTGATTTCCTTTGTCGCCTCGGCCATTGGCCTCGGCAACATCGGTGAAGCCGTCCAGGGGGTGATTTCCAAGATCACAGCACCGATCAACAAGATGATCGACGCGCTGATCGACAAGGTTGTTGCGTTCGCCAAAAAGCTCTGGGGCAAGACAAAGCAGGGTGCGAAAAAGATCAAGGACGCGGTGTTGAACTGGTGGAAGGCAAAGCGGAATTTCACCTCAAGGGACGGCGGCGAGCACAAGCTTTACTACAAGGGAACGGGAAGCAATGCGGACCTCTGGATTGCATCGAAACCCACCGCAATTCAAGCCTTCCTGAACAAGAAGATCGCCGAGACAGACGATGCGACGCAAAAGGGCATTTTCAAGACTGCGCTCAAACAGTACCAGACCGTGCTGACGCACGAATCCGCATTGCAGAAACTTGTTTCCAAGAACGCTCCGAAGTCGCAGATCACTTCCGAGGAAGTCAAATTCCGTGCTGCTCTCGACAAGGTGACCGCGACGATGCGCACCGCCGACCTTGGATCTGCAGAGGACATTCAGACGCGAGTCACCTTCACGGACGGATCGACCAAGTCGGCCTATGCAATTCCGCTGACACGGCTGGAAGGCAATACAAAGGGATCGTCGCCAAAGTCATCTGCACAGAGCCCGGAATGGTCTCATGCCGTCAAGCTGGATACCGGACCGGGCGACAAGCGCCGGTACATCTGGGTGCGGGGGCACCTGCTGAACGACAATCTTCACGGGCCGGGCGAAAACCGCAATCTGGTGCCGATCACCAAGACCATGAATTCGAAGATGGCAACGGGTGTTGAGGCCGGGGCAAAAACGCAGATGACCAAGAGCGAGGATACGATGTTCTACAAGGCCGATGCGACATTCTGGTCCGGCGCGGCTCCGGTGAACCGTTTCCCCAAGTCAATCAGCGTCAAATGGGGTTTGTCGGAAAAGAACGGCGCGAATTTTCGGCAGAAAAAGACCCTTGGTCAGGACACGATCACCATGTCCGAGAAACCTCCACTGACGGCCACGGCCCAAGCACCCAGCATAAAGAAGGGCGGAACCAGTCAGCTTGTCGGAGGCATCAGGCCGCATGGCACGGTGACCGACTATTTTGTCTCGCAGCATCTGGCCGGGAAAACATACTCTTCCAAGACAAACATGCGGTCCGCGCTCTACACAAATGTCAGGGCCGATCTGATCGCACAAGGCGGTGATACCTTGGCCGACAAGCGCAGGGGCTATGTCAACGCCACGTATAATGCACTTGCGGCGGGGGACATCCGGCTATGAATCGTCCGACCAGGCATACGGAAGATCTTGGTGCCGACAACACGGCCAATCTGGAAGTCGCAATGGAACTTCTGACACGTCTGGTTCGTGCGAGGATTGGCGGAGGAAACATTGCACCGGAAGGCGAGATTTCACTGAACTTCTTCGACGACGGATCGGAGCTTGGCAACCTCATTCGCGACCGTCGGCCCGGTTTTTCCGAATACGTGATCCTGCTGCTCGCCCTTGCACCGCACGCGATGCCCGCCCTTCTGGACAGGGAAATAAGGGACGCGCTGAACAAGCAGGGGGATTTCCCCGAGATCGGTGGCAGTCGACATGCGGACTCCAGGACTTTCATACCGACAGGCCAGACAGCGGCCTATCTGCTTGCGGACGAGGATATTCAGGGGCGCTTCGAGGTACAGCGGCTGTTCCGGCCGGAGCATTGGTTCACCGAAACAGGACTGCTGCGGCTAGAACCGCCGGAGGACGGCGCTCCCGCGCTTGCCGGTCGGATTGTCATGTCACGCGACTGGGCTGACAGGCTCACGGTGGGTGCTGCCGACGCTCCGCCATTCTCGGCCGCTTTTCCGGCTCGCCGGATCGAAACGAAACGCTCCTGGGACGATCTGGTGTTGCCCGCCCAAACCCGCGAACAACTGGATGAATTGCTTCGTTGGGCACGTTTTGAAAAGACACTGGCGACGGACTGGGAGTTCGGCGCCCGGCTTCGACCGGGTTATCGAGCGCTCTTTCATGGCACCTCGGGAACCGGAAAGACATTCGCTGCGACGCTCCTTGGTCGCTCGACAGGCCGTGATGTTTATCGGGTGGACCTTTCCGCAATCGTGTCAAAATATGTCGGTGAAACGGAAAAGAACCTGTCCGCCCTGTTCGAGGCAGCTCACCGGCGCGACTGGATCCTCTTCTTCGACGAGGCGGATGCCCTGTTCGGCAAACGCACGGCAGTCAAGGACAGCCACGATCGATACGCCAACCAGGAGGTTTCCTATCTTCTTCAAAGGGTTGAGGAGTTTGACGGGATCTGTATCCTGGCCTCGAACCTGAGAGCAAATATCGATGACGCATTCCTGCGGCGCTTCAATGCAATTATCCGTTTCCCCGAACCGGGTCCTGACGAACGCAGCGCCATCTGGGAAAGGGCCCTGCCGAATTGTGGTTCAAAAGATGCTCGAGACCGTTTGATTGCAAGTATCAACGGCTATGAGCTGACCGGTGGCGGGATCGTCAATGTTGCCCAGTTCGCGGCGATCGAAGCTGCGGCGCGAAGCGACAGGGAATTGATCCTTGAAGATGTCGAACTCGGCATTCGCCGCGAAATCGAAAAGGAAGGCCGGGTCTTCAAGCAGAGGTCCGGCACTTCCTGAAAACGGCTTCAAGTCCTGGCTCAGTGTTGTGCGTCGACCTCGGTAATTTCGACCTTGTATCCCCAAAGCCGCTCGACATGTTTGAGCGTTGCCAGTTTGCTGTCGGCGTCGAGCGGAACCGAATTGCGTCGTACGGCCTTCAGATGCAGGCAGCGATCGCCAAGAAGATCGGCATCCGCGACCTGAATGTCAGGCTCGAGTGCGGAAAGGTCGTGATCAAGGGCAAGGGTGTCCCTCAGGTGTCTGTAGCCGTGGGAATTGTGAATGCCGGTCACCGTGCAGTACCGCGATGAGGACTCGTCGGATATCGCAAACATTCGAAAACGGCGCATGACAGCCGGCGACAGAAACTGCTGGATGAAGCTTTCGTCGCGATAGTTGGCCCAGGCGTGCTTCAGGACATTTCGCCAGTCTCCGATGCCGGCAATGTCCGGAAACCACTCGCGATCTTCTTCCGTGGGGTTCAGGCAGACCCGCTTGATGTCCTCCATCATGGCAAATCCGAGTGCATATGGATTGATCCCGGAAAATCGCGGATCATCGAAGTCGGGCTGGGTCAGGACATTCGTATGGCTGTGAAGAATTTCCAGCATGGCGCCATCGCTGAGGCGCCCCTGTTCGTGCAGCTTGTTGAGAATGTAATAGTGGACGAAACAGGCGCAGCCTTCGTTCATCACCTTGGTTTGTTTCTGCGGATAGAAATACTGGCCGATATTGCGAACGATCCGCAGGATTTCGCGTTGCCAGGATGTGAGCACAGGGCTGTAGTGTTCCAGGAAATAAAGCAGATTTTCTTCCGGAAGCTGCATTTCGCGTTTGCGGTCGAGAAGGCCTGAATCCTGTGACTGCTGCCCTTCGTCCGCATCTGGGATGGTGTTCCAGAGGTAATAGACATTCTGTTCCGCTGCGGCGATCCTTGCCTGCCGTTGCTCCTCGGCTTCCCGGAGTGACAATTGCCTGGGTCGGCGATGCCTGAACACGCCGTGCGGCATGAGCGAATGTGCTGCATCAAGTGTCGCCTCGACGTCCTCCAGTCCGTGCTTTTCCTCGCAACTGGCGATGAACCGTCGTGCATACTCCAGATAATCGAGAATGCCGTCGGCATCAGTCCATTGTTCGAACAGATGGTTGGACTTGAAGAAGTGATTGTGCCCGAAGGCGGCATGGGCCATCACCAGCGCCTGCAACGGCATGGTGTTTTCTTCAAGGCAGTAGCTGATACAGGGGTTCGAGTTGATGACGATTTCATAGGCAAGTCCGCGCGCGCCCTTGCGGTAAAGACGTTCGTGACCGAGGAAATGCTTGCCGAATGACCAGTGATGATACATTAGCGGCATTCCGATGGAGGAATAGGCGTCGAGCATCTGCTCGGAGGATATGATCTCGATCTGGTTCGGATAAAAATCCAGCTCAAGGTCTTCTCGCGCCACCTGCTCGATTGCATCAAAAGTGCGCCACAGCGTATCGAAGTCCCAGTCGGCCTGATCGAACAGCAGTCCGGATTCTGGTTTTGTTGCGCGCTTAACCATGGTTTTTCCCTGCAGGTTCGCGTGCGAACAACTCGCGGAAAACCGGATAGATGTCGGCGATCGCCGAAACGCGCTTACGTGCAAAATTGGGCCAGATCTCCGCGACCCGGCCATAGGATTCCCAGAGTTCCATTCCGGTGGCTTCGCTGTTGATCAACTGGGCTTCGTCTTCGCCGACGATTTCGACATAGGCAAAATACTGGCAGACCCGCATCAGGTCTTCGCTCAGCAGTGAGACGCACTTCTGCGAATCGCCGCTGAAATTCTCGCCATCGGACGCCTGTGCTGCATAGATGTTCCACTCCGACGGCGGGTACCGCGCTTCGATCACCTCCTTCATGACCACGAGCGCCGTGCTAACCACGGTGCCGCCGGTTTGCGGCGAATAGAAGAAAGTGTCCTCGTCGACTTCCGACGCATCATGGGTGTGACGAATGAAGACGATCTCGGTCTTTTCATATCTGCGGCTCAGGAAAAGGTGCAGCAGCATGAAAAAGCGCTTGGCGAGATCCTTTTCGCGCTCCCCCATCGAGGCGGAAACGTCCATCAGGCAGAACATCACCGCGTTGGCATTGGGTTCCGGTTTCTGTTCGAAATAGTTATACCGCACATCCAGCGGATCGATATAGGCGACCACCTTTCGCCGCCTGACGACCTCTTCGTATCTGGCACGCAACGCAGCCAGTTCCTCACGCTGCTCAGAGGTGGGAGATGCGGCCTTCTCGAGTTTGAGAATTTGCTTCAGGAGGTCCTCGGCTTCCTTGTCCTTGGGCCTTTTCAATCCGATCCTGCGTCCGAGCGCATTGCGCATCGTGCGCGTAATATTGATATTGGCCGGGGCACCGGATGTGGAATATCCGGCCCGGTGCGGATGGGTTCGGGTGATCTCCTTCAGGCTCTGCTTGATCAGGTCCGGCAGTTCTAGATCGTCGAAGAAAAAGTCCAGAAATTCTTCCCTGGAAAGGGCGAACAGGAAATCGTCTTCGCCGTCACCGTCCGCTGATCCCTGCCGTCCACCACCGCCACCACCTCCTCTGGGCGGTTTTTCGATCCGGTCGCCTGCCTGGAACGACTTGTTGCCGGTAAAAACCCGTTCCCGGAGCCCACCATCGGCGGACTTGCGGAAAGACGGTTCGGCCACCCCCTTCGTCGGAACGGTGACATCTTTTGCCCGGTCAACATCGGCAATACCGCGCTCTCGAACAGCGTCCTCGACCGCTTTCTTGATCTGCGACCGGACCCGCTTGAGAAATCGGCGTCTATTGCTCAGGCTCTTGTCTTTCGGGTTCAGTCGGCGGTCGATGAAATGTGCCATCTTTCAATCGGCCTCCCGGGCTACCCGGCCTTGTTCACACGCATATACCACTCGACAAGCCGTCGAACCTGCCGCTTCGTGTAGCCGTGCCCGGTCATGCGTTCGACGAACTCGTGGTGCTTCTCGTCGGTCTTCTTGTCGCGCTTTGCGCCGAAGCTGATCACGGGAAGCAGTTCTTCCACCTTGCCGAACATGCGCTTTTCGATGACCTGGCGCAGTTTCTCGTAGCGGCGCCAATCCGGGTTCTGGCCCTGGTTCTCCGCCCGGGCCCTGAGCACGAATTTTACCACTTCATTGCGGAAGTCTTTCGGATTTGCAACGCCGGCCGGTTGCTCGATTTTCTCCAGTTCCTTTTCCAGCACGCCCCGGTCGAATATCTGGCCTGTGTCCGGGTCCTTGTAGTCCTGTTCCTCGATCCAGGCATCGGCATAGGCGATGTAGCGATCGAACAGGTTCTGGCCATAATCGGTGTAGGATTCCAGATAGGCCTTCTGGATTTCGTTGCCGATGAATTCGGCGTAGTGCGGGGCCAGTTCGGTCTTGAGGAAATCCAGGTATCTGCTTTCGGTTTCCGCATCGAACTGCTCGCGCCGGATGGCCTGTTCGAGCACATACATCAGGTGAACGGGGTCGGCGGAGATTTCTTCCGTGTCGTGGTTGAAGGTTTCCGACAGGACCTTGAAGGCAAAGCGGGTGGAAATACCGTTCATGCCCTCGTCGACACCGGCCGCGTCACGATACTCCTGCAGCGATTTCGCCTTGGGATCGGAATCCTTCAGCATTTCACCGTCATAAACACGCAATTTGGAATAAAGCGTCGAATTTTCGTGCTCGTGCAGTCTTGTCAGGACGCTGAATCGTGCCAGCAGCGGCAAGGTTTCGGGGGCACATGACGCGTCGGCGAGTGCACTCTGGCTCAGCAGCTTGCCGTAGATGTCGGCTTCGCCGGTCGCGCGCAGGCAATAAGGTACCTTGACGACACTTATCCGGTCGAGAAAGGCCTCGTTGTTCTTGTTGCTCTTGAACTGGCTCCATTCGGATTCGTTCGAGTGCGCAAGGATCAGTCCCTGGAAGGGCAATGCACCGATGTTCTCCGTACCGACATACGACCCTTCCTGGGTCGCTGTCAGCAACGGGTGCAGCACCTTGATGGGGGCCTTGAACATTTCGACGAATTCCATCAGGCCCTGGGTGGTGCGGTTCAGGGCTCCGGAATAGCTGTAGGCATCCGGATCGTCCTGGCTGAACTCCTCCAGCTTGCGAATGTCGAGTTTCCCGACGAGTGCGGAGACATCCTGGTTGTTTTCGTCGCCGGGTTCCGTCTTGGTGACGCCGATCTGGCGCAATCGGGAGGGATAGAGTTTGACGATGGAAAACTTGGAAATGTCGCCATCATATTCATCCAGCCGCTTGGTTGCCCACGGTGATATCAGTCCGGTCAGCAGACGCCTGGGGATGTTGTACTTGTCTTCCAGCAGGTCGCCCACGCGGTTGGCACTGAAAAGACCGAGAGGAGATTCATAAACTGGGCTGATCTGGTCGCCCGCCTTCAAGACATAGATGGGTTCCTGTTCAATCAGTTTCTTGAGAATTTCGGCAATACTGGACTTGCCGCCGCCGACCGGGCCGAGCAGATAGAGGATCTGCTTGCGCTCTTCCAGGCCCTGGCTGGCATGGCGGAAAAACCCGACGATACGTTCGATCGTCGCTTCCATTCCGAACAGATTTTTGAAAGGTGCGTAACGCTTTATCGTCCGGTTCATGAAAATCCGGCCAAGCCGTTGATCCTGGCTCGTATCGATGACCTCGGGCTCTCCTATCGCAGCCATCATGCGCTCGGCTGAGGTCGCGCGCATCAAGGGGTCGTCCCTGCATCCCAGCAGGTAATCCTGGATTGAAATCTCTTCCAGGTGTCTATTCCTGTAGTCCTCGGCGAACCGTGCATATATCTCCATGTTCCACTTCCAGCTAGGCGCTCCCAGAGTACCTGCCCCTCTTAAATTAGATGGGGCTTTCAACCGTCGTGGCAACTTAAACTTTCGGGTTTCGCAAAAATTTCGCCTTCAAAAAAAATTGCAGGCGATTTTGATCGATTTTGCCATCATGAAGGCAATATCGGTCCTGAATCCGGGAGCGGCATCAGGACAAATGCTGCGGTACCTGATGGAACAAATGTTGATCTGCGAAGCTGGAGCTGATGCCAAAAAATACACAAAATATTGAAATTATTAGCCTTTAGAAATCTTTTGCTTCAGCAGGGTTCGCTGAAGACCTGATGCAGGCCATGCGAGGAGCTATAGTTTGCTGACCCGGTGGCCTGTAAGCCTCGCCAGAAGCACGGCAACGTTCTTCACCTTGAATTTCTTCAAGAGCCTTGCACGCACATCTTCGACGGTGCGCGGCGAAAGCCCCAGAACACGCGCCATTTCCTTGCTTGTCTGCCCTTGCGAAAGCAGCAGCAGCACGTCCCGTTCCCGGGGGGTCAGTTTGGGACCCTTGCTGGTGTCATCGATCGGCGCGAAGCTGAGGACCGTACGTGCGAGCGGCATGTCCGGAGTAAGGGTTCTGGCCCGGAACCGACACCAGATACGGGTTCCGTCGGCCCTTCGCATCAATCGCTCGTCAATATATGGAAGCGATTGGCTGAGGGGTTTGAGCCCGATATCCCGGATCTGGTGAAACTCCTCGTCGGACCCGTAAAGCAGGCGAAAGCTGCGCCCGATAAGGTGCTCCTTGCCGTAGCCGAACATGTCGGCAAAGGTCTGGTTGCAGGTTCTGATGATGCGATGCTCGGTCAGCGCGAGACCCATAGGCGCATAGTCAAAGGCAAGTGCTTCAAATTCATGCATGGGTCACCGTGTTCCTACGGTATTGGCACCGTAGGCGAAGAATAGCATAGTTATCCGCAGTTTTGCCAGCAAAGGGCCCTCTTCCATGGCATTGGCCGAGCAGTTGATTCGGGAAATTGATGAAAGGCGTGACGACCTTGTCGTGCTGACACAGGAACTGTTGCGCATCCCGACGCTCAATCCTCCGGGTGAGAATTATCGGGAAATCTGCGACTATCTCGCCCGCCGGCTGAAGAAGAGCGGTTTTGAAATTGAACTCGTCCGCGCATTTGGAACCCCGGGTGACAGCGACAAGTATCCCAGATGGAATGTCATTGCGCGGCGCGACGGAAAGCGGTCGGGTGAATGTGTTCACTTCAACAGCCACATCGATGTCGTCGATGTCGGCCACGGCTGGAGCAAGGATCCCTTCGGCGGCGAACTCGAAGACGGCAAGATCTATGGGCGCGGCGCCTGTGACATGAAGGGGGGACTGGCTGCGAGTATCATTGCTGTGGAAGCCTTCCTCGCGACCCATCCGGATTTTTCAGGGGCGATTGAGGTCAGCGGAACGGCGGACGAGGAGTCCGGCGGTTATGGCGGTGTTGCCTATCTGGCCGAGAAGGGCTTTTTCGATCCCGAGCGCGTACAGCACGTCATCATCCCGGAGCCGCTGAACAAGGATCGGATCTGCCTCGGTCACAGGGGCGTCTGGTGGGCGGAGGTCGAGACCTACGGTGAAATCGCCCACGGTTCGATGCCATTCCTCGGAGATTGCGCCGTCCGGCATATGGGTGCGGTTCTGGACGAAATGGAAAACAGCTTGTTTCCGGCTCTCGCGGAAAAGCGGACGGAAATGCCCGTCGTTCCGGAAGGAGCGCGGCAGTCGACGCTCAACATCAACTCAATCCACGGCGGTCAGGCGGAAGGCGATGACGACTTCACCGGACTTCCCAGTCCGTGTGTCCCCGACAGTTGCCGGATGATTGTTGACCGACGTTTCCTGCTGGAAGAGAACATTGATGAAGTACAGGCGGAATTTCTCCAGGTATTGAAGGATGTTGAGAACAAACGGGCGTCATTCAGGTATGATGTCCGGGAGTTGCACCGGGTCCTGCCGACGATGACCGACAAGGAAGCGCCGGTTGTCAGGACGGTTGCCAGGGCGATCGAGGAAACGCTTGGAAAAGAGGCGGAATATGTCGTGAGTCCGGGAACTTACGACCAGAAACATATCGACCGGATCGGGAAACTGAAAAACTGCATCGCCTATGGTCCGGGAATTCTGGATCTTGCACACAAACCGGATGAATATGTTGGTGTGGAAGACATGCTCGATTCTGCGAAGGTCATGGGCCGGTCGCTGATCGAGCTACTGGCACAGCCGTGAAAAGGCGGCGTCGAAAGATGGGGAGAGCTATGCGTTTGAACAAGTTTGGGAGTGGGTTGATCAGCGTCCTTGCACTGGCCGCGAGCATCGGTATGGCGGAAGCCAAAAGCGACATCATCGTTGCGATGCAGCTCGAACCGCCACATCTGGATCCAACCGGTGCTGCTGCCGGAGCCATCGATTCGGTACTTTATTCGAATGTGTTTGAAGGCCTCACGCGCTTTGGCCCCGACGGCTCGGTCAATCCGGGACTGGCCGAAAGCTGGACAATTTCGGAAGACGGCAAAACCTACACATTCAAGCTTCATGAAGGCGTCACGTTCCACGACGGATCTGACATGACCGCGGAGGATGTGAAGTTCAGCCTCGACCGCGCGAGCGCCGACGACAGCGCCAATGCCCAGAAGGCACTTTTCGCCGGTATCGAGAATGTCGAGGTAGTCGATCCGCAGACTGTCGTGGTGACGCTGAAGGAAGCCAACAGTAACTTCCTGTTCAACCTGGCGTGGGGCGACGCGGTAATCGTTGCCCCGGAAACGGTCGCCGACATCAAGACCAACCCGGTCGGAACCGGTGCTTTCAAGTTCTCCGACTGGGTGCAGGGAGACCGGATCGACCTGGAAAGGAACCCGGATTACTGGGGAACGCCGGCAAAGCTCGACACTGTCACATTCAAGTTCATCTCCGACCCGACGGCGGCGTTTGCCGCGGTAATGGCCGAGGACGTCAATGCCTTTGTCGGTTTTCCCGCGCCGGAAAACCTGCCGCAGTTCGAGGCTGATCCGAGATTCCAGGTGCTCGTCGGTTCGACCGAGGGCGAAACAATCCTGGCGATGAACAACAAGCTGACACCGCTTGACAACGTCAAGGTCCGGGAAGCCATCGCGCACGCGATTGACCGGCAGGCGATCATCGACGGTGCGATGTTCGGCTATGGCACACCGATCGGAACGCACTTCGCCCCGCACAATCCGGACTATGTCGATCTGACGGGATCAAGCCAGTATGATCCGGAGCTTTCGAAAAAACTCCTGGCCGAGGCCGGGTTTCCCGACGGCTTTGAAACAACGCTCAAACTGCCACCACCTTCATATGCGCGCCGGGGCGGTGAAATCATTGCCTCTCAGCTCAGGGCGATTGGCATCGAGACGGAGATAACAAACCTGGAATGGGCGCAATGGCTAGAACAGGTATTCCGGGGCAAGGATTATGGACTGACCATCGTCAGCCATACCGAACCTATGGATATCGGCATCTATGCGCGTCCGGACTATTATTTCCGGTACGGCACTCCGGAATTCCAGAAACTGTTCGCGGCAATCACCAGTGAAAACGATCCGGAAAAGCGCTCTGCGCTCCTGAAAGAAGCGCAGGAGATGATCGCCGCGGATTACGTGAACGCCTACCTGTTCCAGCTGGCCTTTCCGACGGTTGCCGATGCTCGGATCAAGGGGCTCTGGAAAAACCAGCCGACCCAGGCAACAGACCTGACTGCCGTCTCCTGGGAAGAGTGACGCCTAGACACATGGGCGCCCGCTCCAGGTGGGCGCCTTCTTTTGCTCCTTCATCTTTTCTGTCCCGGAGACAACCTGCCGATAGGCGCGCGACCGGCTCATGCTGCAATATTTCCTGAAACGCCTGCTGTCTCTTGGGTTGAGCCTCGTGGCTGCATCCATCGTGATTTTTCTGGCCCTCGAAGTCGTGCCCGGAGACCCTGCCGCGTACATGCTTGGCATCAACGCACAGGAAGACACGCTGAATGCCCTGCGGGAACAGCTTGGTCTGAACGGTACGATCCTCCAGCGTTATCTGTCCTGGGCCGGCGGTCTGCTCGTTGGTGATTTCGGCACGTCCTACACCTACAGGATACCGGTGGCGGAATTGATTGGCGAACGTTTGTGGGTATCGCTGCCGCTTGCACTCTATGCCCTGACGCTCAGCACGATGATCGCCTTTCCGGCCGGAATCTGGGCGGCTTCCAGGCGCGGTTCCTATGTGGACACAGGCGTGATGGGGGTGACCCAGCTTGGTGTGGCAATCCCGAATTTCTGGTTCGCCATGCTGATGGTGCTGGTCTTCGCGATCAATCTGCGCTGGTTTTCCGCAGGCGGCTTTCCAGGCTGGGACGAAGGTGTGCTTGCAGGTCTCAAGGCTCTGACTTTGCCTGCGGTTGCGCTTGCGCTGCCGCAGGCAAGCATTCTGACACGCGTCATGCGCTCCAGTCTGCTCGATACGCTCGGGGAGGATTTCATACGCTCCGCCCGGGCAAAGGGGCTCACTAGAGGTCAGGCAATGTGGCGCCATGCCTTGCGCAATGCCCTGATCCCGGTCCTCACCATCATGGGGCTCCAGTTCTCGTTCCTGCTGGCCGGCGCGATCATTATCGAGAATGTCTTTTATCTGCCCGGTCTTGGTCGCCTGGTCTTTCAGGCGATCAGTTCCCGCGATCTGATTGTCGTAGAAAGCGTGGTGATGCTTCTGGTCTTTGCTGTCATCCTCGTCAATTTTTCCGTCGACCTCGCTTATGCACTTGTCGATCCGCGCTTGCGGGGTCGGAGATGAAAATGCTCCTGCACAACAGGTCCATGCTGCCGGGTGTTGTCCTGACAATTGTCTTTGCGGGTGCGGCGATTGTCAGTCTGGTCTGGGTGCCCTACGACATTACCATCCTGAACATCGCCGACCGGATGAAGGCGCCAAGTCTGATACATCCATTTGGAACCGATCAGTTCGGCCGGGATATCCTGAGCATGATCATGGTCGGTGCGCGCACCTCCATCGCAGTCGCGCTGGTGGCGGTCGGCATCGGCATGCTGGCGGGAGTGCCGCTTGGTCTGGCAGCAGCTGCCCGCAGGGGCAGCCTTCCGGACGAGATCATCATGCGCACGAACGATCTTGTTTTCGCCTTTCCCAGCCTGTTGATCGCGGTGATGATCACTGCCGTTTTCGGGGCATCGGCACTGAATGCGATCATCGCCATCGGGATCTTCAACATTCCGGTCTTCGCGCGGCTGACGCGCGGCGCAGCCCTGACGCTTTGGAGCCGTGAATACATCATGGCAGCGCGGGTCGCCGGAAAGGGCGCGGCCCGTATCTCGGTGGAGCATATCCTGCCGAACGTGACCAACCTGCTTATTGTTCAGGGAACCATTCAGTTTTCTCTCGGCATCCTTGCCGAGGCAGGTCTGAGCTATGTCGGGCTCGGGGCGCAACCGCCGACGGCGAGTTGGGGGCGCATGCTCGCGGACAGCCAGACAATGATCTCTCTTGCACCGCATCTGGCTTTGTTTCCGGGCCTCGCCATCCTGCTGACGGTTCTCGGTCTCAATCTGCTGGGCGATGGTTTGCGCGACCTGCTCGACCCCAAGCTCAGGAGGGCGCGAACGTGAGCCTTCTTGTTGTCGACAACCTGTCGCTATCGATCCACGGGACACCCATCCTCAAGGATGTCTCGATGAAGGTCGATCCCGGGCGGATTCTGGGCGTGATCGGCGAAAGTGGCTCAGGCAAGTCTATGACCGCGTTCAGCGTTCTCCACCTGTTGCCGAACGGCGCGGACCTGAGTGGGAACATATCGCTGGCGGGACAAGACATTCTGAGCTGCAGCGAACAGCAACTCTGCGGCATTCGCGGACGGGACGTCGGCATGGTGTTTCAGGAACCCATGACCGCGCTGAATCCGCTGCAGACTATCGGCGCACAGGTCGCAGAAACGATCCTCATTCATGAACGGGTACCGAAAGCCGAGGCCCTTGCGCGGGCGGCCGAGGCCTTGCGCCGGGCCGAGTTGCCCGAGGAGAAATTCCCGCTGTCGCGCTATCCGCACGAGCTGTCAGGTGGTCAGCGGCAGCGGGTGGTGATTGCCATGGCAATTGCGCTCCGCCCGAAACTCCTGATCGCGGACGAACCGACAACGGCACTTGATGTGACCACCCAGGCGCAAATCCTGGCGCTTCTGAAACGGCTGGTCGCCGAGGACGGCATGGGACTGATGCTGATAAGCCACGACCTGGCGGTCGTCGCCGATCTGGCAGACGACCTTGTTATCATGCGCAGGGGCGAAATCGTCGAGAGCGGCGCCGCGCAACATCTTTTTCGCAATATGCGGCATCCCTATTCACGCGCACTGCTCGAAGCTTCAGGTCATGTACCCGAACGAGCAACCCCGGCCAGGACAATGCCGCTGCTTCGGCTACAAAATGTGGTTCGGGAATATGAGAGCCACGTTCACGGGTGGTGGGGAAGGACAGATCGGTTCCGCGCGGTTGACGAGGTCAGTTTCGAAATTCGCAAGGGTGAAAGCCTGGGGCTTGTCGGGGAATCAGGTTGCGGCAAGTCCACGCTGACCCGTGCAATCCTTGGTCTGGAAGAAATCCAGGGCGGTGAGATACTGCTCGATGGAAAGCCGGTGGCAAGTGATCACCAGGCCAACAGGGATGTGTGCCGGCGCATGCAGGTTGTCTTTCAGGACCCCTATGGCAGTTTCAACCCTCGATGGCGCGTTGACCGTCTGATAACGGAGCCGTTTCACTTGCTTGACGATCCCCCGCGTGGATCCGTGCGTGAGGCGGCAATCGTCGAAGCGTTGGAAAGCGTCGGGATGACCGCAGATGACAGCGACAAGTACATTCACGAATTCAGCGGCGGACAGCGTCAGCGGATCGCGATCGCGCGCGCGCTCATTATCAGACCCGAGTTGATCATACTGGACGAGGCAGTTTCCGCGCTCGATGTATCGGTGCGCGCTCAGGTGCTGGACCTCCTTGCGGATCTCGGCGACAGATTCGGTCTCACCTATTTGTTTATTTCCCACGACCTCAGTGTCGTGCGCTCGATTACCGAGCGCGTGCTTGTCATGAAGTCCGGCAGGATCGTCGAGGAGGGGCCAACAGATCGTGTTTTCGACAGGCCGCAGCATGACTACACCAAACAACTCGTTGCCGCGACGCCGGTTCTGCCGGCTGATGTAGCCTGAAGGAGGCACCATGACTGACGTTCTGGACCTGTGGTTTGATCCGTCCCGTTGCCTGATAAACGGCAACTGGGTTGCTCCGGCGGGCGGTCGGCACCTGCCGCTGCACAACCCCTCGACCGGCGAAAGGATAGGTTCGATTGCAAGGGGAGCGGCTGAAGATGTCGATGCGGCGGTCGCAGCCGCACACGTCGCCTGGCAGGGTACGTGGGGCAAAACGACTGCGGTTGAGCGCGGGCGTCTTCTCTTCAAGCTGCGCGAACTGGTCCTGGAAAAGGTGGAGGATCTGGCGCGCATCGAGGCCATTGATGTGGGCAAGCCGCTGAAGCAGGCCCGGGCGGATGCGATCGCCCTTGCACGATATCTCGAATTTTACGGCGGTGCTGCTGACAAACTTCATGGGGACACCATTCCCTATCTGGACGGCTACACGGTCTACACACTGCGAGAACCGCACGGCGTCACGGGACATATCGTACCCTGGAACTATCCGATGCAGATAATCGGCCGTTCGGTCGGAGCTGCGCTTGCAACCGGCAATGCATGCGTTCTGAAACCTGCCGAAGATGCCTGCCTGACGGCGCTTGCCTTTGCGGACCTGGCCGTGAAAGCCGGGCTGCCTGCAGGTGCCCTGAACGTCGTTCCGGGTCTTGGCGCCGAGGCAGGCGCGGCGCTTTCGGCCCACCCTGGGGTGCATCATGTCAGCTTCACCGGTTCGGTGGCCACGGGAGTCCAGGTTCAGACCGCGGCAGCAAGAAACGTCGTTCCCGTTACGCTTGAACTAGGCGGCAAATCCCCACAGCTCGTATTCGCGGATGCGGACCTCGATGCCGCGCTTCCCTTTCTGGTCAACGCGGGGATCCAGAACGCCGGTCAAACCTGTTCGGCCTCATCCCGGATACTCGTTCATCGGTCGATTCAGGATCGGCTTGTTCAGCGCATGGCTGAAAGGTATACGGCGCTCAAGGTCGGTCCGGCGCTTGCCGACCTCGATGTCGGTCCCCTGATCTCGGCCAGGCAGCAGGGGATTGTCTCAAGCTTTCTGGATCGGGGCGATGATCTTGAGAAGGTGGCCGAAGGGTCTTTCCAGGATGCCCCGGAAGGCGGGAGCTACGTCAGGCCGACACTGTTTGCAGGTGTCTCGCCCTGCCACACCCTGGCGCGTGACGAGATCTTCGGTCCGGTGCAGGTCGTCATTCCGTTCGATGATGAGGATGAAGCCGTCGCGATAGCCAATGGCACAGACTACGGGCTTGTTGCCAGTATCTGGTCGCGAGACGGCGCACGGCAGTTGAGACTGGCCAGGAAAATCCGCTCCGGGCAGATTTTTATCAACAACTACGGTGCGGGCGGCGGTGTTGAATTGCCTTTCGGCGGCATCGGCAAGTCCGGCCATGGGAGGGAGAAGGGCTTCGAAGCGCTTTATGGCTTCACGACACTGAAGACGGTCGCGGCCTATCACGGGTGAAGGACATGTCTTGAAGCGCGATACGGATCGAATTTGGCACTATCAGGAAGAGACAGGCATACGAAACCAAGGTCCGTTGTTGTTCACGATATGCCCGCCCTTGCCTTGAGCCGGGGTCGGTCAACCTGGTGGTGACCAGATCCCGGATCAGGTCCGTGACAGCATCCAGACGGAACCCTCGCGTCAACGCGGCAGGCAGCGCGGGACATTGCGCGACTCGAGCCTGGATGACGGAAGGAAAAGGCAGGAGAAACAAATGAGATTGCAGGGAAAAACGGCTATTGTCACCGGAGGTGCGTCGGGCTTCGGGGCTGGAATTGTACGCAAGTTTGCAGCAGAAGGCGCGAAGGTTCTGATCGCTGATCTCAATATGGACATGGCGGAGGAGATTGCAGGCGAAGTCAGAGGTGTAGCCATGAAAGTCGATGTGGCCAGCAATGCCAGTGTTCAGTCGCTGGCTGAAGCGGCAGCACACAGCATCGGCTCTGTCGACATTCTCGTGAACAACGCCGGGGTGACCCATCTTCCCATGCCCATGCAGGACGTGAGCGAGGAGGAGTTCGACAGGGTATTCGCGGTCAATTGCAAGTCGGTCTACCTGACCGCACGCCATTTTGTGCCATTGATGACCGCCGCAGGGACCGGTGCGATCTTGAATGTTGCGTCCACGGCCGGTCTCAGCCCGCGTCCGAGACTCAACTGGTACAATGCATCCAAGGGCTGGATGATCACGGCGACCAAGACGATGGCCGTGGAGCTCGCACCTTCAGGGGTACGCGTCAATGCAATCTGCCCGGTAGCGGGTGAGACGCCCTTGCTGAAGAGTTTCATGGGAGAAGACACACCCGAGATACGGGCGAAATTCCTGTCAACGATCCCGATTGGACGCTTCTCGACACCGGAAGATATGGGCAATGCAGCCTGTTTCCTGTGTTCTGACGAAGCTGGAATGATCACGGGCGTTGCGATGGAAGTTGATGGTGGGCGTTGCGTGTGACAGAACCACACAAACCGAAGAAAGCAACGGCCATCGTGAGGCCGGCCAAGGTGTAACCGAAACAAGCATTTGAGGAAAAGATGATTGAACGCAAGCACGTCTCTGCCCGCATGAGCAAGATTGTGAAGCACAACGGCGTGGCCTATCTGTGCGGCCAGGTCGGAAACGCTGGCGACAGCGTTGCTGACCAGACAAGCGAATGCCTGTCCCGCGTCGACGCATTGCTTGAAGACGCCGGGTCTTCAAGAGAAAAAATGTTGCAGGCGGTTATCTGGCTTGCCGATATGTCGGACTTCGCCGAGATGAATGCAGTCTGGGACGCATGGGTTCCGGAGGGGTATGCACCGGCCCGTGCGTGTGGTGAAGCAAAGCTCGCAAGACCTGAACTCAAGGTGGAAATCATTGTCACGGCGGCATGTGACTGACTGCAAGAGTGTTTCCCCAAAACGGGTGACATTTCGAATTGGGTGAGGCCCTGCAGAATGCTGAACGAGATGACATGGCTGAGAAAACAATCGTAACGTCACTCGCCTCTGTATGACGGGCAATCAGTTTGGGTCTTTCGATCACGTCTTTGTTTGAAAAAGGGGTTTGTCAACGGCGCGGAAAGGGTCAGTATCCCGAAGCTTCGCTTGGGAAGCGGCATGAGTGTTTACAGGGATACTGAAAAAATGATCAAGGTACACGGCCGTATTTCGTCCGCCAACGTTCAGCCGGTGATCTGGTGCCTGGAAGAGTTCGGGGTTGAGTACGAGCGACTGGATGTCGGTGGCCCGTTCGGCGGCAATGACACCCCCGGGTATCTGGCAATGAATCCCCTCGGACTGGTGCCGGTTCTCGAACAGGATGGGCAGGCTTTGTCCGAATCCGCCACAATCCTGCGATACTTGATGCGCCGCTACGGTGGCCATCCGGCCGACCCCATGGCCGCTGCACAGATCGAGCGCTGGGGGGACATGTCGAGGCAGCATATTTACACACCCCTGATCCCGACAATATTCTGGCAGACCATCCGGACACCGGCGAATGAACGCGACAATGCAGCCGTTGCGAGTGCGGCCGGCGTGCTCAGGCAATCGATGCAGATCGTTCAGGATATGATCGAAGGGGCCTTCATCGGCGGCGATTCGCTGAACCTGGCCGACTTCCAGATTGGCAGTCTTCTTTACCGGTACTACGAGCTCGAATTTGAGCGGGCAGACCTGCCGGGCCTGCGCGCTTATTATGATCGTTTGTGCGATCGGCCCGCCTACCGTGACTTCGTCATGATCGATTTCATGGGCATGAAGGTTCCAGGCGCCTGACAACGGTTACCTGCCAGGCAAAAAAGAGGCCGCCCGGTGGGGTGGGCGGCCCGAAGTCGAATTGCGGGGTAGAGGGAATTTTCCGGACCGGCCCCGCATATCGGTCCAGAGAAAATCTGCATCGGCTCCGGCTCAGCCACCTTCAGTCAGAAAATCCAATACGGCACGGTTAAAGGCTTGCGGTGCGTTGATGTTGGCAACGTGAGCCGCGTCCGGAATCTCGACGTATCGTCCACCCGGCGTCGCATCGGCCATCGCCCGCATGACGTCCGGCGCAGCGCCCTTGTCGTGGCTGCCGCCCACATAAAGGGTCGGAATAGTGATCTTGTGGAGGTGCCGGTAGTAGTCGAGACCTTGCAACGCCCGGCAATTCGAAATGTAACCTTCAGGTTCGTGAGACAGGATCATGCGCTGAATTTGCCCGGCCGCTTGTGGATTGGCCTCGATCCAGTCAGGTGTGAACCACGTTGCCATCGTTCCTTCGACGATCCCCGCCATGCCGTTCTCTTCGACCTTGCCGATTCGATCGTCCCACATGGCCCTGAAGGGCGGCGGCGCGTCCGAACGCCCGTCTGCACAGACCACGCGCTCGATCCGCTCCGGATACGTGATAGCAAGTCCGAGCCCCGTCATGCCGCCTTTGGAAAGACCCATGAATCGGGCCGTTTCAATTCCCAGTTTGTCCATCAGGCCGATCACGTCGCCAACAAGCTGATCAAAGGTGTAAGGACCTGGCGGAACGTCTGATTTGCCGTGACCGCGCGTATCATATCGCAGCACCTGAAAATGTTTTCCGAGCTCGGGAATTTGCGGGTCCCACATCTCCGCGCTTGCACCGAGAGAATTCGACAGGATCAGCCAGGGTGCGCCTTTGGGGCCGTCTATATAGGTTTGAAGGCTATGATTGCCGAGATCGACGCGTCCCGTCATTGCGCAGCCTGCGTTTTGGAGGAAATGGCGGCGTTGAACGCGGGTTTCACCTTTTCGGCCAGCAGGACCATTGAGCGTCTGCCAAGTTCCGGATCGACCCAGTCCTTGCCGGCATAAAGCAATGTGCCGAAGTCGCCGACGGTCTCCCTGTATGCCAGGAGGTCATCGGTCACCTTGTCGGGTGTTCCCCAGGTGACCAGGTTTTCCAGGACACTCTCCAGCGTAACTTCCTCGTCGGGCTGATCGCGGTGTGTCTTGAAAAGGCCAAGGCGGTTGTTCTTGCGCATCTTGGTGAGGATCTGCTTGTAGTAGAACCGGTACGGACTGTCCGGGCCGAGTGCATATTCACGGGCGGTGTCCAGATCGTCGGCAACAAAGACAGACCTTGCAACACGCCAATTCTCGGTCAGCGCGGGCCGACCGATCCGCTCGCAGCCCTCGACATATTTCGGCCAGTGGCTGGCGACCCACTGAGGCATCAGAAAGTTCGCGCTGATCGGATCCCAACCTCGGGCGGCCGCCTCTGTGACGCCCTTGGAAAACGGTGCGACGGCAGTCACGACGATGGGCGGATGCGGTCGCTGCAGAGGTTTCGGCATGATGCCCTGGCCGATTTCGGCCATGCTGGTGCGTTCGGTCGTGATCTTCCAGTACTTGCCTTCGATGTTGTAGGGCGCTTCACCTTCCCAGATCTTCAGGACGGTGTTGATGCCTTCCAGAAACATTTCGTTGCGGTCAGCATCCAGATTGCCGAAAACTTCCGCGTCTGACAGGAGACCTCCAGGCGAAATGCCGAAATTGAACCTGCCGTCCAGCATGTGATCAAGCATGGCGACCTGAGCTGCAACCGCCGCCGGATGGGCATTGGGCATGTTTACCGTACCGGTTCCAAGGCGCATGTTTTTGACGGCGCTCGCCAGCGAAGCGATGAACATGGCGCAGGAAGTGATGTTTTCGGCCTGGTCGGTGACATGCTCACCGCAATAAGCTTCCGTGAAACCCAACTCGTCCGCGAGCAGGAAAGCTTCCCTGTCTTCCTTGAGCGTCAACCGCCAGTCTTTATCCAGCGGGTGGATCGGCATCGTAAAGAAACCGAGTTCCATGGGCCTTCTCCTCCAAAGCGCGTGTCATTGATCTGGATCAAACTTTATTCCGGGGCTGGTGTTTGGGAAAATTATAAGTACTAAACTGAGCTATCAAGAAATCTAATGAGGTTCGGATGATATCACTCCGGCAAATGCGGTCAGTTGTTGCAGTCGCTGAAGAGGGGTCTTTTACGCGGGCTGCGGCGCGGGAGAATGCGACCCAGTCTGGAATTTCACAGCATGTCGCGGCCGTTGAGGATGTCCTGGGAATTCGGCTTTTCGAGCGGACAAGCGACGGTGTGCTTCTGACACCTGCCGGAAACCGGTATTATCAGAAAGTGCTGGCGGTCTTGCGCGGTGCCGAGGAGGCGATCATTGATGCCCGGAACCGGCGGGATACGCTTTCAGGCGTCGTGCACGCCGGGATCATGCCGGTGCTTGCCCGGGCAGCTCTTGCGCCGGCACTGGATCACATGGCCTGTCACCATCCCGATGTGTCGATCCACATCATCGAGGGCTATAGCGGTGCGTTGACAGACAGTGTCAAGGCGGAAGAGCTTGATTTTGCGATTGTTCCCGCCTTCGGAGGCGCTGTGGGCCTGAATGTGCGCCATCTTGCACAGGACCGGGAAATGATAGTTGGCGGGGTTCAAAGTGGAGTCGTTCACGGCAAGCCGGCGCGCCTGCAGGATCTTGCCCCCTTGAAGCTGGTTACGCCTTCAAGCATCAACATTCGCAAGACACGCATCGAGGAGTATCTCGCTACCCATTCCATTCGCGTGGAACGGATCATGGAACTGGATGCAATGCTCGGCACGCTCGATTTTGTCGCCCGCTCGGACTGGGTAACGATCCTGCCGGGCGTCATTTGTGCCCCGGACAGGGACGGATCGGTGCGCCGGATCGCCCCGCTGGACCAGCCGCCGCTCTTCCTGGAATTCGTCCAGATCGAACCCGCCCGCCGCCCGCTGTCTGCGCAGGCACAGGTTTTTCTGGAAGAGTTGAAGAAGGAAGTCGCCAAACTCGTTGCGCGGTAAGTGATTGGGCACCGATTTGCGATCAGCGGCAGCGTCCGGCTAGTCGACGGTAAAAGCGCCGAGTTGGCCTTTGCCGAAGGCGAGTGGGGTTTTTTCGCTGCTCATGTGGGCAACGACCCGGCCAATGAAGATTTCATGGTCTCCGCCTTCGTGAACGGCATGTGTCTCGCATTCGAGTGAGGCCGCGCAGCCGGCGATGCAAGGGACACCGTGAGTTCCTGCAGTCCACTCCAGTCCCGAAAACCGGTCCCTCTCGGCGCTGGCAAACAGTTTGCAAAGTTCCGCCTGTTCAGCTGAAAGGATGTTGATCGCAAATCCCGGATGCGCCCTGTATTCTGGAAGGCTGCCGGCCTTGCGGGCAAGGCTCCAAAGGACCAGAGGCGGGTCCATTGAGACGGAATTGAAGGAACTGATGGTTACGCCGACAGGATCTCCTGTTCTCGACAGCGTGGTTGCAATCGCAACACCAGTCGGAAAGCAGGACAGCGTCTGGCGCAGCGCTTTCGGGTCGATGGCAAAGTCTTTGGAACCGGTCATTGCGTTCATTGATCCCCTCCTTTGGTTGCCTTCGAACATAGTGAGGTGCGACATTATGACAAATTATAAGATGTGATCACGAAGATCAGAATTATTGATATTTCGATGCTCACCCATGCGCGGGCAACAAGCCCGTAAACTGCCACCAGAAAATTGTCAGTGGCAGCCCCAAAAGCACAACGGCGGCAAAAAGTGCCAGGCAGATCCGGGTTAGCAACCCGGTGGAGATATCGGCAAGCGACATGGCAATGAGAAGTGGAGGCGCCTGGTAGGGCAGAAGCGGGCTCGCAATCCCGATCATCTGGACCATTGCGACAGTTACCATCGGCAAACCGGTCGCCGTTGCCAGCGGTTCGGCAAACGGCGCAAGAACGAGCGGCGCCGCCGGTGCCGTTGTCAGATGCGACAACACGACGGAAAACCCGAATACGGCATAGATGTTCCAGAAATCCCGACCCGGCTCCAAGGCCAGCTTCCCGATCAGTGTATTGGCCAGCGCAACATCCAGACCGACGTGACGGGCAAGCGCGCTGACGCAAAAGATCGCGCTGAACAGCAGTGCCGGTGTGAGGTCAATCTTGTCCTTCATCGCGGACTTGGGAAGAATTTCCATTTTCGGCCAGAGCACGAGAGTGGCAACCGCGAGTGCGATCCAGGCCGGCTGGACGCCGTGCGCGAAGTCGCTCGCCCAGAGCGTGATTGCGCACACGAGCAGCACGAGAAGACGTGTCTGGGGTGCCGTCAGCTTTGCTCCGGCGCCGGGCTGGATGTGTTGTGGATCGGGTTTGTCCGTGCTGAACCGCCACAAGACGGCCAGAAGGACGGCAAAGCGCAGCAGATTGACCGGAAACTGGGCCAGAAAATAACCGGAATAGGTCGTTTTCAGGCCATACAGGCTTTCCAGAGCGCCAAACTGGACGATTGTCGGCAGGTTGGCCGTGTAGATGGCGTAAGTCGGCAACAAGGTGCTGACGGCAGCTGTGGCACAAAGGCCCATCGTCCCGCGGCTTCCGGCCGGAAAACCGAGAGAAGTGCCAAGTGATACGGCGACCGGGATCAGGATCAGAACGCGTGGAATGGTGGAGGGAATGAGAATGCCAAGCAGGAACCCGGCTGTTGCCACGACCAGAACGGCCCTCTGATAGGACAGGCCCGAAAGCGCGAGCATCCGGTTCGAGATTTGCGTCCCGAGTCCCGTGGTAACGACCGCGACCCCCAGTACGATGCCTCCGACGAGAAGCCAGAATCCCCCTGACGCAAGTCCTGAAAAGACGATTCCGGCCGGTGCGACCGCAACGGCGAGGCTGATCAGAAACACCAGCAGGGTGGCCACGATGTCGGGGACGACCCGTGTCGCGAACAGGGCGATCGAAAAGAGCCCGGTCCCGGCTACAAGAAAGAGATCTTGCCGTGTTGCCTCCGACTGGAACCCCAAGGCCATCAGGGTCGCGGCAGCGAGAGCCGCGACGATCAATGCTGCTGGGGCCAGGGAGAGTTTCACTGAGAGGCCCTAGGGCAACAGCAGGGACGACCCCGTCGTTGTTCCCGCCTCCAGTGCCCTGTGCGCCTCGACAACATCCCTGAGCGGCCATGTCTGGTTGATGTTCACCGACAGATGACCCGCCAAGATCATGTTGAATACCCGGTTTGCCGAGTGCTCGAGATCCGCACGCGGGCCGACATAGTTCGCAAGCGTCGGGCGGGTGAAATAGAGCGAACCGGCCTTCTGCAACAGGCTGGGTGGAACGGGGGGAGCCTCTCCGGTCGTTGCACCGAAGGAAACGAACATGCCGTAAGTGGCAAGCGAAGCGATGGAAGTATCGAATGTTGCCTTGCCGATACTGTCATAGACCACCGAAACGCCCTTGCCGTCCGTCAGCTGGTTGACGCGTTCCGTGATGTTTTCCGATGTCCGGTCGATCGCGTCCGTGTAGCCCAGTTTTCTGATCGTTGCACAGCTCTCCGCACCGGAGGTGACGCCGATCATCCGGGCACCAAGATATTTGCCCCACTGGCCGGCAAGCTGCCCGACGCCTCCGGAGGCGGCAAAGAACAGGACATCCTGCCCGGACTGGACCTTGAAGCAGCGTTCCAGCAGATACTCAGCGGTCATGCCCTTCATCAGGACGGCGGCGGCAGTCTGGTCCGTGATGCCATCGGGTATCTTCAGAATGCGTGCAGATGGTGCGTTGCGCACTGTCGCGTAAGCGCCCAGCACGCCGCCATAGACGACGCGATCGCCGACGCTGAACCCTTCCACCTCGGGACCGAGTGCCGTGATCCGGCCGGCGGCCTCAAGTCCGAGCGGGCTCGGAATGACGAGCGGGTAGTGACCTGAGCGCTGATAAATGTCCATGTAGTTCAGGCCGATGGCCGTCTGCTCGATCTGGACTTCGCCCTTTCCTGG
Source organism: Roseibium album (assembly GCF_965233825.1). Taxonomy (NCBI): domain Bacteria; kingdom Pseudomonadati; phylum Pseudomonadota; class Alphaproteobacteria; order Hyphomicrobiales; family Stappiaceae; genus Roseibium; species Roseibium album. The sequence goes on from NZ_OZ247583.1 coordinate 1,275,640, forward strand.
TGGTGGAACGTCGAAGGGTTCCATCTTCATGACTTCGGGCGCTCCTTGCCCGGTCAGCATGATACGTTGCGCCTGCATGGCGGTCTCCGATGTGTTGGAAGTGATCAGACGGTTGCATCCCCGGATTCAACGACGACGGTCTGAACTTCACCGGCCCCGTTCGCCCTTCGATGGGCAGCTGCCTTTTGGTACTCATCCGACTTGAAGCAATTGACGCCGGCTTCAAGTGTCGGGAATTCTATGACCACGAAACGATGGAAATGATCTGGTCCTTCCATTATCTCGTAGTCACCGCCGCGCGCAAGAACCTTGCCTCCATGATCCGCGATGATATCCGGAACAAGGTCGGTGTATTTCTTGTATTCGACCGGATCGTTGATCCTGGCGCGCGCCATCCAGTAAGCGGGCATGTTTTCCTCCGGTAATCTACATCAGGGTTTCAGGGAGCCAGTTGGCGATTTGCGGAAAGGCGATCAGCAGGATGGCGGCAAACAGCATGATCCCCCAATAGGGGATCGAACTGAGAAAGATTTCCTGCACACCGACCTCGGGGTCCTCGATGGCTGCCTTGACCGTGTAGACAAGCAGCCCGAATGGCGGGGTCAGGAGCCCGGCCTCGATGGCCAGGATACCGACGATCGCAAAACTCAGACGGTCGAAACCAAAGGCAACCGCGATAGGTTCGACGATCGGAACCGTCAGCAGCATGATCGAGATACTGTCAATGACCATGCCCAGAATGAACCAGATCAGCAGGATGACGGTCAGTACCTGCCATGCCTCCAGTCCGGAAGAGATGAAATACTCGCGAATAGCTGTTGTCACGCCGGTCATGGCCAGCGTTCGGGAATAGAGCGCTGCGCAGAATAACAGGATCAAGATTGGGGCCGCGGTCTTGCCGACGGCATAGACCGCTTGCATGAATTGCGGCCAGGTCAGTCCCTTTGTCATGGCGAACAGCAGGGCCAGTGCCGCTCCGGCTCCGGCACCTTCCGTCGGAGTGAAAATTCCGAACCAGATGCCGCCAAGCACGGCAAGGATGATGCCGAAGACGCCGGTCATGCTGGACAGGAACTGACCGGTGCTCATCTCGACCCGGTCGGCGGCAGCTTCCCGCTGCTGTGAACCGGAACGGTTTTCGCCGACAACCTCCGGGTTCATGATTGCAGAAACGATTATGTAGCCGAGGAACAGACTTGCCAGCAGGATGCCGGGTAGAACGCCCGCAAGAAAAAGTCGGCCGATCGACTGCTCGGTCAGGATGCCCCAGACAATCATCAGCACCGACGGCGGGATCAGCATGCCAAGGCAGCTGGAACCCGCGATTGCGCCGAGCGCGAAACCACGCCTGTAGTTGAAGGCTTTCATCTCCGGATAGGCAATACGTGAGAAGGCAGCAGCCGAAGCGATCGACACACCGGTCACAAAGGAGAAAATCGTATTGCCGAGAACGGTTGCTATGGCGAGGCGCCCGGGCAGGCGCCGGATGCCCCGGTTGATGCCATTGTAGACATCGGTGATCGCCCCGGATCGGCCGATAAATTCACCCATCAGCATGAAAAGCGGGATCACCGCGAAGGTGAAGTCGCGCAGAGCTTCCGCGGCAGTCGAGGCAACGGTAGCCTCCACGATGCGCATTTTGCCGGTCACCAGATAGATCCCGACCGCGCTGGAAATGCCCAGGGCGACGGCCACATGAACGCCGAGCAGTACAAGGCCCAGCAAACCTCCGATGACAATGAGGGCAGTCCCGAAATCAAACAAGAAGCTTTACCCTCACCGGAATTTCAGTCGGTCGGATAAGCCAAAGGCTTCGATAACCGCCAACAGGAGATAGTTGAAGGCAGCCAGGCCGCTGCCGAAGATGATCGTGAATCGTGCCGGCCAGACCGGAACACGCAAGGCGCCCTCGCCATCGAATTCGCCATTGGCAAAGGACCTGAGTGCCGGTTTGATGCCGGCTTTCATCAGGAACAGGAAGAAGGCGGCTCCAAGAAGAAGGCCCAAAACCACGATGAATTTGCGGAGAGTCGGGTTGAAGGCGTCGATCAGGAAATCCGCCTGTAGCATCGACCCGGAGCGGACCGCGAACCCCAGTTGCAGGAAAACGATCATCACGACCGAATTGGCGACGATCTCCTTTGTGCCTTGCAGCGGCATGTTCAGCGCGCGGAAGATGATGTCCGCAAGAATGAAAAAACACAGGATAAACGCCCAGGCGGCGGCCAGGATCATGAGAAGTTTCGTAAGGCGGTCGGTCACCTTGATCAGGAACATGGATCTTCAGCCGTTTCGAAGGTCGGCCGCGGCAGGGCCGCATCGCCTGGAGGGAAAAGAGATGCTGCAGCCTGTCCGGCCGCAGCATCAGTTGGCTGCGCGTTGTTACTTGATCTCGTAGCGGACCGGCCAGTTGTAGCCACGGTCCTCGGCCTTATCGAGTACCAGGTTCAGCACCTGTTTGGCCGGCAGACCCTGGCCTTCAAGGTCATCGGCCATCTGTTGTGGCCAGTCCTTCAGGCTTTCCGCCCAGGCCTCGCGAACCGCCGGGTCTATTTCGGTCACCGTGATGAGTTCGCGCAGTTCTTCCACCAGCCGCGCGTATTCCTTCTGGTTCACGATCCCGGTCTGCTCTTCGTAGTCCGCCGCGACCTCGTGCAGGATCTCCTTAACGTCGTCGGGCAGTTCGTTGTAGGTATCCTGATTGATGGTAAGGCCGTGCCAGGTCATCGAGCCGAATCCGATCAGGGTATAGTAGGGACCCGGTTCATAGAGCTTGAGGTTTACCCATGCCGACGGGAACATGATCCAGCCTTCGTAAACGTTGGTATTCATTTCCGTATAGGCGGTGGCCAGCGACGACTGGACAGGCGAAACACCGGCGTATTTCAGCCAGTTCAGATTGAGCCCCGCCCCGGCGATCTTCTGGTCTTTCAGATCTGCAAGCTTTTCCCAGGAAAACGACGTGCCGAGATTGTAGCCGCCGTCGGCGATGCGGGACAGCAGGACCTGGTTGAACTTCTGCGGGAAGACATCCGTCAGATAGGGAACTTCGGCATAAACATCCTGGGCAATCTGCAGGGACTGAACCGGGTCCATCGTACCGAAGGGCATCATGACCTGGAACGCATGAAGCGGCAGATTGGACGGCTCGAAGCAGTAACACATACCGCCGATGTCGATGATGCCGTCCTGGACGCCTTCCAGAACTTCGGTGACCTTGACGATTGAACCGGAGTAGCCTTCCACGAAATTGATCGTGTGGTCGGTGCGTTCTTCGACGCGCCGTTTCAGTTCAGGCTGAAAATAGTCGATCATCAGCCCGGCATAGACGACACCGGGCGGGTGTCCGGAACCGATCCGCAGCGTGATTTCCTCGGCGACGGCCGAAGTGCCCGCCAAGGCAAGCGTTGTTGCCAAAGTGGCACTGGCGATTATCTTCTTCATGGTTTCCTCCCGTGAACATTGTTCAAATGCACCGGATCAGCGGTGCCACCGGGAGCCGGCCTTCTTGAACGGGGCCGGTCTCCCAATCCGTTACGCGGCTGTTGCGCCGGGGACCTGCAGCCGGACGCTGTCCGGCACCTCAAGGGGTGTATTCGGCCCATCGAGAAATTCGACGGTCGTGAACAGCAGTTCAGTGTCACCGATGTTTTCGACTGAATGGAGCATGTACTCGCCTTCTCCGTAGAAGAAATGCCTGGTTTCACCCTCGTAATGCTCGACATCCTTGATCTCGCCGCTGGAAAAGTACCCGCGCGCTTTCCCGGCCCTGTGCGCGGACCAGAAATACGGGTTTACGTGGCGATGGAACGGACAGCGTTTGCCCGGTGGCAGGCGAAGATGCCAGACGCGCACCTGGTCCGTTTCGGAAACCAGTGTGGATCCGACAACGCCATTGAACTCTTCGGTTTTCATTGCCCCGTAAAGACCTTCCGGCCAGTGGGAGAAAGCTGCGGGATCGGTTGCCGTCTCGATATGGTTGGGTCCGGGCTTTGCCCGTTGGGCTTGTGCCATGGTCGTCTCCGTTGGAACTATTCTGCAGCGTCTCGCGCGCTGAGGAGCGCGTCCAGATCGGCGCGCAGCGCGGCTTTCTGACTGTCATTGAGTGCGACGAGTGGAGGTGCCATGCGTGTCCAGCTTTCGTCGCCCGTTCGCCAGGCTTCCAGTTGTTTCATCGCCGCCATCAATGGGTATTTGGCGGCGGTGGCACGTGCGGCCTTGACGTGTTCAAAAGCCTGTTCTCGATTGTCCCCCGATGCGGTCAGCGCAGTGCGAACGATGTCACCGAAGGCGTTTGTCGATCCGGAAATGATGCCGGCACACTTTGCGTCCAGAGCATCGAAAACCATCGCTTCGCTGGAAGGATAGACGTCGAAGTCTCCATCGATGCCACCTGTGGCGTCTACAAATGCGGTGGACTGTGAAAAGTCTCCGCTTGAATCCTTCAGTCCGGCGATGATCGGCCCGAACTCCCCTTTCAGTCCTGCCACAAGCGTCGGAGACAGGGGCGTCATGGACATTTGCGGAAAGTGGTAGAGATAGATCCGCAATGCATCGGAATTCACCCGGTCGATCAGGCGTGCGTAGTAGGCATGGAGTCCCTCGTCGCTCGGATTCTTGTAATAGAATGGCGGCAGGACAAGTACGTTCGGAAAACCGGCTTCAAGCGAAGCGCGTGTATAGGCGACCGCATCGTCTGCTGCGCAGGCACCGGTTCCGAAAATCACCTGATCGGCGGCGAAACCGGCAGACGCGAAGGCAGCGGGAAGTGTCAGCCGGTCCTTTGCTGCTATGGAGTTGCCCTCGCCGGTCGTTCCCGTCGGTGCAATGCCGTCGCAACCGCCCTCGCTCACAAGGTGGCGGCAATAGGCGATCAGTTTGCCGGCATCCACACGGCCCTGATTGTCAAAGGGTGTTACGGCAGCGGCATAAATCCCGCGGCGGGCTTTTGACATCAAACAGCTCCTTCTGACGCAGCGTCTGCTGCCGCGTGACTATCTTTCATGGAAACGACCACCTTGATGGCATCGTCGATACGCTCGCGTGCGTATTTCAGTGCCGTGGGAAGGTCTTCCATGGGAAACGTGTGCGTATGGATCTTGGTGGCGTCGAACCGTTTCTCGGCCATGAAGGCCATGGCCCGGTGGGTGGCGGACCTGCCCTCGCCACGAATGCCGTAGAGATAGATGTTGTTGACGGCGAGATACCCCAGGTCGAATTCGACCGGCTTCTTCGGGAACGCGGCAAGACAGATCTTGCCGCCGCGGTTGGTCATGTGCACTGCCTGGTTGACCGTCGTTTCGCTGCCCGCGCAGTCGACCACGTAGTCGGCACCCTTGCCCCCGGTGAGGTCCATGATACGGGCAACGACGTCTTCGTTCCGCGCATCTATGGTAATGTCGGCGCCGAGTTCCAGGCCGATCCTGTTCCGGTTTTCGCGCGTCCCCACGAGAACCACTGGCGAAGCGCCGAGCGACTTGGCGACAGCAACAGCCAGGAGACCGATGGGGCCGGGGCCGATCACTACAACGCTTTCGCCGGCGACAAGTCCGCCCAGTTCGGTCAGGCCGTACATCGAGGTTCCGGCGGTCACCACAAGTGTGGCTTCCTCGTCGGACATTGTGTCCGGCACCTTGATCATGGTGTTGATGTTGTTCACCGCATATTGGGCGAAGCCACCATTGGTCGTGAAGCCGTTGGCCCGGTGACCCTTGTCCTGATCGCCGTAGTTTTTGCCGTAGTTGTGGCATGAGGTGTACATGCCCATGCGGCAACGCTTGCATTGGCCGCACCCTGCATGGATCTCGACGGTGACCCGGTCTCCGACACTGAATTCGTCAACGCCCGGTCCAAGCGCCGCGATGGTCCCCATATATTCATGCCCCGGGGTGAAGTTCTTGTTGAATGGCGGGCCACCTTCGATCAGGGCCGGTGTTCCGTAGGTCAGGATTTCCAGATCGGTCGCGCAGATGGCAACGGCATCGATCCGGACCAGGGCTTCCGCCTTTCCGGGTACGGGAACGTCCTTGTCCACGAGCTTGATGTCGTCCGGATCGCCGAGAACCCAGGCTTTCATCATGGACGGGACGGTTGTTTCTGGCGGCGCGTTCACACGGTCCTCCCTGATTGAAGTGAGCAAGCCATCGAGGGTGTTTCAGCTGGTGCGGGCCACTGGAAACAATTGTTCGATGCGTTGCACCTCGAAATTGACATTGGTTAACCAATTTGGTGTGTTGGTTCTATAATTTCACGATAAAAATCGATCTGTAAAGAAAAAATCGATACTTGTCTCTGTTTTGCGAGTGTGGCTAAATTGGAATAGATCATTTTTGCCACGAAGTTTGAATGGTGAACCAAATTGGTGCTGGACTTGCAATCGCCTACGCTTCCCGTTCTGGATCTGGTCAGGGGCTGGCTCGATCAATCCGGGCTCCGTCCCGGCGGACGTTTGCCGCCGGAGCGGGAGCTGTGCGACACCCTCGGTGTTTCCAGGGGTGTTTTGCGAAAGGCCCTGACGGTGCTTGAAGCCGAAGGCGTTGTGCATAGAAAGGTCGGTAGAGGGACATTCCTCGGTGACGCCTACGCCGTGGCTGGAGCGTCATCTGAAAATCTGGTCTTTCTTGCTGATCGGACCAGCCCGCACGAGGCAATGGTTGCCCGACTTGTTCTGGAGCCCGAACTTACCGCCATGGCTGCGGTGCACGCCACCCCGCGCCAACTTGCCAGGCTGCGTGAGCTGACACTGGAAATGCGGTCTGCAACGTCCTGGCCGTCCTATGAGGAACTTGATTTCGCATTTCACACAGAGATTGCAGAGGCTGCGGGTAACACGTTGTTGAGCGAGCTTCACTGGCTGGTCAACAAGGTCCGCGTGTCGGTGGTCTGGTCACGTCTGGATGTACCCGAGGGCGGTCCGCCGCCTGATTACCACTCGTTCGCCGAGCACGAGGCCATCGTTGCCGCCCTGGAACGCCGGGATGTCGCGGGGGCCAAAAACGCCATGCGAACGCATTTGAAGTCTGTCCGGGCAACATTCCTGCCGGAAGACTGATATTCACCTGCGAGGGCAGGCCTGACTTTATTGAAGACTTCTGAAACCGAGAGGCATATCGCGTGATCGATTTTTATACCTGGACCACCCCGAACGGACGGAAGGTTTCAATCCTTCTGGAAGAACTTGGCGTCGACTATACCGCCTACGCGATCGATATTACGAAGGGCGAGCAGCACGAACCGGACTTTTTGAAGATCTCTCCAAACAACAGAATTCCGGCGATTGTCGACCACGAAACCGGCGTATCGATGATGGAAACCGGAGCGATCATGCTCTACCTCGCCGAGAAGTACGGCAAGTTCCTTCCGCAGGGAAGTGCCCGCTGGCCTGCGATCGAGTGGTTGATGTGGCAGATGGGCGGCCTCGGGCCGATGCTCGGACAGGTTCATCACTTCGTCAAATACAACAAGGGCAAGTCCGAATACGGAGAAGAGAGGTACGCCACCGAGGGCCGTCGTCTCTACAAGGTCCTTAACACCCGCCTTCAGGACCGCGATTTCATCGCCGGTGACGGCCGCGGTGAATACTCCATCACCGACATGGCCTGCTGGCCATGGGTTTCCCGTTACGAGTGGCAGGAAATCGATCTCAACGAGTTTCCAAACGTCAGGGACTGGTACGTGCGGATAGCGGAGAGACCTGCGGTTCAGCGCGGGTATCACGTTCCGAAACACGTGAACGACATACCGATTCCGTAGGAATGAAAAATGCCCCTTGTCCCGTCACAGTCCGGAAATCAACGCAGACAGTATCTTGCCGATTGGAAGGTTCTGGTTCGCAATGCTGAGGCCGGCCCACAAGAGAGCGGGCAGGGCGGCAAATGTCATCAATGTCGAGGCAACAATCAGGCCGGCAACCTTTTCAGGATCCCGGCCGTAGCGCTCGGCAAAGACGTAGGTGACGATGGCCGACGGCATTGCCGCCATCAGGAACATGCTGCCTGCGACGGTACCCTTGGCGTCAAGCAAGGCAATCGTCGCAAGCCCTGCGACAATTCCGATGACGAGCCGCGCGCTTGCAAGCAGGATGGCCGTACCGATATCGCCGACCTGAAGGCGCGCAATGGCCGCGCCAAGCAGAATGACCATAACCGGGATCATCATGCCTCCGAGCAACCTGGTCGTCTCGCTGACGACTTCGGGTGGGTCGATCCCGGTTGCCTTGACAAGGAGAACAGCGGTTACAGACCAGACCAGCGGCTCTTTCAGCGTTCTTGTCAGGGAAAAGGTGCCGGCGGTCACGATCGGCATGACCGTGTATTGCAGGATTGCGATTACGAAGAAAAAAGCGACGCCGATGGCAAGACCTTCCTCGCCAAAGGCAAGAAGCACCACGGGAAGACCGATGTTTCCCGAATTGGGCATGGTCAGGCTCGGCAGGAAACTGCGCAGGTTGAAACCGGACACGATGAGAAAAACGGTCGCAAGGAACCCTGCCACGATGCTGGTACAGATCGCGCCGAAAGACATCTGGAAGAGCACTTCCTCCGGAAGGTCGGTGGATGTCAGCGACGAGAAGACCAGCGCTGGAGTGCCGACCATCATGACCAGCATGCTCATGCTTTTGGTTTCCAGATTCGGCCCTGCTTTCTGGATCCAGTAGCCGATCGCAGCCATCAGCAGTATCGGCGCGATGACGCCAACAAGTTCACCTGTCAAATCAATATCCCTCGGAAGTCCGATGCGATGGGCCGGGTGGGTCGCCGTTTGTTTGCGGACTCGGATCTGACGGCAGGATCGCGGCTTGCGTCAAGCCCCGGTTGGGGGCGCGAGCTTCAGAATTGCCAATACACGCTATCAGTAATGCTGATTTAGAAATGCTCTCGTTATTCGATATTCATGTAGCGAGTGAAGAAAACTCGATTTTATTTGGAGGTGCCGATGGCACACGTAGCACCTGTTGATCTTGAGGCAAGTCGGGAAGCGGCAGAGGAAATCAAGTGGCTGGCCGGTCAGACCGGTTTCGTCGCCAACTCCATGCTTACGCTTTCCCACCGCCCCGAGATCGCAACGGCCGTGCTGAATCTCATCCGTGCGGTTGTTCGCAATCCCAATTCAACAGTTGACCCGGCCCTTTTGTGGATGGTCGCCCACGTGACCAGCCTGTCCAACGGCTGCCGGTATTGTTCGGCGCACACGTTCAAGAACGGTGCGGACAATGGCGTGCCGCAGGACAAGCTGGAGGCCCTGTGGGACTTCGAAACCAGTGCGTTGTTTTCGGATGTGGAGCGGGCCGCGCTGCGGATCGCCCTGACCGGTGGCCAATGCCCGGCGTCTGCGGATGCGGGCGACATGGAAATTCTCAGAAACCATTTCTCGACGGCGCAGATTGTCGAAATCTGCTCCGTCATCGCGTTGTTCGGCTTCAACAATCGCTGGAACGCTCTGATGGAAACGGAACTGGAGGAGAGTGTCGTAACGTTTGTGAATAGCAAGAATTACCACGGTCCTGACGCAACCGCGTGAGGACAAACGGGCTGTTTGAGGAGGCGGTCCGAAGAAGGAGGAGGAAGAAGCGTGAGTGAGAACAAGAGTGGCGCGAGCCGCAGATCGTTCCTTGCAGGTGCCGGCGCAGCAGCCGGGATGACGGGACTTCAGATTACCATTCCAGGCATCGCATTGGCGGCAGGGTTTCCCGAACGCCCGATAACGCTGGTTGTCATGTATTCCGCCGGGGGTGGAACCGACACCATCATGCGCAAGATCGCGCAGGAAATGGCGGATGCCCAAGGCTGGAACGTCAATGTGATCAACAAGCCGGGCGCCGTCGGGGGCATCGCGACGCAGTTCGTTGGCGGACAGCGCCCGGACGGCTACACGGTGCTCGGAGGGGCCAATTACAACCGTTTTGTCCGGGTTCTCGGACATGCGGACTTTACGCCCTGGAAGGACTGGGTGCCGTTCAAGGCGGCGAATGCGCTGGCCTCGTGGTCGGTCGCCGCGGACAGCCCTCATCAGACCATGAACGATGTCATTGCAGCTGCCAAGGCGAACCCGGGAAGCGTGACCATTTCAACGTCGGGTACAGGTGGTGTCTGGCACGAGCTTGCCATGATCATCGCGAACATGGCCGGTGTCGAACTGAAATACGTTCCCTACAAGGGTGGCAAACCCGCGACGCTTGCAGGACTGCAAGGAGAAACCGACATTGCCGGAGGAGGTCTGCACGAGCATATCGACCTGATCCGTGCCGGAAAGCTGCGCAATCTGTGCCACACCAGCATCGAGGACATCACCCTGGACGATGGCACGGTTCTGCCGTCAATCGCATCGATCATTCCCGAAGCACGCGCCCTGCTGCCGGTGGGTGCGACCTATAACTTCATGGTGAAGCGTGACATACCCCCTGAAGCCATGCAGGCCCTTGCAGACGGTTTTGTCGCGGCTGTCAATTCCGACGGTTTCCAGGAACTTCTGAAAGCCAAATTCTTCCAGCCAGACATCAAGATCGGCGAAGAAGCGGACCGGGAAGGCGCGCTGATGGAAGCGGTCACCGTTGAAATCTTCAACAAGTTCAAGGACCAGATCGGTGCCGATGTGAAGACGGCCGAAGAACTGGGCCTGCCGAAACCGGAAGATTTCGATGCGTGGTGGCCGCCCGAGGGCTACACGCCGCCCCCGATCAAGTCGGGCGCATAGCGACGGTCAGACCCCGGCTCGTCAGGCCGGGGTCTCCATGCTGAAACATCCAGAAAAGCCGCAAGGGGACGCCCGTGAGCGAACACACTCACTCTGATGTCAAATTCGAGGGTGAAGAAGCCGGAACCGGGTATGCCTCACCGGCTCTCGATCTGATTGCGACACTTCTGCTGATCATGCTGTCCGTTGCCGTCATGTTTGGCAGTCTGGCGTTGCCTGTGCCTGCCGATCTGCAGACGGCCCCCGGACTGTTGCCGTTCATCGTCGCGGCCAGTCTTCTCGTCATGGCGCTCGGCCTGGGCGCTTCTGCCTTCGGTCGCTGGCGCCAGGGTGTACGAATGCCTGTGCTCGCGGGACGGGACATTTCGACGGATCTGAAGTCTCTCGTGCTTGCGGCCGCAATCGCCGTCTACATTGCGGGCCTGCAATATCTTGCTTTCCGGCATGACATCGTCGTCGGTGAATTTCGTCATTCGATAACGGCATTCGAACCGGTGACCATCCTGGCACTTGCCACCATCATGCGCATGTCCTGGACCGGCGCGCTCTGGATCATTTGCTGCGTGTCGATTGTCTGGACCCTGCTGTTGAGCACCGTATTCCAGCATGTCTTCAACATACCGCTGCCGGGGTCCTTCTGATGATCGACGCGCTTCTCGCGGCCCTGCAGCCGAGCCTGCTTGTCATGTCGCTCTGCGGCGTTTGCCTCGGGATCGTCTGGGGTGCGCTTCCGGGCCTTTCCACGACCATGGCGATGGGTTTGCTGATCGGACTGTCCGCCGGCATGTCCCAGGATGTCGCCATCAGCTTCATGCTCGGCGTATACACCGGCAGTGTTTTTGGCGGCGCGATCTCGGCAGTCCTGATCAACATCCCCGGAACACCGGACGCCGTGCCGACCATGATCGAAGGCCATCAGCTCGCCCAGCGGGGAGAGGGAGGGCAGGCGCTCGGCATGTCCATTGCCGCGTCCTTTGTAGGCGGAATGGTTGGCATCGCGCTGCTGATCCTGCTGATCCCGCTCATTCTGGCATTTGCCCTGAATTTCAAGTCCTGGGAAATGTTCTGGCTGGCGATCATCGGCATCATGGTTGCCGGCTCAATGGCGGCCGGATCCGTCCCGCTGAAGGGCTGGATTGCGGGTTGGATCGGCATGTTGATCGCGTTCGTTGGTCTCGATGCAATCCATGCCGTGCCGCGTTTCACATTCGGATCGTTTGCGCTGTACGACGGCGTGTCTTACGTGGCTGTGCTGATCGGGCTGTTCGGCCTGTCGGAAATCCTGCGAACTTTGCCGGCCAAGGACATGCCGACAATACCCTCGGAAGTCGGGCGCGTGTTTCCGCCCCTTGGCAAACTCGCAAAATATATTCCAAGCGCCCTGCGCTCCGGAACAATCGGTGCTTTCGTCGGGGCCATTCCAGGTGCGGGTGCCAACGTCGCCTCGTTCCTGGCCTATGACATCGGCCGCCGCTGGGCCAAACCGGAAGAAAAGGCCAAATGGGGCAAAGGCAGCTACCAGGCGATTGTCTGCGCCGAAACCGCAAACAATGCCAACATTGGCGGGTCGATGCTGCCAACGCTCGCACTCGGAATTCCCGGCAACGCGGCGGCAGCAGCCCTTCTGGCGGCACTGACACTGAAAAACGTTGTCGTCGGACCGACGATCGAGATTGATCATCCCGGTCTTATCTACTTCATTTATGCCTGCCTCATCGTCGCGAACCTTTTGATGTATGTCGCGGCGTTCGCGCTGATAGGGCCTTGCGTGAAGCTCTTCAGTCTGCCGCGTGGCATCCTGATGCCAATGATTTTGCCGGTTTGTGTGATCGGCGCATTCGCGGTCAAGCTGACCATGGCGGACGTCTGGATCATGTTCGCTGCCGGCGTCTTCGGCTGGCTGTTCACGATAATGCGGTTTCCCACGGCACCGGTCGTGCTCGGTGTGATCCTGGCACCGCTCGCCGACGAGAATCTGCGACGCTCGCTGCTCGTTTTCGAAGACAAGTCCCTCGGTTTCATCCTGTCCCAATGGATCGGCACCGTGCTGATGCTCGCCGTGCTCTTTGTCATCATTGAAGGCGTTTTGCGTGCCCTTTGGTCTCTCAGAAAGGGAACGGATGATGTGGAACCGACACTTCCGTCCCCACAAGGTTAAGGAGTTTTTTGGTGCCAACGAAGAACAAGGAAATCGGTCTGGCCATAGTTGGCTGCGGTACAATCGGCCGTATCCGGGCCGAGATTGCACGCGCCTATCCGGGCGTCGGCTGGATCGGCCTGTGCGATATCAAGTCGGATATCGGCCAAAAGCTCGCCGAGGATGTGCAGGCCGATTTTTTCACGACGGACTTCAGGGAATTGCTCGCACGGCCCGAGATCACGGCAACCATTATCGCAACGGACGAGAATTTTCATTTTGAACCGACCATGCTGGCCATTCAGCAGGGGCATGATCTGTTCATCGAGAAACCGCTTGCCACGGACGCGCGTCAATCCGCACAGATCCTTTCTGCGATCGAGGAAACCGGCGTCGATGCGGTAATCGGTTACACCCAGCGTTTCCGTCGCCGGTTTCTCGCTATCAAGGAACGCCTGATCACGGGACAGATCGGAGATGTCCATTCCGTCGTCACAAGGGCTTTCATGAACCGGATGGTGCCGATCGCCACGGTCCAGCGGACACAGGAGCGCGCCACGCTGACACCGATGGTTGTTTCGGGAACACACAGCCTCGACATGTCTCTCTGGCTGATGGAAGGAAAGAAGCCGGTCAGTGTCTATGCCCGCTCGACCGACAGGGTGCTCGGCGCCTGGGGCACGAAAGACTCGACGTTCGGCATCTTCACAATGGACGACGGCTCGATCTTTTCAATGAACATTTCCTGGGCTCTGCCCGAGGTATGGCCGGGTGCAGTCTACGGCATCGAGATTGGCATCGTCGGTTCGGAGGGTGTCATCGACATTGAGGACACGCACCGTGATCTCGTCATGGCGACAAATGTTGCACAAGGCGCAGGTTATGCACCTGAAGGTTACAAGGCTCCAGATCGCCATGTCGAATTCCTGACGAGCTACCCGCCAGGTGACCTTCATCTCGGTCAGCTCTGGGGCCCCATGCGTGAGGAAACCAACGCATGGTATCAACGGCTTTATGCCGGTCTCGATACGCCGCATGCCACTGCGCAGGACGGTCACCGGAACCTGCTTTTCACCATGGCGATGGATGTCTCGGCAAAACGGGGCGAACCGGTCGCCTTGCCGCCGGACCCCGCCGAGTTGATGGCGGAACTGTCCTAGGAGGAACTTGGATGACCATCAGGATCAGGTTCGGGGGATACCAGGGCGAAAAGTCCGTGCACACGAGGGGCGGACGAACGCTGGCAGCGGAATTGGCTCGGGCAGGCGGCGGCGACGTTTCGCTGGAATTTGACGAGAACATAGTCGTCCGTGGCCACAAGGCCGCGGATCTCCTGTCGATGACCGAGGAAGGTGCGCTCGACGGGTGCTATTTCTCCTCCAGCTATCTGGCAAAGAGGGTGCCGGAACTTGGCATCTTCGATCAGCATTTTGTGGTGCCGGATCGTCGGCGTGCCTACGCCGTTCTTGACGGTGAACTGGGTGAGCGGCTGAAGAATAAAGTCGCCGCTGCAACCGGATACACCGTGCTTGGATACTGGGACAACGGTTTGCGTCATATCTCCAGCCGCAAGGCAATCCGAACACCGGACGATTGTGAAGGCTTGAAGCTCAGGACGCTGGCGAACGAAGATCATCAGCGCGTCTTCCGCTCGCTCGGCTTTGACCCGCGCGCAATTGATGTACGTGACCTGCCCGCAGCGGTGGAAGACGGCACCGTCGATGCGCAGGAAAATCCACTGACGAATATCTACAATTTCGGTCTTCACAAGACGCATCGCTGCATCACGCTGTCCCGGCATCTGCTGGGCGTCGCACTTGTACTTTTTCGTACTGAAAGCGTGGAAGGCTGGCCCGACGAAACGCGCAGTGCGGTTGAAAAGGCCGTCGTCGAGGCGACCCGGGCTCAGCGTCGTTTCGCAGAGGAAGACGACGATATCTGCCGCCGTGCTCTCGTGCAGAACGGTGTTGAAATCATCGACCTGGGCGATGCCGAGCGCGCCCGGTTCGCCGCATTGTGTCGCCAAGAAGTAGATACGACCAGAAAAGCGTTTGACGAGGAGCTAATCTCTTTGTTTGACAAGGAGTTAGATGCCGCATGAGCACTATTCGTGTTCTGCATTCATCTACGCAAAGTTAGCATTTCGGATCGTTTTGGCAGGTCGCTAGTCTGGTGCTTGCAGGAGGAAAAGCACAGATGAACTCTGTTAACAGACGCGTTGATCCGGAGGTGATTGTTTCGGCTGTCCTGGGCGTGGCGTCTGCCTTGTCGATCGTGTTCATGACGCAGCTCGTGGCGCCACCGAAAGTTCTCTTCGGCCGCTCGCTCACTGCGATTTCCCCAAGCCTGTTTCCCTACCTGGTTCTGGGCGGCCTCGTGGTGCTGAACATCCTGTTTCTATACCGGTGCAATATCCGGCCCGAAGGCATCTGGTCCGAGCCGGTCTACAACGAGCACAGCCGTATCCGTGGACTGATGCTCTTTGCAATCATGCTGTTCTATTCCCTGGCAATGGTACCGCTCGGTTTCCTGATCTCAAGCGTGCTGACACTGGCTATGATCTCTGTTCTGGTCGGAAACCGCAGCCCTTGGCAGATCGCGCTGATCGCCCTTGTTCCGCCGGTTTTGCTTTATCTCGGGGCAACGCGATTGCTCGCGGTCGCGCTGCCGGAACTGTCTTCGATCGAGTTTTTCTACGCCTACATTCTCGGTGAATCCGACGGCATCGGAGGAGCTGTTCAATGATCGAGCAGTTCACACAAGGTCTCGAACTGGCCTTTCGCCTGGATACGATCCTTTTTATCTGCATGGGCCTGTTCGGCGGCATGCTGGTCGGCGCGCTTCCCGGGTTCACGACCCTTATGGCAATGGCGATCCTGTTGCCGATTTCGTTTTTCCTCGACCCGCTTGTCGGCATTCCGTTTCTTCTTGGAATCTACAAGGGTGGCATGTTCGGGGGCAGCGTTCCGGCGATCCTCGTTTCGATGCCTGGTACGGGGGCCGCCGTTGCAACAACGCTGGATGGCTATCAGCTCACCAAAAAGGGTCAGTCTCGCAAGGCGCTCGACACCGCCCTGGTCTCTTCCGTTTTCGGGGATACATTTTCCGACATCTTCACGATCTTGATGATTTTTCCGATCGCATTGCTGGTCATGCAGTTTGGACCGCCGGAGATCTTTGCCGTCCTCCTGCTGTCTCTGGTGATCATCGCAGTCACGACAGGCGGGAACGTCCTGAAGAGCCTGATCATGATGCTGCTCGGGATCTGGTTGTCGTTTATCGGGACCGACCCGCTCGGTGGCGTGGAGAGATTCACATTCGGTCTCTTTGACCTGAAGTCCGGTATCCCCTTGCTGCCGATGTTGATCGGTGTGTTTGCCATCCCGGAGATCGTCAACGTGGTCATGCGGTCAACCCGTGGACAGGCGCTTGCGGCAGTCGTCGGGGACCGTTTGAACTGGTCGGAATTCAAAAGCATATTCCGCACGCTTTGCCGGTCCTGCGTGATTGGAACCGGTATCGGTATCATTCCCGGCCTTGGTCAGGTTGTTGCAGCCATGATGGGATACACCGCTGCCAAGAACGCTTCGGATGATCCTCAGAAATTCGGCAAGGGCGAGATTGAAGGGGTTGCGGCGGCGGAATCCGCCAACAACGCGGTCAACGGACCGACGCTCGTGCCGTTGCTCACGCTGGGTATCCCGGGCGATAATGTCACTGCGATATTGCTTGGTGCCTTTGTTGCGCAGGGCCTGCGCCCCGGGCCGCAATTGTTCGAAGAGCAGGGCGCGACGGTTTTTGCGATCCTGATCGCGATGGTGCTGGCAAATCTGCTGTTCCTGGTCATCGGCTACCTGTCGGTTCCCTTTTTCGCGCGTCTTGTGACGCTGAAGAATTCGATTCTGGTGCCGATCGTGATCATGTTCGCTTTTGCCGGTGCCTTCGTATTCAGGTCCGACTCGATCGACCTTCTGATGCTCGTCGGCTTTGGCGCCTTTGGCCTCATTGCGCGGGCCGCAAGGTTCGACGTCATGCCGATGGTCATGGGATTCATACTGGGCCCCCCCATGGAATACGCCTTTGGCCAGACGGTCGCGATGGCACAGAACGCACCGCTCGCGTTCCTGCTGACCGAGCGGCAGGGCATGCTCATTCTTCTGGCTCTCATTCCGGTCATCGGTTTTGTCCTTTGGAGGAGGATGAAGAAGCTGGCCACGGGCTAGGAAAACGGAAGCGGCGTCCGCATCGTCCGCGGCTTCCGAAAAACTCGATCGATGCACACGGAGGAGGAAATAATGTTCAGGAAACTTTGGAAAGGCGCGGTATTTGCCGCTGCGGCGACCCTCACGGGCGCGGTCTCCCCTGCGTTGGCAGAATATCCGGAAAAGCCCGTAACGATGGTGATCCCGCTTGGTGCGGGCGGGTCTCATGACCTCAATGCCAGGGTGATCACTTCCACGATCCCGTCATTCCTCGATCAGGCCATGATCGTTCGGTTGACACCGGGAGCAGGTGGACAGAAGGGGACGCAGGAAGTTGCTAACTCCAGTGCGGATGGCTACACCCTGCTTTTCAGTCACAACTACATCGACATGCTTCAGCAGCATGTGGAGAACCTTCCGTACAAACCCATGGATGATTTTGTCCCGGTTGCGCGGATCAACTATGCGCCGATCGCCGTCGTGGTTCGGGCAGACAGTCCTTACAAGACCTTCGAGGAACTGATCGAGGCGGCCAAGGCAAAGCCGGGTGAAGTCCGCATGGCCCACTCCGGCAACTGGGGTGCCTTGTTTGTTCCGGCAGCGCAGATCATGAAGGCGCGTGACGCCTATTTCAATATGGTGCCGTATCAGGGGGGAGGCCCGGCTATGCAGGCGCTTTTGTCCGGCGATGCGGATCTGACGATGGGCTTCCCGTCGACGCTTTCATCGCTGCTGGCTTCCGGGGACGTCCGGGTGCTGGCAACTGCCGGTGCGGAACGGATTTATCCTGATGTTCCGACTTTTGGCGAAGTAGGTGTGGAAGGCGATGTGGGATTCATGCACCGCGTGGTGCTTGCACCGGCCGACACACCTCCTGCAGTTCTTGAAAAACTCGAAGCGTCATTTGCAGCGCTTCTGGAGGACAAGACATACAATCGCATGATGTCCCGCCTTGGCGAGAACGTCGACTACATGTCGGGTGCCGATTACCAGAAAATGCGCGAAGAGCAGGCAGAGGCCTACAAGGACCTCGTCGATTCGATCACGCAATAAGAGATGAAGGACCGGCCGGTTTCAGGCCGGCCGGTTCCGGCAATTCGAGGGCGTTACGCTTCCTGCCAGTGGAGGCGGGGAACAATCTGTGGCCTGCGAGAAAGGGTTCCGAATGAAAATCAGGGAAAAGCAAATCTGGACCTTCAAGGTTACGGGTCGCCAGGAAACCAACACCAAGTCGGTCGTACGCGCACGCGACGTCGAAATGATAATCGACGAGCCGGTCGAGCGCGGCGGAACCAATCTCGGACCGATGCCGGTCGAGACGATGATTGCCGGCCTTGTCGGCTGTACGCACGTCATTTCCAACAAGCTGGCCAACGCGAACGGTGTCGATATCACCGCCATGGATATAGATGTTGTCACCACGATGGATAGTCGCGGCACACGCCTTGTCGAGCCGATCGACATTCCCTTTCCCGATGTGAAGATCGCGATCACTGCCGAAATGAAGGGGAGTGACGAGGGCATTGCCGCCGTTGTTGAAAAGCTTCGTCATCATTGTGCTGTCTCGAAGATGCTTCAGATGTCGGGCAGCCGGGTGTCCGAAAACTGGACGATCAACGGCCGCAACTGGTCGGCAGAGGCTGCCTGACCGGTATTCGGCTGAACAACCGGTCACGGCGTGAAACCAGTCTTTGCCGATACGTCTGCGTATTATGGGCCACGGACCGATTTATGCAGGCGCGGCCTGGCGCTTGAGCCTGGCAACACCGTTGGCGTCGGCAAGATCGTCGAGAACGGCAAGCAACGCGGCGGGCAAGGGAATCCCGTTGACAGATCTTTCCCTGAGAGTCGCGTCAAGCCGCTCGCCGGGCAATCGGATTTCCGCGACGCTGGGAAGGCGCTGCGACGACTTCATCTCGTCCCAGACACCGTCGATGGAGGACCTGAATGCAGCCGGATCCGTAAAGGCGGCAATGTTGAGCATGAGGATGAATTGACCCGTATTGGTTTTGCTCTGCGAATCCGCATTGAAATCGACCACATCGCGGCCGAAGGCGGCCCCGTTGAGCACACCGGCAAGGATCCCGAACACCAGCGAAAGCCCGTAGCCTTTCGGTCCGCCAATGGGAAGCAGAAACCCCTCGGCCGATTTTGTGGGGTCGACGAGCGGATTGCCCTGCCGGTCGATCATCCAGCCTTCCGGCATCATTTCGCCGCGCTGTGCTGCGGTCTTGACCTTGCCGTAGGCGGCAACCGTGGTCGCCATGTCGAGCACGATCGGCGGACGTTCGGCCGCCGGGATTGCTACCGCAATCGGATTGGTGGACAGAAGCATGTCCGTCCCGCCCCAGGGAGGCA
The DNA here is from genome assembly GCF_965233825.1 of Roseibium album. NCBI lineage: Bacteria > Pseudomonadati > Pseudomonadota > Alphaproteobacteria > Hyphomicrobiales > Stappiaceae > Roseibium > Roseibium album. The sequence continues at coordinate 1,295,029 of NZ_OZ247583.1, forward strand.
TGTGATTGGCACTGCCGACGGCGACATAAAGGCCGATCATGTCTTCACAAAGCGCTTTCATGGCATAGAGAGATGCGGGACCCGCGTGGTTCGAATTCCGCGACCCGACCCAGGCAACCCCGGTTTGCCGGGCCTTTGCAATCGCAATGTCCGTCGCATGGTTCATCACCAGGTGCCCCATGCCATTGTCGCCATCCAGAACCGCGCTGGCGGGAAATTCCTCGGCCAGGGCAAACACTGGTTTAGGATTGATCCCCCCTGCCTTGAGGCGCTTCACGTATTGCGCAAGGCGAAAAACACCATGACCATCCTGTCCAATGAGGTCGGCGGTTACCATCAGTTCAGCGATGGTGCTGGCATCTTCCTCGGGCAGACCATTTGTCGAGAGAACCCGGCATATGAACCTCTCCAGGTTTTTTTTGGTTTCACGTGTTTCAGTCATTCGCCAGTTCCACCTACATTTGGGGTCAAGTCCCGCTTCACAAAGAGGATGAAATCGTGTCCACCGTCATCACATACAAAGACATCAGGCCTTTCCAGCGCGGGGACGGGGTCGAGACGCGGCTTCTGATCGGAAAGGCCGTCAGCGACACTGTCCCGTTCACCACGGGAACGACCGTTTTCCCCGCTGGCTGCAGCGCACCGATGCACTCCCACAATTGCGACGAACAGGTCACAATCCTGGAGGGCGAGGCCGAGGCCAGTATCGGCGGGAACGTCTACAATCTGACCAAGGGCGACACGGCCTTTGCCGAAGCCGGATCACCGCATTATTTCAGGAACAGGGGTGACGGACGCCTTGTCATCTTGTGGGTCTATGGCGCTCGTGACGTGACACGCACATTTGTCGAAACCGGTGAGACCGTTCCGCATCTGTCCGCAGGCGATCAAGTTTAAAGCAGGCCGGATTTGCCGGCCAGTCCGACAAGTTCGCTGACACGTTCGGCATTGTCCTTCGCAAGTGAGCCATTCCTGTTCCAGAGTGAGTTTTCAAAGCCGATCCGCGCCTTGCCGCCGAGTTCCAGAGCCCGCAGCAGACAATCTGTCTCCTCCGGTCCGAAGGCACACAGCATCCAGTCAAATGATTGCTGCTCCTCAAGGTCCCGCATCGGTTTGACCAAGGCTTCGATATCCTCGGGACGGCTGGTCCGGCCGCCGTCATAAGATCCAAGGACAAGTTGTATCTGGTGAGCGGACCCGGGCACCGTTCCGTCGGCAATGAAGCCGATGAGCTGGGTGAGCTCGGCTTTCGAATAGCAGATATGCTGAATCGCAACGTTGTGGTCACGAGCCCAGTGATAGGTTCTGCGGGCCTCGGGCAAGGTTTCTTCATTCGGCACGAATTCGCGAACCGCGACGGAAATCGATCTGGGACGCATCGTCCGGATCAGGTCCTGCTGATCTCTGGCATTGAAGCGCCCTGCGGTTTCGCTCGTGATTTGCACGAACCACCCTGGCAACTCTTCGGCAATTCGAGCGATGACCTCACGATATCGAGCGGCATCGAGACTGTGCAGGCCGGCATCATCGCGCACGTGGGCATGGACGCCTCCGGCACCGGCGGCGGCACATTGGCGGCAGGTTTCGACCAGTTCTTCAACGCTCATCGGCAACGCAGGATGGGCGGACTTGTCCCGGCGCGCACCATTGGGTGCAACGAGAATTTTAGGCAGTTCGATCATTTATGAATTCAGATGGATGGTTTCACGATGTTCGGCAGACTGCGCAATTGCTTCGAGAACTTCAATATTATGGATCATTTCCTGGTGGGAAACCCTGTATGGACGACGCCCGAGGCAGGCATCCCTGAACGCCTCAAGGTTGTGAATCACGGTATCGGTCCACTCGAAAGCGGTTTCCTTCAGCGGCATCCCTGTCACCGATTCCACATAACTTACCTTGCCGCCCGGCGTGTCGGGATGGGTGTCGTTGCGCGCTTCCACCCATTTTTCAGTTCCGAACACGTGCATGCGAATGAAGTGAGGTGTGTGCAGGATGGCGCTCAAGGTCGCCGTCATTCCTTCTCTGAACCCGAGTTGCACAGTAACAAGGTCACCGGTTTCCCAGCCGAGTGAACGATCCGCTGTCATCGCCTGAACCGTTTTGACCGGCCCGAAAAAGGAGATCAGCAGGTCGGTGAGGTGGATACCCATCGCCGTCATGCCGGCGGCCGGACAGGTGGATTTTGACGTGCGCCAGTCGCCCGAGGGGACACCGATCAGCTTGTCGTGACTGAAGGCGGCTTCGGCATGCATGATCTTGCCGAGGCCACCCCGTTCAATCTCTGCCTTGAGAGCTTCCATGGCCGGCTCGAACCGCCGTTCGTGTCCTATGCCAAGCGTGACGCCTGCCTCTTTGCATGCCTTGACAGAGCGGCGCGCGCTCTCACCGGTCAGGCCCAGAGGTTTTTCACAAAAGACATGTTTGCCAGCAGCCGCGCATTGGCGCACCTGTTCCTCATGCAGTGGATTGGGGGTTGTCAGAACGACGGCATCAATGTCTGGGCGTTTTAGAACGTCTTCGAAACGTGTGTAGGGCGCTGGGCCGGCATCCCGGATCTGATCGTGGGCGGTCTCGTTCGGTTCGATTACGACAGGTACGGAAATTCCGTCGGTCAGCTTGAGGCGATTGACAATGTGGCGCCCCCACCAACCGAACCCGGCGACCGCGATACAAAATGATTTATTCTGTATGTTCATAGTTTTACCCTGTCCACCGGTCCGGCCATTCTGCTCTTTTGGTGTTTTCTTCTGTTAGTTAGTAGGTCTTGCCGCCTTCAACGCAACTCATTATCAATGATATTTGCCAACAGAAAAAGTGATGGCTTGAGATGAAGCTTCAGCAACTCAGATTTTTCGTCGCCGTCTATGAGGAAGGTTCTTTCTCGGCTGCGGCCAACCGGGTTAACGCCACCCAATCCGGTATTTCAATGCAGGTCCGAGAGCTCGAGGACCGGTATGGTGTGCAGTTGCTGATCCGCAAGTCGACCGGTGTCACGCCAACCGAAACCGGCATGCTGTTCTACAAGAAAGCGGTCGATGTCCTGCGGTCGGCTGCCGATGCAGACGAGACCTTGAAACGTGCGTCCGGAACCATGACGGGGCAGGTGCGTGTCGGCTTGATCCCGACCCTTACGCGTAGCGTCCTGTCCGAGGCGATGCTGCAATTCACGGAAACTTATCCGATGGTGCGCCTTTCCATGGTGGAGGCCTATTCCTTCCAGCTGATTGAAGCGGTTGGACGTGAAGATCTTGATTTCGCTATCGTTCCGGCATTCGAAGGGCATGACATTATTCGCGCGGAACCCATGGGAACCGACAACGAATTTCTGGTTGGTGCACCCGGTGAGAGGCATCTCCAGCCTGTGGACCTGAAAGATCATGCCCCTTTGCGTTATGTTCTTCCCAGTCCTGCAAATTCGCGCCGCCGTCGCATCGACCGCTACTTTGCTGACCATCACATCAAGGTGGACAGTGTTCTGGAACTCGACGCGATGTTCGGCACAATCGACCTTGTCGCCCGGTCGGATTGGCATACGATCCTGCCTGGTATCATGTGCGCTGCAGATCTGGACGGGCAGCGCCGCCGGCTGCATCCGATCGTCAGGCCGGAGCTTTCCGTGAGCTACAGCAGGATCGAACCGGCAGCAAAACCACTCAATGATGCAGCACAGGCCTTCTGTGACATTTTGCAGGAAGAGCTGACCAGAACGATTGCGTCGACCCGCAAAGCGGCGCGATGCGGAGTTTGAATATCTCAACGCAGATTCAGAATTTTACCCCGTAAGTCCGTTTGCCCAACATGCTTCTGACAAGAGAAGGGGTCTGTCGTGCGGCGGCTCCGCGATCAGGGGAGCCAGGGTATGGAACAGATTGAACTGGGTGTGATCGGTGCGGGCTGGTGCGGTGGTATCCGCATCGAAGCGGCAGCCCGCAATCCGCAGGTTGCGTCGATGCACATTGCCGAGACGCGCAGTGAACGCTTGCAGGAAATGAAGGACCGCTATGCTCCGGCAACCGCGACGGACACTTATCAGGAGATCATTGAAAACCCGAACATCTCTTCCGTCATCATTTCCGCAACGCCTGAAGACGTTCACTACCCGATGGCCAGAGCTGCCCTCCTGGCAGGAAAGCATGTTTTTCTTGAAAAGCCGATTGCGATCACCCTTGCAGAAGCCGATGATCTGGTTGCTCTGTCGAAGCAGAACGATGTCAAGTTCACGATCGGCTATTCGCAGCGCTTCAATTACAAATATGCCTATATTCGCGAGAGCCTCCTCAATGGAACGCTTGGCGATCCTGTCTCCGCTCTGGTCAGCCGCCACATCACACGCGGTCTCGGCAACAAGATTTCGGGTCGGACCAAGCTGTCGCCCGCCGCAATGGAAGCAACTCACGATCTCGACTTTGTGCTCTGGTGTCTGGAGCCGGCCAGACCGGTAAAGGTCTACGCCCAGAACGTCTACCGCTATATGCGGGGCAAGGGGGTCGATGCACCGGATTGTACCTGGATCATCGTGACCATGGACAACGGCATTTCCTTTACCATCGGCGCCGGCTGGATCCTGCCACTCGGCTATCCGAACTATTCCAGCACCACGCTGGAAATGGTCGGGACCAAGGGTGCCCTGATGGTGGATGACAGCCACAAGGATGTTGTCCTGAACACGGAAGACAACGGTATCCAGTTCCCGATGTCTTCCATGCCGGGAGAATTCGTCGGACACGCCTATGCCGGCCCGATGGCGCCGGAGACCAATCACTTCATAGATGCCTGCGCCCGGGACAAGCCGGTTCTGGTCACTGCCGATCAGGCCCGTCAGGTAATGGAAGTCTATATTGCTGCTGATCTGTCTGCCGAGCGCGGCGAGCCGGTCCACCTGCCATTGAACGACGCCAGCCTGAGTTCGATCATGGCCTGAGAGCCGCTAACGCGCCGAAACACAACGGTACCGTTTTGGATGCGGCGAAGCGAAGATCCGGTCTCCGGTGGCCGAGAAAAATGTCTCGGCTCATGCACGCCTTGCCGAAACCGCGGAGTGTCGACGCTTGATTGAAGCCGGGTTCCCGGCAGTCACTCTGTAAACGCGGACTTCAGACAATCGACCAGTCTCTCGGTGAGTACGCGCGGCGGACTGCCGCGCCGCCGGATGATGCCATAAGAGAGCTGGATCGGCGTCGCCAGCGGACGAATGACCAGACGGTCCTTCAGCATGTCCGCGACCACCTTGTGAATGATGGCGACCCCCGCATTGGCTGCGACGAGGTTTGCCACGAGCAGGGTTGAATCTGTCTCGCATATGGATCCGAGGCGGACACCGGCACTGCTCAAGGCCTCTTCCAGCCGGTAGCGAAGGATCGTATGTGTCGCGATGCTGATCAGGCGCTCGCTGGCAAGATCCCCGAACGAGACGACATCCTTCTCTTCCAGATGATGACCGGGAGGCAAGACACAGACTGTTTCCTCCTGGCACAGTGGTTCGATATGCAGCCCGTCATCCGAGAGTGGCAGGGTTACGAGGCCAAGATCGCATTTGCCGTTGATGACCAGCGACTGAACCTCCGACCTCGGCTTCAGGTCCACCTTGAGATGCACGTTGGGGTTTTCGTCGAGGAAACGGCGTAGTGGTTCCGGCGTCATGCAGGTGCCGATCGCGGGCATGGCGGCAATGCGGACAGTGCGGGTACTGAGTTGGCGGATATTGCGCGACATCAGGTTGATGCGTTCGATTTCGGCAAGGATACGTTCGGCGATTTCCGAAAAGTCCAGTCCTTCGGGTGTGAGGGTCAACCCGGCGCCCTGACGGTCGAACAGCTGGTAGCCGATATCTTCTTCGAGCTGGAGTATAAGGCGGCTTGCGGTCGATTGCGTCACACCGATCCTGTCGGCAGCCAGGGTTGTCGAACCTGTATCGCGAACCGCGCGAAATGCTTCCAGTTGCCGGAAATTCATGAGCTAACAGGTTCCTCCCGTTGCCGGCGGATTAGTCCGCCGGCGGCGCGCCAACCGCATCCGGGTGAGCATCCACAAAGGCATTCATTGCAGTTGCCGCGTTTGCGGCTTCGCCAATTCTCCGGAAACCGGACGTGTCGACACCCCACCGCTCAGCGTTGTAGAGCTGCGGTATCAGGCAGCAATCGGCCATGGTTGGCTGGTTGCCAAAGCAGAACGGGCCTTCGTCGGCACCCAGCAGCCGTTCGAACGCGCCCAGACCTTTTGAAATGAAGTGGCGCATCCAGTCGACCCTGACCTCATCACCGCCGCCGGTGAGATCCAAAACACGCTGCGCAACTCTGAGATTGCAAACAGGATGGATCTCCATCGCGATGGCGTCGGACAGCTGGCGAATCCGGTACTGACCGTCGATCGAGTCTGGCAGCAGCTTCGAACCAGGTGTCGTGGCGTGCAGATATTCGATAATGGCAAGCGACTGTGTCAGCCGCTTCCCATCGATCTCCAACGTCGGCAGGAGACCTTGCGGGTTCTGGTCAAGATAGACAGCTGACCTGTGGTCCCCGGTCAACAGGTTGACCGGGCGATACTCGATCGGGATGCTCAACAGATTCAATGCGATGCGCACACGATAGCTGGCTGACGATCGCCAGTAATCGAATAGAATTGCCGTTCGCTCCATCAAAGGTCTCCGGTTGGTTCACGGCTCCTTGATAGACCTTGGCAGGCGTCCCGTGCAATGGGCTTGCATCACATACGGTCATTGTTGCGGCAGTGGGTGTCAGCCCGGTGTCTTGATCGGCGTGGAGCTGACCCAGAGTTCGACGGACTCCTCATCACCGAGAACCTTGGAAAAATGTGGTTTGCTGGTGTCGTGGTGAATGCTGTCGCCCGGCGTCATGATGAAAACCTTGTTGCCCAGGTGATACTCCAGGCTTCCGGAGAGCAGGTAACAGAACACCTCGCCTTCATGCTGCATGTGTTCCGAGACATGTCCGGGTGGGCGGTGGATGATGCAGGGATAGGTCAGCGCACCTGGAAATCCGGGGCCGAGTTTTTCATAGAGGCGTTTCGATTTGCCCAGAACATAGGTTTGGCGCGAGTCCTTCGGAACATATTCCATATAGGGCTCGGGAACCTTGAGAAGCTCCTCCAGACTGGTCTGAAGGGCACCGGCAATGCGCATGAAAGAGGAAAGGGAGGGCGCGCTGATGCCACGTTCCACTTGGGACAGAAACCCGATCGTCAGGTCTGTTGCCTTGGCGACATCGTCCAGTGTCATGCCCAGAGCCTTGCGTCGTTGGCGGATGACGGGACCGTAGTTGGGCGTGTCCTGCACTGTGTCCTGCGTGGCTTGCCGCCTGCTTGTTGTCATGCATTCCTCCGTTCAGGCACACACTTATATCGTTCCGGGCGCTGTAATTCCAGCATTCGATAGCTTGGAGAGTTTATCAATACTAAAATTTTTTTTAGTAATTCGAAAATTTGTTGATGATAGAAAAAACAAATAGAAAACAATAAGTTATGAAAATAATAAATTCTTGATTTAAAACAAATATTGGATCCAATATGCAAAATCGCTAAAAAATTCCTTGCGGAAGGGGCCTGTTCGGCTAATCTCCGTCGCACCATCACATGTGCATCTGGGAGGACATACCATGAAGGCTGCAGCACTTGCCCTCGCGCTGGCAACAAGCACGGCTCTAGGCGCATCTACCATTGGGTTTGCCGACGCGCAGGAGCGTGGCGGAACTCTGAATTTTGCTCGATATGACGGTTCGAAGCTTGTCGACCCGATCTACGCCGACCGCAATCCGGATATCTGGATGGTCGGAAGCCTGTTCAGTACGCTGCTGGCACCGACTGAAGACGGTACCGACCTTGTCGGGTCGCTCGCTGAAAGCTTCGAGGTCTCATCTGACGGCAAGACCGTTTCCCTCGTGTTGCGCGATGGCCTCAAGTTTTCCGACGGAAGCCCGCTCACGGGTGACGACGTTGTTTTCTCGCTGGAACGCGCCCGCAACCCTGACCTGGGTCCATGGTCGGGGCTTCTGTCCGCTGTCTCTTCCGTGAGCGCGGACGGCCGCAATATCACCATTTCTCTTGAGACGCCTGACCCGGCATTGCTCTCGATGCTGGCGACATTCAATACGGCCATTGTTTCCAAGAAAGCTTTTGATGCTGCGCCGGGTGCGAATGATCAGGAAAAATCGGCTGCGATATTCGCAGCGGGTGGTCCAGGTGTCGGATCGGGCCCCTTCTATCTGAGCGGTTTCGAGCAGGGATCGTCCATGACCTTCACCGCGAACCCGCATTACTGGAAAGAAGGCAAGGACGGCAAGCCGTTGCCTTATCTGGAAAAGGTCCATTTTGAAATCATTCCGGACGATGCGACTCGTGTGCTGAAACTGACGGCAGGCGAAGTTGACATCGCCGAGTTCATCCCGTTTTCGCGCGTTGCGGAGCTGGATGCCGACCCGGCAGTCGACATGAACCTCTTCCCGTCCACGCGGATTATCTATTCACCGATCAACACGCGTGAGGCCAAGGCCGACGGAACGCCGAATCCGCTGCACGACAAGCGGGTTCGCCAGGCATTGAACTACGCAACAAACAAGGAAGCGCTGATCGGTCTCGTCCTGCAAGGCGCGGGTAAGCCGATGTCGTCGCCGGTCATGTCGTCTTCAACCCGGCTGGCCGCGGACATGAACCCGCTCTACGGCTACGATATTGAAAAGGCGAAGGCCCTTGTTGCCGAAGCTGGCCTGAAAGCGGGAACGGAAGTCACGCTGACGACCCTTGCCGGATCTGCAGACGATGCGACCATATTTGCCGCTCTCCAGCAGATGTGGGCACCGCTTGGCATCAATCTTGTTGCCGAACAGGTCGACAACGCGACCCGTGGCGCCAAGAACCGGTCAGGTGAGTTCGACATTCACACCTATGGTTGGGTTGACGATGTCAACGATCCTAGCCAGGTGACGGGCTGGCTCGGATATTTCCCGACAGCAAAAGCAGTCGGAACCGGTTGGAACAACGCCGATTTCAACACGCTGTATGAAGCATCCTCTTCGGAAATGGATCCCGAAAAGCGGGCGGACCAGTACAGGAAAATGCAGGACATTTATGCCGAAGCGGCACCGCTGCTCTTCATGTACGAAACGCCTTTCGCGGTCGCGGTTTCCGGAAAGGTGGACGGGTATCTGCAGACACCTCTGGGCAACAACGTCTTTGAGAACGTTTCCCTGGAACGTTGATCCGCAGAACCCGTGAACAGGAAGGTGAGGGTGCGCTGAGCTCTCCCCCACCCTCCGTGCTTGAGTGAGAATTGGCGACGACCTCCATGGCCGGTTTGCAATACACCTTGAACCGTATTCTCCTGATGATCCCGACCTTTCTGCTGGTCATGATCATCATTTTCCTGCTGGTCAGGCTTTTGCCGGGTGATCCCGCGATCGCGATTGCCGGAGACAAGGCGTCCGATGCGGATATAGCCGCCATCCGCGAGCGACTGGGTCTGAACGCACCGCTCTGGACCCAGTTCTGGCTATTCCTGACGAACACGCTTCAGGGTGATCTCGGACGCTCGATTTTACTGCGCGCACCGGTGACAGAGGTAATTCTTGCCCGTTTGCCGACAACGATTTTCCTGACGCTTTATGCGGTCACCCTGTCAATCCTGATCGCGGGTCCGCTTGCCTTTGTCGCTGCACTCAATCGCGGAAAGTGGCAGGACAATCTCATCCGGGCGGTCTTTCAGGTTGGGCTTTCGATGCCGGTTTTCTACATCGGTCTCTTGTTGCTGACGTTTCTGGCTGCACAGCTGCGGCTGTTTCCGGTCGGAGGATACGGCGAAACCTTCCTTGATCGCGCCTATCATCTGTTTCTGCCTGCCGTGACGGTCGCGCTCTATACCTCGGCCATACTCATGCGGAACCTGCGTTCGGCGATCATTGAGGTCCTTGATGCGGAATATGTCCAGTTCGCCCGCGCCAAGGGACTGCCGCCGCGTCTGATCCTTGGTCGCCACGTTTTGAAGAATGCCCTGGTTTCGACAGTCACTCTGCTCGGACTTTCCATTGGACAGCTCATGAGCGGGACGCTGGTGACCGAGACCGTCTTTGCTGTCCCCGGTGTCGGACGCATGATGCTGGAGGCTATTTTTGCCCGGGATTATCCCCTTATCCAGGGCCTCACGCTGACCTTTGCCGTTCTGGTGTCGCTGGTTTTTCTGATGACCGACATATTCCAGAGCTGGCTTGATCCGAGGATGCGTCTGTCATGAGCGACACGACAATCTCCCGCGGGAATGTTCGAAGCCGGCGGCGTGGCCGCATGCAGATCGCCTTCCGTAAGCCCGGCTTCATGGTCGGCTTCACCATCATTGCAATTTCAACAGTGCTGGCGCTGTTTCCGGGTTTGTTTGCGCCCTACGATCCCAATTTCATTGACTATCTGGCCGTACGCCAGCCGCCAAGCTGGCAGCATCCTTTCGGTACGGACCTGTTGGGTCGGGATTCCTTTTCACGGGTGATCTGGGCCTATTCGGTCAATATGCAGATGGCCGTCCTGGCTACTGTCTTCGCGTTGGTGATCGGCGTTTTCGTCGGCGCTCTGGTCGGCTACTATCGCGGTATCGCCGACATGATTTTTGGCCGCGTCGTCGATGCCGTCATAACATTTCCGTTTCTGGTGCTGGTGATTGCCATCGTCGCGGTGCTGGGCCCGGGCCTGATCAACATGTACATCGCAATTACGCTGGTCGGCTGGGTCTACTATGCCAGGCTCATGCGCGCGGAGGTCATATCCCAGATGGCCAATGACTACGCCTCGGCAGGCATCGTCATGGGATACTCTGATCTCCGTATCATTTTTCGCCATCTTCTGCCGAACGCGATCACGCCGGTCATTGTCTATTGGATGACCGACATGGCGCTCGCTATCCTGCTCGGTTCCTCGCTTGGATATCTTGGTCTCGGTGCACAGCCGCCACAGGCAGAGTGGGGTGTCCTGATTGCTGAAGGCCGCAATTTCATCACCACGGCCTGGTGGCTCAGCCTGATGCCGGGCATTGCCATCGTGTTGACCGGGCTCGGGTTTTCCCTGATCGGTGACGGATTGGCAGACTTGTTGAGGCCACGCGGATGACCCTGAGAAGCGTAAAAACCCCCTTGCTGGAAGTTTCCGGTCTGTGCACCACGTTCGGAGCCGGTGACACCTCGGTTCCGGCTGTCCGTGATGTCGGGTTCACCATCAACAAGGGCGAAATACTCGGTCTCGTTGGCGAGAGCGGATCGGGCAAGAGTGTGACCCTTCGATCGGTCCTCGGCCTGTCCCGCCGCTATGGCAGGACAACTGGCTCGGCGCTCTGGCGTGGCGAAAACCTGGTCACACTGCCCGAGTCCGAAATGCGCCGGATCCGGGGCGGTGAAATCGCAATGATCTTTCAGGAGCCGATGACATCGCTCAATCCGTTGCTGACGGTCGGAGTCCAGATCGACGAGACGCTGAAGGCGCATACGGACATGTCTGCAGGCGAGCGGAAGAAGCGCGCAATCGAGATGCTTGACGTCGTCGGCATTCCGGCTGCCGGATCCCGGCTTTCTGAATATCCGCATCAGTTTTCTGGCGGCATGCGGCAACGGGTGATGATTGCAATTGCGCTTGCCGCGAGGCCGAAGCTGCTTTTGGCGGACGAACCGACCACCGCGCTGGATGTGACAATCCAGGCGCAGATCCTCGATCTGATCCTGTCGCTTGCCAAGGATTTCGACATGGGTGTCATTCTGGTGACCCACGATCTGGGCGTTGTCGCTCAGACATGCGAACAGGTGGCCGTGATGTATGCGGGCCGTATAGTCGAACAGGGCAGTGTCCGGTCCGTCCTGAGAGAACCGCGACACCCCTACACTGTCGGGCTGATGCGTTCCGTGCCACAGAATGTGCCACCACGCACCCCTCTTTACTCCATCCCCGGAACACCCCCCAGCCTGTTGTCGCTTCCCGATGGCTGTGCTTTCGCAGCACGCTGCCCGCAAAGGACGGCCGGCTGCGAGACCGGTCGGCCGGAACTTGAGACGTTGAAGGGCGGACGGTCTGTTGCCTGCTTCAACAGGGTCGAGGCAAAGGGAGGCGCGGCCGCATGAGCGAAGCAGTGCTTGAAATTCGAGACGTCAGCCTGGCGTTCAAGGGCAAACGATCTTTGCTCGATGTTCTCAGCAACACACCTGTGAAAAACGTCAACGCGCTCAACGGGGTCAGTCTTGATCTGCGGCAGGGAGAAACCCTTGGCGTAGTCGGCGAGTCCGGATGTGGCAAGTCCACGCTTGCCCGTTGCATCGTGCGTCTGCACGAACCCAACGGCGGCAGTGTACATTTTCACGGCATGGATGTGTTTGCTTCGCACGAACGTGGCGACCGGACCTACAATCGCCGGGTCCAAATGATGTTTCAGGACCCGTATTCGTCTTTGAATCCCCGCATGACGACCGGCCAGATTCTGTCCGAGGCGCTGCGTGTGCATGACATGTGTCCGGAAGATGATGTGCCGGCGCGTCTTGCGAACCTTATGGACCTCGTCCAGTTGCCCGGGGACGCTCTGGAAAAATATCCGCATGAATTTTCGGGCGGGCAAAGGCAGCGGATCGCGATTGCCCGTGCTCTTGCAGTCGAACCGGAGGTGTTGATCGCCGACGAACTCGTGTCTGCGCTCGATGTTTCGGTACAGGCACAGATCGTAAACCTCCTGCTGGATCTGCAGGACCGGCTTGGGCTCACGATCCTCTTCGTTGCTCATGACCTTCGTCTGGTGCGACATGTGTCCAATCGGGTGGCGGTCATTTATCTCGGCCGGATAGTTGAGATTGGCGACAGCGAGACACTGTTTGCCAGCCCGTCGCATCCCTATTCCCAGGCGCTCCTGAGTGCGGCGCCGTCTCTTGATCCGGACGACAAGGGCAGGAAAATACACCTGGAGGGTGAGTTGCCCTCGCCGCTTGATATCCCGCCCGGCTGCCCATTCCACGTCAGATGCCGTCACAAGTCGCCGAAATGTACCACCGAGCAGCCGAAGCTTCGTCCGATTGCCGGACGCGGTTCGGTCGCCTGTCATCATGCCGAAGAGATCGAGAATGTCTGAAAGCCAATTGGCCGAGTTGACCGGCCACGTGACCGCGCTGCGCGCTGAAATGAAAATGCGTTTGCTGGATGCGTTCATTGTGCCGCGCTTCGATGCACATCAGGGTGAATACATCGCTCCTCACGATGAACGTCTTGGGTTCGTGACGGGATTCACCGGATCAGCCGGGGTTGCCATCGTGACGCACGCCGAAGTGCGCCTCTTCGTTGACGGCCGCTACGTGGTGCAGGCCGGCAACCAGTGTCCCGCCGGTTTGATCGACCGCGATCACATTCACAATCACCCGCCGGAACACTGGCTGTCGGACGTCGCGCAACCCGATTGGGTGATCGGCTACGATGCCATGCATCTGCCGCCAAACTGGGTGAAACGGTTTGAAAAGGGTGCAAACGCCGCCGGAGCCTCGCTGAAGGCGATGAGCGAAAATCCGGTCGATGCTGTCTGGGGCGACCAACCGGACGAACCTCTTGGCACGATCAGCGCCTTCCCGCTTCAGTTCGCCGGAGTGTCTTCTAGCGACAAAAGGGACCTGTTTCTCAAGGAGATGGCCGCGGAGGATGCGGCGCTTCTGGTCGAGACCCAGCCGGACAACATCGCCTGGTTCCTGAACGTTCGCGGGGACGATGTCGCCTACAATCCGATGCCCCAGTCCTTCCTGCTTCTGGAAAGGTCCGGGGCAGCTCACTGGTTCGTGGATCAAGGCAAGTTCGAGGAGGGACTTGCCGACACCCTGCCGGACTGGGTGTCCCTGCGAGCAAAGTCCGATCTTCTGGAATCTTTGGCTGCTAAGACAGGGAAGGGGGCCAGGGTGCTGGTCGATCCGGATTTTTCACCGGCAGCTGTTTCCCAACGGATCATCGAGGCCGAAGCCGTGCCGGTTCCAAAGCTGAGCCCGATGACGCTCGCCAAGGCCAGGAAAAATGCGACCGAACTTGAGGGTCTGCGATCCTGCCATATTGAGGACGCGGTGGCCTGGATCGAATTCAGCGAATGGCTGATGGATACTGTCGCTTCACGCGCGGCGGATGGAGATCCGGTCACGGAATTCGAGGCGTTGGAAAAAATCCTTTCATTCAGAAGGGAACGGCCGGGCTACCTGAGCGAGAGTTTCCATACGATTTCCTGCGCCGGGCCGAATGCAGCTATGTGCCACTATGCGGCAGACAAGAACAATTCGGCACCGATACTGCCGGCCGCACCGTATCTGCTCGACAGCGGCGGACAGTTTGAAACCGGTACCACGGACGCGACAAGATCATTCAGTTTCGGGTTCCTGCCGGTCGGCTACGCTGAAGCGTATACTGCTGTCTTCAAGGCACTGGTCGCGCTTGCGACCCTGCGGTTCCCGAAAGGCACGCAAGGTCATCACATCGATGCTATCTGCCGCCGCCCGCTTTGGGATCTGGGCCTTGACTATGACCATGGCACCGGCCACGGCATTGGCCATCGTCTTTCGGTTCACGAACATCCCCAGCGCATTGGCAAACCGCACAATCCGGTCGATCTTGCGCCCGGAATGGTCCTGTCCATCGAACCGGGCTACTACAAGGCCGGAGCCTTCGGCATTCGTCTTGAAAACCTTTTCGAGATCCGTGAAGCAGACGACGGCTTTCTTTACTTCGACAACATGACCTGGATTCCGATCCAGAAGGATGCTCTCATTCCGGAGCGCCTTTCTGTGGCTGAAATCACTTGGCTAGACACTTATCATGAGCAGACGGAAAAACTGGTCGGTCCCAGGTGCCAGGATGGCGCAAGGCACTGGCTGGCCGACACCTGCCGTCCGCTGGGACGCGCGCCTGCGCCATGGCAGCAGGCGGGATAGGCCCGGACCTGAACAGCATTGTGACTCAGCTACAGTAGTGTATTGCAAATAAGCGGACTTTGCTGTGCCGCAGGAAAGTCGTCAAGCTGGCATTCACCCTAAGGCCGCTGAAAGTCAGAACGGTGTTTATTACGTTCGGTAACAACAACATCGTCCGGGTACGTGAAAATTCACGCAGAAAAATCACGAAATTCGTTGACATATGCCGATAAATCGAGATATTTCGATTTATGGACATTGAAAAATCGATAGCAGCGCTGAACAATCCAATTCGGCGAAAAATCCTGGAATGGCTGAAGGATCGGTCGAATTTCCCGCCTGCACTGCCGGAGCACGCCGGCCTGGAAGGCGTTTGTGTGGGCTATATCCAGGAAAAGGCGCAGCTCTCGCAATCGACGGTTTCCAACTATATGGGCCTTCTGAAGCAGGCTGGCTTCGTCGTTGCAGAACGCCACGGGCAATGGACTTTCTATCGTCGAGACGAAGACAACATTCGATCGTTTCTTGCGGCGGTACGGAAAGAACTTTTGACGCAGTAATCCGCAAGGGCACGATTTGAGGGTTTTTCGGCAGGCGGGAGATATGAATTTCGAGATATCTCGATAAAAGGAACTATAGAATGGCAAAAAATGAAGCGACAATGCTCCTCGACAAGCCTCTGGTTCTCCCCTGCGGTGCCCGCCTGAAGAACCGGTTGATCAAGTCGCCGATGTCCGACTCGCTCGGTGACGGCACCGGAAACCCGACCAAAGCGCAGACAAGACTGTATGAGCGCTGGGCCGAAGGCGGTGTGGCGTTGTCCCTGATCGGTGAGGTGCAGACCAGTCCGCACTATCCGGAAAAGCCCGGAAACCTTGTGCTGGTGCAGGGATCAGACACGGCTGGACTCCGCATTCTTGCGAAACGTGGTTCTATCAATGATGCCCATATCTGGCCTCAGCTCGGCCACGCAGGCGCCCTTGCCCACTTGCCTGTCAGCAAACCGAAAGGGCCGTCACCGCTGAACGTCGAGGGCCTCCAATGTCAGGGGCTGTCGCTGGAGGAAATTCATGAACTGCCAGGCCTGTTTGCGCGGGCTGCGACCATGGCAAAGGACACCGGATTTGGCGGTGTGCAAATCCATGCAGGTCACGGGTTTCTGCTTAGCCAATTCCTGTCGCCCCTGTTCAATCACAGGGCTGATGCCTATGGCGGCTCGATCGAGGGACGTTTTCGCGTTATCGGCGAGGTAATCGATGCAGTGCGCCAAGCCGTCGGTCCGTCTTTTCCGGTCGGCATAAGGATCAACTCGACGGACAAGCTCGTCGGAGGCTTGACCGATGAAGACGCTTTGCAGGTTGTCCGGATGCTCGACAGGACCTCGATTGATCTCATTGATGTAAGCGGAGGAACATATTTCCCCGGAGCTGCGTCTAGTTCTGATGGCGTATCGGCGTCGGGGCCGTATTTCATCGAGTTTGCCCGGCATGCGAAGAAGATGACCGAAATTCCAATCATGGTGACCGGAGGCATGCAAACGCGCGCCGATGCCGTCGCCGCGCTCCAAACAGGTGCCGCGGACGCCATCGGTCTGGCTCGAGCAATGGTTCTCGACCCGGCACTTGCGAATTCCTGGCTATCAGGCCTGGGTAGTGATCCAGCGTTTCCCAGGTTTGAAACGCCGCCACGCGGTGGCATCACAGCCTGGTATTCAATGCGTCTTAAAGCGTTGGGCGAAAATGAAGAAAGCCAATTTGCTCCAACTCTTGAAGAGGCACTGGAAGCGTATGAAGCGCGCGATGCAGAACGCTGCCCGAGGTGGCTGGAACATTTCGGATCGTAGTAAAATCAAGTCTGGTGGTTTCAGCCGCGCCGGTAGATGCTCATGACGACGCCGTTCGCGCAAGGTTCCGATTTGGCCAGCTTGAGCGTTTCCGGTTTCGCCGGTTTTTCGAACAGCCGTTTGCCGGAACCGGCAACGACCGGAAATGTCCAAAGTCGGAATTCGTCGATCAGGTCGTGCGCAAGCAGGAACTGGATCAGCTCCCAGCTGCCATGAATCTGCAGGATAGGCCCGTCTTCAAGCTTCAGATCCGAAATTTTCCGCGCAATGTCGCCAGAGATCGCATGGGAGTGCTTCCAGCTCAGGCTGTCCGGGCGCGAAGTGACAACATATTTGCTGGCGGCATTCATCATGTCGGCGACCGGGTCACCTGCAGCATCGGGCCAGTGTCCAGCGAACAGGTCGTAGGTCTTGCGTCCGAAGAGCATGTCATACGGTTCGGACATTGCTTCTTTTTGAACCTGTTCCATCACGCCGTTCCAATAGGGGGTTGCCCAGCCACCCCGCTCGAAGTTTCCCGAGCGGTCTTCGTCGGGCTTGCTGGGTGCCTGCATCACGCCATCCAGGGTAATGAAGGTCAGTATGGCGATGTTTCTCATTGCTGGGTCTCCCGATTGAAGAATGCGTCCAGGACGGACAGTGTCGCTTCCCAGCCGTCGGCATGTATCGAGCAGGCGCTGTCTGACGGGATGCCTTCATGAGTAATGACGACTTCCGTGGCATTTGGTTTTTCCAGAAACCGAAACGAGACCTTCATCGGCACGTTTTCAAGCGGATCCGGGGCTTGCCATTCCCAGGTCATCACGATCTGTTTCGGCCGGTCGATCACTTCGAATACCCCGGCGACAACCGGATTTCGACCATCAGGCATCCTGTACCGGAGACGAAAGCGGCCACCTGGTGTGAAATCATAATTCAAGGCCTCGACAGTGATATCCGGGCTCGGCGTGAACCAGCATGTCAGGGACGCCTCTGTTGCAAAGGCGTCGAAGAGCGGGCCAGGAAGAGCTTTTATCGTGCGGCGGACAACCAGTGGAATGGCGACTGACGTCATGTCTTGTCCTCCTGTCCATCCGCGGCATTGACGAATTTTTCAAGACGCTGAAGGGTGCCTTCCCAGAACGTCCGGTGCCTGGATATCCAGTCCTCTGCTTCCCTCAAGGGAGCCGTTTCCAGATGAAACAGGTGAACACGCCCGTTGATTTCCCTGCGAACCAGCCCTGCCTTTTCAAGCACTTTCAGGTGCTTGGAGATCGTGGGTTGTGCCACGCTGAAAGGCGAGCGGAGTTCGTTTGCCGACAGGGCACCGTTGCGCGCCAGCATTGCAATCATTTCACGCCGCGTGCCGTCGCCAAGTGCGTGAAAGGAGCGGTCCATGGAAGTTTGATAATGAATAGCCATATGGCTATATAAATTCAAACCATGTTCGCTGTCAATGTAATCCTCGTTTGGGAATTCATCGCTGTTCAGGAGACACAGAGACCGGTTGTTCCGGCAAGGACCCGATCAGCTGTCCTGAATGTGGGCAAGAAGTGATTTCTTTGCACCCAGGATATGCTCACCCGTGAGATCGGCGGCAAGATCCGCGTCTCCGGCCTCGCAAGCGTCCATGATGCCGAAGTGTTCGCGGCCCGCGCGTTCCATGCCATTGGACATGACCAGCTGGGCGCGGATCTGGCGTTCTACACGGTCAATTGCATTGTGAGCGATTTCCCTGAAGAATTTCAGGTCACTGGCGCTGTAAAGTGTCTCGTGGAAGTCGCGATTGAGATCGCCCCATTCCATCGGATTGTCCGATGCGGAGAATGCCGCGCATTTTTCGCGCGCACTGGCGAGAATCTCTTTCGACATCCGCGGCACGGCATTCTTGATGATTTCCGGTTCGACCAGGGCTCTCAGGTCGAAAATCTCTTCGGTTTCCTTTGGCGAGAGACCGGCGACGACCGCACCCTTGTAGCGCTGTGTCTTGACCAGTCCCTGCTCCTCGAGACGGGAGATGGCTTCGCGGACCGGAATGCGGCTGGTGTTGAAGAGGCGGGCAATTTCATCCTGGCGAAGAGGTTCGCCTTCTTCGAGTTGTCCCTGGATAATGGCTTTCCGCAGCGCGTCGAACACGATCGAGGACGCAGATGCTGTCGTGGAAATGTCCATCGATGTCAGTTTCATTAGCCGTCACTCCCTGGATCCGTCTTTTAAGCGAACCTCCCGAGTCGGGGAAGCGGAAAACTTTTTGAATATTTTATATTGAATATTGGATCCAAAATGGTTTATCAATCTCCCGCCAGAAGAAATTCTTCGAAAAATGAAGAGGGGAACCATGTTCAAGAAAATTGCGGCAGCTGCCGCCCTGACGCTTGTTGCCGCAATGCCGGTAAAGGCGGATACGCTCGATGATGTTGTTGACCGCGGCGAACTGCGCTGTGGTGTTGTTCTGGATTTTCCGCCGATCGGCTATCGGGATGCCAACAACGAACCCGCCGGTTTTGACGTCGAATACTGCAACGATCTCGCTGCGGCGCTGGAGGTGGAACCCAAGATCCTGCCTCTGACATGGGCCGAACGCCTTCCGGTTATCGTTACCGGCCGCGCGGATGTGGTTTTCGGCGCAACTTCCGACAGCCTCGCGCGGGCCCGGACCGTCGGTTTCACCATTCCCTACGCGATCTATTACGCACAGGGCGTGGTCAATTCCGAAAGCGGAATCAAGTCATTTGAAGATATTCGCGGCAAGCGTGTCGCGGCTGCCATCGGCACGGTGCCGGAGCAGGAATGGCTGAAAATTGCCAAGGAATGGGGTGAAGAAAACCTCTATCAGGGCTATCAGTCCGAAAACGAGGTGTTCCTCGCCGTGGCCCAGGGCAAGGCCGATATCGGCATCACCACAAATACGGCTGTCAAGCCGATCACGGAACAATACGATACGATTTTCGCCGGACCGCGCATGCCCTGGACCACAGACTACACGTCTGTTGTCGGCAAGCGTGAAGACGTGACCTGGCTCAACTTCCTGAACCTGTTTGTCACCCATCAGGTGCGCTCGGGCCGTTACGGGGAACTCTGGGGCAAGTATGTCGGCGGCGAGGCTCCGGAATTGCGCATTCCCGGCGTGATGTACTGATCCTTCCTGACTTGGGGCACGTCTGAAAGTCTCCGGATTGCCGGACGTGCCTCCCTTTTGTATTCACCTGTTTCCGCAAGGCGACCGCATAGGTCTCAACCGGAGGCAGGGTTGTGTGAAATCCGCCCGCCGAAGCCCGTGACATCTGATGTTCGACTATAATTTTCATTGGCGACCAGTGCTGAAAAACCTGCCGGACCTGCTGGGTGCGGGGCTGCTGACCCTTCAGGTTGCAGTGCTTGCCATGGTGGTCGGCATCGTCATCGGTTTGGCGCTCGCCCTGATCCGCATGCACATGCGCGGCCCTCTTTACTGGTTGGCGACGGGCTGGGTCGAGCTGGCGCGCAACACGCCGGCCCTGTTCCAGCTGTT
The DNA here is from genome assembly GCF_965233825.1 of Roseibium album. Taxonomy (NCBI): domain Bacteria; kingdom Pseudomonadati; phylum Pseudomonadota; class Alphaproteobacteria; order Hyphomicrobiales; family Stappiaceae; genus Roseibium; species Roseibium album. Next base: position 1,315,259 of record NZ_OZ247583.1, read on the forward strand.
TTTCTTCGGTTTTGGGCTTGGGGCCTTCGGTCTTCACCTCAGTCCTTTCGCGATCGTGCTTTGTGGTCTGAGCTTCAACTGCGCCGGCTATCTCGCCGAAAACTTCCGGGGCGGGTTTCAGGCGGTGCCGGAGACACAGTTGCGCGCGGCGCGCAGCCTTGGCATGACCGCCTGGCAGGCCTACACGCGCATCATCATTCCGCAGGTTTTCAGGATCGTTTATCACCCGCTGACCAACCAGCTGGTCTGGGCGGTGCTGATGTCCTCGCTCGGTATGCTGGTCGGCTTTCGCGAGCTCAGCGGCGAGACGCAGTTCTTTGCCAGCCGAACCTTCCGCATTTTCGAGTATTTCGCGGCGACCGCCGTGATCTACTACGTGATTGTCAAGATCATTCTGCTCGCATCCCGGCTGCTCGCCGCGCGACTGTTCCGGTATTGAGGAGGCTGACTTGCAGGAAACGATAAGCTTCTTCAGCGGGTTCACCCCAAACGACCTGTGGTTCTTGGGCGAGGCTGCACTCAGAACCCTCTGGATCTCGGCGCTGTCGATCACGATCGGCACCATCTTGGGGGGTGTGTTTGGATGGATGCTCTATGAGGGCAAGCTGACCGCCGCACTGACCCTTGCCCCTGTCCTTGATATTTTCCGCTCCGTGCCGCTCATCATTCAGCTGGTGCTGTTCTACAATTTCGCCCCGATTGTCGGATTGGACCTCGATCCCTTCGGGTCGGGTGTGGTGATCCTGACGATCTACACGGCCGCGCTGGTGGCCAATGTTGCACGCGGCGGGATCGAGGCGGTCGGCAAGCCCATGCGACGGGCGGCCCGTTCCCTCGGCATGAGCTATTGGCAGGACATGCGTTACGTGGTGCTGCCGATCGGTGGCAGAGCGGTCTTTCCCGCATGGGTCGGCGTTGCACTCGGGGTGATGAAGGACAGTGCCCTCGTCTCGGTGCTTGGTTATGTCGAGCTTCTCAAGGCCAGCCAGATCCTGATCACCCGGACACAGGAACCGTTCCTGATCCTTGCAATCGCCGGCGCGTTCTATTTCGCGCTGTCTTTCCCGATCTCGCGCTATGCTGCAAAACTGGAACAAAGGTGGGCCCAATGATCGAGATACGCGGCCTTGAGAAATATTTCGGCGCGCTTCAGGTGCTCAAGGGCATCGATCTGGACGTAGCAAAGGGCGAAGTCCTTTCCGTCATCGGCGCATCGGGCTCCGGCAAGTCGACTTTGCTTTACTGCATCAACGGCCTTGAGCCCATCCAGAAAGGATCCGTCATTGTCGACGGTACGGATGTCCATGCCAAGGGTACGGACATAAACAAGCTCCGGCAGAAACTCGGAATGGTGTTTCAGCAATGGAACAGTTTTCCGCATCTGACCGCGTTGGAAAACGTCGCGCTGGCCCCGAAAATCGTCAAGGGGAAGTCGAAAGCCGAAGCGCGCGACATCGCCGAAAAACAACTCAGGCATGTCGGTCTCGACGACAAGTTGAACGTTTTTCCCAGTGCGCTGTCCGGCGGCCAGCAACAGCGCCTGGCGATTGCCCGGGCACTTGCGATGGAGCCCACCTACATGCTGTTCGACGAGGCAACCTCAGCGCTCGATCCGGAGCTGGTGGGCGAGGTTCTCGATACCATGCGCCTGCTTGCTGAAGAAGGCATGACGATGATCTGTGTCACCCATGAAATGGGATTTGCCCGCGATGTCTCCGACAGGGTCGCCTATTTTCACCAGGGTGTGATGGAGGAGATCGGGCCGCCGGAACAGATCTTCGGAAATGCCACGTCCGGACATACCCGGAAATTTCTTGCTAACGTGCGCTGATTCGGCGCGCATCTTTGTGACGCCAGGTCTGCGGCCCCATGCGGCGCGGGTTAACCTTGCCCGGCAGACCTGCATCTGAAGGAGTGAATGATGACAACGAATATCTTTTCCGGCTGCATGCCGGCCCTGATGACACCGTGCAAGGCCGATCGTTCGCCGGATTACGATGCACTCGTCAGAAAGGGCCAGGAACTGATCGCTGCGGGCATGTCTGCCGTGGTCTATTGCGGTTCCATGGGCGACTGGCCACTCCTGACGGACGAAGAGCGCATGGAAGGTGTTGAGCGTCTGGTTGCGGCCGGGGTTCCAGTCGTGGTTGGAACCGGTGCGATCAACACAAAATCCGCTGTCGCACATGCCGCTCATGCCGCAAAGGTCGGAGCGCATGGATTGATGGTCATTCCGCGCGTGCTGTCTCGCGGCAGCTCCCCGGGTGCACAGCGACACCATTTCAGTGCCATATTGTCGGCTGCGCCGAACATTCCGGCCGTCATCTACAACAGCCCTTACTACGGATTTGCGACACGTGCGGACCTGTTCTTCGAGCTGCGCGCACAATTCCCCAACCTGATCGGTTTCAAGGAATTCGGCGGCCTCGACGACCTGCGCTACGCAGCGGAAAACATCACCTCTCAGGATGACAACGTCACGCTTATGGTCGGTGTCGACACGGCCGTTCTGCATGGTTACGTCAATTGCGGCGCGACCGGTGCCATAACCGGCATCGGCAATGCCATCCCGAAAGAAGTCCTGCATCTTGTCCGGCTCTGCCAGAAAGCAGCCCAGGGACATGTCGAAGCGCGCCAGCGCGCGGCAGAGCTGGAAGAAGCGCTCGCGATCCTCTCTAGTTTCGACGAAGGCCCTGATCTCGTCCTTTACTACAAGCACCTGATGGTTCTGAACGGTGAAGGCGAATACAGCCTGCACTTCAACGAAACCGACGCCCTGAACGACGCGCAGCGCAACTATGTCGAAGCGCAATACAGTCTCTTCAAGACCTGGTACGCGGATTGGTCCAGGCAGGGAGGAGTGATCGCCGAATGCGCGTGATCGACAGTCATACGGCTGGTGAACCGACTCGTGTCGTGATCGACGGCGGCCCCGATCTTGGATCGGGGTCGCTGGTCGAGCGTGCTGCGCGCCTGGAGGCTGAGCATCTCGATTTCTGCGCTTCTGTGGTGCTCGAGCCGCGCGGTCACGACGCAGTCATCGGTGCTCTCCTGTTGCCGCCCTCGCGGGATGACTGCGTTGCCTCGGTGGTCTACTTCAACAACCTGCAGAACCTCGGCATGTGCGGTCACGCATCGATTGGACTTGGCGTTACCCTGGCGCATCTGGGTCGGATCGAACCCGGACGTCACAAGCTGGAAACCCCTGTCGGTGTGGTCGAAATTCATCTGCATGATGCGAACACGGTCTCCGTGGTCAATGTTGAAAGCTACAGGCATCTGAAAGATGTCATGGTAGATGTCGACGGGTTTGGCCAATTCACGGGTGATGTCGCCTGGGGCGGCAACTGGTTTTATCTGGTGAAAGACAGCCCGGTCGCCCTGACACCAGCCAACATCAGACCGTTGACGGATTTGACGTTAAAGATCCGCACTGCGCTCGAAGAGCGGGGGATCACGGGTGCGGACGGGGCCTGGATCGATCACATCGAGCTCTTTGGTCCACCGCAGGATCGTGCATCCGACAGCCGCAATTTCGTCCTGTGTCCGGGTGGCGCCTACGACCGTTCGCCCTGCGGGACCGGATGTTCCGCGAAGCTTGCCTGCCTGGCCGAAGATGGTGTCCTGGAACCGGGCCGCGAGTGGGTACAGGAAAGCGTCATCGGCAGCAAATATACGATCAGCTACCAGCGTGGATCGAAAGGCGCCATTGTCCCGTCGGTTACCGGTCAGGCATTCGTCACGTCCGATGCGAACCTGATTTTCAATCCCGCGGACCCATATCGGCTGGGTATTCGGCCCTGAGAGTTGAGAAGGTGATGTATCGACCATGACGGACAACGCCGTCCATGACATCGTGGTGGTCGGTGCCGGGATCATCGGCATCAGCACAGCGCTGGCCCTGCAGGCACAGGGACGACACGTCCTCGTGCTGGACAGGGACGACGGCCTGAAAAAGGCATCGGAAATGAATGCCGGCGCCTTTGCCTTCACCGATATCGTGCCGCTGGCAACACCGGGCATCATGCGCAAGGCACCCAAATGGCTTCTCGATCCGTTGGGTCCACTGTCCGTGCCGCCCGCCTATGCGCTGAAAATTGCGCCCTGGATGCTGCGCTTCTGGCGGGCGAGCTGGCCGGACCGCTACCGTCACTCCCTGAATGCGCAAGCCAGCCTGATGGATGCTTCCCGGCATGCGCTGGATTGCCAGATCCGGGAAACGTCTGCGGAGCAATTGTTTCGCCGGGATGGCCAGCTGCAGCTTTACGAAGGAGAGCGGGAATTCCGTGCCAGCATGGACGCCTGGCAACTCAGAAAGAAACACGGCATCCCCTTCGAGCTTCTGGAAACAAGAGACGCCATTGCCGCTATCCAGCCGGGTATAGACGCGCGTTTTACTCATGCAGGATATACGCCGGAATGGATGAATACCTGCAATCCGGCCAGCTTTCTGAAGCATCTCTCCGAAACATTTCTGGCACGTGGAGGACGGATCGAAGCCGATGACGTCATGTCAGTCACACCTGTTGAGGCATTCGTTTCTTTGTCAGGACGGAACGGAGAAACGCGAGCAGCAAATGTCATTGTCTGTGCCGGTGCCTGGTCCCGTCATCTGGCGTCAACGGTCGGAGACAGTGTCCCGCTGGAAACGGAACGGGGTTACAACACAACCCTTGCCGACGGCGCGTTTGATCTGAGGACACATTTGACGTTTGGCAGCCACGGGTTCGTGGTGACACGGATCAACGACGGTATCCGGGTTGGCGGTGCAGTGGAGCTGGGCGGATTGAAGCTGCCCCCCAATTACAAGCGCGCGGAAACGCTGCTGAAAAAGGCCAAGAGTTTTCTGCCGGAGCTGAAGACGGAACCCGGGACGCAGTGGATGGGATTCCGCCCTTCCATGCCGGACAGTCTCCCGGTCATCGACCGCTCGCCGAGGGAGCGCAGGGTTTTCTATGCCTTCGGGCACGGTCATCTGGGCCTTACGCAGGCCGCCGGCACCGCAAAACTTGTCACCGAACTTGTCCAGGGTCAGACCCCTTCAATCGATATGAGCGCATTCTCTGCGCGCCGCTTCTGAGGAGACGGAAATGAAAATTTCGGCCATCAATGTGTTTCAGGTCGGCCTGCCACTTAAGGAAGGACGCTACAGCTGGTCCAACGGCAACTTCATCGAGGTTTTCGATAGTACGGTCGTTGAGATTGTTACGGACGGGGGTCTGAAAGGCTACGCGGAGTGCTGCCCGCTCGGGTCGGCATATCTGCCGAGTTTCGCTCTTGGAGTTCGCGCCGGCCTTGAGGAGCTGGCGCCCCATCTGATCGGGCTGGATCCCCTGAATATCGGCGAAATCAACCGGGTCATGGATACGGCTCTGCGCGGACATCCTTATGCAAAGGCGCCCATTGATATTGCCTGCTGGGATCTACTTGGCAAGGCAACGGATCAGCCCGTCTATACGCTGCTTGGAGGTGCTGCACAGGACGATGTGGTCCTTTACCGGGCAATCAGCCAGGAAGCGCCCGACGTGATGGCGAAAAAGATCGAAGGCTATGCGGCGGAGGGTTACACCAAGTTTCAGCTGAAGGTCGGCGGTGATGCCAACGACGACATCGACCGCATTCATGCGACCCGCGCGGTTCTGAAATCCTCTGATCTGCTTGTCGCGGACGCCAATACCGGTTGGACACGTCACGAAGCGGCACGCGTGGTCGGGGCGGTGTCTTTGCTTGATGTTTACATCGAGCAGCCCTGCATGACCTATGAAGAGAGTGTGTCGATCCGGCGCCGGACCGGCCTGCCGTTTATCCTGGACGAAGTCATCGACGGTCCGAACATGCTGGTGCGCGGCATTGCGGAAGATGCCATGGATTGCATCAATCTGAAGATTTCCAAGGTCGGTGGCCTGACCAGGGCGAAACTGATGCGCGACCTGTGTGTGGCCCATGGCATCCCGATGACCATTGAGGACACGTGGGGCGGAGATATCACCACGGCCGCCATCGCCCATCTTGCCCGCTCGACACCGCCGGAATTCACGTTCTCGGCAACCGATTTCAACAGCTATGGCACCGTCGACATTGCGGAGGGGGCACCGAAGCGCGTCAACGGCAGGATGACCGCGGCGGATCGGCCGGGCCTCGGCATAAAACCGATTTTCGAAGCTCTTGGCGACCCGGTCGCCAGCTATTCGTGAGGCAGGATCATGCGCAGCAGCAAAACCATTCATGTGATCTCCTGCCATGCGGAAGGCGAAGTCGGTGACGTCATCGTGGGCGGTGTGACACCGCCGCCGGGCGACACGATCTGGGAGCAGCGCAGCTTCATTGCCAAAGACCAGTCTCTGCGCAACTTCGTTCTGAATGAACCGCGCGGCGGGGTTTTCAGGCATGTCAATCTGCTGGTGCCGCCGAAGCATCCCGAAGCTGACGCGGCCTTCATCATCATGGAGCCGGAAGACACGCCGCCCATGTCCGGCTCCAATTCCATCTGTGTGTCGACTGTTCTGCTTGATGGCGGGATTGTCCCGATGACCGAACCGGTAACGGAACTGGTTCTGGAAGCCCCGGGTGGTCTGGTGCGTGTCAGGGCAGATTGCAGGAATGGCAAGGCAGAGAGGATCCACGTCCAGAATGTAGCAAGCTTTGCCGACAGACTGGACGCAAATCTGGAAGTGGACGGCTTGGGTACATTGACGGTCGACACGGCCTATGGCGGCGACAGTTTTGTTGTCGTCGATGCGAGCGCTCTTGGATTTGCCATCGAGGAAAGCGAAGCTGCGGATATTGCCAGACTGGGTGTGCGCATTACCAATGCGGCGAATGAGCAGCTTGGTTTCTGCCATCCCGAAAACGCCGACTGGAAACACATTTCGTTCTGTGCATTTTGTGGCCCATTGACGGCAACCGACAAGGGACTGACGGGACGTTCCGCAATTGCGATCCAGCCGGGCAAGGTGGATCGCTCACCTACGGGAACGGCGGTTTCTGCGCGTATGGCGCTGATGGCGGCGCGTGGGCAGATGTCTGTCGGACAGGAATTCGAGGCGCGATCCATTATCGGATCGACCTTCACCGGCAAGATCCTGTCGGAGGCGACTGTCGGCGACAGACCGGCGATCATTCCTCAGATCAGTGGCCGCGCCTGGGTCACCGGCATTCATCAGCACATGCTGGACCCGAGCGACCCCTGGCCGGGTGGGTACAAGTTGAGTGACACATGGGGTGCCTGATCAATCGGGATTCGAATTTCCCTGCGGATATTGTCGCGATTTATTGAAGCGGGGTCTGACCCGATTGGTGTAGGCTCTTTCACGCAGGAATGGCTGGGGAGCAACGTTTGGTGAGCCTTCCCTTGTACATCTGCGATTCTCTGTCGGGCCGGCTAGGCATTGCCCGCGGGAACAAGAGAGCTTAACTAAAGCTGCGCATTCAGTTGGGTGACGTTTCTCGCCCCCGCAGATACCTGAAAGGATTCTTCCAAATGTCTCTTCGTATCAATGACACAGTTCCCGATTTCACGGCGGAAACCGACCAGGGTCCGATCAGCTTTCACGAATGGATCGGTGACAGCTGGGCTATCCTGTTCAGCCATCCAAAAGACTTTACACCGGTTTGCACGACCGAATTCGGTGTCGTCGGGCAATTGAAGGACGAATGGGAAAAACGCGGCACCAAGGTCATCGGTGTTTCGGTCGACAACGCGGAAGATCACCGGAAATGGAAGCTCGATATCGAGAAGGTGTCCGGCGCGACCCCAAGCTTCCCGATCATTGCCGATGAAGGCCTCAAGGTCTCCAAGCTGTTCGACATGCTTCCCGCAGAAGCTTACATGCCCGATGGACGAACGCCTGCGCACAGCGCGACAGTGCGCTCTGTTTTCATCATCGGCCCTGACAAACAGCTCAAGCTGTCCATGACATATCCGATGACCGTCGGACGTAACTTTGCCGAAGTTGTTCGTGCGCTCGATGCATTGCAAACGTCGGCCAAAGGCGTTGCCACACCCGCGAACTGGAATGTCGGTGAAGATGTCATCATTCCGCCGAGCGTCAATGACGACGACGCCCGCGCGAAATACGGTGAATTCAATGCCGTGCTGCCTTATCTGCGCAAGATCAAGGCACCAGCGTAACGCTGGGGTACGACGCGAAGTGATGGGTCGGTGTCGCTGAGTGTTTCAACGCCATGGATTCAAGTCGGTTGGACGAGCTGACTAACGGTGCCTGCCTTCCGAATTATCTTCCACAATTGTCATCCCGGTCTTGCCGCATTGGCGGCAAGACCGGGATCCAGTATGCCGAGAGGCTGTGATGAAAAAGGCGGTCAAACAGGAGTTTACTGGATTCCAGCCTTCTGCTGCGCTTCTGCCGGAATGACAAGCTTATTGGGATGAGATCATCCTGGAGGCCGAAACGCGGTCAGCCAGGGTGACACCGATCGCGGGATCTCAGCCGATCGGCGAGCAGATCTGCAACAGCGCCGCCAGATGATCCGGCGTCGCAAGGCCGATGCAGCAGGCATGGACAGTCAGCAGGAATGCTGTCAGCACGGAGCCGGTTGCCAGGGCAAGCACAAGCGAGGGATCCTGACGGAGCTCGCGAGCCGCGGTCGCCATTGAACCGGAATTCTGCGTCTTTTTCATGTGTTCCTCCCCTTGAGTGCGAGGCGTCCGGACAAGTTTCCACCCGGACGCAGTAAATTTCAAGCAGCTGGTTCTTCTGCGGCCGGGTCGGCTTTCTTTCCACCGAAAAGACCGCCCAGCCAGCCTTTCTTTTGTTCAGGTGCCTCGGCGTTGATTTCTTCTGTGGCGTGCTCTGCCGGCTCCGTCGGCGCCACCTGCTCGGCAAAGGCGGCAAAAAATTCTCCGGCCAGCCGTTTTGACGTACTGTCGATCAGCCTTGCGCCGAGTTGTGCAAGTTTGCCACCTACTTTCGCGTCAACTTCATAATTGAGAATGGTTGCGTCCGGTCCATCTTCTTCCAGGCGGATCTTGGCGCCGCCACGCGCGAATCCGGCAACGCCGCCGGAGCCTTCTCCCTCGATCGTGTAACCGTTGGGCGGATCGAGATCATTGAGAGTGACCTTGCCGCCGAACGTCGCCTTCACCGGTCCGACCTTGAGCTTGACCTTGGCCTCCATCTCGGTGTCCGAGTGTTTGACCAGTTCCTCGCAGCCCGGGATTGAAGCTTTCAGCACGTCCGGATCGTTGAGTGCTTCCCAGACCTTTTGCCGGGGGGCTTCAATACGTTGGCTGTCGTTCATTTGCATGTAGGTGTCTCCGATTGAAATTTCAGATGTACTGTATGTTTGTCTGGCGTTGACCTGTGCGGCGGATCACGAGCAATTCGGCCAGGATCGAAAGAGCGATTTCTTCCGGCGTAATGGCCCCGAGATCTAGGCCTGCGGGTCCTTCGATGCGCTCAAGATCTTGTTCGCTCAAACCTTTTTCGCGCAACTTTTCCTTTAACGTTGAGATTTTTCGACGGCTTCCGACAAAGCCGATATGCCGGGCAGGTACGTTCAAGGCCCCTTCCAGGGCAGCGAGATCACCACGCCCCTGGGTGGAGACGAGGATATAGGTGTCCGCGTTTCCGATTGCATCAAGTCCGAAGCCGTCGATCAGTCTGCCTGCGCCCGGGAAGGCGGCATGGTCTTCCGCCGGTGCGCAGATCGTCACGTCAAAACCGATGGTCGGCGCCTGCTTGGAGAGCGCGAGCGCCACCGGGCTTGCACCGCAGATCACCAGGATCGGTCGCGGCAGAACCGGTTCCACGAATATGTCCATGGTTCCCTTGCTGGGACACATGTTTTTGGCAAATTGCACGCCTTCACGTTCCTCGCCTGATTCGACACCAAGCTCGGCAAGCAGGTCCTCTGGCTGGATCGAGACCAGCCGCGCTTCACCATCTTCCAGTGCGGCCCGGGCCGCCTTGATCACGGCAGACCGCGCACATCCGCCTCCAATCCAGCCGCCGGCAATGCTGCCGTCTGCTGCAATCACTGCCTTTGCGCCCGCCTTGGCGGCAGTCACGGATATTGTTCGCACAACGGTTGCGAGCGCAAATGGTTCGCTTGCGTTTTGCAACCTGTTCATGAGGGGTTGCAGGTCACTTGTCAGTTCTGGTCCGGCATTTGAATGCGGTGTCGGAACGGAAGAATGTTTCATCGATGCATCTCCCATGGCATCACAACTTTGCCAGATAGGGTTCAAGAGCGGCGAGACTGTCGAGATTGTGAGCCGGTGCAAAAAGGTCGACATGCGGCAGAGCGGCCTCCATGCCGCCCGCGGTCGGTTCATACCCCTGCCAGCCAATCAGCGGATTGAGCCAGACAATGCGTTTGCACCGGCGCCGCAACTTTGCCATCTCCACGCCAAGCGCTTCGGGAGCACCGGTATCGTAGCCGTCGGAAAGGATCAGCACGCAGGTGCGTGAATGAATGACCCTGGCAGCATGCCAACGGTTGAACTCGGCGAGGGCCTCACCGATTTTTGTTCCGCCACCGATGCCCTGTGCCATGAGGCCCATGCGATCGAGCGCCCTTGCGGCGTCCCGTTCCGAGAGCGCCGAGGAGACGTGAACAAGCCGGGTGTGAAACAGGAAAGCCTCGGCTTCCCGGAAATTGTCCAGCATGCCGTGTACGAAGCGGGTGAAGACAGCGGTGTAGTTGTTCATCGATCCGGAAGCATCAAGCAGGATCACCAGCCTGAGCTGCCGGTGGCGTGGACCCTTCCTGATGAGTTCGATCGGTGTTCCGCCATGGGCGATCGAATGCCGGATGGTCCGGCGAAGATCAAGTCGGGGTCCTTTCCGTCTCTGCTTGTCACGGCGCGTTAGCCGGACACGCATGGATTTTGCCAGCCGTTCGGCAAGTTCGTGCGCCTTTTCAGCGGCCTCGGGATCGTGAAGATTTCGGAAATCGACCTGTCCGAGACTTTCGGCGATGCTGGCGCCCTCGCGTCTGCCGGAAGGCGTGTCGTCCGTGTCTTCATCTTCTTCGCCTGGTTGACGCTCCACATCGCCGGCGATCGTGTCCTGTCTTGAACCCTGTGCATCCATCAGTTCGCGGATCGTCTTCATGCTTTTTTTCGAACTGCTGCCGGACACTTTCACACTCGACTTCACACCTTTGCCGAACCAGTAGGCATCAAACAGGTCGTCGAACGTGTTCCAGTCCGACAATCGACCGCAGAACAGGGCGCGGAAAGCTCCCTTGAGATTGTGGGATTTTCGCATGAGCGGTGACCGCAATAGTGCAAGTGCGTCGCCTGTCTCCGCTAGCCCGACCTTGAAGCCACTGTCCCGGAGCGAGCGGACAAAACCGGCAAGTCGCAGGCGCAGCACAATTCCGATGTCCTCGCGCGTTTCTGGACTTGCCGTGGTCATCACGTCAGGCCACCTTGCCCAGAAGCCGATCGGTAACTTCCTGTGTGACGCGCGCCTGATCCTCACGTGTCTTCAGCACGCAGGCGAGCGTGTCGAACACCAACTCCCGGTTTTCATGAAGGTTTCCGGCACCAAGTCCGAGCAGTGCTGCCGCCCAGTCGATCGTTTCGGCGACACCTGGAACTTTCGTCAGGTCTTCCTTTCGAAGCTTGCCCATCAGCTCGGCAATCTGAAGAGCAAGCGAGGCATCAAGGCCGTCGACACGCGCAAGCAGGATGCGCGCTTCCCTGTCAGGTGTCGGATAGTCGACATAGTGATAGAGGCATCGACGGCGAAGGGCGTCGGAGAGTTCGCGCGTGCCGTTGGATGTCAGCACGACACGAGGAATACTTGTGGCATGGACGGTGCCAAGCTCGGGAATGGACACCTGATAGTCCGAGAGGACTTCCAGCAGGAAAGCCTCGAATTCCTCGTCGGCCCTGTCGACTTCGTCGATCAGGAGAACCGGCGGGCTTGCCTGCCGGATCGCGGCAAGCAGGGGACGTTCAAGGAGATACTTCTCGGAAAACACGGCTTCCTCAACCTGGTCGGCATCGTCGCCTGACCCTTCGCGCGCCTTGATTGCAAGAAGTTGCCGTTGGTAGTTCCATTCATAGATGGCATCGGAGCGGTCGAGGCCCTCATAGCATTGCAGGCGGATGAGATCGGTGTTCTCCAGTTTGGCGAGTGCCTTGGCAACCTCGGTCTTGCCGACACCGGCTTCGCCCTCAAGAAGCAGCGGACGGTCCAGCATCCCGGTCAACAGTAACGCGGTCGCAAGTCCGTCATCGGCCAGGTAGCCGGTCTCTGCGAGCGCTTCCGCCAATTGTTCTCTGGTTTTGCTCATCCGTTCCGCTGCAATCTGGTGTGTTCAGGGTACAGGCTCAGTCGGGTCCGAAGCACTGATCCCGGATCTGAAAGCCAGGCATGCGCCGCGGGCAATGCCCGCGGCGTCTTTGATGAACTCAGCTGTGCGCGCCGAGGTTCTTTGCGGCTTGCCAATTGCGCCAGGCATCATGCGGCATCTGGATATGCGTGTTGCCCAGGAACTGGAAGGCATCGTTGACCGCATTCGAGAACGCCGGAACACCGCCCACATTCGGGCTCTCGCCGACACCCTTTGCACCGATCGGATGATGCGGGCTCGGCGTCACCGTGTGGTCGGTCTCCCAATGGGGGGTCTCGACGGCGGTCGGGATGAAGAAGTCCATGAAGGACGCTCCGAGCACGTTGCCGGTCTCATCGTAACGGATCTCCTGACCCATCGCGATGGCAAAGGCTTCGGTCAGACCACCATGAACCTGTCCTTCGATGATCATCGGATTGATGCGGGTGCCGCAGTCGTCGAGCGCATAGAAGCGCCGGGTCGTGGCAACACCTGTATCGACATCGATATCCATCACGCAGAAATAGGCGCCGAACGGATAGGTCATGTTGGGTGGATCATAGTAGCTGACCGCTTCCAGACCCGGTTCCATGTTGGGCGGCGGAGCATGATAGGCTGCCCAGGCGATCTCCTTCATCGACTTGCGTGCTTCCGGATTGCCCTTCACCTGGAAACCGTCCACATCCCATTCAAGGTCGTATTCCGAGACTTCCAGCATGTGTGCCGCGATCATCTGTGCCTTGTTGCGGATCTTGCGGGCGGCAAGGGCGATCGCAGCGCCGGCAACAGGTGTCGAGCGGGAACCATAGGTTCCAAGGCCATATGGTGCCGTATCGGTATTGCCTTCCTCGACCATGATGTCGGCGGCGGGAATTCCGATTTCCGTGGCGATGATCTGCGCCCAGGTCGTCTCGTGGCCCTGGCCCTGGGACTTGGTTCCCATACGAGAAATTACCGAACCCGTCGGATGCACGCGGATTTCCGCACTGTCGAACATCGCAACACCCAGGATATCGCAGTTCTTGGACGGGCCCGCGCCGACGATTTCCGTGAAGAAGGAAACGCCAATACCCATGATTTCGCGCGTTTCTCCGCGTTTGAAGGCCTCCTGTTTGGCTTTCTGCTCCGCGCGGAGTTCCCGGTAGCCGATCGTGTCCATCGCCTTCTGCATTGCGGTGTGATAGTCGCCGCTGTCATACTCCCAGCCAAGTGCGGACTGATACGGAAACTGCTCCGGCTTGATGAAGTTCTTTATGCGAAGGTCGGCCGGATCCATTTCCAGCTTCTGCGCCAGAATGTCCATTCCTCGTTCGATGCAGTAGGCCGCTTCCGTCACGCGGAAGGAGCATCGGTAGGCAACACCGCCCGGTGCCTTGTTGGTATAGACGCCATCCACTTCCAGATGCGCCGTCGGGAAGTCATAGGATCCGGTGACGATGTTGAAGAAACCGGCCGGCCATTTCGACGGATCGGCACAGGCGTCGAAGCCGCCGTGGTCGGCGAGCACGTGCACTTTCAGGCCTGTCACGGTGCCATCGCTCTTGGCGGCGATTTCCGTGGTCATGTGGTAGTCGCGGGCGAATGACGTCGTGGAGAGGTTCTCCATGCGGTCCTCGACCCACTTTACCGGGACACCGGTGACGATGGAGGCGACGATAGAGCAGATATAGCCCGGATAGGCACCGACCTTGTTGCCGAAACCACCACCGATATCCGGCGCGATAACGTGGATCTTGTGTTCCGGAATGGTGGAAAGCAGCGAGGCAACCGTGCGGATCACATGAGGAGCCTGGAACGTGCCCCATACCGTCAACTCGCCCTTCACCTTGTCCATGGACGCCACGCACTGGCAGGTTTCCAGCGGCGACGGGTGCGTGCGGTGGTAGGAGATCATCTCGTTGATCGTGACATCAGCTTCCGCGAAGGCTTTTGCTGTCTCGTCCTTGTCGCCGACTTCCCAGTTGAAAATGTGATTGTGGTGCTTTCGCGGACCGTGCGCACCTTCCATCTTGCCTTCAAGATCGGGACGCAGAACAGGTGCATCGCTATCCATCGACTTGAAGGGATCGGTCAGGACCGGCAGTTCTTCATAGTCGACTTCAACCAGTTGGATCGCATCATCGGCAATGTAACGGTCTTCGGCAACGACGAAGGCGACTTCCTGGTTCTGGTAGAGCACCTTGCCATCCGCAAGGACCATCTGGACATCACCGGCAAGCGTCGGCATCCAGGCGAGATTGACACCCTTCAGATCCTCGGCTGTCAGGACGGCAATCACGCCGGGCAGTTTCAGCGCCTCGGATGCGTCGATCCTGGTGATCTTCGCATGGGGGTAAGGTGAACGGACGAAATCGCCGAACACCATGCCCGGCAGCTTCAGGTCGTCGACATACTGTCCTTTTCCTTGTGTGAACCGTACGTCTTCGACGCGCTTGCGCTTGCAGCCCATGCCTTCCAGGGCGGCTTCACGCTGTTCCCGTGTCGGGGTCATGTCATTCATTCTGCAGCCTCCTGGGTTTCAGGCTGATTGAGCTGTTCGGCGGCATACTGGATCGCCTTGACGATGTTTTGATATCCGGTGCAACGGCAAAGGTTTCCGGCAATACCCATGCGAATTTCTTCCTCGCTCGGGTTAGGATTTTCTTTCAACAGCGTGTGCGCGCGCGTAATCATTCCAGGCGTGCAGAAGCCGCACTGAAGTCCGTGCATCTGGCGAAAGCCTTCCTGAAGGGCCGACAGTGTTCCATCCGGATTGGCCATGCCCTCGATCGTGGTCATTTCCGCGCCGTTGGCCTGGGCCGCGAAAACCGTGCAGGATTTCACCGACATTCCGTTCATCTCCACGGTGCATGCGCCGCAATGAGACGTCTCGCAACCGATATGGGGCCCGGTAATGTTTAATTCCTCGCGCAGAAAGTGGATCAGAAGCGTGCGCGGTTCGACGAAACGTTGCACCTTCTTGCCGTTGACGGTCAGCGTGACCGGGATCTGTTCGATATCGCTCATGGTGTTCTTCCTCGGTCCCGGTCTTATGCGCTTGCGCGTTCTGCGGCACGTGCCAGTGCGCGCTGCATCATGATGCCGGCCATTTTGGTCCGGTACTCGGCTGGCCCGCGTCCGTCGGATGCGGGGTCGGTGATGGCTTCTGCGGCGGCGACCGCCCTTGCAACCGTAGCTTCATCCAGGGTCGAGCCATTGAGGATATCGCCGGCATCTGCTGCATAGAGCGGCGTGTCGGCGACATTGGTCAGGGCGACCGAACAGCTTGTCACCGTGCCACCCGACATGGACAGCATGACGGCGGCGGCTGCGGTGGCGTAGTCGCCGACCTTGCGCTTCAGCTTCTCGTAAGCCCAACCGTGTCCGGCCGGGGGTGTCGGGATTTTCACCGCGGTCAGGATCTCTTCCGGCGCAAGCGCGGTGAAATAAGCAGCCTCATAGAAATCCCGTGCAGCCACTTCGCGGTTGCCATCCGGGCCTGTCAGGACATAGGACGCGTTGAGGCACTGCATCAGGGCAGGCATGTCATTCCCGGGATCTCCGTTGGCAACATTCCCGCCAAGCGTGCCCAGGTATCGGATCTGGGGATCGGCGATCAGCAGCGAGGTCTCGCGGACGATCGGTAGTTTTTCGCTCAGGAGATCGGACTCGATGAGTTTATGCTGGGTGGTCATGGCACGTATCGTGATGGTGCCGCCGTCTTCGCTGATACCTTTCAGGTCGGCGATACCGCCAAGGTCAACCAGATGTTCCGGGGCGGCCATCCGCAGCTTCATCATGGGGATAAGGCTGTGGCCGCCGGACAACGGTCGCGCTTCGTCACCGTGGCTCACCAGTATGGCAACGGCTTCGGCCACCGATGATGGCCGGTGATAGGTGAATTCACCAGGGATCACGTTCTTCTCCTCCCTCTGACGGCCTGGGTTGTTCCAGGCCGAATGCCGGTCACTGCCTGGTTGCGTCCAGTGGCAAGGGACCGGCCGATCCGTGCATTGCCGTTGGCGTCGAACGGCGGAATGTCACATGCTTCAAGGTTGGGGAGGGGTGCGCTGCACACTCAAGCACACATGCACCGATCGCATCCTGGAATACATCGATCGCTGAAAATCGAACATGAAAAGCGTCAGACACGCTGACGTTTTTCATGAATTGCGACGGTACTATTCGCGGAATTCAATGGTTAGACACTGATAGTGATGAGAGAATTGGAATTGAATTCGAATGGAATTGGATCTGAATTCAATTGATCGCCATTCGTGCAATTTGCACGAATGGCGACAAGATCAACGCATTGTTGCATCGCACACTAAGCTTTTGGGGTGTTTGATTGGGCGTTGTCATTGTGCGGCAGCCGGCTGCCCTTGCTGTTCAGGCTTGTCTGCCAACGCAGTCAGTCTATTGCGAATCCGGCCCCATCTGGAACGGCTGACCGGAACGGATTGGGCTTCGGTGCCTTCGAGAATGAGGACGCCGCCATCACCGGAACGCTTGAAGCTGGTGACCCGTGACAGATTGACGATGTGGCTGCGGTGAACCCGTTTGAAGACCTTGGAATCAAGCAACTGTTCGGCTTCGCTGATCGACAGCGGACAGAAATACTCTCGCTGCCCGTCATACAGCTTGGTGTAGTGCGCATCAGCATGAATGGCGGCTACATCCGAAATGCCGATCTGCGTCTTCTGTCCATCGCGCTCAATTGGCAGGGTCCGTTTTGATGCGGTCGAAGGTTTCCTGGGGGATGAAGCTGCAGCCTGCAGACCTGTCGCAGCTCGCTTGATTGCTTCTTCGGTCGGCTTGTGATTGGGCTGGTGTGTGTTCGGAACCGTTTCGAATTCCAGGTCAACTTCAGCATCGGCGCCGTTTGCCTCCGCGGTCGAGGCATTCTCCGCCGGAACGAGCGCAAGCAAAAACAGACCGGAAACGAGGAAGGCGACACAGGAGACGAATATCGCCAGTGTTCCGGGGCCGAGCGATGGCGCTGACAAACCACCCGCCGTTTGGGTCAATTCGTAGGTCATTCCGGACATCGCGGTGTAATGCATTGCCGAAATTGCCAGCGCCATCACGGCAGCCGATATCACGATCGGCGGACGTTTGCCGAGCCCAAACAGCAGCCAGAGCGCAAGGCCGGCCGCATTGAAGGCGATCAGGAAACTTGCCAGAACATAAGTCGGATTGTGTACCATTTGCAGAGATTTATGCAGCGAGTACATGCCGAGATAGTGCATCGTGCAGATGCCGGCCCCCATGACGAAGGCTGCAAGACCGAGGCGGACGGATGTCAGGCGTCGGTTGCTGGCTGTGAAAACGGCAACTCCGACAACCAGTACACAGACGAGAAAGGACAACAGTGTCGGCAGGACCAGAAAATCGACACCCAGCGGAAACTTGACGGCAAGCATGCCGACGAAATGCATGGACCAGATGGCAAGAGCAAGCGTAAGCGCTGCGCCGACCAGAAGCAGGCGGCGCCTTGGGTCGGCCGCGTTTCTGACCTGTACCGCCAGACTCAGGCCAACAAAGCTTCCCTGAAAGGCCATAACCAGGGAAAGCGCGACGAGCCAGGGCTCGTGCGTCACTGTCATGCCGAGGCTCTCCTCCCTCTTCGCCTGCTTTCGCCTCTCGAACAGGCTCTCGAAAACCGATGATAAGGCAAAGAAAGGACAGCAGCAATCGTGTCCCGCAATCGTTATCGCTTTGCGGCTAAGGCAAAAACCAGTCCCGTGCATTTTCAAAACAGATGCGCCGGATCAGGCCGTCCGTCAGTTCCGGTTGATCGGGAACGCTGCCATCTTCGATCCAGCGGCCCACGATCCGGCAGACCAGGCGTCTGTAGTATTCGTGACGGGGAAAGGACAGAAATGATCTGGAATCCGTCAGCATTCCGACAAACCGCGACAGCAACCCCATTTGGGCAACCTGCGTGAGATGGCGTTCCATGCCTTCCAGCTGGTCATTGAACCACCAGGCCGGACCTGACTGGATCTTCCCGGGCTCGGAGCCATCCTGAAAGTTGCCTGCGGTTGTCACGAGAACTTCATTCAAGGCCGGATTGAGGCAATAGAGAATGGTCCTTGGGAGCCCCTTGTCTCGATTGATCTGATCCAGAAGCGCATTCAACGGACCGCCAACGGCTTCATCGGAGATGGAATCGCCACCGGTATCGGGTCCAAGGCTTCCAAGGAGCTTGCTGTTGTTGTTCCGGGAGGCCGCAATGTGAAACTGCATCACGATGTTCCGCGCCCGGTACGCCTGCCCAAGTTCGATCAGGACAGCCGCCTTGAAATCGGCCTCATCCTGAACGGAGATCGGCCCACTCTCCATCCCGCGTTTCAAGATGGCATCAAGATCACTGCGAGCGCGAATCGAGAACGGCCGGATTTCGTTCAAGGCATGATCGCTTGCCTTGCAGCCGAGGGTTATGAAGTGGTCAAGGCGCTTGAGCAATGCCTCTATGAGATCGTCGAAGCGACTTATTGCATGATCGGAAGCGATTTCGAGCCGGCGGCAATACGCGGCAAAACCGGCATCGGACGGGACCAGGGTTTTGTCGGGCCGAAAGCTCGGAGCCATTTTGAACGTCAGGTCGGTGTCGTTTTGTGCGCTTGCATGAAAGGAAAGGTCATCACACGGGTCGTCTGTTGTCCCGACGTAACTCACATTCATGCTGCGAAGCAGGCTGCGTGCGCTATGGCTGCGGTTCGCAAGCTTGTCGTTGGCGAGTTCCCAGACCTCATCTGCGGTCTCAGGCCCAAAAACACCCTCCCAACCGAAGTAGCGACGCAATTCCAGATGGGTCCAGTGATAGAGCGGATTTCCAAGGCAATGTGGAATTGTTTCGGCAAAGGCGTTGAATTTCTCGCGGAATGGAGCCGATCCGGTCACCAGACTTTCCGGAATTCCGTTCCAGCGCATGGCGCGCCATTTGTAGTGGTCACCCTCCAACCAGATTTCGCCGATTGAGTCCCAGTTGCGATCTTCCGCTATTGCTGACGGATCCAGGTGATTGTGGAAGTCGACGATTGGCAGCGTTGATGCGACCTCGTGGTAGAGGCGGCGGCTCGCTGGCGTGTCAAGGAGAAAATCCGGTCCGAGAAAGGGGGCGGCCATGAAAACGTCCTGATTGCTAGCTCAAGGTGGAAAGTGACTTGACGACCCCGTCCGTTTCAAGTTGCGCGTATGCAGCGTGAATCCGGCTCGTGAAGTCCTGGCTTCCGACCACCTCGGTTTCGAAGACCGCCGTCAGCGTCAGCATGTTGCTAACATATTCAGGACCATCGGACTGTGTAGCAAATTCCGCGATTCTGGCTGCGAGCGGATCATTGACCGGCAGGAATTCTCCGGTTTCCGACTTTCCGCGACAATAGTGCATCCACCCGGCAACGGCCAATGCCGCAAGCGGCCAGGCGCGATTTGCCGCGAGATGTTGCCGGATAGGGGCAAGCAGTCGTTGGGGCAGTTTCTGACTGCCGTCCGAGGCAATCTGCGTCGTCTTGTGGCGAAGGGCCGTGTTGGAAAACCGTTCGATCAACGCATCGGCATAACTGCAAACATCGATCCCGGCCGGAACGTCCAGCGTGGGCGCCTGCTCCTCCAGCATGAGTCTTTTCGCTGCGGTCTGAAAGACCGGGTCTGCCATGCAGTCCGAAATTGTTTCCTTGCCTGCAAGCGCGCCAAGATACGCAAGGAAGGAATGTGTTCCGTTGAGCAGCCGAAGTTTCATCTCCTCGAAGGGAGCGACTTCAGCAACGAATTGTGCTCCGGCAAGGTTCCACGCCGGTCGGTCTCCGGCAAAGCTGTCTTCGATGACCCACTGGCGAAACGGTTCGCAGAGAATACCGTTCGGGTCCGGCCGGCCGAGCGCGGTCTCAAGCTTCTGCTGCGACTGATCGGTCATGGCGGGTGTGATGCGGTCGACCATGGAACTGGGGAAGCGGCACTCTGCATCCACCCAAGCGGCCAGTTCCGGATCGAGACGGTCGGCGAAATCCAGAATTGCCTGCCGGCAAAGACGACCATTGGAGGGAAGGTTGTCACACGAAAGCACCGTTAGCCCAGCCAGACCGGCGGTCTTCCTCAGGTGAAGTCCCCTGGCAATGATGCCTATCGCCGTTGCGGGATCACCGGAAGCGGCAAGGTCCCGTTCGACACCCGGGTTGTTCAGATCCAGGCGGCCCTTGGCAAGGCAATACCCTTTTTCGGTAATCGTCAGGGTAATCACCCTCATGTCCGGGTCCGCGATCTGCGCAAGCAGGGCGGAAGTCCCGTCCCGCTTGGGATGGAGTGTCCTGATGACGGAACCGATTTCGCGAAGCATGATGTCGTCATCCGACATCTCGCCGACCGTGAACACGCCGCCAGCCTGATCGAGCAGCGTGAGTTCATCCGCTCCGGAATTGAGTCGTGCGGCGACAACGCCCCAATCGGTCGGATCAAGCCTTAGCGCTTCGTCGTGGTAGACCATGACATGCGCCTTGGCGAAGGCTCCGAATCCGATGTGAAGGATCCTGGGTCTCAGCATCGAACGGTCGTAGGGAATTTTTTGTATCTGGGAAGTCGGATCGGACATGGCATTATTGCTTCTGGTCAAGGGAAATGGAATCACCGGAGGCCTGCAGCGCATCATTGACGACTAGATTCTCGTCTCCTGCAAGCCAAAGCTGAATATCGGTAAAGGCCGGGTTCCAACTGCCTGAGCGTTGCCAGTTCAAGTGAACCCTGCCATTTTGTCTGAAGAGCGTAAACCGGGTGAGAGAGTGCCTTTGATGGATCGCATCTTCCGAGACACCATCGTCATCATAGGCAAGTGAATGGCGCAACCCATGACCTTCCGGCTGCGGGTAAATCCGCCAGGAACGCGTCCTGTCTGACTGCGCGTCAGCACGTGGGTTGGCTACTGCCATCGGAATGACGGCGCCGCCACGAACGAAGAGCGGGATCGTGTGCAGCTCGACGGGAACGTCAATCCTTTGGCCGCCGGGATACCAGCGGCGCCCGTCGAAGGACCACCAACCATCGTCATTGGCCGGCAGCGTGACCTGGCGGACCCGTGCTCCCCTTTCGACAACTGTCGCAACAAGCAGGTCCTTGCCGACCAGAAAGTCGAATTCCGTTTCGCGGCAGTTCGGGTCGTTCGGGTGATCAAGAAACAACGGTCGCAGGATCGGTTCGCCTTCGCTGACTGCCAGATACAATGACGTATAGAGGTATGGCAGCAGCATTGCCCTGAACGCGAGTGCCTCTCGCACGAGCGGCGTGAGATCCGGGTACATCCACGCTTCGTTGGCCGTTCCATCGTCATTCCAGGAATGGATCGTGAAACGCGGATGAAAAATTCCGTTCTGCACCCAGCGCAGGAACAGCTCCGGTTCGGGCCGTGGTCCTGCAAAGCCACCGACATCGTGACCGATGTTGTAGAAGCCTGACAGGCTGAGGCCGAGCCCCATCGGAATGTTCCAGCGCAAGGTGTCCCAGCTTGTGAAATTGTCGCCTGTCCACGTCTGGGCATAGCGCTGCGTTCCGGGGGCCGCACAGCGGGAAATCAGGTACGGCCGCTGACCCGGTTGATCTTGCTTCTGTGCCTCGCAGGAAGCCCTGGTCATCAGTTGGCTATGCAGCGGCCGGACGAGGCTGACTGGAATGGGCTCACCGAAACCTGCGCAGACGGCGTCATCATCCCAAACCTCGTACTCGTTGTTGTCATTCCAGGTGCTTTTGATGCCCCTTGCCAACAGCTTACTGGTCACATTGGCCTGCCACCAGGCAACAGTCTCCGGATTGGTGAAGTCCAGATGCGAACCGGTTCCGTCCCAGAAAGGAGACTGTTCCGGTGCGCCACTCTCGCTGTCACGAATGAAAAGGCCCTTCGACACCGCTTCCCCGTAGAGCGGGTGATCGTCCAGCAGAACCGGTTTGATGTTGGCGATCAGGTGGATCCCCGCCTCCGCGTAGGCAGAGGTCAGGGCTTCGACATCAGGGAAACGGTCCGCGTTCCAGTTGAAGACATAGCGCCTTCCTTCGATCGCGGTGTATCCGGAAGACAATTGAAAACTGTCGCAGGGGATATCTTCTTCCCTGAGCTTGTCCAGAAACGACTGCACCCGCTCCTGCGCGTTTTCCGAATCCGTGTAAGACATCGTTGACCCGGAGTAGCCGAGCCCCCATCGCGGCATGAAGGCGGTGCCACCGGTCAGCCAGTGATGGCGCTTGACGACATCAAGTACGGTTGGCGCCCAGCTGAAATAATAGTCGAGATCACCGTCAGCTGCGCGAAAGGCTCTGAATGGCGGATGATAGTTGTCTTTTTCGTTGCCGAGATCGAACCAGCAGGTCGCCAGCGTGTCGTAGTAAAGGCCAAAGGCACCAGGTTCACCCTTGTCCGTGATCGTGAAAGGCACGTGCTTGTAGAGCGGATCGGTGGTTCTTGCGTCGTAGCCTAGTGCGTCGAGATTCCGCATTTCAAAGCGGCGCCCCGAGCGTTCGAGCGGCCCCGATTTTTCGCCGAGACCATAGTGGAATTCGCCCGGGTCTCGGCAAAGGAAATGCTGGTTGCGATGATCCTTCCGCCCGATCATGTAGGCATCCTGGGGACGATCGCGGGCGATCTCCTGCCAGGCGCTGTCAGCGTTGGCGCGTGCTTCCCATGTAAGGCAAAGTGGTCGGCCAATTGTCAGGCGCAGGCATTCCGTTTCCAGAACGAGATCGTTTTCATCTGTCTCGAGTTGAAACTCCGGGCAGGAAAATCCGCTGGTGTCTGTCCGCACGCGTCCTTCGAAAGGGACGTCCTGATCCGGTGCGATCGCCCAGGTCCGGTTCAGCCTGTATGTTCCGTCTTTCAGGAGCGTGACCCGCACCAGATCCTGTTCGAGCACGGTCACGGTGAACCTGTGTCTCTCTTCGACGAGCAGGGTGAAGCTGCTATCCGTACGCTCGGCAAATTGCCATCTCTTGAGAGATTTCATGGTCCGTCCTAGTAGCCGAGTAGAACGCGCGGCAGGAACAGGCTGAGCGCGGGAAAATATGTGATCACCAGAAGCAATGAAACCAGGACGGCGTAGAAGCCGATCATCGGTTTGATCACCTGCCCAATCTTCACTCCTCCGACCGAGCATCCTACGAACAGGGCCGATCCGACCGGAGGCGTACAGATACCGATACACAGATTGAACGTCATGACCACTCCGAAATGAACCGGATCCATGCCAAGATCCTCGACCACCGGCAGGAATATCGGCGTGAAGATCAGGAGCGCCGGGGTCATGTCCATGAAGGTGCCGACCACGAGCAGCGCGATGTTGATGATCAGCAGAAGAACGATCGGGTTTTCGGATAACTTCAGCAATGCGTCGGAGATCGAATAGGGGATATCGGCAAACGCCATGGCCTTGGACATGGCTATCGAACACCCGATCATCAAAAGCACGATGGACGTCGTCACCGCACTGTCCAGAATGATGCTCGGCAATTCTCTCCATGTGATCTCTCTGTACCAGACCACGGCCAGGAAGAGCGTGTAGACAACAGCGACCGCGGAGGCTTCCGTGGCTGTGAAAACACCCCAGACAATGCCTCCCATGACGATGACGATGAGGCCGAGCGGTAACATTGCGTCAGCTGCCTTTCTGACGACTTCCACACCGCTCGGACGTTCTGCAACCGGATATCCGCGCCGCTTTGCAATGATGCCGGCAACCACCATCAGGCTGAGCCCCATCAAGAGACCGGGAATGTATCCGGCAACGAACAGAGCGGCGACGGACGTGCCGTTGGTGATCAGGGAATAGACGATAAAAGTGGAGCTTGGCGGGATCAGAAGGCCTGTCGGGCAGGAAGCGATGTTGACGGCGGCGCTGTAGGCCGGATCGTATCCTTCCTTTTTCTGCAAGGGAGCCATGACGCCACCAACGGCGGCGGCGGAGGCGACCGCAGAACCTGAAATCGAGCCGAACATCATGTTTGCGATGACGTTGCAGTGTGCCAGTGCGCCCGGCAGCCGGCCACCGATCACCTTTGCGAATTCGATCAGGCGCATCGCAATACCGCCCCGGTTCATGATGTTACCGGCAAGAATGAAAAACGGGATCGCAAGCAGCGTGAAACTGTCGAGACCCGACGCGACCTGCTGGGCGACGATATAGACCGACTGATCGAAAGACATGAACAGCAGGAAGGTTGCAAAGGCCGAAAGACCGATCGAAAAGGCAATCGGAACGCCCAGCATCATGAGCAGTGCAAATGTCCCGAACAGGACGAGGACAGACTGAATATCCATTTTGTTCCCTTGTTCCCGTTCTAGTCCAGCGGGCCGCCGGCCTTCGGTGTACCTTCCTGATCATTCGGTCCTCGTCCGCTCCGAAAGAGGTCGGCCAGAAAGGTCAGGCAGTAGTAGAGAATGCAGATTCCGGAAAACGGGATCGCGATATAGACGAGCCCCATGGGCAGCCTGAGCGCAGGTGAGACCTGTCCGGTCGAAAGCGTCCGGTTCACCAGGTCCACGCCGCCATAGATCATCACCAGCGCGGCGAATGTGGCGATAGCCAAGATGATCGCCGCGTTGACCGTGAGCCGGAGGTTGCCACTCGTGACTTGCGGAAGCAGGTCGATGGCAAGATGCCTCCGTTGTCCGAGCGTGTAGGCTCCGCCGAGAAGCGCAACCCAGATGAACAGGAACCGGGCCATTTCGTCCGTGACGGTGCTGGGACTTTCCAGAACGTAACGCGAGAATACCTGCCAGATGACGCAGGCGACCAAAACGGCAAATGCGAAGGTGATGACAAGGCGCAGCACGAGATCCACGCCTTTGGTAATGGTGTTCACGATTGTCCTCCCAATCCGGCCTGCAATACCATTTTGAGCAGATGGTAGCGGGGCACGGCAGCACTAGAAATGCGCTATCAACTCAAACTGGTCAACCAATTTCGTAAAAAAGGTTGACTGATTTGCGAAATTGGACGAACAATTTGCCATCCGTGGCAGTCACTGCCGCGAAAACCGCAGCCGGCATCCCGTTCAAGTCAGGGCGGAGAGTTTCGGCCAGGCTGCATTGGGAGGAAATCATGATGAAGTTTGTAAAGCTCGCGGCCGTTCTGGCCGCAGGTGCTGTCGCAATGGGTTCGGTTGCCAACGCCAAGACCCTGCGTCTCAATCACAACAACCCGGAAGATCATCCGCTGCACAAATCCATGGAGCACATGGCGGAGAAGCTTGAAGAAGCGACCGGCGGCGATTTGAAGATCCGTATCTACGCCAATGCGCAGCTCGGTACCCAGCGTGAATCCATGGAACTCATGCAGAACGGTTCCCTCGACATGGCCCGCTCCAATGCCTCCGAACTCGAAGCCTTCGAGGAATCCTACGGCGCACTCAACCTGCCCTATATCTTCGTGGATGCCGACCATTACTATGATGTTTTGAGCGGAGATATCGGCTCAGACATTCTGGCGGCATCCGCAGACAAGGGTTTTGTCGGAATTGCCTTTTACATCGAAGGTGCGCGGTCTTTCTATGCCAACAAGGAAATCCATTCGCCGGCAGACCTGAAAGGAATGAAGATCCGCGTTCAGCCAAGCCCGTCCGCGATCCGCATGGTGGAGCTTCTTGGCGGCAACCCGACGCCAATCGCATGGGGCGAACTCTATAGCGCCCTGCAGCAGGGTGTCGTGGATGGTGCAGAAAACAATCCGATGGCGCTGACGTCGGCGCGTCACGGCGAGGTTTCAAAGGTTTATTCAAATGATGGCCATACCATGATCCCTTCGGTTGTCATGATATCTTCCAAGACCTGGAACGAGTTGTCCGACGAGCACAAGCAGGCACTGACCAAGGCCGCGCGCGAATCGATGGATTTCCACCGCGAACAGTGGGATGCCATGAGCGCTGCTGCTGTTGAAACAGCGAAGACCGAACTCGGTGTAAAGTTTATCGAAGTTGAAAAGGGACCGTTTATCGAGGCTGTCCTGCCGATGCACCAGGAGGCGGCCGAGAAATCTGCTGTCGTTTCGGACCTGATCGACCGCATCAAGGCAAGCGCACCGCAATAAGCAAGGTCCAGGCTGGAGACAGGATAGATGCTCGAACGCTCGAAACTCGCCGACAATGCGCTGCAGGCGCTTCATGATGAAGACTATGATGTTCCTTTCAACACACAGTCCTTGAATCACGACGGCCTGATCTTCATGGGCGGGCGGGCATCTGAAAGTCTCAACGGCGACTGGAATTTTTGCGTTGATCTACTGGACACCGGCCTCCGGCAGAAATGGTTTTCCATGCTGCCGGAAGCACCGGAGAAGCGCTGCGAACCCTGGGATTACGACCCCTACATGGGCGAGACCGTTCCGGTTCCCTCCAATTGGGCCATGCTCAAGGACAAATGGTATTTTTTTGAAGGCAGCGCCTGGTATACGCGCACGCTCGATATTGAAGACATTGACGAAACAAGGCGCCAGTTCCTGCATTTCGGAGCTGCGAGTTATGACTGCAAGATTTTCCTGAACGGCGAATTTCTGGGCAATCACTACGGTGCGTCAACGCCGTTTTGCGTTGAACTGACCGGCAAGTTGCGCCCGGGCCGGAACTGGATAATGGCCTGTGTCAACAATACCCGTACCCTGGACAGGGTGCCTATGCGCAATACCGACTGGTTCAATTACGGCGGCGTTTATCGAGACGTCCGATACTTTGAAACTCCAAGAGATCTGATCAGGGACTTCTTCCTGTTTCTTGTGCCCGACGGTACCTATTCCAGCCTTCGTGCCGAGATAGCCACTTGTGGCACCAGGTCGGGTGTCGCACGACTGTCGATCCCGGATCTCGACATTGACTGCACAATTCCCGTCGAGGACGGCAAGGGCAGCATCGAAATCTCCGCGCGCCCGCGACTTTGGAGCCCGGATGATCCGATGCTTTACGAGGCGGTCCTGTCATTCGGTGAGGATAAGGTCGCAGATCGCGTTGGTTTTCGCCAGATCGAGCGTCGGGGCACCGAGATCCTGCTAAATGGTGAACCTTTGTTCTTGCGCGGAATCTCGGTGCATGAGGACGATGCCGACCTGGGCAAGGTGACGACCGACGAAGATCTGCGCCGGCGCTTCGAACATGCCGGGGAACTTGGCTGCAATTACCTGCGCCTGGCCCACTATCCGCATCACGAGCGCGCGGCGGAACTGGCCGATGAGCTCGGATTTCTCCTGTGGGAAGAGATCCCGGTCTACTGGGCGATCGACTTTGCCAATCCCGCTACCTATCGGGACGCGGAGAACCAGTTGATGGAGCTGATCAAGCGGGACAGGAACCGCGCAAGCGTCATCATCTGGTCGGTTGGCAACGAAAACCCGGATACGGACGCCAGGCTCGAATTCATGAGGGGACTGGCCGAAAGGGCTGTTCAACTCGATCCGACCCGCCTGACATCGGCTGCCTGTCTCGTCAATCACGCAAACAACTGCATTGAGGATCGGCTCGCAGAGCATATCGATATCATCGGCCTCAATGAATACTACGGCTGGTACGAGGAGAATTTCGATGACCTTGCGGAGATCGGCCGGAATTCTGACCCGGACCGGCCGGTCGTGATTTCCGAGACCGGCGCTGATGGCGTGATTGGCGTCAAAGGTCCGGAAAACGGCCTCTTCAGCGAGGACTACATGGCCGAAGTCTATCGCAGGCAGATCGCTACCTTGCGGGAACTGGACTACGTCAAGGGCATGTCGCCGTGGATACTTTATGATTTCCGAGTGGAACGGCGCCAAAACATCTTTCAAAATGGGT
Source organism: Roseibium album (assembly GCF_965233825.1). Taxonomy (NCBI): domain Bacteria; kingdom Pseudomonadati; phylum Pseudomonadota; class Alphaproteobacteria; order Hyphomicrobiales; family Stappiaceae; genus Roseibium; species Roseibium album. The sequence goes on from NZ_OZ247583.1 coordinate 1,343,333, forward strand.
ATAATCACAAGGGGCTGATTGCGGCCGACAAAAAGACGAAGAAAAAAGCGTTCCATATTCTGGCGGATTACTATCGGAAGATTGCTGCGGACGCGAAGAGTGCAAGGAAGGCTTCATGACCAGCGATGGTTCAAAACGCCGATATCAGGAAATTGCCGAATCCCTGGCACGGCGGATCGCGGAGGAAGGGTACCGGCCCGGTGACAAGTTTCCGACGGAAAGGCAGATTTCCCTTGAAATGGGCATCAGCCGTTCCCTTGTGCGCGAAGCCTTCATCATGCTCGAGATCGAGGGATATCTCGACGTGCGCAAAGGCTCGGGCAGCTATGTCGCAGCCGGTGAAAAAATTTCGCTGAACATCCAGAAGTCCGACTTCGGTCCCTTTGAACTGCTGCAGGCTCGGCAGCTGCTGGAAAGCAGTATTGCGGGTTTTGCCGCGTCAACCATTACCAAAAGTGACATCATAAAACTTCGGGAGACGCTCGAACTAGAACGCAGGGCGATCGAAAACGGCGAAGAGGACTATTTCGCCGACCGGCAATTCCATCTTCGGATCGCGGAGGCCACCCAGAACAGCGTTCTCGTCGATCATGTCGAGGAGCTTTGGAAGAAACGGGAAAACAGCCCCATGTGGGCAAGGCTGCACGACCGGATTTTCGACCTGAGTTACCGGACAAGTTGGCTGGACGACCATGCCGCCATTCTGGAGGCCTTGCGTCATCGCAATGCGGAACAGGCCCGGCTTGCCATGTGGCAGCATCTTGAAAATGTGCGCTTGACCCTTCTTGAACTCTCCGATGTCGGAGATCCGGAATTTGACGGGTATCTCTATACGCCCACGGTCGCGTCACCTTAAAGAACACGAATAGAAAGAATAAGGCGATGATCGAAAGCTGGCGCTGGTTCGGACCGCACGATCCGATTTCTCTGAATGACGTTCGTCAGACCGGTGCAACCGGCATCGTGACTGCGTTGCACGAAATCCCGAACGGAACTTTCTGGCCGGAGGAAGAAATCGCGGCGCGTCGGCAGATGATCGAGGATGCGGGTCTGACCTGGCAGGTCGCCGAGAGCATTCCGGTTCATGAGGACATCAAGACCGGTGCGCCTGGCTGGGAACGCTGGGCACGGAATTGGGCGGAAACCGCAAACGCTCTTGCCCGGCAGGGCATCACGACCATTTGCTACAACTTCATGCCGGTCCTGGATTGGACGCGCACCGATCTCGACTACGGTCTGGAGGGTGGCGCCACCGCCTTGCGGTTTGAATTCGCCGCCTATGCGGCCTTCGACCTTTTCATCCTGGAAAGGGATGGCGCCGAAGTTGACTACAGCAGCGGCGATATTGCCGCAGCCCAATCCTACCTTGCCGCCTGTTCGCATGAGGACCGGGACCGGTTGACTGCCAATATCATTGCAGGTCTCCCCGGATCAGAAGAAAGTTACACACTAGATGCCTTCAGGGACCGGCTTGCCGCCTATCGGGACATCGGACGCGAACAACACTTTCAGCATCTTCGGAATTTTCTGGAGACGGTCATTCCAGCAGTCGAGGATGCCGGTGTCGTCCTTGCGCTCCATCCTGACGACCCGCCGCGCCCCCTGTTCGGACTGCCGCGCATTGCCAGTACGCTTTCGGATCTGGAGCGAATAGCGTCGATGAATGCTTCCCCGGCAAATGGATTTACCTTGTGCACCGGTTCGCTCGGTGTGCACCCGGACAACGACCTCCCCGCGATCGTCGAGGCCATGGGCGATCGTATTCACTTCGCCCATCTGCGGGCAACTCGCCGGGAGGACGATCCGCGCAGCTTTTACGAAGACGCTCATCTTGGCGGTGACATTGATATGGTTGCAATCATCCGGGCGCTGCGCCGGATGGAAGCAGGATCCGGAAAACGCATTCCCATGCGGCCGGATCACGGGCATCGGATCCTGAACGATCTGAGCGGAGCCTCCACACCTGGCTATCCGGCAATTGGACGGCTCAAGGGTCTGGCGGAACTGCGCGGCGTGATCTGTGCGGTGGATTCCATTGACAACCTGCGCTCTTGACGAGACGACCGGTTGCGACAGGTGACTTGACCTGCGCCCGCTACCGGCTACATCCATGTCCTGAAACCTGAAGCATGTTCCGAAGGACAGGAAGTTTGATGACTGAAAGCCCGGTGAAGTCGATCGGCCTCGTTGAAGACGGTCCGGATGTGGTCCTGATCGAAAATCTGCTGGTGCCGGCAGAAATCGGCGTACTTGATAGCGAGAAGGGGCGCAGTCAGGCGGTCCGGTTCGATGTCGACATCGAGACAGTAGCCGGTTACAGGCGTGTCGTGCAGGACAGCGGAACTTATGTTTCTTATGCGGACACGGTCACTTTTATACAGGACAAGGCGCAGCGTGGCGGGCATGTCGAGCTCGTGGAAGAATGGGCTGAAGCCATTGCAGAGTTTGTGCTGTCAAATCCGCTCGCCTCACGTGTCACGGTCAAGGTGACCAAACCCGATATTTTCGAAGACGCCGGCGGGGTAGGCATTCGGGTCACGCGCAAGAAGGCTTGAATTGACTTGCATTGCAAAGCACCCTTCCTTTGTGACCCCGGGCTTTTGAAACCAAAGCCGAACCATCCGGAGACCTGCCTTCATGATTTCTGCTGATCGCATTCTGCCGCTCTGGCTCAAGTATCGCGACGCTCTCGAAACCCCCGTCAGAACATTCGATTTTCCGAAATTCGGCCGCAGGTTCGAAGACAGAACCTACCAGATGGGTGTCCTGAACCTTTCGGCAGACAGCACCTATCGTGAAACCGTCTGTCACACGTTTGAAGCGGCGCTTTATCGAGGGCGGCGGATGACGCTTGAAGGTGCGGCAATGGTCGATATCGGGGCCGAGTCGACAGGCGATACGGCCGACATCGTATCCATCGAGCGGCAGATAGACCGGATGCGCCCGGTGGTTACGGCTCTCGCAGAGGAGAACATTCTGGTTTCGGTCGAAACCTATCACCCCGAGGTCGGCGTGGCGCTGCTGGAAGCAGGTGCAGGTGTTGTCAATCTGACCGGCCGTGTCGATGACCCGGCTTTCTATGAAGCCATAGCTTCTCATCAGGCAGGTGTCGTTCTCTGTTATACACCGGGAGAAAATGCAAGGTCCGGCGACTACCTGCCACCGGCGGAAGACATTTTTGATCATCAGCTGACTTTCTTCAGGGAGCGGATCGGCATAGCGACCGATGCGGGCGTGGAGCGTCTCTGGGTGGACCCGGGTTTTGGGTTTGCATTGCATTTGCCCGATGGCCCGGACAGAATCCGCTATCAGACAGACAGCATTCTGCAGTCTTTCCGGTTGCGTGCCCTTGGCTGGCCGGTGACGGTGCAGCTGACTGGAGCGGTTTACCTGTTTCGCGACGAGGTACGTGTTGCGCAGACCAGTGCTGCGACGCTTGCGGTGTTGTCGAAGGCCAATCTTGTGCGCAGTCATGAAGTTTCAAGGGTGCAGCCGGTATTGAACCTGCAGGATTTTGCCTGACACAAACTGGGGGAACGACTATGGCATCAAATCACATTGCGTTGGTAACAGGAGCGGGAAAGCGCCTCGGCAAGGCCATTGCCAAGGGTCTTGCCGACAAGGGATACGCGATCGGACTTCATTTCAATTCGTCGGTTGGTGGCGCTCAGGAACTTCATGATGAGATCCGCGCTTCTGGTGGTCAGGCAGTTCTGCTGCAGAAGGATTTGAGCCGGCCCGAACTTGCAGGCGAACTGATTGCCGAAACTGCCGCCGCACTTGGCGGCCCGGTTTCGGTCCTCGTCAATTCTGCGTCTGCTTTCAATACGGACAGCCTTCACGACCTGACCCATGAAAGCTGGCAATTCCTGATGAACGTGAATGCGGCGGCTCCGGTCTTTCTGATGCAGGCCTTTGCCAATCAGGATCCGTTGCCCGAAACCGGGTCGATCGTGAACATGCTGGACACTCAGATGCTGTCGGCATCACCTGAAAGGTTCAGTTATTTCTGTGGCAAGTTTGCGTTGGAAGGGGCGACCCGGCTCGCGGCCTTTGAGCTTGGGGCGAAGAAGATCCGTGTCAACGCCATCGCACCGGGGCTCATACTTCCGAGTGACCAGACGCAGGAGAACTTTGACAGCCGGCAGAACCTGACACCCCTCGGGCC